>NZ_BAAANL010000001.1:0-779898 GCF_039529775.1 Myceligenerans crystallogenes
CCACCGTTCCCGGCGCCGGAACCGCCCGCGCGGCCCGTGCCGCCGGTGGCTCCACCGGTACCGCCCGCGCGCCCGGAACCGCCGCCGCGCCGCCGGCCGCGGCCGCCGCCCTGGCCGCCGGACCGCGCCGTCGTCGTCGCGCCCGAACCCTGGCCCTGTTCCGGGCTCGCGGTCCGCACCGGCTCCACGAACTCGGCGATCTCGCCGACCAGCGCCGTCACCGTGGCGTCCCCGGGGACGACGTCGCGCGGCTGCGCGGTGATCTTCGCCTTGCGGGTCAGCAGCTTCATGTCGCCGTGCTGCTCGGGCAGCATCACCGTGACGACGTCGCCGCCGGACCCGGCCCGTGCCGTGCGGCCGGAGCGGTGCAGGTAGGCCTTGTGCTCGGCGGGCGGGTCGACGTGCACGACGAGCTCGACGTCGTCCACGTGGATGCCGCGCGCGGCGATGTCCGTGGCGACCAGCACCCGCACCTCGCCCGAGCTGAACGCCGCCAGGTTGCGCTCGCGCGCGCCCTGCCCGAGGTTGCCGTGCAGGTCGACGGCGGGCACGCCCGACGTCGTCAGCTGCTTCGCGAGCTTCTTCGCCTGGTGCTTGGTCCGCGTGAACAGGACGCGGCGGCCCGTGCCGCTCGCGAGCTGCTGCACCACGAGCTTCTTCGCGTCCTTGTCGGCGACGGCGAGGATGTGGTGCGTCATCTGCGGGGGCGGCGCGGCGGCGTCGTCCACGGAGTGCGTGACGGGGCTCTTGAGGTACCGCTTGACCAGCACGTCGACGCCGTTGTCCAGCGTCGCGGAGAACAGCAGCCGCTGCCCGTCGCGCGGCGTGCGGTCCATGATGCGCTTGACGCCCGGGAGGAAGCCGAGGTCGGCCATGTGGTCGGCCTCGTCGAGCACCGTCACCTCGATCGCGTCGAGGCTGAGCACGCCCTGCCCGAGCAGGTCCTCGAGGCGCCCGGGGCACGCGACGACGACGTCGACCCCGCCGCGCAGCGCCTGCACCTGGCGGCTCTGCGCGACGCCGCCGAAGATCGTCGTCGTGCGCAGGCCCATGACCTGGGCCACGGGCGCGAGGGTCGCGTCGATCTGGTTGGCCAGCTCACGCGTCGGGCAGAGGATCAGCGCGCGCGGGCGCCTGTTGCCCGACGCCGCCGGGCGGGCGGCCAGGCGCGTCACGACCGGGAGCGCGAACGCCAGGGTCTTGCCGGAACCCGTCCGGCCGCGGCCGAGGACGTCCTTGCCGGCCAGCGAGTCGGGGACCGAGGCGGCCTGGATGGGGAAGGGTTCGATGATGCCGCGGTCGGCGAGCGAACGCACGACGGGGGCAGGAAGGCCGAGGTCGGCAAAGGTAGTCACGGGTGCGTGGCCTCTCAGGGGGGCTCGAAGCGTTGATCCGCCGCGCACCGCCGCCCGGGGACCCGGGCGACCTCCACGACGCCGGGCGCGCGGGATCGCGCTGCCCTCGATGGGAAAGTCTCTCACGGTCTTGTGGTTCCATGGCCCGCATGACCGACTTCTTCGCCGAGGCGGGACGGGTGCTGGGCACGATCTGGACCGCGGCGATCACGCCTGTCGACACCCCGGGTTCCCTGCTGATCCTGAGCATGTGCGGGTTCTCGCTGGTGGTGGTGCTGTTCCGGCCGACCTGGCGGATCACGCGGCACGTGATCACCATCGCGCACGAGGCGGCGCACGGCCTGGCCGCGTTGCTGACCGGCCGGAAACTGGAGGGGATCCGGTTGCACTCGGACACCTCCGGGCTGACGGTCTCGCGCGGGCGGCCCCGGGGGTTCGGCATGATCCTCACCGCGTTCGCCGGCTACGTGGGGCCGGGCCTCATCGGGCTCGGGGCGGCCTGGCTGCTGCGCGAGGGCTACGCGGTCGGGCTGCTGTGGCTGCTCGTGCTGCTGCTGGCGCTGCTGCTGGTGCAGATCAGGAACCTGTTCGGGCTGTGGTCGATCCTGGTGAGCGGGGCCGCCCTCGTGTTCGTGTCGTGGTGGCTGCCCGCCGAGGCGCAGATGGGCGCGGCCTACGCGGTCACGTGGTTCCTGCTGTTCGGGGCGGTACGGCCCGTGCTGGAGCTGCAGGTGCAGCGGGCGCGCGGCCGGGCGGCGTCGTCGGACGCCGATCAGCTCGCGGGGCTCACGGGCGTGCCGGGCGTGGTGTGGGTGCTGCTCTTCCTGGTGGTGACCGGCGGTTCCGTGGTGCTGGGCGGTACCTGGATCCTCGCCGCGGGCTGAGCACGCCGCCTGCGGCAGGAAGGACGCCGGGGCAGCGGCCGCGAGCTGCGGCGCACCACCCCGGCGTCGGTGCGAACCCTCCTGGTTCGCGGACGACTGCGGTCAGGCCTCCGCCTGGACCAGGACGAAGCCCGGTCCCTCGACGTCGGGCTGCACGTCCAGCGTGAGCTCGTCGAGGGCGGCCGCGGCCGCCTGGTCGACGAAGACGTGCGAGGTCTCGGACCGAGCTACTACCTCGTCCTGGGCCTCAGGTGCCTGGACCAGCACGAGTTCGAAGTTGCCCGGCTGGCCCGCGGCCTCCGCGATGCGAAGGCCTCCCTCGGCCGGAACCTCGTTCGCCTGAACGAGGCCCTCGACCGCTGTGCGGGCGTTGTCGGTCACGGTGAGCACTGGTGGCTCCTCTCGTCGGTTCTCGTGACGAGCACCACCGAATCAAGGTGTGAGCCCGATCGCAAGCGCGAAACGCACGGCGGACACATCTGCGTGCGGAACCCGCGAGATCCGCCGGCGGGACGAGTGGCGCGCTGTCCGGGCCCCGTCCGCGGCACGGGTAGGGTGAAATCCGCAGCCGGTTCCGGGTTCACCTGGGTAGGCTGTGTGCTCGTGTGCCGCGGGCACACGCCGCGCCGGCACCCCGGCGCGGGCCTCTAGCTCAATTGGCAGAGCTGCGGACTTTTAATCCGTAGGTTCCGGGTTCGAGCCCCGGGGGGCCCACCACCGAGTACCCGGACGGGACCTGCGGATCAAAAGTCCGCGGGATCAGCCCGCCAGCGGGCGCAGCAGCCAGGTGACGAGCGCCGCGACCAGGGCCGCCGCCGGGATGGTCAGGATCCAGGCCGTCGCGATGTTGCCTGCCACGCCCCAGCGCACCGCCGACAGCCGGTGCGTCGCGCCGGCGCCCATGATCGCGCTGGTGATGGTGTGCGTCGTCGACACCGGCGCGTGCAGCACGAAGGCGTTGGCGTAGAGCACCACCGCCGACACCGACTCGGCGACGAACCCGCGCGCCGGGTCCAGCTCGATGATCCTGCGGCCGAGCGTGCGCATGATGCGCCAGCCGCCGGCGTAGGTCCCGGCGGAGATGGCCGCGGCGGCCGCCAGCTTGACCCAGAGGGGGATCCCGTCCGCGGGGTCGGCCCAGCCGGCCGCGAGCAGCGCGAGGAAGATCACGCCCATCGTCTTCTGCGCGTCCTGCAGGCCGTGCCCGAGCGCCATCGCGGCCGCCGAGACGGTCTGCGCGAGCCGGAACCGCCGCGCGGTCCTCCCGGGCGCCGCCTTGGCGAAGGCCCACAGCACGCCGATCATCACCACGAACGCGAGCCCGAAGCCCACCAGCGGCGAGATCACCATGGGCAGCACGACCTTGTCGACGATCTCGCCCCAGTGCACCGCGATCCCGCCGGCGAGGCCGGCGCCCACGAGCCCGCCGATCAACGCGTGCGTGGACGACGACGGCAGCCCGAACCACCAGGTGACCAGGTTCCAGGCGATGGCCCCGACCAGGGCGCCCAGGACGACGACGAGCTCGGCGCTCGTGGACGCGCCCTCGAGGTTCACGATCGACGTCGCGATCGTCTCGGCGACGGCGGTGCCCAGCAGGGCGCCGAGGAAGTTCATGACCGCGGCCATGGCGAGGGCGACACCGGGCGTCAGCGCCCGGGTGGAAACCGATGTCGCGATCGCGTTGGCGGCGTCGTGGAACCCGTTGGTCCAGTCGAACGCGAGCGCGAGCGCGACCACGAGGACGACGAGGGCGGCCTCCACCTCAGGACTCCTTGAGCGCGATCGTCTCGACCGTGTTCGCTACCTTCTCGAAGCTGTCGGCGGCGTCCTCCAGGACATCCACGATCTCCTTGAGCTTCATGAGCAGGATCGGGTCCGAGACGTCGTCGAACAGGTGGGCGATGAGCAGCCGGTGCTGCTTGTCCGCCTCGTTCTCCAGGCGGTTCACCTCGACCCAGTAGTCGACGAGCTTGCCCATGGTGCGCAGCTTCGGCATGGCGTCGGCGGTCAGCTCGGCGCACCGGTGCAGCACCTGGACCTGGTCGGAGACGCGGCGCGGGAGCTCGCCGACCTTGTACAGGACGATCAGGTCCGCGGCCTCCTCCATGGCGTCCATGCAGTCGTCGAGGGCGGAGGTGAGGGCGTAGATGTCGTCCCGCTCGAAGGGCGTGACGAAGGTCTGGTTGAGGCGGCGCATGATCTCGTGCGCGACCTCGTCCGCGAGGTGCTCGATGTCGCGGAGCTCGCCCGCCAGCTTCTCGCGGCCCTCCCGGTCCGCCCCGAGCAGTTCCGCCAGGAGCGACGCTCCTGTCACCAGGTGCTGCGCCAAGGTGCCCAGCAGATCGAAGAACGTCGTGTCCCGCGGAGTGAGGCGAAGACGCACTAGTGGCTCCAGGTAAGAGGCGAGTCGGAACGCCATCAGCGTAGATCCGTTTGGATGAGAATCGCCAACCAGTCGTTACTTCTTGACATGTTCGTGACACACGCGCCGTTGCGTGTGAACGCCGGTGGAACGGTCGTCGGCCAGGACGGTGCGACAGGTCGGACGTGTAGGCGACGCCGAGCCGGGAGCGCCTCTCGGCGCGGGGCCGCTCGTAGCGGCTGAAGATGGAGCCCGGGGCTACCGCGGCCCGGCGTCGCCGCAGACCATCTTAGCCGTGATCCGCGCGATTCCAAGGGGGTGCCCGGGTGACGGACCCCACGCCGTCCCGGGGACGCGGCCACCCGGTCCGCCGCGGCCCGGCCCGGACTAGTACAGCGGCGGCGCGACCTTCTCCACCGCCACCACCTGCGGGCCGTCCGGCGTCGCGGCGACGTGCGCCACCAGGACGGTCCCCGGGTTCAGGTAGGGGTCCTGCGCGGGCAGCGCGGCGGCGACCTCCGGCGGGGAGTGCTCGGCGAGCACCTCCATGACGGTCGGCATGACGGGCCGGTGCGTGCACAGCACCGCGGACTCGTCGGTGTCCGAGAGCAGGTCGCGCATCGCGGCCGCCACCCGGGACGGCGAGTGCTCGTGGCGCGCCTCGGTGAGGTACTCGCTGAACGCCGGCCGGAGCCCGGCCGCTCGCACGTAGGGGTCGATCGTCGTCGCGCAGCGCTCCCAGCGGGAGCTGATCACGTGCTCGACGCCGTAGGAGGCCAGGACGGGCACCAGGGCCGCCGCGTGGGCGTGCCCGACGGGCGTCAGCGGCCGGTCCCGCTCCGACCCGTGCCAGCGCGTCCTGGCGAGCGCTTGCCCGTGCCGCGCGATCACCACGGCGCGGGTGACGAGCAGCCCGGCGTCGTCGGCCGCGACCAGCGCCTCGAGCGGCCGCCGGTCGGCGGCCCGGGTCAGCCGGGCGGCGGCGTCGTCGGCCCCGAGCCAGGCGGCGCGGTCGATCTCCCGCCGGTCGACGGGCGCCACCGGCGGCCGCGCGACGAGTGCGTACGTGTCGTGGCCCTTGCGCGTGCGGCGTCCCGCCCAGTAGCGCACGCGCTTCACGCGCCCCTCCGGGGTGAGGTAGCGCAGGCCCGGGAGCGGGCGGCCGAGCACGATCGGCCTGCCGGTCTCCTCGGCCACCTCACGCATGGCGGCGGCCTGCGACGTCTCGCCGTCGTCCAGTTTTCCCTTGGGCCAGGACCAGTCGTCGTACCGCGGGCGGTGCACGAGCTGCACCTGCAGCTCACCGGCTCGCCTGCGCCAGACGAGCGCGCCCGCGCTCTCGAGCGCCGACGGGTGTGCCGGGGACGCCGGGTCCGGGCCGTGCGCGGTCGTCACCGCGCCGGCTCGCCCCGGCGTCGCTGGCGCTGGATCAGCACCGACTGCATGTCGCGCAGCGGTTCGCCGGACGGGTCGGTGGCATGGCGCTCCCACGAGGCGTCGGGAGCGAGGTGCCAGGACGACGTCGAATCGGCCATCGACGTGTCCAGCAGCTCGGTGAGCTCGATGACGTGCAGCGGGTCCGTCACGCGGATCAGCGTCTCCACCCGCCGGTCCAGGTTGCGGTGCATGAGGTCCGCGGAGCCGATGAACACTTCCGGGCCCGCCTGCGGGCCCTCGCCGATCGCGGGGCCGGACGAGTTGGCGAACGCGAAGATCCGCGAGTGCTCCAGGAACCGGCCCAGGATCGAGCGCACGCGGATGTTCTCGCTCAGCCCGGGAACGCCCGGCCGCAGCGCGCAGATCCCGCGGATCAGCAGGTCCACCCGGACCCCGGCCTGCGAGGCCCGGTACAGCGCGTCGATGATGGTCTCGTCGACGATCGAGTTCACCTTGATCTTGACCCACGCCTCGTGCCCGGAGCGGGCGGCCGCGGTCTCGCGCTCGATCCGCTCCAGCAGGCCCGCGCGCACCGCGCGCGGCGCGACCAGCAGCCGGTGGAACCGCGACAGCGGCGCGTAGCCGGAGAGCTGGTTGAAGAGGCGGCTCAGGTCCTGCCCGATGTCCTGGGAACAGGTCAGCAGGCCGTGGTCCGTGTACAGGCGCGCCGTCTTGGGGTGGTAGTTGCCGGTGCCGACGTGGCAGTACCGCAGCAGCGAGCCGTCGGACTCCTCGCGCACCACGAGCGAGAGCTTGCAGTGCGTCTTGAGGCCCACGATCCCGTACACGACGTGCACGCCCGACTCCTCGAGCTTGCGCGCCCAGGAGATGTTGGCCTCCTCGTCGAACCGCGCCTTGATCTCGACGAGCGCGAGCACCTGCTTGCCCGCCTCGGCGGCGTCGATCAGGGCGTCCACGATCGGGGAGTCGCCCGAGGTGCGGTACAGCGTCTGCTTGATCGCCAGGACGTGCGGGTCCGCGGCGGCCTGCTCCAGGAAGGTCTGCACCGACGTCGAGAACGAGTCGTACGGGTGGTGCAGCAGGATGTCGCGGCGCCGCATCGCGGCGAAGATGTCGGTGGGCTTGGCGCTCTCCACCTCGGCCAGGTGCCGGTGCGTGCCCGCCACGAACGGCGGGAAGTGCAGCGTGGGCAGGTCGAGGTCGGCGACCAGGTTCAGGCCGGTCAGGTCGAGCGGCGCCGGGAGCTCGTACACCTCGGACTCGCGCACGCCCAGCTCCCGCACGATCAGGTCGCGGATGCGCGGGCTGATCCCCTCGGCGATCTCGAGGCGCACCGGCGGGCCGAACCGGCGGCGCAGCAGCTCCTTCTCCATTGCAGCCAGCAGGTTCTCGGCGTCGTCCTCCTCGACGTCCACGTCCTCGTTGCGGGTGACGCGGAACGTGTGGCTCTCGCGGACCTCCATGCCCGGGAAGAGCTGGTCGAGGTGCTGGGCGATGATCTCCTCGAGCGGCACGAACGAGATCGGCCCGCGCTGCGGGTCGGCCTTCTTGGTCCCGGGCTTGCGCGGCTTGCCCTGCTTGTCGACGGTGACGAACCGCGGCAGCAGCGGCGGCACCTTCACCCGCGCGAAGTGCTCCTTGCCCGTGGCGGGGTTCACGACCACCACGGCCAGGTTCAGCGACAGGCCGCTGATGTAGGGGAAGGGGTGCGCCGGGTCGACGGCGAGCGGCGTGAGGACCGGGAAGATCTGCCGGCGGAAGAACTTGTGCAGGCGCTCCTGCTCCCGCTCGTCCAGCTCGTCCCAGTGCGACAGCGTGATGCCCTCGTTGGCCAGCGCGGGGCGGACCTTGTCGGAGAAGGTGTGGGCGTGCCGTGCGGCCAGCTCGTGGGCGCGCTCGGCGATCACGGTGAGCACCTCGCGCGGGCTCAGGCCGGACGCGCTGGTCACCGCGAGCCCGGCGGCGATGCGGCGCTTCAGGCCCGCCACGCGGACCATGAAGAACTCGTCCAGGTTGGAGGCGAAGATCGCCAGGAACCGGACGCGCTCCAGCAGGGGCAGGTTCGGGTCCTCGGCCAGCTCCAGCACGCGTTCGTTGAAGGCGAGCCAGGAGCTCTCGCGCTCGAGGAAGCGGTCCTCGGGCAGCTCGACCGCCGCCTCGAGCGTGGCGGCGGCGATCCGCGCCGTCCCGTCCGGGTCCTCGGCGATGTGCTCGGCGATGTGGGCCGCGAGCTCCGGCGTGAGCGGGCGCGACGACGTCGACGCCGGGGTCACGCCGTCCCGCGGCCCCTCGAACGGTGCGGGATCGTGCCGGACGACGTCGTTGGGGCGGGCCGCCTGCGTGGTCACGCTCGCGGGGGTGCCGTCCGTGGCCGGGGCCGTCGCCGAGGTCCTGGACGCGCCGGACCGGCTGGACCCGCCGGGCTCGGCGGACTCCGTGGACTCCGCGGACGAAGGCTTGACGAACCTGCCCCGTTCGTCCCGGGCGCGAGTGGAACTCATGCCCTTATGTTGTCACGGCTTGAAGTACTGGACGTGCCGCGCGTCCTGCGTGAACCCTGCCCGGCGGTAGGTGGCGATCGCGGGCGCGTTGTCCCCCTCGACGTAGAGCACGGCACGCCTGGCGCCCGCCCGCGCGAGGTGCGCCAGGCCGACATCGGTCATCAGCCGCCCGAGGCCCTTGCCCTGGGCGTCCGGGTCCACGCCGACCACGTAGATCTCGCCGTCGCGGGTCTCCGGGCGCGGGGAGTTCTCGATCTTGGTCCAGATGAAGGCGGCGGGCCCGGCCGGGCCGTCCGCCGTCGTGCCGTCGTCGTCGAACAGCAGGTAGAAGCCTGCCGGGTCGAACCACGGCTCGGCCTGGCGGGCGCGCAGGTCGTCGAGGGTGAACCGGCCCTGTTCCGGGTGGCTCGCGAAGGCGCGGGCGTTGAGGCGGAGCCAGGCGTCGTCGTCGGCGCCGGGCCGGAAGGTGCGCAGGGTGTACCCGTCGGGGACGACGACGTCGCCCGGCGCCGCGACCTCGGCCTCCCCGGAGGCCGGGGCGGAGCCGTCCGGTCCGAGCGGGCGCGCCAGGAACCGCAGTTCGCGCACGGGGGAGTAGCCGAGGGCCGCCGCCAGCTCCCTGGCCGCGGGAAGGTCGCCGCGCGCCCACACCCGCAGGTGCTGGCCGCCGGGTTCGCCGGAGCGCAGGGGGAGCGTCACGTCCAGCTCGGCGGCGCGTAGCAGGCGCCGCGCGATCCCCTGCCGCCGGTACCGTGGGTGCACGACGAGCTCGGCGGACGCCACCGGGCCGGACCGGTCCACCTGGAGGTACCCGGCCACGACGTCGTCGGGCACCGTGCCGCCGGGCCCGGCGCCGCCGGACGTGTCTTCGCCGGACGGGCCGCCGGAGCCCTCCGGGCGCACGCGCGCGACGACGTGCGTGAGCCACGCCTCGTCCCGCGCGAGGTTCAGCAGCGGCTGTTCGGACAGCGGGACGACGCCGTCGGTCCCGGCGGCCGCGGCGGCGACGTTGCGGACGTCATGGCGTGCGGCGGAAGTCAGCGGCCCGATCTCGATGCGTGGCGACACGACAGTCATTCTGCCTGCTGCCCGGCGAGGCAGGGACGCCGGGACGGCGCGTCGCGCACCGTCCCGGCGTCCCGTGGCTCAGTCCTCCTGGGCCGCCGGTGCCTTGAGGCCCGCGGCGATCTTGTCCATCACGGTCGAGTCCGCCAGCGTCGTGGCGTCGCCGACCTGGCGGTCCTCCGCGATGTCGCGCAGCAGGCGGCGCATGATCTTGCCCGAGCGGGTCTTGGGGAGCTCCGGCACGACGAGGATCCGCTTCGGCTTCGCGATCGGGCCGATCTCCTTGGCCACGTGGTTGCGCAACTCGGTCTGCACGGCGGCAGCGCCGTCGTCGGACGACGCGCGGTCCGCGTGCTCGCCGCGCAGAATGACGAACGCGACCACGGCCTGGCCGGTGGTCTCGTCGGCGGCGCCGACGACGGCGGCCTCCGCCACGATCTCGTTGGACACCAGGGCCGACTCGATCTCCGTCGTGGAGAGCCGGTGGCCGGAGACGTTCATGACGTCGTCCACCCGGCCGAGCAGCCAGATGTCGCCGTCCTCGTCCTTCTTGGCGCCGTCGCCGGCGAAGTACAGGCCCTCGTAGCGCGACCAGTACGTCTCCTGGTAGCGCTCCAGGTCACCCCAGATGCCGCGGAGCATCGACGGCCACGGCTCGGTGAGGACCAGGTAGCCGCCCGAGCCGTTCGGGACCGCGCGCGCCTCGTCGTCGACCACCTCGGCGGAGATGCCCGGCAGCGCGACCTGCGCCGAGCCGGGCTTGGTCGCCGTGACGCCCGGCAGCGGGCTGATCATGATGGCGCCGGTCTCCGTCTGCCACCAGGTGTCGACGATCGGCACGGACCCGCCGCCGATGTGCTCGCGGTACCACATCCACGCCTCGGGGTTGATGGGTTCGCCCACCGAGCCGAGCACGCGCAGCGAGGACAGGTCGAACGACGCCGGGATGTCGTCGCCCCACTTCATGCAGGCACGGATCGCCGTCGGCGCCGTGTAGAAGATGGTCACGGAGTACTTCTGGACGAGCTCCCACCAGCGGCCCTTGTGCGGGGTGTCCGGCGTGCCCTCGTAGAGCACCTGGGTGGCGCCGTTCGTGAGCGGGCCGTAGACGATGTAGGAGTGGCCGGTGACCCAGCCGATGTCGGCCGTGCACCAGTACACGTCCGACTCGGGCTTGAGGTCGAACACGTATCTGTGGGTGTACGCGGCCTGCGTGAGGTAGCCGCCGGTGGTGTGCAGGATGCCCTTGGGCTTCCCCGTGGTGCCCGACGTGTACAGGATGAACAGCGGGTGCTCGGCCTCGACCCAGACGGGCTCGTGCTGGTCGGAGGCGGAGTCGACGATGTCGTGCCACCACACGTCGCGGCCCTCGGTCCAGGCGACCTCCTGCTCGGTGCGGCGCACCACGAGCACGTGCTCGACGGTGGTCGCGGGCGCGCCCTCCTTCGGGGCGAGCGCCTCGTCGACGGCCGGCTTGAGGGCGGACGCGCCGCCCTTGCGGTAGCCGCCGTCGGCCGTGACGACGACCTTGGCCCCGGCGTCGGCGATGCGGCTGCGCAGGGCGTCGGCGGAGAACCCGCCGAACACGACGGAGTGCGGCGCACCGATGCGCGCGCACGCGAGCATCGCGACGACCGACTCGACCAGCATCGGCAGGTAGACGACGACGCGGTCGCCGCTGGTCACGCCGAGCGCGGTCAGGGCGTTCGCCGCCCTGGAGACCTCGCGCTGCAGCTCCGCGTACGTGACCGTGCGGGTGTCGCCGGGCTCGCCCTCGAAGTGGAACGCCACGCGGTCGCCGTGGCCCGCCTCGACGTGGCGGTCGACGGCGTTGTAGGCGGCGTTCAGCTTCCCGTCCGCGAACCAGCGGGCGACCGGGGCGCCCGACCAGTCCAGGGTCTCGGTGAACGGCGTCTGCCAGGTGATCAGGTCGTTGGCCTGCTGCGCCCAGAAGCCGAGGCGATCCGCCTGCGCCGCCGCGTAGAGATCGGCCCCGGCGTTGGCCTGGGCGGCGAACTCCGCGCTCGGGGGGAACGCACGGGTCTCGTGCAGCAGGTTCTCGAGGCTCGGGCTGGAGCTGCCTCCCGGCTGGGCGGCCGGGGTGGTGGGCTGAGTTTCTGTCACGATCGGACCTCCGGTGCGCATCGTTGCGTGCTGCTCAGGCGATGTATTTGTTAGGACTCCTGGCAGACGCCAGAATGCCACAGGAGTTGCGTATCACATACCGGGGCTCCGGCGGGAGCGGCTGCGCGCATTCGGATGGTCAGCGGATCGTGAAAGGCGTGCCACGGGCCCCGGTCGAGTCGATTCGACCGGGGCCCGTAAGCGAGCCGCCGCCAGCGATGCGAGACCTCGTCCCCCACGAGCACGACATCAGGGAGGTTCCTCAGCCGGATGCCGCTCTCGCCTCGTGGTGCTGTGTGTCCCATGACACAGCATTAGGGGAGTGTGTGCAACTGGGGCTCGCGGCATGTCATGGATGAATTTTATCGACATTCGCCTGTAGCGAATGAAATGCGTTGCCGCGCGATGGCGTCGGAGGTCGTTCGTGCTGGTCACGGTATGGCGACGATCCGCCGGATCGCCCAACTGAAACCGCGTCCGGTCCGTCTGTTCGTACGGAGACCTCGAACGCAGCCCGGCACCGCCGCGGGGCGCCATGACCAGGAAAGCGTGGGAACGATGAGCAACAGCGTGGCTCGTAAGGCCGCCCTCGGGACGCTCGGCGCGGTGGCGCTCGCGGCGACCCTGTTCACGCCGGGCAGTCAGGCGCAGGAGCGCCCGGAGGGCGAGGGGACGACGACGCCGTCGTCCGCCACGGGAGCCTCGCCGGGTGCCGCCGAGCTGAGGCTCGCCGAGGAGAAGGCGGCGCTGCTGCAGGCGGCCCTGGAGGAACGCGCCGCCGAGCGGGCGGCCGAGGAGCGGCGGGCCGCCGAGCGCAGGGCGGCCAAGGAGCGGGCCGCCGAACGGCGGGCGGCCGAGGAGGCGGCGCGCGAGGCGGCGCGCCTGGCCGAGATCACCCTCGGCGAGCAGGGCGAGCACGTGGCGCGGATGCAGGAGCGGCTGCGGCGGCTCGGCTACCAGATCAGCTCCGTGGACGGCGCGTACGGGGGCGAGACCTGGCAGGCCGTGCTCGCGCTGCAGAAGGTCGCCGGCCTGGGCCGGGACGCCGTCGCGGGCCCCGCCACGCTCAAGGCGCTGGAGAACGGCGTCGTCCCGGTGTCGCGGTACGGCGGTACCGGGATCGAGGTCGACCTCACCCGGCAGGTCCTGCTGGTGGTGGAGAACGGCAGGGTGATCCGCACGATCAACGCGTCGTCGGGCAACGGCGAGCGCTACGAGGCGCGGGGCAACTGGTACGTCGCGAGCACGCCGGCCGGCTCGTTCGGCGTCTACAAGCAGATCGACGGGTACCGCGAGTCCTCGCTCGACCTGGGCAGCATGTACCGGCCCAAGTACTTCACCGGCGGGATCGCCGTGCACGGTTCGCCGTCGATCCCCGGCTACCCGGCGTCGCACGGCTGCGTGCGCGTGTCGAACGCGGCGATGGACTGGATCTGGGCGTGGGGCGCCGGCCCCGGGACCCCGGTGCACGTCTACCACTGACGGCCGGGCCCGGCACGGGCGCTAGGCGGCCCGGGCGTGCGGATAGGCCGGGTCGCGGTCCTGAAAGCTCAGGATGTTCGGGTTCTGCACGACGCCGTCGCGGATCTCGATCGCGCGGGAGACCGCGAGACTCGTGGCCCACGCGGCGGGTCCTTCCAGGACCGTGCGCAGGAACGGCAGGAGGGCCTCGCTGATCTCCCACGTCGCCGAGTTCCACAGGTACGAGGGGCTGTGGTCGACGGCGTAGTAGTCGAGGCCGGGGCCCACCGTGAACATCGGTTCGTCGAACGTGGTGGGCCGGGCCCACTCGAAACCCATCCCCTCGTCGCACGAGACGTCGACGATCAGGCCCCCCGACGCGAATCGCCCCAGGTCCTGGGTCCTCAGGTAGGTCAGCGGCGCGGCGACGTCCTGCAGCGTGCAGTTGACGACGATGTCGTGCGAGGCCAGGAAATCCGGGAGCAGGACGTCGCCGGCCGGGGTGAGGACCGTGCTGAGGTGGGTCGGGCCCTCGCCCGTGTGGAGCTGGGCGATGTGCGCGGTGTGGATCGGGGCGCCGACCGCCGCGACGCCACGCTGGGTGAGGACCTGGATGTCGTGGATCCCGTGCGCCTTGAGCGCGGTCACGGCACCCCTCGCCGTCGCGCCGAAGCCGATGACCACCGCGCTGAGCCGCGGCCCGTAGTCCCCGGTCGAGCCGACCAGGCTGAGCGCGTGCAGCACGGAGCAGTAGCCGGCCAGCTCGTTGTTCTTGTGGAACACGTGCAGGCTGAAGTCGCCCCGGCGGGTCCAGTGGTTCATCGCCTCGAAGGCGATGAGCGTGAGCCGGTTGTCGATCGCGGTCTGCGTCATCCCGGCGTCCTGCACGCAGTGCGGCCACCCCCACAGCACGCGGCCCGCCGGAATCGCCGCCATGTCCGCCGCCTGCGGTTTGGGCAGCAGCAGGACGTCGGCGGCCTCGAGCACCTCGGAGCGCTCCGCGACGCGTCCGACGCGCGCCCTCAGCTCGCCGGGTTCCAGCCCGAAGCCGGCGCCGTAGCCGCGCTCGACGATCATCCGCGCGCGGACGTCCGGGTCGATCCGGTCCAGGTGACGGGGGTGGATCGGCAGCCGCCGCTCGTTCTCCATCGAGGAGCCCGCGAGGAGCCCGAGCGTGAGCAGATCCTCGCCCGGCGCGGCGCCGGCCGGCGGAGGCGTGGGCGAAGGTGCCGGCACAGCGGAAGTACGGCGAGCGACGTCGGACATCGAGATCCCATCTCCGGGGAACCCAGGTCAGCTCCTGCCTCGACTGTACGCCGCTCCGCGGCCGGCGAAGTACGGGGTGCGGCTTCTCAGCCGCACGGCCGTGTGGCAGGATGATTCCTGAACGATCGGTCACTAATTCCGGTCGGGCCCGGACGACGACGTCGAGGAGTGCCATGGGGGACACCGCGGAACTCGGCCCGCTCCGCGTGGAGCGCTCGGCCGGCCGCGTCGTCGTCACCCTCGACCGGCCCGGCGCGCGGAACGCCGTCGACCGGGCGACCGTCGACGCGCTGCACGCGGTGTGCGCGGAGCTCGAGGCCGAGCCGCGCACCCTCGTCCTGGCCGGGGCGAACGGCGACTTCGCCGCCGGGGCCGACATCGCCGAACTGCTCGGACGCGGGGCCGACGACGCCCGGGCCGGCATCAACACCCGCTGCTTCGACCGGATCGCCGCGCTGCCGATGCCCGTGATCGCGGCCGTCGACGGGTATGCCCTGGGCGGCGGCGCGGAACTCGCGTATGCCGCCGACCTGCGGATCGGCACCCCGCGGATGCGCATCGGGAGCCTGGAGCCCACGCTCGGGATCATGCCGGCGGCCGGGGCGACCTGGCGGCTGCCCGCCGTCGTCGGCGCCACGCGGGCCGCCGAGCTGCTGCTGACCGCGCGGGTGCTCACCGGGGACGAGGCGCTGGCCTGGGGCCTCGTGACCGCCCTGCACGATCCCGCCGACCTCTTGCCCGCCGCGCACGAGCTGGCCGACCGCATCGCGCGGCTCGCCCCGGCCGCCGTCCGGCACACCAAGACCGCTCTGCGCGCCCGGCCGGACCAGCATCCCGGGCTCGAGCTGGACCTTCAGGCAGAGTTGTTCGAGAGCGAGGAGAAGCGCTCGCGCATGCGGGCGTTCCTGGACCGCAAGGGGCACCCCGCGGCGTCGGCGAAAGGCGCGGCGCAGGGTGCGGACCGGGGAACGAGTCCCGCGCCCGGAGCGGAACCCGAGGGAACGACGCGGTCAGAACGGCCGCAGACCGAGGAGAACCGATGACGAACACCGTGCCCGTGCTGCCCTCCTACGTCCGCGACGGCTGGTGGACCCCCGCCGATGACGCGGCCGCGGCAGGCGGTGCCGCCACCGAGACGCCCGAGCCCCGGGCCGTCGTCGTCCACGACGCGTCCACCGGCGAGCCGGTGGTTCGCGTGTCCGCCGACGGCCTCGACCTCGCCGCCGTCCTCGACCACGCGCGCGACGTCGGCCAGAAGTCGCTCGGCGACCTGACGATCCACGAGCGCGCCGTGCTGCTCAAGCGGATGGCGCTGGAGCTCACCGCGCACAAGGACGCGCTCCACGAGGTGTCCGCGCGCACGGGCGCGACGCGCCGGGACGCGGCGTTCGACGTCGACGGCGGCATCGGCGTGCTGTTCACCTACTCGTCCAAGGGGCGGCGCGAGCTGCCGAACGCGAACCTCGTCCTGGACGGGCCGCCGGAGCTCCTGTCGAAGGACGGGTCGTTCCTGGGGCGGCACGTGTACACGCGGCTGCCGGGGGTGGCGGTGCAGGTCAACGCGTTCAACTTCCCCGTGTGGGGGCCGCTGGAGAAGTTCGCCCCCGCGTTCCTGGCGGGCGTGCCGACGGTCGTCAAGCCCGCTACGCCGACCGCGTACCTCACGGAGGCGTGGGTGCGGATCCTCGTCGACGCCGGGCTGCTCCCGGACGGATCGCTGCAGCTCGTGTCCGGGAGCGCGCGGGATCTGCTGGGTCAGCTGCGGTTCGGCGACGTCGTCGCCTTCACCGGCAGCGCCGACACGGCGCGCCGGCTGCGCGGCGCCGTCGCCGAGGGCGTGCGGTTCACCGCCGAGGCCGACTCGATCAACGCGAGCGTGCTCGGGCCCGACGGCGTGCCGGGGTCCGTCGAGTTCGACGCCTACGTCAGGCAGCTGGTCACCGAGATGACGGTGAAGGCCGGGCAGAAGTGCACCGCGATCCGGCGGGCGATCGTGCCCGAGGGGCTGGTGGACGACGTCGTCGCCGCCGTCCGGCAGCGGCTCGACGAGAAGGTGGTGCTCGGGGACCCGCGCGTCGAGGGCGTGACGGTGGGGCCGCTCGCGTCCGCGGAGCAGCGGGAGGAGCTGCACCGGCAGGTGGAGAAGCTGATCGGCGCGGGCGGGCGGATCGTGGCCGGGCCGGAGGACTTCACGGCCGGGCCCGAGGTGGTGCGCGGCGACGGTTCCGTGGGCGGGGCCGAGGGCGGCGCCTTCGCCGCGCCGCTGCTGGTGCGGTTCGACGACGCGGACGCCGCGGCGCTGCACGACGTGGAGGCCTTCGGGCCCGTCGCGAGCGTGGTGGGGTACCGGGACGTGCACCATGCCGCCGAACTGGTGGTCCGGGGCGGCGGATCGCTGGTGACGTCGGTCGCGACGAGCGATCCCGGGGTCGCAGCGGCGCTCTTCGCGCGCCTGTGCGCGGCGAACGGGCGCGTCCTCTTCCTCGACCGGGACGACGCGCGGACCTCGACCGGGCACGGTTCGCCGGTGCCGCACCTGGTGCACGGCGGGCCGGGGCGCGCCGGCGGCGGCGAGGAGCTCGGCGGCATGCGGGCCGTGCACCACTACATGCAGCGCACCGCGATCCAGGGGTCACCGCGGATGCTCACCGAGCTCACCGGGGTGTGGCACACGGGGGCGCCGGTGCGCAGCGCCGACGGCACCTCCGGGAGCGGCCCGGCGGGCGTCGTCGTCCATCCCTTCCGGAAGTCCCTGGCGGAACTGCGGATCGGCGACCAGGTGGTCGGCGGGCCGCGCGAGGTGACGCTCCAGGACATCGAGCACTTCGCGGAGTTCACGGGCGACACGTTCTACGCCCACATGGACGAGGCGGCGGCCGCGGCCAACCCCTTCTTCCCGGGCCGCGTGGCGCACGGCTACCTGCTGGTGTCGTTCGCGGCGGGCCTCTTCGTGGACCCCGCCCCGGGCCCGGTCCTGGCGAACTACGGCCTGGAGCACCTGCGCTTCCTGACCCCGGTCTCCCCGGGCGACGCGATCACGGTCACCCTCACGGCCAAGCAGATCATCCCCCGCGAGACCGACGACCACGGCGAGGTCCACTGGGACGCGCGGCTCACCAACCAGAACGACGAGGTGGTGGCCACCTACGACGTCCTGACGCTGGTCGCGAAGAGGTAGGCCGGACCGGCGAGCCGTACCGGTGACCAGACGGCGCGGGCCCGCTAGGTTGCGGGGCATGTGGGACGGACCGGAAGAAGAGCACTCTGCCGTGCGCCGCGCCGCCGAGGTCCTGGACAGGTTCAACGCGCGGCATCCGTGGAACCACAACGACCACTTCCACGGCTGGATCCTGCGTCGGCTGCCGTTCCGGCCCGCCGGTCACCACCTGCGCGTCCTTGACGTCGGGTGCGGCGAGGGTGAACTCGTCGCCCGGCTGCGAGGGCGCAGCGCCGTCGTCGTCGGGATCGACGACGACGCCGGGATGGCGCAGGCATCCGCCGCCCGTTTCGCGGGCGACACCGGCGTCCGCATCGAGCACCTGGACTTCATGGAGGTCACGGAGATGTTCGACGTCGTGACGATGGTGGCGTCCCTGCATCACATGCCGCTGGAGGACGCACTGCTGCGTGCCTCGCGACTGCTCACGCCGGGCGGGCGGCTGCTCGTCGTGGGCCTAGCGCGGGCGGGCAGCTCCCGGGAGTTCGCCGTGGACACGGTCTCGGCCCTGGCGAATCCCCTGATGGGCCTCGCCAAGCACCCGCGGCCGGTGACATCACGAGATCAGGAGGCGGCGCCGGCCGACGATCCCGGGATGCCGGTCCACGACCCGGCCGAGACATACGGCGAGGTCGCGGCCACCGCAGCACGCGTCCTCGCCGGCTCCCGGTTCCGTCAACGACTCTGGTTCCGCTACACCTTGGAATGGACGAAGCCGGTCGGATGACCGAAGGCGCGATCAGACGTGACCGTCCATGTGGTTCATCCACGCATCGACGTAGCCCTCGACATCCGCGTTCAGCACACGCAAAGAAGGCGATGGGCGACTCGATCCGGAGCGGTCAGATCCGCCCCGTGGACATGAAGGACCTGAAGAGCGCGCTCAAGGAGGTCCGGCCGAGCACGACGGCGTGGCTGCAGTCGGCGCGGAACGTCGTCACGTTCGCGAACAAGGACGGGATGTACGACGACCTGGCGGCCTATCTGAAGGCGCGCAAGATGCTCTGACCGGTGATCAGGGTGTGCGGAGGCCGTCCAGGGTGAGGGCGACGACGTCGTCGGCGAGGCTTTGCGCGGATTCGCGGCCGCCCGGGCGGTACCACTCGACGATCGAGTTGATCATGCCGAACAGGAGGCGCTCGGCGACGCGGGCGTCGATGTCGGAGCGGAGCTCGCCGGAGTGCTGGGCCGCTTCGATCAGGGCCCTGACCTGCCTGTCGAAGGCGCGGCGGCGGGCCAGCGCGGATCGCTCGGTCTCGGTGTTCCCCCGGACGCGGAGCAGGAGCGTCACGTAGGGGAGGCGCTCCACGAGGACGTGCACCGCCTCGCGGAGCACGTGCTCCAGCTGGGCGAGCTCGCCGCGGGGCGTGCTGCGCCCGGCGTCGTCGCCGGCCGGGACGAGTGCCGCCTCCAGGGAGTCGAGCGCCTCGTCGAGGGCCGCCGCGAGGATCTGCTCCTTGCTCGGGAAATGGTGGTAGATCGCGGACTTCGACAGGCCCAGCCGGTCCGCGAGGAGGGCGATCGAGGTGGCGTCGTAGCCGCGCTCGATGAAGGTCGCCACGGCGACGTCGAGGATCCCCTGCCGGTCGTATCCCGGCCGCCCACGCCGCCCCGCCCCGGCGACACTCTGCTGAACCATGCCCACAGTCTCTCAATGTCGCGTCCGCGATCCGTCGCACTTCGGGCCCGGTGAGCGCGGCGGATCGCCGGACCGGATTGCTTTACTGACCGAACGATCGGTTGGTAATGTGACGGGAACAGGCGACGAGGCCGAGGAGTCATGACGATGTCCAGCACGCAGGGCGGCACGGGGCAGGAAGCAGCGGTCGATCCGGAGGGTCAGGCCGCCTTCGACGCGATCATCGACGCCGACGGGCGCATCGAGCCCCGCGACTGGATGCCCGACGCCTACCGCCGCACGCTCGTGCGCCAGATCTCCCAGCACGCGCACTCCGAGATCATCGGCATGCAGCCCGAGGCCAACTGGATCACCCGGGCCCCGAGCCTGAGACGCAAGGCGATCCTCATGGCCAAGGTCCAGGACGAGGCGGGCCACGGCCTCTACCTCTACTCCGCCGCGCAGACGCTCGGCACGTCGCGCGACACCATGCTGAACCAGCTCAACACCGGCAAGGCCCGGTATTCCTCGATCTTCAACTACCCCACGCCCACCTGGGCCGACGTCGGCGCGATCGGCTGGCTCGTGGACGGCGCCGCGATCTGCAACCAGGTGCCGCTGTGCCGCGCGTCGTACGGCCCGTACGCCCGGGCCATGATCCGGATCTGCAAGGAGGAGTCGTTCCACCAGCGGCAGGGCTTCGAGATCCTGCTGACCCTCGCGCGCGGCACGGGCGAGCAGCGCGCGATGGCGCAGGACGCCGTCGACCGCTGGTACTGGCCGTCCCTGATGATGTTCGGCCCGCCCGACGGCGACTCCCCGAACTCCGCCCGCTCCATGGCCTGGAAGATCAAGCGGTTCAGCAACGACGACCTCCGCGCGCGCTTCGTCGGCATGCTGGTGCCGCAGGCCGAGGCGCTGGGGCTGAGTCTCCCGGACCCGGATCTCCGGTACGACGACGCCGCCGGGCGCTGGATCACCGGCGAGATCGACTGGACCGAGTTCCAGGAGGTCCTGGCCGGGCGCGGCCCGATGAACGCCGAGCGACTGCGGCGCCGCAACGAGGCGCACGACGACGGCGCCTGGGTCCGCGAGGCCGCGGCGGAGTACGCGCGCAAGCAGGCGATGTCCGACGGCGGCCCGGGCGCCGGGCCTCACGGCGGCGCACCCGCCCGCACCGACGCACCCGCCACGGAACCGCGCGCGCAGCGCGCCGTCGTCGGACAGGAAGGAGAGGCCGCCGCATGACCACGCCCGGGAACGACGCCGAGGAGATCTGGCCGCTGTGGGAGGTGTTCGTGCGGGCGAACCGCGGGTTGTCGCACGTGCACGCGGGGTCCCTGCACGCGCCCGACGCCGCCATGGCCGTGCGCAACGCGCGCGACCTCTACACACGGCGCGGCGAGGGGGTCTCGATCTGGGTGGTGCCGTCCGACGCGATCACCACGAGCGATCCCGGCGTGCGCGACGCCTGGTTCGAGAGCCCGGCCGGGAAGAACTACCGGCACGCGTCGTACTACACGCAGGCCGAGGGGGTGCCGCACCTGTGAGCGGTACGGAGTGGTCCCCGGAGGCAGGGTCTGCGGCGGCGGCCGGGCACCGGGCGGGCGCAGCGCCCGCCCTGCCCGCCGCGCACCGGCCCGAGCACGTCGCCCGCGACGACCTGCACGGGAAGGTCGCCGTCGCGGCGGAAGCCCTCGACCCGGAGCTCGTCACCGTCGACGGGCCCGCCGCCACGGCCGACGTCGCCGAGTACGCGCTGTGGCTCGGCGACGACGCGCTCGTGCTGGCGCAGCGGCTCGGCGCCTGGATCTCGCGCGCGCCCGAGCTGGAGGAGGACGTGGCGCTCGCGAACATCGGGCTGGACCTGCTGGGACACGCGCGGTCGCTGCTGCGGCACGCCGGGACTGCTGACGCGACGAAGGAACGGCAGCGAACAGGAACCGCCGGGCGCGGCGAGGACTCCCTGGCCTACTGGCGCGACGAGCCGGAGTTCCGGTCCTGCTGGCTCGTGGAGCAGCCGAACGGGGACTTCGCGCGGACGATCGCGCGGCAGCTGCTGGCGGCGGCGTACCAGGTGGAGCTGTACGGGCGGCTGACGGCGTCGTCGGAGCCCACGCTCGCGGCGATCGCCGCGAAGGCGGTGCGCGAGGTGGACTACCACCGGGACCATGCCGTGCAGTGGACGGTGCGGCTCGCGGGCGGGACCCGCGAGTCGCGGCGGCGGATGACCGACGGGCTGGCGGCCGTGTGGCCGTACCTGGACGAGCTGTTCCGGGACGAGCCGCTGATCGGGCGGCTGGGGGACGCTGGCGCCGGCGGGGTGGCGGTGCCGCCGTCGTCGCTGCGGGAGCCGGTGACGGCGGTGCTGCGAGGGGTCCTCGGCGCGGCGGGGCTGGAGGAGCCGGACGTGGTGCCTGCCGCGGGTGGCGGGCGTTCGGGGAGCCACTCCGAGCACCTGGGATATCTGCTGGCCGAGATGCAGTGGCTGGCCCGGCGGCATCCGGGGGCGACGTGGTGACGGGCGCGGGATTCGCCGTGCGGCCGGCCCGCGCAGGCGTGGCCGACACGGTCGTGGCCGGGGCGGTCGGGCCCGTGGCGGGGGAGTCGCCGCGCCGGCGGGCCTGGGCGGCCGCGGCCGCCGTCGTCGATCCCGAGGTTCCCGTGCTGACGATCGCCGATCTCGGGGTGCTGCGGTCCGTCGAGGTGTCCGACGACGGCGCCGTGCGCGTCGCGATCACGCCGACCTACTCCGGCTGTCCCGCCGTGGAGACGATCCGGGACGACGTCGTGGACGCGTTGCGCCGGGAGGGTTTCGCCGAGGTGCGGGTCGACCTGGTGCTCTCGCCCGCGTGGACGACCGACGGGATCAGCGAGGACGGCAGGCGCAAGCTGCGCGAGTACGGGATCGCACCGCCGACCGGGCGATCCCGCTTCGGCGAGGCGAGGCCCCGGGGGCCGGTGCCGGTGGAGATCTCCGTGCCGTGCCCGCGCTGCGGATCGCTCGACACGCGGGAGCTCAGCCGGTTCGGGTCGACCGCGTGCAAGGCGCTGTACGAGTGCCGGGCCTGTTCCGAACCCTTCGACCACTTCAAGGTGCACTGATGGGTGAGAGCGTGATCGACCGGACGCCTGACGGCACGGGACGGGCGGCCGGTGGCTCGGTGCGGCCTGGTTCCGGCGACCCGGCCGGCGGTGGTGCCGAGCGCGCGGGGGCCGCCCGGCGTCGTCGTGCGCGATTCCATGCCTTGACCGTGGCCGGCGTGCGGCCGCTGACCGACCGGTCGGTCGAGGTGGTGCTCGCGGTTCCGGACGAGCTGCGCGGCGAGTACGACTACCTGCCGGGGCAGAACGTCGCGTTGCGGGCCGAGATCGGCGGGCGGGAGGTGCGGCGGAGCTATTCGCTGTGCCGGGCGCCGTCGTCCGCCGGGAACGACGTGATCGCCGTGGCGATCAAGCGGGACGAGGGCGGGCTGTTCTCGGTGTGGGCGAACGAGCAGCTCACGCCGGGGATGCGGCTCGACGTGATGACCCCGCAGGGGACGTTCACCACGGAGCTGGCGGGGCTGGACGGGAAGCATCTCGCGGCCGTCGCGGCCGGGTCCGGGATCACGCCGGTCATGGCGCTGGCGCGGACGGTGCTGGAGAGGTCGGCGACCGCGAGGTTCAGCCTGGTGTTCGCGAACCGGGCGGCGTCGGACGTGATGTTCCTCGGCGAGCTCGCCGACCTCAAGGACCGGTTCCCGGCGCGGTTCGCGCTGCATCACGTGCTGACCAGGGAGAAGCGCACCGTTCCGGTGCTGTCGGGGCGGCTCGACGCCGGGCGGCTGGACGTCCTGCTGGAGCGCGTGGTGCGGGCGCGCGGGGTCGACGAGTGGTTTCTCTGCGGGCCGCTCGGGCTGGTCCGGGAGTGCCAGGCGGCGCTGGCGCGGGCGGGCGTGGAGGCCGCGCGGGTGCGGTTCGAGCTGTTCACCACGGACGCGGAGGCGGGGCCGGACGGGCGAGGAGATCTGCCGGCGGACGGCGGGGCGGAACCCGGTGGACGTCCCGGTGACGCGCCTGCTGGGCGCGTCGACGAGCCGGGTGGCGGGGCCGCCGCCGCGGCGCGCGGCGCGGTGCGCGAGATCGCCGTCGAGTGCGTGGTCGAGGTGACGCTGGACGGCGTGTCGTCGACCGTGGAGATCGCGGAGGACTCGGGCGATGTGATTCTCGACGCCGCGCTGCGGGCCCGGCCGGACGCGCCGTACTCGTGCGCCAACGGCGTGTGCGGCACGTGCCGGGCGCGGCTCGTGTCGGGGTCGGTCGAGATGCGGGAGAACTACGCGCTCGAACCCGAGGAGATCGCCGCGGGGTACGTGCTGACCTGCCAGTCGCGTCCGACGTCGGATCGTGTGACGGTCGACTACGACGTGTGAGACACCGCCGACGAGATCGTGGAGCCGAGGAGGCCGGGATGATCAGGATGTCCGTGGACGACGACGTCGCCGAGGTGGTCCTCGACGCGCCCGCGCGGCTCAACGCGCTGGACGAGGCGGGGCTGGACGAGCTGTCCGACGCGCTGGTCACGGCCGAGGGCGCCGGCGTGCGGGCGCTGCTGCTGCGCGGCGAGGGCAAGGCGTTCTGCGCGGGGCGGGACATCTCCGGCGTCGACCCCGCGTCCGACGACGTGCTCGGGTTCCTGGCGGGCCGCGTCGAGCCGGTGCTGCGGCGGCTGGCGCGCTTTCCCGCGCCGACCTTCGCCGTGGGGCACGGCGCGTGCCTCGGCGTCGGGCTGGGGCTGCTCATCGCGTCCGACGTCGTCTACCTGGCCGACGACGCGAAGGTGGGCTCGCCGTTCGGGCGCCTGGGCGCCGTGCTGGACTCGGGCGGGCACGCGCTGTTCGTGGAGCGGCTGGGCGCGCACCGGACGCTGGACCTGATCTACACGAGCGACCTGATATCGGGGCGGGAGGCCGTGACGGCGGGGCTGTTCTCCCGGTCGTTCCCCGCGGACGAGGTGCTGGACGCGACCCGCGTGGCGGCGCGACGTGCGGCGGCCGGTCCGACCAGGGCATTCGTGGCGAGCAAGGAGATCGTGACCGCCATCCGGGAGCAGCGTCTCGGCCTGTGGGCCGCCGTCGAGCAGGAGAACCGGGCGCAGGCGGCCGTGCGGGACACCGCCGACTACCGCGAGGGCTTCGCCGCCTTCCAGCAGAAGCGCCCGCCGGAGTTCCACGGGAGGTAACCGTGGGAGGTCGTGCCGTCGGCCGTGGCGTGATGCTGCCGGGCGCGGGGCAGGGGCCGCGGCCGGTCAGGCCCGGCGGCGCCGGCGGTAGTGGCGGACGACGAAGAACGCCGCCACCGCGATCGCGACGGCGCCCACGACGGCCGCCGTCGGGAGCGGCTCGACGCGCGGTTTGAGCGCGACCGGGCGGGAGAACCGCAGGGCGCCCCAGCCGGACTCGGCCGCGCGGCGGCGCAGGGCCCGGTCCGGGTTGACCACGAAGGCGTGGCCGACGGCGCCGAGCATCGGCGCGTCCGTGATCGAGTCGGAGTAGGCGTAGCTCGCGGCGAGGTCGTAACCCTCGCGGGCCGCGAGGCCGCGGATGCCGGCCGCCTTGTTCTCGCCGTAGTTGTAGAAGTCGATCTCGCCCGTGTAGTGGTCGTCGGCCACCTCCATGCGGGTCGCGAGCACATGGTCCGCGCCGAGCACGGCGGCGATCGGCTCGACCACCTCGGCGCCCGACGCGGAGACGACGACGACGTCGTGGCCGAGCGCGTGATGGTCCTCGATCAGCTCGATCGCCTCGGCGTACACGTACGGGTCGATGAGTTCGTGGACGGTCTCCTCGACGATCTCGCGCACCTTGCGCACGTCCCAGCCCCTGACGAGGGAGCTGAGGTGCTCGCGCATGCGCTCGGTCTGGTCCTCGTCCGCGTTGCCGATGAGGAACAGGAAGTGCGCGTAGGCGCTGCGCAGCACGTCGGCGTGCTTGATCAGCCCGCCGGCGATGAACGGCTTCGAGAACGCCTGGGACGAGCTCGTGGCGATGATCGTCTTGTCCAGGTCGAAGAACGCCGCGGGTCGGGCGGTCGTCGGAACGCGGCCAGGGCGTGCCTTTTCGCTCACACGACGAGCGTAGCGGTGCTGTCCGATCTGACCGGTGCCTGCTCGCGGGTGGTTGCGGATTTCGCCCGGCGGGATGGGGCGGGCGGCTGGTGGCGGGCGGGGTTTCTCGCCGTGTGGAGTCGTGACGGACGGACTCTGCTCGCGGTGTCGCAACGGTCCGACGCCGACCACAGGGGCCCGGTCACGCGAGTTGTCGACAGGGTGCTCGCGGGCGGAGCGCGGGGCGGCGCCCGGCCCGGGAAGGCTGAGGGTCGTGCGTCGGATCGGCCGGCGCGGTGGGCCGACCGGGGTAGCTCCCGGCACGGACAAGGGGGGCCGGCGTGGGACCGCAGCAGCGTGTGATCGGCGTGACCGGAGCTGTCGGTGGCGTGGGGGCGAGCACCGCCGCCGCGGCCACCGCCCTCGGGATGATCCGGCGCGGGAGACCGGCGGTGCTCGTGGACCTGGACCACGGCGCACCGGGGATCGAGCTACCGCTCGGGATCGAGGACGCCCAGGGGGTGCGCTGGCCCGATCTGTCGGAGGCCCAGGGGGAGGTCGACGGGGAAGGGCTGGTCTCCGTGCTGCCGCACTGGCGTGGCGTGCCGGTGGTGAGCGGGCGGCGGCGCTCGCCGTTGCCCGCCGACGACGTCGTGCTCGACGTGTGCGCGGGGATCGCGCGGACCGGGCGCGTCGTGGTGCTCGATCTGCCGCGGCCGAGTTCCTGGTCGGGGGCGGTGCGTGCGCTGCTTCGCGGCTGCGACGTGGCGGTGCTGGTCGCGCCCCTGACGTTCGCCGGGGCCGCGGCGGCGGAACTCGTGCGTGATCAGTTCCTGGCGGCCGGTGTGCCGGACGTGCGCGTCGTGGTGCGCGGGCCCGCTCCGGGGCGGGTGGTGCCGGAGCTGCTGGGCGATGCGCTCGGCCTCCCGGTCGAGGGGACCCTGCTGCGGGACAGGTCCCTGCCGGAGGCCGTCGAGCGTGGCGACGGGCCGCCCGCCGGGTCGCGGAACGCGGTCGGCCGGCTCGCGGCGGAGCTCGGGGCGGCGCTGTGAGCGGCCGGGCGGCGGGTGGCTCGCGGCGTATGCCGCCGCGGGACGGGCGGAGCGGGACGGGCGGGCGGGGCGGGTCGCCGGCGGAACCGGCGGCGCCGGAGCGGGCACCGCGTGGGGTGACGCAGTGGGAGACGGCCCGCGGCGGGACGGCGCGGCCGGGAACGGCCCTGCGGGAGCCGGAGCAGCCGCGCGGCGCCGTGCTGGACGAGGTGCTGCTCGACGACGTCCGGGTGCGTATCGCGCAGGGCGGGCTGGGCTCGGCCGACGCGCTGCGCGCCGCCGTGCGGGCCAGGGGCCGGGTCGTCGGCTCCACCGCGCTCGAGGCGCTCGACCGGGCGGCGCGGGCCGAGCTGCTCGGCGCCGGGCCGCTGCAGGTGCTGCTCGAGGAACCGGACGTCACCGACGTCCTGGTCAACGGTCCCGAGGAGGTGTGGGTCGACCGCGGGCGCGGCCTGGAGCCCGTCGCGCTCCGGCTCGGCACGGCGTCGGACGTGCGCGCCCTCGCCGTGCGGCTGGCCGCCGTGGGCGGGCAACGGCTCGACGACGCCCAGCCGAGCGTGGACGCCCGCCTGCCGGACGGGACGCGGCTGCACGCGGTGCTCGAACCGCTCGCCCCGGCCGGGGCGGCGATCTCGTTGCGGGTGCTCCGCGCCCGTGCCTACTCCCTCGGCGAACTCGTGGCGGGCGGGGCCCTGCCGGACGGCTGGACCGGGCTGCTGCGGGCGCTCGTCGAGCGGCGGGCGAACATCCTGGTGAGCGGCGGCACCGGGACCGGCAAGACCACGCTGCTCGCAGCGTTGCTGTCCCTGGTCCCCGCAGGCGAACGGATCCTCACCGTCGAGGAGGCCCGCGAGCTCATGCCCGGCCACCCGCACGTCATGCCGCTGGTGACCCGGCGGCCGAACGTCGAGGGAGCGGGCGGCGTCGACCTCGCCGACCTGGTCCGCAACGCCCTGCGCATGCGCCCGGACCGGATCGTGCTCGGCGAGTGCCGGGGCGCCGAGGTCCGCGAGGTCCTCATGGCGATGAACACCGGGCACGACGGCGGCCTCGCGACCCTGCACGCCAACGCCGTGTCCGTGGTCCCGGCCCGGCTGGAGGCGCTCGCGGCCCTCGCGGGGATGCCGCGCGAGGCCGTCGCAGCTCAGGCGGCGGGCGCGCTCGACGTGGTGCTCCACCTGCGCCGGGAGGGCGGCGTGCGGTTCCTCGCGGAGATCGGCGTCGTCGGCCGTGACGACAGCGGCGAGCTGCAGGTCCGGCCGGCGGCATGGTGGGGCGGCGCCGGCCCGTTCACGGTCGACGACGACGCCTGGCGGGAGCTGACGGGGAGGTTCGGGCCATGGTGAGCGCGCTGTGGGCCGGGGTGCTGGCCGCGCTGGCGGTCCGGTTCGGCTGGGGTCCGGTGGGACGTCCGGTCGCGGAACTCGGGATCGAGCCGCCGCGGGCGACCGGGGCGACCGGGGCGACCCGCGTGGCGCGGGGGTCGCGGAGGGCGGCGCGCCGGACCGCGGTGCGACAGGAACCGGCGCGCCGCGGGGCTCGGCGTCGCAGGGACCTGCCGGTCCGGGTGCTCGTGCTCCAGGTGGTCGCGATGCTGCGGGCGGGCGCGGCGCCCGGGGCGGCCTGGGCGGGTGCGGCCGGGGTCGCGGTCGACCAGGCGGGCGTACCCGACGGGACGGCCCTGGGACGGCTGCTCGGCCCGGCGAACGCCCTGGCCGTGGTTGCTGCGACCCGGCTCGCCCTCGATGTCGGCGCGCCGCTCGGCCGGGTGCTGGAGTCCGTCGCCGATGCGCTCGTACGAGACGCCGAGGCGGCCGCCGAACGCGACGCGGTGATTGCCGGGCCGCGCACCACGGCGCGCGTCATCGTCTGGCTGCCGCTGGCCGGAGCCGGGCTCGGGTGGTTGCTCGGCGTCGACACGCTCCGCGTGGTGACCTCCGGCGGCGTCGGGACCGTCGCCGTGGTGCTGGGATCCGGGCTGCTGGTCGCCGGCTGGGCCTGGACGTCCCGGCTGATCGCGTCCGCACGGGACCGCCCGCGCGGCGACGAGGTCGACGTGCAGGTGCTGCTCGACCTGCTCGCGGCGGCCCTCGGCGCGGGATCCGGGGTACCGCGCGCGCTCGGGGCCGTCGGACAGGCCGCGGGCGGGCAGGTCGGTGCCGTGCTCCGCCGCGCCGGTGACGCGCTCGTGCTCGGCGCCCGCTGGGACCAGGCCTGGGCAGGCGCGCCCGATGCCCTGAGGCCTGTGACCGAGGCGCTGCGCGGCGCCTGGGTCGACGGTGCAGGGCCGGGCGAGGCCCTGCGCGCCGCCGGTCAGGAGGCGCGCCGGCAACGGAGCGCGGACGCACGGACCGCCGCGGGGCGGCTCGGGGTACGGCTCGTCCTCCCCCTGGGCTGCTGCTACCTGCCCGCGTTCGTCCTGGTCGGGCTGGTGCCGGTGCTGCTCGGGCTCGGGATCGACCTGCTCGGCGGTCCCTAGCGCTACCGGCTGCGCGCAGCCGCACGAACTTCCCCGCCAGCGGGGAGCCGTGCCCCGGGATCCGCGGGCACGGGAGATCACCTGCCGCACGGGCGGCAGGTCCTGATGAAGGAGGAACGCGATGAAGAACACGAAGGTCGCCGCGGCGCAGGGCACCGGGTCGCACCCGGGCGGGCAGCGCGGGCGCGGCGGGCAGGGGGCGCCGCGGGACGGCGAGGCCGGGATGGCGACGGCCGAGTACGCCATCGGCACCCTGGGTGCCGCCGGCATCGCCGGCCTGCTCCTCGCGCTGCTCAAGGGCGGGCCCGTGAAGGACATGCTGATGAACCTCATCGAGCAGGCCCTCTCGATCGGCTGACCATGACCACGAACCGGGATTCCGAACGCGGGATGGTGACGGCGGAGATCGCCTTCGCCCTGCCCGCCGTGGTGCTCGTCCTGGTCGTGGTGCTGTCGCTCGTGGCCGCGTCCATGGCGCAGATGCGCGCCGTGGACGCGGCCCGGGCGGGCGCCAGGGCGATCGCGATCGGCGAGGACGGCGGCGGCGTCGACCGGGTGGTCGCCCGGGTCGGCGGCAAGGACGCGGAACTGACGGTCGAACGCGACGGCGAATGGGTGAGCGTGATCGTCTCGAAGCCGGTCGTGACCGGCTGGGACCTCGTGGACCAGCTGCGGGTCCGGGGCACGGCGACAGCCTGGGCGGAACCATGAACCGGCCGGACGCCAGGCGTGGTGCGGACGCGGCCGCGAACGCGCCGGGCCGGGGTGCCGGCAGGCCGGCCTCCGGCCCGGACCAGGAGCGGGGCGCCGGCGCGGTCATGGTGCTCGGGATCATCGGCGCCGTGCTCCTGCTCACCCTGGGACTCGCGGCGCTCGCGGCCGCGCAGCACGCCCGGGGAGCCGCGCAGGCGGCGGCCGATCTCGGCGCGCTGGCCGGGGCGGCCGCGTTGCGGGACGGGTACGACGAGTGCGCCCGGGCGTCCGCGGTCGTCGGCCGGAACGGCGCGGAGACGACGTCGTGCACCGTGCCGGCCGCAGGCGTCGTGCGGGTGGAGGCCCGGACCGCTGTGGGGCTACCCGGGGCGTTCTCCTCTCCCGGCGCCGCGCACGCCGCGGCACGGGCCGGGTTGCGCGCCACGGGCCTCGCGGGGGACCAGGGCCTCGGCGCCGCGGGTGTCGTCCCGGGCAGCGGGGTGCGCGCCGCGGGAGCGGGCGGGCACACCAACGGGCAGATCCCGCCGGACGCGCTGTGCGAGCTGTCGTTCGCCGCCGGGCAACGGCTGCGGTGCGACGCGGCGGCCGCCGCCGGACGGCTGAACGGCGCGTTCCGCGCGGAGTTCGGGCGGGATCTGTCCGTGACGGACTCGTACCGGTCGTACGCGCAGCAGGTGGCGGTGAAGGCGAGCAAGGGCGCGCTGGCTGCGCCGCCGGGCATGTCCAACCACGGATGGGGGCAGGCGCTGGACCTGGGCGGCGGGATCGAGTCGTTCGGCTCCGCCGAGCATCTGTGGATGGCCGCCAACGCGGCCCGGTACGGGTGGATCCACCCGGCCTGGGCGCGGCCGGGCGGGTCGAAACCCGAGCCGTGGCACTGGGAGTACGGGACCGGCGCGTGACCGGCCTGTCCAAGGGGGCTGTTGTGATCTGGCTATGGGTCGTAGTATCTCTGCTACGAAGAGTACGGAGGCTGTGATGACAGAACCACAAGCGTCCGACGGGACGGCGGACCCGGCGATCGATGTCCGTGACCTGTGGATGCGCTACGGAACCAAGGACGTCCTGACGGGCGTCTCCTTCACCGCGCAGCGCGGCGAGGTGCTCGCGCTGCTCGGGCCCAACGGCGCCGGCAAGAGCACCACCATCGAGATCCTGGAGGGGTTCCGGACCCGTTCGGCCGGTGAGGTCAGCGTTCTGGGCCAGGATCCGCTGCACGGGGACGAGGCCTGGCGCGCGCGCCTCGGCGTCGTCCTGCAGTCCTGGCGGGACCACGGCCGGTGGCGGGTGCGGGAACTGCTGGGCTACCTGGCCAGGTTCTACGTGCCGTTCTCCACCCCGGAGGTCCAGCGGCCGTGGGACGTCGACGAGCTGCTGCGGACCGTCGGCCTGACCGAGCACGCGAACCTCAAGATCAAGGCCCTCTCGGGCGGGCAGCGGCGCCGCCTCGACGTGGCGATCGGCATCGTCGGCCGGCCGGAACTGGTGTTCCTCGACGAGCCGACGGCGGGCTTCGACCCGCACGCCCGCCGGGAGTTCCACGACCTGGTCCACCGCCTGGCCGATTTCGACAACACGACCATCCTGCTCACCACCCACGATCTCGACGAGGCGGAGAAGCTCGCCGACCGGATCCTGATCCTGGACAAGGGCAGCATCGTCGCGAACGGATCGGCCGAGGCACTGGCGCGCCAGATGGCCCAGGGCGCGGAGGTGCGCTGGACGATCGCGGGCGAACGGCACGTGCACGCGGTCACCGAAGGCGACCCGACGGGCTTCGTCCGCGGGTTGCTCGCGCGGGAGCCGGACGTGGTGGACCTGGAGGTGCGGCACGCGAGTCTCGAGGACACCTACATGGCGCTGGTGCACCGCGCCGAGACGGGGCAGGCGGAGTCCGGCGGTGATCGACCGGAGACGCCCGGCCAGGCGGGCGGGACGCCCGCCGAGGGCGCGAGCAGTGAGATCGAGGAGGTGCGCTCATGACGACGACGACCAACGAACAGCGCTGGGTGGCCGTGCGCGCGGGGCTGGTGCGCGGCTGGCTGGAGACCAAGCAGTCGTTCCGGGAGCCCGGGGACGTCCTCTGGTACTTCCTGATGCCGGCGATCTTCGCCGTGGTGCTGCTCTTCATGCGGGGCAACACCGTGCCCGGCATGAACTTCGAGCTCGGCGCCATGGTGCTGCCGAGCATCGTCGGGATGTCGATCGGGTTCGGCGGGATGACCGGGCCCGCGGGCACGATCGCCACCGACCGCGAGGACGGCACCCTGCTGCGGGCCAAGGCCACGCCCAACGGCATGATCGGCTACATGTTCGGCAAGATCGTGTTGTTCGGCGCGACGACGCTGATGAGTCTCGCCCTGCTCGTCATCCCGGGGTTCACGGTGGCGGGTGACCTGCGGTTCGACGCCCGCACCTGGGTGCTGCTCGCGGTGATCTTCGTGGTCGGCATGCTGGCGACCGTTCCGATCGGCATCGCCCTCGGCTCGCTGTTCAAGACCGCGCAGCAGACCGGCCTGCTCATGCTCGGCTCGATGGTGCTGCTGACGGTGTCGGGCATCTTCTACCCGATCACCGCGCTGCCCGTCTGGCTGCAGTGGCTCGGCCAGGCGTTCCCCTACTACTGGCTGGGGCTCGGGGCGCGCTCGGCGCTGCTCCCGGCGGAGATGGCCGCGGCCGAGATCGGCGGGTCGTGGCGCACCCTGGAGATGTTCGGCGTGCTCGGCGTGTGGATCGTGCTGGGCCTGATCCTCGCCCCGATCGTGCTGCGGCGGATGACCCGGCGCGCGTCGGGGGCAGCGGTCGCCGCGGCCAGGGACCGCGTCATGGCTCAGGGGTGGTGAGCGGTGGGCGAGACCACGTCCGACGTCGTCCACAACCGCATCGCGATGCTCCGCGCCGAACGGGGCATCTCGCGGCGCGAGCTGGCCGAGGCACTGGGCGTGCACTACCAGACGGTCGGCTATCTGGAACGAGGTGAGTACAGCCCGTCGCTCCACCTGGCCCTGCGCATCGCCGAGTACTTCGGTGTCGCGGTCGAGGTGATCTTCAGTACCCGTCCTTTCCGGCGCCTGGGGGAATGACGCCGGCCGGACGGCCGTTCGTGCCGGGCCGGACCCGGCCGGTGACGAGCCGGCGAGTGCGTGGGACCGAACGGGACGCCCGCGTCCCGTGCGTGCGCCCGCGCGCTCGTCAGGCTCCGTCGTCGCCCGGGTTCGGGGTTGCGGGGTGGTTGAGCACGGTGACCGTGCCGTCGTCCTCGACACGGAGGCGGCGCGGGTCGCCGTCGGCCAGTTCGAGGGCGGATTCCAGGAGCACGGGATGGACGGAGTCCCACCTGGGCGGTAGCCAGTGGTGCGTGCGCAAGGCGTCGAGAACTGGTCCGGGGGGTACGCGCTGCACTGTCATATCGTCCACGGCGTCATATCCTCGCAGGTCAGATGGCGTGTTGCGAACCGGGGAAGGGCGATCCGCACATGGTGGGGCGGAACGCTTGACGCCCGGATGCTGACATGTTGTAACGTAAGCGGCGATCCCACGGGTGCCCTCGCAGGGGCTGAGATCGGGCTGTCGCGGCCCGGACCGTCGAACCTGATTCCGGCTCATACCGGCGTAGGAAGTAGGAGAGTGATGACCAGCATCCCTTCGCGCGCGCTCACGTACGACGTCGACCAGGCCACCGGCCTGAGGATTCCCGTCACCGAGATCACCCTCGCACCGTCTCCCGACGGCACGGCGAACCCCCCGCTGCGTGTCTACCGCACCGACGGCCCGGCCTGCGACCCGAACGAGGGCCTCCCCGCGGGCCGCACGGACTGGATCGTCGGGCGCGGTGACACCGAGGAGTACGCGGGCCGCCCGCCCGCGGAGGCCGACGACGGCCGCCGCAGGCGCGCGGCCGAGGACGAGTGGAAGGGCACCCGCCGCCCGCCCCGCCGTGCCCTGCCCGGCCGCACGATCACCCAGATGCACTACGCCCGCAAGGGCGAGATCACCCCGGAGATGCGGTTCGTCGCGCTCCGGGAGGGCTGCGACGCCGAGCTCGTCCGCTCCGAGGTCGCCGCGGGCCGCGCCATCATCCCGAACAACGTCAACCACCCCGAGTCCGAGCCGATGATCATCGGCAAGGCCTTCACGGTGAAGGTCAACGCGAACATCGGGAACTCGGCCGTCCACAGCTCGGTCGCCGAGGAGGTCGAGAAGCTCCAGTGGGCCACCCGCTGGGGCGCCGACACGGTGATGGACCTGTCCACCGGCGACGCGATCCACACCACCCGCGAGTGGATCCTGCGCAACTCGCCCGTCCCCATCGGCACCGTGCCGATCTACCAGGCCCTCGAGAAGGTCAACGGCGACGCCAACACGCTGACCTGGGAGATCTATCGCGACACGGTGATCGAGCAGTGCGAGCAGGGCGTGGACTACATGACCGTCCACGCGGGCGTGCTGCTGCGCTACGTCCCGCTCACCGCGGACCGCGTGACGGGCATCGTCTCCCGCGGCGGCTCGATCATGGCGGGCTGGTGCCTCGCCCACCACCAGGAGAACTTCACCTACACCCACTTCGACGAGCTCTGCGAGATCTTCGCGGCGTACGACGTCGCGTTCTCCCTCGGCGACGGCCTGCGCCCCGGCTCCGTCGCGGACGCCAACGACGCCGCCCAGTTCGCCGAGCTCGACACCCTCGCCGAGCTGACCAGCCGCGCCTGGGAGCACGACGTGCAGGTGATGGTGGAGGGCCCGGGCCACGTCCCGCTGCACCTGGTGCGGGAGAACGTGGAGCGTCAGCAGGAGCTCTGCCAGGGTGCCCCCTTCTACACGCTCGGCCCGCTGGTGACCGACATCGCCCCCGGCTACGACCACATCACCTCCGCCATCGGCGCCGCCGAGATCGCCCGCTACGGCACCGCGATGCTCTGCTACGTCACGCCCAAGGAGCACCTCGGCCTGCCGAACCGGGACGACGTCCGCACCGGCGTCGTCACCTACAAGATCGCCGCGCACGCGGCGGACATCGCCAAGGGCCACCCCGGCGCGCGCGACCGCGACGACGCCCTGAGCAAGGCCCGCTTCGAGTTCCGCTGGCGCGACCAGTTCGCCCTCTCGCTCGACCCGGAGCTCGCGCAGGAGTACCACGACGAGACCCTCCCCGCGGAGGCGGCCAAGACCGCCCACTTCTGCTCGATGTGCGGCCCGAAGTTCTGCTCCATGCGCATCTCGCAGGACATCCGCGACGAGTTCGGCGGCGCGGCCGCCCAGCAGGCGATCGCCGGCGCCGCCGTACCCGACGACGTCGCGGCAGCCCTCACCCCGGCCGAGGCCCGTGCCGGCATGGCCGCCAAGTCCGAGGAATTCCTCGCCGCGGGCGGCACGGTCTACCTCCCGGACCCCAAGGTCGGCTCACCCGGCTGACCGACCAGCACAGGGCCGACGCCGTCCCGGCGGCGTCGGCCCTGTGCGACAGGTCCCGCCCCGTGCCGCGCGACGGGACTCCCGGCGGGCACCATCAGGGCGCAGGCAGCGGACCGGACCCGATCCACAGCTTCGGGGGGCGTCACCACCCGGTGTCGAACGGCACTCCGTACACGGTGGCGTAGACGGCGACTCCGACACCGATCCCGAGGAGTATCAGGATCATCGCCGGACTCCCGGCCGGGACCCGGCGCCGGCCGAGGTCGAGAACAGCAGATTCTGGGGCATGCAGTCATCCTGGCCTGTCGCCATGCAATTTGACCAGGAAAGTAGCCCACCTCATCGCGCCTCCGGGCCGGGCGCGTGCGACAGCACCGCGTCCAGCAGCCGCACCGCCGCCTCCTTCTCCAGCGGCGAGTTGTACGACCCGCACTTCGGCGACTGCACGCACGACGGGCACCCGTCGGCGCAGTCGCACCGCGCGATCACGTCCCGGGTCGCCCGCAGCCATGTCGCCCCCAGCTCGAACCCCCGCTCGGCGAACCCGGCCCCGCCGGGAAAGGCGTCGTACACGAACACCGTCGCCTCGCCGGTGTCGGCGTGGAGCTCGGTGGACACCCCGCCCAGATCCCACCGGTCGCACGTGGCCAGCAGGGGCAGCATCCCGATCGACGCGTGCTCGGCCGCGTGCAGCGCCCCGGGCGCCTCCTCGGCGGACACGCCCGCGGCCCGCAGCACGAACTCCGGCACGGACCACCACACCGCCACGGTCCCGAGCGTCCGTTCCGGCAGGTCGAGCGCCTGGGTGCCGAGCGTCTGCAGGTCCGGCAGCCGCCGCCGCTGATAGCTCACCACCTGACTCGTCACCTCGACGGGCCCGAGCCCCCAGGTGATCGGCCCCCACTCGCGCGACACGATCCGCCGGTCGTCCCCGTCCCCGCCGCCGTTCCGGTCTCCGCCCTCGGCCACGGCGCTCTCACCCGGACCGCCCTCCCCGGCACCCACCGCCGTTCCAGCCGAGGCCGCTCCCGCGCCCGCGCCGTCGTCGTACCCCTCGATCGCCACCTCCATCACCTCACGCGACCACGTCCCGTAGTCGACGTCGTGCCGCACGACGACGGCCGTGTGGTCCGTCAGGTCCAGGTGATCCACCACATAGGTCACCCCCTGGTGCACGTACACGGCGCCGTCGTGCACCTGCCCGTCGGCCGACGGCGCGTCCACCGTCCCGAGCAGCCTCCCGGACCCCGCCTCGACCACCCGCACCGGTTGCCCGCCCGCCCCACGCAGGTCCGTCAGCCCGGCCGCCGACTGCGCGTGCGTCCAGTACCACCCCGACGCCCGCCGCCGCAGCGCACCCCGCGCCACCAGCACCTCCAGCACGTGCCGCACGTGAGCGGGCTCCCCGAACCGCGCCAGATCCTCCGACCGCAACGGCGCCTCCTGCGCTGCGACACACAGATGCGGTGCCAGCACGTGCGGATTCCCGGGATCGAACACGGTCGCCTCGAGCGGCGCGTCGAACACGGCCTCCGGATGGTGCACGAGGTACGTGTCCAGCGGATCCTCCCGCGCCACGAAGGCGACGAGCCCGTCGGCACCGGCCCGTCCGGCGCGCCCCGCCTGCTGCCACATCGACGTCCGCGTCCCCGGCCACCCGGCGATCAGCACGGCGTCGAGCCCGGAGATGTCCACCCCGAGCTCCAGCGCGTTCGTCGTGGCCAGCCCCAGGATCTCCCCGGTCCGCACGGCCCGCTCCAGCTCCCGCCGCTCCTCGGGCAGGTACCCGCCGCGATACGCGGCGATCCGTTCGGCAGGATGCCCGACGACGGCGCCGCCTCCGACCCGCTCCAGCTCCGTGCGGTCGGCCGGATGTCCGACGGCGGCGCCGCCTCCGCTCCCTCCAGGCTCCGTGTGGTCGGTCCGATGTCGCAAGATCGGTTCCTCGGGCGACCGATCTTGCGACATCGGACCGACCGAGCGGGACGGCTGCAGGATCGCGTGTCGGAGGCGGTCCCGGGCCCGCTGGGCGACCGACTCCGCGCCCCGGCGGCTTCGGGTGAACGCCAGGGTGCGGGCGCCGGAGGCGGACAGGTCGGCGAGCAGGTCCGCGACCTCGGCCGTGGCGGACCGGCGCGGGTTCTCCCGCGGCGTCGCGGCCACCGGGGGCGACTCATGGCCCGCTTCGGCGTCGATCGCCCAGGGATCGTCGTCGCCCGGCCCGAGCGTCTGGCTGGCGGACCGCTGGAACGCGAACCCCGCCACCTCGGGCGGCTGCCAGAGCGCGAAGGTGCGCCGCCCGGAGGGCGACGTGTCACGGTCGACGACGACGACGTCCTCGGCGGGCACGCCGATCAGCCGCCCCGCGCTCACCCCCGGCTCCGCGCTCGTGGCGGACGCGACGACGAAGCTGACCCGCCGTCGCCGCCCGGCCGCCGTACCCGCCGCCGACCCCGCTGAAGCGGAACCTGCAGCGGTCGCCGAGGCCGAACCTGCCGCCGCTGAACCGGCCGCCGCCGGACCCGCCGAAAGCGACCCCGTCGTCGCCGGGTTTGCCGGGGCCGAGCCTCCGGCCACCGACGGGAACTCCGGCACCGTCGCGTAGTGCTCCGCGAGGCGCGCCAGGCGGCGCAGGACGTGGGACACGTGCGCGCCGAAGACGCCCCGGTACGCGTGCCCTTCGTCGACGATCACGTAGCGCAGTCCGCGCAGCAGCCGGGACCAGCGCCGATGGTTCGGCAGCAGCGCGAAGTGCAGGAAGTCCGGGTTGGTCAGGACGACGTCGGCGTAGTTCTGCGCCCAGCCGCGGTCCTCGCGCGGGGTGTCGCCGTCACAGGTGGTGACCCGCAGGTCGCGGGCGTCCGCGGCGTCGAGCACGCGCCGGACCGCATGGAGCTGATCCGCGGCGAGCGCCTTGGTCGGGCTCAGGTAGATCGCCGTCGCGCGCGCCCCGCCCGGCCGCACGGCGGGCCCCCCGCCCGGCCTCGCGGCTGCGCCCGGCGTCGTCGTCCCCGGACCCGCACCCGCGCCCGCGCGCCGGATCTCCGACAGCACGGGCAGCCAGAAAGCCAGCGACTTCCCCGAGCCCGTGGATGTCGCGAGCGCGACGTGCCGGCCCCGCCAGGCGGCGTCGGCGGCCTCCGCCTGATGCACCCACGGGCGCTCCACGCCGAGCTTCCCGTACCCGGCGACAATGCCCGGGTCCGCCCACGCGGGCCAGCCGGCCCGCTCACCGTCGCGTGCGGGGAAGACCCGCACGTGGGTGAGCCGATCGGCACGCGCCCCGGAGGCGGTGAGCACGTCGAGCAGCGGATGTTCGTCGGAGGGCACGCCCCAAGTCTGGCAAACGACCCGGTCAGCGACCGCCGGACCCCGCGGTCGCTACACACCGCACGGTCTCGCGCCGGAAACACCAGCGGCGCCGGGCGGAGTCGCCACGCGGCCCGGCTCCGGCTGATCCGGCGGGCGGTCCTCGTGCGACCCGTCCTCACCCCGGCTGGATCGGCTCCGGCCAGCGGTGGGCCAGGGTGATCGCCCGGCGTGCCGCGTCGCTGCGCTCGCCCGACGCCGCCGCCAGGCCGGCGGCGTAGCCGACCGCGTACGTGGTGACCGGGGCCGCGGGCCGCGCGACGGCGTGCGCGGCGTCGCGCGCCAGGTCGAGGACCTCGTTCATGTCGATGGTGCCCGGCGGGAGGCCGAGCTCGGTCTCCAGGGCTGAGATCCAGGTCTTGAGGTCGGTCATGGGGAACTCCTCGGGGTGCGGGGCAGGCGGATACCGAGTTGCGCGGCGTCGTCAGGGGTGTCGACGTCTGCCGACAGCCTGCCAGGATCCGGCACCTCGAGCAGGTCGAGCCCGTCCATGAGCTGCCGCACGGAGGCACCCCGGCCGGCAGTCCCGGCGGATGCGCCGGCTTGCCCGGCGCCGATCGCGCCGAGCCGCCCGCTGAGCGCAGCCGCGCGGTAGATGCCGACGAGCCACTGGGCCCGCCCGTCGACCACGAGGTGCGCGCCGTCGCACGCCTCTCGCCCCACGGCGTCCACGAGCGCCCCGACGGCGCCCGCCGCCCGCGGCACATCGACGGCGAGCAGCAGGACCCACCGATCCGTTCCTTCGAGGGGCGGGGCTCCCGGCCGCGCCGCGGGCCCTGTCGTCTCCTCGCGGTCGCCCGCCTTGCCCCGCAGCGCGGCAAGCCCCGCCGCGATACCGGCCGCAGGCCCGCCGAACGCCGGCACCTCCCTGGTCAGCGTGCTTCTGGCCGCGGCAGGATGCGCGGCGAGCAGGCCGGCCAGGTCGTCGGGGCCGACGACGGCGATGCGCCCCGCCGCACCGGCTGCGTCCAGCGCGCGGTGCAGCAGCGGCACGCCGCCCGCGGTCAGAGCGGGCTTCGATGCCCCGCCGAGCCGCGCGGCCCGGCCGCCCGCGAGGATGATCGCGTCGTGGGCGGGGGTCGCGGGCGCAGGGCCGCCGGCGTCGCCGGTCACAGCGGGATCACCGGGATGAGGTCGCCGGGCGAGACCTTCTCGACGTCGGCCGGGACGACGGCCAGGGCGTCGGCCGCGACCAGCGCCGACAGGTGGTGCCCGTCCCCGGACGGTGCGATGCCCCGGGCCGTCACCCGCACCGGGACCACCTGCTCGCGGCCGCGCGGGCTGGACCAGCCGACGGCTACGGGCCGATCCTCCGTCCGGGCGCCGGGGCCCGGCAGCCCGCGCAACCGCCCGACCGCCGGCCGCACGAACATCGCGCACGACACGTAGGCGGCCACCGGCGTCCCCGGCACCGCGATCCACGGCACGCCACGCCAGCGCGCCAGTGCCTGCGGCCGCCCGGGCCGCATCCCCACCGCGGCGAGCTCGACGTCGGTCAGGGCTTCCGGCCGCGAGGTGAGAAGCCCGCGAACGACGTCGGCGGCACCGGCGGAAACGCCTCCGGCCGTCACGATCAGATCCGGCGCCGGGTTCTCCGGCCCGGGGGCCTCGGCGGTCGACGGCGATGCCGCGCCGGGGTCGCCGCTCCGCCCCACGTGCCGCACGGCTTCGTCGAGCGCCGCGGTCAGGGCTTCGGAGGTGTCGCCCACCGGCCCCAGCCGGACGACATCGGCGCCCATCGCCCGGATCGCCGCCGCCAGCATCAGCGAGTTGGAGTCGGTGATCTGCCCCGGCGCCGTCGGCGCCCCCAGGGGAACCAGCTCCGAGCCCGTGGCGATGACCGCCACCCGCGGCCGCCGTCGGACACCGACCTCGTGAACGCCCGCGGCGGCCAGCCCCGCCACGACCGGCGCCCTCAGCTCCGTCCCGGCCCGCGCGAGCAGGCTCCCGGCCGCGATGTCCTCGCCACGCCGCCGGATGTGGTCCCGCGGCTGCCGGGTCAGGGTCACGGCCGCGGCACGGGTATCGGCCGCGGGGTCGAACCGCCCGGTCGACGTGCGCTCCACGGGGACGACGGCGTCCGCCCCCGGCGGCAGCGGCGCCCCGGTCATGATCCGGGCCGCCGTCCCAGGCCTGAGGGGTTCGGGATCGTTCGGCGCAGCGGCGATGTCGGCGGTCACCCGAAGCGTGACCGATTCCCCGGACGCCGGCAGATCCGCGCTCCGGACGGCGTAGCCGTCCATCGCGGAATGATCGAACGCGGGCACGGGCGCGAGGGCACGTACGTCGTCAGCCAGAACGATGTCCGACGACGCCGTGCGCGCGTCCACCAGCTCGGAGAGCCGCATGACCGCTGCCGGCAGCGGCGCGACGAGCCCGAGCACGGCGGCGACATGCTCGGCGACGGTCCGGGACCTGGGCTCCACGCCCACACACTACGGCGCGCGAGCCCTGGCAGGAGGCCCTGCCCAGGATCGCCGTTGCCGTTCACATAACGTGAAACTAGTATCACGTTATGTGAGAGCTAGTCCATCTGCGTTGACCCCGTTCCTGCGCTCGGACGCACAGGGAGCGGTGCTTGCGGAGACGCTCCTTGATCCTCGCGTGGAGATCTCCGTGTCGGAGGTAGCGCGGCGCGCCGAGGTGCTGCCCGCTGTCGCCCATCGTGAGGTGAGCCGGCTCATCGAGGCAGGCGTGCTGAAGGATCGCCGCGACGGGAACAACCGTTTGGTGAGCGCAAATACGCAACATCCCTTATGGTCGTTGATGTCGCAGCTGGTCGCAGAGACCTACGGGCCAGTTCCGGTTCTCCGCGATCTTCTCCGCGAGATCCCGGGCGTCGACCAAGCCTTCATCTACGGCTCATGGGCGGTGCGACGTAGTGGCACTGCCGGTCCGCCACCGCGTGATGTTGATGTTCTTGTCGTCGGGCAACCGTCCCGTGGAGACGTGCTCGACGTCGCCGAGGTTGCCGGGCAACGGCTGCGCACGGAAGTCAACATCCACCTCGTCAGCAGGGAAGCCTGGGACGCCAGGAGCGACCCCTTCCTGAAGACCGTCGCAGACAGACCACTGATCGCTCTCACCAGTACGGAGTCCACTCTTGCCCGAGATCGCCGATCCGACCAGGCCACCTGAGGACCTGAACTGGCGGCCTGACGCGCCCGCCAAGGAGTTCCTCCTTGGACGAGGGCAGATCGAGCAGGTCGAACCTCATTCCGAGCACGCCCGAACGTTGCTCGCCGAGGCGCGCAGACACCTGTCGTCGGCGAGTCTTCTGGCCACCACCGATGACCAGTCGGCGGCGTTCGTCACCGCCTACGACGCCGCCCGCAAGGCCCTCGCTGCCGTGCTCGCGGTCCAAGGGCTCCGTGCGCGGGGCGGTGACGGAGGTCATCGGGTGCTCGGCGAGCTGGTCCAGGCTCAGATCCCAGATCGTCGCCGGACCTTGCGTGAGTTCGACTGGATGCGACAGAAGCGCAACGACACCGAGTACCCGGATTTCGAACGACCGACGGCCGCGAGGCGGGACGTCGATGACGGGATCCTGGCGGCACGCGCGATCGTCGATCTGGCCGAGCAGTTCGTCGAGGCTGTCGCCGGGCCGGCCGGCAGGGCCGGCACCAGCTGACAGCTCAGGGGCGCGGGCGGGTCTACGGGTGGGTGTCGGTGACCTCGATGATCTCGTCGAGGCGGTCCAGGGCCGCTTGCAGGTCGTCGAGCTTGGCCCGGATGCGCGCTCGTTCGGCGCGCAGCATGGCGCGCTGCTCGGCGTTGGTGTGGCCGATGTCCCAGCACGGCAGGAGTTCGGCGATTCTTCGGCTGGTCAGACCGGCGGCGTACATCTGCTGGAAGAAGCGCACGAGCACGACGGCGTCCCGCGGGTAGAGGCGCTGGCCGGACGGGCTGCGCCGCGGGGTGAGCAGGCCCTCCTGCTCGTAGTAGCGCACGGCGCGAACGGAGACTCCGGCATCGCGTGCTACCTCGCCGATGCGGATCGGCCTCGCGTCCACGGCGTCGGTGGTGGCCATGGTGACTCCTCTCACAGCGATCCTCGCGGGCTGACACTTGCCTCTGACGTCAACGTCAGGTTTTAGCGTACCGGGCATGAAGATCAACGATTCCGTCGCCCTCGTCACCGGAGCCAACCGCGGGCTGGGGCGCGCCTTCGCCCAGCGACTGCTCGATCGCGGCGCCCGCAAGGTCTACGCGACGGCTCGTCGCGCGGAAACCGTGGACCTCCCCGGAGTCGAGGTGCTCCCGCTCGACATCACCGATCCCGTGTCCGTGGCCGCCGCCGCCGAAGCTGCCGCCGACGTCACGTTGCTGGTCAACAACGCCGGCATCGCGACCGGTACCGACCTGGTGACCGGCCCGCTCGACGAGGTCCACCGCGAGCTGGACACCAACCTGCACGGCCACCTGAACATGATCCGGGCGTTCGCGCCGCCGCTCGCCGCGAACGGCGGGGGCGCGATCGTGAACGTCCTCTCCGCGATGTCATGGTTCACGAGCAAGGGCGCGGGCGCCTACCACCTGTCCAAGGCCGCCGCGTGGGCGATGACCAATGCGGTCCGCGTGGAGCTCGCCGAGCAGGGCACCCTCGTCACGGCCGTCCACCTGGGTCTGGCCGACACGGACATGGCCGCAGGCTGGTCGGTGGCCAAGCTCGCACCGTCGGACCTGGCCGACGCCGTGCTCGACGGCGTCGAGGCAGACGCCGCCGAGGTCCTGGCCGATCAGTGGAGCCGCGACGTCAAGGCCCGCCTGTCCCTGAAGCCGGAGGAGTTCGACGCGGCCATACACCGTGCCTTGACCGCCCTGGTCTGAGCCGCACCGGCTCACCGGCGAAGTCGTCCCACGGTTGGCCGGTGCGCATGTCACCGTCCGGCGTGTCCGCGGCCGATCGGCGAGATAGCACAGAAACCGGCGATAGGGTGAAATGAAAGGTTGTTAGGTGCTCTTGACCGGTTCATCACTAGTGTCGCAGAGTTGGCGGCGGTGTGGTCACGCTCCCTTGAGGTGGCGCGTGAAGGGCCTCAAGGGTCAGCCCAGACTCTCGTATGAGAGCGGCACCGTGCAGATCGTCACGGAAAATGACATCGTGGTTACGGTGATCACACGATGACGTTGAACGAAAACAACCAGACTCGGACCGCGCAGTTGCTTGAATCAATCGGTGCCTTTGACGGATCCGAGGATCGGCTCGACAGGCTGCAGTCTCAGCTGCAGGGTGCGATCAGCTTGTTCGAAAGTGACGGCTCCGGCGTTTCGGAGATCGTCCGGCTGGCGGAAGCTGACGTCGAAGCCATCCGTTTCACTCAGGTCCTGGAAGAGCAGGGTGAGGCAGTCCGAAGGCGGATGGTGCTGCTTTCGCAGGGCCTGGAACGTCTCTTGGGTGAGTAATACATGGCTGGGCGCCTCTCGGTGCGAGGTGCCCAGCCATTGTCCTGTTCGGTACAGGGCCCCTTGACCCGCTACCGCGTGGCAAACCGAGATCGGGGTCTTTGGCGGTAATGGATTCTTTGACAAGCGCGGGCATCCTGCTCAGGTGGATGTTCCTGATAGCATCGCTAACAGGATGAAGGGAATCGCTGTCGCGGAACTCCGCGCTGCCGGTCGGCTCGGTGCTAAGGGTACGGAGAACATCAAGGGCGACAGCTGGATGCGCCCACGACTGACGGGGTGCAAATGAAGTATGTGGAGCTGAGAAGCGAAGACGGCGGAATCATGTTTGACGCCAGGCGCTATCTGGAAGCCTTGCCATCGTTTGAAAAACTCCTGCCCGGAGGGGCCCGGCGGTTCGCTACGGATCCAGATCACTACGACTTCTACAATACGAGGTGCGTTAAGGATCTGGCGCTGGAGCGGCAGCTGTTCGACGTTGATTCCGAGAAGTTCTCGCTTGAGTTCGCCCCGAACGTGCACAAGCACGATGAAGGCCTGACGGTAACGTATGTCGACATCAGGTCGATTGAGTTCCGTATGGAACCAGCCGCCGAGTCCGTTCCCTGGCGATTCAATGTGCTCCTCGACGAGATCCTGCCGGAAGGTGGCGGAATCCGACACGAGTTCGAACTCGGAGGCGGCACCTTGGTAATTGAGGCTGCAGACCTTGAAGCGCGATGGAGGGTGGTCTAATAGCTGAGTCGACAGTGCGCAGCGAAGTCTGTGCGGCCTGTGCCTGAAGGACTCACGTGGGCGGTGCCCAGAAAATTCATGGACTGGGCATGGTGCGCGACGAGCCGGGTCGCCGTCGACTCTCGAAATTCCAGTACTCCGAACTCAGTTTTTAATTCGATCAGATGGAACTGGTGCGCCGCTGTGAGAACTGGCTGTCTGGGCGCGTCCACCTGGAGAAAGGTAGCGGCGTGATCAAACAGGAAGATCTGTCCTCGTTGCTGGTCGGCACCGGTATCGAGCGCGTCGGGCGTACTGTTGACATGGGAGACTTCCAATTCTTGGGTCCGACTGGCAGTCGGGTCGCGCTCCACATTCAATGTCCGTTTCGAATGGTTCGAGGCGACATAATCATTCTCGGATCCCAGGATATGCTTCGCCAGAAGGGTGACAAATTCGATCCCTTCCTGGCCGCGGACTCGCTCTACGACTCGCGGTCACGACGACTCAATGAAAAATTCGCAGAGCGCTGCCCAGTTGTCGTTGGGGTGGACCTCCAACCAGGCGGGTTCTTGACCGTTCACCTGGAGGGCGGCGCGGCCATCGAGGCTGTTCCCGACTCATCTCGCGACGAGGAAGCCTGGCGGGTCTTCGCGCGCGGATCGGATCTCCACCACGTCTACCCAGCTGCCCCGTCATGAGCCCCGGAAGGGTAGTGGTCGACTCCACCGGCTGGTCGCAGTATCAACTGATGACGGGTCCGGCGGACAGCTTCGGTGTGCGGAAGTCGTCGTACAGGCAATGCGTGACGAGAGAGATTTGTGATGATTTTTAAATCAACGGAGGAGTTTGCACGCAACCTCGAAGATCACTCTTCCGATGCGATTCGTCGACGAGATCATGGTGTGGCGGAGACATCCATCTGGATCGAATTCATCGAGCAGTATCCGGACCTCGACTTCTGGGTCGCGAACAATCGGACCATCGGCGTGGCCGAGTTGAGACGGCTCGCGGTGAGTGCTACGTGGCAGACACGACACAGGGTTGCCGGCAAGCGCCGCACACGGTCGGGGCAAGTACCGTGCCCGCCCGACCTGCTCGAGAAACTGGCGCATGACCCGTGCGACGCGGTGGTACACACGGTGGCGAACAATCCAGGAACGCCGCTCGCAACACTTCAGTTTCTGTCCCGGCATCGGTGGGATGAGGTTCAAACCGCGGCGATCCGCCAGCTTGAGCTGTTCGATCAGTGGGTGGCTGCCTTGGCCGGGGAAGTAGGCAGCGGTCAGAGCTTTGCCAGCGGCCATCTCGACGAGGCCGGCGCGAGCCTGTGGTCGACGGAATCGGCGGTACAGGAGGCGATCACCGCGCTTGACGCAGCGACTCGGGTGGTTGCCGACATCGGCGCGCAGCTGGTTGTCGGTCTGGCCCTGCCGTTGGAGATGCCGTTGACCATCGACGTGCAGGCCCCGGATCTGCGGAAGCTGGAACTGATCGACGAGCCGCCGTCGATCTACGTGCTCTCCGCCGGACACTTCCTGCTCCCTTCCGACCGTGAGGAGTACCGGTGCCCGATCGAGCACCAGCCCTGGGGGTCCGGCTATCACGTCGAATATGTCTGCGGGCGTTCGCTCAAGGAACGAGAACTGGGCTGGGAGTTCTCGCGGACGATCTGGGTGAGGAAGGTTGACGGCGCTGCCGCGCGATGACCGAACGGGCGCGCCGTCGTACATCGTCGAAGGGTCTGGGCGTCGGATTCGCTACCGCTTGGACGTCCTTCCCGGGATCGAAGGCAGTTCCCACCCCTTGCGCGGCCCCGTCGTCCCGCCGTCGTCCCGGAACCGGTACACCACGTACGGCCTGGTCAGATACCCCACCGGCGCCGAGAACGCATGCACCAGCCGCGTGAACGGCCACAGGGCGAACAGCAGGAACGCGATGATCATGTGGACCTGGAACGGCAGCGGCACGCCCTCCATCAGGGCCACCTCGGGCCGCAGGATCCACAGGGAGCGGAACCACGGCGAGATCGATTCGCGGTAGTCGTACCCGTGCCCGCCGCCCAAGCTCCCGAACACCTGGAGCTGCACCGTCGCCCACGTCCCGCTCAGGATCGACGCCCCGAGCATCCCGAACATGATCTTGTCCATGGTGGTGGACACCAGCTGCAGCCGCCTCGACCTCCCGCGCCGGTACGTCAGGATCAGCACGCCGCTGATCAGCCCGACCGCCGCCAGTGTCCCCAGCGTCGTGGCCACGAAGTGGTAGGCCTCCTCGGAGACCCCCGCCGCCGCGGTCCATGTGTTCGGGACGACGATCCCGCCGAAGTGCCCCGCCATCACCATCAGGAGTGAGTAGTGGAACAGCGGCGACCCGAGCCGCAGCAGCCGCGACTCGTACAGCTGGCTCGACCGGCTCGTCCAGCCGAACTGGTCGTGCCGGAACCGCCACACGGTCCCCGCCACGAAGATCGTGAACGTCACGTACGGCACGATGACCCACAGGATCAGGCCCATGGCAGCAGTTCCCTTCCAGCCGGGTCGGGCACGTGGCCCGAGTGAGGTGTGACGCCACCGGGTGCGCCGTCGTCGCCGAATCCGGGTAAACCTGATCGGGCGGTGCCGCTCAGCCCGACGAGTTCCGCCGGCGGCCCGGCCGTGACCAGCTCCCGCACGCGCGCGAGCGTCGCGGCGTCGGGTTCGGGCAGCGTCCGGCAGACGGCCTCCACGGCCGCCGCCCACGGCGACCGCATGTCGGCCAGCGCCCGCCGCAGCACCTCCAGCCCGTCCCGGTGCCCGGTCAGCAGCGCCCCGGCGATCCGCGCCTCGTCGCCGTCGGCCGCCCGCGCGCAGAACTCCAGCACGGTCGGCAAGTAATCGGGCAGTTCGTCGTCCGACGGCGTCCACCCCGCAGCCTTGTACGCCTGCACGAACCGCACCAGCGCCACCCCGCGCCGCCGCGTGTCCCCGGCCGCGTAGTACGACAGGTGCAGCGTGCACCGCCGCTTCATGTCGAAGGTGTCGACGTACCGCGCCCGCAGGGCCTCGGGATCCGCGTCGGTCAGTTCCCGTGCCAGCCCGGCAAGCAGGTCGCCGACAGGCTCAGGCAGGTGTCCGACGACGTCGCCCACCACCCGCGCATCGGCGAGCGCCCGCTCGTCGGGATACGCGAGCAACAACGACGCGGCCATCTGGGTGGTCCGCCGCTGAGCCGCGCTGAGCCGAACCGCGGCGGGCCGCGTCCCGGCGGAGGCACGCTCAGCCGCCGCCCCCCGGATCGCGGCCAGCTTGGAGAGATCGAACCTCATCGCAGATCCTCCCGGCGGATCGACGAGGGCCCGCGATCCGCCGCACGTGGAGCCGCGCCGCTGCGGCGGATCCTGGACACGATCCGGGTCATGAGGGCTCCTGGGCCGTGCGGGGCGGGAAGAGGCCCGAGGGGCGGCCCTTGCCGCTCCAGTTGAGGAGGTTGACCCGGGAGCCGCCCTCTCCGGCGCCGCTGCCGACGCCGTGTCCGGCGCCAGCGCCGACCAGGTCCGGCGCGCCGGCCGTGACTCCGCCGACGGGCCCGCCGACCGTTCCGCCACCAGGGCCGTCCGGCCCGCCCGGGCCTCCGCCGGACGGCCCGCCGCCGCCCATCCCCGGCCCGCCCTCGGTGTCCAGGGAGCACGCCATGTCCGACAGCTCCTGGGCGTCGCGCGCGAACTCGCCGGGGATCGCCGTCGGGATGACGTACCGGTCCTCGTACTTCGCGATGGCCAGCAGCCGGTACATGTCCTGGATCGAGGTCCCGGTCATCCCCACCGCGGCAGCCGTCTCCTCGTGAGGCTCGACGCCGAGGTTCACGTCCCGCATGTAGGACCGCATCGCGGCCAGCCGCCGCAGCACCTTCTCCACGGGCCGCGTGTCCCCGGCCGTGAACAACCCGGCCAGGTACTCCAGCGGGATCCGCAGCTGCGAGATCGCGGCGAACAGCACCTTCCCGTCCTCGCCGTCGTTCCCGGAGGAGGCGACGACGTCGACCACCGGCGACAGCGGCGGGATGTACCAGACCATGGGCATGGTCCGGTACTCCGGGTGCAGCGGCAGCGCCACCTCGAACTCGCTGATCAGCCGCCAGATCGGCGACGCCTGCGCGGCCTCGATCCAGTTGTCCGGGATGCCGTCGCGCCGCGCGGCCGCCACGACCTCCGGGTCATGCGGGTCCAGGAAGCACTCCCGCTGCGCGGCGAGGAGGTCGTGCTCGTTCTCCACCGCCGCCGCGGACGCCACCCGATCGGCGTCGTACAGCACGAGCCCGAGATACCGCAGCCGTCCGACGCACGTCTCCGAGCACACCGTCGGCAGCCCCACCTCGAGGCGCGGGTAGCAGAGCGTGCACTTCTCGGCCTTGCCGGTCTTGTGGTTGAAGTAGACCTTCTTGTACGGGCACCCGGTGACGCACATGCGCCACCCGCGGCAGCCGTCCTGGTCGACGAGCACGATGCCGTCCTCGGCCCGCTTGTACATCGCCCCGCTCGGGCAGCTCGCCACGCACGACGGGTTGAGGCAGTGCTCGCAGATCCGCGGCAGGTAGAACATGAACGTCTGCTCGAGCTCCTCGGCCACGTGCGAGTTCATGTGCGCCAGCACGGGGTCCTCGCGCATGGTCCGCTCGGAGCCGCCGAGGTCGTCGTCCCAGTTCGAGGACCAGGTGATCCTCGTGTCCTCGCCGTCGATCAGCGACTTCGGCCGCGCGACGGGCGTGTGCTCGCCCTGCGGGGCGGACAGGAGCATGTCGTACTCGTACGTCCACGGCTCGTAGTAGTCGTCGATCGTGGGCATCGTGGGGTTGGCGAAGATCGACGCCAGCCGCTTCACGCGGCCGCCGGCGCGCGGGCGCAGCTTCCCGCTCCTCGTCCGGACCCACCCGCCCTGCCACTTCTCCTGGTCCTGGTACGTGCGCGGATACCCCAGCCCCGGCCGGGTCTCCACGTTGTTGAACCACACGTACTCGGTGCCGGACCGGTTCGTCCACGCCTGCTTGCACGTGACCGAGCAGGTGTGGCAGCCGATGCACTTGTCGAGGTTCATCACCATCGACATCTGGGCCATGACCTTCACCAGTACGTCACCTCCTGCGAGCGACGGCGCACGACCGTCACCTCGTCGCTCTGGTTGCCCGTGGGCCCGATGTAGTTGAACGCGTAGCTGAACTGCGCGTACCCGCCCGCCAGGTGCGAGGGCTTGAGCAGGATCCGCGTCGCGGAGTTGTGGATGCCGCCGCGCTTCCCGGACGCCTCCGCGAGCGGCACGTCCACGGTCCGCTCGGTCGCGTGGTACATGAAGACCGTGCCCTCGGGCATGCGCTGCGACACGATCGCGCGTGCGACGACGACGCCGTTCCGGTTGACGGCCTCGACCCACTCGTTGTCGGCGACGCCGATCTTCCGCGCGTCGGCCGGCGACATCCACAGGTTCGGCCCGCCGCGGGACAGCGACAGCATGAACAGGTTGTCCTGGTACTCCGAGTGGATCGACCACTTGGAGTGCGGCGTGATGTACCGGACCGCGACCTCCGCGGCCCCGTTCGCGTCCGGGTTCAGCGACCCGGTGTCGCCCGGCCGCGGCGAGTCCCCGAACAGCCGGTGCAGGTCCAGCGGCGGCCGGAACACCGGCAGGGCCTCGCCGAGCTCCGTCAGCCAGTCGTGGTCCAGGTAGAAGTGCTGCCGCCCGGTGAGGGTGTGCCACGGCTTGTGCCGCTCCACGTTGATCACGAACGCGCTGTACCGCCGCCCGCCGTGCTCCGACCCGGACCACTCCGGCGACGTCACCACGGGCACGGGCCGCGCCTGCACGTCCTCGAACCGGATCCGCTTCCCGGCCTCGTCCCGCGCCAGATCCGCGAGCGGCCGCCCGGTGCGCCTCTCCTGGTCCTCGAACCCCTGCACGGCCAGCCGGCCGTTCGTGGTGCCGGACAGCGCCAGGATCATCTCGGCGGCGTGCACGTCCTTGGTCAGTCGCGGCCGGCCCTTCGCCGGACCCTCGGTGACCAGCCCGTTCTTCTTCCCGAGGTACTCCACTTCGGCGTCGGGCATGAACCGCACGCCCTTGGTCAGCATGCCGATGGAGTCGGTGAGCGGCCCGAGGGCCGCGAGCCGGTCCGCGAACGCGGGGTAGTCGCGTTCGACGACGATCAGCTTGGGCATGGTCACGCCCGGGACGAGCTCCCGCTCGCTCATCGGCGCCCCCGGGTCCTCCGGCGCCCCGTACGGCACCGCCAGCTCGTCCGGGGTGTCGTGCGCGAGCGGCGCCGCGACCAGGTCCTCCCGCACCCCGAGGTGCGTGGCCGCCATCGCCGACACCTTGCGCGCGATCGTGTGGAAGATGTCGAAGTCGGTGCGCGTCTGCCACGGCGGGTCCACCGCCGGGTTGAACGAGTGCACGAACGGGTGCATGTCCGTGCTGGACAGGTCGTGCTTCTCGTACCAGGTCGCGGCAGGCAGGACGACGTCGCTGAACAGCGTCGAGCTCGTCATCCGGAAGTCCAGCGTGGTGAGCAGGTCGAGCTTGCCGCGCGGCGCCTCGTCCCGCCACCGGATGTGCTTCGGACGCCGCTCGGCGGGGATCTCGGCGGCCCGGACGGCGCCGTCGGTCCCGAGCAGGTGCTTGAGGAAGTACTCGTTGCCCTTCGCCGACGACCCCAGCACGTTCGCCCGCCACATCGTCAGCACCCGCGGGAAGTTCTCCGGGGCGTCCGGGTCCTCGCACGCGAACCTCAGGCTGCCGTCCTTGAGCGCGGCCACGGTGTGCTCGGCCGGGTCGACCCCGGCTTCCCGGGCCTCGGCGACCAGGTCCAGCGGGTTCCGGTCGAACTGCGGGTACGACGGCATCCAGCCGCGCTGCGCCGACTCCACCAGCGTGTCCGCCGTCGTCCGGTCCTTGAACAGGCCGCGCGCCAGGGGAGACGCGAGGGAATCGGCGGGCATGCCGTCGTACCGCCACTGGTCGGTCGCCAGGTACCAGTACGCCGTCGCGATCATCTGCCGCGGCGGCCGCGCCCAGTCCAGCCCGCCCGCGTACTGCTGCCAGCCGGTGACCGGCCGGCACTTCTCCTGCCCGACGTAGTGCGCCCAGCCGCCGCCGTTCACGCCCTGGCAGCCGGTGATCGTGGTCAGGGTGAGGAAGGTCCGGTAGATCGTGTCGGAGTGGAACCAGTGGTTGGTGCCCGCGCCCATGACGATCATCGACCGCCCCTGCGAGTCCACGGCATTGCGCGCGAACTCCCGCGCGACCTGCGTAGCCGCCGCGGCCGGAACCCCGGTGATCTCCTCCTGCCACGCGGGAGTCCCGGGGGTGGCCGGGTCGTCGTAACCCGACGGCCAGTCGCCAGGCAGCCCGTCCCGTCCGACGCCGTACTGAGCGAGCAACAGGTCGAACACCGTCGTCACGAGGTGCCCGCCCACCCGCGTGGCCGGCACCCCGCGCAGCACGACACCCGAGCCGCCCACGTGCGCGCCGTCGTCGTCCCCGGGCTGCGGCACGACGTCGAACCGCGGCAGCGCGACCGTCACCGGCTCGGCACCACCCTCGAGATCCGCGATCGACAGCACCGGGTCGAGGTCCTCCAGGTCGAGGTTCCACCGCCCCTCGCCGTCGTCCCCGAAGCGGTGCCCGAGCGTCCCGTTCGGCGCCCGCACCGTCCCGTCGGCCTCGATCACGACCTGCTTGAACCTCGGGTTCTCCGTGCGGGAGGCGCCGGGCAGCACGTCGTCGGGCAGGTCCGCGACGGACAGGAACTTCCCCGGGACGTAGCCGTCCGACGACGCCGGGCCCGGATCGCCGCCCGTGGTGCCCGCGGCACCCGCGGACCCGTCCGGCCGCTCGCCCAGCCGGATCAGGAACGGCGCGTCCGCGAACCGCTTCAGGTACTCCTGGAACCGCGGCTCCCGCTCGCCGGCCGGCTTCGCCAGGAACTCCTTCATGATCACGTGGCCCATCGCCATGGCCAGCGCCCCGTCCGTCCCCGGATGCGGCGACAGCCACGAGTCGGCGAACTTCGTGTTGTCCGCGAAGTCCGGCGACACCACCACGACCTTCTGCCCGCGGTACCGCGCCTCGGCCATGAAGTGCGCGTCCGGCGTGCGTGTCACCGGGATGTTCGAGCCCCACATCACCAGGTACGACGAGTTCCACCAGTCCCCGGACTCCGGCACGTCCGTCTGGTCCCCGAACACCTGGGGAGACGCCATCGGCAGGTCCGCGTACCAGTCGTAGAACGACAGCATCGACCCGCCCAGCATCTGCACGAACCGCGCCCCCACACCGTGCGACACCATGGACATGGCCGGGATCGGCGAGAACCCCGCGATCCGGTCCGGCCCGTGGCTGCGGATCGTGTGCACGTGCGCGGCCGCGACGATCTCCGCCGCCTCGTCCCACGACGCCCGCACCAGCCCGCCCTTGCCCCGCGCGGCCTTGTACCGCCGCGAGGTCTCCGGGTCGCCGACGACGGCGGCCCACGCCTCCACCGGATCACCCGTGCGGGCCTTCGCCTCCCGGTACGCCTGCAGCAGCACCGCGCGCACGTACGGGTACCGCACGCGCGTCGGCGAGTACGAGTACCAGCTGAACGACGCCCCGCGCGGGCAGCCGCGCGGCTCGTACTCGGGGGAGTCCGGCCCCACGGACGGGTAGTCCGTCGCCTGGGTCTCCCACGTGATGATCCCGTCCTTGACGTACACCTGCCACGAGCATGACCCGGTGCAGTTCACCCCATGGGTCGAGCGCACCACCTTGTCGTGGCTCCAGCGGTCCCGGTAGAAGGAGTCGCCGTCGCGACCGCCGGTCAGGAACAGGCTGCGCAGGTCCTCGCTGGTCTCGCCGCGGCGCAGGTTCCGGCCCAGGCGGACCAGGGTCGCCTCCGCGGTGTCGAGCACGGCCCCGGCCCTCTCGGCGGCTGTGGTCGGATCGTCTTCACGAGTTTCTCGAGCGGTCGGCAATGACACGTGAGCTTCTCCCAGCTTGGGGTCCGCCGTCGGACACCCGGATGTCACGACCGTATGAACCGCAGGTTTCAAGGCTCGACCTGACGCAGTTAATCGACCGTCACGAGATTCGCACAGCGGCCCGCGGGCCCGTGTGAGCAGCTTCACGAGCCCGTCCGGGCCCGGGGTGCGGCGCAAAGCCGCTGGTGAGGGCTCTCACAGCGACGACCCCACCGCTGTGCGTTTCTTCTTACGGTCGCTTCACCGCCTCATGACCGGCGGGGAAACACCCGTTTCCTAGGGTCCGGGTATCTGGTCCGACGTCGGGCCGGGCCCGGGATCCCGCAGGTTCCGGACGCCCGACGTCGTCGGGCACCCCAGCCCATCTCAGGAGGCAACCCGTGTCCGCACCAACCGCCCAGGAGAACGACCCCACCACCGCCGTCCCGCAGACGACGGCGACGGCGACCGACCTCGCCCCCGGCCCCGCACTGGACACCGACCTCGACGGCGAGGCGACGACCGAGACCGCCCCCTCCCACGCCCTGGACGCCGCCCGCGCCGCCGGCATCAGCGCCGAGGCCGAGCGCAAGCACCACCGCACGGGCCGCTGGATCAGGTACTGGGACCCCGAGGACTCCACCTTCTGGAACGACGGCGGCCGCCGCATCGCCCGCCGCAACCTCTACATCTCGATCTTCGCCGAGTTCCTCGGCTTCTGCGTGTGGGCCATCTGGTCGATCGTCGTGCCGCAGCTCCCGGCCGCCGGCTTCGCCCTCACCGCCGACCAGATGTTCTGGCTCATCGGCACCCCGGCCCTCATCGGCGCCACCCTGCGCATCCCCTACACGCTCGCCGTCCCCCTGTTCGGCGGCCGCAACTGGACCGTGATCTCCGCGGCGCTCCTGCTCGTCCCGACCATCGCGCTCGCCTTCGCCGTGCAGAACCCGGACCTCTCGTTCGGCGCGCTGCTGGCCGTCGCGGCGCTCGCGGGCCTCGGCGGCGGCAACTTCGCCTCCTCGATGGCGAACATCTCGTTCTTCTACCCGGAGCGGGAGAAGGGTGCGGCGCTCGGCATGAACGCCGCCGGCGGCAACATCGGCACCGCGGCGGTGCAGTTCGTGGTGCCGCTGGTCATCCTCACCGGCGCCGGCGTGGCGCTGGAGCGCGCCGGTCTCGTCTTCATCCCGTTCATCGTCCTGGCGATGTTCCTGGCCTGGCGGTTCATGGACAACCTCGGCACCGTCAAGACGGACCCGCGGCAGTTCCTGATCGCCACCCGCAGCCGGCACACGTGGCTGATCAGCTTCCTCTACATCGGCACCTTCGGCTCGTTCGTCGGCTTCGCCGGCGCGTTCCCCACCCTCATGAAGGGTCAGTTCCCCGAGGTCACGCTCTCGCTGGCCTTCGCCGGGGCGCTCGTCGGCTCGCTGTCGCGGCCGGTCGGCGGCATGCTCGCGGACCGGCTGGGCGGCGTCGTCATCAGCCTCCTGTCCTACCTCGCGATGGGGATCGGCACGCTCGGCGTGATCTGGTCGCTCGGCGCGCACCACTTCGGGATGTTCTTCGGCTCGTTCATGTTCCTGTTCATCGCCTCGGGCATCGGCAACGGCTCGATCTACCGGATGATCCCGGCGGTGTTCCGGGTGTCCGGCGGGACGTCCAAGATGGCGGCGGGCTGCATCGGCATCGCGGGTGCGGTCGGCGCGTTCGGCGGCTTCCTCATCCCCCGCGGGTTCGCGGTCTCGACCGATCTGGCCGGGTCCCTCGTCCCGGCGTTCTGGGTGTTCATCGGCGCGTACGCGGCCATGGCCGTCGTCTGCGCGGTCGTCTACGGCCGCGGCGAGATGCGCGCCGCGAAGGTCTGACCGGCCCGTCGAGCAAAGGTCCGCACCACCATGGCTGATACCCACTGCCCTTACTGCGCCCTGCAGTGCGGCATGTCCCTGGCGCCGGTTCCCGGCGCCGGGGGCGTGGCCGCGGCCGCGTCGTCCGTTTCGATGCCCGACGCCGCCGCCGCCCGCCGCAGGCTCCCCCTCGCGGTCACCCCGCGCGAGTTCCCCACGAACCGCGGGGGCCTGTGCCAGAAGGGCTGGACCTCGGCCGCGGTCCTGACCACCCCCGACCGCCTCACCACCCCGCTGATCCGCCGGGGCGGCGAGCTCACCCCGGCGAGCTGGGACGAGGCGCTCGACCTGATCGCCGGGAAGCTCGGCGAGCTCCGCGACGAGCACGGTCCCGGCTCCGTCGCCGTCTTCGGCGGCGGCGGCCTCACCAACGAGAAGGCGTACGCGCTGGGCAAGTTCGCCCGCACCGTGCTGCGCACGCCGAACATCGACTACAACGGGCGGTTCTGCATGTCCTCCGCTGCGGCGGCGGCCAACCGCTCGCTCGGGGCGGACCGGGGCCTGCCGTTCCCGCTGCCGGACCTCGGCGGCGCCGACGTCGTCGTCCTGCTCGGCTCGAACGTCGCCGAGACGATGCCGCCGGCGGTCCAGCACCTGCAGGGTGCGCGCGAGGCGGGGCAGCGCGACGAGGGCGGGCTCGTCGTCGTCGACCCGCGGTCGTCCGCGACCGCGAAGCTGACCGACGACGGCGCCGGCGTGCACCTGCAGCCCGTGCCCGGCACCGACATGGTGGTGCTGCTGGGGCTGCTGCACGTCGTGCTCGCCGAGGGTCTCGCCGACCGCGCGTACCTGGCCGAGCGCGTGACCGGGTTCGACGACGTCGCCCGGTCCGTCGCGGCCTGGTGGCCCGAGCGGGCCGAGATCGTCTCCGGCGTACCGGCCGGCGAGCTGCGCCGGGTGGCGCGGAAGCTCGCGGCGGCGTCGCCCGCGCGAGGTGGTCGCGGGGCGTACGTTCTCACGGGGCGCGGCGTCGAGCAGTCCTCGCAGGGGACCGCGACCGTCACGGCCGCGATCAACCTGGCACTCGCGCTCGGGCTGGTGGGCCGGGAGGGCTCGGGGTACGGCGCGATCACCGGTCAGGGCAACGGGCAGGGCGGGCGCGAGCACGGGCAGAAGTCCGACCAGCTGCCCGGGTACCGCAAGATCGACGACCCGGCGGCGCGCGAGTACGTTGCCGGGGTCTGGGGCGTGGACCCCGGGTCGATCCCGGGGCCGGGCAAGCCCGCCGTGCAGCTGCTCCGGTCGCTGGGGACCGCGGACGGGCCCCGGGCGCTGCTCGTGCACGGCTCGAACCTGCTGGTCAGCGCGCCCAACTCGGACTCCGTGGCCGAGCGGCTGCGGGCGCTGGAACTCCTCGTGGTGTGCGACTTCGTGCCGTCGGAGACCGCGCGGATCGCCGACGTCGTCCTCCCGGTCACCCAGTGGGCCGAGGAGGAGGGCACCATGACGTCGCTGGAGGGCCGGGTCATCCGGCGTCGTCGTGCGGCCGACGCGCCCGGCGAGGCGCGCTCCGAGCTGTGGATCCTCGCGGAGCTCGCGCGCCGCCTGGGCACGGCCGGCGAGCTCGAGCCCGGCTCGGTGACCTTCTCCACGGACCCGTCGGAGGTCTTCGACGAACTGGCCCTGGCCTCGAAGGGCGGCATCGCCGACTACTCGGGCCTGACCCACGCCCGCCTGGACAAGGACGAGGCCGAGAACGGCCCAGGCTACTTCTGGCCGGTCCCCGCCACCCCGGCCGGCGAACATGTCATCCCGTCCGATGAGACCGCGACCACCAACCCAGATGACATGGTCGCCTGGCAGAGCCACCCGGGGACGCCGCGGATGTTTGTCGGGGGGTTTCCTACTCCGGACGGGCGGGCTCGGATGGTTGTCGTCGATCATGCGGGGCCGGCCGATGATCTGCGGCCCGGGGCGCCGGTGTATCTCGTGACCGGGCGTGTGCTGCAGCACTATCAGTCCGGGGCCCAGACGCACCGGGTCGCCGAGCTGGAGCGGCTGGTCCCCGAGCCGTACGTGGAGCTCCACCCCGTTCTCGGGGTCCGCGTCGGCGTCCCCGACGGCGCCCGCGCCCGCCTCACCACGAGCCGCGGCGTCGTCGAGGCGAGGGCCCGCTGGACCGACGCCGTCCGGCCCGACACCGTCTTCATGCCCTTCCACTGGTCCGGGACCGGATCCGTGAACCGCGTGACCACCGACGCCACCGACCCCGTCTCCGGCATGCCGGAGTTCAAGGTGTGCGCGGTCGACGTCGCCCCCGTCCCGGAACCAGCTCTCGTGACCACCGGCACGCCCTCCGAGTCGGCCCCCACACTCGAGGAGACCCCCGCATGAACCTGCGCGTCCCCACCCGGATCGTCGTGATCGGCTTCGGCATGGTCGGCGGCCGGTTCGTCGACGACCTGATGCGCCGCGACACCGACCACGACTTCGACGTCACCGTCCTCGGCGCCGAGCCCTACGAGCCGTACAACCGCGTGCTGCTGAGCGACGTCGTCGCCGGGCGCACCGACGTGGCCGCCATCAACATGCCGCTGCCCGACCTCGACCGCGTCGACCTGCGCCGCGGCGTCGGCGCCGTCTCCATCGACCGCGCGGCCAGGGTCGTCGTGGCCGACGACGGCAGCCGCCACCCCTACGACCACCTCGTCCTGGCCACCGGCTCCGAGGCCCGCATCCCGCCGATCCCGGGCCTGAGCCGGGAGACCGGCACCGGCCTGCCCGCCGGCGTGCACGCGCTGCGCACCCTCGACGACGCCCGCGAGATCGTCGCCGCCACCGTGAACACCCCGCGCGCCGTGGTGGTGGGCGGCGGCGTCCTCGGCGTCGAGGCGGCGGTGGGCCTGGCGGCCCGCGGCCTGGACGTCACGATCGTCGACGGGGGGCCGAGCCTCATGGCCCGCCAGCTCGACGGCCCCGCCGGCGAGGTCCTCGCCGCGAGCCTCGCGGCACACGGCGTCGCCGTGCGCACGGGGGTGCTGCCGAGCGAGATGCTCGTCGCGGGCGGGCGCATCGTCGGCGTCCGCCTCGGGGACGACGACGTCGTCGCCGCGGGCCTGGTCGTGCTGTCGACCGGCGTCGTGCCCCGGGCGGCCATCGCGCGGGACGCGGGCCTGACGACGGACCGCGGCATCGTCGTCGGACACGACCTGCGCAGCCCCGACGACGAGCTCGTGTACGCGATCGGCGACTGCGCCGAGCCGCCGGAGGGTTCGCGCGGGCTGGTCGCCGAGGGCTGGGACCAGGCGCGGCGCCTCGCCGAGCGGTTCGCGGACCAGGCCGCGGCGCGCGCGGCGGCGGTGCGGCGCGAGCCGGAGGAGATCACCGGCGGTTACAAGGAGCACCTCCGCATCCCGCACGCGGGCGAGGGCCCGTCCATGGCGGTCCGCCTCGGCACCCTGATGGGCTCGCAGGCGGTCACCCGGACGCCGTCGGACCAGGGCATCGAGACCCGCGGCACCGATGTCGTCAAGGTCAAGGCCGGCGACATCTCCGTGGTCAGCATGGGCGCGGCCGGCCTCGGCCGCGGCACGCGGCCGGGCGAACGCTCGGTCCACCTCTCGGACCCCGCCGCGGGCAGGTGGATCGAGGCGGTCGTGTCCGACGGCGTCCTGGTGGGCGCGACGTGCGTCGGCGACGCCCGGGTCGCGGCGGACCTCACGGCCGCCTACACCCGCCGCACCCCGGTCCCCGCGGACCCGGCGTTCCTGCTGCTCACCCCGGTCATGCCGACGGCCGCGGCGGTCGACTCCCCGGAACACATGCCGGACGACGCGGTGGTCTGCCGCTGCAACGGCGTGACCAAGGGCGAGATCGCCGGCTGCTGCGCCGCCGGCAAGGACACCCTGGAGCAGATCGCCGCGGAGACCCGCGCGACCACCGGCTGCGGCTCGTGCAAGGAGGCGGTCTGCGGCATCGCGGCGTGGGCGAGGTCCTCGCGACCCGCGGGCGCCGAGGAGACGCAGCAGGTACCGGCCTGACACTCGCCCCGGACGCCGCGTCGGCGCACGTCAGGACGGCGCGCCGCCGCCGCTGTGACGGATTCCTCCTGCTTACGATGGGTGCGTGACTGACGGATCCGGTCGGAACCCCATCGTCGACGCCGCCATCATCGCCGCCGTGATCGGCGGTGTCGCGTCGCTGGGTGCCGCGCTGATCCAGGTGTTCGACGAGGAGATCACCGGGATCGTCCGGGGGGACGGCCGGCCGGATGCCGGCGAGGAGTTCTCCTTCGTCGCGCCGTCGGGCAACATCACCTGCACGATCACCGAGATCGAAGCGGGCTGCGCCATCGTGGAGATCGACGTGGAGAAGGCGGGCCCGGGTTGCCGGGGTCTGCACGAGGTCGTGGTCGGGAACGACGGCGCCCTCGACTGCCGGTCGCCGACCGGCGCCACGTACCCGACCGCGGGTCTCCCGGTGCTGGAGTACAACGACTCGATGTCGCACCACGGCTTCACCTGCACGAGCCGCCGCACCGGCATGTCCTGCCACGACCACGACACCGGCCACGGCTTCAGCATCGCCAGGGCGGGGATCGTCACGGATCCGGCGTCCTAGGGGACGGTGCCCGGCCGCCGCGGCGGCCGGATGCACTCACACGCCGGGCCTGGCGAGAGTGAGAAAGATGTTCCCGTCGCGCAACCGATGTCGTATGGCTGGGAAAAATCGTCCGCCTACGGTCAAGCCATGGTCAACTCCTCCGTGCCCGAGTCCGCGGGCGACACCCCACGCGAAGCCGCCGGTCGCGACACGCAGCGTGTCGTCGTTGTCGGTGGCGGCATGGTCGCGCAGCGCTTCGTCGAGGCCCTGCGCGCACGCGATGCCGAGCGCCGCTATTCCGTCGAGATCTTCGCCGAGGAACCGCGCCCCCCGTACGACCGCGTCGGCCTGAGCCGCTGGTTCACCGAGGGCCCCGATTCCCTTCAGCTCGGCGAGCCGGAGCTGTGGGACGACCCGCTGGTCACCCTCCACCGCGACCGGAAGATCGAGTCGATCGACCGCGCCCACAAGACGGTGACCGACCGCCTCGGCCGCGTCCACACCTACGACCACCTGGTGCTGGCCACGGGTTCCTACCCGTTCGTGCCGCCGATCCCCGGCGCCGAGCTGCCGGGCGTGTTCGTCTACCGCACGATCGACGACCTCGCGGCCCTGCGCGGCTGGGTCGAGCAGAAGCGCGAGGACAACCCGTCCAAGCCGATCCGCGGCGCCGTCATCGGCGGTGGCCTCCTCGGCCTGGAGGCCGCGGGCGCGCTCAAGGCGCTCGACGCCCACGCGACCGTCATCGAGTTCGGCACGCACCTCATGGGCGTGCAGATCGACCTCGGCGGCGGCGAGGCCCTGCGGCGCCTCATCAACAACAAGGGCATCGCGGTCCGCACCGAGACCGCGACCAAGGAGATGAAGCCGCACAAGCGCACCGGCCACGTCGGGCGCCTGGAGTTCGCCGACGGCGGCAAGCTGGACACCGACATCGTGGTCGTCGCCACCGGCGTCCGCCCGCGCGACGAGCTGGCCCGCGAGGCCGGCCTGGAGATGGGGGAGCGCGGCGGCGCCGTCGTCGACCTCACCTGCCGTACGAGCGACCCCGCGGTGTGGGCGATCGGTGAGGTGGCCTGCATCGAGGGCCGCTGCATCGGCCTGGTCGCGCCGGGTTACACGATGGCGGAGATCGTCGTCGACCACCTCATGGGCGGCGAGTCGACGTTCCCCGGCGCCGACACCGCCACCAAGCTCAAGCTGTCCGGCGTCGACGTGGCCTCGTTCGGCGACGCGCACGCGAGAACCGAGAACTGCGTCGAGGTCGTCTGGGCCGACCAGGTCGCCGGCATCTACAAGAAGCTCGTGCTGTCCGACGACGCCCGCACCCTGCTGGGTGGCGTGTTCGTCGGCGACGCCGGGCCGTACGCGATGCTGCGCCCGATGCTCGGCGCGCAGCTGCCAGAGGGCGACCCGAGCGCGTTCATCCTCCCGGAGGGCGGGGGCGCGGCCGCCAATCTCGAGCTGCCCGACGACGCCGCCGTCTGCTCGTGCAACAACGTCTCGGCGGGCGCGATCCGCGCGGCGGTCACGGAGCACGGCTGCACCGACATCCCGGGCGTCAAGGCCTGCACGAAGGCCTCGACCACCTGCGGCGCCTGCCTCCCGGTGGTCAAGAAGATCACCAACGCCGAGCTGGAGAAGGCCGGCATCGAGGTCAGCAACGCGCTGTGCGAGCACTTCGAGCTCACGCGCGCCCAGCTGTTCGACGCCGTCCGGGTGGCGGAGCTGCACACGTTCACCGAGATCATCGAGCGGTTCGGCCGCGACATCGCCGACGCCGAGGGCAACGTGCTCGGCAAGGGCCGCGGCTGCGACATCTGCAAGCCGGTCGTCGCGTCGATCCTCGCGAGCCAGGGCAACGGGCACATCCTCGCGGGCGAGCAGGCGGCGCTGCAGGACACCAACGACCACATGCTGGCCAACATGCAGAAGGACGGCACCTACTCGGTGGTCCCGCGCATGCCGGGCGGCGAGGTCACGCCGGAGGGCCTCATCGCGATCGGCGAGGTGGCCCGGGACTACGGCCTCTACACCAAGATCACGGGCGGCCAGCGGGTCGACATGTTCGGCGCGCGCGTCGAGCAGCTCCCGGAGATCTGGAAGCGGCTCGTGGACGCCGGCTTCGAGTCCGGCCACGCGTACGGCAAGTCGCTGCGCACGGTGAAGTCCTGCGTGGGCTCCACCTGGTGCCGGTACGGCGTGCAGGACTCGGTGGGCCTGGCCGTCGAGCTCGAGCTGCGGTACCGCGGCCTGCGCGCCCCGCACAAGCTCAAGATGGGCGTGTCGGGCTGCGCCCGCGAGTGCGCCGAGGCGCAGGGCAAGGACGTCGGCGTCATCGCGACGGACAAGGGCTGGAACCTGTACGTCGCCGGCAACGGCGGGCAGACGCCCGCGCACGCCAAGCTGCTGGCGGAGGACCTCGACCACGAGACGCTGATCCGCACCATCGACCGCTTCCTCATGTACTACATCCGCACCGGCGACCGCCTGCAGCGCACCGCCCCGTGGATGGGTGAGGTCGAGGGCGGCCTGGAGGGCGTGCGCAAGGTCATCATGGAGGACTCGCTCGGCATCTGCGCCGACCTGGACGCCGCCATGGCGAACCACGTCCGGAACTACGAGGACGAGTGGGCGGCGGTCCTGGCGGACCCGGAGAAGCTGCGCCGGTTCACCTCCTTCGTCAACGCCCCCAAGGACGCCGACCCCAACCTCGCCTACGTGGCGGAGCGCGGCCAGCACCGGCCCGCGACCGACGAGGAGCGGGCCGCGGCGGCGTCGGGGGCGCCGGGCGCGCCCGTGCTGATCTCCGGCCCGAGCCTGGCGGTGCGCGCGTGAGCGCGGCGGCGCAGGACCTCCGCGAACCCGCGGAACTCGACCAGGCCGGACCCGGCGGAGCAGGAGACAAGGGAGTGACAGTGCTGGAATCCGAAGAGCTCGTGTGGCACGCCGTGTGCGCGCTCGACGACCTGCTCCCCGAGCGCGGGGTGGCCGCGATGGTGCCCCAGGGCGCGGTGGGCGCCGACGGCGTCCAGGTGGCGCTGTTCCTCCTGGCCGAGCCGCACGACGGGCGGTCCGTCTTCGCGCTGCAGAACTTCGACCCCTTCTCCGGGGCGTACGTGATGTCGCGCGGCATCGTCGGGACGCGGGGTGGCGTGCCCACCGCGGCGTCGCCGATCTACAAGCAGGTCTTCTCGCTGGTGACCGGGGAATGCCTGGTCCTGGCCGACAAGGAGCCCAAGGGCGGCCACTCCCAGGACCTCACGGCGTACCCGGTCCGGGTGACCGACGGCGTCGTCCACGTCGGCATCCCGGGCACCGTCGCGGGATGACCCCACAGCCACCGGAGCCGGACGGCGCGGCAGGCCCGTCCGGCTCCGGTGCCCCACGGCGCACCGGCGGCGCGTCTCGCCCGGTGTCCCGGCGGCGGCGTCGTACCGGAACGCGACTATTCTGGTTCTGACATGCAACGGGAACGCAGATGAGCTCAGAGAACCCCGCCGAGGCCCGGCCCGCGCTCGGACAGGTGATGGCCGGTTGCACCGTGCTGGTCACCGCCGAGCGGCGCGCGTCCGAGCTGGCCGCCGCGCTGGAACGACGCGGCGCGACGGTCCGCCATGCCCCGGCGCTGAGCATGATCCCGCACGTCGACGACCAGACCCTGCTGGATGCGACGCGTTCGATCCTCGACAACCCGCCGGACACGCTGGTGGTCACCACCGGCATCGGATTCCGCGCGTGGCTCGAGGCGGCCGACGCGCACGGGCTCGAGGGCCGGCTCACCGGCATGCTCGACGGCATCCGCATCGTGGCGCGCGGGCCCAAGGCGCGCGGCGCGATCCAGGCCGCCGGGCTGCAGGCCGACTGGGTCGCGGAGTCCGAGACCTCGGCGGAGATCGCCGAGGTGCTGCTCAGCGAGGGCGTGGCCGGGCAGCGGATCGCGATCCAGCACCACGGCGCGGGCGCCGACGGGCTGGACGAGGTCTTCGAGAAGGCCGGCGCGCAGGTGGCCGGCCTCGTCGTGTACCGCTGGGGCCCGGCGCCCGACCCGGCCGCGGTCACGGCGTCGGCCGACGCCGCGGCGGTCGGCGACATCGACGCGATCGCCTTCACCTCGGCGCCGGGCGCCGAGGCGTGGCTGCGGGCCGTCGACGAGGCGGGCGTGCTGTCCGCGGTCAAGGAGCACGTGGACGCCGGCCGGCTGCTCATGACGGCCGTCGGGCCCGTGACGGCCAAGCCGCTCGAGGACCGCGGCATCAAGACGCTGCAGCCCGAGCGCGGGCGGCTCGGGGCGCTGGTCCGGGCCATGGTGGGGCACTACGAGCAGATCGAGTCGGTGGCGCTGGCCACGGTGGCGGGGCCGCTGCAGATCCGCGCGCGGGTCGCGGTGCTGGACGGCAAGGTGCTGCCGCTGTCGCCCACCGGTGTCGAGGTGCTGCGGCTGCTCGCGTCGGCCGGGGGCGACGTCGTCTCCCGGGACCAGGTGCTGGCGGCGCTGCCGGGCGCCTCGACGGACCCGCACGCGGCCGAGGTGGCGATCGCGCGGCTGCGCGACACCGCGGGCAAGAACCTCATCCGCACGGTCGTCAAGCGGGGCTACCGCATCGAACTGGCCTGACGAACGGCCTGAAGTCTCGTAACAATCGGACCGTTGGGGTCCATGTGACCGCTTCCACAATCTCTTCACAGTCTCGATGTATCAGAACACCAGGAGGCCCGTCTCTGTCGGGTGAGATGTCTTTCGCGGGCGTAGCGCGCGATACGGAAGAATCTCTCGGTTCCCCCAACGATCGGGGGCGCTCGTTCGTGACGACCTGACATGAGAACCTTCAGGAGGCCCCTGTGCCGCAGTGGGACAAGGAGTTGGCCGACCTCATGATGCATCGAGGGCCCGCCCTGAACGGCTATGCCTACCTGCTCTGCGGGGATCGGCACCAGGCCGAGGACCTGGTGCAGGAGGCACTGGTCCGCACCTTCTCCCGCTTCCGGCGGCCGGCCGCGCCGCGGGTGGCCGCGGCCAGCGCCGACGGCACGGTGGCGGCATTCGCCAGCGAGGGCTTCGACCCGGGCGCGGGTCTCGACCCGGCGGCGGGCATCGAGCGCTACGTGAAGCGCGCGATGACCAACATCTACGTCGACGGCTTCCGGCGTCGTTCCCGCTGGTTCGGCATCCAGCACCTCCTGGCCGACGACGGCCGCGTCCGCGGCCCCGAGGACGCGGCGTCGGCCCGCGCGGACATCGAGGCCGCGCTGGCGCAGCTCTCGCCCCGGCAGCGCGCCATCGTCGTCCTGCGGCACTTCGAGGACATGACGGTTCCGCAGATCTCGTCCACCTTGGGCATCGCGCAGGGTACGGTGAAGCGCCACTTGTCGGATGCGATGTCAGCGCTCCAGAACGTCATGGACGCAGTGCCGGGAGGAAGCCCGTGACGAACGCAGACCATCGGCCCGAGGACAGTTACCGGGCGGGAACCAGTCTTGCCGATGCTCTCGAGTCGATGTCCCAGCGGGGCGAGGCGATGGCCCCGCCCCCCGAGAACGCCTACCGCGCCGTGCGGGGCAGGATCCGCGCGCGCCGCGCCGCCAAGACGGCCGGCGCGGGGATGCTCTCCGTGGCGGCGGTCGGCGCCGTCGCGCTGGGCGCGCTCTACGGACCGCCGGACCACAAGGGGTACGCACCCGGGGTGTCGGGTTTCACCGCCGCCCCGAGCGGCGTCCCCGGGCTCGGCTCGTCGCTGACAGCCGCGGTCCTGGACGGTCATCAGCCCGCCGACTGGCAGGGCACGCTGCTGGCGTGCGGGGCGCGGCTGTCGGAGGTGCTCGGCATGGGCCGTTCGCCGTCGGACGCCGCCGCGAGCCGTTCGTCGTCGGGCTCCCCGTCCGGGGACGACGCCGGGCGGGCGAGCTCGGGCTACGGCCTCGAGATCCTCGGCGCCGACCGGAACACGCTGACCGTGCGGCGGGTCTCGGATCCGGAGTCGAGCGACGTCCTGGCGGGTCAGGTCTCCTACGTCTGGACCCAGCGCGACAAGGTCGTCTCGTTGCCCGGCGACATCGTGGGGGGCGAGCTCGCCGAGCCCGACGACGGCACCCGGCAGGACTCGCCGTCGGCGGCGTCGACCTGCCTGGCGGACGAGGCCGGCGGGAGCGCGCCCGAGGCGGAGGCGGGTGACCCGGCCGGCACGGACGGCGTCGTCGTCCCCAACCTGCCGGCCGGCACCTACGAGCTGCGGGCCTACCAGTACCTCGCGCCCGAGGGCGCGGGGAAGTCCGCGGCCACGGTGGACGCCTCCATCGCGGATCCGGCCTCGTGGAGCGCCCCGGTCACGGTCCGCGTCGCCGAGGACGGCGCGATCGTCCCCGTGAACTGACGGCGGCGGCCGGCTACCGGGCCAGCGCCGCCGTCATCGCGCGGGACAGGTACCAGGGGTCGACCACCGCGGTCAGCTCGCGGGCCGAGTGCATCGACAGGATCGGGACGCCGACGTCGACGGTGCGGATCCCCAGGCGGGTCGCGCTGATCGGGCCGATCGTGGAGCCGCAGGGGATGCCGTTGTGCGACACGAACTCCTGCACCGGCACGCCGGCCGCGGCGCAGGCCGCGTTCCAGGCGGCCGCGCCGTGCGCGTCGGTGGTGTACCTCTGGTTCGCGTTGATCTTGAGGATGGGGCCGCCGCCCGCGATCGGGCGGTTCGCCGGGTCGTGCCGCTCGGGATGGTTCGGGTGCACGGCGTGCCCGACGTCGGACGACACGTGCAGCGACGTCGCGAACGAGCGCGCGGCGTCCTCGGCCGAGGCGCCGAGCGCCGCCTGGACCCGCGCCAGCACGTCCCCGAGGAAGGGCCCGGCCGCGCCCGACCGCGACGCCGACCCGATCTCCTCGTGGTCGAAGGCGGCGACCATCGAGATGGTCCCGGTGGTCGCGCCGCCCTCGGGGCCGTTCGTGCCGTTCGTGCCGTTCGCGGCGGCCGACGACGGCGCCGGGCGGCCGTTCCTCCGCTTCGTGCCGTTCACGTGGGCGAGCAGCGCGGTGAGCGCGGCGTGCGCGGACAGCAGGTTGTCCAGCCGCGCCGAGGCGAACATCGACGAGCCCGCGCCGAACGTGCGGGGCAGCTGGGTGTCCGCGACGTAGACGTCGTACCCGGCGATCGTCGCGGGATCCACCGCCTGCGGCGCCAGCTCGGCCAGCACGTCGGCGCCCGAGAGGTCCCCCAGGCCCCAGACCGGCTGCAGGTGGCGCTGCGGGTCGAGCTTCAGCCCGTCGTTCACGCCCCGGTCGAGGTGGACCGCGAGGTTCGGGATGCGCAGCAGCGGCCCGGTGCGGACCAGGTGCTCGCTGCCGCCGGTGGTCACGACGCGCCCGGCGAGCTCCAGCTCCCGGTCCAGCCAGGTGTGCAGCAGCGGGCCGCCGTACACCTCGACCCCGGCCTGCCACCAGCCGTGCGCACCGGTGGTGGGCTTGGGCTTGAGCTTGAACCCGGGGGAGTCGGTGTGCGCGCCGAGGATGGTGAACGGCGTCGTCGGGCCGGCGTCGGCCGGGACGGCGAACGCGATGACGGAACCGTCGCGCACGACGACGTACCGGCCGCCCCGCACCACGTGCCATTCCGCGGACTCGTCGAGCGACTCGAAGCCGGCCGCCCGCGCGCGGCGGGACACCTCCGCGGCGGCGTGGTAGCTCGACGGCGCGGCGGTGACGAACGAGGCGAGGTCCTCGACGTGCTGCTTGGCAGCTTTGGGCGCGGGCTGCCGCGGCGGGATCGACGGCGGCATCGGCGGAGGGTTCTCGGGGCTGCTCACCCGAGACATTATGCGGCGAGCGGGACCACCGTGGCGCGGGCCTCGTCGCGGAGCTGGTTCAGGAGCTCCGCCCGGACGCCCGGGTGCCGCGACAGATGATCGAGCGTCGGGACGACGACGAGACGCGACTCCGAGCGCCGCAATTCCTCGGTCAGCTCGCGCAGGCCGCCGCGTTGCCCGGGTACCACGTCGTAGAAGGTTGCCCCGAAACACATTCCCCGGGACTCCACGAGGGCCCGCAGCTCGTCCTCGAGCCGGCGCACGGCGCCCGGCGGAGCGTTCTCCTCCACGCGCACGTAGCCGTACACGAGGGGTTCGAGCGCTGCGCCTGACATCGTGGTGTCCCTCCTGGTAGAACCTGGTGCCCTGGAGCTGTGGGGACTAGTCTGGCAGCCGAAGTCCGCACTGGCCTCCTCAATGCGAATCTCCGCCTCGTTCGGAATGCCTGCCCTCGTTCGTGGTGATATCACAGAGGTAATCTCCGCGGTCGATGAGCGACTTGCCCAATGATCTGGGAAAGTCAGTACATAGAACGACACCAAGGCGGGAACTGAGTAGACGGAAGTAAGTCGTACACGGGTTGCCAACAAGGGGGAGGCTGGCGAAAGTGCCCAGTGGTAGTAGGAAGTCACGAACGTGTGCTCGATGCGGATGCGTGTTGAGCCGTTACAACTCCGAGGAGCAGTGCGCCGCGTGCCGGCGCACCGAACGGGTGCCGGTCGTCGAACTGCCGACGGTCCCACCCCACGTCTGGGACGACACCGGCGTCCGTACCGCGCTCGACGACTGGGACTTCGGGCAGGTGAGCCGGATGGTGCGGCAGCTGGTCCCGCTGCGCCAGGAGGACGTCGCCGCGCTGACCGGGCTCAGCCAGTCGTACCTGTCCATGCTCGAGTGCGGTGACCGCAAGCTGACGGACGTCGCCCGCGTGGTCCAGTTCCTCTCGGGCCTCGGCACTCCGGCGGACCTCGTCCGGCTGCCGCTGCCGGGGGCGCCGCGGAGCGGTGACATCGTCGGTGCCGACGACGTCACCGTGACCACGGGGACCCGCAAGACCGCCGGAACCGCGGGCAACGGTGCCGCGGCCCGGCCCAGGACCGGTCCGGTCCGGGTGGTCGGGACCACGCGCGCGGGCGAGCTCGTCCGCACCGCGGAGCAGGCGCCCGTGATCCCGGGCCTCAACGACCCGATGCTGGACCCGGACCAGCCGTGGACGAACGAACGCCTCACGCTCGCGCTGCGCGCGGCCCTGCGGGTGGACGCCGAGGACGCCGTCCCGGGCGCGGGCCTGCAGTTCGTGGAGCCGACGGCGGGCAACTCCGCGATGCTCAGCGGCCTGACCCTCGCCGCCTACGTGCACCACTGGGGCACGGAGGAGACGGAGCTGCTGCGGCGCACCGTGGGCGGGGCGCGGGTCACCCCGGCGATGTGCGATCACCTGCAGGGCACCACCGACCAGCTGCGTCTCATGGACGCGGGCGCGGGGAGCGGCAGCGTCGCCGACATGGCGCGCGCGCACCTCGCCCTGGTGCTGCGGGCGCTCGAGCACGGGAACTTCGACGAGGCCGTCGGGCGCAAGCTCGCCGGCGTCGCCGCGGACACCGCGTCCCAGGCCGGCTGGTACGCCTTCGACGCGGACCGGCACGGGGCCGCGCAGGCCTACCTGCTGGGCTCGCTGCGGGCGGCGCACACCGCCCAGGACGCCCGGCTCGGCGCCGGCGCCCTGTCCTACCTGGCCATCCACGCCTACGCGAACGACCGTCCGCGCGACGCGATCGTCGCGGCGCAGGCCGGCCGCCAGCAGGTTCGCGGGTTCGACGTGCCGCACCTCGAGGCGGTGCTGCTCACCCGCCAGGCCCGCGGTCACGCGATGCTCGGCGAGCGGGAGGCGGTGCACCGTGCGCTGGGCCTGGCCGCCGAGCTCTGCGTCAAGGGCCCGGGCAAGGACGACCCGCACTGGATCTACTGGATGAACGAGGGCGAGATCCACGGGCAGCAGGCCTCGGCCAGCCTGGCCATGGACGACACCCATGCGGCGGTGCAGTCGTTCGGGAAGGCCGCCGAGAACCTCAACCCGGCGGAGCAGCGCACCCGCGGGCTGTTCCTCGCGCGGGCCGCGCAGGCGTACGCCCGCGCGGGCGACCTCGACGCGGCGTGCGCGACGGGCGGCGAGGTGGTCACGATCGCGGAGCGCGTGCAGTCGGCGCGGTTGCGCAAGCACCTGGACGGCGTCGCGAAGGACGTGCGGTCCGCCGCACGGCGCACCTCGCGGGGCCGGACGCACGCGGGCGCCCGGAATCTCTCCGAGCGGATCGCCGTCCTGGCGTCATGAGGTGAGATGACTCCCGGTTCCACCTCGCGCGGCGAACTCGATGATCACGGCAAGATCCTGCTGCTGTGGGACATCGACCGCACCCTGATCTACGTGGGGGAGGTGGACCGGGCGGTCTACCGGGAGGCGTTCCAGGAGGTCGTCGGCCGGCCCGCGGTACGGTTCCCGGCGCGCGGCACCGGCGTGACCATGCCGCGCGCCATCCGCGGGCTGCTGCTCGACAACGGGCTGTCCGACGGCGAGACGCAACGCCTGCTGCCGCGGATGCTCGAGCTCGTGCCCGAGCGTCTCGCGGCGCACGAGGACGACGTCCGGCGCGACGGCGTGCTCCTGCCCGGGGCGCTGGAGGCGGCCGCCGCGGTGGCTGCCGACGGCCGGTTCGTCGCGACGGTCGTCACCGGGAACCTTGAGGCGAACGCCCGCCTCAAGCTGCGCGCCTTCGGGCTCGACCGGTACATCGACCCGGATCTCGGCGGTTACGCGTCCGACGACGAGCACCGGCCCGCGCTCGTCGCGGTCGCGCAGAAGCGGGCCGCGGCGCGCCGGGGCGGCCGGTTCACCCGGGCCAACACCGTCATCGTGGGGGACTCCCTGGAGGACGTCCGTACCGGGATCGAGGGCGGGGCGCGCGTGATCGGGGTCGCGGGCGGGCGCACGTCGGCCTCCGCTCTGCGCGAGGCCGGGGCGGACGTCGTCCTGGCGGATCTGACCGACGTAAATCGCCTGATGAAGGCAATTGTGTCCTTGCGCTCGTGACCGGCGTCACAGGTATGTACACTCGCTCCATTCCCGCTGTCAACGTTGCCAGCAGGACGTTCACACATACCAGGGGTCTTGACACGGTCAAGTTCTTCCCCGTCGAGGAGGACGGATGCTCACACTCGGCTCCACCAGCATCACCGTTGTCACGGTGATCGCCCTCATAGCCGTGGGCGCACTGGCCTGCGCCTTCGTACTGCGCCGGCAGGTGCTCGCCGCGCCTGAGGGCACACCCAAGATGCAGGACATCGCCCATGCCGTGCAGGAGGGGGCCTCGGCCTATCTCAACCGTCAGTTCCGGACGCTCGCGCTGTTCGCCGTCGTGGTGTTCGCGCTGCTGTTCCTGCTGCCGGGGGAGAGCGGGGTCCGCGTCGGGCGGTCCATCGCCTTCCTGTTCGGCGCCGGGTTCTCGGCGGCGATCGGCTACCTCGGCATGTGGCTGGCGGTGCGAGCGAACGTGCGCGTCGCCTCCGCGGCGGCGAGCAGCGGAGCGGCCGAGCTCCGTCGTCAGTTAGGTGCCAGGATCGCGTTCCGCACCGGCGGCGTCGTCGGCATGTCCGTGGTGGGCCTCGGCCTGCTCGGCGCCGCGCTCGTCGTCATCATCTACCGCGAGCAGGCGCCCGGCGTGCTGGAGGGCTTCGGGTTCGGAGCCGCGCTGCTCGCCATGTTCATGCGTGTCGGCGGCGGCATCTTCACCAAGGCGGCCGACGTCGGCGCGGACCTGGTCGGCAAGGTCGAGCAGGGCATCCCCGAGGACGACCCGCGCAACGCCGCCACCATCGCGGACAACGTGGGCGACAACGTCGGCGACTGCGCCGGCATGGCCGCCGACCTCTTCGAGTCCTACGCCGTGACCCTCGTGGCCGCCCTCATCCTGGGCAAGGCCGCGATGGGCGAGCAGGGCCTCGTCTTCCCGCTGATCGTCACCGCGATCGGCGCGTTCGTCGCGCTGCTGGGCGTGTTCATCACCCGCGTGCGCGGCTCGGAGTCCGGGCTGACGGCGATCAACCGCGGGTTCTACGTCTCGGCGCTCGTGGGCGCGGTGCTCGCCGCGATCGCGGCGTTCGTCTACCTGCCGGGCTCGTTCGACCAGCTGAACGGCACCGCGGAACTCGGTGACGTCAGCGGCCTCGACCCGCGCGTCGTGGCGTCCGCGGCCGTGCTCGTGGGCGTGGTGCTGGCCGGCGTCATCCTGTGGATCACGGGCTACTTCACCGACACGAAGAAGAAGCCGACCGCGCACGTCGCGGCGACCTCGCGCACCGGGGCGGCCACCGTCGTCCTCGCCGGTATCGGGGTGGGCTTCGAGTCCGCGGTGTACACCGCCGGCGTGATCGCGGCCGCGATCTGCGGCGTGTTCCTGCTGGCCGGCGGCTCGGTCTGGCTGGCGCTGTTCCTCGTGGCGCTGGCCGGCTGCGGCCTGCTGACCACGGTGGGCGTCATCGTGGCCATGGACACGTTCGGCCCGGTGAGCGACAACGCGCAGGGCATCGCGGAGATGTCCGGCGAGGTCGACGAGACGGGCGCCCAGATCCTCACCGACCTGGACGCCGTCGGGAACACCACGAAGGCGATCACCAAGGGCATCGCCATCGCGACCGCCGTGCTCGCGGCCACAGCGCTGTTCGGCTCGTACGCGGAGGCCGTGACCCACGCGCTCGGCGAGGTCACGGAGCGGGGCACCGGCCTGGTCGACGCGATGATCAACTACGAGATCATCTCGCCGATCACCCTGGTCGGCGTGATCCTGGGCGGCGCGACCGTGTTCCTGTTCTCGGGGCTGGCGATCGACGCCGTGACCCGTGCGGCGGGTGCCATCGTGCTGGAGGTGCGCCGCCAGTTCCGGGAGCACCCCGGGATCATGACGCATCAGGAGCGGCCGGAGTACGGGCGCGTCGTCGACATCTGCACGCGGGACTCGCTGCGCGAGCTCGCCACCCCGGGGCTGCTCGCGGCGTTCGCGCCGATCGCGGTGGGCTTCGGGCTCGGGGTCGGCCCGCTGGCCGGGTTCCTCGGCGGCGCGATCGGCGCCGGCGTGCTCATGGCGGTCTTCCTCGCGAACTCGGGCGGGTCCTGGGACAACGCGAAGAAGATCGTCGAGGACGGCAGCCACGGCGGCAAGGGGTCCGACGCCCACGAGGCGACGATCATCGGCGACACCGTGGGTGACCCGTTCAAGGACACCGCGGGGCCGGCGATCAACCCGCTCATCAAGGTGATGAACCTGGTGGCGCTGCTCATCGCCCCGGCCGTCGTCGCGCTGTCCGTGCCGGCCGACGCCAACCACGCGATCCGGATCGCGATCGCGGTCGCCGCGGCGGCGGTCGCTCTCGGGGCCGTGGCGTGGTCGAAGATCCGTGCCGACCGGGAGAACGCGGCTGCCGAGTCCGCCGCGACGGAATCTCCCGCGGCGGAGCCTCGGGCCGAGGAGCGGGAGGCGGTTCCCAACGGCGTGAAGTAGTGCCGACGGCGCGGCCCTCGTGCAGGAGGACATCCCTCCTGCACGAGGGCCGCGCCGTGCGGTCAGGGCCTGCGGCGGGGTGGTCCGGGACCTGATCGGCGGGGGAGCTGGCTGTGGGTGAGGATGTGGTCGTGGCTGCTACCGGTTCTTCGCTTGAGTTCGCTCCCGTTGTCGACGAGGTCTTGATCGGTGCGTTGCGCCGGGACCTCCTGGCCGCCGGGTTCCATGTCGACGGGGTCGAGGAACTGCTGGGGCCGGTGGCCTCGGCGGCCCTGCACCGGGAGCAGGTGCTGCCCGCGCGGCGGGTGGTGGAGGCGGCCGGCGGGGCCGCCCTTGCGGTGCTGACCTCGGTGTTCATGCTCGGGGGGAGCGTCAGCCGGAGGGTGTTCGACGGCGCGTTGCCCGGGGTGGGGGTGGCCGGGGCGGAGCGGCTCGGGCTGGTGCGGGCCGGAGGGCCGGGGGACGACGACGTCGTGCGGGCGCTGGTGGACCTGCGGCCCTACGGCGCCTCGGACGCGTCGGGGGAGGTGCGGTGGTGGCTGGCGTCCGATCTCGGGGAGACGGTGACCGGGGTGCGGCTGGCCGGGGACCACGTGCTCGGGGCCGGCGGGGCGTCGCTCACGCTGGCGCAGGTGACCGCGCGGAGGGCGGTCTCGCGGGTGCTCGATCTGGGGACGGGGTGCGGGATCCAGGCGCTGCACGCCGCGCGGCACGCGGACGTCGTCGTCGCCACCGACATCTCCCGGCGCGCGCTGGCGTTCACCGCGTTCAACACGGCGCTGAACCTCGGCGGTGACCGTGACCGTGCCGGGCGGGTCGAGGTGCGGCACGGGTCGATGCTGGAGCCGGTGGCGGGGGAGGAGTTCGATCTGGTCGTGTCGAACCCGCCCTTCGTGATCACGCCGCATTCCGGGGACGCCGGGGCGGCGGTGCGGGAGGCGCTGGGGGACTACGAGTACCGCGACGGCGGCCGGGCAGGGGATGATCTCGTGCGGGATCTCGTGACCGGGGTGGGGCAGGTGCTGGCGCCCGGCGGCGTCGCGCAGCTGCTCGGGAACTGGGAGCACCGGCGGGGCGAGACCTGGCAGGACCGGGTCGGCGGCTGGCTCGACGAGGCGTACGAGCGGTACGGGCTCGACGGGTGGGTGGTCCAGCGCGAGGTGCTCGACCCGGCGGAGTACGCCGAGACCTGGATCCGCGACGGCGGCACCACCCCGGACCGGGAGCCCGAGGCGTGGGCGGCGGCGTACGGGGCGTGGCTCGACGACTTCGCCGGCCGCGACGTGGAGTCCATCGGCTTCGGCATCATCACGCTCCGCCGCCCGGCCGCCGCGCGACCCCGCCGTCTCCGGCGCCTCGAGGAGCATGCCGGGGCGGTCCGCCAGCCCCTGGGCGCCCACATCGGCGCCGTGCTCGACGCGCATACGTGGCTCGCCACGCACGAGGACGATGAAGTGGCGGTAACCCGCCTCGTAAGTGCCGCTGATGTGACGGAGGAAAGGTATCTGACACCTGGAGCGGCGGACCCGAACGTCGTCGTCGTGCGTCAGGGCGACGGGTTCGGGCGCGGCGTGCAGGCGTCGTCGCCGCTGGCCGCGCTCGTGGGCGCGTGCGACGGCGAGCTGACGGCAGGGCAGATCATCGGCGCGCTGGCGGCGATCTTCGGGGTCGAGGCGGAGGAGCTCGCGGCCGAGCTGCTGCCCGCCGTGCGCGGCCTGGTGCTCGATGGATTCCTTGCCCCGGACGTGAACGACCCTCGGTCCGACCTTGGTCAATCCTCGTAAGTGCTTTCCAGAGGATTCACCCTCGGACGGCACTGTTTCCGGCATGTAACCGTGGGTGGCGGGCATCCGCCAATTGACTCCAGCCCCAAGACAGGGCGTCGTCTGGCGATTATTTTCCTTGCTGTGGAACTCGACTTGCGCCACTTGCGGATGGTGGTAGCCGTTGCCGAGTCCGGGAGTGTGACCAAGGCCGCCGCCGTCCTTGGCATCGCACAGCCGGCTCTGACGGCGCAACTGAACCGCATTGACCGTGCCCTCGGCGGGAACGTCTTCGTACGTGACCGCAACGGCGCGCGCTCGACCGAGCTCGGCGACCTGGTGCTACGCCACGCTCGCGTCCTGCTGCCCGCCATGACCACCCTCTCCGACGACGTGCGACGGCTGGTCAACTCGGCGGCCGGCGATCCTGGAGCGCTCCGGGTCGGCCTGTCCGGTTCCGGCCTCGGGGGCCTGTTCGTGAACCGCCTCCACTCGGCGCTGCCCGGCGCCGACGTGACCACCGTGCTCCCCCGCGCCGACGACGATCTCGGGAACGCGCTGGCCAGCGGCACCGTCGAGGTGGCGCTGGCCGGGATGTGCTCGGACTCGCCGCCCCCAGCGTCCGAGGCCGTGACCTGGACGCGGGTCGGCACCGACCCGCTGTTCGTGCTGCTGCACGACGGCCACGAGTACGCCGACAAACCCGAGGTCACCCTCGCCGAGCTGGCCGACGAGCAGTGGCTCAGCGTGCCCGACCACAGCTGCCTCGAGTCGTGCTTCGTCTCGGCCTGCGTGCGGGCGGGGTTCACGCCCAACGCGATCGGCGAGGCCGACTGGACCACCGCGGTCGACCAGGTCCGCACGGGCCGGGCCGTCGCGCTTGTCGAGCCCGGGCAGCCCGACCCGCCGGGCGTGCGCGCCGTGCCGCTCACGGAGGCTCCCCTGCGGCGGACGCACTACCTCGGCTGGCGGCGCGACGTCCGCGGGCTGCTCGACACCGAGCTGATCGAGGACGCCGCCCACCGCGCCCACCGCGACGCCGTCGCGCGCAGCCCGCAGTACTCCCTGTGGATGGAGCGCCACCCGAACGTGGGGTGAGCGCGGAGCTCCGGGCTCAGGCGCTGTTTTCTTACGCCTGAGCCTCTCCGCTCCGCTACGGGCGAGTGCCTCGTACCTCGGCCCTCACCCTCCGCGGAGCTCCGGGCTCAGGCGTTGCAGTCGCTGTTCACGTACCGGGTGATGCGGGCGCTCGTCTCCAGCATCGTGTCCGTGTCCACGTCGCCCGACGCCGCCGCGGCCGCCTCCACGATGCCCGCGGCGTCGCCGGGATCCTTCTTCTCGATCGCGTCCGCGATGGTCGCGTAGAAGGTGTGGGCGTACTCCCAGTCCGTGGCGATGGCCTCGGGCACGTCGCTGGCCGAGGCCATCGCGTCCCGCGCGTCGATGAACCCCGAGCGCAGCGACGCCGGGTTCTCCTCGGAGACCCCGGTCTGGGCGTTGGCGGCCTTGGTCCAGGCGGTCTGGGCCGCCGCGCACTGCACGGGGGTCGCCGCGGCGAGGTTCTTGCCCGAGCCGAAGTAGTTCGTCGTCCAGCCGACGCCGAGCCCGAGCCCGACGGCGACCACCGCCGCGACGACCAGCACGGTCGGCCGGTCGGCTGCCCGGGGAAGTCCTTTGGCCAGTACCCGCCGCACGTTCCGCCTGCCGGGCCCGGCGGGTGCTCCCTGCGGCCGCGCCTTGCTCTTGCCCGCCCGTTCGGCTGTGCCCGCACGATCCGGCTTCCCCGCACGACCGCTCCTGGCGTCCTTGCCCGGTCCGGACCGCCTGTTCCTGGCGGGCGCCGCGGCGACCTCGGCCGCGGGCTTCGCGGGCGCGGGCTCGCCCGGCGGTGGCACGGCCTGCACCGGCGAGCTGGGCGGCTGTTCCCTGCGGGAGGCCCGCGTGGAACCCTCCCGCAGCTCCTTGCGGCTGCGCAGCTCCGCCCGGCTCCGGGGGGCCGGGGACGACTGCGCTTCCGCGGCGGCCGCGGGCGGTGCCGCCGGCGCGCCGGAACCGGTGCCCCCGAACGGGCTGCCGCCGGTCGGCCCGAACGGCGTCATCGGCCCGCCTGCCCGGGTCGCCGGAGCCGGAGCCGCGGCGGACGGCGTCGGCCACGCGTTCGGGGACGACACCGCCGCGGGCGTCTCGTCACCCTGTGCGGCCAGGCCCTCGGCCCACTCGAGCGCCGAGGGTTCCGGCGCCGCCTCACCGTTCGCCAGGCGTTCGGCCCAGCTCAGGGCATCGCTCACCGGCGGACCTCCGGCGCGTGGGCCGGGCCGGTCCCCTCGCGAGCGCTTCCGCCTTGTCGCCATGATCCGCGAGGATACCTGGCCGCGCGGCTCGATCAGGAGGCCCGAATCCGACCAATCTTGTCCGCGATGGGTGAAATCGGGCCTGATTTCCTCGTGTGAGGTGACCAGCCGCCTACGCCGGTCATCACCCCTGCGTATGACCTGAGTGATATCTGTGCACGTGAATCCTGTGACTCTAGTGTGGTTTTCGGGTGAAACTCACCCCCGACACCCACACCAAGGAGTAACTGGAGATGAGACGCACACGCACGCACGCGCTTGTCGCGGCCACCGCCGCGGCGACGCTCGCCGGCGGTGTCTGGGCGGCCGCCGTGGCAAACGCCTCACCGGTACCCGCATCCGACACCGAGGTCACCGACAAGTACGCTCCCGGCCTGCTCCGCGCAATGGAGCGCGACCTGGGCCTGGAGGCGGCGGAGGCGGTGGAGCTCATGGAGTTCCAGGAGTCCGCCGGATCCCGCACCGAGGACGTCGCCGCGAAGCTCAAGGACTCGTACGCGGGCGCCTGGATCGACGGCGCCAGGTCCGCGACGGTCGCCGTGACCGACGCCGCCGACGTCGCGACGGTCGAGAAGGCGGGCCTCGAGGCCGTCGTCGTCGACCACACGATCGCCGAGCTCAGCAGCTGGAAGCTGTCGCTCGACGACACGCTCGCCGGCCTCGAGGGCGTCCCGTCGTTCTACGTGGACGTCGAGAGCAACCAGGTCGTCGTCGACGTGCACGCGGGTGCCAGGGCCGAGGCGGTCAAGGCGGTCCGTGAGGCCGGCGTCCCGGCCGGCGCCGTCGCCTACCGGACGTCGACCGAGCAGCCCACCACGCTCATGAACGTCATCGGCGGCAACGCCTACTACATCGGCAGCGGCTCGCGCTGCTCCGTCGGCTTCTCGGCCACCGGCGGCTTCGTCACGGCGGGCCACTGCGGCACGCGCGGCGCGACGACGTCGCAGCCGTCCGGCACGTTCACCGTGTCGAGCTTCCCGGGCAACGACTACGCCTACGTCTCGACCGGCTCGGACGACACCCCGCTCGGTCTCGTCAACAACTACTCGGGTGGCACGGTCGGCGTGACCGGGCACTCCGTGGCGCCCGTCGGCACGTCCGTGTGCCGTTCCGGTTCGACGACCGGCTGGCACTGCGGCACCATCTCGGCGCTCGGCGCGTCGGTGACCTACTCGCAGGGCACGGTCTCCGGCCTCATCCGCACCAACGTGTGCGCCGAGCCGGGCGACTCCGGCGGCTCGCTGCTCGCCGGCACCGTCGCCCAGGGCATGACGTCCGGCGGTTCGGGCAACTGCTCCTCGGGTGGTACGACGTACTTCCAGCCGGTGGGCGAGGCCCTCTCGGCCGCGGGCGTCTCCCTGATCACGAGCGGTGGCGGCACGACGCCGCCGCCGACCACCACGTGCTCCGGCTACGAGTCGACGTTCTCCGGCACGGCCTCGGCCGGCTCGGCCTACGGCGAGCCCTCTGCCAGCGGGTTCTCCGCCGCCTCGGGCACGTTCCGCGGCTGCCTCGACGGCCCGTCGGGCGCGGACTTCGACCTGTACCTGCAGAAGTACAGCGGCGGTACCTGGACGACGGTCGCCTCGGGCACGACGTCGGCCCCGGACGAGAAGGTGAGCTACTCCGGCACCTCCGGCACCTACCGCTGGGTCGTCGACGCCTACTCGGGCTCGGGCTCCTACACGGGCGCCTACGACACCCCGTGACCCGCTAGCGGGATCCGGAACTCCAGGGTGGTGCCGCCGGTCACGGGCGGTACCACCCTGGCCGTTCCCCCGTGGGCCGTGACGATGGCCCGGACGATCGCCAGGCCCAGGCCCGTCGAGCCGTTCGCCCGGCCGCGGGCCCGGTCGCCCCGGGTGAAGCGCCGGAACAGCGTGCCGCGCAGGTCCGCGGGGATGCCCGGGCCGTCGTCGGACACGGCCACGACGGCGACGCCGCGGGTCTCCCCGCCCGCGCCGTCCGGCGTCGTCGTGCGGTCCGACGACGCATGGTCCGTACGGACCGACACCACCACCCGCGTGCCCGCCGGGGTGTGCGTGCGGGCGTTGCCCAGGAGGTTCGCGAGCACCTGGCGGAGCCGGGCCTCGTCGCCGGTGACGACGGCCTCGGGCGCGCCGTCCTCCGCCGCGGGGTCCCCGGCGAGGTCCGCCAGGTCCAGTTCCCACGTGTGATCCGGCGAGGCCGCGTGCGCGTCCGAGACCGCGTCCGCCGCGAGCGCCACGAGATCCACGGGCTCCCGCTCGAGCGGCCGTCCGGAGTCGAGGCGGGCCAGCAGCAGCAGGTCCTCCACGAGCCCGCCCATGCGGTCGGCCTCGGACTCGATGCGGTGCAGGGCGTGCCCGACGTCGGCGCCGGGGCGGCGCGCGAGCTCGGCGTAGCCGCGCACGGAGGCGAGCGGGGTGCGCAGCTCGTGGGACGCGTCGGCGACGAACTGGCGCACCTGGGACTCGGAGTCGTGCCGCGCGGTGAGCGCGCGCTCGACGTGCCCGAGCAGCCGGTTGAGCGCGGCGCCGACCTTGCCCACCTCGGTGCGCTCGTCGGTGTGCCGGGCGGGGACGCGGGGGATCGTGCCCACCTCGCCGCGGGAGAGCTCCAGGTCGGTGGCGTGCGCGGCGGCGTCGGCGACCTCGTCGAGGGGGCGCAGCGAGCGCCGCACCAGCCAGGTCCCGGCGGCCGCGGCGACGGCGACGCCGCCGGCGCCGACGACGACCTGGACCCAGGCGTAGCGGGACAGGGTGTCGGTGACCTCGCTGCCGGGCAGGGCGATGACGAGGGGTTCGCCGCCGGGCGTGGTGGTCGCCAGGGCGCGGTGGGTGCCGAGGCCGGGGACCGTGACGTCGTGGGGTTCGCCGTCGGCCGGGACGCCCTCGAGCGCCGCGGTCTGCTCGCCGGTGAGCGGGGTGAACCCGAGGTCGCCGCTCAGGTAGCCGGCGCGGATCACCTGGCCGCCGGCGTAGGTCATGACGAGGGTTCCGGGGGACTGGCCGAACCAGGGGGCGATGAGGCGGTTCCCGGGGTCGGTCCAGGGGGACGGGGCGTCGTCGCCGGGGCCGGTGGTGCCGGTGATCCCCGGCCGCGTGCCGGTGTCCGGTGCCGGGAGGAGCCGGTGGCGCGGCAGGTCGCCGCGGATCGCCTGCCGGGGCCCGTCCGCGCGTTGCGCGGCCTCGGTGAGCTTGGTGTCCAGCCGGTCCACGAGGTGGTTCCGCAGCGCGAGGGTGGAGGCGGTGCCGACGAGCAGGGTGAAGGCGAGGAGCACGAGCAGCAGGACGGCGACCAGGCGCCCGCGGAGGGTGCGGGTCACGGGGCGGCGGCCGCCGTCGCCGGGCCGCTGCCGGGCGCGGGCTTGAGCACGTACCCCACCCCGCGCAGCGTGTGGATCATCGGCGCGCGCCCCTTGTCGACCTTGCGCCGCAGGTAGGAGACGTACAGCTCGACGATGTTGGCGCGCCCGCCGAAGTCGTAGTTCCACACGTGGTCGAGGATCTGTGCCTTGGACAGCACCTTGCGCGCGTTGCGCATGAGGTAGCGCAGCAGCTCGAACTCGGTGGCGGTCAGGCGGATCTCCTGGCCGGCGCGGGTGACCTCGTGGGACTCCTCGTCCAGCACGAGGTCGCCGACGACGACGGCGGGCTCGGGCCGGATCGCCGCCGCGCCGGCGCGGCGGAGCAGGCCGCGCAGCCGGGCCACCACTTCCTCCAGGCTGAACGGCTTGGTGACGTAGTCGTCCCCGCCGGCGGTGAGGCCCGCGACGCGGTCCTCGACGGCGTCCTTGGCCGTGAGGAACAGCACGGGCATCTCGTGGCCGCCCGCGCGCAGGCGGCTCAGCATCGACACGCCGTCGGAGTCCGGCAGCATGACGTCGAGCACCAGGAGGTCGGGGGTGTTCTCCCGCACCGCGGCGGTGGCGGCGTTCGCCGTGCCCGCGGTGCTGACGGCCCATCCCTCGTAGCGGAGGGTGGCGGCGAGGAGCTCGGCGATGCCGGGCTCGTCGTCGACCACGAGCACCCGCAGCGGGGTGCCGTCGGGCCGGGTCAGGTGCGGGTTGCCGGGCGCCGGGACGCTCGTGGCGCCCGGTGGCGTGGCGGGTGCGGTCGTGGTCATGGATCCAGTCTCCGCGCGAGCCTCACGGTCCGCTGTGGCGACCCTGTGGTCCCGCTGTGCGTTCCGCGGGCGGTGCGCCGGCGAGGTTCCGCCGGGGGCCCGGGGACCGTTTCTGACCGACCCTCAGCAGTGATTCGTTGCATAGTTGGGTGCGTGACTCCGGTCGCGTCGATAGTGTCTGGTCGGCACTCGTGGCGTACCGTGAGTTTTCCGGTGCCCCCGGCGATGCGGCGCACCGCAGCCCTGAGTTCCCCGGAACCCCCCACCGCCCACCGACCCCGAAGGCCCCAGGAAGCAGGAACGGATGCCCCAGCCACGCAAGCTCGTGATCGTCGAGTCGCCCACGAAGGCTCGCAAGATCCAGGGCTATCTCGGAGACGACTTCGAGGTCGAGGCCAGTGTCGGGCATATCCGGGACCTGCCCCAGCCGCGGGATCTGCCGGCGGAGATGAAGAAGGGCCCGTACGGCAAGTTCGCCGTCGACGTCGACAACGGGTTCGACCCGTACTACGTGGTCCACAGCGACAAGAAGCAGAAGGTGCGCGAGCTCAAGCAGGCCCTCAAGGAGGCCGACGAGCTCTACCTCGCCACCGACGAGGACCGCGAGGGCGAGGCCATCGCGTGGCACCTCATCCAGGAGCTCAAGCCCAAGGTCCCGGTCAAGCGGATGGTGTTCCACGAGATCACCCGCGAGGCGATCATGCGCGCCCTGGAGTCCACGCGGGAGCTCGACCAGAGCCTCGTGGACGCGCAGGAGACGCGCCGCATCCTCGACCGCCTGTACGGCTACGAGGTGTCGCCGGTGCTGTGGCGCAAGGTCGGCCAGGGCACGTCGGCCGGGCGCGTGCAGTCCGTGGCGACGCGTCTCGTCGTCGAGCGCGAGCGGGAGCGCATGGCGTTCGTCGCCGCGTCGTACTGGGACGTGTCCGGCACGTTCGCGGTGGCCGGCGACGCAGGTGCCGACGGGGGTGAGCCCGCCTTCCGCGCGCGCCTCGCCCAGCTCGGCGCCGAGCGGGTGGCCGCCGGGCGGGACTTCGACGACCGCGGGCGGCTCACCGCCAGGAGCGGCGTCGTGCAGCTCGACGAGGGCGCCGCGACCGCCGTCGTCGCCGGGCTGGACGGCGCGGGCTTCCGCGTGAACAGCCTGGAGACCAAGCCCTACACCCGCCGCCCCGCGGCGCCCTTCACCACCTCCACGCTGCAGCAGGAGGCGGGCCGCAAGCTGCGGATGAGCTCCCGGCAGACGATGCGCACCGCGCAGGCGCTGTACGAGAACGGCTACATCACCTACATGCGTACCGACAGCCCCGCGCTGTCGAAGGAGGCGACCGACGCCGCCCGCGCGCAGGCCCGCGAGCTGTACGGCGCGGACTACGTGCCGGGGAAGCCGCGGGTCTACCAGTCCAAGAGCAAGGGCGCCCAGGAGGCGCACGAGGCGATCCGGCCCGCCGGTGACACCTTCCGCACCCCGGCGCAGGTGGCGAGGGAGCTGAACGGCGACCAGTTCAAGCTGTACGAGCTGATCTGGAAGCGCACGGTCGCCTCGCAGATGGAGGACGCCAAGGGGTCGACGGCGACGGTGAAGCTCGGCGCGACGCTGGGCGCCGCCGCCGGGACGCTGACGGGGCGCGAGGTCGTGTTCTCGGCGTCGGGCACCGTGATCACCTTCCGCGGGTTCCTGGCCGCGTACGAGGAGTCGCGGGACCTGGACCCGGAGGCGGAGAGCGAGGACGCGGCGGCGTCGTCCGACAGGACCGGCAAGAACGAGCGGGAGACGCGCCTGCCGCGCATGGCGGAGGGCGACGCCCTGACCGGCCGCGACCTGGGCGCCGAGGGGCACACCACCTCGCCGCCCGCGCGCTACACCGAGGCGTCGCTGGTCAAGGCGCTCGAGGAGCGGGGGATCGGGCGGCCGTCGACGTACGCCGCGATCATCTCCACCATCCAGGACCGCGGCTACGTGTACCCCCGCGGGCAGGCGCTCGTGCCGACCTGGCGGGCGTTCGCGGTGATCCGGCTGCTGGAGCAGCACTTCGTGCGGCTCGTGGACTACGACTTCACCGCGGCCATGGAGGCCGACCTCGATGAGATCGCGGCGGGCGACCGGCACCGCGTGGCGTGGCTGCGGGAGTTCTACTTCGGCGAGCACGGGCCCGGGATCGAGGCCGCCGACGGCACGTCGGACACCGACGGCGTCGACTCCCAGGGCGGCGGCCTGCGGGACCTGGTCGAGAACCTCGGCGAGATCGACGCCGCGGCGATCAACTCGGTGGAGATCGGCGAGGGCATCCGGGTGCGGGTGGGCCGCTACGGGCCCTACCTGGAGGACACTGCGGCGGAGGTCGCCGACGGCGAGAAGCCCGTGCGCCCGCGCATCCCCGAGGACATCGCGCCGGACGAGCTGACCGTGGCCAAGGCGCGCGAGCTGTTCGCGCTCGGGGCCGACGACGGGCGCGTGCTGGGCACGGACCCGGGCTCGGGCAACCCGATCGTGGCGCGGAACGGCCGGTACGGGCCGTACGTGACCGAGCAGCTGCCGGAGCCGGAGCTCGACCCGGACCTGTCGGCGGCGGCGCGCAAGCGGGCGCTGGCCAAGCTGCCGAAGCCGCGCACGGCGTCGCTGTTCCAGGACATGACGCTGGACACCATCACGCTGGACGTCGCGCTGAAGCTGATGTCCCTGCCGCGGGTGGTGGGCACCGATCCGGAGAGCGGTGAGGAGATCACCGCGCAGAACGGGCGGTACGGGCCCTACCTGAAGAAGGGCACGGACTCGCGGTCGCTGCCGACCGAGGAGTCGCTGTTCACCACCACGCTCGAGGAGGCGCTGGAGCTGTACAAGCAGCCCAAGCGCCGCGGGCGTGCCGCCGCGGTTCCGCCGCTGCGCGAGCTGGGCGAGGACCCGGAGAGCAAGAAGCCGATCGTGGTGAAGGACGGCCGGTTCGGGCCGTACGTGACCGACGGCGAGACCAACCGGACCCTCCCGCGCGACGTCACGCCGGAGTCGATCACGCCGGAGCGCGCGATCGAGCTGCTGGCCGAGAAGCGGGCGCAGGCGCCGAAGAAGAAGCCCGCGGCACGCAAGACGACGGCCGCCAAGAAGCCGGCGGCCAAGAAGACGACGAAGGCGGCCGCGTCGAAGCCGGCCGCGAGGACGACGTCCAAGAAGTGAGGGCGGGCGATCACGCCTGTGTCGGAGAGCACGGTTAGTGTGGCCGACGTGAGCGCATCCGGGTTCTTCATCTCCTTCGAGGGCGGCGACGGCGTGGGCAAGTCCACGCAGGCGCGGCTGCTGGGCGACTGGCTGGCCGGCCTGACCGGCCGGGAGGTCGTGCTGACCCGCGAGCCGGGCGGCACGGACCTCGGCAAGCAGCTGCGCGCGGCGGTGCTGCACGGCGAGGAGATGGGCCCGCGCGCCGAGGCGCTGCTGTACGCGGCGGATCGCGCGCACCACGTCGACGCGCTGATCCGGCCCGCGCTCGAGCGCGGCGCCGTCGTCGTCACGGACCGCTACCTCGACTCGTCGGTCGCGTACCAGGCGGGCGGGCGGGCGCTCGCGGAGGAGGAGGTGGAGCGGCTGTCCTTGTGGGCGACGGACGGCCTGCTCCCGGACGCCACGGTGCTGCTCGACCTCGACGCGGCCACCGCCGCCGAGCGCCGCGCGGCGACCGGCGAGTCCCCCGACCGGCTCGAGCGCGCCGGCGCGGAGTTCCACCAGCGCACGCGGGAGGCGTTCCTGCGCCGTGCCGGGGCGGATCCGGAGCGCTGGGTCGTCGTGGACGCCTCGGGGAGCGTCGAGGACATCCAGGCGCAGATCCGCGTCGACGTCGCCGCGCGGCTGGGCCTGACGCCGGTCGTGACCGAGGTGCTCACCCAGGCCGCGCCGGGCGACGGCGAGCCGGCCGCCGATCCGGGCCCGGCCGCGGCCGAGGGCACGCCCCGCGGGACGGAGGGTCGCGCATGAGCGTCTGGGACGAGGTCGTGGGCCAGGAGTCCGCGGTCGCCACCCTGCTCGCGTCCGTGACCCGCGCGGAGGCCATGACGCACGCCTGGCTGGTCACCGGCCCGCCCGGCTCCGGCCGCTCGGTCGCGGCCCGCGCGTTCGCCGCGGCCCTGCAGTGCGAGCAGGGCGGCTGCGGCCACTGCCACTCCTGCACGACGACGCTCGCCGGCACCCACCCCGACGTCACCCTGCTGGCCACCGACAAGGTGGTCATCACCATGGACGAGGTGCGCGAGCTGGTCTCCGGCGCGGTCCGCACCCCGACGCTCGGCCGGTGGCGCGTGATCATCGTCGAGGACGCCGACCGGATGGCCGAGCGCACCACCAACTTGCTGCTGAAGTCCATCGAGGAGCCGCCCCCGCACACCGTCTGGGTGCTGTGCGCGCCCTCGGTCCAGGACGTCCTGCCCACCATCCGCTCGCGCTGCCGCACGGTGGTGCTGCGCGTCCCGCCCGCCCAGGACGTCGCCGACCTCATCGTGCGGCGCGACGGCGTCGACCCGGAGCTCGCGCTGACCGCCGCGCGGGCCGCGCAGAGTCACGTCGGCATGGCCCGGCGCCTCGCCCGGGACGCGGGGGCCCGCCAGCGGCGCGCGGCCGTGCTCGGCGTCGCCCGCCGCATCCGCGGGGTGGGCGACGCGGTCCTGGCGGCGGGCGAGCTCGTCGAGGTCGCCAAGCAGGAGGCCGCCGCGGCGACCGAGGAGCGCGACGCCAAGGAGAAGGCGGAACTGCTCCGCGCCCTCGGCGTGGCCGACGGCGAGACCCTGCCGCCCAAGCTGCGCTCCCAGGTCAAGCAGCTGGAGGAGGGGCAGAAGCGGCGCGCGACCCGGCGCCAGCGGGACGTGCTCGACCGCGCCATGCTCGACCTGCTGTCCCTCTACCGGGACGTGCTCGTGGTCCAGCTCGGCGCCGGCGTCGACCTCGTCAACACCGAGCACGAGGGCATGGTGCGCAGCCTCGCCACCGACTCCACCCCGGAGCAGACGATCCGCCGCATGGACGCCGTCGCGCTCGCCCGGCAGCGCCTCGACGGCAACGTCGCACCCCTGCTGGCCTGCGAGGCGATGGCCGTCGCGCTCCGGCCGCAGGGCTGAGCCGGCTCAGGGCACATCTGTTCGGCGGCCGTGCATCACCGGGCAAGTGTTGTCCGGAATGAGGTTTCCTCGCTAGGCTCGCGGCTCGGTACCCCGGACGAGACAGGGGCGCTGCCTCACCCTCCCAGAAGGAGCCATAGTCGCGATGCGGATCCTGCTGCTCGTCTCAGCATTCAACGGCCTGACCCAGCGCGTGTGGTGCCACCTGCGCGAACACGGCCACGACGTCGGCGTCGAGCTGGCCGGCACGTTCGACGGGCCCCGGGAGCTCACCGCCGCCGTCGAGACGGCCGCCCCGGACCTCATCCTGTGCCCCTTCCTCAAGCACCGCGTGCCCGAGGAGGTCTGGCGCAAGTACCCCACGGTGATCGTCCACCCCGGCCCTGTCGGCGACCGCGGGCCCTCCTCGCTCGACCACGCCATCCTCGACGGGCGCGAGCAGTGGGGCGTCACCGCGCTGTCCGCGGTGGAGGAGATGGACGCCGGCCCGGTCTGGGCCTCCAGCGTCTTCGACCTGCCCGCAGAGCCGATCTCCAAGGCCGCCCTCTACAACAGCCGCGTCGCCGACGCCGCGATGGCCTGCGTCGACGAGGTGCTCCGCAAGGTGGCCGCCGGGGACCTGCCGCTCGACGCGAACCAGTGCCTGCGCGTCGTGGCCGGCACCGGCGAGCTCCCGCTGCTGCGCCGCAAGGACTTCGAGCTCGACTGGACCGAGCCCGCCACGGTGCTCGCCCAGCGCATCGCCGCGGCCGACAGCGCCCCGGGCGCACCCGCCGACCTCCAGGGCCGCAGGTTCTGCCTGTACGACGCCGTCGCCGCGGACACCGAGACCGGCGCCCCGCCCGGCGTCGTCGTCGGACACCATCTCGACGCCGTCGCGATCGCCTGCGGCACCGGAACGCTCTGGGTGGGCTACGCCGCCACCCTCACCGGCCGCCGCGGCCCCAAGCTGCCCGCGTCCCGCGTGATCGACGCGAGCCGGACCCCGTTCCTCAAGGCGCCGGAGGCGCTCGCGGAGACCTCGTACGTCCGCGACGACTACGCCGGCTACCTGACGATCCGCTCCTACAACGGCGCGATGTACTCCGAGCAGTGCCGGCGCATCACCACCGCCGTCGAGAAGGCGCTCACCGAGGACACGCGCGTCCTGGTGGTGCGGGGCACCGAGCACGCGTTCTCCAACGGCATCCACCTCGGCGTGATCGACGCCGCGCCGGACCCGGCCGCCGAGGCCTGGGAGAACATCTGGGCGATCGACGAGCTCTGCGTCACCCTCGCCAACGCCGACCAGCTCACGATGACCGCCTACACGGCGAACGCCGGGGCCGGCGGCGTGATGATGGGCCTGTGCACGGACGTCACGGTCGCGCGCGACGGCGTCGTCCTGAACCCGTACTACGACATGGGGATCTACGGGTCCGAGCTGCACTCCTGGGCGCTGCCGCAGCGGGTCGGCGAGCAGCGGGCCGAGACCCTGCTGCACCGCAAGCTGCCGATCTCGGCGGGCGAGGCGGACCGGATCGGCCTGGTCGCGGGCGTCGGGCCGCGCGACATGGCCGACTTCGACGAGTGGCTCATGCGGGCCGCGCGCTCCTACGCGGAGCCGGCCACCCTCTCGACGATGCTCGCGCAGTCCGCCGAGCGCCGCGCCCGGTCGAAGCCGCTCTCCTACCACCAGACGGTCGAGCTCGCCGAGATGGCGCGCGACTTCTTCGACGACCGCAACGGCTTCTCGGAGCTCCGCAAGCGCTTCCTGTCCAAGACCCCGGCGGACGCGACGCCGGCGAAGCTGCGGTTCAACTGACCCGACGAAGCGCTCGGCGGAGGGTGAGGGCGAGGAACGAGCACTCGCCCGCAGCCGAGCGTGAGGAGGGGCAGCATGAACGTGGACCCGACGAAGCGCTCGGCGGAGGGTCAGGACGTGCGGGTGAGGTAGCCCGCGCGCAATCGCGCGCACTGGGATGGGCGATGCCGGGCCCGCCGTGGACATCCTGGTCGTGAGGGCGCTACCCGCCCTGACGACAGAACCAGGGAGTCCGTCCATGAACAGTGCATCCTGCGGGCGCATGCCGCGCGCCCTCCCGGTGGCAGCCGCGGGCGTCGCGCTCGCGCTGCTCGGCGGGGGCGCCAGCGCCGCGGTCATGTCCGACGCCGTTCCTACCGGCGCGACGACCGGCGGCGCGACGACCGGAGCGGGCCTGCCCGGCGGCCTCGGGCGCGACCACCAGCCCGGCGACGTCTTCCGGGGCCTGCCGCCGGGTATCGAGCCCGGCCCGGGCGACGGCGCCACGCCCGGCGTGGTCTGGGCGCCCCAGGCGGGCCTGGTCTACGTCGTGACGGTGGGTTCCAGCAGCTGCCCGCTCGTCGCGGAGCCGCGGGCACGCAACACGACGTCCGGGTCCGGCCTGGCCCTCGCCGAGCAGGTGGCCGACATCGACGTCGAGGTGCGCGAGCCCGACCCGCACGCGATCTGCACCGCGGACCACGTCCCGACGACGACGGCGGTCGCGGCCCCGGCGGGCAAGGACCACGGGAGCCCCGTGACCGTGCGGATCGAGGGCATCGGCAGGAGCGAGCTGGCACCCCGCGTGAACCCCGGTCAGGTGGGACCTCCTGCGTGGATCACGGCAGATCACTGACGATGATCCGGCATCCTCCGGGGTACCGAACGGGTGAATTCTCGCGTACGCTGCAAGCCATCCCTCCCTGGGAACACGAGAGGGATGGACGGTGCTCCGGAGTGTGGGCCGGAGCACCGTCCACCACCCGTCACCGGGCGGCCGAGTTGGACCGTGTCACGCTGCCGCGGAGGGCTTCGTGATCGTCGCCGAGTTTCTGCGGACCACCAGCGACATGAGGGCCGCGCCCGCGCACAGGGCTCCCGCCGCGTACCAGACCGTGTCGTAGGAGCCCGTCGTGTCCCGGACCAGGCCGCCCGCCCAGGCCACGATCCCGGCGCCGACCTGGTGGGACGCGAGGACCCAGCCGAAGACGACCGGCGCCTGGTCGCCGTAGATCTCGCGGCACAGCGCGAGGGTCGGCGGCACGGTCGCGACCCAGTCCAGGCCGTAGAAGACGATGAAGAAGATCATCGGGAGCTCGACCTCGGGCGCCATCAGCGCCGGCAGGAACAGCAGCGCGATCCCCCGCAGCGTGTAGTAGACGACGAGCAGCAGGCGCGCGCTGAACCGGTCCGTCAGCCAGCCCGAGAAGATCGTGCCGACCACGTCGAAGATGCCGACGACGGCGAGCAGCGAGGCGGCCACCGTGATCCCCATCCCGTGGTCGTGGGCCGAGGGCACGAAGTGCGTGCGGATCAGCCCGTTCGTCGTCGCGCCGCAGATCGCGAACGCCCCGGCCAGCAGCCAGAACGTGCCGGTGCGTGACGCCATCCACAGCGCCCCGAGCGCGCGCTGCACGGCGCCGTGCAGCGGCGGCGGCTTCGGCACGAACGTGGCGGAGCCGTACGGCGCCAGCCCGAGATCGGCCGGGTGGTCCCGCAGCAGGAGCAGCACGAGCGGCAGCACGACGGCGCACGCCAGCGCCACCGTGACCGACACGGCGTGCCAGCCCTGCCCCTCCACGAGCCACGCGAGCAGCGGCAGGAACACCAGCTGGCCCGACGCCGTCGCGGCCGTCAGCACACCGCTGACCAGCCCGCGCTGGTGGACGAACCAGCGCTGCGTCACGGTCGCGGTGAACGCCAGCGCCATCGACCCGCTCCCGGCGCCCACCATGACGCCCCAGGTGAGCACGAACTGCCACGGCTGGGTCATCCAGAGCGTGGAGAGCGAGCCGGCGCCGATCACCGTCAGCGCCGTCGCGACGACCGGCCGGATCCCGAAGCGGTCCATGAGCGCCGCCGCGAACGGCGCGACGAGGCCGTACAGCACGAGCTGCACGGACAACCCCAGCCCGACCGTGGACCGCGACCAGCCGAACTCGGCGTGCAGCGGCTCGATCAGCAGGCCGGGCGCCGCGGTGAACGCGGCCGCCCCCAGGATCGTGAGGAAGCTGACGAGGGCCACCCACCACGCCGGGTGGACCCGGCCCGGGTCGCGGGGCGGGTGCGCCACGCCCGGTTCGGTGGCCGGCGCGGCGCCGTCGATCTGTGTCATGAGCTCAGCCTGCGGGGCGGCGCGGCCGGACGACAGTGGCCTGATGGTCGGGTGTCGATATGATCGAGCCATGGCCCGATTTCCCGGCACCGACGCCTCCGGCCGCTCACGGCTGCACGCCGTGGCCCGCCCGCACCGCGTCGCGGTACTGATCACCGATGGCTTCATCCCCTTCGAGCTGGGCATCCCCCACCGGATCCTGGGGAACGCCCGCAACACCGACGACGGCTCCCCGCTGTACGAGGTCGTCACCTGCACGACGCGGGGGCCGCGTGCGGTGCGCTCCGACTCCGACGTGACGGTCCTCGTGGACCACGGCCCGGAGGCGCTGGAGTCCGCCGGCACCGTCGTCGTCCCCGCGGTGAGCGACGACAACTCCGCGTTCCTGACGGGCACCCCCATCCCCGAGATGGCAGAGGCCCTGGCGCGGATCCGCCCCGGCACGCGGATCCTGTCGATCTGCACCGGCGCGTTCCAGCTGGCCTCGGTGGGCCTGCTGGACGGCCGGCCCGTGACCACGCACTGGGCGTTCGCGGAGCGGCTGCAGCGGCTCTTTCCCGACGTCCGGGTGAACCCGGACGTGCTCTTCGTCGACGACGGCGACGTGCTGACCTCCGCGGGCGTCGCGGCGGGCATCGACCTGTGCCTGCACGTGCTGCGGAGCGACCACGGCGCGGCCGTGACCCACGACGTCGCGCGCCACACGATCGTGCCGCCGCATCGCGACGGCGGGCAGGCGCAGTACATCGAACGGCCGGTGCCCGACCCCGCCGGGCCCGGGACCGCCCCGACCCGGGCCTGGGCCGTGGGCCGCCTGGCCGAGCCGATCACCCTGGCCCAGCTGGCCCGGCACGCCTCGATGTCGGTGCGGACCTTCACCCGGCGGTTCCGGGAGGAGACCGGGGAGAGCCCGGGGCAGTGGCTCGTGCGCCAGCGGGTCGACGGCGCCCGGCACCTCCTGGAGAGCTCGGACCTCACGATGGAGCAGATCGCGAACCGGTGCGGCTTCGGGACGGCGCAGTCGATGCGGGTGCACGTGCAGGCCGCGCTCGGGGTCACGCCGACGCAGTACCGCCGCACGTTCCGCACGGCGGCGTGAGCGCGGGCGCCCGCGGGACGACGACGCGGGGCGCCGGCGACCGTGCGGCGCGGATTGCGCCGCCACCTGCAAGACCCCGGCCGGGAGGGACAGATGCAGGTGTACCGGGGCATCGAGTCCGGGCCCCGGTCGATGTCAGAGTCTCGTGGAAGGATCGCCACATGAACAGGACGGCAGGCGCACGTGGGCTGCGGATCGCAACCCTGACCAGCGCCGTGATCGCGTGCGTGACGCTGACCGGCTGCGCGGGCGCCGACACGACCGGTGGCGGCCCGCCGGCCGGGGACGGGACGGCGATCACCAGCGCGCCGTCGGAGGCCGCGACGCCGTCGGACACCGCATCGGCCGGCGGCGGGGACGAGGAGAACGACATGGACAGCACCGAGCCGCGCAACGCGCGGCCGAAGATCGAGGCCAAGGACATCGACCCGCTCGAGGCCGGGGCCACCGGACGCGGGCTGCCGCCGGGGCTGAAGGGGAGCACGTCGTCCACGGCGGGCGCCGCCTGGTCGCCCGAGGCGGGGCTCGTCTACGTCGTGACGAACGACTCCAGCTCGTGCCCGATCATCGCCGAGCCGAACGCGACGGCGGAGGGCGGCGAGATCGTCGTGGGCCTGCTGCCGCGCCGGGACGGCATGTGCACCATGGACTTCGCCCCGACGACGAGCGTCGTGGAGCTGCCCGGTGACGTCGCGGACGGCTCCGCGGTGACCCTCCGGCTGGGTGACCAGGGGTCCGTCGACCTGCCCGCCCGCGAGACGGCGGGCGAGCCGGGTGCGATCGCCTGGGTCTCGAAGTGACATCGACGTGGTGAGGGTGCGGTGAATCCTGCCGCGGGCTGTCGGGCCAGGGCGCTCGGCTTCGATAGGTTGTCGTGGTGACCCGACCAGCCCGACGTCCCGCGGCCACCCTTGTCCTCCTGCTCGTGGCGGCGTTGACGCTCGCGGCGTGCTCCGTTCCGCCCAAGGAACAGGTGGCCCTGGAGAACGTGGGGAAGTCGGGCGGCGGCGGAACCGCGGCGGCCAGCGGCGCGCCCGACGGCTTCGAGGAGTACTACACGCAGACCGTCGCGTGGAGCGACTGCAACGGCTTCCAGTGCGCCACGGTGGACGCCCCGCTCGACTGGCACGACGCGGGCAAGGGCGGCATCCAGATCGCGCTGAAGAAGCTCCCGGCGACCAGCGAGAGCCCGCAGGGCTCCCTGCTGGTCAACCCGGGCGGGCCGGGGGTCTCCGGCATCTCGCTGGTCGAGGACACCAGCGGCTTCGGCTTCCGCCTGCGGGCCGCGTTCGACATCGTCGGTTTCGACCCGCGCGGCGTCGGCCAGTCCACCCCGGTGAAGTGCATGGACGACGCCGCGAAGGACGAGTTCCTCACCAAGGACTACCCCTACACCGACGAGGGCATCACGCAGCGCATCGAGGCGGTCCGCGCGTGGGCCCAGGCGTGCGGCGAGAACACCGGCGAGCTGCTCGGCCACGTGGACACGCAGAGCGCGGCGCGCGACATGGACATGCTGCGCGCCGTCCTCGGGGACGCGAAGCTGAACTACCTCGGCTACTCCTACGGCACGCAGCTCGGGGCCACGTACGCCGGCTTGTTCCCGGGCAACGTGGGGCGCCTCGTGCTCGACGGCGCCGTCGACGTCACGCTGACCGCGGACGAGGGTGCGGCGGAGCAGGCCGTCGGGTTCGAGAACGCGCTGCGCGCGTACGTGACGGACTGCCTGGCGGGCTCGGAGTGCCCGCTCGGGGGCGACGTCGACTCCGGGCTGCGGCAGGTCGCGGCGATGCTGGACGACGCCGCCGCGCATCCGATCCCGACGTCGTCGGGCCGCGTCGTGACGAAGAACCTGGCGTTCTACGGCGTCGCCTTCCCGCTGTACAACAAGGGGAACTGGTCGCTGCTCACCACGGCGTTCCAGGAGGTCTTCCACGAGGGCAAGGGCGACACGCTGCTGATGCTCGCCGACAACTACAACGGCCGCAACGCCGACGGCACCTTCCAGGACAACAGCACCGAGGCGTTCCGCGCCGTGAACTGCGCCGACGAGCGCGCCGCCGAGGACCTGGGGCAGATGAAGCAGCTCGCGGCAGAGATCCTCCAGCAGGCGCCGACGCTCGGCGAGGCGTTCGGCTACAGCGGCGTGGAGTGCGCGGGCTGGCCCTACCCGGCCGTGAAGCGGGAGTTCGACCTCCACGCGAAGGGTGCCGCGCCCATCATGGTCATCGGCACGACGAACGACCCCGCCACCCCGTACAAGGGCGCCCAGGCGCTGGCGAAGACCCTGGACTCGGGCTTCCTGGTGACCATGGAGGGCGAGGGGCACACGGCCTACGGCGCCACCAACGAGTGCGTCAACAACGCCGTCGACGACTACCTCGTGGAGGGCACGCAGCCGGAGCCAGGGCTGACCTGCTGAGGCGGTCGCACGTCACACGCGATTCGCTTTGGAGACATGGCCGTTCGTCAGGTACTGTTGTGGCCGCTGCAGGGAACAGGTTCTCCCAGCAGGTGTAACGCCGCCTTAGCTCAGTCGGTAGAGCGGTTCACTCGTAATGAACAGGTCGACAGTTCGATTCTGTCAGGCGGCTCAGGACGGAAACCCCGTCTGGTCAGGGAATCACATCCCTCGATCAGACGGGGTTTCCGCTTTCTCGGGCCGTGAACGTGCGAGCGGACCGCCCGGAGGACAGGCCCTAGGCTGGTCCGCATGTCCGACCCCACGACGGCCGGTCCCGTGGACCGCCCTCGCGACGCCGCGCCGGGCCAGGAGCCGGCCCTGGCCGCCAAGGCGCCGACGCTCGAGGAGGTGGCCCGGCGCGCGGGCGTCTCGCGTTCCGTCGCGTCGCGGGCGATGAACAACGTGCGCAACGTGAGCGAGGCGAAGCGGGAGGCGGTCGCGCGGGCGGCGCGCGAGCTCGGCTACGTCCCGAACGCGACGGCGCGCGCCCTCGCGACGAGCAAGGGCGGATCGGTGGTCCTGGCGGTCTCCAACGACGACCCGGCGCTGTTCGGGGACCCGTTCTTCTCCCAGGTGCTCGTCGGCGTCGCCGAGGCGCTGGACCGGTCGGAGCTCGACCTGACCCTCATCCTGGCGTCATCGGAGCGCGGTCAGGCCCGGCTCGGGCGGCTGCTGCGGTCGCGGCGGTCCGACGGCGTGATGCTCCTGGCGCTGCGGGGCGACGACCCCCTGAACCGCGTGGTGGCCGCGACCGATCTGCCGGTGGTGATCGGCGGGCGCCCGCTGGCGGGCGAGGCCCGCTGGTACGTCGACGTGGACAACCGGAACGGTGCCCGCGTCGCCGTCGACCACTTGCTGGCCTCCGGGCGCCGTCGCATCGCCACGATCACGGGCCCCCTGGACCTGCAGGCGTCCGTCGCCCGGTCCGAGGGGTTCACCGACGCCATGGCGGTGGCGGGGCTGCCCGCGGACCGCGTGGGGCACGCCGACTTCAGCTTCGAGGGCGGCGCCCGCGCGATGGCGCGGCTCCTTGAGGCACACCCGGACATCGACGGCGTCTTCGCGGCGTCGGACAACATGGCCGCGGGCGCCCTGCGCACCCTCAGGGAGGCAGGGCGCCGCGTCCCGGACGACGTCGCCGTGGTCGGCTTCGACGACCTGGAGATCGCCCGCCACGCGGATCCGGCGCTCACCACGATCAGCCAGCCGATCCGTGGGCTCGGCCAGGAGATGGCCACGATGCTGGTCCGCCTGATCGCCGGCGAGTCGCCGACCCCGATCATCCTGCCGACGCGCCTGGTCGTGCGTGGTTCGGCCCCCGGCGCCGGCGATCAGGCGTGACCGGCCTCAGTACTGCGTGTACTTGACCCAGTCGTAGGTCGCGGTCTTCTGCCCGGAGTAGCGGAACGGCCCGAGCCAGCTGTCGACGCCGGTCCCCGGCCACAGGTTCATCATGATGCGCTGGGGCCGCGTCGGCAGCGGGCCGCGCGAGCCGTTCTCCTGGTGCACGAGGCGGCCGTCCACGAACCAGTTGATGGTGCCGCCGCGCCACCACTCGATGGCGTAGTTGTGGTAGCCGGCCGCGGCGTCGAAGCCCAGGTTGATGACCGTCTCGTGCCCGCCGACCCCGTTGGTGAAGTAGTTGGTCTGCATCTGCCAGGTGTTCTTGCCGAGGATCTCGACGTCGATCTCGTCCCAGGGCTGGCCGTCGCTCGGCCCCGTGTAGGTGAAGAACGAGCTCACGAGCCCCGACCCGGACGCCGCCTTCATGCGGGTCTCGAAGCGCCCGTAGGAGTACAGGTCGTTGGTCCGGTACTCGCCCGAGGCGTACGGCTTGCCCGAGCAGCCGCCCGGGCAGGAGTTCGTGTCCAGGTTCAGGCCCGTGACCCCGCCGTTGTGCCAGACGTGGTCGGCCCGCCAGCCGGCGTTGAACATGCCGCCGTTGCTCCAGCCGTCGGCCTTGTGCCAGCGTCCGCCGTTGTGCGAGTCGAAGTTGTCGGTGAAGCTGCCGCCGATGGCGGCCTCCGCGGGAGCCGTGGCCGCCGGCGCGACCGCGAGCCCGGCGGCGAGAGCCAGGGCCAGGAGCAGGCGGTGCGGCGTCGTGCGGTGCTGCGTCGTCGTTGATCGCATGAGTACCTCCATCGGTACGGGGATGTGATCCCGGCACGGGGCCGGGGTGGTCCCGGACGGGCCGACGCCGGTGCGCGGCCCGCCCGGAGAACTGCCCGGCGCTACGGCCGGTGCGGGCCGGCCGCCGGCCGCGCGAGCTCGATCAGCTCACGCGCCTGCTGGGTGAACCACTGCCCGGCGGCGGGGTCGACCATCCCGCGCTCGGGGTCGTCGGGCCCGCCGAGGCCGCGGAAGCACTCGCCGTCGGACTCGCCGGGGATCTTGATCCACAGGAAGGCGTCGGCGAGTTCCGTGCCGGTGTCGGCGGTCGGGGGCAGGCCGAGGCCGCGGTCCGGCGGGTTGCACCAGGTCTCGGCGTCGGGATAGACGCCCGCGGGCGGTGCCCAGGGGCCCTGCCCGTTGCGGCTGGTGTCGACGACGAAGTGCGTCGTGGCCGGGGTGTCGCCCAGCGCGGCCGCGTAGCGCGACTCGATACCCGCGGTGTTCAGCGCCGGGTCGGTCGCGTCCGGGCTCCAGACGCCCTGGTGGGAGAGCGCCACGCCGGTCCAGTCGTTGGCCGGGCCACCGTTCCAGTACTGGTTGCCGCAGTTGGCGAAGTCCCCGGGGGCCACCTCGGTCCCGTAGGCGATGCACTGCGAGATCCAGGTGCCGTACGCGACGTTGTTCTCGGTGAGCAGGTAGTTCGACGCGTTCAGGAAGAACCCGTCCGCGCGTGCGACGCCGGCCTTGACGAGCCGGTCGGAGATCTCGCCCACGTTGAGCCAGGCCGGGTTCGTGCCGTCGAGGTAGACGACGGCGTTCGGCTGCTGCCCCAGGCGGTCGACCGCGTAGTTGAGCATCTCGAAGCGCTCCGCCGTGGCGTCCCGGCCGGTGGTGGCCGGGTCGTACTCCGGCGGCCGGCAGTTCTCGAGCTGCCCGTCCAGCGTCGTGTACCAGGGGATGACGCCGAGGCCGTCGGGCTCGAGCACGACGACGGCCTTCCGGTCCCCGATCCCCGCGGCGAAGCCGTCGATCCACGCCTTGTACTCGTCGACGCCGGCCGCGCCCCCGGCCGAGTAGAGGGCGCAGTCGCGGAACGGGATGTTGTAGGCGACCAGGACGGGAACCTTCTCGCCGGTGCGCCTGACGAGCCTCCGGACGTCGCGCTCCACCTCGCCGGGCGCGCCCTCGGTGAACCAGGTCGCGCTGGGGTACCTGCTCAGCAGGAGAGCGTCCTTCTTGGCCTGCCCGCGCAGTTCCCGGGCGACCTCCTTCGTGGAGCTCAGGGGGTTCGTGAAGAACTCGGTCTCCGGTGTCACGACGTCGTTGCTCGCGGCCGCCGGGCCGCCGCCGAGCAGGGCGGCGCCGAGCGCGCAGGTCGCCAGCGCGGCCAGGAGCCGGTGGTGTCTTGGTGTGGCCATGCGGGAATCTCCCAAGGTGTCTGCGAGCGCGTCATCGCGTTCTCGCTGGGGGGCTGCACATCCTGGAAATCAGTGGAAGCGCTTCCAGTTCGTCCATGATCGAGGCAGCCGACGACGCTGTCAACCCCGGTCCGCTCCCGTCCGCCGCCGCCCGGCGGCCCGCGGGACCGCGCTTCTGCCGGCAGCCGACTAGGCTCGTTGCCCATGTGGAGTCTCGGCAAGCGCAAGCCCGTCACGTATCTGCTCGGGGAACCGGTGGACGACTACCCCGCCCAGGTCCCCGAGGCGCGCCGCGGCCGCGTCCTGCGGATCACGGAGATCGGTGAGCCCGTGCTGCACACCCCGACCCGCAAGGTCACCGAGTTCTCCACCCCCGAGCTGACCCGGCTCATCGACGACATGTTCGCCACCATGGAGGTCGCCCAGGGCGTCGGCCTGGCCGCCACCCAGGTCGGCTCGGACCAGCGCGTCTTCGTCTACGACCTCACCGACGCCCACGGCGACCGCCACGTCGGCCACGTCCTCAACGCCGAGCTCACCATGGACCTCACGGCCGACCCGGAGGAGGAGGACGAGGGCTGCCTCTCCGTCCCCGGCGCCTACGAGCCCCTGGAGCGCCCGGGCGCCGCCACGGTGCGCGGCGTCGACCGCGACGGCGCCCCCGTCCAGCTCAGCGGCACCGGCTACCTCGCCCGCTGCTTCATCCACGAGACCCAGCACCTGGACGGCACCCTCTACTGGGACCACCTCACGCCCGACCTCCAGCAGGACGCCCTGCGCCAGCGCGACGAGGAACGCGCCGACGTCCTCGCCCAGCGCCACGAGATCGCGGTGGAACTCGGCAAGAAGCCCGCCGAGTACCCCGCGGAACCGGCGGGCGGCAGGTAGCGACGACCGAACGGGACCTCAGAAGTGCGGGCCGTCCGACCCGTGCTTGAGGTTCCGGATGGGCCGTGTCACCACGTCGATGCGATCGACGAGCCCGGCCGGCCCCGTGACCACCAGCGCGCGGTCGGCCAGCGGCGCGTACACCGCGATCACGTCCCGCACCGCGACCGCGGTGGCCACCACCGGCCGCCCGTCGACCAGGTACTCCAGGGCGTCGCTCGGCACCTGGTCCACCTCCGCGACGATCGCGCGCATCGCGCTGCGGTAGTCCTGGTAGGCCTCGGCGAAGTCGAACGGATCCGTCGCCTCCCCGATCTCGCTCGTGTCGATGTCGGTGTGCAGCGGCGCGGCGAGCGCGCCGCTGCACGCGGCCCGCACGACGTCGTCGATCTGGTCGCTGAGCGCGGGCACGCGCAGCGTCTCGACCTCCAGGACGTCCCCGCCCACGGTGCGGTACGCACGCACGAAGCGCTCCTCGGTGGGGTCGACGGGATCGATCGCCCCCGTGATCTCCTCGTCGACCAGGTAGAGCCCCCAGGTCAGGGGGTCGTGCACCTCGCCGACGACGCCGGAGAACCGGGCGAACCGTGCGACGATCTGCTCCCACTCGGGCTGACGACCGGCGTCGTCCGGCATGTTCCCTCCCCTGCAGCTCCTACCGGAAGCCTGCCGTGCCCCGGGCGCCCGGTCAACGCAACCGCGCCGACACGCCGTCGGACATCGCGGACGACGGCGTGTCGGTGGACAGCCCTTGACAGCCGTGCTCCTCGCCGTCCATTCCCCTTCACGCCCCTGGCGAACATGGGCACATGTGGCCCCGCCGGGCCGTTGCGAGCACATAGAGTCGATAGCAGTCAGGCTGTGTCGTCCGCTGGGCCCCTGTGGTTCAAGCCGGCCACGGGGCGCGGCGAACGCCGCCCGCGCGTGAGGAGTTGATGATGTTCGAGAGATTTACGGATAGGGCCCGCCGGGTCGTCGTCCTCGCCCAGGAAGAGGCGAGGATGCTGAACCACAACTACATCGGCACCGAGCACATTCTCCTGGGACTCATCCACGAGGGTGAGGGCGTCGCCGCCAAGGCGCTGGAGTCGCTGGGCATCTCGCTCGACGGCGTGCGTACGCAGGTCACCGAGATCATCGGCGAGGGCCAGCAGGCTCCGAGCGGGCACATCCCGTTCACGCCGCGCGCGAAGAAGGTGCTGGAGCTGTCGCTGCGCGAGGCGCTGCAGCTCGGCCACAACTACATCGGGACCGAGCACATCCTGCTCGGCCTCATCCGCGAGGGTGAGGGCGTCGCAGCTCAGGTCCTGACGAAGATGGGTGCGGACCTGAACAAGGTGCGCCAGCAGGTCATCCAGCTGCTGTCGGGCTACCAGGGCAAGGAGCCGGTCTCGGCCGGCGGCCCGGCCGAGGGACAGCCCGCGGGCTCCGCCGTCCTCGACCAGTTCGGGCGCAACCTCACCCAGGCCGCCCGCGAGGGCAAGCTGGACCCGGTCATCGGGCGCTCCAAGGAGATCGAGCGGGTCATGCAGGTGCTGTCCCGCCGCACCAAGAACAACCCGGTGCTGATCGGCGAGCCCGGCGTCGGCAAGACGGCCGTCGTCGAGGGCCTGGCCCAGGACATCGTGCGCGGCGACGTGCCCGAGACGCTCAAGGACAAGCAGCTGTACACGCTGGACCTGGGCGCACTGGTGGCCGGCTCGCGCTACCGCGGTGACTTCGAGGAGCGCCTCAAGAAGGTGCTCAAGGAGATCCGCACCCGCGGCGACATCATCCTGTTCATCGACGAGATCCACACCCTGGTGGGTGCGGGTGCCGCCGAGGGCGCGATCGACGCCGCCTCGATCCTCAAGCCGATGCTCGCCCGCGGCGAGCTGCAGACGATCGGCGCGACGACGCTCGACGAGTACCGCAAGTACGTCGAGAAGGACCCGGCCCTGGAGCGCCGCTTCCAGCCGATCCAGGTCGCCGAGCCGTCCCTGGAGCACGCGATCGAGATCCTCAAGGGCCTGCGGGACCGCTACGAGGCGCACCACCGCGTGTCCATCACGGACGCCGCGCTGGCCTCGGCCGCGACCCTCGCGGACCGGTACATCAACGACCGCTTCCTCCCGGACAAGGCGATCGACCTGATCGACGAGGCCGGTGCCCGCCTGCGGATCCGCCGCATGACGGCGCCGCCGGAGCTCAAGCAGCTCGACGAGCAGATCGCCGACGCGCGCCGGGACAAGGAGTCCGCGATCGACGCGCAGGACTTCGAGAAGGCGGCGGGCCTGCGCGACAAGGAGAAGCAGCTCACGCAGCTGCGCGCCGACAAGGAGAAGTCCTGGAAGTCGGGTGACCTCGACACGGTCGCGGAGGTCGACGAGGAGCTGATCGCCGAGGTGCTGGCGATGTCCACGGGCATCCCGGTGGTGAAGCTCAACGAGGAGGAGTCCGCGCGGCTGCTCAAGATGGAGGACGAGCTGCACAAGCGCGTCGTGGGTCAGGAGACCGCGATCAAGGCGCTGTCGCAGGCGATCCGCCGGACGCGTGCGGGCCTGAAGGACCCGAAGCGTCCCGGTGGCTCGTTCATCTTCGCCGGCCCCACGGGTGTCGGCAAGACCGAGCTCGCCAAGGCGCTCGCCGAGTTCCTCTTCGGGGACGAGGACGCCCTGATCCAGCTCGACATGTCCGAGTTCTCGGAGAAGCACACGGTCTCGCGGCTGTTCGGCTCGCCGCCCGGGTACGTGGGCTACGACGAGGGTGGCCAGCTCACCGAGAAGGTGCGCCGCCGGCCGTTCTCCGTCGTCCTGTTCGACGAGGTGGAGAAGGCCCACGCGGACATCTTCAACTCGCTGCTGCAGGTCCTCGAGGACGGACGTCTCACGGACTCCCAGGGTCGCGTCGTCGACTTCAAGAACACCGTGATCATCATGACCACGAACCTCGGCACGCGGGACATCGCCAAGGGCGTTCAGACCGGCTTCAACGCCGGCGGCGACCTGGTGACGTCGTACGAGCGCATGAAGGCCAAGGTCAACGAGGAGCTCAAGCAGCACTTCCGGCCGGAGTTCCTCAACCGTGTCGACGACACGATCGTGTTCCCGCAGCTCACCCAGGACGAGATCATCCAGATCGTCGACCTGGAGATCGCCAAGCTGGACAACCGCCTGCGCGACAAGGACATGGGCATCGAGCTCACGCCCGCCGCCAAGCACCTGCTCGCCGAGAAGGGCTACGACCCGGTCCTCGGGGCGCGGCCGCTCAAGCGGGCGATCCAGCGGGAGATCGAGGACACCCTGTCCGAGAAGATCCTGTTCGGCGAGCTCAAGGCCGGCCAGACGATCGTGATCGACGGCGAGGGCGAGGGCATCCTCGGGGAGTTCACGTTCAAGGGCGTGACCCGGGGCCGCCGCCGCAAGCCGGCGGAGGCGGAGACCCAGGCGGTCCCCGCGGGCGCGGGCCTGGCCCCGCGCGACCTTCCGCCGTCGGGCGAGATGATCGCGGGCGCGTGATCGCCTGAGATCGACGGATGGGCCGGCTCCCTCGGGAGCCGGCCTTTCTGGCATGCTGGTCGAATGGATTCGACGAGGAACCCGAAGGACCTTCTCTTCATCGGCGGGGGCGGGATCATCTCGCACGCCTCCGTGGCGCGGGCCGTGGCGCTCGGGCACCGCGTCACGGTGCTGAACCGCGGTCTCGACTCGACGCGGCCGGTCCCCGGCGACGTCGAGCGGCTCGTCGCCGACGCCGCCGATCCCGCGGCCGTCGCGGCGGCGATCGGCGACCGGGAGTTCGACGCCGTCGCGCAGTTCCGGGCGTTCTCGCCCGAGCACGTCCGGCAGGACGTGGCCCGGTTCGCCGGGCGGACCGGGCAGTACGTGTTCATCTCGTCGGCGTCCGCCTACCAGACGCCGCCCGCGCGGCTGCCGGTCACGGAGTCGACGCCGCTGCGCAACCCGTTCTGGCAGTACAGCCGCGACAAGATCGCCTGCGAGGACCTGCTGGTCCGGGAGCACCGCGACAACGGCTTCCCCGTGACGATCGTGCGGCCCTCGCACACCTACGACCGCACGCTGCTGCCCACCACGGGCGGCTGGACCGACGTCGCCCGGATGCGCGCGGGCAAGCCCGTCGTCGTGCACGGCGACGGCGCGTCCCTGTGGACGCTCACGCATACCGAGGACTTCGCGGTCGGGTTCGTGGGGCTGCTCGGCAACCCCCTCGCCGTCGGCGACACGTTCCAGGTCATGGGTACGCACGCGCCCACCTGGGACCAGATCTACACGTGGCTCGGCCGGGCGGCCGGCGTCGAGAACCCGGAACTGGTCCACGTCGCCTCCGAGACCATCGCCCGGGTGCTGCCCGGCGAGGGCCCGGGCCTGCTCGGCGACAAGACCCACTCGATGGTCTTCGACTGCGCCAAGCTCCGCGCGCTCGTCCCGGAGTTCGCCACGACGATCACGTACGACGACGCCGCGTTCGAGCAGCTCGCCTGGTACGACGCCCACCCGGAGGCCCAGCGGGCCGACCCGGTCCTGGACGCGGCCTTCGACCGCCTGGTGGCGCACGCCCGAGCGCTCTGACGAGCGCCCGGCGCACCGGTCACGAGATCAGGCCGGCGGCGGGGCGGTCGACTCCCGCACGATCAGGTCCGTCGCCAGGTTGAGGCGGGGGACCGCGGGGGCGCCGCCCGCCGCCATCTCGAAGAGCATCCGGGTGGCGGCCGCGCCCATCTCCATCAGGGGCTGCCGCACCGTCGTCAGGGGCGGGCTCATCCAGGAGGCCAGCGGGAGGTCGTCGTAGCCCACGACCGACAGGTCGCGGGGGACGCTCAGGCCCAGCTCCTGCGCCGCGCGCAGGATGCCCATCGCCTGCATGTCGGACCCGGCGAAGATCGCCGTCGGGCGGTCCGGTGCCGACAGCATGCGCAGGGCGTGCTTGTAGCCCGCCTCCACGTAGAAGTTGCCGTGCGCGACGAGCGCGGGGTCGTGCGCGATCCCCGCCTCGTCGTGCGCCGAGCGGAACCCGTCGAGCCGGGCGCGGCTGCAGAGCATGTCTGTCGGCCCGCTGATGCACGCGATGCGGCGGTGGCCCAGCCCGATGAGATGCCTCGTCGCGAGCAGCCCGCCGTTCCAGTTGTCCGACCCGACGGACGGGACGTCGGCCGGGGGCTCGCCGTCGGTGTCGACGACGACGTACGGGATGGATCGCCGGTCCAGCTGCTGGTGCTGCGCCTCGGTGAGGTTGGCCGCCACGAGGACGACGCCGAGCGGCGGGCGGGTCATCGTGGTGTCGAGCCAGTCCTGCGGGGGCCGGTGCTCCCCGCCGAGCTCCGACAGGATCACGCTCGTGCGCTGTGCGCCCGCCTCGACCTCCACGCCCCGGATGATCTCCATCGACCACCCCGATCCGAGCCGGTGGAACACCAGGTCGATCAGCCCCCCGGCCTTCCGCGCGGGCGCGGCCCGGCGACGCCGGTACTGGTGCCTCTCGAGCGCCGCCTCCACGCGCTCCCGGGTGCCGGCGGCGACGTCGGACCTGCCGTTCAGCACCTTCGAGACGGTCGGCACCGAGACCCCGACCTCGCGCGCGATCGTCGCGATGGTGGCGCCCCCTGCCGGTGGGGGTGGTACCGCTCCCGCACTCGCGGGTGTTGTGGACATCTCGCGGAGGCCTCCTTCTTCCCAGAACTTTCGCGCAACTTTCGAGGCTGACGCTACACCCGGTCGCCCGCCTGCCGGAACCGGGCCGCGGGCTCGCGCCCCGGAATCCCGGTGCGCCTCCGGCGTCGTCGGACCTGCGGTTGCCCGATGAATTGCCCGATGCCGGATCGTGACCGGAAGTTCCCGGGGGAACGCTTGACTCGATGTCGGGGCGAGCCCTACTGTCCCGTTCAGTGGCTATCGGCAAACCGGCCGATAGTTTCGGAAAAACGTTATCCACGACGACGTGGTACCGGGGGCCCGCGAGGGCTCCGTCACGACGACGTGACCGGAGGGATCGATGGCACGAGCAACGGAGACGGCCGGCGGATCATCGCCGCCCGGGCTGACACCACTGGCCGGCGGGCCCGTGCCCCCGCGGGCGACCGCTCGCCGCGCCGGCACCGGCACGCCGCAACGGCTGCGGAACCGGGACACCTGGGCCGGCTCGCTGCGCCGGGACTGGCGGCTGTACACGTTCCTGATCCTGCCCGTGGCCTACCTGATCATCTTCCGGTACGTCCCGATGCTGGGGAACGTCATCGCGTTCCGCCGGTTCCAGCCGGGCGGATCGATGCTCGGCGAGGAGTGGGTCGGGTTCTACTACTTCGAGATGGTGGTCGGCGACGCGAAGTTCTGGCACGTCTTCGGCAACACCGCGATCCTCGGCGCGCTGACGCTGCTCGTCGTCTTCCCGCTGCCGATCGTGCTCGCGCTGCTGCTGAACGAGCTCCGCTCGCGCCGCTTCAAGAAGGCGGTGCAGACCATCACCTACCTGCCGCACTTCATGTCGGTGGTCATCGTGGTGGGCTTCGTCTACGAGCTGACCTCGCTGAACGGCACGGTGAACCAGATCGTGCAGGCGCTGGGCGGCGAGGCGATCTCGTTCATGCAGAAGCCGGACTGGTTCCGCACGATGTACGTCAGCTCCGAGGTGTGGCAGACGGTGGGCTTCGGCACCATCCTCTACCTCGCCACCCTGACCACGATCGACGACCAGCTCTACGAGGCCGCGCGCATCGACGGCGCCAACCGCTGGCAGCAGACCTGGCACATCACGCTCCCGGGCATCCGCCCCACCATCGTGGTGCTGCTCATCCTCAACACGGGCACCTTCCTCGCCGTCGGCTTCGAGAAGGTCCTGCTCATGTACAACCCGCTGACCTACCCGACGGCGGACGTGATCTCGACGTACCTGTACCGCGTCGGCCTCGAGACCGGCAGCTTCTCGTACGCGGCCGCGGTCGGCCTGTTCGAGGCGGTCATCGGGCTCACGCTGGTCCTGTCGGCCAACGCGATCTCGAAGCGAGTGGTGGGAGCTTCCCTGTGGTGACGACGAACCCGACCCCTGACATCACCCCCGACCTCGCCGCGGTCCGTACCGTGCCCCGGACGGTCAAGGACACCCCGGGTTACCGCGTGTTCCGCGTGGCCAACGCCGTCGTCCTCGTCCTGGCCTGCGTCGTGACGCTGTACCCGTTCGTGAACCTCGTCGCCATGGCGTTCAGCTCGCCGGGCGCGATCCTCGCGGGCGAGGTCAACCTGTGGCCGGTGGGCTTCAACCTGACCACGTTCGACTGGGTCTTCAACGACGAGAAGTTCTGGGCGGCCTACGGCAACACCGTCGTCCAGACGGTCCTGGCCACCGCCATCGCGATGGCGCTGACCACCACGATGGCCTACGCCCTGGCGAAGAAGCACCTCAAGGGGCGGCAGTTCTTCATCGGCCTGGTCGTGGTGACGATGTTCTTCAACGGCGGCCTCATCCCGAACTACCTGCTGATCACCAACCTGGGCATCAAGAACACGATCTGGGCGATCGTGCTCCCGAACGCGATCAGCGCCTTCAACCTGCTGGTCATGAAGTCCTTCTTCGAGAACTTCCCCGACGAGCTGGAGGAGGCCGCCGCGATCGACGGCCTGACCACCTACGGCGTGTTCCTGCGCGTCGTGCTGCCGCTGTCCAAGGCGGTGGTCGCCACGATGGTGCTGTTCTACGCGGTGTTCTTCTGGAACTCGTGGTTCCCGGCGTTCCTGTACCTCAGCGACGGGAGCCTCCAGCCGGTCACGCTCTACCTGCGCAACCTGCTCGCGGGCGTGACCGGCGCCGGCCTGGAGGCCGGTGCCGAGGCGGCGCAGATCAGCGCGAACATGCAGGCCGTCGCGATGCTCCTGATCGCGGCGCCGGTCGTCGCCGTCTACCCGTTCGTGCAGAAGTACTTCGTGACGGGCGTGATGCTCGGGTCCGTCAAGGGGTAGGTCAGCGGACGGCCGCCCGGGCCGCCCCTCGAAATCGATTCAGACCGACCGTCGAGAACGACGACGTTCACCACCGGAGGAAAGAAATCATGAGGATCAACCGCAAGGCAGCCGCGGCGGCCTCCGCCGCGGCCGCCCTGACACTCACGCTGACGGCGTGCGGCAACGGCGGCGGCGAGGGTGCCGACGAGACCGCGTCCGTCGACCTGGAGTCGCAGGTCGGCTACATGGAGGACTTCGAGGCCGGCACCACGTTCCAGGCGACCGAGCCGGTCGAGTTCGGCCTGCTGTACCGCGACCACCCGAACTACCCGTTCAAGGAGGACTGGGCGTTCGTCCAGCACCTCAAGGACGACAACAACGTCACGTTCGACTACGAGAACGTCACCCTGGAGGACCTGCAGCAGAAGCGCAGCGTGCTGATCGGGTCGGGCGAGGCCCCGGACATCATGCCGGTCACGTACCCGGGCGACGAGAACCAGTTCGTCAGCAGCGGCGCGCTCCTGCCGATCTCCGACTACGTGCAGCACATGCCGAACTTCCTGCAGAAGGTCGAGGACTGGGGCCTGCAGGAGGAGATCGACGCCCAGAAGAAGGGCGACGGCAAGTACTACATGATCCCGGGCCTGCACGAGGTGCCCAAGCCGCAGTACTCCATCGCCATCCGGCAGGACCTGTGGGACGACGCCGGCCTGGAGCACCCCAGGACCTGGGACGAGTTCGCCGAGCAGCTTCAGGTCATCAAGGACGAGAACCCGGACCTCAAGTACCCCTACTCGGACCGCTGGTCGATCAACGGCCCGATCGAGGCGACGATGCAGACCGCCGCGCCGAACTTCGGTACCGCGGCCGGCTGGGGCTACGGTGCCGGCCTGCAGTGGAACGAGGCCGACGGCAGGTACAGCTACGCGGGGGCGTCGGACGAGTACAGGTCGCTCGTCGAGTACTTCGCGGGCCTCGTCGAGGACGGTCTCATGGACCCCGAGTCGGTGACGCAGGACGACGCGTCGGCGATCGAGAAGCTCGCCAACGGCGAGTCCGCCGCGATCGGCACCAACACGCAGTCGATCATCGCGGAGTACGAGCCCGCGTTCGAGGGCGCGAAGAACAAGGACGCCGAGCTGGCGCAGATCGTCGTGCCGGGCGGCCCGGCGGGCGACCTCATCCCGGGCGGCACGCGCCGTGAGTCCGGCCTGATGTTCTCGGCCGACGCCGCGCAGGAGCCCGACTTCCTCGCCATGCTCCAGTTCGTGGACTGGCTGTACTACTCGGACGAGGGCCTCGAGTTCGCCAAGTGGGGCGTCGAGGGCGAGACCTTCGAGCGCGAGGGCGACAAGCGGGTCCTGGCGGACGACGTGACCTGGGGCGCCCTGAACGTCGGCGCCGACAAGCTGCTCAACGCCGACTTCGGCTACTACAACGGCGTGTTCTCCATCGCGCACGGCTCCACCGAGGACCTCGACAAGTCGATGATGGAGCAGGAGGAGATCGACTTCGTGGACGGCATGAACGCCACGAAGGAGGAGCTCCCGATCCCGCCGTCGCCGCTGTACGACGAGATGGAGCAGGAGCAGGCGGGCCGTCAGCAGCAGGCGCTGCAGGACATCGTCTTCCAGAACACCTCGGCGTTCATCGTGGGCGAGCGCTCGCTCGACGAGTGGGACGCGTACGTCGCCGAGCTCGAGGGCGCGGGCATGACGGAGTACGTCGACCGGGCCAACGCGGCCGCGGGCGTCACGGAGTGACCTGACCCCGAGAGACGGACCCACCGGTCGCGAGGCAGGGCCTGTCGCGGGCCCTGCCTCGCGGCCCCCCACCATCGAGGAGAGAAACGTGAATCGGATCGTCGTGCCCGCCCAGGCGGCGGGCCGGCTGGGCGACGCCTGGCGCCACTGCGTCGGGACCGGGCGCTTCAACCTGGCCCTGCGGCAGGACTACCAGGAGTCGCTCGCCCTCGCGCAGCGCGAGATCGGCTTCCGGTACATCCGGGGCCACGGCCTGTTGTCCGACGACGTCGGCGTGTTCCGCCCGTACGACGCCGCCGGCCACCGGGGCACGCGGTACGCCTTCACCTACGTCGACCAGGTGGTGGACGCCTACCTGAGCCTGGGGGTCAAACCCTTCCTCGAACTGGGTTTCATGCCGGAGGCGCTGGCCTCGGGTACCGACACCGTCTTCTGGTGGAAGGGCAACATCACCCCGCCGCGCGACCACTCCGAGTGGGCGCGTCTGGTGCGCGCGGTGCTGCGGCACCTGATCGACCGCTACGGGCTGAGCGAGGTCCGCACCTGGCCGGTCGAGGTGTGGAACGAGCCCAACCTCCATGTCTTCTGGAAGGACGCCGACCAGGAGGCGTACTTCCGGCTCTACGAGGTCACCGCGAAGGCGGTCAAAGAGGTCGACGCCGAGCTGCAGGTGGGCGGCCCGGTGCTCTCGCCCGGCGCGGACGACTGGTGGGAACCCTTCGCCGAGTTCGTGACCTCCCGCGACGTGCCCGTCGACTTCACCTCGGTGCACGCCTACACCTCGGGACCCGCCGAGCACGTGCCGTTCGGCGTCTACCAGGCCCTGCGCCCGCCCCGGAACCTCCTGGAGCAGTTCGCCCGTCCGAAGGAGCTGCTCGCCGGCACGCCGCTCGCGGACCTCCCGCTGCACGTGTCGGAGTTCAACACCTCCTACCGGCCGGACAACCCGATCCACGACACCGCGTACAACGCCGCCTACCTGGCGCCGGTGCTGGCGGAGGGCGGCGACGTCGTCGACTCGTTCTCCTACTGGACCTTCAGCGACGTCTTCGAGGAGGTGGGCATCCCGACGTCGTTCTTCCACGGCGGCTTCGGCCTGCTCACGCACCGCCAGGTCAGGAAGCCGACCTACCACCTGTACGCGTTCATGGCCCGCATGGGGCAGGAGATCCTGGCGCGCGGCGCCGACCACCTGGTCACCCGCGACGACGCCACCGGCCGCGTGACCGTCCTGGCCTGGCAGCCCGTGGGCGGCACGGACGCCCCGGCCGAACCGGACCGCCACGAGCTCAGCCTCAGCGTCCCGGTCCCCGCCGCCGCCGGCGGGCGGGCGTTCGTCGTGCGGTACGACGTCGACACCGAGCGCGGCAACGCCTGGCACGCGTGGGGGGAGATGGGCCGCCCGGCCTCGCCGTCGTCCCGGCAGCTCGACCTGCTGCGGGATCTCGCGGAGCCCGCCCGGACGGCGTCGTCGTCCCCCGTCACGCCTGCGCCCGACGGCGCCGGCACCGGCCGCGTCGACCTCGACCTCGTGCTCGGGCGGCACGGCGTGACGCTCGTCGAGATCGACGTGGTGCGGGACGAGACGCCGGAATGGCTCGACGACAGCCGCGTCCTCGGGACGTGACCCGCGCTGCCCTCGCACGTGATCTCACGCTTGTGACCAGCACCATCGGTTCGTAGAAAGGACAGGGACAACGATGTCGCACCACCACAGCCGAACCAGTGACCACCCGGCCGGGGACTCCCGGACCAGCCCGTCGGCGCTCAGCCGGCGTGTCTTCCTCGCCGCCGCCGGGGCGATCCCGCTCGCCGGGGCTCTCCCCGTGCTTCCCGCGGGGGCTGCGGCCGGCGTCGCGACGGCGGCCCGGCCCGTCGTCGTCGACGTCGCCGCGCGGCGCCAGACCATCCAGGGGTTCGGCGGCATGAACCACCCCGTCTGGCGTCCCGACCTCACCCCCGAGCAGCGCGAGACGGCGTTCGGGAACGGGGCGGACCAGCTCGGCTTCACGATCGTCCGCATCCCCGTCCCGGAGGACCGCGCCAACTGGGAGAAGGTCGTCGAGACGGCCCGCTACGTGAACGTCCGGGGCGGCAAGGTCATCGCGGCCCCGTGGAACCCGCCCGCGGACCTCGTCGAGACCTTCGACCGCGACGGCACCCCGGGCAACCGGCTCCGCCACGACGCCTACGGGGCCTACGCCCGGCACCTCAACGACTTCATCGCGTTCCTGCGCGAGAACGGCGTCGACCTGTACGCCATGTCGATCCAGAACGAGCCGGACTACGCCCACGGCTGGACCTGGTGGACGCCCCAGGAGCTGCTGCGCTTCATGCGCGACCACGCGGGGTCGATCCAGGCCCGCGTCATGGCGCCGGAGTCGTTCCAGTACGTCAAGGCGACGTCGGACCTGATCCTGCAGGACCCGCAGGCCCTCGCGAACCTCGACATCCTGGGCACCCACCTGTACGGGATCCCGGACGACTGGTTCGCCTACCCGCTGTGGGACCAGAAGGGCGCGGGCAAGGAGCTGTGGGCCACCGAGATCTACCACCCGAACAGCCGGGACGACGCCGACACGTGGCCGCAGGCCCTCGACGTCGGCGAGAACATCCACCGGACGCTCGTCGACGGCGGGATGCAGACGTACATCTGGTGGTACATCTGCCGGTACTACGGGCCGCTGAAGGAGAACGGGGTGATCAGCAAGCGCGGCTGGAACATGGCGCACTGGTCGAAGTTCGTCCGGCCCGGGTACGTGCGCGTGGACGCGACGGCGCAGCCCGCCGACGGCGTCTTCACCTCCGCCTTCGTGGGCGGTGGCGGCGTGGTCGTCGTGGCGGTGAACAAGGGGACGACGGCGGTCGAGCAGCGCTTCGACCTGGGCGGGGCCGCTCGCTCGAACGTCGCGAGCTCCTGGCTCACGGACGCGACGCGCAACCTCCAGGTGCAGCCCGCGATCCGGACCAGGGGCGGTGGCTTCACGGCCGCCCTGCCGCCCGAGAGCGTGACGACGTTCAAGGTGAGGTGACCCCGGTTCAGGAGACCTAGGGCGTGGCCGGGGCCGATCCGGTCAGGAGCCGTCCCCGGCCCGGCCGGACCGGGCCGGGGACGGTACCAGTTCGGTCACACGTGGTTCCATCTCGGTAACGGACGCGAGATCAGGCCCCCTGCGCTGGTCGACCTGGATATCGTGCACGAACACCGAGACAGGGTGAAAACCCGAGGGGAGCCAGTGGGATGAGCGGCGAAGGGGGCGACAGCGCGGCGTCCGCCAAGGAGTTCGGCGAGGGACCGCTGGCACGCGTCACCAACGTCGTCTACTGGTATCTCGTGACCGGGCTGCTGATGGTGGTGGCCGCGTTGCCGGGCGCGGTGCCGATGCAGTTCCTGGAGAGCTCGCCGGGCAACGCCCCGGTGCTCGCGCTGTGCCTGGCGCCGCTCGGCCCGGCCTTCGCGGCGGGCCTGTACGGCCTGCGGGACCGGCGGCGGTCCGAGGGGCTGACGCCGGCCCGGTCGTTCTTCCGCGGATACCGGCTGAACTGGTCGGACGCGCTGTGGATGACCCTTCCCGGGCTGGTCTACGTGGCGATCGGGGGGCTGGGGGCGGGCGTCGTCGGCGACGGCGGCGCGCTGGCCGGCTCCGGCGTGGGCATCATCACCGCCGTCCCCGGCGTGTACCTGGGGCTGCTCATCGTGCTCGGCGTGGCGGTCGTGCTGTGGACGATGCACGCCCTGGTCATCGTGTCCTTCTTCAGCTTCCGGGTGCGCGACGTCGCGCGGCTGGCGGCCTACTACCTGTTCGCGCAGTGGCGGGTCACGCTGGGCGGGCTGCTGCTGGTGGTGGTCGCCGGGCTGGTGCTGCTGACCGCGGGCGACATCGTGGTCGGGGCGCTGGGGGTGGTGTGGTCGGCGGCGGTGCTGTGGAACCACGCGGCGTTGGTGAGCGACGTGGAAAAGCGGTTCGTTCGCCCGGGCGACGTCTGAAACTTTCCGTACCAGTCGCCTGACTGGTGGTTTGTCGGCATTTCTGGCACCTTAGGGGCATGCCGCAGACTCAGGGGGTAAGTCTCAGCTATCGCTACCTACGGGTAGCCATCGTCTCCATGGTGCTGGTGCTGTTCATCGCGCTGGCGCTCCAGATCGCCGCCGACCGGGCGGCGGCCGGGCCCGGGCAGGAATGGTGGTTCGCCTCCATCAGCACCTACTTCTACACGCCCGTCCAGAACGTCTTCGTGGGCGTGCTCTTCGTGGCGGGGATCTGCATGATCGCCGTCAAGGGGCGCGACGGCGGTGAGGACGTGCTGCTGAACTTCGCCGGGATGACGGCGATCCTCAGCGCGATGGTGCCGACGCCGCTCACGCCCGCCGGCTGCGCGGGCGAGCCGTACTGTCTCGACGTGCCGGAGCGTGTGGCCAACAACGTCCTCGCGCTGCTGCTCGCCGGGATCCCGGTGCTGCTGCTGGCCGCCTGGCCGCGCCGGGGCGACCTGGTGCGGGGTGCGGGCTGGGACCTGTGGCTGACGTGGCTGGCCTGGGGTGCCGTGGCCGCCTGGATGTCGCTGTGGCCCGCGGCGTTCCTGGGCTGGGCGCACTACGTCGCCGCGCTCGCGTTCTTCGCCTGCCTGATCGCCGTGGCCTGGGTGAACGGGCGGGACCAGCAGGTGACGGGCGGTCCCGGCGAGCGGACGCGCGGGCTGCGGCCGCAGGCGTACCGCCGCGCCTACCGGGCGATCGCGATCACGATGACGGCCGTGATCGTCGTGGGGCTGGCCGCGCTGGGCGCCGCGGAGTTCCTAGGGTGGCGGGCGCCGGCCCAGACGGTCTTCGTGGTGGAGGCGCTCCTGCTGCTGATCTTCGCGGGCTTCTGGATCCTGCAGACGATCGAGTTCTGGGAGATCGGCCTCCCGGCGAAGGCCCGCAACGGGGAATGACCCGGCGGGTCAGCCGCCGAACCACTGCTCCAGCTGTGCGGCGATCCAGTCGAGATCGGGATGGTCGGACGCGACCTTGAGCACGAAGGCCTCGTGCTCGTCGACGGTTCCCGCGGGATCGCGATGTCCGTTCACGCGGTACGTGGCCGCGACGATGATCCAGGCGAGCCGCTTGTTCCCGTCGATCAGAGGGTGGTTCCGGTTCACCGAGTCGAGCGTGGCGGCCATCTTGAGATGGATGCCCGGGTACAGCTCCTGCCCGTACGAGGACATGTTCGCGCGTGTCAGCGCGCCCTCGAGGAGCCCGAGGTCGCGGACGACAGGTTTGAACCCCTCCGCGGCCTCGAACATCCGCAGTGCGACGAGCGGTGTGACGAGGTGGGTCACTGCGCCAGCCGGTCCAGGAGCTCGCGGTCACGCCTGCCGACGTACTCGGCGGCGGCGAGCCAGTCCGACATGGACGGCGTCGACACCGAGTCGATGAGCTCACGGATGGCGCGCCGCGCCGCCTCGTGCTTGGAGATGCCGAGCTGCTCGGCGGTCTTGGCCAGGGCGGCGTCCTCGGCCTCGCTGAGTCGGAGAGTCATGGCCATGATCATGCCTTCCCTAGAAACATATCGCATCTCGAACGCGCGGCCGAAACGCCGCCGTGGCGACAGTGCCGTGGTATCACGATGGTAGCAGCGTGATACCACGGTGATACCACGATGTTAATCGAATCAATTCGGAGCCAGGGGTGTCGCCGTCGGCGGTGCGCGATTAAGTTGGCCGCGTCCATCTTTGGAAGCGCTCTCACCGAGGAGTCAGCGTGATACCCAGACAGCAGCGCCGCCGTCCGGCGGCCGCAGCGGTCGCAGCGATCGCCCTTACGGGCGTTCTGCTGACGCCGGCGGCCGCCCAGGCCGCGGACGGTACGGAACTACTGACCAACCCAGGATTCGACGGCGCACTGGAGCCCTGGTGGGTCGCCGGTGGCGTCGACTTCACCGAGTCCGCCGACGGCACCATGTGCGGCACCGTGCCCGCCGGCGGCAACCAGTGGGACGTCATCGTGGGCCAGAGCGGTGTGCCGATCACCACGGGCGACCCGTACACGATCAGCGTCGCGGCCAGCGCCTCGCCCGAGGCGTCGGCCCGGGTCATGGTCCCGGACCCGGCGGCCGACTGGCCGCCCCTCTACTACGCCGACATCACCCTCCGTGCCGACGGCCAGGTGTTCACCGAGGCGTTCGAGGTCGCGCAGAGCGCGGACAGCCAGGTCCAGATCCAGCTCGGCGGCAACGCCGAGCCCTTCGAGCTCTGCCTCGACGAGTTCTCCCTGCTCACCGGCGGCGAGATCATCGGCTACGAGCCGGACACCGGCCCGCGCGTGCGCGTGAACCAGGTCGGCTACCTCCCCGACGGCCCGAAGAACGCGACCGTCGTCACGGACTCGACCACGCCGGTGGCGTGGGAGCTGCTCGGGGCGGACGGCGCCGTCGTCGACTCCGGCGACTCGACGCCCGAGGGCACGGACCCGTCCGCGGGCCTGAACGTGCACACGATCGACTTCTCGGACGTCACCACGACCGGCACCGGCTTCACGCTGAAGGCCGACGGCGAGGTCTCGTACCCGTTCGACATCTCGGCCGACATCTACGACCAGCTGCGCGCCGACTCCCTCGGCATCTACTACACGCAGCGCTCCGGTCAGGAGATCGTCCCGGTCGAGGTCGACGGCGAGACGCTGAAGTCGGAGTACGCGCGTCCGGCCGGCCACGTGTCCCCGTTCGGCGGCGACGCCGTCAACCAGGGCGACGTGAACGTGCCCTGCCTGCCGCCCACCGGCGCGGTCGACGCGAGCGGCAACCCCGCCGCCGGCTCGAACGAGCACTACGGCGTCGACGGCTGGGACTGCCCCGAGGGCTACGCGATCGACGCGTCCGGCGGCTGGTACGACGCCGGTGACCACGGCAAGTACGTCGTGAACTCCGGCATCTCCGTCTACGGCCTGCTCTCGGCCTACGAGCGGACCCTGCACGCCGACCAGGTGACCGAGGGCGCGCTGGGCGACTCCACGCTCGTCATCCCCGAGCGCGGGAACGACGTGCCGGACATCCTCGACGAGGTCCGGCACAACCTCGACTTCATGCTGAGGATGCAGGTCGAGAACGGCACCCAGATGACGATCGACGGCGAGCAGATCGACGCGAGCGGCCTGGTGCACCACAAGATCCACGACGTCGCCTGGACGGGGCTCAACCTGCTGCCGAGCGAGGACCCCATGCCTCGCTACGTGCACCGGCCCTCGACCGCGGCGACGCTCAACCTGGCGGCCGCGGCCGCGCAGGGTGCCCGCCTCTACGCGGACATCGACCCCGCCTACGCGGACCAGCTGCTCGCCGCGGCCCGCAGGGCGTGGGACGCCGCGCAGGACCACCCGGGGATCATCGCGCCGAACTCGAACCTCGTCGCCAACCCGGGCGGTGGCCCGTACAACGACGGCGAACTGGGCGACGACTTCTACTGGGCCGCCGCCCAGCTGTTCCTGACCACGGGTGAGGCGCCGTTCGCCGACGCCGTGACCTCGTCGCCGTACCACGTCGGCGGCGCGAACGGCGACATCTGGCGGACCACCGGGTTCGACTGGGGCTTCACCGCCGCGGCCGCCCGGCTGGACCTGGCGACCGTGCCGAACGAGCTGCCCGGCCGGCAGGCCGTCGTCGACTCCGTGATCGCGGGTGCCGACGGGTACCTGGCGGACCAGGCGACCCAGCCGTTCGGCCAGGCCTACGCGCCGGCCCAGTACCAGTGGGCCTCGAACAGCTCGGTGCTGAACAACGCGGTCGTCATCGCGACGGCGTTCGACCTGACCGGTGACGCGAGGTACCGCGACGGCGCGCTGGAGTCGTTCGACTACGTGCTGGGTCGCAACGCGCTCAACAACTCCTACGTCAAGGGCTACGGGACGTACTTCTCGCAGAACATGCACAACCGGTGGATGGCGTCGGCCGACCGGCTGCCGGCGCACCCGGACGGCATGCTCGCGGGTGGTGCGAACTCCGACATCCAGGACCCGATCGCGCAGAAGAACCTGCAGGGTTGCGCCCCGCAGTTCTGCTACATCGACCACATCGACTCGTGGTCGACCAACGAGATGACGATCAACTGGAACGCGCCGCTCGGCTGGCTCTCGTCGTGGGCCGACGACATGGCGGGCGACGGCGGCTCCGAGCCGACGCCGACCCCGACCGAGCCGTCGCCCACCCCGACGCCGACCGAGCCGTCGCCGACCCCGACGCCCACGCCTGACGCCAGCTGCACCGCATCGCTGACCGTGGTCAGCTCGTGGGGCTCGGGATTCCAGGGCGTCGTCAAGGTCAAGGCGGGCGCCACGGCCCTGACCGGCTGGACGACGACGTTCGACCTCACCCCGGCCACCCTGTCCCAGGGCTGGAACGCGCAGTTCACCAGCTCCGGGTCCGTGGTCACCGCGAAGAACATGAGCTGGAACGGCAACGTCCCGGCCGGCGGCACGACGGAGTTCGGCTTCCTGGGCAACGGCAAGCCCCCGACATCGATCCCGGCAACCTGCACGGCAGGCTGACGAGACGGTAGCAGGGAGCCGACCATGTCATCCCGGTCGATGGTTACGTGTCCATCGACCGGAATGACATGGTCGGCTCCCTGCTTTCCGGGGGTCCCGGGGTCAGTGGATCGTGCGGCCGTGGGTGTCCGGGACGCCAGATTTCCGGAGGAAGTAGGTGTTGAGCTGGTCGCGCCAGTCCGTGGCGCTGCGGAGCTGCTCGGTCAGGCGGTCCGTGACCCGGGCCGCCAGGCGGGCGGCGTCGGCGGGTAGTGAGGAGCGGGCCTCGGACCAGGTCGCCACGAAGCGCTCCACGCGTTCGACGCCCTCGAAGTGGGTGTCGTAGATGTGCTGGATCACCGTCTTCCCGGAGTGCAGCACGTGGGTGTACGGCACGTGGTGGAAGAAGAGCAGCAGCTCGTCGGGGCAGGTCTCGGCCGACTCGTAGATCTCGCGCCAGGGGGAGGGGTAGAGCCCCGCAAACCCGGTGCCGGTCGCGACGGTGCGGTCGACGCCGATGCCGTCGCGGTCCGCGAAGTGGTACGTGCCCCAGGGCGTGTACTCGTAGCCGTCCACGTCCGGGCCGTAGTGGTGGCCCGGGCGCACCATGAACCCGACGCCGAGCGGGGCCGTGTACAGCTCGTAGGTCTCCCAGGAGTCGTCGAGGATCTCGTGGATCGCGCCGGCGACGCCGGGCGCCGCGCCCGGGAACGTCATCGCGATCCACTCGCCGAGCAGGCCGACGGGATCCGCGGCCGGATCCCAGCAGAGCCTGCCGTAGGCGTAGAGGTTGGCCTGCGCGAAGGGGTGCCCGGTCCAGAACTCGTCGTCGCCCGCGTTCGACACCGCGACGAGGCCGCCGGAGTTCGCGACGAGCCCGGCGACCGTCGTCGGGCCGGGCGGGATGTCCGACGACGTCGTCGTCCCTGGTTCCGGGACGGGTGGCGTGGCCGCGCCCGCCAGGAAATCGAACCGCAGGATCTCGCTCCAGGCGCGGCCCAGGTACACGGCATGCTTCTGCTGGCCCGTGTACTCCTGGGTGACCTGGAGCTCCAGGGCGACCCGGGTGCGCGGCAGCGCGGCGAGCACGGGCGAGATCGGCTCGCGCACCTGGAAGTCCATCGGCCCGTGCTTGACCTGGACGATCACGTTGTCCGCGAAGCGGCCGTCGAGCGGGGCGAAGTTGTCGTGGGCGGCGCGGGCCCGGTCGGTCGAGCGGTCGCGCCAGTCCTGGCGGTGGTCGTAGACGAACGCGCGCCAGTGGATCAGGCCGTCGTGCGGTTCCACGGCCGCGGCCAGCAGGTTCGCGCCGTCGGCGTGGTCGCGGCCGTAGGCGAACGGGCCGGGCTGGCCCTCGGAGTCGGCCTTGACGACGAACCCGCCGAAGTCCGGGATCCTCGCCCAGACGCGGTCGGCTGCGTCGCGCCACCAGCGGGCGACGCCGGCGTCCAGCGGGTCCGCGGTCGGCAGCCCGCCGAGCGTCATGGGCGCCGCGAACGACACCGCCAGGTGCACCCGGATCCCCCAGGGCCGGAACGCGGCGGCGATCCGGGCGACGTCGGGCAGCCCGTCGGTGAGCAGGCGCGCCTCGCGGGCGTGCACGTTGACGTTGTTGATCGCGACCCGGTTGATCCCGGTCGACGCGAGCAGGCGCGCGTACTCCTCGACGCGGGAGAGGTCGGCGCGCACCTCGCCGTCGGCGTAGAAGATCGAGCCGCCCGAGTAGCCGCGCTCGACCTGTCCCATCACGTCGTGCACGGCGACGTTGTCCCAGTGGTCGAGCATCCGCAGCGGGGTGGCGGGCGCGTGGGTCTCGACCGCGTCGGGCCCGGTGAACGCCGCCTCGCCGAGCCGGACGACGTGGAAGAACCCGTACAGCAGCCCGCGGTCGGAGGCCGACTGGACGACGACGGCGCCGTCGTCCCGCAGCAGACGGAACGATTCGTCCTCGGCGTCGCAGGCCGATCCGCCGTCGTCCGGGCCGGGGGCGTCGTCGTCCTCGGTGAGGGTGAGGACGAGGTCGGCGTCGCCGACGCCCGAGCCGGGGTCGAGGCGCGTGAACGAGCCGCCGTGGGCGGCCGTGGCGCCGGCGACCTCGGCGGCGATCGTGCCGACGAGCGCGCCGTCGCCCCGGACGGCGACCCGGCGCCGGCCGACGGCCGCGAACGCGGAGGAGGGGAGCCAGGCGGGATGCGCGGGAGTGGTGTCCGTGGACGAGGTGGGGGAGTTCACCGTTCGTGACCGTTCCGTAGAGGGGGCGGTGGGCGGTTGGTGCGCGGACAACAAGAGAGTGCCGCGACGGGACGTCCCAGGTCCACCCCCCGAAACCGGGCGGACCGGACCGAACTCCGTCGGAAAACGATATCGAATTCGGGCGACCTGATGGCGCCCTCCTGCCAGGGGAGACGGTCAGGCCGACGGCGGGGCGTAGGCCTTCTTCGGGAGGTGATAGGCGAGGTCGGCCGCCGTGTCGACGGCCTCGTCCAGCTCGAGGCGGTGCTCGACGACGAGCCGGGCCAGGAAGCCGGCGTCGACCCGGCGGTTCAGGTCGTGGCGGGCGGGGATCGAGCAGAAGGCGCGCGTGTCGTCCACGAAGCCCGAGGTGTTCGAGAAGCCCGCCGTGCCCGTGGCCGCCTCGCGGAACCGCCGCATCGCGTCCGGCTCGTCGAGGAACCACCACGGCGCGCCCAGCCGCAGGGCGGGGTACACGCCCGCCAGCGGCGCGAGCTCGCGCGAGTACACGTCCTCGTCCACGGTGAACGCGATCATCCGGAAGTTCTCGGCGTGCCCGAACGCGTTGAGCACCGGCCGCAGCCCGTTCGCGTACTCGGTGACGACCGGGATGTCGTACCCCTTGTCCGGCCCGAACGTCGCGAACCGCTCCGGGTCGTGGTCGCGCAGCACGCCCGGGTGCAGCTGCATGACCAGCCCGTCCTCGCAGGACATCGCGGCCATCTGGAACAGCATGTGGCCCGAGAACGCGGCGTTCTCCTCGGCCGTGACCTCGCCCCGGGCCAGCGCCCGCGCGAAGAGCTCCGCGGCGACGTCGTCCGGCAGCGGCGTCGTGTCCGCGCTGAGGTGGCCGTGGTCGGTCGCGGTCCCGCCCGCCGCGACGAACGCGCGGCGCCGCTCGCGCAGCGCGTCGAGGTAGGCGGCGTACCCGCCGATCTCGATGCCCGACGCCGTCGCCAGCCGCGCGACGTCGTCCCGCCAGCCCGGGCGGGCCGGGTGGAGCAACGGGTCGGGCCGGAAGGTGGGCAGCACGCGGGCGCTGCCGGGGGTGCCCGTACCGTCCAGGCCCTTCAGCTCCTGTGCCAACCGCTGGTGCTGGGCCAGGTCGCTCCACGCCGGGTCCGTCGTCGCGATGACCTCGATGCGGAACTCGTCCAGCAGCGCGCGGGGCCGGAACGCCGGGTCCTCGAGGCGTTCGGCGAGCTGGTCGTAGATGGCGTCGGCGGTCTCGGCGGACGGCCGCCGCGTGATCCCGAAGATCTCGACGAGCTCGTGCTCGATCCAGTACCGCGTGGGCGTGCCGCGGAAGTGCTTCCAGCCCTCGCAGAACCGGCGCCAGATCGCGCGCGGGTCCTTCTCCAGACCAGGGGCACCTTCCGGGCCGACGCCGAGCGCGGGCAGCGGCGTCCCCTGCGAGACGAGCATCCGGGTGAGGTAATGGTCCGGGACGACGAACAACTGCGCCGGGTCGCCGAAGGGCGTGTCGTCCGCGAACGCGGCGACGTCGACGTGGCCGTGCATCGAGACGATCGGGAGATCGCGGGTGGTCTCGTAGATCTCGCGGGCGACGGGCCGGGTGGCCGGGTCGGCGGGGAGGGCGCGGTCGGGGTGCAGCGTCCAGTCACTCATGTGTGGCCCCTTCGGTGCGGCGGCAGTGCGAACGTTTGCATGCTACCGGAGGGTGCGGGTGCTTGCGCCGGGCCTGTCATTGTGCGAACGTTTGCACGCGATAGGGTCCCCGGATGGGAAGGAGCGGTATGGCCACGGTGCACGACGTCGCGCGCGACGCGGGTGTCTCGATCTCGACGGTCTCCCGCTCGTTCGACCCGTCCAGCAAGATCTCCCCGGCCACCCGCGCCCGGGTGCTGGGTGCCGCCGAGAAGCTCGGCTACCGGCCGCATCCCGTCGCGCGCGGCCTGCGCACCGGGCGTACGCACGCGGTCGGCCTGCTCGTCCCCGACCTGGGGAACCCGTTCTTCGCCGCCGTCACCAAGGCCGTCCAGGCCCGCGCCCGCGCGGAGGGCTACGAGGTGTTCGTCGCCGATTCCGACGAGGATCCCGAGGTCGAGCCGGAGCTGATCCGGGCCCTCGCGATCCGCACGGACGGCCTGCTCCTGGCCTCCCCGCGCGCCGACGCCGTCAGCCTCTACGAGGCGCTGGACGGCGTGATCGCGGTACTGCTCAACCGTGAGCTGCCGCCGCCGGTCGCCGCCGCGGCTCCGCCGGAGCCATCGTCCGAGAGGCCGCCGATCGTCCCCGAGCAGCCTCTGGTCGTCTCCGGTGGGCGGCCCGTGGCACTCGATGCGCGGGCCTCGGTCGTCGCCGAAGGGCGGTCGCCCGCCGCGTCCGCCGTCGTCCCCGGGATCCCGGCGATCACGCTCGACGACGCCGACGGCGTGGCGCAGATCCTCGGCCATCTCAGCGCCCTCGGCCACCGCACCGTCGGCATCGCGGCCGGCCCGAAGGCCTCGTGGTCCGCCGCCCGCCGCGTCGCCGGCCTGCACGCGGCCGCCACCAGGTGGGACGTCCGCCTCATCGAGCTCGGCGACTTCCGGCCGCATTTCGCCGGCGGCATCCAGGCCGCGGATCACGCCGTGGCGAGCCCGGCGACCGCCGTCGTCGTCTTCAACGACCTCATGGCGCTCGGGGTGCTGGACCGGCTGCGGCAGCGCGGCATCGACGTGCCCGGCCAGATGTCCGTGATCGGGTACGACGACGTCCCGCTGGCGACCCTGGTCACCCCCGCCCTCACGACCGTCCGCGTCCCGCTGGACAAGCTGGGCCGCCGCGCCGTCGACCTGCTGCTGGCGCGCCTGTCCGGGACGACGGCGCCCGCGGGCGCCCAGCTCCCCGTGGAACTGGTGATCCGCGGCTCCGCGGGGAGCGCCCCCGAGGAGCCACCAGGGAGATGAGCTCTGCTGCCGGGTCGCCCTCGGGTTCCCAGGTGCGCCGCGTGCTACGGCCTCGGTGCGTGGCGCACCTGGGAACTCGTGGGTGACGAGGCAGCGGCACTCCCGCCGAACCGCACGCCGACCAGGAGGATGGACATGACTGACAGGCTTTCGAGGGAAGCGCTTCCCGAGGGGGTCGCCGCCCCCGTGCACCCCGAGCGGGTGGGGATCGTGCACCTGGGGATCGGCGCGTTCCACCGCGCCCACCAGGCCGTCTACACGGAACGTGCGATGGCCGCGACGGGCGACCTGACCTGGGGCATCCTCGGCGTCACCCAGCGCTCGGCCACGGTCCGCGACCAGCTCCGCCCCCAGGGCGGCGTCTACGCGGTCCTCACGGCCGGCGACATGACTCCCCCCGCACCCGAGCCGCGGTCGTCGTCGACCACGAGCTTGCCTGCACCAGCACGAGGTTCGCGGGATTCTCTCCCGGGCGACGCGCGGGAACCTCGTGGTGACGAAGGGAACCTCGTGCTCGGCCCGCAGCTTCAGGTCGGGCTCGTGGGGGCCGTCGTCGACATCGCCTACCCCGCCGAGGAGACCGGGCGCGTGCTGGCGGCCATCGCCGCCCCCACCACGCATGTCATCACCCTGACCATCACCGAGAAGGGGTACGCCCGGCTCCCCGGCGGCGGCCTCGACCTCGCCCGCGTCCGGCCGGATCTCGACGCCCTCGCGGCGGAATCGGCGGGCGGTGCGGCCGAGCCCGCCGCGGCGTCGTCGGCCATCGGGCTGCTCGTCCGGGGGATCGCCGCGCGGCACCGCGCGGGCGGCGCCCCGCTGACCGTGCTGACCTGCGACAACATGGTCGAGAACGGGCGCGTGCTGGAGGGGCTGGTGCGCGAGGCCGCGGGCGCGGCCCTGCCCGGGGCCGACGGCGACGGCCTGCGCGCCTACCTCGAGGCGCAGGTCACGTTCCCGTGCTCGATGGTGGACCGGATCGTCCCCGCCACCACGGCAGGGCAGCGCGACGTCGTGGAACGGGCGCTCGGCGTCCGTGACGAGGGGCTCGTCGTCGGCGAGCCGTTCACGCAGTGGGTCATCGAGGACACGTTCGCCGGGCCGCGGCCCGCCTGGGAGCTCGCGGGCGCGACGTTCACCGACGACGTCGCCGGGTTCGAGCAGGCCAAGCTGCGCCTGCTCAACGGGACCCACTCGCTGCTCGCCTACGCCGGGGCGCTCGCGGGCCACGCGACGATCGCCGAGGCCGTCTCCGACCCGGTGATCGCCCGGTACGCCCGCACCTACCTGTTCGACGACGCGCTGCCCACGCTCCGGGCCCCGCAGGGCCTGGACCTGCAGGAGTACGGCGAGGAACTGCTCCGCCGCTTCGCCAACCCGCACACCGGCCACACCACGACCCAGGTCGCGATGGACGGCACGCAGAAGATCCCGTTCCGCTGGGGCGGCACGCTGGAGGACTCGCTGGCCGCGGGCAGGGTGCCGGAGGGCCTGGCCTTCGGCCTGGCGTCGTGGGCGCTGTTCGTCCGCCGCCGCACGCTGGCCGCGGCGGGGGTGTCCGACGACGTCGCGGGCGGGACCGGCGGCGGCGTCGACGACCCGCGGGCCGCCGAGCTGGCCGCCCTGGTCTCGGCCGGCGACGCGCCGCACGACACCGTCCGCAAGCTGCTGGACCTGCCGGGCCTGCTGCCCGTCTCGAACGGCGGCCTGGTCGCCGAGGTCCTCGGCCACGTGAAGGCGTGACCGGTGGCCGGGCGAGCTCGGCGCCGGGCCGGGGCGGCAGGGGTGTCCAGGTCCCACCGCCCCGGCGGTCCGGGGTTACGGCAGCACGCGGTCGAGCGCCTCGAACCAGCGGGCCGCGATCTTGACGTTGCCGTCCTCGTCGGGGTGGACGCCGTCATAGGTGTCGGTGTCCGGGTCGAAGCCCGTCCACTGGTCGACGACGACGATCGGCGACTCCTCGGTCGAGTTCTCCGCCGCCCACGCCGGGATCTGCGCGTTGAGGTCGATCGCCCGCTGCGCGCAGTCCGTGCAGCCGAACGACGGGGCCGGCTCGAGCGGGATGATCTGGGCGACCAGGATCGTCGCGTCCGGGTTGAGCGTCCGCAGGTCGGTCACGATCGAGGTGTACGCGGCCAGGATCTGCGACGGGGGCAGGTTGCTCCAGACGTCGTTGGTGCCGAAGTGCAGCAGCAGCACGTCGGGTGTGTTCTGCTGCATCCACCGGTAGGTGTTCCCGTTGGAGACCGACTGGGTGACCAGGTAGCCGCCGTGGCCCTCGTGGTCGGCGTCGGACGCGGCGGGGTTGCAGGCCTGTGACTCCCCGCCCACGAAGTCGACCTCGTGCCCGGCGGTGTCCAGCAGCTGCCAGAGGTTGCCGCGCCAGCAGCCGGGGCTGCCGGTGATGGAGTCGCCCATGGGCATGATCTTCACGGGACCCGCCGGCGTCGGCGGATCGGTCGGTGTCGTCGGGGACGGCGCCGGGCTGACGGTCGGCGTGGCGGAGGGCGTGGCCGACGCCGGCGGCGTCGGCGGCGACTTCGGCGGCGTCGGCAGGACGACGCCGTTGCAGAGGTCGCCGTTGACGCGGGCGTACGACGGCGAGGCGGTGCTGCCCGAGCCGACGAACCCGAACTGGACGCTGCGCCCGGCGGGGATGCTCGCGTTCCAGCCGACGTCGGACCCGTGGAACGTCGTGCCGGTCTGGCTCCAGCCGACGTTCCACGCCTGGCTCACGGTGGTCCCGGCGGGGAACGCCCAGGTGAGATCCCAGCCGTCGATCGGCTCGCTGCCCGCGGTGATCGTGACGTTCGCCTGGAACCCGCTGCCCCAGTTGCTGGCGACGGTGTACTCGACCTCGCAGCCCTCCTCGGCCGACGCCGACGCGGCGCCGATCACCGGGAGCGTGCCCGCGACCAGGGCGGCCGCCAGCGCGCTGATGATCGCAACGCCTCTTCGCGTTCGAAATGCTCGCATGATCCACGTCCTTAGCGATGGAATGACAGGGTGGGAAGCGTTTTCAGAACGTAGTCCGCGCGCGCCGCCCCGTACAGACCACCGGAGCTAGCTGAAACGCTTAATCAGTTCGATCCCGCACGCCGCAGCGCGATCATGGCTTTCCCGGGGAATCCGATGCGGTGTAGAGTCTTGTAACGTTTCAATCGGGCCGTCGACGACGACAGGGGAGATCTCCCGACATGCGAGCAACCATCCTGGGCACCGGCGCCATCGCCGCCCTGCACGCGGACGCCCTCGCCGCGCTGAGCCACCACGGGATCGAGGCGCGGGTCACCCACGCGGTGGACATCGATCCCGGCCGGGCCGCGGATTTCGCCGCGCGGCACGGCGTCCCGAACCACGGCACGTCGCTCGACGAGGCGCTCGCCGACACCGACGTGCTGCACATCTGCACGCCCCCGGGCGTCCACCTGCCCGCGACGCTCCAGGCCCTGGCCGCGGGCGTGCACGTCGTCGTCGAGAAGCCCGCGGTGCTCTCCCTCAAGGAGGCCGACGCGATCGCCGCCGCCGAGCGGTCCGCCGCGCCGGCCCGCGCCGGCGGTGGCACGGCGCGCTTCACGCAGATCGTGCAGCACCGGTTCGGCGCCGGGGCGCTCCGGCTGCGCCGCCTGCTGGACGACGGCGCGCTCGGCCGGCCCCTCGTCGCGACCTGCGACACGATGTGGTTCCGCCCGCCCGCCTACTTCGACGTCCCCTGGCGCGGTCGGTGGGACACCGAGGGCGGCGGCCCGACGATGGGTCACGGCATCCACCAGTTCGACCTGCTGCTGGCGATCTTCGGTGAGTGGACCGAGGTCACGGCGATGGCCGGGCGCCTGGCGCGCGAGGTCGACACCGAGGACGTCTCCATGGCGATCGTGCGCTTCGCGAACGGCGCGATGGCGAGCGTCACGAACAGCCTGCTCTCCCCGCGGCAGGCCTCCGACCTGCGGTTCGACACCGAGAAGGCCACGATCGAGCTGTCGCACGTGTACGGCTACTCGGACGAGAACTGGACGTTCACGCCCCTGGAGGGCACCGACGTCGCGCAGCTCTGGACCCCCGAACCGGACGCGCTGCCGAGCGGCCACGAGGCCCAGTTCGTCGCGACGTACCCGGCGCTCGCCACGGGCGCGCCCCTGCCGGTCACGGTGTCGGACACCCGCGGCACCCTGGAGCTCGCCGCCGCGATCTACCGGTCGGCGTTCACGGGGACCCCCGTGCGCGCCGGGCAGATCGGGCCCGCGGATCCGTTCTACGAGTCGATGCGCGGTTCGGGCCCGGAGTGGCGGCCCGTGAAGGACGTCCCCGCCCACCCCGAGGAGGCAGCCCGATGAGCGAGCCGTGGCACCCGCACGACGCCCCGCACCGGAGGACGCCGCCGTCGGGCGTGCACCTGGACGACGACGGCTCGGCCCTGAGCTGCGACCTGTTCACCTACGTGTACCGGCCGGCGGACGTCCAGTACGAGTCCCCGCGCCCGTACTTCCACCCGATCCGCACCACGGGCGGCCGCGAGCTCAGCACGTACCGCCCGTGGGACCACGTGTGGCACAAGGGCCTGGCGTGGTCGCTGCCGAACGTCGGCCCGTGGAACTTCTGGGGCGGCCCCACCTACGTCCGCGACGAGGGCTACCAGGATCTCGCCAACGACGGCACGCAGGAGCACGAGCGGTTCGCGACCGTCTGGTCCGACGGCGGCTCGGCCGGCTTCCGCGAGGACCTGGCCTGGCGCGTCCCGCCGTCCGGCTGGGAGCCGCCGGGCCCCGGCGGGAGCCAGGGTCCTGGTGACCCGCTCCAGGTCACGCCCGGCGCCGTCGTCGTCCGCGAGGAACGTTCCGTCCGCGCGTCGCTGCGCGACGGCGTCTGGGTGCTGGCCTGGCACGCGGAACTGACCAACGTGTCCGACGACGCCCTGGACCTCGGCAGCCCCACCACCAAGGGCCGCGAGAACGCGGGCTACGGCGGCCTGTTCTGGCGCGGCCCGCGCTCGTTCACCGACGGCGTCGTGCTGGCGCCCGGCTTCACGGGCGACGCCGAGCAGGTGCGCGGCGAACGCTTCGAGTGGATGGGCATCGTCGGCCGGCACGACGGCGCGGCCCCCACCCCCGAGGGCGGTGCCGCCTCCTCCACCCTCCTGATGGTGGACCCGGGAACCAACCCGGGCGGCAAGCCCCAGTGGTTCGTGCGCTCCCAGCCGTTCTGCTGCCTCTGCCCGGCCCCGGCCTTCGGCGAGGAGATCCCCTTCGCCCCCGGCGAGACCCTGACGTTCGACTACGCGGTGGTCGTAGCCGACGGCGCCTCCGACGAACCCCGCGCCGCCACCCTCGCCGACCTCGGCCGCCGCGAGCTGGGGATCACCCACCGCTGACCGATTCTGTTCGTTCGGACGCGAGGGTGCTCGGTTTCGCCCAGTATGGCGGTTGTCCGACGCCGGAGTCCTGGTCACGTTGTCGTGAGGGTTCGCCCGACGCCGTCGTCGGCTCGGAGGTAGCGAACCCCCAGAGAGGACAACGACGTCATGACTCACTTCCTCGGCGGCCGTAGGCCGCGTTCCGTCTTCGCCGGGATCGGCGCCGCCGCGACCGCGGTGCTGCTCGCCGCCGGGCCCGCCGCCGCGGCCGGGCCCGCGTACCACCCGGCGCCCCGGACCGACGCGGCACTTCTCGAGCAGTGCGCCCAGGACGGCGGCGACATCGTGTGCACGTACGCGGATCTCGCAGCCGGCCACTACGACGTGACGGTGTTCCTCGGGGACGCCGACGAGGCCGCCGCGACCGAGGTCCGTGCGGAGGCCCGCCGGCTCATGGTCGCGGAGACCCCGACCGCCGCGGGCGAACTGACGCGCAAGACCTTCACGGTCAACGTGCGCACGCCCGAGGCTCAGCAGAACCGTCAGGACGTGCCGGGCGAACCGGGCCTGACGCTCCGGTTCACGGGCGGCGCTCCCGCGGTGGCGCGGATCGGGATCGCCGAGGCGCCCGAGCACGCGCCACGGCTGTTCCTCGGCGGCGACTCGACGGTCACGGACCAGGACAACTTCCCGTACACGGGCTGGGGCCAGCGCCTCCCGGCGCACTTCCGGCACGGCCTGTCGGTGGTGAACTACTCGGGCGGCGGCGAGAGCACGGTCTCGTACCTGTCACGCGCCTACATGTTCGGCGAGCTGACGCCGCAGCTGCGCTCGGGCGACGTTGTCCTGTTCCAGCTCGCGCACAACGACAAGACGACCACGGCCGCCGACTACCGCGCCAACCTCACCACCCTCGTCGAGGGCGTGCGGGCCCGGGGTGCGCAGCCCGTGCTCGTCACGCCGATCGTGCGCTGCCGGTTCACCGGCGACCAGCTGAACGACACCGGGCTGATCCGCACGGGTGAGGCGGATCTGCCCGAGGAGATCCGCGGCGTCGCTGCCGGGCTCGGCGTCCCGCTGATCGACCTCACCGCGATGAGCGAGGAACTCGTCGAGGGCCTCGGCTACGAGGCCGCCAAGCCGATCTACCTCATCGACGAGACCGGCGACCGCACGCACACGTCCGAGTACGGCGCGTCCGTCTACGCCGGTCTGGTCGCCGGGGAACTACGGCGGCAGGGCATCGTCCCCGAGCGGTTCTGGGCCGACGACGACGCCGCCCGCCCCTGAACCCCGTGCGGGGGTGGCTGAGCTGCCTGCCCCCGCACGGTCTCCCGCGAGGTCCCGCCGGGGAGTGCACCCTGCCCGGCGGGGCCTCGCCGTCGTGCCCCGGGCAACCGATGACGGGTCCTGCACGTTTTTGTCTGTCTGCTCCGCGACCGGACACCGTGGTGGCACGATCGCGGTCGTCAACACGAGGTCGCGCGGCTTCCCAGCCCGCGTGATCCTTGGAGCCGTCATGTGACGGCAGTGTGCAAGGAGGCTCACATGGTCACAACGAGAAGCGGGGCGCGCGCCGGGATCGCGCTGCTCGCGGTCACCGGTCTGGCCGCGCTCGGCGCGTGCTCCGGCGGTTCCGCGACGGGCGAGGACGAGAAGGTCACGCTCGTCTTCAACTGGTGGGGGGACGCGACCCGTGCCGAACGGTACGAGGAAGCGATCGCCCTGTACGAGAAGCAGAACCCGGACGTCACGATCCAGTCCGGCTACGCGGCGTTCGGCGACTACTGGACCGCGCGCAACACGGAGGCGGCCAGCGGTTCGCTGCCCGACGTGATGCAGATGGACAGCACCTACCTGAGCCAGTACGCGGCGAGCGGCCAGATCCAGCCGCTGGACGAGTACACGGCCGGCCAGATCGACGTCGCGAGCTTCCCCACCACGGTCATGCCGGCCACCACGGTCGACGAGCAGGTCTACGGCATCCCGACCAGCATCGGCACGCTCGCGAACTTCTGGAACGCGGACGTGCTCGACGAGATCGGCGTGGAGGCGCCCGAGGGCGACCTCACCTGGGAGGAGTACGACGCGCTCCTGAGCGACATCGCGGAGGCCGGCGCGGACCAGGATCCCGAGGTGGACGGTTCCACCCCGTACGCGCAGCTCATCGCCGTGTTCGAGATCTGGCTCAACCAGCAGGGCAAGCAGCTCTACACCCCGGAGGGCGAGTTCGGCTTCGACGAGGCCGACCTCACCGAGTGGTGGGAGCGCATCGAGCCGATGGTCGCCGACGGCGCCTTCATCGAGCCGAAGCGGGCCGAGCAGTCCGCCGGCGACAACCTCGGGATGAAGTTCACCGCGAACGAGATCAGCTGGTACAACTTCCTGGTCCGTTTCGCGGAGACGTCCGGCAGCGACTTCGAGATGACCCTCCCGCCCGCCGACGACGCGGAGAACCGCGGCCTGTACCTCAAGCCGAGCCTCATGCTGTCGATGTCCGCGACGACGGAGCACCCGGAGGAAGCGGCGAAGTTCATGGACTTCATCACGAACGACCCGGAGGTCAGCAAGATCTTCGGGACGTCGCGCGGGCTCCCGATCTCGGAGTCGGCCCTGGAGGCGCTCGATGACCTCGAGGGCCTCGACAAGCAGATCCTCGACTACTACGACGAGGTCCTGGAGGTCGTCGGCACCTCGCCGGCGCCGCCGCCGGAGGGCGCGGGTGCCGTGGAGGCGGAGTTCCTCCGGATCGCGAGCGACGTCTCGTACGGTGCGACGTCGGTCGACGACGCCGTCGCCGAGTTCTTTGCCGGCGCCCCGGAAATGATCGTCACCGACTGACCACGCCGTGGTGCCGAACAGGGCACTACGCGGTGCGGCCCGCGCCGCAGGAGCTTCTGATGGTGAGCCCGGGGAGCAGTTCCACGTGGCGGGGTGTGCGTGGGCCGGGCTCGTCCTCCGTCATGCGTTCCACCAGGAGCTTGAGGGCCTGGCGGCCGAGTTCGCGCCGTGGCGGGGTCACCGTGGTCAGGGGGACCACGGCCAGGGCGGCGTTCTCGTCGTCGTAGGCCACGACGGCGAGGTCGTCCGGGACGCGCAGGCCGCGGTCGAGGGCCAGCTCGACCAGGCGGGCCGCGTGGTAGTCGGTGTGGGCGAAGACCGCGCGGGTATTCGTGGCGCGGCAGGCGTCGAGGAGGTCGTTCAAGGTGGCGTCGAGGGCCGCGGGGTCCTCGTCGCCCTTGGGCAGGACGACGTCCGGGGCGCCGGCGAGGCCCAGGCGGGCCGCGGCCCTCGCGAAGCCCTCGCGCAGGTAGGGAGCGGTGGGGGAGCGGTCGAAGACGGCCAGGGCGATCCGGTCGTGGCCCAGTCCCGCCAGGTGCTCGGCGGCGAGGATGGCGCCGTGGGCGTGGTCCGTGCGGGCCTGGTCGAGTTCGCTCGCGCTGGTCACCGGGTCCGGGCGGCGCTCGACCAGGACCACCGGGACCGGGATGGAGCGGAGCCAGCGGGCGACGTCGTCCGGCTCACGATCGCGTGTCGTGGGGACGATCGCGATGCCCTGGACGCCCAGGCCCAGCATCCGGGAGACCTGGGCCTCCTCCACCTCCGGGCGGTACTGCGAGACGCCGAGGACGAGCCGGACCCGGAGTGACGGCGCGAGGGATTCCATGCCGCGCACGGTGTCGGGGAAGTGCGTGGTCGTGTTCGGCACGATGACGCCGACCAGGGCGCTCGCGGCCTGGGGGCCGCGGGTCGCGCGCAGGGCGATCGCACCGCCGTGGACACGTGCCAGCTTGCCGGCGCGGTCCAGCTCGATGATGTCGCGGCGGATCGTCACCTCGGAGACGCCCAGGTGGGCGGCCGCCTCCGCGGAGCGCACGCTGCCGCGCAGCTCGATCTCCCGTAGCAGGTGGTCCTGGCGTGCGATCGGCAGCATTGCCGTTACCTCCGGTGATGGGCGCGGGTTCGGTGCCGGACCCGGCCGCCCTCGTGATCGTAATTGTCCGCTCGGACAAACGTTTGCGGAGCATCGTACAGACTCGCGGGCGTGACGAGCACCGAAGCCTCAACCTCCGCCGCGACGTCGTCGTCCGTGGTGCATCCGGCCCTGCGACCGGCCGCGGCCTGGACCCGCGACCGCTGGCTCGGCCTGGCCGACGATCTCCTCGCGGCCACGGAGCCGTTCGCGTCGCCGGGCCGCGCGCTGATCTCGCTGCCGGGGCCGGTGAGCGCGTCCGACGCCTGGTCCGACGGTCTCGAAGGCTTCGCCCGCACCTTTCTGCTCGCGGCGTTCCGGCTGCGGGGGCAGGACGGCGACGACCCGCACGGCCTGCTCGAACGGTATGCCGACGGCGTCCGGCGCGGCACGGATCCCGGCTCGGCCGAGCGCTGGCCGCGCATCCCGGAGCGGCGGCAGGCCGTGGTCGAGGCGGCGTCGATCGCGATCGGCCTGCACGAGACGCGCGAGTGGCTGTGGGAGCGCTTGGACGCCGGGACGCAGGAGCGCGTCGTCGGCTACCTCGCGGACATCGTCGGCACGTCCGGTTACCGCAACAACTGGATCTGGTTCCAGAACGTGATCGAGGAGTTCCTGCGCGGGGTCGGCGGGCCGTGGGACCAGGCCGACCTGGACCGGAACCTGGAGCTCCAGGAGGCGCTGTACACCGGTGACGGCTGGTACTCCGACGGCCGCGGTCACGACGGCCGCCGCCAGAACTTCGACTGGTACGCGGGCTGGGCCTGGCACCTGTACCCGCTGCTGCACGCGCGGATCGCCGGCGAGCCCCTGGCGGAGCCGCACGGGACCCGGTTGCGGGAGTTCCTTGCCCAGGCCCAGCACCTTGTCGGGGCCGACGGCGCTCCGGTGCTGCAGGGCCGTTCGGCCACCTACCGCTGGGCGGTCCTTGCCCCGTTCTGGGCGGGCGCCGTCGCGGGCGTCACCCCGCTGCGTCCCGGCCAGACCCGGGCGCTGACCTCGGGCGTCGTCGAGCACTTCACCGCCGCGGGCGCCGTCGACGCGGACGGTCTGCTCCCGGTCGGCTGGCACCACCGCTACGACCGCATCCGCCAGCTCTACTCGGGCGGCGCGTCCCCGTACTGGGCGAGCAAGGGCTTCCTCGGCCTGTTGCTCCCCGTCGACGACGCCGTCTGGACCGACGCCCCGGAGCTCCCGGACGCCTGGCGCGAGGAAACGGTCACCACCCTGCGGGCGCCCGGCTGGATCGTCGCCTCGACGCCCGCGGACGGCGTCGTCCGCCTCTACAACCACGGCTCGGACCGCCTCCTGGAGAGCCGCCACCACCCCCACGCGGACGACCCGTTCTACCAGCGCCTCGCCTACTCCAACGCGACGTCACCGCAGCTCACCCGGGATGCGATCGCCGCCCCGCTGGAATCGCACGTCGCCCTCCTGGACGCCCACGGCACGCCGTCGCACCGCGAGGGCGTGAGCCGGGTCGCGCTCGACGGCAACGTCGCGATCTCCCGCTCCCGCGTCCGCTGGCTCGACCTCCCGGGCGCGCCGGGCGCGGATCCCGGTGACCGCGGCGGCGACCACGCCGGCGTCGCCGGCCACCGCATCGGCCCGCAGGTGGTGACGGCCAGCGTCGTCCGCGGCCGCTTCGAGGTGCGCCTCGCCTGGACGCTGCCCGACGACGACCCCACGGACACCGATACTGCCGAGGGCGCAGACGACGCCGGGCGTCCGCCCGTCCCGGGAGCGATCGCCTCCGCTGCCTGGCAGCACGACCCCGGCCCGTGGACGTTCCACCTGGGCGGCTGGCCGCTGGCGGCCGACCGCGACGGCGATCTGGTCGTGGAACGCGGCGACGACTGGGCCCGCGTCCACCGCCGGGACGGCCGCTCTTCCCTGGTCCGTGCCCTCCTGGGTCTGGAAACCCCCGGCTCCACCCGCCGCACTGGCGCCGACCCGATCGGCGAGATCTCGGTGACTCCCTGGCTCCGGTCTCAGAGCCGGGCCACCCCGGAATCCCCGGTAGCGGCCCTCGTCGTCCTGACGGGCGACCCGAACCCACGCGACGCCGACGCCGACGCCGTCGACTCGGTCCACCACGACCCGGGGACAGGCACCGTCGAGATCCGCTGGCGCACGGGCAAGACCGACGTCGTCCCTGTTTCTCGTGGTGGTAGCGGGCGGCGACGATAACCAGATCGTCGTCCTCCACGAAGGAGACGATCACGAGGCTGCGCCAGGGCCGTGCACGGGTGTGTCTGTTTCTGTTCGTTCGGGGGAGCGGCGGGCCGGCGGGCGGCATCGTGACGGGCACGGTCGGCCGCCGTTCGTCGTCGGACGGGATTCCGGGCCGGGCAAGAACCGTCACGAAGGAGTGACCCCCAGTGGTCGAAATCAGCAGAAGAACCGTTCTCACCACAGCGATCGCCGCCGGGGCGGGTGCGATGATCGCGCCGCGCGTCGCCTCCGCCGTCCCCGCGATGCCGGCCCTCGTTCCCACGGGACACGACCCCGTCGACCTGCACTGGCTCGAGGGCGGCACGCCCGCCGAGCTCGCCGGTGGTGCGACCTGGGGCGTCCCGTGGCCACGCGGCGCCTGCACCGGCGACCAGCGGTTCGCCCTCACCACCGGCGGCGCCGGCGTTCCCGTGCAGAGCTGGACCACCGCCTGGTGGCCGGACGGGTCCGCCAAGTGGACCGCGCACGCCATCGGCGCCGACGCGGCGGCGTCGGACACCTATCGCCTCGCGCCGGGCACCCCGGCCCAGGGCGCGCACACCCTCTCCGTCGCCGAGAGCCCGAGCCAGGTCGTGGTCGACACCGGCGTCGTCCAGGTCGTGTTCGGCAGGACCGGCGAGCAGGTCGTGCGGGAGATCCGCCGCGGCGGCGCGATCATCGCGCGCCGCGGCCGCCTGGTCGTCTCGCGCCAGGACAAGCCCTCCACCGACCCGGGCAGCGGCCCCAACTTCCAGGACTTCACCGGCGCGATCGACCGCGTCGAGGTCGAGCAGGACGGCCCGGTCCGCGCCGTCGTCAAGGTGACCGGCAAGCACAGGTCGGCGGGCCGCGCCTGGCTCCCGTTCGTGCTGCGCTTCTACCTGTACGCCGGGTCCGACGGCGTCCGCCTCGTCCACACGTTCCTGTTCGACGGCGACGAGAACCGCGACTTCATCCGCGCCCTCGGCGTGAAGTTCTCCGTCCCGATGCGCGGCGAGCTCTACGACCGCCACGTCCGCTTCGCCGGCACCGACGGCGGCGTCTTCGCCGAGGCCGTCAAGGGCGTCACGGGCCTGCGCCGCGACCCGGGCGCCGCCGTGCGCGCCGCGCAGATCGCGGGCGAGGCGCTCCCGGACCCGTCCACGTGGGACACCCGCGTCACGAGCCGCCTCAAGTGGATCCCGGACTGGGGCGAGTACTCCCTGAGCCAGCTCACCGCGGACGGCTTCGAGATCCGCAAGCGGACCGGTCAGGGCCACTCGTGGATCAGGTCCGACGGCGGTACGCGGGCCGCGGGGCTCGGCTACCTCGGCACCCCGGCGGGCGGCCTGGCGTTCGGGCTGCGGAACTTCTGGCAGCTGCACCCCACCGAGCTGGCGATCACGGGGGCGGCGAGCGAGGAGGCCGAGGTGACGGTCTGGCTGTGGTCGCCCCGCGCCGAGGCCATGGACCTGCGTTTCTACCACGACGGCATGGGCCAGGACACCTACCCGGAGCAGCTCGACGCCCTGGAGATCACCTACGAGGACTACGAGCCGGGCTTCGGCACCCCGTACGGCATCGCGCGCACGAGCGAGCTGATGTTCTGGGCGCTGGAGGCCACCCCGGGCGCGGAGCGGTTCGCCGCGCTGGCCGGCGCGAACGCGACGCCGCCGCTGCTGCAGGCGGACCCCGCGCACCTGCACTCCGCGGGCGTGCTCGGCAGCTGGTCCCCGGTGGACCGCGGCACCACCGCGAAGGCCGTGGTCGAGGACCGCCTCGACGCCATCTTCGAGTACCACCTGGGCCAGCAGGACCAGCGCTCCTGGTACGGCTTCTGGGACTACGGCGACGTCATGCACTCCTACGACGGAGACCGGCACCAGTGGCGGTACGACGTCGGCGGCTACGCCTGGGACAACTCGGAGCTGTCCACCGACCTGTGGCTCTGGTACCACTACCTGCGCACCGGCAACGCCTCGGCCTTCCGGTTCGCGGAGGCGATGTGCCGGCACACCGGCGACGTCGACCAGAACCACCTCGGCGAGTGGAAGGGCCTCGGCACGCGCCACGGCATCCTGCACTGGGCCGACAGCGCGAAGCAGGTGCGCATCAGCAACGCGAACTACCGGCGGCACTTCTACTACCTCACCGGCGGCGACGAGCGCTCCGGCGACCTGCTGCACGAGCTGATCGACTCCGACCGCACGTACCTGGTGCTCAACGCGGGCCGCAAGGTGGACGGCTCGACCGGCCCGTACGAGCCCGACCCGACGGCGCTGCCCCTGTCCACGACGACGGACTGGGGAGCGATCGCCGGGGCCTGGCTCACCGAGTGGGAGCGCGGCGGCGACCCGAAGGCGAAGGAGCGGCTGCTCGCGAGCGCGCGGTCGATCGCGGCACTTCCGAACGGCTGGGTCCAAGGGGGCGCGACCTACGACCTGGGGACCGCCGAGTTCAGCTCCGGCCCGGACAAGGCCGTCTCGGTCGGCTCGCTGTCCTCGGTGTTCGGCCTCATCGATGTGATGACCGAGCTGATCGACCTGGTCGACGAGCCCGAGGTCGAGGCGAAGTGGGTCGAGTTCTGCCGGCTGTACAACGGCACCTCCGCGGAGCAACGGGAGGTCACCGGCGCGTCCTGGGGCAGCCTCAACCTCCGCCAGGCCTACTCGCGCGCCACGGCCTACGCCGCGGTCAAGCTGGACGACGACGCCCTGGCGACCCGCGCCTGGAAGGAGCTCCGCACGGGCCACGCCGGCTACCCGGACGGCCAGAACTGGGGCACCGCGCGCATCGAACCCCCGGCGGTCCTCAAGCCGGTCGACGAGGCGAGCTTCTCCACGAACGCCAGCGCCCAGTACGGCCTGGCGGCCATCCAGCTCCTGGCCCTGGTCCCGGACCACGCCTGAGCAGCCCGTGTCGTAGGACGGGCGGGCCGCGCGCGGCCCGCCCGTCACCAGTCGTCGTCGGGCAGCACCTGGAACGCCGGCTCGCCGGTGAGGGGCCGGATCGCCCGGAAGTCCTTGCGGTCCAGGGTCAGGATCGACGCCGTCATGTACTCGCGCGCGACGGCGGTGATGACGGCGTCGGTCAGGTCGAGGCGGAGGTCCGCGTGCTGGTCCTGGACGGCTCGCGCCGTGCGGAGCACCGCGGCGTCGGCCTCGGCGAAATGCACTCGGGTGCGCTCGGCCTGGGCGATGAGCGAGTCCAGGAGCCTTGCGGCGAGGGTTTTGCCGAAGCGGCGGCTCACCAGGTGATCGAGTTCGGCCAGGACAAGCTGGGGCACGACCACGACCGAGGCCTGGTTCAAGACCTTCCGAGCTCCCTCGTGTTCCGGGGCGTCCTGGTCGATCGAGGCGATCAAGCCCGAGGTGTCGGCGATGACGACTACCACGCCCCGAACCCGCTCTCGCCGAGTTCGTCGTCCGCGCGTGAGGCCCAGGTCGGATCGCCGCTCGACACGGTCGGAAGGTCCATCGGTTCGTCCCATACCCGGTTCCGGTTCACGGCGAGCCGGACCCCCTCGCGGATCAGCTCGGCCTCGCTGACACCGCGCGCGGCAGCGGTCGCCTTCAGCTCCTGAAGGTCGGCGTCGTCGAGATACACGGTCGTACGTCGCATGGCCATGAACATATGGTAGGACTGACATACGTGCCAGTCGAGAGGCTGCGGACCGTCGTTCAGGTCACAGCCGCGGATCCGCTGTCCGTTCTTGCCTGTTCCGGCGAGGGCGGGGCCGGTGAAGTCCACGCTTGCTCCTGGAGTCAACGAAGACCCCAGGAGGAGAGATCGATGTCAACGAAGAGATCGAAGAGTTCGAACAGATCATGGCGGGCGCTGGCGTTCGTTGTCGCACTGGCCGCCGTCGCGGTCCCGGTCACGGGAATCGTGCGCGAGACCGTTCCGTCCGCGACGGCGGCGAGCCCGCGGATCATGGAGAACCTCGGCCGCGGCGTCGTCGCGGTCCGGGCGAGCAGCACGTCCGTGCTGGTCAGCTGGCGGCTGCTGGGGCTGGATCCCGACGGGATCGGCTTCCACGTGTACCGGTCGACGGCGGGCGGCGGCTGGACGAAGCTCACGCCGTCGGCCCTCACCGGCGGGACGAACTTCACCGACACGACGGCGGACCTGACCAGGTCCAACGCCTACCGCGTGCGCGCCGTCGTGAACGGCGTCGAGCAGACGCCGAGCGCCGCGTTCACCCTGAGCGCGAACCACGCCACGGAACCGGTGGTCCGCGTGCCGCTGCGGCCCGGCGGGGCGGTCAAGTTCGTCTGGGTGGGCGATCTTGACGGCGACGGGGAGTACGACTACGTCCTGGACCGTCAGACGTCCCAGCAGAAGCTCGAGGCCTACACCAGCAAGGGTCAGTTCCTGTGGCAGGTCGACCTCGGCCCCAACAGCACCAACCAGAACAACATCGAGGGCGGGTCGGCGGTGATCGACGTCGGGCACAACGACGGCGTCACCGTGTACGACCTGGACAGCGACGGCCGCGCAGAGGTCGCGCTGAAGGTCGCGAACGGCGTGCGGTTCGGCGACGGGTCGGTCCACAGGGAGTCCGACGACGTCCGGCAGTCGATCGCGATCCTCGACGGCCTGACCGGCAGGCCCCGCGCCACGGCGCCCCTGCCCGCCGACTACCTCGCCGACGGACCGCTGATGGCGCGGTTCGGCGTCGGGCATCTCGACGGCGTGCACCCGAGCCTCGTCGCCTACACGAAGAACCGGATCGGGTCCGGCGACTTCAACCTCATGATGACCGCCTGGCGGTTCTCCGGGACGAGCCTGGCCCGGGAGTGGAAGTTCCTGCGCGGCTCGCAGAACCTGCCAGACGGGCACAACACCAGGATCGTCGACGTCTCGGGCGACGGGACCGACGAGATCGCGGAGATCGGGTTCGTGATCGACGGCGACGGCACGCTCGAGTACTCGCTCGCGGACCAGGGGGTGGTCCACGGCGACCGCTTCTACGTCGCGGACATCGACCCGGACCGGGCGGGCCTCGAGGGCTATGGCGTCCAGCAGGACAACCCGACCGGCCTGCGCGAGTACGGCTACGACGCCCGCACCGGCGACCTGCTGTGGGAGCGCTTCGGCGAGGACGTCGCGGACGTCGGTCGCGGCCTCGTCGGTGACATCGACCCGCGCCACTCCGGGATGGAGGCGTGGGCGTTCGACGGCGTGTACAACTTCCGGAGCACCGAGCTCACCGAGCCGGACAGGTCCCTGTACCCCTGGCCGCAGCTGAACCTGCACTGGGACGGCGACCTGCCCACCGAACTGCTGAACGACGGCAAGTTCGAGCAGTGGGACCCGGCGAACCCCACGCGGAGCGGCAGCCTGCCGCGGCTCGTCAGCACGTGGAACTACGGTGCGGTGAACGCCGGCCAGGGCGTGCAGCCGGCGTTCTACGGCGACATCCTGGGCGACTGGCGCGAGGAGGCCGTCTACACCAACGCGGCCTACGACGAGCTGATCGTCTTCACCACGAACCGGCCGACCGGCACGCGCCTGTACACGCTGCCGCACAACCCGGCCTACCGGAACGCCATGACCCTGAAGGGGTACCTGCAGTCCCACTTCACCGACTACTACCTGGGATCGGGGATGACGCCGCCGCCGCGGCCGAACATCACCTACGCGGGGAGCTGAGAATCTCCTGGCGGGGGCCGCGGCGCCCCCGCCAGGAGATGGCGTGACCGGATCGTGATCGGCCGTTGGCGATCGAGGACTGGACAATGCTCTCCCCTTCTGTTGTATCGTTTCAATCGCGGTCGGCAGTCAAGGGCCGCCCAGTGCGACAGACAGCCGGTGTCGGTGCAGACGCCGGAAGAGCAAGGAGGCTCCCGATGAGAAGTGCGCGCAAGGCAACGGCCGCCCTGGCCGCGAGCGCGGCAGCGGCTCTGGCTCTCTCGGCCTGCTCCGGCGGCAGCGCCGGCGGCGGGTTGACCGAACCCCTGGACACCGAGGCGGAGATCGAGATCAGCCTCGCCTGGTGGGGCGACGACACCCGCGCGGCCATGTACGAGGAGGCCGTGGCGCTGTTCGAGAAGGAGTACCCGAACATCACCGTCACCACCGGGTTCCAGGACTTCCCGAACTACTGGACGGCGCGCAACACCGAGGCCGCCTCCAGCAGCCTCCCGGACGTGTTCCAGATGGACCTCTCCTACCTGCGCCAGTACGGCAACACGGGACAGCTGCTCGACCTCGCCCCGGCGTTCGAGTCCAACCTCGACGTGTCGGGCTACGACGAGCAGCTGCTGCAGGCGGGCAACCTCAACGGCGCGCAGGTCGGCATCCCGACCAGCACCAACACGCTGGCCTTCTTCTACAACGCGGACGTGCTCGAGGAGCTCGGCATGGAGCCGCCCGCCGAGGGCTACACCTGGGAGGACCTCAACGAGTGGTCCGCCGAGGTCGCCGCGAAGGGCGGCAAGCAGGACCCGGCCGTCTACGGCAGCGGCGACTACACGGGCACCTTCTGGTTCTTCTGCCAGTGGCTCATCCAGCAGGGCAAGCAGCCGTTCACCGACGACGGCCAGATGAACTTCACCGAGGCCGAGGCCACCGAGTTCCTGAACCTCACCGCGGAGAACCGCGAGGCGGGCGACGTCTTCTTCCCGATCGAGAAGACCAAGCAGATCGAGCCGCTGACCGGCTTCATGACCAGCGCCGAGACCGGTGTCATGACCTGGGACAACTTCCTCGCCGGCTACGTCGCGGAGACCGAGCAGGACATCCAGATGCTCCCGATGCCGTCGGGGCCGAACGGTCCGCAGCAGTTCTGGAAGCCGTCCATGCTCCTGTCCGCCTCGGCGAACACCGAGCAGCCGGCCGCGGCCGCCAAGCTCATCGACTTCCTCGTCAACGACCCGGAGGTCGGCAAGATCTTCGGCACGAACAAGGGCGTCCCGGCCGTGCAGGCCCAGATCGACGCGATGGACGTCGAGGAGGGCTCGGTCGACGCGCGGGTCGTCGCGTTCGAGGAGGAGGTGGCCGACCTCGTCACCGAGCCGGCCCCGATGCCGGCCGAGGGCTTCGGCGCCATCGAGGCCGAGTGGCTGCGCCTCTTCGAGGAGATGGCCTACGAGCGCATCACGGTCGACGAGTTCGTCGAGCAGTGGTTCCCGTTCGCGCAGGACACCATCCCCGCCCCCGAGTGACCCAGCACTGACCCAGGACACCGGCCGTCCGGTGCGCAGACGCACCGGACGGCCCATGGAACACGGAGGTTCTCATGGCCGACATCGCCGCGGCGCCGCAAGGCCCGACGACGACGCCGCCGGCCCGGCACGTCGTCCCACGTGCGGGCGCGACCGGGCCCCGCCCGCCCGGCGATCGTCACGCGACGAACAGCCGCACGAGGTACAAGGCCGCGGACGTCCGCGCCGGTTACGCGTTCGTCAGCCCCTGGCTGATCGGCTTCATGCTCCTGACGGCGTTCCCGATGGTGGCGTCCCTGTACCTGGCGTTCACCGACTACGGGCTCTTCCGGGCGCCCGAGTGGATCGGCACGGAGAACTTCCAGAAGATGTTCACCGACCCGCGGTTCCTCCAGTCCGCGCAGGTCACCGCGATCTACGTGTTCGTCGGCACCCCGATCAAGCTCGCCGCGTCCCTCGGCGCCGCCATGCTGCTCAACACGCGGCACCGCGGCCAGGGCGCGTACCGCTCGATCTTCTACCTGCCCTCCCTGGTGGGCGCGAGCGTCTCGATCGCCATCATCTGGAAGGCGATGTTCATCGACGACGGCATCGTCGACCAGGTCCAGCAGTTCCTCGGCTTCCCGGCGGGCGGCTGGGTCGGCGATCCGTCCATGACCATGCCGATGATGATCCTGCTGGCCGTGTGGACGTTCGGTGCCCCGACCGTCATCTTCCTCGCCGGCCTCAAGCAGGTGCCGAACGAGCTGTACGAGGCGGCGTCGATCGACGGCGCCGGCCCGTGGCGGCGGTTCGCGAGCATCACCGTGCCGATGCTGTCGCCGGTCGTGTTCTTCAACCTGCTCATGGAGATGATCGGCGCCTTCCAGGTGTTCGGCTCCGCGTACGTCATCTCCGGCGGCACCGGCGGCCCGGCCGGGTCCACCAACTTCTACACGCTGTACCTGTACACGAAGGGCTTCGGCCAGCTCGACATGGGCTACGCCGCCGCGATGGCGTGGGTCCTCGTGCTGGTGATCGGGATCATCACCGCGATCCTGTTCCGCACGTCCCGCGGCTGGGTGCACTACACGGGAGACTCACGATGAAGAAGCTGCGCAGGATCAACTCGATCGTCTTCCACGTCGCCGCGGTGCTCGCCTCGATCGTGGTGCTGTACCCGTGCGCCTGGATGGTGTTCTCGGCCTTCAAGCCGTCCAACGACATCGTCGGCAACACCGACCTGCTCCCCGAGACCTGGACGATCGACAACTTCGTCACCGCCCTGTCCGGCATCGGCGGCGTCCCCTTCACGACGTTCCTGTGGAACTCCACGATCATCGCCGTGCTGTCCGTGGTCGGCACCGTGCTGTCCTCGTCCGTCGCGGCCTACGCCTTCGCGCGGATCGACTTCCCCGGTCGCACCGTCATGTTCGCGATCATGATCGCGACCCTGCTGCTGCCGTTCCACGTCGTGATGATCCCGCAGTACGTCATGTTCAACTCGGCCGGCCTCGTGAACACGTTCGTGCCCCTGCTCGCCGGGAAGTTCCTCGCCACGGAGGCGTTCTTCGTCTTCCTCCTGGTGCAGTTCCTGCGCGGCATCCCGCGCGACCTCGACGAGGCCGCCCGCATCGACGGCTGCGGCCACTTCGGGACGTTCGCGCGGATCATCCTGCCGCTCATGCGGCCGGCGATCATCACGGTCTCGATCTTCACGTTCATCTGGTCCTGGAACGACTTCCTCGGCCCCCTGCTCTACCTCAAGAAGCCCGACCTCTACCCCCTGCCCGTGGCGCTGAACCAGTACGTCGACCAGACCTCGGTCTCCGACTACGGCGCCCAGATCGCCATGGCGGTGATCGCGCTCGTCCCCGTCGCGCTGTTCTTCATCATCTTCCAGCGCTACATCGTCGACGGCGTCGCGACGCAGGGCCTGAAGGGCTGACAGATCATGTCCGACGCCGCCGCCCGCCAGGAACCCCCGGTGCGCCCCGCCCGCAGCCTCCACGACAGCTTCGCCCTGCTCGCCGAATGCCTGCTCGTGGGCGTGTACGTCCTGATCGGCAGCCTGCCGGTGATCACGCTGCCGGCGGCGCTCGCGGCCGGGTGCGCGCACATCGGCCGCCACCTCGCGGGCGAGCGGACGGACCTCGCCCGCTTCGCCCGCGACTGGTGGTCGGCGGTCAAGGACCTCTGGCTCCTCGGCGTCGCAGCCCTCGTGCTGGCCGTTCTCCTCACGGTGAACGTCCAGGTCGCGGCGTCGGGCGCCCTGCCGGGCGGCGACGTCGTCCGCTGGGTCTCCCTCGCGGTCGGCGCGGTCGGCGCGGTGGTCGTCCTCCGCGTCGCCGGTCGCTGGTCCCGGGTGAACGGCAAGTCCGACGACGACGGCGCGCGGGCCCGTGACCTGGTCCCGCTCGCCGCGCGGGTGGCTCGGGAGGACCCGACCGGGTCGCTCCTGCTGCTGCTCGCGCTGGGCCTGTGCGGCGTCCTGATCTGGATGCTCGCGCCCCTGGTGATCGTCGTCGGGGGGCTGCTGTCCCTCGCCGTCGTCGCCGTCGAGCACCGTCACGAACGACGCGACGAACAGGCATAGCCGCACGAACTCAACACGCAGCTCAAGTACCTAGGCAAGGAGTACAACGATGTTTTCCTCGTCCCTCCGGGTGGGCACGGCCGTCATGGCCGGGCTCGCCCTCGCGGCCTCCGGGGCCGTACCAGCCCTGGCAACCTGGCCGGTGCAGGCCGCCTATCCCGGCCTCGAAGACCTCGACCGCGGCCTCGTCGCCGCGCACACCAGCGAGGGCGTCTTCCTCAGCTGGCGCCTGCTCGGCGACGAGGTCACCGGCGCCGGCGAGAACGGCCTGACCGGCCAGAACTTCGTCGTCCTGCGCGACGGCCGGAAGATCGCCACGGTCACGAGCTCCACGAACTACGTGGACCCGGCCGGCACCGCCCGCTCGAGGTACGTCGTGCGGCCCGCCGACGGCCGCGGCCCCGCCGGCTCCGCGAGGCCCTGGGCCGGCGACTCGCTCGACATCCCCCTGAACAAGCCCGCGGACGGCACCACCCCCGCGGGCGAGGCCTACACCTACCGCGCCAACGACGCGTCCGTCGCGGACCTCGACGGCGACGGCTCCTACGAGATCGTCGTGAAGTGGGACCCGTCCAACTCCAAGGACGTCTCCCAGAAGGGGTACACGGGCAACCAGTACCTCGACGCCTACACGCTGGACGGCGAGCAGCTGTGGCGCATCGACCTGGGCGTGAACATCCGGGCCGGGGCGCACTACACCCAGTTCCCCGTCTACGACTTCGACGGGGACGGCGACGCCGAGGTCATGCTCAAGACCGCGCCCGGCACCAAGGTCACGCGTTACGACGAAGGCGCCCCCCTGTCGTCGTCGTACATCAGCATCCCGCGTGACGACCGCGCGGCGGGCGTCACGCACCAGGACGACTACCGGTTCTCCGCGCCGCAGTACCACGAGTACCTCGCGGACGTGCTCGCGGGCTGGTCGGAGCGCGAGGAGGTGACGTCCGGGCAGTGGCCCGCCACGCTGGAGGAGGCGTGGGGGATCGAGCCGCGCTGGGAGTACCCGCTGTCGGAGGCGGACGCGCGCGCGGCGGCCGACCACTTCGTCGACGTCTACGCGCCCGCGCGCTCCGCGCGCAACGAGCTGCGCAAGTTCGAGGGCTTCGTCGTCACGGGCCCGGAGTACCTGTCGGTGTTCGACGGCGAGACCGGCCGCAACCTGCAGACCGTCGACTACAAGCCGGGCCGCGGCGACGACGGCCTGCTGTGGGGCGACTACGCGATGTCCCGGATCGAGCCGGGCAACCGCGTGGACCGCTTCCTGTCCGGCGTCGCCTACCTCGGCGGGGCCGGCGAGACGGCGAGCGCGGTGTTCGCGCGCGGCTACTACACGCGCACCACGGTGGTCGCCTACGACTGGGACGGCTACCGGCTGCGCGAGCGGTGGTTCGCGGACTCGGGCCACGCGCCCATGAGGAACCCGTTCAACGACGGGCCGCACGGCGTGGAGGGCCCGTCCCCGGAGTGGGGCACGCTCACGACGCAGGGCTTCCACTCGCTGTCGGCGGCGGACGTCGACGGCGACGGGAGGCACGAGATCGTCTACGGCTCCGCGACGCTGGACGACGACGGGTCGCTGCTGTACTCCTCGTACGACACGATGCCGGAGGGCTCGGCCGCGCCCGGCACCCGGGCCAAGCTGGGCCACGGCGACGCGCTGCACGTGACCGACATCGACCCGACGCGCCCGGGCCCGGAGATCTGGACCTGCCACGAGGGCGGCGCCTGGGCGCCCTACGGCTCGGCGCTGCGCGACGCCGCGACCGGCGAGGTGCTGTTCGGCTCGTACTCCGGGCGGGACACGGGCCGGTCGATGATCGGCGACATCTACCCGGACACCCCCGGCATCGAGGTCTGGGCGTCGATGCCGAACGGCACGCTCGGGTCGGGGACCCTGTCCGCGACGGGCGAGATCGTCTCGGCGTCCACGATGGGCACGAACGCGTCGGTCCTCTGGGCCGGCGACGGTTCCCGGCAGCTCGTCGACGGCGCCGACCCGACGACGCCGACCGTCGTCGACCGGGCCCGCGGCGTCGTGCGCACCCTGGACGGGACGCTGACGAACAACGGCACCAAGGGCAACCCCGCCCTGGTCGCGGACGTCCTGGGCGACTGGCGCGAGGAGATCCTGGTCCGCACCACGGACTCGACCGCCCTGCGCCTGTTCACGACGACCGAGCCGAGCGACATCAAGCTTCACACGCTCATGCACGACCCGCAGTACCGGGTCGAGGTCGCCCGCCAGCAGACGGCGTACAACCAGCCGAGCTACACCAGCTTCTACCTGGCCACGGACACGGACTGGAGCGCGGCGCCGCTCCCGCCGAACGCCCGCGGCTGATCCCCGCGGGGAGTGCCCGCACGTGAACGCGAGGTAGGGCCTTTCCGAAGGCCTTACCTCGCGTACTAACCATGTTCTTCCGGTGTCCAGAGGTTGAATTCAGGGCGGATATTTGCCCGGGTTGGCCTGAGTTTGCACTTGCTGGTCTATCCCGGTGTTCTGGGGAGGGGGCCGCCTTTTTGCGGAGGGCTTGATCCCTTCCTGGCGCTATCGCTACCGCCCCAGGATGAGCGCCATGGCCACTCCTCCTGACTCGCCTCTGCCTGCGCCTGCCACCGTGGTGTCCGAGCCCGCGGTGAGCCTCTCCCTCTTCGGCTTCACCACGGACGGCCAGGAAGGCGTCTACGACCGGCTGCTCGAGCTCGTGGAGGTCGCCGAGGCCGAGGGGCTGGCGAACGTCTGGCTCCCCGAGCGGCACTTCGACGACTTCGGCGGCTTCTCCCCGAACCCGGCCGTGCTCGGCGCGATGGTCGCGATGCGCACCTCCCGGCTCGGGATCCGCGCGGGCAGCAGCGTGCTGCCGCTGCACTCGGCCGTGTCGGTCGCGGAGGACTGGGCGATGGTCGACGCCGCATCGGGCGGCCGGGTCGGCATCGGGATCGCCTTCGGCTGGATGGAGCGGGACTTCGTCCTGTCCGACGCGCCGCACGCCGAGCGCATCGACCTCTTCCGGACGCGTGTCGGCCAGCTGGAGAAGCTCTGGCGCGGCGAGGCCCTGGAGCTCACCGGCCACTCGGGCCAGACCTCGACGGTGCGGCTGCACCCCCGCCCGGTCAGCGAGCTGCGCATGTGGCAGGCGTGCCTCGGCAACCCGGACTCGTACTACGAGTCGGGCAAGGGCGGCCGCGGGGTCCTGACCAACCTGATCCGGCAGGACCTGGACCAGCTCGCGGCGAACATCGAGCGCTACCGCGCGGGCCGCGCCGACGCCGGCCTCGAGGGCCCCGGCGAGATCACGGTCCTGGCCCACGCCGCGCTCTCCACGGACGAGGCGTCGGAGGAGCGCAACATGGAGGCGCTGGAGCGCTACATGCTCGCCACCTTCACCAGCTCCAGCGAGGACCCGTCGCTGGTCAACCCGGACGACTGGAAGCCCCGGATGGTGGCGGCCGCCGAGCGCCTGCGAAACGGCCTGTCGCTCGTCGGCCCCGAGGCGGAGTGGCAGGTCTTCAAGGACAAGCTGACCGCCCTCGGCGTCACCGAGATCACCTGCCTGGTCGACTTCCTGCCGCACGGCGAGGCGTGGACCGAGACGGTCCAAGCGCTCGGCCGCCTCCACGGCGCGGGCCTGAAGGCGTGACCATGACGGACGTGGCGACCGCGCCCGGCGGCCTCGACGACGGCATGCGCGAGTTCATGAGCGGATTCCCCACGGGCGTCGCCGTCGTCACCACGCGCGGCCACGACGGCGAGCCCCACGGCCTGACCTGCTCGTCGATGACGAGCGTCGCGCTCGACCCGCCGACCCTCCTGGTCTGCCTGCGCCAGAACACCGGCGGCACCCTCTCGGTGCTGCTGGAGCGCGGCGTGTTCGCCGTGAACCTGCTGCACGACGGCGCCTCGCACACGGCCCGGCTCATGGCGCGCACCGCGGCCGACCGGTTCTCGAACGTCCGCTGGAACCCGTCCCCGCTGCTGGGCGCGCCCTGGCTGGAGGACGACACGCATGCCACGGCCGAGTGCCGCGTCTCGGGCACCGTGTCGCTCGGCACCCACACCGTCGTCTTCGGCGAGGTGGTCGGCACCGCCAAGCGCGAGGGCGACCCGCTGCTCTACGGCTACCGCCAGTTCTCCTCGTGGCGGCACACCGAACTCCACGCGGAGCCCCGCGACCGATGACCCTCCCCGCCGACCCGGATCTCACAGCAAGCCCCAGGGAGCACGAGAACATGAGCGTCGTTCCGCTGTCGTCGTCGCAGCTCGGAATGTACTTCGATGCGCAGCTGCGGGACGTGTCCGACTACCACGTCGCGCTGCGCCTGCGGATCGAGCAGGTCTCGCCGGAGCGGTTCGGCGCCGCCGTCCGGCGCGTCGTCGCCGCGCAGCCGGCGCTGCGCAGCGCCGTGCGGAACCTGCGCGGCGGCGTCTCGTACGCCGTGCTCCCGGCTGACGACGTCGCGACGCCGTTCGCCTCCCACGACCTGCGGGGCCGGGCGGACGCCGAGGAGGCCTTCGATGCGATCGCCGCCGAGACCACCGCGGCCCCCTTCGACCTGGAGACCGCGCCGCTGTTCCGCGTGGTGCACGCCCGCCTCGACGGCGAGGACCAGGCCCTGTTCGTCTGCCACCACCTGATCGCGGACGGCCTGTCGGTGAGCCACCTGGTCGACCAGGTCATGAGCCACGCGCTCGGCGACGGGACGGGCGCCGACGGCGGCGAACCCGGCGAGGACGCCGGCTTCACCGCCTACCAGGTCAAGCAGACCAAGGCCCCCGGCAAGCGCAAGGCCGCCCGCAACGCCGAGTTCTGGGAGCGCAGCCTCGCCCGCCAGGAGGCGCCGGACCTGGCGCACTGGTTCGACCCGGCAGCCGCCGCGACAGGCGACGCCGAGGTCGTCGGCCGCGAGCTGCGCGTCCCGGTCGACGCGGACCTGGCCGCCGCGCTGCAGGCCTGCGCCCGGGACGCCGAGGTCTCCGAGTACACGGTCTACCTGGCGGTCTTCGGCCTGCTGCTCGCGCGGTACGCGCACGCCGACGACGTCACCGTGGCCATGCCCTTCACCGACCGCCCGGGCGAGGAGATGGAGCGCAGCGTCGGCTGCTTCATCCGGACCCTCCCCGTGCGCCTCGACACCGCGGCCCCGACCGTCCGGGACCTGCTTGCCCAGGCCGGCACGGAGGTGCTGGCCACCTGGAAGCACTTCGACCACCCGGTCACGCGCCTGCTGGCCGACCACCCGGCCCTCGCCCGCGTCTTCGACGTGACCTTCATCCACGACGACTTCTCCTGGCCCACGGGCGTGCACGGCGCCGTGCCGCCGTCGCGGATCCACTTCCCCGGCACGCTCACCGTCATCCTGGAGCAGGTCGACGGCGCCACCGAGCTGCTGTTCCAGTACAAGGAGCCGGTTCTCACCGAGACCAGGACCCGGGCCTTCGCCGACCGCTACGTCACGCTCCTGAAGCAGCTCCCCGGAGCCCTGGACGAGCCCGTCGCGACGCTGCGCGAGTCGACGCCGGACGACGACGCCGCCCTGCTGGCCCGGCTCTCGGACACGCACCACCACGACTGGACCCCGGCCCACCTCGGCGACCTCTTCCTCGCCAAGACGGCGGCGGCCCCCGCGGCCCCCGCCTGGTCGGACGCCACCCGCGCCTACACGAACGCCTGGGCCCACGACGCCGCCACCGTCGTCCAGCGCCGCCTCCTGGAGGTGACCGGCGGCGCCCGGCGCCGGGTCGCGATCCTCCTGCCGCGCAGCGCGGACCTCCTGGCCGCCGTCTTCGGCACGGGCCTCGCGGGCTGCGCCTACGTCCCGCTCTCCGCGGGCACCCCGCCCGAGCGCCTCGCCCAGATCTTCGCGGACGCCGAGATCACCGCGGTCCTGACGACCTCCGACGCCGGGGCCGGGTTCCCCGGCGGTGTGGCCCGCCTCGACCTCGACACGTGGGACGAGCTGACCGCGCTCCACGCGGACGACCGCACGGAGATCCGCGAGCAGCCGGCCGACGTCGACGTCACGCCGGACGACGTCCTCTACGTCGAGTACACCTCGGGCTCCACTGGCGTCCCCAAGGGCGTGGTCATCACCCACGCGAACCTCCAGAACACGGCCCTCGACCTGGAGCGCCGCTTCCCGCTGGGGGCCGACGACGTCTACCTGCTCAAGACGGCGTTCACGTTCGACATCTTCGGCACGGAGGCCTACGGCTGGCTCGTCGGTGCGGGCCGCCTGCACATCCTCCCGCCCGGCCACGAGGGCGACGTCCTGGCCGTCCTGGACACCATCCGAACCCGGTCGGTCACGCACGTCAACTTCACGCCGACCATGCTGCGCGTCCTCCTGGGCGCCGCGGCCGCCCGCGACGGCGGCGCGGACCTCGCCGGCCTGAGGTACGTCTTCAGCGGCGGCGAGGCCCTCACCCCCGACATCGTGCACCGCTACGTCGCCCTGGACCTCGACGCCACCCTGGAGAACGTCTACGGCCCCACCGAGGCCACGATGTGGGCCACCCACACCACGGTCACGGCGGCGGACGCCACGACGAACGTCCCGGTCGGCACGGCGCTGAACGACTACCGCCTGTACGCCCTGACCCCCGCGGGCACCCTCTGCGGCACCGACCTCCCGGGCGAGCTGTGCATCGCGGGCGCGGGCGTGGCCGTCGGCTACCTCAACCGCCCGGAGCTCAACGCCACCCAGTTCGTGGACAACCCCCTCTACGACCCGGAGACCGACCCGCCCCACATGCGCCGCCTGTACCGCACGGGCGACCTCGGGTATCTCCGCGAGGACGGCCGCTTCGCCTTCATGCGCCGCATCGACCGCCAGGTCAAGGTCGGCGGCGTCCGCATGGAACTGGGCGACGTCGAGCAGGCGATCCTCCGCGTCGACGGCGTCGTCGAGGCGGCCGCGATCGTCGACGACACGATCACCCCGCCCCGCCTGGCCGCCTTCTTCACCACCCGGGCCGACGGCGACGCCACGGGCCCGGCCCCTGACGTCGTGCGAGCGGAGCTGGCCCGCACCCTCGAACCCCAGATGGTCCCGTCCGTCCTGGTCCCGATGGCCGAACTCCCGACCAGCACGGCAGGCAAGCTCGACCGCCGGGCCCTCACGTCCCACCTGTCCACCCTGCGCGACCAGCCCACGGCGGTCTCACCCCCGCCCGCCCCGCCGGAGACCGCGGCACCGGCGGACACGGCCGTGAACACCGACAACGCCACGGTGACCGACCGCGTCACCACCCTCTGGCGCACGGTCCTGGAAACCCCGGACATCGACCCGGCCGCCTCCTTCTTCCAGCAGGGCGGCAACTCCCTGTCCCTCATGACCCTCCAGCTGGAACTCAAGGAAGAGTTCGGCCAGGAGGTCCGGGTGGTCGACCTCCTCAAGCACACCACGGTCGAGTCCCAGGCGGAACTGTTCGACGTCGTCGGCGCCCGCGCCGAACGACAGGACGCCGTGCCGTTCGACGTCGGCCGGACAGGCTCGGCCGACATCGCCATCATCGGCATCGGCGCCCAGGTCCCCGGCGCCCAGAACGTCCACGACTTCTGGCACCTGCTCCGCACCGGCGCGGAGGGCATCAAGTTCTACGAGGACGACGAGCTCCGCGCCCTCGGTATCCCCGAGTCGGACATCCAGGCCCCCAGCTATGTCAAGGCGGCCGGCCGCCTCGAAGGCGTGGGCGGCTTCGACCACACCCTGTTCACCATCCCGCCGGCCGAGGCCGACGCCACGTCCCCCCAGCTCCGCCTGCTCTACGAGACCTTCTGGCAGGCCTGCGAGGACGCCGGCTACGACCCGACCGCCCTTCCCGGCAAGGTGGGGGTCTTCGTCGGCGGCAACGACGACTTCGCCTGGTACCAGGAGAAGCTCATCGAGGCCGAGCGCTACGGCGACGCCTACGAGAACTTCACCCTGGCGACGAACCACTTCCTCGGCACCCGCCTGTCGTACCACTTCGACCTCACCGGCCCGTCCATGTCGGCCCTGACCGGCTGCTCGACGTCCCTCCTGACCGTCCACCTGGCCGTCCAGTCGCTCCGCCTCGGCGAGTGCGACATGGCCGTGGCGGGCGGCGTCACCATCGAGCTGCCCAACGACGAGGGCTACCACTGGGCCGACGGCATGATGTTCTCCCCGGACGGCCACTGCCGCCCCTTCGACGCCGCGGCCGCGGGCACGATGTTCTCCCAGGGCGCGGCCCTGCTCCTGCTCAAGCCGGTCGACGCCGCCGTCCGCGACGGCGACCCGGTCTACGGCGTCATCAAGGGTTCCGCGGTGGGGAACGACGGGCGCCGCAAGCTGTCCTACACGGCCCCCAGCGAGGACGGCCAGTACGAGACGGCGCGGGCCGCCTACGAGTCCTCGGGCATCGACCCGGCCACGGTCACGTACGTCGAGGCCCACGGCACGGGCACCCTGCTCGGCGACCCGATCGAGGTCGCCTCGCTGACCCGCACGTTCACGGGCGCCGCCCCGGGCAGCGTGCTGCTCGGCTCGGTCAAGGGCAACGTCGGCCACACCGACTCCGCCGCCGGCTCGGTGGGCCTGAGCAAGGTCGCCCTGGCGCTCCGGCACCGGTACGTCCCGGGCACCCGCAACTACGCGGAGCCCAACCCCAACATCGACTTCGCCCCCACCCCGTTCCGGGTCACGAGCGACGGCCGGCACTGGCGTGCCGACGGGCCGCTGCGCGCGGGCATCAACTCCTTCGGCGTCGGAGGGACCAACGTGCACATGATCGTGGAAGAGGCGCCCCGGCCCGGGGCGGACCGGCCCGGCGTGACCGAGGACAACGCCTACGAGGTGCTGCAGTTCTCGGCGGCGACCCCCGAGGCGCTGGACCGCACCGCGGAGGCCGTGGTGCGGCACGTCGCGGGCAACGAGTCGGTGTCCCTGAGCGACACGGCCCGCACCCTGCGCGAGGGCCGTGCCCGGCTCGCCCACCGCAAGACGATCGTGGTGTCGGCGGCCGAGCCGCGCGACGCCGACCGCTGGGCCAAGCGCGCGTCCCGCGCGTCGGTGACCCGTGCGACCGCAACGGGCGCCCGCACCGCGCTGCTGTTCTCCGGCCAGGGCAACCAGTACCACGCCATGGGCCGCGAGCTGTACCAGGCCGGCACCCCGTCCGGCCGGGTGTTCCGCAGCTGGATGGACGAGATCATCGGCCACCTGGCCGACGACGAGGCCGCCCAGTTCCGCGACGTCCTGTACGGCGACACCCCGGACGCCCGGATCAACCGGACCGAGTGGTCCCAGCTCGCCCTGTTCGCGAGCCAGTACGCGATGGCGAAGGTGCTCGACGCGTTCGGCGTCGCCCCCGACATCATGATCGGCCACAGCATCGGCGAGCTCACCGCCGCCACGCTCGCCGGCGTCTGGGACCTGCCCGACGCCGTCCGCCTCGTCCGCACGCGCGGCACGCTCATGCAGGCGGCCGAGCCCGGCGTCATGATGGCCGTCCTCGCGCCCGCCGCGCAGGTCCGCGCCCTGATCGAGGGGCACGACGGCGTCTGGCTGTCGCTGGACAACTCCGCCCGGCGCTCCGTGCTCGGCATGCGCGAGGAGCAGGCCGGCGACGTCGTCCGCCTCCTCGAGGACGCCGGCGTCCGGGGCATCCCGCTGGCCACGTCGCACGCCTTCCACACGCCGATGATGACCGGCGCCGCCCGGGCGTTCGAGGCCGTGGTCGCCGACGTCGAGACCCGCGACCCGGCCCTGCCGATCATCTCGAACCGCACCGGCCACGTCGCCGCGCCGGGCGAGATGACCGACCCGGCGTACTGGGGCGACCACATCGCCGGCGAGGTGCGGTTCACCGAGAGCCTCGCGACACTGCTCGCCGACGGCCCGCTGTTCGGCGTCGAGCTCGGCCCGGGCCCGAGCCTGGCCACCTTCGCCGCGCACGACCCCGGCAAGCGCGACGACCAGGTGTTCGTCAACGTGCTCAAGCACGCCGCCGAGACCGACGCCGACGAGGCCTGGCTGCTCGGCGCCCTCGGCACGCTGTGGAGCGCGGGACTGGCCGTGGACTGGAGCCACCACACCACCGGCCGCCGCATCTCCCTGCCGTCCTACGTCTTCGACCGTGTGCCCCATTCGGTGCACACCACCGCGCGGCTCGCGCAGGGCCGCGGGGCGACGGCCCGCCCCGCCCCCGCCCTCACGAGCGCGGCACCGGCGGCGTCCGCCCCGGTGCGGCCCGCGGGCGGCGCGATCGACGTCCACGCCACGATCCAGGACGCGTTCCTGGCGGTCCTCGGCTACGACGAGGTCGCCGCCGACGCCGACTTCTTCGCCCTCGGCGGCGACTCCCTCAAGGCGACCGGCCTCGCCGCCCAGCTCGCCGCCGGCCTCGGCGTGACCGTGACCGTCGCCGACGTGTTCACCGCGCCGTCGCCCGCGGCGCTCGCGGACCGGTTCGGCCCGCTGGTCCTCGCGAACGCGGGGGCCGACGGCGCGCCGTCGCCGGACACGCACCGCATGCGGCCCGCGCCCGAGCAGGACAGCTACCCGCTCAGCCCCGCGCAGACGCGCATGTACATCGCGACGCGGCTCGACCCGGCCACGCTCGTCTACAACATGGCCTCGGCCACGTGGCTCGACGGCACCCTCGACGAGGACCGGCTCCGGGTCGCCGTCCAGCGCCTGGTCGCGCGGCACGAGCCGCTGCGCACGACGTTCGCGATGAGCGGCGGCGAGGTCCGCCAGACGATCGCGGTGCCGGACCAGGCCGGGCCGGTCCCGGTGGAGTTCTCCCGCGCGGACCGCGTCGGGCAGGACGTGCTCGACGGCCTGATGGAGCGCTTCGTGCGCCCGTTCGACCTGGCCACGGGCCCGCTGTTCCGGATGGAGATCGTCGACGGCGGCCCCAGCGGCAGCCTCCTGCTGTTCGACATCCACCACATCGTGTCCGACGGCGTGGCCGTCGAGATCATCGCCCGTGACCTCGGCGAACTGTACGCCGGGGACCTGCCGCCGCTCGGGGTCCACCACAAGGACTTCGTCGTGCACGACGACGCCGCGCGGGCGGACGCCCTGGCCGGCGCCGAGGCGCACCTCCTGGAGGCGCTGCGCGACGCGCCGTCGGACGCGCTGCTGGTCACGGACCGGCCGCGCGGCGGCGCGCGGAACGGTGCCGCCGGGCGGGTGAAGCTGCACGTGGACCCGGCCCGGATGCGGAGCATCCGGACGCTCGCCGAGGCCCACGGCGCGACCCCGTTCATGGTGGTGCTGTCCGCGTGGGGCGCGACGCTCGGGCGGACCGGGGGCCGCGAGGACCTGGTGATCGGCGCGCCGGTGACCGGCCGGACCCTCGCGGAGACGCAGGAGATGGTCGGCATGTTCGTGAACATGATGCCGATCCGGCTGCGGCCCGCGGCGGAGATGCCGTTCGGCGAGTACCTCGACGCGGCGCGCGCCTCGGTGCTCGACGCGCTGAAGCACCAGGAGGTGCCGTTCGACCGGCTGGTCGACGGCCTCGCCCTGGAGCGGATCCCGGGCCGGCACCCGCTGTGCGACGTGTCGTTCGACTACCACAACATCGAGCTGCACGAGATCTCGATCGACGGCATCCCGGCCCGGGAGCTGGAGGTGAGCCCGGCGGGCGTCGGCATGGACCTCGTCATCACCTGCACGGAAACCCCTGACGGCCTGGCCCTCGAACTCGACTACGCCACGGACCTCTTCGACCGGTCCACGATCGAGCGCCTGGCCACGAGCTTCGAGCAGCTCCTCGACGCGGTGTGCCGCGAGGCCGGCCTCCCGATCGGCCGGATCCCGCTGCCCGCCGCCGCCCCGCAGGCCGGCACCGACGCGATCCGGGCCCGGATCGAGCCCCGCCCGTTCACCCCGGTGCACGAGCTGATCGCGCGGCGGGCAGCCGGGCAGCCGGACGCGACCGCCGTCGTCGACGCCAACGGCGACCGGTACACCTTCGCCCAGCTCGACGGCATGGCGAACGCCCAGGCGGCCCGCCTGATCGAGGCCGGGCTGAAGCCCGGCGAGCACGTCGCCCTGTTCACCCGCCGCGACGTGAACCTCCTGATCGCGCAGCTCGCGATCCTCAAGGCGGGCGGCGCCTACCTCCCGGTCGACCCGGAGCAGCCGCAGGCCCGCCAGGAGCGGATCCTTGCGGACGCCGCCCCGCGGTTCGCCTTCGCCGAGCCGGGCCTGTCCTCGGTGGCGGCGTCGTCGTCCCTGACGACGGTCCTCGACATCACCGCCTGCACGGCCCGGACCGCCCCCGCCCCGGCCCTGCCCGCCGTCGGCCCCGACGCGCCGGTCTACGCCGTCTACACCTCCGGCTCCACCGGCCGCCCCAAGGGCATCTCGGTGCGGCACCGTGGCGTGACCAACCTGTGGCGCGACCACGACGAGCGCGGGATCTTCGCGCCCGGCGACGTCATCGTCAGCCTGGCCGACCCGACCTTCGACATCTTCACGTTCGAGAGCCTGCTGCCGCTGGCCTCAGGCGCCGCCGTGCACATGTGCCCGGCCGGCGACCAGAAGGACGCCGCCGCCATCGCCCGGCGGATCGAGGAGCACGGGGTCACCCACATCCAGGTGGCCGTCTCCAAGATGGCGGCGCTGTGCGGCAACCGCCGGTTCCGCGCCCAGCTGCCCGCGCTGCGCGTGGTGGTCTGCGGCGGCGAGCACTTCGCCGAGAACCTGCTGGCCCTGCTCCAGGAGGAGAGCGGCGCGCGGATCTTCAACATGTACGGGCCCACCGAGACCACGGTGACGGCGACCGTCAAGGAGTTCGCGCCCGGCGACGACGTGACCATCGGCGGCGCCGTGTCCGGCGCGGCGGTGCTCGTCGTCGGGGACGACGGCGAGCTCCTGCCCGACGGCGCACCCGGCGAGCTCTGCATCGCCGGCGAGGGCCTCGCGATCGGCTACATCAACGACCCGGAGAAGACCGCCGCCGCGTTCACCACGCTGCGCGCGCTGCCCGGCGTCCGGATCTACCGCACCGGCGACGCCGGCTACCGGCGGCCCGACGGCGACATCGTGCTGTCCGGCCGCCTCGACCACCAGGTCAAGGTCAACGGCAACCGCATCGAGCTCGGCGAGATCGAGAAGACCGCGATGCGCGCGGACGGCGTGACCTACGCCGTCGTCACGGTGTCCGACGGCGACCTGGTGCTGCACTACACGTCCGACGGCGCGGCCGACAGGCAGGCCGCGATCCTCGCCGAGATCGACGCGGCCCTGCCGGCGTACATGCGGCCGGCGCGCCTGCGCCGCGTCGCGGAGATGCCGAAGCTGCCCAACACGAAGGTCGACCGCGCGGCGCTGGCCGCCACCACCGGGAGTGACGCTGCCATGAACCACGCCGAACCTGTGCCGCCGGACGCGCTCGGGGTCATCCTCGGGGTCTGGGAGGAGGTGCTCGGGCGCGGCGTGCGGGAGTCGGACAACTTCTTCGACGCCGGCGGGAACTCCTACAAGCTCATGCTGGTCAACAACCGCCTCGGCGAGGAACTGGGCCAGGACATCCCGCTCGTGCGCCTCTTCGAGCACCCGACCCCCCGCGGCCTCGCGGACTCGCTGGGCGGAGCGGCACCGGCCGCCGGGCCGCGGGGTGCGGAGCCCGCGGGCGAGACCGGCACGATCAGCCTGACCGACATCGCGGACGTCGCCGCCTGGCAGGAGCCGGCCGCGCCCGCCCGGGACACCTCCTCCCGCAAGATCGCGGTCATCGGCCTGGCCGGCGTCCTGCCCGGCGCCGACACGGTCGCGGGGCACTGGGACAACCTCTTCGCCGGCGTCACCAGCATCTCCCGCTTCAGCCGCGACGAGCTGCTGGCCGCGGGCTTCGACGCGGCCACCATCGACGACCCGCGCTACGTCCCGGCCCGCGGCCACGTCGCCGCCGGCACGTTCGACGCGGAGTTCTTCGGCTACTCGGCCCGCGAGGCCGAGACCATGGACCCCCAGATCCGGCTGCTGCACGAGACCGCCTGGCACGCGCTGGAGGACGGCGGCTACGTGCCCGGCGACTTCGACGGCGACATCGCGCTCTTCGCGGGCAGCGGCACGAACTTCCCCTGGATGGCCGGGTTCCTCGCCCGCAAGGACGACCCCATGGCCGCGTTCGAGGCCATGATCACGAACGAGAAGGACTTCCTCACCACGAAGGTCGCCTACAAGCTCGGCCTCACCGGCCCCGCCGTCAGCGTGCAGACGGCCTGCTCCACCTCGCTCGTCGCGATCCACCAGGCCGTCCGCAGCCTCCGCGACGGCGAGGCCGACATGGCGCTGGCCGGCGGCGTCGCCCTCAACTTCCCGCGCAAGGAGGGCTACGAGTGGCACGAGGGCATGATCTTCTCGGCCGACGGCGTCTGCCGGCCCTTCTCCCGTGACGCGGACGGCACCGTGGCCGGCCAGGGCTGCGGCGTCGTCCTGCTCAAGCCGCTCGAGGCGGCGCTCGCCGACGGCGACCACGTCTACGCCGTCATCGCCGGCAGCGCCGTGAACAACGACGGCCACGACAAGGTCGGCTACACCGCCCCCAGCGTGCGCGGCCAGGAGGCCGTGATCCGCGCGGCGCTCGCCGACGCCGCCGCCGACCCGGCCGACGTCGCCTACGTCGAGACCCACGGCACCGGCACCGTCAACGGCGACCCCATCGAGTACGCCGCCCTCGCGTCGGTGTACGGCACGGGGCGGCCGGTCGCGCTCGGCGCGGCCAAGGCGAACGTCGGCCACCTCGACGCGGCGGCCGGCGTCGCCGGGTTCTTCGGCGCGGTCGGCGTGCTGGCGCGCGGCGCCGTCCCGCCCATGGCCAACTTCACGGCCCTGAACGGCCACATCGACGACGACGCCGCGATCTACGTCCCCACCCGGGTCACGACCCCGGTGGGCGGCATCCCGCTGGCGGCGGTCTCGTCCTTCGGCATCGGCGGCACCAACGCGCACGTCATCCTGGAGCCCGCGCCCCGGCCTGCGGACGGGCCCGCCGCCGACGACGGCGAGTGGATCCTGCCCGTCAGCGCGCGGACGGACGGGGCGCGCCGGCGGATGCAGGCGGAGCTGGAGCAGGCGGTCGCGGGCGGGGTATCCCGCCGGGACGCGTCGGCCACGCTGGCGGCCGGGCGCGCCGAGTTCGACTCCCGGGCCGCCGCGGTCAGCACCCCCGGGCAGCCCCTGGAGTGGATCGAGCCGGGCTCACCGGTGCAGGCCGTCGACGCCTCCGACGGCGTGCGGCTGAGCCTGGCCGCGCCGTCCGCCGTGCCCCTGCCCGCGGAGGCCGCGTTCGGCCGGGCGCTGGACCGCACGCTGCGGGTCTTCGAGGACGGCCTGCAGGCGCAGGTGCGCGAGGCGCTGTACGGGACGTCCCCCGCGGACGTGGCGATCGAGCGCCTCGCCCAGTTCGTCGTGCGGGCCGCCCTCGCCCGGTGCGCCGGGCCGGAGTCCCTGCACGCCGCCGCCGGGCAGGACCGGCTGCTGCGCATCGCCCTGGCCGTGGAGAGCGCCGAGCTCGGCGTGAGCGACGCGGTGCGCCACCTGCGCGCGGGGACGGCCCCGGAGGCCACGCCAGGCACCGGCGGGCCGGAGGTCACGCTCGTCGCGGCCGGCGCCCCGGTCACCGCGCAGGTCCTCGCGCGGCTGCTCGCCTCCCGCTGGGTGCGCGGCGGCGTCGTCGACCGCGAGAAGTTCACCGCCCCGGGACGCCGCGTCCCGCTGCCCGGCTACGCCTTCGAGCCGACGGCGTTCGTCTCGGACATCCGCTGGGACGAGCTCGGCACGGGCGCGGCGCGGCCGGCCCCGGAGGCCGCGGACACCGTCCCGGCCGAGGACGTCGTCGTCCAGGACGACCCCGAGACGGCGCTGCGCGCCGCCTGGATCGACGTGCTCGGCTCCGAGCCCTCCGACGACGCCGACTTCCTCCGCTCCGGCGGCGACTCCCTGACGGCGGTGCACTTCACCGCCCTGATCGAGAAGCACGCGGGCATCGCCATCACGGTCGGCGAGATGTTCACGGACGCGAGCTACGCCGGGATCCGCAAGGTGCTGGACGCGAAGGCCCCGCAGACCCCTCAGCAGCAACACCCTCAGCAGGAGGAGAACGTGCAGCAGGATGACCTCGCCGAGCCCCAGGAGGCCCCGCGGGAGTACGAGTCGCCCGCAGGCGCCGCGCAGCGGCAGATCTACGCCGCGTGCGCGCTGCGGGACGACGACACCGCGTACAACCTCGGCCTCGCCTACCAGGTGACGGGCCCCCTCGACGTCGCCGCCCTCCGCGACGCGTTCGGGCGGGTCGTGGCCCGCCACGAGCAGCTGCGCACGTCGTTCCACCTGGCCGGCGACGGCACTCTGGTGCAGCGCGTGGTCCCCGAGGTGCCCGACGTCGTGACCGCCACCACCGCGACCGCCGCCGACGTCGAGGCCCGCCTCGCGGCCGGCCCGCGCCCCTTCGATCTCGCCACGGCGCCCCTGGTGCGGATCGAGGTCCTGACGGTGGACCCGGAGCTGCACTACCTGCTGCTCGACATGCACCACATCGTCGGCGACCAGGCCTCCCTGGAGATCGTCACCGACGACCTCGTGCGCGCCCTGCGCGGCGAGGCGCTGGCCGGGCCGCCCCTGCGCTACACCGACTACGTCGCCGCGCTGGACCGCCTCAAGGCGGACGGCCGGACGGACGCCGACGTCGAGTTCTTCGCGAACCAGCTGGGCGACGACCTCCCGCGGCTCGAGATCCCGGCCGACCGCACCCCGCCCGAGAACGCCACCCTGGACGGCCGGCGCCACAGCTTCGTCTCCGCGGCGAGCCGGCAGGCGGTCGCCGACCTGGCACGGGAGTGCGGCGCGACGCCGTACATGGTGGTCCTCGCCGCGATCACCCGGGTGCTCGGCCTGTACAGCGGCCAGAAGGAGTTCCTGCTCGGTACGGCCGTCACCGGCCGGCACGTCCCCGGCAGCGAGCACACCGTGGGCATGTTCGTCGGTGCCCTCCCGCTGCGCCTGTCCGACGACGCCGGGCGCACGGTCCGCGACTACGTCGGCTCGGCCCGCCAGAGCACGGTCGCGGTGCTCGGCCACCAGAACGCGCCGTTCGAGGCGGTCCTGGCCCGGCTCGGCATCCAGGCCGGCGCCGACGCCAACCCGCTGTTCGACGTCATGTTCAGCTACGTCAGCACCGGCACCGAGGAGCTGGAGCTCGACGGGCTGACGATCGAGCCGCTGCCGCACGGGCGCATCAAGAGCCGCTACGCGCTCTCGTTCAGCATCGCCGAGCGGGTCGCGTCCGACGACTTCGCGATCGACCTCGAGTACCGCACCGAGATGTTCGACGACAGCACGATGGCGCGCCTCGGCGGCCAGCTCGACCAGTTCCTGCTCGCCATGACGCAGGACGCCGGGCGCCGGGTCGCGGACCTCTCCCTGGAGTCCCCGGAGGAGCACGCACGCCGCCGCACGGAGCTGACGGCCGAGGGCCCCGCGATCACGGAGTCCCTGCTGGCCCGGATCACGGCCTCGTTCGCGGAGCACGCGGAGCTGCCCGCCCTGCGCTGGGCCGGCCAGGAGTGGAGCTACGCGGAGCTCGACCAGGTGACCGACGCCCTGGCGGGCGGCCTCCAGGCCGCCGGGGTCGCCGCCGGTGACTTCGTGCTGTGCCTCCTGGACCGCGGGCCGTGGCAGGTGTTCTCCCGGATCGCCCTGATGAAGTGCGGCGCGATCGAGGTCCCGCTCGACGCCGGCCTGCCGGACGAGCGGGTCGCCGGGATCCTCGGCGACAGCGGCGCCGGCGTCGTCCTCGCCAGCGCACCGGAGGCCCGGACGTGGGCGGACGGCGTCGTCGCGCACCGTCCGGAGGATCTGACCGGCGCGTACGCGGCGCCGTCGGGCATCACCGAGGACAGCCCGCTGATCATGATCTACACCTCGGGCACGACGGGACGGCCCAAGGGCACGCTCGTCAGCCACGGCGGCGTGCTCAGCACCTGCGCGGACAACGGGTACATGGACTACCGGCCCGGGATGCGGGTGCTGCACCTGACGGGCTACACGTTCGACCCGTCGCTGCTCGACATCCACAGCGCGTTCCTCGCGGGCGCCACCCTGATCATGGGCGGCCGCGAGCAGAACATGGACATGAACCTGCTCGCGGACTTCCTCACCGAGGAGAAGGCGGATGCCGGCATCCTCATCACCGCGGTGTTCCACCTGCTCATGGCGGAGCGCCCGGAGGCGGTCGCGAACATGTCGGCGCTGTACGTCGGCGGCGAGGCGATGCAGCCCTGGGCCGCGCGCAAGGCGTTCGAGGTGCTGGGCGCGGGCAAGCTCTACAACCTGTACGGGCCCACCGAGGCGTCGGTCTGCACCACGTACTTCCGCGTGGACGAGTTCCCGGACTTCGACCGGATGCCGATCGGCGTCCCCTGCCGGAACCGCGACCTCTACATCGTGCACCCCGACGGCACGGACGTGCCGCGCGGCGTGACCGGCGAGCTGTGTGTGGGCGGCCCGAGCGTCGCGCTCGGCTACCACCAGCGGCCGGAGCTCACCGCCGAGAAGTTCGTCGAGCACCTGGCCGGGGACCGCGGCCGCGTCTACCGCACGGGGGACCGCGTGGTGCTGGACGACGCCGGCCGCATCGTCTACCTCGACCGCATCGACCGCCAGATCAAGCACGCCGGCTACCGGATCGAGCTGGCCGAGATCGAGGTGGCCACGCAGGAGCACCCCGACATCGCCGAGGCCGTCGTGCTGCACCAGAAGGAGGGCACCGACAGCCGCCTGACCGGCTTCTACACCGGGGTCGCCGGCGGCGGCGCCGCGCCGTCAGAGGCCGAGGCCCGGGAGTACCTCCTGGCCAAGCTCCCGCACTACATGGTGCCGAACCGCCTGGTCGCGGTGCCCGAGTTCCCCCTCACCGCCCACGGCAAGATCGACCGCCGCGCGCTCGCCGCCCGGGCGGCCGAGCTCCAGACCCAGCAGCCACAGCCTCAGGAGGCAGCAGTGACCACCCCCACCGCCCCGACCATCACGGCCGCCGACGTGCTGACCATGTTCCGCGAGGCGCTCGGCCTGCCCGGCCTCGGCGCGGGCGACGACTTCTTCGCCTCCGGCGGGCAGTCCCTCCAGGCGATCACCCTCGTGCGGCGGCTGCGGCAGGAGGGCGTGAAGGTCGAGGTCACGGACCTCTACCGGCACCCGTCGGCGGACGCGCTCATCGCGGCGGTCCTGCCCGAGGCCGCCGCCGCCGCGGCCGCGCCGGCCCCGGCCGCCCCCACCCGCGACACGTCGCGCAAGACCCTGAGCGACGCGCAGCTCAAGCGGACCGTCTCGTGGTCGGTGAACGACGCCGTCCGCCTCACCCGGTCCTTCGCGGACGAGCCCGCGCAGGACGGCTACACGATCGGCGCCTTCGGCCGCCTGCACCAGGACAGCGACGTCGAGGCCGGCGGCTTCCTCCACGTGATCACGGGCCACGCCCCGGAGGACCTGGCGGACGCGATCGTGAGGGCCACGACTCGCCACGACGCCCTCCGCTCACGGCTCGTCGGCGAGCGCTTCCAGATCATGGACCACGAGCCGTTCGAGCAGCTCGCCGACCTGATCCCGGTGCTGGACGCCCGCCGGATCGACCGCGGGCAGATCGGCGACGTCATGGAGGAGCTCGCCTACGGCCTGCAGAAGGAGGCCTTCGGCGAGGGCCTGATGTGGCGGGTGGTCATCATGCGCGTGTCCGACGACGAGCTGCAGGCGGTCTGGGCCCTGCACCACGCCGTGTTCGACGGCTTCAGCGCCGGGATCCTGAAGGACGAGATCACCCGCGTCCTGCGGGGCGAGGAACTCCCCGAGCCGCAGCAGTTCGGCGCGTTCCTCGAGTCGCTCGCGGACCCGACCCGGATCGGCGCCGGCGACGACGCCAGGAACTCGGCGGAGTCGGACGGCTTCGACTACACCGCCTGGTCCGCCGCGAACCGCGCGCAGGCCATCCCGACCGCGATCGACAGCCCGCGCGGCCGCATCCAGATCGAGCACTACCCCCTCACCGGGGACGCGAACCCGCTGGACCTGGGCCTGCGCAAGGTCCATGAGAAGCTGGCGGAGCTCAGCGGCTCTCCCGAGGTCGCGATCGGCTGGGTGCACAGCGTGCGCCGGTTCGTCGGCCACGACTGGGCCAACTGCTTCGGCGAGTTCCTCGACATCATCCCGGTGGTCCTCACCGGCGAGAACGACCAGGCCAAGCTGTCCGAGCGGCTCACCCGGGTCGGCGACATCGGCCTGCACTTCGTGCACGCCCTCGCGGACCAGCGCGACCTCGGCACCCTCAACGACGTGCGCGCGGCCTACTGGAACGACGAGCGCAAGCTCGACTTCATCCTGGTGAACTTCCAGGGCCACATCCCGCCGCACGAGATCCTCGAGGCCGCCGACGACGCGCCCACCGTCGCCCGCACCCACGTCAGCGTCTGGTACGACGACGACGCGCTGCACCTCGAGTGGATCGACGACCCGGCGCTGCACGCGGGCACGGACGCCGCGGCCACCAAGGACGAGGTCCTCGTATGACCTCCGGCCCGGCGCCCGTCGTCATCACCGGCCTGGCCCTGCGCCTGCCCGGCGCGGCGAGCCAGGAGGAGTTCTGGGACCTGCTGATCAACGGCGTCGACCGCACCGCCCCGGTCAGCGAGCACCGGCGTGCCCTCGCGGGCGCGCCGGGCTGGGACGACATCATCGGCGAGGTCGACGGCATCGAGATGTTCGACGCCGGCTTCTTCAAGATCGAGGCGGACGAGGCGCGGTTCATGGACCCGCAGCACCGCGTCGGCATGGAGGTCGCGTACGACGCGGCGTGCGACGCCGGGCTCGCCGAGTCCGGGGCCGCGGCCCGCCGCTACGCCGTGCACATGGCCATGACCTGCAACCCGTACTACGGGCTGCTGTGCCGGTACATGGACAAGCACGGCGCGGCCGGGCTGCACCCGCGCACCATCATGGGCTCGTACCACCAGGCCCTGGCCGCGCGGATCTCGCACCAGTACGACCTCACCGGGCCGGTCACCGCGATCGACACCGCCTGCTCGTCGTTCCTCGTGGCCCTCACCCGGGGGATCGACGACATCCGGAACAACGGGTGCGAGGGCGCCGTCGTCGGCGGGGTCAACCTGATGAGCGCCGCCTACACGTCGTTCCTGGCCAACGCGGGCGGCATCACGACGTCGCACCCGCGCACCCGCGTGTTCGACGAGGACGCCGACGGCACGCTGCTCGGGGAGGGCGCGGTCGTCGTCGTCCTGGAGCGGGAGGACGTCGCGCTCGCGAAGAACCGGCGGATCTACGGCCGCATCGCGGCGCACGCGGTCAACAACGACGGCTCGTCGCTCAACATCATGGCGCCGAACCCGCGCGGCCAGGCGGACGTCGTCCGCGACGCCTACGCGGGCGCCGTCGACCCCGCGTCCATCGGCTACATCGAGACGCACGGCACCGGCACGAAGATCGGCGACCCGATCGAGGTGAACGCGCTCGCCAAGATCTACCGGAAGGAGGATCTCGGCGACCACCGCGTCGGCCTGGGCTCGGTGAAGAGCAACATCGGCCACCTGCTCAGCGCCGCGGGCGGCGCCGGGCTCGCGAAGCTGCTGCTCAGCCTGAAGCACGGGCGGATGGCGCCGAACCTGCACCTCGGCACGGTGAACCCGCTGCTGCAGCTGGAGCGGACGCCGTTCGACGTCGTCACCGAGCCGCGGGACTGGGCGCGGCCGGCCGGCGGCCGGCGCGCGGGCGCCATCACCTCACTCGCGCTCGGCGGCACGAACGTGCACGTCGTCGTCGAGGAGCTCCGGGACGACGACGCCGGGCGCCGCCGCGGCGAGCTCACCGCGCCGCTGATCTGCCTGTCGGCGAAGTCCGAGGAGGCGCTGCGGGCGCTGCTCAAGGAGGTCGAGGGCCTGCTGGCCGACGGCGTCGACACCTACGACCTCGCGATGACGCTGGCCCGCTTCCGCCCCGCCCACGACTGGCGGGCGACCGCGCGGTTCGACCCCGCGACCGGGGCGCTCGCCGAGGCCGTGGTCAACCACGTGGCCAAGCCCGACCGGCGCCCGAAGGGCGAGCCGCCGGCGTCGTACGAGGCGGCCGCCGACGGGTTCGTGAACGGCCGCGCGATCGACTGGGCGCGCTTCTTCCCGGACGCCACCGGCACGCTCGTCGCCCTCGCCCCCTACCCGTTCACCCGCGCGCCGTACTGGCTCGAGTTCTGAGAGGAAAAACATCATGGAAAAAGAAGAAATCAGGGCCGTTCTCGTCAAGGAGATCGCCACGGAACTGTCCATCGCACCGGGCGAGATCGAGGAGGACGCGAGCTTCATGAAGCTCGGCGTGTCCTCGGTGCAGGCGCTGAAGATCGTGAACCGGCTCCGCAAGGAGCTCGACATGGACATCAACCCGGTCGCGCTCTTCGAGTTCAAGACGGTCGACGACATCAGCGAGTACCTCGCGGAGGAGTCCGCCTGATGACGGCTACCACCGAACCCCTGGCGACGACCGCGAACCTGGCCTACCACGAGCGGGTCAGGAAGATCCTGCCGGGCGGCGTGAACTACAACTTCAACATGCCCTGGGCCGAGGTGCCGATCCACTTCAGCGGCGGCCGGGGCAGCCGGCTGTTCGACGTCGACGGCAACGAGTACCTCGACCTGTACGCGCGGTTCGGCGCGATGATCCTCGGGCACTCCAACGAGGAGTACCTCGACGCGCTGTCGGACGCGATGCGGGACGTGCTGTGCGTCAGCCACACGGACTTCGACGCGGACGCGCTCGAGCTGATGAACCAGCACATCCCGTGCGCGGAGATGGTCCGGTTCGGCACGTCGGGCTCGGAGATCCTGCAGATCGCGATCCGCCTGGCGCGCGGTTACACGGGCCGCAACAAGTTCGTGCGGTTCGAGAACCACTTCCACGGCAGCTACGACAACATCATGGGCGGGCGCGTGCCCGACCGCGCCAACCCCGTGCCCGTCGACTACCGCGGCGACTACAAGGGCACCGCGGGCCGGGCCGCCGGCATCATGGCCGAGCAGTCGTACATGCTGCCGTGGAGCGACGCCGCGGCGCTGGAGACCCTGCTGGCCGAGCGCGGCGACGAGATCGCCTGCGTGCTGCTGGAGCCGGTGTGCGTGAACGGCGGCTCCGTCGAGCCCGCGCCCGGGTACCTGGAGAAGGTCCGCGAGCTGTGCACGCGGTACGGCGTCGTCCTGATCTTCGACGAGATGATCACGGGCGTCCGGATGGGCCTCGGCGGCGCCCAGAAGACGTTCGGCGTCACCCCGGACCTGGCCACCTTCGGCAAGGCCCTGGCCGGCGGCGGCATGCCGATCGCCGCGCTCGCGGGCAAGGCCGAGATCATGCAGCTGCTGGAGAGCAAGCGGGTCGTCCACGCGGGCACGTTCAACGGGTACTCGCTGGGTTCGGCCGGTGTCCGGGCGACCTTCCGGATCCTCGGCCGCGACGACGAGGCGGCGCTGGTGGCCATGCGGCGTCGCGTCGAGGCAGTGCACGACGTGCTGCTCGCCGAGGCCGCGCGCATCGGCCTGCCGCTGATCGTGCAGGGCCCTGCCGGGCTCGCCTCGTTCCACTGCCGCGAGACGCCGCTCGACACCCCCGACCAGTACGACTTCGACCTGATGGGCAAGGACATCCTGCTGACCGCCGCGCTCCAGCGGCACGGCGTGCTCATCTCGACGATGTCGCGCATCTACGCCAACGCCCAGCTGACCGACGACGACGTCGAGTTCTTCGCCGAGCGGGCGCCGAGGGCCCTCGCCGAGGCCAAGCAGCAGATCGACGACATCTACTCGTGACCTCCTCGTGAAACCGGAAGGAAAGACCGTGTCCGACACCACCGTCTCCGAGAACTCAGCGTCCGGATCGACGACGCCCGAAGTGACGACCCCCGCGCCCGAGGGCGGCAAGCCCGCCCGCCTCGGCCTGCGCGGCTACCGCAAGCACGCCTGGACCGTGATGCTGTGGGCGATCCTGCCCCTGTGGATCCTCATCGGGTTCTACGCCCCGGACTACGAGTACATGGCGGGGATCATCGGTGAGATGTCCATGGCGAACCCGTTCATCATCTTCGTGCTGAACACGCCGGCGATCGCCGCCCTGGTCGTCCTGCTGTCGTACGACGGATGGCGCGGCGTCGCGAACTTCGGCCGCTCCCTGGTCCCGCGCAGGAAGGACCTCGTCTGGATCCCGGTGCTCGTGGCGATCATGGCCGCGTACATCTGGGTCATCCGCTACCTCTGCATCCTCTTCGGCATCGAGGTGCCGGCGGAGCCGCTGGGGCCCGTCGACGGGCTCCTGAAGTTCCTGTCGCTCATCGTGATGGAGATCGGCATGCTGGCGATCGGCGCCGGCTTCTTCGGGATCTTCCTGCCGCTGATGAACCGGGCGACCGGCAGCCGCATCTGGGGCGGCGCGCTCACCGGGCTGGGCATCGCGGTCTTCGTGGCGCCGGGGATGCTGCTGTCCGGGCCCGAGCAGGCGGTGGCGTGGCCGCTGTACGCGGTGCAGCTCTCCGTCCTGGGCATCTCCATGAACCTCCTGCTGCCCGTGACCAAGGGCAACACCTGGTTCTTCATCATCCCGTTTTGGGTCTCCGCGTCCGGCAGCCACCTGGGGCTGTACGAGTTCAAGCTCGACACGCAGTACATCCAGATCGTCCTGTGGGCCGCGCTCACGGTGGTGCTCTACCTCGTGCTCAAGGCCCGGGGCGGCGGCAAGCTGGCCGACGAGCTGCACACGTTCCCGGAGTACCTCGAGAACGAGTACACGACGCGTCAGGGCGCTCCCTTCCCGGGCCAGGGCGACCGGAGCAAGGAGACGGCGGCGGTGTCCGGGACGCCCGCGGCCGCCGAGGCGGGGACGGCATGAGCTCCGACGTCCTCTGGCACCTGCGGGAGTCGGCCGGGCGGCAGATCGTCATGTTCCCGTTCCTCGGCGGGTTCGGGGCGTCGTTCAACCGCCTGATCGGCCGGCTCGACGGCGACTGGGACGTGTGGACGGTGAACCCTCCCGGGCACGGGACGTCCGTCCTGCCCGCGGTGACCCGGCTCGACGAGCTGGTCGACCTCTACCTCCGGGAGCTGCGGGACGTGCTGCGTCCCGGGGCGGTGTTCTTCGGGCACAGCATGGGCGCCGTCGTCGGCTACCACACGCTGCTGGCGATGACCGGACGCCCGGAGTTCGACGGGCGGCGGCCGGCGGACCTCGTGCTGTCGGCCTCGGCCGGGCCGCGGGAGCTGCCGGTGGTGGGTCTCGCCGGGCTGCCGGAGCCGGAGCTGATGGCGCACCTGCGGTCCTTCGGCACGTTCCCCGAGGAGGTGCTGCGGGACCGGTCGATCATGGAGCTGTTCCTGCCCGCCTTCCGTGCGGACTACGAGGTGCTGGAGGAGATCCGGCGCCGGCCCGTGACGCGGCTCGACGTCTCCGCCCACCTCATCCTGGGTGAGCGGGACACGCAGACGCCCGCGGGCACGCCGCAGGTCTGGCAGGAGTACCTCGTCCGGCCGCTCCGGTACCACCACCTGGACCGGGCCGAGCACATGTTCGTCCTGGACGAGCCGGAGCGGGTCGTGCCCGTCCTGGACGACCTGAACCGCGTTACGGCGGGGGCGTTGTGAGCACCGCCGAGAACGTGCTGACCGAAGACGTCGCCGCCGGCGACCCCAGGGAACAGCGCCGCAACTACCGGGCCTTCCTGATCATCTGGGCCTCGCAGCTCGTCGCGCGGCTGGGCAACGGGCTGACCGCGTTCGGGCTGGGCGTGCACGTCTACCAGGAGACGGGGACCACCTCGTCCGTGGCCGCCGTGACCATGGCGGCCTTCCTGCCGGGCGTGCTGCTCACCCCGTTCGCGGGAGTGCTTGCGGACCGGTTCGACCGGCGGCTGCTGATGATCCTCGGCGACACGTTCTCGGCGGTGGGCCTCGTCCTGCTGCTCGTCGCGCTGTCGACCGACGTCGCGAGCGTGCCCGTCATCTGCCTCTGCGTGGGGCTGAGCTCCGTGTTCACCTCCGTGATGGACCCGGCCTACCGGGCCACGATCGGCGACCTGCTCACGCCCGAGCAGTACGCGAGGGCCGGCGGCCTGGTGCAGCTCGCGGGGGCGGCGCAGTACCTGATCTCGCCCGCGGTCGCGGGCGTGCTGATGGCGGCCTGGGACATCGGCGTCGTCGTCATGATCGACGTCGCGACGATGGCCGTGACCGTCGGCTGCATGCTGCTCGTGTGGCGCACCATCCGTGGCACGACGCGGGGCGGCTCGGCGCAGGAGGGCGCGACCGGCTCGTTCTGGTCGGAGTTCCGGTTCGGGGTCACGTTCATGGCCCGCAACCGGGCCGTGACCGTGATGATGCTCCTGATCACGCTGGTCACGTTCTGCATGGGCTTCCTGGTGACCCTGCAGACCCCGATGGTGCTCGACCTGTCGGACGAGGAGACGCTCGGCACCATCCGGTCCGTGGCGGCGGTCGGCATGCTCGTGGCGAGCATCGTGATCAGCGCCGCCGGCCTGGGCACCCGGCACCGCGCCTACCTGGCCGCGGGGCTGGCCGGCGGGGGCGTCGCGGTCCTGGCGATGGGGACGACGCCGAACGTCTGGGCGATCGGCGTCTTCACGTTCCTGTTCTTCGCCACCCTGCCGGTGCTGAACACGAGCGTCGAGGTGCTGGTCCGCGCGGCCATCCCGAACGAGACGCAGGGCCGGGTCTTCGGCCTGATGGGCCTGCTCTCGCAGCTCGGCTACATCGTCGCGTACGGGATCTCGGGGCTGCTGGCCGACCACGTCTTCAACCCCCTGCTCACCGCCGACGGCGCCCTGGCGGAAACCGCCGGGCAATGGGTCGGCGTGGGCGCCTCGCGAGGAATTGGCCTGATGTTCATCCTCGTGGGCCTGATGCTCGTGGCCATCGCCGTGGTGGTCTACCGGGCGAGGAGCATCAGGACGATCGAGCAGGAGTACGCCCGGCAGGCCGCCGCCGAGGCGAACAAGAAATGAACACTTCGACCCGGCCGCGACCGCGGCGACAGCGAAAGAGGAACTGAGAGAAATGGCGATCGTCTACATCATCGGGGGCGGTATCCTCACCGCGCTCGTCCACCTGTGGATCCTGGGTTTCCCGGCCGACGAGGCCAAGATCATGCACACCCTGCTGCTGCACCAGTTCGTGGTGTCGCACGGCTTTATCGCTGTCGGCGGATTCATCATCAACGTGCTGTACCCGGAGCGAACCGCCGCCAAGCTCGGCTGGCCGGGCGGACCGTTCCAGGTCAAGTACGGTTTCGCCCAGTTCGGGCTGGGTGTGATGGGTGTGCTCGCGATCTGGTTCCAGGGTAACTTCTGGGTGGGCGTGCTGGTCACGCTGTACATCTACGGCCTGAGCGGGCTGTGGACCCACACCCAGGAGGTGGTCCGCAGGCGCCGCGAGACCGGTGAGTGGGCCCGGATCGAAATCTTCAACCTAGTCCTCGACGTGATCTACCACCTCGTCCTCACGTGGATGTCGTTGCAGATCCCGGGAGTCTGGAGCTTCCAGTGAAAAACGGAGATCGGCTTTATCTCCGGTACGCCTTCAACGACCTCACCAAGAACAAGGGCATCAATGCGGCCCTGATCGTCATCCTGATCCTGAGCGCCTTTCTCATGGCGACGGGGTCGATGGTGATCGAACGCATGGCGGGAGCGGTCGGCGGCCTGTTCGAGCAGGCGAAACCGCCGCACTTCCTGCAGATGCACAAGGGCGAGTACGACACCGCCGCGCTGGAGGCGTTCGCGGCCGAGCACGACGAGATCGACTCCTGGCTCGTGACCGAGATGCTCGGCTACGAGAGCAACGCGCTGAGCTGGGAGCGCCCGGAGACGGGTGAGTCCGGCGACCTCAGCCAGAACCGGTTCGACAACCTGTTCGTGACGCAGAACGACGAGTTCGACTTCCTCGTCGACGGCGAGGGGAACATCCCGGAGCCCGGGCCGGGCGAGGTCTGGATCCCGGTCAAGTACCAGCAGTCGCTCGGCCTCCAGCCCGGTGACGTGCTGACCGTCGCGACCGACTCGGGGCCGTTCTCGCTGGACGTCGTCGGCGTCGTGAAGGACGCGCAGATGGCGTCGTCGGCCAACAGCGCGACGCGGGTCCTGATCTCCGACCAGGACTTCGAGACGCTGCGCGGCGACTCGAGCAACCTGCCGGAGATCATCGTCGAGTACCTGCTGGCGGACGCCGGCGGGGCGGACGCCCTGCAGGCCGCCTACGAGGCGGACGACGCGCTGCCGAAGGAGGGCCCGGCGATCACGGCCGCGCAGATCCAGGTCATCAACACGCTGAGCGACGGCCTGTCGGCCATGGCGCTGATCTTCATCAGCCTGCTGCTCATCGTCATCGCGCTGCTCAACCTGCGGTTCGTGATCAAGGGGACCCTGGAGGACGAGGTCCGCGAGATCGGCGCGATGAAGGCGATCGGCATCCCGAACCGCGCGATCTCGGGCCTGTACCTGTCCAAGTACAGCGTGATGACGTTCGTGGCGTGCGTGATCGGCGGCCTGCTCGCGATCTTCGCGACGATGTTCCTGACGCAGAACCTCCAGGCGAACTACGCCGCGGCGCCGATCGGCCTGTGGACCTTCCTGGTGCCGCTCATCTCGCTGGCGGTCGTCTTCCTGATCGTGGTCGGGATCTGCCGCAACGTGCTCGGCGCGGTGAAGAAGATCGAGGTCGTCAACGCCCTCGTGCACGGCAGCACGCTGACCGAGAAGCAGACCGCGCGGCGCGCCAGGCGGCAGGCCTGGTGGGTGCGGCGGACCACCCTGGCGTCGTCGTCCGGCGGGGACATCAACACGCGCCTGGCGTTCCTCGACCTGCGGGCCGAGGCGGGGCAGTGGCTCCTGGTGCCGGTCGTGTTCTTCCTGACGGCGGTGCTGATCACCATCCCGGTGAACCTGCTGACCACCTTCGAGAGCCCGAAGTTCGTCGAGTACCTGGGCCTGCCGGAGCGCGACCTCGCCGTCGCGGTGCAGTACCAGGACGACGTCGACGAGTTGCGCCACGAGGTGCTCGGCGCCCTGGAGGGCGACGAGCGGCTGAGGGACCTGGAGCTCTTCGCGAGCGTGCAGTACCGGACCGAGGGCCCGGAGGGCACGGTCGGCGTGCCGGTCCAGATCGGCGACTACTCGGGCGACACGATCGAGTTCATGCAGGGCGCCGCGCCCCAGGCCGGGCAGATCGCGCTGTCGGCGCTGCTCGCCACCGAGCTGGAGAAGGGCGTCGGCGACACGATCACCCTCGACCAGGACGGCACGGCGTCGGACGTCGAGATCAGCGCCATCTACCAGGACATCACCGCGGGCGGCAAGACGGCCAAGATGAGCGGTGAGGTGCCCGACGGCGCGACGGCCTACACGTTCTACGCCAACGCGGCGGACGGCCAGGACCCGGAGCAGGTCGCGGACGCCCTGGCGGAGCAGTTCCCGCGGACCGCGGTCTACCCGCTGGCGGAGTACCAGAAGCAGTCGTTCGCGGGGACGACGACGGCGTTCCGCAGCGCCTCCTGGATCTCCCTGATCTTCGGGCTGGGGGTGGCCGTGCTGGTCACGAGCCTGTTCCTGAAGCTCCGGCTGACGCGGGACCGGTCGAAGATGGGCGTGCTGACCGCGATCGGGTTCTCGGGGGCCGAGATCATCTCCCAGATCCGGCTGAAGGTGCTGGTCACCGTCGTCCTCGGCGTCCTGCTCGGCGTGGTGTTCGCCGCCACGGGCGGGGAGGGCTTCGCGGCCGTGCTGCTCAACATGATGGCGCTGACCATCTCGGACCTGTCGTTCATCCCGAACCCGTGGCTGGTGTACGCGCTGTTCCCGCTGCTGCTGCTCGGGGCGGGCTACGTGGGCGTCGTCCTGCTGACCGCGGGGATCCGGACCGCTGACAAGAGCCAGTGGCTCAGGGGATGAGGAAAGAATCATGAATCAGGCAATGACGAACGAGGCCACGACGACGACCACGACGCTCGAGTCGCGGGAGCTGACCAAGACGTTCTACTCGACCGAGCCGCCCACCGAGGTGCTGCGGGGGATCGACCTGGCCGTGCGGCCGGGGGAGTTCCTCGTCGTGATGGGCGCCTCGGGCTCCGGCAAGTCGACGCTGCTGTACTCGATCAGCGGGATGGACCGGCCGACGTCCGGCACGGTGCTGCTGGAGGGGCGCGAGCTCACGTCGCTCAGCGACTCCGAGATGAGCGAGGTCCGGCTGACGAAGATGGGCTTCGTGTTCCAGCAGGCGCACTTCCTGGGCAACCTGGACGTGCGGGACAACATCCTGCTGCCCGCCCTCAAGGGGACCGACCGGTCCGGCCGGGACGCCGCGATCGCGCGGGTCGACGCCCTGATGGAGCGGTTCGGGATCGCGCACATCAAGGACCACGGCATCACGCAGGTGTCCGGCGGCCAGCTGCAGCGCGCCTCGATCTGCCGTGCGCTGGCCGGCGAGCCGTCCGTGCTGTTCGCCGACGAGCCCACCGGCGCCCTGAACTCGTCCATGACCGGTGAGGTCATGGACGCGTTCACCGGCGTGCACCGCGACGGGACCACCGTCGTCATGGTCACCCACGACCCCGGCGTCGCCGCCCGCGGCGACCGCGTGATCTACCTGCGCGACGGCCAGGTCGTGGACGAGAAGGCGATGGGGTCGTGGCAGGAGCCCGAGGCGCAGCAGCGCGAGGACGAGCTCCTGGCCTGGCTCCGGGAGCTCGGCTTCTGACGTCCCCCCACACCAGAAGGAGAACCTCATGAACGAGACAGACTTCAGGAACGCTCTCGCGGCCTTCGCCACGAAGTCCGCGGACGAGCTGGAGATGAGCGACCGGCTCGACGAGATCGGCGTCGACTCGATCAGCGTGTTCGAGCTGATGATCCAGATCGAGGACACGGTGGGCGAGCACGCCACCAAGATCGACGAGGACATGACCACGGTCGCGGACCTGTACGACCACGTCCAGAAGGCCGCCGCGCTCGACAACGCCTGACCTCACCACCGCCACGTAGGGGCCCGCGAGAACGGCCTCTACGTGGCGTGCCCGGAGAACGGCCGGACAAAACCCAAGGAGAGCCATGGAAAAGGTCGTCATCACAGGCATGGGCGTGATCAGCCCGATCGGCGGCACCCTCGCCGAGTTCGAGGAGAGCCTCTTCGCCGGGCGGCACGGGATCGCCCCCATCGAGCACTTCGACCTCGGCGACATGACCACCAAGGTGCACGCCCCGGTCAAGGACTACGACCCCGCCCGGTACTTCTCCGAGCGCGAGGCGCACCGGATGGACACCTACAGCCAGTACGGCATGATCGCGGCACGGGAGGCGGTCGCGGCGTCCGGGGTGCTCGACGGCGTCGACCCGTACCGGATCGGCGTCTACATGACGACGTCGTTCGGCGGCACGGGGACGCTGCTGGGCGAGTACGACACCCTGCTGGAGAAGGGCGCGGGGAAGGTCTCGCCGCTCACGGTCCCGAGGTTCTACGGCAACATCCTGTCCGGGCTGGTCGCGATCGACACCGGCGCCCGCGGCCCGGCCGCCGCGCACCTCGCCGCCTGCGCGTCGAGCGCGCTGAGCATCGGCGAGGCGATGCGCGCCATCCGCCACGGCTACGTGGACGCCATGATCTGCGGCGGCGCGGAGGCCTCCACCCAGAAGCTCGTCGTCGCCGGCTTCCAGAACCTGCGCGCGCTGACCGCCGAGTCCGACCCGGACCGCGCGTGCGTGCCGTTCGACAAGGACCGTTCCGGCTTCGTCATGGGCGAGGGCGGGGCCGCGCTCGTCCTGGAGAGCGAGTCGCACGCCCGTGCCCGCGGTGCCCAGATCCTCGCCGAGGTCTCCGGCTACGCGCTGACCGACGACGCCGCGCACATGACGGCCCCCGCGATGCACGGCGAGTCGGCGGACCGCGTCATCACGGACGCGCTGGCCGACGCCGGTCCGTCGGACGACACCCTCTACGTGAACGCCCACGGCACCAGCACCATCAAGAACGACAAGCTCGAGTCCGCGGCGATCGCGCGCACGCTGGGCGGCAAGGCCGTGGTCTCGTCGACGAAGTCGATGACGGGCCACCTGCTGGGCGTGGCCGGCGCGATCGAGGCGGTGGCGTCCGTGCTCGCCCTGCGGCGGCAGACCGTGCCGGCGACGGTGGGGACGCGCGAGCTGGACCCGGACGTGCAGGTCGACGTCGTGCACGGCGCGGCGCGGAGCATGGAGTTCTCCCGCGCGCTGTCGCTGTCCCTCGGCTTCGGCGGCCACAACGCCGCCCTGGTCATCGACCGCGCGTCATGACCGGCGGCCGTGCGATCGAGCTGGCGATCGCGCGGCCGGATCTCCTGGACGATGCCGCCTTCCGGCGGCTCCGCGCGGGCCTGCCGCGCTGGCGGCGGGAGCGGGCGGACCGCTGCCGGCGCAAGGCGGACCGGTACGCGAGCGTGGTCGCGTTCTCCCTGCTGCAGTACCTGTGGCGGGAACGGGCCGGCGGGCCCCTGCCCGGCGTCGTGAGCGGGGAGCACGGGAAGCCACGGTTCGCGGGGGCGCCCGGCTGGCACTTCAACTGGTCGCACGACGCGTCGGTCTGCGTGTGCGCGCTCGGGCCGGCGCCGCTCGGCGTGGACGTGCAGCCGCGAGTCCGGTACAGCGAGGCGCTGTTCGCCCGGATCGCGGCGCCCGGTGAACGCCACCTCGCGGGCCGGCTGCGTGCGGCGGACGACCTGAGCCTGCTGTGGACGCGCAAGGAGGCGGCCGTGAAACGCACCGGCAGCGGCCTCACCGTCCCGCTGGACCAGCTCGACACGACGGCGTCCGGCGACATCCTCACCCTGGCGATCGCCGAACCGCCGTGTCATCTCAGCGTCACCGCGGACGGCTACACCGAACCCGAGCTGCGGACGGCGCTGCGCACGCGGTTCCTCGTTCCCGCGCCGGGGGCCGGGTCGTGGACGCAGGCCCGGCCGTCACGGGCGGTCCAGGACCAGGCATGCGTTGTGGCCGCCGAAACCGAGGGACAGAGACAGCGCGCGGTCCAGGTCGGCCGGCTGTGAGGCCCCGGTGACGACGTCGATCTGGACGTTCTCGTCCAGCTCCGTCGTGCCGACGGTCGGGGGTACCGCCTGGTTCCGCAGCGCCAGCACGGACGCCACGGCCTCGATCGCGCCCGCGGCCCCGAGCAGGTGACCCGTCATCGACTTGGTCGACGACACGATGGCCTTGCCCCCGAGCACCCGGGAGATCGCCGCCGCCTCGAGCTTGTCGTTCTTCACCGTGCCCGTGCCGTGCGCGTTCACGTAGACGGTCTCGTCCCGGCGGCCCGCCTCGGTGAGCGCGTCGAGGATCGCGCGGTCCACCGCCTCGCCGTCCTCCGCCGGCGCGGTGATGTGTGACGCGTCGTTGGTGATGCCGTAACCGGCCACGACGGCGTGGATCGTGGCGCCGCGCGCCTTCGCGTGCGACTCGCTCTCCAGCACGAGCGCGGCCCCGCCCTCGCCCATCACGAAGCCGCCGCGGTTCCTGTCGAACGGGAGGCAGGCGCGGTCCGGGTCCGACGCCGTGGTCAGCGCGCGCAGGTTCTGGAAGCCCGCCATCACGAGCTTCTGCGTGATGCCCTCGCCGCCGCCGCAGATCGCGGCGTCCGCGTACCCGTGGCGGATGGCGCGCAGCCCCTCGCCGATGCTCGCGGCGCTCGACGCGCAGGCCGCGACGTGCGCGAGGACGGGTCCCTTCGCGCCGTGCTCGATCGCCACCAGGCCGGAGAGCATGTTGCCGATCCACTTCGGGACCAGCATGGACGACACGCGCCGGGGGCCGTGCTCGCGCATCGTCTCCGACTCGTCCAGGACCGTCCCGATGCCGCCGAAGGCGGTGCTCATGAACACCCCGAGCCGGAACGGGTCGACGGCGCCGGCGAGCCCGGCGTCCTGCATCGCCTCGCGGGCCGCGATCAGCCCGAACTGGCTGTAGGAGTCCAGGCGCCAGGCCATGTTCGCGGGGAAGTACTCCTCCGCCTCGTAATCCTTGACCGGGGCATGAACCTTCGCCGCCAGATCCGTGGTGTCGAAATGGTCGACGGGGGCAATGCCGTGACGACCGGCAAACAGATTCTCATTGAATTCGTTCACGCTTTTCCCGATGGGCGAGAACGCGCCCATGCCCGTGACGACGACCTTTTCCATTGTTTCTCCCGGGTGGTGGAGCGGCTTGCCTGTGCCGCTCGTAGCCTAGCGGGAAATGGTTCGAATGGGGGAGAGTGGTAGCAAGATTGAGACCCGGTGCGACCATTTTCACCCTAGGACGTGCGTCCAACTCAGCCAATTGCAATGTTCAATGCCCTGGCGTATCGAAATTTCACCCCCGCTCTGCCGGGCGCACGACGAAGCCCGGGCCCCGACGGCGGTGCCGTCGGGGCCCGGGCTCGGGCGGGCAGGGCGATCTACGGGTGGAACCGGACGCGCAGCGAGCTGTACCCGTACAGGAAGCTCGAGTACACGCGGGCGGGTTCCGCGCACACCTCGATGGAGCCGACGTGGCGGGCGACGGCCGACAGGACGGCCGACATCTCGGCCGTGCCGAGGTAGGCGCCCACGCAGTAGTGCGGGCCGAACCCGAGCGCGAGATGGGGGTTCGGGTGCCGGGTGACGTCGAGGGTCCCCGGGTTCTCGAACACGTCCTCGTCGTCGTTCGCCGAGGTGTTCCAGAGGCTGATGATCTCGCCCTTGCGGATCGTCTCGCCGGCGAACTCGACGTCGTCGGCCGCGCGGCGGGCGAAGTGCATCGCGGGCGTCGCCCAGCGGAACATCTCGTTGGCGGCGATCTCCGGGTCGGCCCCGTCGCGGAGCAGGGCGAGCTGCTCGGGGTGCTCGGCGAGGGCCTTCACGGCGACGATCGCGGACATCCGGCTCGTCTCGTCCCCGCCCAGGATGAGGCTGTAGCAGTTGAGCGCCGCCTCCTCGACCGTCAGCGGCCTGCCGTCGACGGGGGTCGTGGCCAGCATGCTGACCATGTCGTCGCCGGGGTTCTCCTGCCGTTCGAGCACGAGGTCGGCGAGGTACATGACCAGCTCGTTGCGGGCGGCGAGCGCTTCGATGTGATCGGTGCCGGCCTCCTCGGCCGACAGCACGAGCTTGTTCCAGCCCAGCAGCTTCGGCCGGTCGGCCTCGGGGATGGACAGCAGGTCGCAGATCGTGGCCAGGGGGATGTGCTCGGCGATCCCGGCGGCGAAGTCGAACTCGCCCGCGCCGACGGCCTCGGCGACCAGGCGGTCCGCCCGCTCGTTGACGTCCCGGACCACGGGTTCGAGCACCTTCGGGGTCAGGGCGCTGTGCTGGACCGAGCGCAGCCGGCGGTGCGTCGCGCCGTCGCTGACCGCCATCATCTTGCCGCCCGCGGGGTCGTCGCCGCGCACCACGACGTCGAGCACCGTGCCGCGGCCCGAGAGGAACTGGCGGACCCCCCGGTAGGCCTTCTGGATGTCCGCGTGCCGGGTGAGGACCCAGAAGCCCTCGCGCCCCTCACGGGCGGGGTGCCAGTAGACAGGCCCGGCCTTGCGGGCCTCGCGCCAGAAGTCCCGCGGCTCGTGCTCGACGAACGTCCGCGGATCCATGAGGTCCACCGATGTCAGGTCGGGAATCAGACTGCCCTGCACTGTGGCCATGGCGGCACGCTAGCACCGGCAGATCCAGCAAAAGCCGCGAATCCATCGACCGCCGGGCGCCAAAATAGCGCGGCGGACCCGCTTGACACGGCCGCTCCGGAACGCCCCGACCGGGCCGCCGGATAATGTGTTCGCATGTTCGCCGAGGTCGAAGGTGTCAAGCTCCATCACGTCGTGCACGGCCCGGAGGATCCCGGGGCGCCCACGGCCGTCCTGATCCACGGCTTCGGGGTGGACCATCGCCTCATGGCGGGCGCCTACGAGCCCGTGTTCGCGGAGCGCCCGGGATGGCGCCGGATCTATCTCGACCTCCCCGGCATGGGCCGCACGGTCGCCCCGGAGAGCGTCGCCGGCACCGACGACGTCTTCCGCGTCCTCCGCGCCGCCGTCGACGAGCTGGTCCCCGGCCCGTACACGGTGATCGGGCAGTCGTACGGCGGCCTGCTCGCCCGCGGCCTCGCCGCCGCCCACGACAGGGTCGAGGGCATCGGCCTCGTGGTCCCGGTGATCGAGGCGGAGCACGCGCGCCGGGTCGTGCCGGACCGGCAGGTGCTGGTCCGGGAGCCCGCCCTGGTCGACGAGGTCGGCGACGCGGCGCTCGACGCCGACGACGACATCCACGTCGTCCAGACCCGTGCCGTCCTCGCGCGGTTCGCCGCGGAGATCGCGCCGGGCCTGTCCGTCGTCGACCAGCGCGCCGTCGACCGGATCTCCGCCGCCTACGCGGGCACGTTCCCGCTGGAGCCGCGCCCGTTCGGCGGGCCCGGCCTGTTCGTCGTGGGCCGCCAGGACCACGTCACCGGCTACCGCCAGGCGTGGGACCTGCTGGAGCACTACCCGCGCACCACCTTCGCCGTCGTCGACCGCGCCGGCCACCACGTCCACCTGGAGAGCCGGGCGGTGTTCGAGGCCCTCGTCCACGAATGGCTCGACCGCGTCGAGGAGTCCCGCTCCGCCTGAGCGGGCTCAGCGGCCGGCGATCCGCAGGACGCGCGCATGGGCGTCGGCCATGCCAGGATCCCGCAGGCGCGGATCGTCGGGTGCCCGGCCGGACAGGACGGCGTCGAGGTAGCGCCGGTCCGCGTCCAGCCGGGTCATCGGCGCGTACGACGGCGTGCCGTGGCCGGGCACGAGGACGGACGCGGCCCGCACGTAGGGCTCGAGCCGGTCCAGGCCCGCGAGATAGGCCTCGAGATCGTCGGGGTCGAACGGGAGCGGGATCTCGGTGTCGCTGAGCATGTCGCCGGCCACCAGGACGCCCGGGCCGGGCAGCCACAGGGCGGAGTGCCCGGGCGCATGGGCGTCGTGCGTGACGACCTCGTGGGGCGGCAGGGCGCCGTCCGGGCCGGGGATGCGGGTGCCCGGGCGCCCGTCGTCGTCGGGCATCGCCGTCACCCGGCCGAACAGGGCGCGGACCGCGCCGTCGTGCGACCCGGCGGAATCCGCGGCCAGGTCGTCGAGCAGCGCGTCGCGCTGCGCGGCGACGACGGCGACGGCGGCCGACGACGCCCACCGCGGCGTCGCGCCCCCGAACCGCGGGTGCCAGAGCAGGTGGTCGTAGTGGGCGTGGGTCGAGAACCCGGCGGTCACCCGCACGCCGAGTCCGTCGAGGTCGTCGGCGATCCCGTCCAGCTCGTCCTGCTCCCAGGCGGGATCGACCAGGATCCCGCCGGGCCCGAGCGCCAGCGTCGTCGTCGTACGCATCCGACGGCTCGTCCGCACGAGCACCTGGTCGGCCACCGCGGTGAACGTCACGGCCCAACGGTAGCCGCGGCCGCCGGGTTGAACCGTTTCAGTCCGGCGTGCCAGACTCGGCGCATGCGACGACGCACGGCCCCCAGCGCCTTCGACCCCTCCGCGGTCCGCCCCTGGAACTCCGGCCTCGACGGCCTCGCCTTCGGCGGCGACTACAACCCCGAGCAATGGGCCGAGGAGGTCCGGCTCGAGGACATCGAGCTGATGCGGGAGGCGGGCGTCAACATCGTCAGCCTCGCGATCTTCGCCTGGGCCTCCGTCGAGCCCCGGGAGGGCGAGTTCGACTGGGGCTGGCTCGATGCCACGATGGACCGCCTCCACGAGGCGGGCGTGCGGGTCGCGCTCGCCACCGCCACCGCGGCCGTTCCGCCGTGGCTTACGCGCAAGCACCCGGAGATCCTGCCGCAGCGCGCCGACGGCACCGTGCTCCACCAGGGCTCCCGCCAGACCTACTCGATCCACCACCCGGTCTTCCGCGACTACGCCCTCGGTACGGCCGAGCGCGTCGCCCGCCGCTACGCGGACCACCCGGCGCTCGCGCTCTGGCACGTCGACAACGAGCTCGGCTGCCACTGCCCCCGTGACTACTCCCCGGCCGCCGCCGACGCGTTCCGGGAGTGGCTGCGCGCCCGGTACACGGATGTCGACCGTCTCAACGAGGCCTGGGGGACCGCCTTCTGGTCGCAGCGCCTCGGGTCGTTCGACGACGTCCTGCCGCCGCTGGAGACGACGGCGATGCAGAACCCGACCCAGCGCCTGGACTTCGACCGCTTCAGCTCCGACGCGCTGCTGGACTACTACCGCGACCTGCGTGATCTGCTGCGCGAGGTCACCCCGCAGGTGCCGACCACCACCAACCTCATGGCCGGCAGCCACGCGGGGATGGACTACTTCTCCTGGGCGGACGACCTCGACGTCGTCGCCAACGACCACTACACGACCGCGGCGGACCCGGACCGCCACGTCCAGCTCGCGTTCTCCGCGGACCTCGCCCGCGGCATTGCGGGCGGCGCCCCGTGGATCCTCATGGAGCACTCCACGAGCGCGGTGAACTGGCAGCCGCGCAACCGCGCCAAGCAGCCGGGGGAGATGCTGCGGAACTCGCTGGCGCACGTGGCCCGCGGGTCCGACGCCGTGATGTTCTTCCAGTGGCGCCAGAGCAAGGCGGGCGCGGAGAAGTACCACAGCGGTCTGGTGCCGCACGCGGGCCGCGACTCCGAGCTGTGGCGCGACGTCGTCGCGCTCGGCGGGGCGGTGCGGGCGCTCGGTGAGGTGCGCGGCTCGCGGGTGCTCTCCCGGACCGCGCTGGTCTTCGACTGGAACGCCTGGTGGGCCTGCGACCAGGACGTGCACCCCACCGAGGGGCTGCAGTACCTGGACCAGGTGATGGCCTGGTACAAGGCGCTGTGGCGGCTGGGCGTGACGGTCGACGTCGTCCCCCCGTCGCGCGACCTCGACGGCTACGACCTCGTCGTCGTCCCCAACCTCTACCTCGTGTCCGACGACGACGCCGCGCGCGTCCGCGCGGCAGCCGACCGCGGCGCGACCGTCCTGATCACCTACTTCTCCGGCATCACCGACGAGCACGACCACATCCGCCTCGGCGGTTACCCGGGCGCGTTCCGCGAGCTGCTGGGGGTGCGCACGGAGGAGTTCTTCCCGCTGCAGGAGGGCGAGACGGTGCGGATCTCCGGGGAGTCGCTCCCCGGCGGCTCGGCCCCGGCGGACCTGTGGACGGAGAAGTCCACGATCGCCGACGACGTCGAGGCGGTCGCCACCTACGACGACGGCCCTCTCCCGGGCCGCCCCGCGATCACCCGCCGCCCGGTCGGGCCCGACGGCGCCGCCTGGTACGTGGCAACGCGTCTTTCCGACGACGGCGTCGCCCACCTGGCCCGCCGTATCGCGACCGAGGCGGGCGTGCTCCCGGCGATTGCGGTCCCGGACGGCGTCGAGGCGGTCCACCGCGTGGCGGAGGACGGTACCGGCTACATCTTCGTCATCAACCACACGGACGCGGAGGTCACCCTGGACGCGACGGGCGCCGTGCCGTCGTCGGCCGCCTCCGTGCCGACCGGCACGGACCTCCTGACCGGCGAGACGTTCTCGGGCGAGGTGTCGATCGCCGCGGGCGCCGTCCGGGTCCTCCGTCTGGCCGCCTGACCCAGGCACCCCTTGGTGTGGCACTCGGCGCGGTGCCGGCTCGGGCCCTCGTGATCTCGATGAGTCTCATCTCGACGAGGTGGCCTGGCCGGCACGGCGCCGGGCCATGCGCCGGGCCATGTGCCAGCCATGCGCCGGCGGTCCGAGCTAGAACGGTGGTAGCGCGTCGGTGTCGCTGTTCGAGGTCGGGGAGATCGCCCTCGAGGTTGCCGGGGGTGTCGTCCTGGAGGCCGGGGTTGCGGGGTTCTTGGGTGGGCGGGCGACGGTCAGTCGCGGGATCGGCTGCGGTACCGGTATCGGTGGTTGTCGGAAGCTGCCTTCGGGCTTGGTGGGGCTGGCGTTGTCGTCGCCGAGGTCCTGTCGCCCGGGGCTGGTGGTGTCCTGCCGTTGCTGCCTGTTGGCGTTCCGGTCATTGGTGCCGCCGGCTTGCCGCCGGTCGCGATCCCCTGTGGGGTGTCCTTCTGGTTTGCGGGGGTTCGGATCGTCGGTGGTGTTGGTGTGCTGCGAGTTCTGGGAGGTGGTGTCGTGCTGCTCCGGGGTGTGGGTGTCCTGGCTGCTGGGGTCTTCTTCCTGCCGCTCGCGCGTGCCGCTGGACTGCAGTTGGTCGGGGTTGCCGGTGGGTGGCGTGTGGTTCGGGTGGTCGTCCTTGGGAACGTCACTTTCGGGCGCGCTGTTCTCGGGCAGGTGAGTGTCGGGTGCGGTAGTTCCTGACGCGGCGGTCCCTGCCGTGGCGGTGGCGGTCCCTGCTGTCCCTGGCTCGGCGGTTCCTGGTGTGGTGGTGCCAGGTAGCTGGATCTGGTTGATGGTCTGGTAGCGGTGCTGTGGGTCGGTGGGTTCGGGTTGGTAGGTGGCGGTGTGGCCGGTGGGTGAGGTCCAGTGTTCGGTGCCGGTGGCGGGGTCGCGTTGGACTTCCCATCCGGCGAGGGTTTTGAGGTTGTGGTGTGTGCGGCACAGGGCGTGGAGGTTGTCGGCTCTGGTGGGTGGTGGCTGGCCGGGTGTTTGGGGTTGCTGGTGGTTGTAGGGGTCGATGTGGTCGAGGTCGCAGCCGGTGGCGGGTCGGTCGCAGCCGTCGTGGGTGCAGGTGCGGTCGCGGTGGCGCACGGCGTCGCGGAGGTGGGCGGGGGGTTGGTAGGCGGTGGTGCCGTAGTCGGTGAGGATTCCGGTGACGGGGTCGGTGACCAGGCGTCGCCAGAGTCCTTCGGCGGCGATCTCGCGGGCGAGGTCGGCGGGGATGGGGCCGAGGTGGTCCAGGATCCCGGGGGTGTGGTCATCGGGGTTGGCCAGGACGGTGGCGGGGACGACGACGTTGATCGTGGCGGGTACCTCGATGCCGCGGATCACGACCCCGACCTCACCGGCAGGCGGTGCGTTGTCGATCGGTCGGGGTGCGGTGGACAGGATGCCGTCGTCCTCGTGGGGGACGGGCACGAGGTCGGTGTCGGTGGACGGTTCCACGAGCATGCCGGGCGCGGTCACCGGGACGCTGAGACGGGCCTGTGCGGTGTCGGTGTCGCGGCTGACCTGATCCGCGTGCGTCGTGCCGACGTCCGCTGCGCTGCTCGGGTCCCCGGCCGTCGTGTCCACGCCGGCCGGAACCCTCCGGTCGTGGTGGTCGAGGCGGTCTTGGCGGCCGTGACTGGTGTCGCTGTTGCGGCTGTCGTCGCTGGAGTCGCTGGTGTGTTCGTCGATGGGGTGGGGGATGATGCGGCCGGTGATGAGGGAGGTCAGGGCGGCGGCGCGGGCTTGGCCGCGGGTGCGGGTTTGTCCGGGCAGGCGCAGGAGCTGGTCGGAGCCGGCTTGGACGGCGTTGTAGACGCGGGCGGCGTCCTTGGCGGGTAGGAGCGCGGACAGCAGGCCCATGCCGGGCCCGGCGATCTCGAGCCACACGTTGGAGCGTTCCTCGGCCCGGCGGACCTCCAGGGTGGATCCGTGCAGGCGGACGGTCAGGGCGTTGAGCTGGTCCGACAGCCATTTCCAGGTTCGTGACGGGGCCTCAGGCAGCAGGACCTCGATCGCGGCCGCACGCTCCTGCTCGGTCAGGCCCTGGCCGGCACGCAGGAGCGTGTCGGCCTTACGCGCGGTGACCTGCCCCGATTCCAGGGCGTGCAGGACCTGAGGGAACCGGGCACACTCATGCGCGCGGATCACTGCCTCACTCCCCTCCCGCGCGGTGACCTTGAGCCGGTCCTTCACGATCGTGGCCGCCTGCTCCACACCCATCACCCCGCCCTGCTCCCTGACAAGCACCGCCCCGGCCCGCGCCTGGACCGCCCGCGCCCACGACACCAACCGCTCCGCCCCAGCAATCACCACACCCAACTCCACCGAATCCAACCCCGACAGCACCCCATCACGCCGCGGCGTGACCGAATCCCCCGGCGTGACCGGGCCTGACACGACTGGGCCTGACACGACTGGGCCTGCCGCGGCCTCCACGACGCTTGACGCGGTGGTCAGGGTTTCCAGCAGCGATGCGAGTTCCGGCCCGGGCGCGCACTCACGCACCCGGGCCAGCAGGCCCGCCACAGCGTCGTCATCGAGACCTGCCTGCAGTGACACGCCGCCGTCCGGAATCCGCGGCGGGACTCCGTCACCCCGCGCCTCGTCGTTCGACCTCCGCGGTGCCGCGCCGTCGTCTGGCACGGGTCGTGACATGCGGCCGCTCGGCAGCTGCGGCGCCACGCCGTCGCCTGGCAGCGGTCGTGACATGCCGCCGTGCGATACCTGCGGTGACATGCCGTCGCCCGGCGTTGCATCACTCACTGTGCCCACCCCCAGCCGGTCTATTGGATCGCCGTCTGTTCGATCCTATGACTGGATCACACTCCCTGCTACTCCAAGAATGAACCTGTGGATAAACATCATCGGCGGCAGGAAGACGATAGCCTCGTACTGGATTCACCATCGCCAGCCCGTGCCTCACCTCGGCACAGAAGGGAATCGTCCTGTGTCTGACCAACAGCGCCCCCGGCGCTCGTTCCCGACGCCGACCGCATCAAGCACCCGCTCGGAGGCTGGGAAGCAGGGTCAAGCCGGTCGGGCCGGCAAGCCCGGAAGGAGGTCAACGTGAGGATCGCTCCATGGCTCGCGGGGACGAGCGACGAGGCAGGGGACACGCTGGGTCTCCGCAGCGAGAGCGGCACATCTCCAGGGTGCTGCGGGCCCGGGGCCCGGGAGGGGACACTGTGAGCGTGTCAGCCAGTCGCCCCAACAGTCATGACGTCGCGCGGGCCGCCGGGGTCTCGCAGTCGACGGTGTCCTACGCGCTGTCCGGCAAGGGGACCATCGCGCCCAGGACCCGCGAGCGCGTGCTCGCCGTCGCGGCGGAGCTGGGCTACCGGCCGAATCTTGCCGCGCGGTCGATGCGCACCCGCCGGTCCGGCCGGGTCGCCGTCGTCACCAGCACGGCCGCCGAGGTCCGCATGAGCATGCTCTCGGGCGCCGCCGAAGCGGCGGTGGAGGCCGGCTACGCCGTCGACACGCACAGCGTCAGCGGCGCCGCCCAGGACCGCACCGATCGCGTCGTCGAACTCGCGCGCAGCGGGCAGGTCGAGGGCGTTCTCACGTTCCTGCCGGTCGTCCCGGACGGCCTCACGACGGACGACGGCGCCGCGCCCGTCGTCGCCGTCACCGCACTCGACGAGCGGATGCGCAGCACCGGCGAACTCGCCGACGCGAGCCTGCTCGCCGACGTCATCGCGGCCCTGGTCGACGCCCGGCACCGGCGCTTCCTGCACGTGGGAGGCCCGGCGGACTTCGCCTCGGCACGCGCCCGTCGCGACGTCTACGTCGCGGAGACCGGGCGGCACGACGACGTCGAGTCGCTCGGCGAGATCGTCGGCACGTGGTCCCCCGAGTCCGGACGCGAGGCGATCCTCGCGCTGCCCGACGACGCGCCCCCGCTCGCGGTGATCGCCGCCAACGACCACATCGCCCTGGGCGTGATGCGGGGTGCGTCGGAACGTGGGTGGCAGGTGCCGGGTGACGTCGTCGTCACCGGCTGGGACGGCGCCACCTTCGGTGCGTACACCACCCCGGCTCTCACCACGATCACTGTCGACTTCCGCGAGGCGGGCGCCCGCGCGATGCGCCGCCTGATCGCCGCGATCCGCGACGAACCCGCTCCGACCCCCGCCGCCCCCCTCCAGCAGATCCTCTGGCGCGAGTCCACGGGCCCGGCCCGCTCCTGAACCCTCGGGTGCCGCGAATCCCGACACGGGCACCACGGCACCGCGCCCTACGGCACCGCACCTGACGCTATGCGGCACCGCACCCACGCGCGCCGCAGCACCGCATTATGCGGTTCCGCGCCTCCGTACTGTGCGGCACTGCGCTACTGCGTCACCACGCGGCCTCGCCCACCCGCGCCGCCCGCCCACTCGTGCACGGGCACGTGCACCTACGGGCGCGCCCAAGTGCACACCCACGTGCGTACCCGCGCGCCCATCCGCCCGCACCGCCCGCTCACGAGGCACCCCACCCACCTGCCAGGTGCCCACACGCCACGCGGCACCACGCCACACACCACCGCACCACCACTACCTACGCCAGATCACGCCCCCTTGATCCACCACGCACCGCGGTGCCGCCCCTAGGTGGAGGGCTTGACATCCGCCCCGCGCCGGCTGGCATGATTGAACCCGCATCATACGTATGATGCTCTTGTTCGACGGGCGTCCAACGGAGGAAGCATGCTCAGGATCGGGATTGTCGGGACCGGCGGGATCTCCGCCGCGCACGTCGAGGGGTACCTCCGGTTCCCGGAGGAGTGCCAGGTCGTGGCGGCCTGCGACATCGTGCCCGGGAAGGCCGAGGCCCGGTGCGCGGAGCTCGGGCTGTCAGGTGTCCGCGCCTACGAGCACATCGACGCCATGCTCGCGGCCGGGGAGCTCGACCTCGTCAGCATCGCGACCCCGCCGTCGACCCACGCCGAGCTGACGATCGCGGCCCTGCAGGCCGGCGTCGACGTGCTCGTCGAGAAGCCGATGGCGCCGTCCCTCGAGGAGTGCGACGCGATGATCGCCGCAGCCGCCGAGAGCGGCCGCCTGCTGTCCGTCGTCGCCCAGAACCGCTTCCGCGACGACATGGCCACGCTCAAGGAGGTCGTCGACTCCGGCCTCGCCGGCCCTGTCTCGCACGTCCAGGTGAACTCGTCCTGGTGGCGCGGCACCGCCTACTACGACCTGTGGTGGCGCGGCACCTGGGAGTCCGAGGGCGGCGGCTGCACGCTCAACCACGCCATCCACCACCTCGACCTGACCCTGTGGATGCTCGGCGCGCCGAGCTCGGTCACCGCCGTCCTGACCAACGCCGCCCACGAGAACGCCGAGGTCGAGGACCTGTCGGTGGCCGTCCTGCAGTACGAACGGGCGCTCGCCGAGGTCACGAGCTCGGTGGTGCACCACGGCGAGGAGCAGGCGATCGTGGTGCACGGCCGGCACGCACGCGTCTCCCAGCCGTGGAAGGTGGTCGCCTCCCAGGCGGAGCCCAACGGCTTCCCGGCGCCCGGCGGCGACCCGGCGCTGGTCGCCCGGATCGAGGATCTGGCCGCGGCCCGGAGCCCGCTGGAGCACGTCGGCCACAACGGTCAGATCGGCGACATGCTCGACGCGGTACGACGGCGTCGTCGTCCCGCGATCGACGGCGGCGACGGACGCCGCGCCATCGAGCTCGTGACCGCGATCTACCAGGCCGGCATCGAACGCCGCACCGTCGACCTGCCGCTCCGGCCCGGCGACCCGTACTACCGCGCCGGCACGCTCGTCGAACGCGCGCCGCGCTTCTTCGCCAAGACGGCATCGGTCGGCGAGCTCCCCGGCGCGATCGTCGTCGGCAGCAGCAACGACGGCGACCGCTAGCCCGCCACCCCGCCACACCACCCATCGCACGACCCGACGATCCAGGAGCACAGCCATGACCGCGACCAGCGGCGCCAGTTACGCCCCCGAGCCCATCCCCGACCCGGTCGTCGGCCCGGGCGACTTCCCGTTCGCCGCGATCGGCCTCGACCACGGGCACATCTTCGGCATGTGCGAGGGCCTCGAGGCCGCGGGCGGCACCGTGACATGGGTCTACGACCCGGACCCCGCGAAGGTCGAGGTCTTCCGGGGCAAGTTCCCCGGCGCGCGCGTCGCGCGCAGCGAGCAGGAGGTGTTCGACGACGACGCCGTCCGCCTCGTCGCGGGCGCCGCCGTCACCTCGGAGCGCTGCGCCCTGGGCCTGCGCGCCATCGAGGCCGGCAAGCACTACTTCACGGACAAGGCGCCGCTGACCACGCTCGACCAGCTCGCCGCGGCCCGCGAGGCCACGGCACGGACCGGGCTCAAGTACGCCGTCTACTACTCCGAGCGACTCCACGTCGAGGCCGCCGTCCTGGCGGACCAGCTCGTGGAGCGGGGCGCGATCGGCCGGGTGCTGCAGGTCATGGGGCTCGGGCCGCACCGGCTCGGGACCGGCCGCCCCGACTGGTTCTTCGAGAAGGAGAAATACGGCGGCATCCTGTGCGACATCGGCAGCCACAACTTCGAGCAGATGCTGCACTACGCGGGAGCGAAGGACGCGAGGGTGACGCACGCCGCGATCGCCAACTACCACAACCCCGAGCACCCCGGCCTGGACGACTTCGGTGAGGCCAACATCGTCATGGACAACGGCGCCACCGGCTACTGCCGCGTCGACTGGTTCACCCCGGACGGCCTGTCCACCTGGGGCGACGGCCGCACCTTCCTCCTCGGCACGGACGGCTACATCGAGCTGCGCAAGTACGTGAACGTCGCCACGGAGAAGGCCGGCGGCCACGTCTTCCTGGTCAACGACGACGGCGAGCAGCACCTCGTCGCGAACGGGAACGTGGGCTTCCCGTACTTCGGCCGCCTCATCCGCGACTGCCTGGACGGCACGGAGACGGCGATGACCCAAGAACACGCCTTCAAGGCGGCGGAACTGAGCGTCCAGGCCCAGCTGCGGGCGACGGACCTCACGCCGCGCTGACCCCCGCACCGCCGATCGACGTCGCTCGCCGGAACCGACCTGATCCGGCGAGCGATGTCGCCTGTCGCGACGAGCGTCGCGGCCCCGCGCGCCCGTGCCGCGACGCCCGTCGTGCCGCGACGCCCGTCGTGCCGTGCCTCAGTTCACGCCGCCCTCCGGTTCGTGGATCGCCTGCTCGTCCGTGATGCGGGTCGGCTGGCCGAGCAGGCGGTTCGTGATGAAGGTGAGGACCCACAGGAACAGCCCGATGGCGAGCAGCCATCCGGCGATCTGGTACTGGATCGGGTCGCGCCCCGTCCACGGGCCGACGAAGAACGCGCACGCCAGCGCGCCGATGATCGGCAGCACCGTCGGCGCCCGGAAGTGCGTGCGGTCGATCCGGTCCCGGCGCAGCACCAGGACGCAGACGTTCACGATCGCGAAGACGCCCAGCAGGAGCAGCGCCGTCGTCCCGCCCAACGCGGCGACGACGTCGTTCTCCGGGTCGATGCTCACGTAGTAGATGAGCCCGAACGAGATCACCGTGGTGACCACGATCGCGGCCCACGGCGTGCGGCGTCGTGCCCCCACCTTCCCGAGGAACGACGGCAGCACGTTCTGCTTCGCCATGCCGTACAGCAGCCGCGACGCCATGAGCATGTTGATCAGCGCCGAGTTCGCCACCGCGAACATCGAGATGAACGGCAGCACGTCACCGGCGGGGAAGCCCGGCAGCGCCGTCTCCACCACCGTCACCAGCGGGGTGTCGGTGGCGCCCAGCTCACCCACCGGCACGATCGCCACGGAGATGATCGCCACCAGCACGTAGATGACCCCCGTGATCCCGATGCCGGTGATCATCATCCGGGGGAAGTTGCGCACCGGGTCGTGCGTCTCCTCGGCCATGTTCACCGAGTCCTCGAAGCCGACCATCGCGAAGAACGCGAGCGACGTCGCCGCCGTCACCGCGAAGAACGCGCTCTTGTCGTCCGGGCTGTCGAAGACGACCGTCCGGCTGAAATCGGCGTTCCCCGCGAACGCCGCCCAGAAGCCGACCAGGATCACCAGCAGCAGACCCGACAGCTCCACCAGCGTGAGCAGGATGTTCGCCCGCACGCTCTCGCTGACGCCCCGCAGGTTGATCGCCGCGACCAGCGCCATGAAGATCAGCGCGACGGTGATGATCAGCGTGGCGTTGGTCTCGTCCAGCCCGAACCCCACCGCCAGGTTGGACGCGAACGCGCGCGACGCCGTCGACGCCGACGTGATGCCCGAGCACATCACCGCGAAACACACCATGAACGTGAACAGGTGCACCCCGAACGCCTTGTGCGTGTACAGCGCGGCCCCGGCGGCCTGGGGGTACTTCGTCACGAGCTCCAGGTAGGAGAACGCCGTCACCAGCGCGATCAGGAACGCGACGATGAACGGCACCCACGCGGCCCCGCCCACCTCGCTCGCGACCTGGCCCGTCAGGGCGTAGACGCCGGTGCCCAGGATGTCACCGACGATGAACAGCAGCAGGAGCTTGGGCCCCATGACCCGTCGCAGCTCGGTGGGTTCCTCCCCGAGCGCCGCATGATTCTGCGAAGAAGCCTGTTGACTCATCACGACCTCCATGCCTCGAAAAATCCGGGGCCCCATTGCCCCGATGATCCAACAAGCCTGTCGTAAAAGGGTCAACTTCGGCAATAGGAATCGCCAGTACGGTGTCGACCATGCCATCTTGGTCGGTGGGAGCGTGACCATCAGCCGGAATGACATGCTCGTCGGCCGGAATTACCTTGTGGACGACTCCCGCACCACCAGCTGCGGCTCGAACATCACCTGCTCAGGGGCGGCTCCTTCCGGTCGGAACAACAGGTCGGCGGCCCGCGTGCCGAGTTCCACCGTGGGCTGCCGGACGGAGGTCAGCGGTGTCGCGAGCTCCGCGGCGAACGTGACGTCGTCGTACCCCACCACCGCCATCTCCTCCGGTACCTGGATCCCCTCGCGGCGCAGCGTGCGCAGCACGCCCAGGGCCACCAGGTCGTTCACGCAGAACACGGCCGTGGGGCGCCGGTCCGGCGCGAGTTCCAGCGCCTCCCGGATCCCCGCCTCGCCGCCGTCCGGGCTCAGCGCCGGAACCGTGATCTCCAGGAGCGCCGCCCCCGGGTCGCGGCCCGAGTCGGCCAGTGCCATCGCCGCGCCCGCCATGCGGTCCCGGCACTGCCGGATCGTGTGCGGGCCGTTCAGGAACGCGATCCGCTCGTGTCCCTGCGCCAGCAGGTGCTCGACGGCGAGCCGCCCGCCCGCGACGTCGTCCACCGCCACCGACGACACCTCCGGCACCGGCGACGGCCGGTCCAGCAGTACCGCCGACGTGCCCCGCTCGTGGATGGCCAGCACGTGGTCGATGTCGTCCGTGGCCGGGCTGACGATCACGCCCTGGACGCCGTGCTCCTCGTAGAGGCGCAGGTAGCGGCGCTCGCGGTCCAGGTCCTCGTCCGAGCCCGCGACCATGAGCGTGAACGAGTCGCGCTCCAGCCTGTCCTGGATGCCCCGGGCGGCGTCGGTGAAGAACGGGTTGGACAGGTCCAGGACGACGACGCCGACGCTGGTCAGCGTGCCCGCCCGGAGCTGCCGGGCGGAGCCGTTGCGCACGAAGTTCAGCTCGGCGATGGCCGCCTCGACGCGCTCGCGCGTGGCGGGCAGGACGCGGTCGGGTTTGTTGAGAACGTTTGACACGGTGCCGACGGCGACGCCGGCCGCCTTCGCGACATCCGTGATGGATGCCCGGCGACGGGACGGGGGCGGGCTCGACGCCTTCGTGGAGGTGGCCATGCCTTCCATTATGGAACGTTTCGGCGAAGCCGGGGTCCGGTAGTGTTGAACCGATTCAAAACGACGAGGAGGTCGACGATGACGGACGGGACGACGGCGGGCGGTCCGGCGGTGGGCGACACGCCCGGAGGTGGCCCGGCAGCGGAACCGGCGGCAGTGAGCGCGGTGGCCGGAGGCGACCCGGCGGCAGGCCGCCTGGCGGCAGCCGGTCAGGCGGCGGCAGGCGGCCCGGCAGCAGCCGGTTCGCGGGAAGGCGACACGACGGCGAGGCGCGGCCGCGTGTGCTTCACCTCGCGGGTCCGCCCCGACCGCCTCGGCGAGTACCGCGCGGCCCACGCCGCGGTCTGGCCGGAGATGCTGGAGGCGCTGCGCGACACCGGCTGGCGCGACTACCACCTCTACCTGCGCGACGACGGCCTCCTGGTCGGCGTCCTGGAGACCGACGACTACGACGCCGCCCAGGCCGGCATGGCGGCCACCGAGGTCAACGCCCGCTGGCAGGCGGAGATGGGCGGCTTCTTCGTCGACGACGGCAACCCGGACGAGGGCTTCGTGATCCTCGACGAGGTGTTCCACCTGGAGGCCCAGCTCGCGGCCGCGGGCCTGCCCGTGTCTCCCGGCGCCACGCGGTAGCGCACTGTCTCGTCCCTGGTGGCGGCGTGTTCCGACGCCTGTGGCGAGCGCTTTCCGGGTACCGTTTGGTCATGGCTTGACCTGGATCCGGAGGTCGGGCTACGCTCATCTTGAATCGTTTCAAGGCGGAGATGATCCGCCGCCGCACCGCGCGATGTCGCGCGAGAAGGGAGCCGTGCCGATGACGCCCGACAACGCCAAGGCGGCACTCCGTGACCAGACCATCGAGCTGCCGTCCTGGGCTTTCGGGAACTCCGGTACCCGGTTCAAGGTGTTCGGTCAGCCGGGTGTCCCGCGCGATCCCTACGAGAAGCTCGCCGACGCCGCCCAGGTGCACCGGTACACCGGCATCGCGCCGCGGGTCTCCCTGCACATCCCGTGGGACCTGGTCGAGGATTTCACCGACCTCTCCCGGCACGCCGCTGACCTGGGCGTGACCATCGGCATGATCAACTCGAACGTCTTCCAGGACGACGAGTACATGCTCGGCTCGCTCTGCAACCCGGACGCCGGCGTCCGCCGCAAGGCGATCGACCACCACCTGCGGTGCATCGACGTCATGCGCGCCACCGGCTCCAAGGACCTCAAGGTCTGGCTCGCCGACGGCCTCAACTACCCGGGCCAGGACTCGATCCGCGGCCGCCAGGACCGCCTGGCCGAAGGGCTCGCCGAGATCTATGCGGGCCTCGACGAGGACCAGCACATGGTGCTGGAGTACAAGTTCTTCGAGCCCGCCTTCTACGCCACCGATGTCCCGGACTGGGGCACGTCGCTGCTGCACTGCATGGCGCTCGGCGACCGCGCCGACGTCGTCCTCGACACCGGCCATCACGCGCCCGGCACGAACATCGAGTTCATCGTCGCGCAGCTGCTGCGCCAGGGCCGCCTCGGCGCCTTCGACTTCAACAGCCGCTTCTACGCCGACGACGACCTCATGGTGGGCGCCGCCGACCCGTTCCAGCTCTTCCGGATCATGCACGAGATCGTTTCAGCCGGGGCCCTCGCCCCGGACTCCGGCGTCAACTTCATGCTCGACCAGTGCCACAACATCGAGCCGAAGATCCCCGGCCAGATCCGCTCGGTCATGAACGTGCAGGAGGCCACGGCCAAGGCGCTGCTGGTCGACGCCGACGCGCTGGCCGCGGCCCAGCAGGCGGGCGACGTGCTCGGCGCGAACGCCGTCCTCATGGACGCCTACAACACGGACACCCGCCCCCTCCTGGCGGAGCTCCGCGAGGAGCAGGGCCTCGACCCGAACCCGATGGCGGCCTTCGCCGCCTCGGGCTACGCGGAGAAGATCGCCGCCGAGCGGGTGGGCGGCGCCCAGGCGGGGTGGGGCGCGTGACAGCGGTCTCCGGGCCGACGACGGTCGCGGGCGCGCAGCGCGTCCCGCGCGGCCAGGTCCTGGTGACCGATCACGTGGTGAACGGGCCGCACGGCGAGCTCCGGATCCGGGTGTACGAGCCGGCGCCCGCCGCCGCGCGGGTCGCCGGGCTGGTCTGGTGCCACGGCGGCGCGTTCATGCACGGCGACCTGGAGATGGCCGAGTCCGACTGGGTCGCCCGCGAGCTCGCGGCCCGTGGCGTCGTCGTCGCGAGCGTCGGGTACCGCCTGGCGCCGGCGTTCGACTACCGGGACGGGACGCCGCCCGCCGACCCGCAGCCGGGCCGGGTCCGTTTCCCCGTCCCGCACGACGAGGTCACCTTCGCGTTCGGCTGGGCGGCCGGCCGGTTCGGCGTCGAGGCCGGCCGATGGTCCCTCGGTGGCACGAGCGCGGGCGGCAATCTCGCCGGCGGGGCCGCCCTCCGCCTCCGTGACGTCGCCCTCGGCAGGGCGGCCGCGGCGGACGGCACTGCCTCGGGACCGGGGGCCCAGCCGCGCAGCGTGGTGCTGGTCTATCCCGTGGCGCACTACGAGCTCCCGGCACCCTCGCGAGAACTGGCCGAGAAGGCCGGGCTGCTCGAGGCGGAGGCGAACTTCCGGGACGCGCAGATGCTCGCCATCAACGACAACTACCTGGGCCACCCCGGGCCGTCGTCGTCCCCCTACGCCTTTCCCGGCGGTCAGGACCTGCGGGGCCTGCCCCCGCACCTCGTGCTGAACTCCGACAGCGACGCCCTGCGCTCGTCCGGCCAGGCGTACGCCGCCGAGCTCGCGGCGGCCGGGGTGGACGTGTACCTCGTCCGGGAGGACGGCACGCGGCACGGCCACCTCAACCAGCCCGGTACCCCGGGCGCGGCACGCAGCATCGCGCGCATCGCCACCTGGCTCACCGCGGACGCCCTGATCGGCACGGCCCACGAGCCGTCGCCCGCGCCCGACGACGTCGTCCTCGCCTCGCCGCCCGCGGCCGGCCCACCTCCCGAGACCACCCCCGACGACTCCCCGCAGCACACGAGGAAGCAGAGCTGAGATGACACCTGCGAACAACCCGGCCGTCGACGCGCTCGTCGCGCGGTCGAACCGCCTGGGCTCCGACCCGCGCGTCACCAACTTCGCCGGCGGCAACACGTCCGCCAAGGGCATCGACAAGGACCCGGTCACCGGGACCGACGTCGAGCTGCTGTGGGTCAAGGGCTCCGGCGGCGACCTCGGCACGCTGCGGGCCGAGGGCCTGGCCGTGCTGCGGCTCGACCGGATGCGCGCCATGACCGACACCTACCCCGGCGTCGACCGCGAGGACGAGATGGTCCCCGCCTTCGACTACGCCCTGCACGGCAAGGGCGGCGCCGCGCCGTCGATCGACACCGCCATGCACGGCCTGGTCGACGCCGCCCACGTCGACCACCTGCACCCCGACGCGGGCATCGCGGTCGCCGCGGCGGCCGACGGCGAGGCGCTGACCGCCGAGATCTTCGGCGACGAGGTCGTCTGGGTGCCGTGGCGCCGCCCCGGGTTCCAGCTCGGCCTCGACATCGCCGAGATCAAGGCGAGGAACCCGCAGGCCATCGGGTGCATCCTGGGCGGGCACGGGATCACGGCCTGGGGCGACACGTCCGAGGAGACCGAGGAGCGCTCGCTCACGATCATCCGGAAGGCCGAGGAGTTCATCGCGGCCAGGACCGCGGCGCTCGCGGAGCAGGGCGCGCACCCGTTCGGCGCCGTCCGTCCCGGTTACGAGGCGCTGCCCGACGACGCCGCCCGCCCCGAACCCCGTGCCCGCCGCGCCAAGGCGGCCCGGCTCGCCCCGGTGATCCGTGGCATCGCCTCGACCGACGCGCCGCAGGTGGGCCACTTCGACGACTCCGACGTCGTCCTCGACTTCCTCTCCCGCGAGAAGCTCGCGCCCCTCGCGGACCTCGGTACGTCCTGCCCGGACCATTTCCTGCGCACCAAGGTCAAGCCGCTGGTCGTGGACCTGCCGGCGGACGCGCCCGTGGACGACGTCGTCGCCCGGCTGCACGAGCTGCACGCCGCGTACCGCGAGGACTACGCGGGCTACTACGAGCGAGGCGCCGCGGCGGCGCGCGAGCGCGGCGAGGAGCCGCCCGCGATGCGCGGCGCGGACCCGCTGGTCGTGCTCGTCCCGGGCGTCGGCATGTTCTCGTTCGGGCGGAACAAGCAGACCGCGCGCGTGGCCGGCGAGTTCTACGTCAACGCGATCAACGTGATGCGCGGCTCCGAGGCGATCTCCGCGTACGCGCCGATCGACGAGTCCGAGAAGTTCCGCATCGAGTACTGGGCGCTGGAGGAGGCCAAGCTCCGGCGGATGCCGGCGCCGAAGCCGCTCGCGACGCGCGTCGCGCTGGTGACGGGCGCGGCGTCGGGCATCGGGAAGGCGACGGCCGTGCGGCTCGCCGCCGAGGGCGCGTGCGTCGTCATCGCCGACCTGGACCTGGGCAAGGCGCAGGCCGCGGCGGAGGAGCTCGGCGGGCCCGACGTCGCGATCGGCGTGGCCGCCGACGTGACCTCCGCCGAGCAGGTGGCGGCGGCGATCGACGCCGCCGCGCTCGCGTTCGGCGGCGTGGACCTCGTGGTGAACAACGCCGGCCTGTCGATCAGCAAGCCGCTGCTGGAGACCACCGAGGCGGACTGGGACCTGCAGCACGACGTCATGGCCAAGGGTTCGTTCCTCGTCTCCCGCGAGGCGGCCCGCGCGATGATCGCCCAGGGCATGGGCGGCGACATCATCTACATCTCGTCCAAGAACTCCGTGTTCGCGGGCCCGAAGAACATCGCCTACTCCGCCACCAAGGCCGACCAGGCGCACCAGGTGCGGCTGCTCGCGGCCGAGCTCGGTGAGCACGGCATCCGCGTCAACGGCATCAACCCGGACGGCGTCGTGCGCGGCTCCGGGATCTTCGCCGGCGGCTGGGGCGCGAAGCGCGCGGCCGTGTACGGCGTGCCGGAGGAGAAGCTGGGCGAGTACTACGCCCAGCGCACGCTGCTCAAGCGCGAGGTGCTGCCGGACCACGTGGCCGCGGCGGTGTTCGCGCTGGTCGGGCCGGACCTCACCCTCACGACCGGCCTGCACGTCCCCGTCGACTCGGGTGTGGCGACGGCGTTCCTGCGATGAGCGAGGCGTTCGATCCCGCGGCCGGGCCCGGCGCGGCCGGGCCCGCCGGGTTCGTCGCCGTCGATCTCGGCGCGACGTCGGGCAGGGTGATGCTCGGCATCGTGTCCGACGGCGGGGACGCCCCTGTTGGCGGGGTCGAGCTGGTCGAGTGCGGACGGTTCCCGAACGGGCCCGTCGCGTCGGCCGGATCCGGTGGCGACGAACTGCGGTGGGACTTCGAGGCACTGTGGCGCGGGATCCTGGGCGGCCTCCGCGAGGCCGCCCGGGTCGCCGCCGGGCGCGGGGTCGAGGTCCGCGGGATCGGCGTCGACTCCTGGGCCGTCGACCACGGTCTCCTGGACGACGACGGTCGCCTGATCGCCCGGCCCTGGTGCTACCGCGACGGGCGCAACGAGCCGGCCCGGACGCGCGTCTACGAGCGCGTGCCGTTCGCGGAGCACTACGCGGTCACCGGCCTGCAGGACCTGCCGTTCACGTCGGTGTTCCAGCTGGTCGCCGGTGCGGCCGACGACGACTGGCGGCGCGTGGCCCAGGTGCTCCTGATCCCGGACCTCGTCACGTACCGGCTCACGGGCCGCCGCGTGGCCGAGGTGACCAACGCGTCCACGACGGGTCTGGTGGACGCGCGCTCGCGCACCTGGGCGGACCCGCTCATCGCCCGCCTGGCGGCCGGGTTCCCCGAGCTCGGGGACCTGCGGTCGCGGCTGCCGGAGCTGGTGGAGCCCGGCGCCGTCGTCGGGCGTCTCCTGCCGGAGATCCGGGAGGCGACCGGGCTGGGCGACGTGCCGGTGTACGCGGTCGCCTCGCACGACACGGCGTCGGCCGTGGCGGCGGCGCCGCTCGCGGCGGAGCCCGGCGAGCCCGCGCCGGGTGCGGCGCCCCGGGCCGCGGCCTACGTCTCGTCCGGGACCTGGTCCCTGGTGGGGCTGGAGCTGGACGCGCCGGTGCTGACCGACGCGTCGCGCGCCGCGAACTTCACCAACGAGCTGGGCGTCGACGGCACCGTGCGCTACCTGCGCAACGTCATGGGGCTGTGGATCCTCAACGAGTGCGTGCGCGAGTGGTCGGAGGCGGACGTCGCGGCGGGCGGCCCGGCCGTCGACCTCGGGAGCCTGCTCGACGCGGCCGCGGGGGAGCCGGGCGGCCGCTGCCTGCTCGACGTCGAGGGGGAGGAGTTCCTCGCCCCCGGCGACATGGCGGGACGCGTGCGCGCGGCGATCGCGGGGCCGGTCGACGGCGCCGCGGGCGAGGCCGGCGACGTCCCGGACACCCGGCCCGCCCTGGTCAGGGTGATCCTGGACAGCCTCGCGGCCGGCTGCGCCCAGGTGATCGGCAGGGCGGCCGCGCTGGCGGGCGTCGAGGTGACGGCGGTCCACGTCGTCGGCGGCGGCAGCCAGAACGACCTGCTCAACCGCCTGATCGCCGAGGCCACGGGCCTGCCGGTGCACGCGGGTCCCGTCGAGGCCACGGCCCTCGGCAACCTCCTGGTCCAGGCCCGTGCGGCCGGTGCGACGTCGGCCACGATCCGCGACGTCGTCCGCGCGAGCGCGGCCCTGCGCACCTACGCCCCCGCCCCGGCGGTCTAGCCGGTCCGCCCCGGCCGTCAGGACGGGCGGCGCAGCATGATGACGACGCCGCCCGCCGCCGCCGCGAAGCCGGCCAGGAGCACCCAGAGCCAGGTGAGGTCGCCCGCGCGGGGCGGGCTCGTGGTCTCGCCCTCGGCGTGGACGGGCTGGTCCTGGAACGTGTCGAGGATCCCGCTCGCGGCGTCGCCCCGGCTCGCGGGGAGGCCGGGGCTCGGCGAGCCCGAGGCGCTGGGGCTGCTGCTCGCCGTCGGCGACGGGGACGACGACGGCGCGCTGGGCGACGGTGCGGGGGTCGGCGTGGGCGACGGTTCCGGTGCCGGCGACTTCTCGGCCGCGGGGGTGGCGGCGGCGGGCTTCCTGCCGGACCCGGACCCGGGGGCGGCGCCGGGCCGGGAGCCCGCGGTCGCCGTGGGGGAGGGCTCCGCGGTGGGCTCGGCGTCCTGCGGGTCGTCCTGCCCGCCGGACTGCTCCCGCGCCGGAGGCTCCCAGCAGACCGGGCCCGACATCCATTCGCCCCACTCGGCGTTGCCCAGGCGCAGCCAGGAGATGCAGTAGCCGTCCGGGAACTGCGCCGGCGCCTCGGTGAAGGCGGCCCAGCCGGCCCTCCGCTCGGCGTCGGTCAGCTCGCGGCCGAACCAGACCGCCTGGTCGCTCCGCGGCGGACGCGCGGTGTACTCGAGCCGCGCGCCGTCGCCGACCCGGTCGCCGTCGAAGGCGACGCCGTCGGAGCGGACCCGCAGCCAGGTGCGGTCGTCCCGCTCGCCGAGCACGGTGACGGAGATCTCCGGCAGGAGGATCGTCTCGCGGGCCGCCGCGGGTGCCTCGGGGGCGCCGGGGCCGGCGCCGATGACGAGGAGGCTCGCCACGGCCGCGGCGAGCCCGGCGAGTCGCACCGCCGCCCTTCGGCTCATGACGCGTGATCCTAGTGGATTTCCGTCGGGACGACGTTTCCCGAGTTTCTTCCGGAGATATCGGATTCTGCTTTCCGGATCAGCCGAGCCCGAAGAAAGTCTTGAACGTGCCGGAAGCATTGTTCCGGCGGGCGATCAAGGAAAGCCTGGTCAATTTTTCACCCCAGACCGCGGCGAGTTCGTCGTCGTCGATCTCGCGCACGTCGAGCGCCGCGCCGGCCGCGGCCGGGTCCCAGGAGATCCGCAGCGCGCGGACCTCGGCGTCGGCCCGCCCGGCGGCATGCCGCACGACGGCGCCGCCGCCGTCCGCGTCGAGCGCGACGTCCCCGGCGAGCAGCCAGTGCCAGGCGGTGGGCTCGTCGCCGGACGCCGCCTCCCACTCGTCGGTGACGGTGACCGTCTCCGCCGCGCGGTCGAGGACGACGCCCCTGCGCCAGCCGGCGAGGCCGTCGACGTCGTAGGCCCCGGCGATGTCCAGCCGCGCCCGCCACACCTCGCCCGGGGTGACCTCCATGTCCCGCGCCGCGAACCGCGCGCCCGCGGACTGCTCCGCGCCCCGGATCACGGGGACGTTGTGCCAGGCCGACCGCATCGGCCAGCGCTCGTAGCGCGTCTCGCCGAAGGTCCCGGCGACGTACCGCGGCTTCCCGGCGTCCACCACCACGGGGACGCCGTCGAGCGCGACCAGCACCTCGCCCACGTCGTTGTGGTTGTGGTTCTCGCCGTTGTGGCCGCCCTTGACGAACACCGCGAGGCCCGCGGCGGTGCCCGCCCGCGAGCGGGCCAGCGCCACCTGCGTCTTCGGCAGCCACACCTCGCCCGCCAGCGGGGGAGCGGCGTCGCCGGGCAGGCTTGCCCACTCGTCGTCGGCCAGCATCAGCACCGCGCGGGAGAGCGTGACGCGCTCGTCCCAGAGGATCTCCGGGAAGCGACGGTACGAGGCGGCGTGCCGGGCGGCGTCGTCGTCCCCGGCGCGCCGCGCCCAGGAGTGCACGACGTTCCACGGCCACGTCCAGATCGGCCGCGCGGGGCTGTCGGCGACGCCGACGTACCAGTCGCCGCCGAGATGCATCCGGTGCGGGAACGCGACGACCTGCCGGATCGTCCCGGCGCGGCGCTCCGCGATGTCCGACGCCGCCGCGGTCTCCGCGGATTCCCGGGCGTCGTGCTCCGGGCGCCGTCCCGGGTCCTGCCCGTCGTACCAGTCGAGGAGGTCCTGGGCCTCCAGCGCGCGGGCCGCGCCCTGCCACCAGTAGTGGTAGCCCTCGTCGATGCCGCCGTCGGCCGGGAGGGAGTCCCAGTAGGCGGCGATGCCCTGCTCGACGAGGCCGACGACGTGCCGGCGCCGGGCGGCGTCGGGCTCCAGCACGAGCGCGGCCGGGAGGATGTTGCCGTGGATCCACGCGGACCAGTTCATCGGCGGCCGGTCGATGCCGAGCCAGAACCAGTCGCGCCGCCGCGTGAACGGGTCCAGCACGCGCCGTCGTACCTCGTGCCGCACGCGGGCGCGCACGCCGGGGGCGCGGTCGTCGAGGGCCGGGCCGAGCAGGTGGTCCACCCAGGCGAGCTGCGCGGCGACCTCCCCGGCGCCGAGATCCAGGCACGGGTCGGTGACGTCCGGGACCACCCAGCCGTTGCGGGCGTTGGTGTGGTCGTGGGCGGCCCAGCACCAGGTGGACTGCTCGCACAGGAGGACGACGCCGTCGGCCGCCTCGTCGAGGTAGCGCTCGTCCGTGGTGTGCAGCGCGGCGAGGGTGGCGTAGGTGAGCCGGTGCTGCCGGGCGACGACCCCGCCCTCGTAGTCCTTGCGGTCGCCGTCGCGCCAGTACCGGGCGAACTGCGAGGCGCGGGCCTCGGGCCACGGCGTGCCGAGGGCGGCGTCGGCCTTGTCGAGCGCCGGGCGGAGCGCGGCCCCGATCCGCTCCGAACCCCAGAACGCGCGGTCCACGATGTCGCCTACGGGAAGCATGCGGAAAGCCCCTTCCAAGTCGCCTGACAGCACACTACGCACTTCGTGCGGGCGACCGGAAGTCGGCGGACAGATCCTAGGATCTACCGGGATATCGTGAGATTCTTCGCGAGCGCTCCAGGCGAACCCCTACCCCGGACAAGGAACCTCATGAAACGCACCTCTCGTACCGCCAGCGTCCTGAACACCCTCGTCAGGCCCCTTGTCAAGGGTCCCGAGGATCCGGCCGGGGCCTGGGCCAAGGCCTGCGCCGAGGCCGAGGAGGAGATCGGGTACCGCGACCCCGCCTTCACCGAGGGCTTCCGGGTCCTGCTGGAGAGCTCGGCCGCCCAGCCGAACCTCGCTCCGCTGGGCTGGGTCTTCACCCTCGGCGAGCTCACGACGCGGTACACCAACCGCCTGCGGGTGCTGAAGGTCCTGACCGAGCACCCCGAGGTCGCCGACGAGCCGATCAAGGCGCCGGTCTTCGTCTGCGGGCTGCCCCGCACGGCGACCACGCTGACGCACCGCGTCCTGGCGATGGCGCCTGCCCACCGGGGCCCGCTCAGCTGGGAGATGAAGAACATCGGGCTCGCCGAACCCGGGGTCGAGAAGAAGATGATCGCGTCGGTCAACCAGGAGAGCCGGATCACCGGCGTGCTCATCCCCGCGCTCGCGCACCAGCACCCCTCGGGGCCCACCGTCCCCGAGGAGTCGATGATGGTGCTCCCGCACGGCCTGTACTGGGAGGTGCTGCACGGTGACCTGCCGGGATACCGCGCCTGGCTCCGCGAGCACGACATGGTCCCCGACTACGTCTACCTCAAGCAGGCGTTGCAGGTGCTCCAGCACGGGCGGCCGCGCAAGCGCTGGATCCTGAAGTACCCGGGCCACGTGGCGGAGATGGCCCAGGCCCGCGAGGTCTTCCCCGACGCGACGTTCGTGTGGACGCACCGCGACCCGACGACGGTCATCGGCTCGGCGTGCAGCCTCTCCGAGACCCTGTGGGGCCTGTACCAGACGAGCCCCGATCTGGCGGCGATCGGCCGGAAGAACATGGACATCTTCTCGACCTGGATCGAGCAGGGCCTGGAGTCACGCCTGTCCCTGCCGGCGTCGGCCATCGTGGACGTGCCGTACCACCGGCTCAGCGCGGACCCGTACGCCGAGGTGCCGCGGCTCTACCAGGCGATCGGCGCGAGGTGGACCGTCGACGACGAGGCGAACCTGGCCGCCGTCCTGGCCAAGCCGAAGAAGGCCCGCCCGCACCGGTACGAGCTCGCGCGGTACGGCCTCGACGAGGTCGAGGTCGCCCGGAGGTTCGAGACCTACACCCGCCTCCTGGACCACATCGACGAGCGCGAGGCGCCGCCGGTGACCGACTTCTGATCCCGGCGGTACGGCCGGGGAGGACATCGGGAGCTGCCTCCGAGCAACACATCGACGTTCTCCCCGGCCGTCACGCCCGGCGCGGCACGGGGCCCTGCCTCGGGGCCGGCCGGACGGCCGGCGGCCCCGCGCCGCGGGTCCTGTGGGTCAGAGATGCGGGTGCACGTGCTCCGCGTAGCGGGACATGACCGTGGCCGGCGTGTCCGGCGCGGCCCAGATCTCCTCGTTGAAGATCTCCGTCTCCACGTAACCGCGGTAGCCCGCGTCGCGGACCCAGCGCGTGATCGCGGGGAAGTCGATGTACCCGTCACCCACGTGCCCGCGCGAGTTCAGCGGTTCCGCCGCGAGCGGCAGGATCCAGTCGCACACCTGGTACGACGCGATCCGCCCCGCGGCCCCCGCCCGCGCGATCTGCTCGCGCAGCTGTGGGTCCCACCACACGTGATAGGTGTCGACGACGACGCCGACCTCGCTCGCCGCGAACGGCTCCGCCAGGTCGAGCGCCTGACCCAACGTGGAGATCACGGCCCGGTCCGCCGCGAAGATCGGGTGCAGCGGCTCCAGGACGATCCGGACGCCGTGCTCGGCCGCGAACGGCACGAGGTCCGCGATCCGGTCCGCGACCCGGGCGCGCGTCGCGACCAGGTCCCGGTCCTCCGGCCCGGCGTCGGCCCGCGGCCCGGCGCCCGGCGCCGACACCGCCGGCAGCCCGCCCACCACGAAGATCAGCTCGGGCGCCCCGATGGCCGCGGCCTCCTCGACGGCCCGCTTGTTGTCCTCCAGCGCCGCGGCGATCCCGGCGTCGTCCCGCGCGGTGAGGAACCCGCCGCGGCACAGCGACGACGCCACGAGCCCGGCGTCGGCGATGATCGACGCCGCCTTCGCGGCGCCCACCTCCTGCACGCGGTCGCGCCACGGCCCGACCGCCCCGAACCCGGCGGCGGCCGCCGCCTCGCACGCCTCGGCGAGCGTCGCGTGCTTGATCGTCGCGGTGTTCAGCGAGGCCCGGCGCAGGCCGGTCGGGAAGCCGATGCCCGACGACGGCGCGGGCGCGCCGGCCGGCTCCGGCGAGCCGTTGCCGGGCTGAGCCGATGCGCTGCCGGGCGACGACGTCTGGTTCTGCGAACTCATGCTTCCACCCCGTTCACGGCCAGGAACGACGCCATCCGGCGGACCGCCAGCTCCGGGTCCAGCAGCATGCCGCAGCCGTCCGCGAGCCGGAACAGCTCGGTCAGGTGCCGCACCGAGCGGCCGGAGTGCAGGCCGCCCACCAGCGAGAACGCGGGCTGGAAGCCGTTGAGCCAGGACAGGAACGCGATCCCGGTCTTGTAGTAGTACGTGGGCGCCTCGAAGATCTTGCGGCCGAGCGGCTCGGTCGCCGCCAGGATCTCGTGGGCCCGCCGCGCGGCCGACAGGTCCCCCGCAGCGGCGGCGTCGAACGCCTGGAGCGCCGTGGAGGCCGCCGGGTAGATCGCCGCGAAGATGCCGAGCAGGGCGTCGGAGTGGCCCTGGTCGTCGCCCGCGATGAGCTCGGGGTAGTTGAAGTCGTCGCCGGTGTAGAGGCGGGGCCGGGCCGGCCGGGTGCTGCCTTCCGCGGACGCTGCCGTGGGACCGAGAGCACCGTCGTGCGCCGGAGCGGCTGCCTCCGACGCGGTGACGCCGAAGCCGGACGGCATCGCGACCGGCTCCAGGGCGGCGAGGGCGCGGCGCAGGCCGACCTCGTGCCCGGCGTCGAGCAGGGAGACCTTGACGCCGTCGATCCTTGGCTGGTGGGCCTTGACGAGGTCGAGGAACACGCCGGTCGCGGCGTCGACGGAGCGGGAGCCCCAGTAGCCCTCGAGGGCCGGGTCGAACATCGTGCCCAGCCAGTGCAGCACGACCGGCTGGTCGGCCTCCGCCAGGACGTCGTCGTACACGGCGGCGTAGTCCTCGGGGCCGCGCGCGACCTTGGCGAGCGCGCGCGACGCCATGACGATGACCTGCGCCCCGGCGTCCTGCACCACGTTCACCTGCTCGCGGTACGCGTCCGTGACGGCCTTCAGGCCGGTCTCGCCGGGCTCCAGGGCCGCGACGGCGTCCGGCGTGAGCTGGTCCGTGCCGGCGCCGCACGCGATGCGGGCGGCGTGGCCCGCCTTGGACGACTCGCGGAACGCCTGGGCGTCGGCGGCGGAGCGCCGTACGAGCTCCTGCGTGGCGGCCCAGTCCAGGCCCATGCCGCGCTGGGCGGTGTCCATGGCGTCGGCGACACCGAGGCCGTAGGACCAGATGCGGTTGCGGTAGGCGAGCGTGCTGTCCCAGTCGACGGACGCCGGGGCGCCCGGGACGTTCTCGGCGCCGGGATGCGGCACGACGTGCGCGGCGGCAAAGGCGACGCGGCTGGTCAGCGGCTTTCCGGGGAGGGTCCAGGGGCCCGGCCCGCCGAGGTCCAGGGTCTCGGTGCCCGCCGGCGCCCCGGCGTCGTGGAACACCGGAAGAGTGATTCTGCTGCTCACGAGGAGTCCTTTCAGGAGGTGGCCGGCGGCTGCTCGGCGGCCGGGCGGCGCTGGTTCGTCGATCCGTGGTCGAGAGGTCGGCAGGTCGTCGGCTGAGGTCGGCCAGTTGCCGAGTGGTCGGCAAGTTGTCGGCCGCGGTCGGTCCGATGTCGAGAAATCGGCTCCTCGGGCGGCCGACCGCACTGACATTGGACCGACTGCTCGACCTTCGGCCGACCGCTCGACCTTCGGCCGACTGCTCGACCTTCGGCCGACTGCTCGACCTTCGGCCGACTGCTCGACAGCCGGTCGGCTGCCCTGCAGCGGGCCGATCATCGGCTGCAGGCAGGTCAGAGGGTGATCTCCGGGATCTCCACGCGGCGGCCTTCGGCGTTGCTCCGCAGGCCCAGCTCGGCGAGCTGGACGCCGCGGGCGGCCGATAGGAGGTCGAAGCGGTGCGGGCGCCCGGCGACGACGTCGCGCAGGAACTCCTCCCACTGCAGCTTGAAACCGTTGTCCAGTTCGGCGTTGGCGGGAACCTCCATCCACTGGTCGCGGAACGACTCCGTGACCGGCAGGTCCGGGTTCCACACCGGCTTGGGCGTGTGGGCGCGCTGCTGCGCGACGCACTTGTTCAGGCCGGCGACCGCGGAGCCGTGCGTGCCGTCGACCTGGAACTCGACCAGCTCGTCGCGGTAGACGCGCACCGCCCAGGAGGAGTTGATCTGCGCGATGACGTCGTCGCCGCCCGGGGTCTCCAGCTCGAAGATGCCGTAGGCGGCGTCGTCGGCGGTGGCGGTGTACTCCTTGCCCTGCTCGTCCCAGCGGGTGGGGATGTGCGTGGCGGTCTTGGAGGTGACCGACCTGACCTTGCCGACGATGCCCTCCATGACGTAATTCCAGTGGCAGTACATGTCGGTGGTCATGGAGCCGCCGTCCTCGCGGCGGTAGTTCCACGACGGGCGCTGCGCGGCCTGGATGTCGCCCTCGAACACCCAGTAGCCGAACTCGCCCCGCAGCGACAGGATGCGGCCGAAGAAGCCCTCGTCCACGAGCCGGCGCAGCTTGACGAGGCCGGGCAGGTAGAGCTTGTCGTGCACGACGCCGACGGTCACGCCGGTCTCCTCGCGCAGGCGGGCCAGCTCGATCGCCTCCTCGAGCGACTCCGCGGTCGGCTTCTCGGTGAAGACGTGCTTGCCCTGCTTCATCGCCTTGGCCAGCGTGGCCGGGCGCAGGTTCGTCATGGCGGCGTCGAAGACGATGTCGGCGTCGGCGATGGCGCCGTCGAGGTCCGTCGTGAAGTGCTCGACGTCGTGCTTCGCCGCGAGCTCCTTCAGCTTGTCGATGTTCCGGCCGACCAGGACGGGCTCGACCTGCACGCGTGAGCCGTCGGCCAGGGTGACGCCACCCTGCTCGCGGATCGGCAGGATCGAGCGCAGCAGGTGCTGGCGGTAGCCCATGCGGCCGGTCACGCCGTTCATGGCGATGCGCAGGGTGCGTGTCATCGGGACTCCTTCGTCGTGCTGGGACGGTGCGTGCTGGGCACCGTGGAATGCGCTTTCCCACAGAGTACGCAAGCGACGGAGCAGATGGCAACCACGGAGGCGGGGAGGCTCGGGACCCCACCGCGGGACGGGGTCCCGACGGCGGACGCTCCTACGGCGCCGGGGGCCTCTCCGCCGAAGGAGCCCTTACGGCGCGGGAGGGGTGGAGGCGCGCAGCCGGATCTCGCCGTGGACCGTGATCGAGCGGGACGACGTCGCCTCCAGGCCGTCGGAGGCGCCGTCGCCGGACGCGCGGTCCAGGCTGGTCGGGATGCCGAGCGCCAGGCGGGTGGCGGCCTCGCCGATCCGTTCCAGGGCGATGTGGACCGTGGTGAGCTCCGGGGTCACGTCGCGCAGGGTGGGGATGTCGTCGAAGCCCGCGACGGCGACGTCGTCCGGCACGCTCATCCCGGCGTGCCGGACCGCCGCCATCGCGCCGACCGCCATGACGTCGTTCACCGCGAACACCAGGTCCGGCAGGTCGCCGTGCGCGCCGGCGGCGAGCCGTTCCATCGCGGCGTAGCCCCCGTCGCGGGTGAACTCGCCCGCCACGACGTCGTCGTCCCGGACCTCCCCGCCGAGGCTCCGGATCATGTCGCGGAACCCCGCGGTGCGGTCCGACGCCGTCCGCAGGGCGGGCGGCCCGGACAGGATGCCGAACCGGCGGTAGCCCAGGCCGTGCAGCTCGCGCGCGAGCGCCGCCGCGCCGCCGGCGTTGTCGATCTCGACGACGGGGAGCGTGCCGATGGCCTGCCCGATCGTCGCGACGCCGCCGCCGGACTCCTGGAAGGCGGTCAGGGTCTCCTGCAGGTTCCCGCCGGTGAGGGCCGACGTCGCCGGGCCGGCCCCCGCGTCGTCGGACACGACGCGGCTGCCCGCGAGGATGACCGCGCGGCCGCGCTGCCGCCGGACCAGGTCGACGAAGCCGAGCTCGCGCTCCGGGTGCTGCTCCGTGGAGGAGAGTGTCACGATGAGGCCTTCGGCCTCGGCGGCGCGGGAGACGCCCGACGCGATCGCGGAGAAGTACGGGTCGGCGATGTCGTGCACCACGAGGCCGAGCGCGGCGGTGCGGCCGCGGGCCATCGCCTGCGCGCTCGGGTCGGGGACGTAGCCCAGGGCCTCCGCGGCCGCCAGGACGCGTTCGCGAAGTTCGGGACGCACGGTGCGGGTCGCGCTCCCGTTGATCGCGCGGGACGCGGTGGCGAGCGAGACGCCCGCTTCGCGGGCGACGCGGCTGAGGGTGACAGGGCCGTCGGGCATGGGGTCATCCTGCCGCAAAGTGCACGACGGCGTCCGGGGGCCCGCCATACAGGGGCGAGCGGCCGTGATCCGACGCACCGGAGGGGTCCCGGGTGCGCCGGGTCACGGCCGCTCTGGCGGTCCGGGTCAGGCGGCCAGCAGGCGGATGCCCGCGTCGCGGTGGACGCGTTCGATGACCCGGGTGTAGCCCGCGAGCATGCGGACGTGGCTGAACCGGGGGCGGACGCTGTCGCGGGCCCGGCGCAGTTCCTCGCGGCGGGCGGCCGCCTCGATCCACGTCGCGGCGATCTCGGCGGGGTCGAACGACGTCACGAACCCGATCCGGGACACGATGGACGGCGCGTCGCCGATCGGCGTCGTGACGGGGACGGCCCCGCACATCGCACCCTCGATGAGGCACAGCGGTGCCGCCTCGCCGAACGCGGAGGTGAGCGCGACGACGTCGGCCGCCGCGTAGAGCCGTTCCATGTCCAGCCGGACGCCGAGCAGGTGCACGCGGCCGAGCAGGTCGGGGCGGTCGCCGAAGATCTGCTCGATGTCGGCCGCGAGGGCCGGGTTGTGGGCGCTCATGCCGGCGCCGCACATGAGCACGGCGCCCTGCGGGTCCGCGGCCAGGAACTCCCGTGCCGACCTCAGGAACAGCTCGGGGTTCTTCATGGCGTCGTACCGCGCGGCGTACACGACGGCGTTGTCGTCCGCGCCGAGCCCGAGCGCGCCGCGCAGCGCGAGGCGGCGGGCGCCGCGCACCGGACGGAACCGGACCAGGTTGATGCCGTTCGGGATGACGTGCAGGAGCTCGGCGGGCACGCCGGCCGCGAGGTAGGCGTCCCGGGTGGACTCCGCGCAGCAGACGGCGGCCGCGAGGCGGCCGTTGGCGGCGGAGTCGAGCAGGTCGTCGAGGGCGTGGCCCGAGTGCTCCGGGTCCGACCTGTGCAGGCACGCGACCACCGGGCGGTCGGGGAACGCCGGATGGTTCACGAGCCGGAGCGGCTGCTCCTTGAGGGAGAGGATGACGCCCGCTGCGCGCGCCTCGCGCGTCGCCACCGCCATCTCGGCCTCGGTGAAGTCACGGGGGTCGTGGTTGCCCGCGGTGCTGCGGCCCAGCGACGCGACGCGCACGCCGACGCCGACCAGGGACTGGTACCGCGGGTCCTCCTCCATGCGCTGGAGGGTGGCCTCCCGCTCGACCTCGGAGTAGAGGCTGAGCACGGAGTGCTTCTGGTGCCCGGCCTGGTGCAGCCCGGTCACGACCGTGGAGTGGAGCACACGTGCGCCTCCACTGAAAAAGCCCTCGTAGAGTGAGAGCACACGAGATCCGTTGGTCTGGATCATATCCACCACCTCCTTTTGCGGGCAGGCGGAAGGCGGCGCCTACCGCCCGGCATTCACAGCGTGCGGTGACAACATGTGAATCGTGTGACGCCTTCGTTACGGGAAGGTCACTTCTTCTTGACCAGATCGCGAGCCTGCCGCCGCAGCACGATCTCGGCCCGGGTACGTCCCAGCGGGCGGCAGCCTGCCGCCGCCCAGCGCCTGATCAGCCGGGGTTCGGCGCGGTAGAGCGCCACGCCCCGGCGGAGCAGGGTACCCAGTGGTTTACGCGACTCGGCGACGTCGCGCAAGAGCCGGAACCAGAACGTCACGAGCCGGGGCCTGGCCAGGCAGATCGCGTCGGCGAGGAAGCCCTCGGCCCGGCACGCGGCCACCAGCTCGGCGGCGAACACGCCCTCCGCGATCACCAGCGGCGCGCCGCCCGTGTCGAGGACATGGGTGCCGGTGCGCAGCGACGTCGGGATGTCGTAGACGGGCAGGACGGTGCGGCCCGTGGCCGCGATCTCGCGGAGCGCCGCCAGGGCGGCGGCGTCGTCCCAGCTGGCCGGGTCGTCCCAGTCGACGCTGCCGAAGGCGCGCGGCAGGCCGGGGTGGTCGATGTCCCGGTAGAAGTCGTCGAGCTCGACGACGGGAAGGCCCAGACGCCGCGTCAGCGAGGACTTCCCCGACCCTGACGGCCCCGTGAGCAGCACGATCATCGCCCGCGGCCGGCGCGCGCCGGGCGGCACGTCGAAGAGCGTCAGGTCGGTCGGCGTGGCGAGGTCGGTCACGAGAACCCATTGTCCCGCACACTCCGGCCGCCGGCCCCCGGGCGCCGGCGGCGGCCGTGCCGAGGGTGAGTGCCAGCAGGACGGCGACGGCGCGCCGGGAACGAGGTGTCGTGGGCATGGACCTCACCGTAGGAACGCCCGGGGGCGCGGGGACTGCGGGATCCCGCAGCATCGCGTGCGGAGGTCCCGCGAGGTCGGTTCAGGAGACCAGCACCACGTGCAGCGTCCGGGGGCCGTGCACCCCCTCCACGCGGTCGAGCTCGATGTCGCTGGTGGCGCTGGGGCCGCTGATCCAGGTCAGGGGCCGGGCCGGGTGACCCGCGAGGAGGCGCACCGCTTCCGGGACGGTCTGTACCACCTGGTCCGCGCGGATCACGCACACGTGCACGTCCGGTACCAGGGAGATCGCGCGCCGCCCCTGGCCGGGCTCGCCGTCCAGCACGATGGTGCCGGTCTCGGCGATCGCGACGCGCGCGGCCGTCACCACGACGTCCGTCCGTTCCAGGTCCGACGCCGGGAGCGGTTGCCCGGGGGCGTCCGTGACCACCTGGACCCCGGCGGGCAGCCCGGCCAGCCAGGCCGCGTCGAGGCCGTGCGGGACGACGACCGCGGACACGTCGCCGCGCGATCCCGTCTCCGCCGCGTCGCCGGCGAGCGGCAGCTCGGTCACGAGGCGCGCGACGGTCGCGGCGATCTCGTCGCCGGCGACCCGATGCACCCGTGCCTTGTAGTCCGCGAGCCGGTCGACCAGCAGCTCCAGCGCCCCGGCCGATCCCGGTTCCCACTGGCCGGCGGAGCGGTACCCGCGAGGAACGGGGCCCTGTGTCGCCGGTGACCCGGAACCCAGTGCCTCGCGGATCCGGTTCAGCACCTCCGTGCGTGCGTCCGTCATCGTTCCTCCTCGGTTCCGGTCCCGGGCTCGGGCTTGGCCTCGGTCCCGGGCTCGGTCCCTGACCCGGCCTCGGTGCCGGCGGCCTTCTCGTGGTCCGCCCACCAGCCGTGAAACGTCTGCTTCGGCGGGCGCGGCAGGTCCCGGGAGTCCGTCCAGGCGGCGCCCGGCCCGGGCAGCCGCGTGATCGTGCCGTCCTTCCCGGCCAGCACCCGGCCCGCGCGCCCGAGCCCCGCGGCCCGGCGGAACCGGGCGCCGTCGGACATCACCGTCGCCGCGGCCTTCATGGCCGCGCCCCAGCCCTTGCCGGCGTGACCCGACTCGACCTCGCGTGCGCGCAGGTCCACCAGGATGGACGGGATGTCGATCTTGACCGGGCACACCTCGTAGCATGCGCCGCACAGCGTGGACGCGTACGGCAGGTCGGAGGGCTCGCCCGTGAGCTGCGGGGTGAGGATGGCGCCGATCGGGCCGGGGTAGACCGAGCCGTACGCGTGCCCGCCGACGCGCTCGTACACCGGGCACACGTTGAGGCAGGCCGAGCAGCGGATGCAGTGCAGCGCCGACCGGCCGGCCTCGTCCGCGAGCACGCGGGTGCGGCCGTTGTCGAGCAGGATCAGGTGGAACTCCTGCGGGCCGTCGCCGGGCGTCACGCCCGTCCACATCGAGGTGTACGGGTTCATCCGCTCGCCGGTGGAGCTCCGCGGCAGGAGCTGCAGGAACACCTCCAGGTCCTGGAACCGCGGGATCAGCTTCTCGATCCCCATCACCGTGATCAGCGTCTCGGGCAGGGTGAGGCACATCCGCCCGTTGCCCTCGGACTCCACCACGGACAGCGTCCCGGTCTCCGCGACCCCGAAGTTCGCCCCGCTCACCGCGACCTTCGCCGACAGGAACTTGCGCCGCAGGTGGGCCCGGGCGGCCATCGCGAGCTCGCGGGGCACGTCGGAGAGGTCCGGTGGCGCGTCGCCCATCCGCGCGGTGAAGATGTCCCGGATCTCCGCGCGGTTGCGGTGGATGGCGGGCACGAGGATGTGCGACGGCATGTCCCCGGCGAGCTGCACGATCAGCTCGGCGAGGTCCGTCTCGGTGGCGTGGATGCCCTCTTCCTCGAGCGCCTCGTTGAGCCCGATCTCCTGCGTGGCCATGGACTTCACCTTGACCACCTCGGTGGCGCCCTTCGCCTGGACGAGGTCCGCGACGATCCGGTTCGCCTCCGCGGCGTCCCGCGCCCAGTGGACGACGCCGCCCCGCGCGGTCACGTTGCGCTCCAGCTCCTGCAGCAGCTCGGGCAGGTTGTCCATGACCTGAGTCTTCAGCGCGGACCCGGCGTCGCGCAGCGCCTCCCAGTCCGGTACCTCGCCGACCACGGCGGCCCGCTTGGCCCGGATGGTGGCGGTGGCGTGCCCGAGATTCCGCCGCAGCTGCTCGTTCCCCAGCTCCCGCCGGGCCGCGTCGGGGAACGACGGCCCCCACCGCAGGGGGTCCGCGGGCGTGGGCATGCCGAGGAAGGTCACGTTGCCGGCCTTCGCGTCCGACGACGACGTCCGGGCGGGCCGCGCGTTCATCGTGCCACCTCCGTGGTGTGCCGGCTGCCGCCGGCCTGCTCGTGCGCGCCGGTCCCGGGAAGCGACCGCCCTCGCCTGCCGCCGGGGTCCGGGTCCGACCAGGGCATCTCGTGCGTGGACGCCAGGATCTCCGCGAGGTGCACCGTGCGGACGGGCGGCACCCCGCGACCGTCGTCGGCCGTCGTGCCCGAACGGCACGACCGCGACAGGCCGCCGCCGATGTGCATGAGGCACGAGTAGTCGCCCGCGGTGAGGTATCCGGCGCCGGTGCTCTCGACGGCGCGGACCTTGTCCGCGAGCATCGCCGCCGACGTGTCCGCGTTCTTCACCGCGAACGTCCCGCCGAAGCCGCAGCAGCCCTCCGCGCCGGGCAGCTCGGCGAGATCGATGCCCTCGACCGCGCGCAGCAGCCGCAGCGGGCGGTCGCCCACGCCGAGCATGCGCAGCGAGTGGCAGGTGGGGTGGTAGGTGACGCGGTGGGGGAACCAGGCGCCGACGTCGGTCACGCCGAGCACGTCGATCAGCAGCTCGGACAGCTCGTACGTGCGGGCGGCGACGGCGGTCGCGGTGCGGGCCTCGGCGCCGAGGCCCGCGCGGTCGAGCACCATCGCCTGCTGGTGCCGGATCGAGCCGGTGCAGGATCCGGAGGGGACGACGACGGCGTCCCACTCGCCGTCGGCCACGGGCGCGAACGCGCGCACGTGGTTGCGGATCACGGGCACGGCCTCGCGCTGGTAGCCGGTGTTGACGTGCATCTGGCCGCAGCAGGCCTGCCCGGCGGGGACGACGACGGTGTGCCCCAGGCGCTCCAGCAGGCGGACGACGGCGGTGGGCGCCTGGGGGAACATCGCGTCACCGAGGCAGGTGGCGGCGAGGGCGATCCGCATCGAGTGAATCCTTTCAACCGGCGAAGCGTCGCGTGGGGTGCTGCGCTGGCGCCAACCGTACCCCATTGTGGTTTGACCACACCAGCTGTGGTACGACCACAGGGGTACCGTGGAGCCCATGCGAACGCATGAGCGGGTACTCGCGCAGATCGAGGCCGACCTCGGGGCCGGGCGGTGGGGCCTCGGCGAACGCCTGCCGGGGGAACGGGTGCTCGCGGAGGAACTGGGGGTGTCGCGGCCGTCCGTGCGCGAGGCGATCCGGATCCTGGAGGCGGCCGGCATCCTGCGGACGGCGGTCGGGTCCGGGCCGACGGCGGGCGCCGTCGTGATCGACCGGCCCGCGGCCGGGCTCGGCATGGCGGTGCGGCTGCACGTGGCGTCGGGGACGCTGCCGCTGAAGGACGTGGTGGCGACCCGGGTGCTGCTGGAGACCTGGATGATGCGGGCCGCGGCGGACCGGTTCCGGGCGGGCGAACTGGGCGACGAGGCGCTGAAACGGGCGCGCGAGCTGGTGGACGCGATGGAGGAGCCCGGGCTGGGCCCGGACGAGTTCGTGGCCCGTGACCAGGAGTTCCACCTGGAGTTCGCGAGGATCGCGGGCAACCAGGTGGTCGAGGCGTTCATGCTCGGCCTGCGCGGCGCGGTCCAGCGCTACGTCGCCGAGGGCGTCTCCCGCATGCCGCGCTGGACGACGACGTCGGCCCGGCTGGGCAGCGAGCACACCGGTCTGCTGGAGGCCGTCTCGGTCGGCGACGGGGTGACGGCCGCGCGCCTCGTGCGCGAGCACATCGAGGAGTTCTACGTGGAGACGGGCCTGGCGCGAGACCCGGCGGCCGCCGTCTCCGGCCCGGGCCCGGCTGCCGCGGTCTCCGACACGGGCCCCGCGGCCCCGGGCCGGGAGCCGGGGGAGCTGTAGGTGGTCGCGCGCGTCGGGAAGCGGTTTCCAAAGTGATCGTTCACTCGGTATCGTGTCCGGCGAATCCAGTCCGTCTGGCGACGACCGAGGAGCATCACGATGCCTGAGCAGGCCGGGCCGAAGGCCCCCACCACCGAGCCGATCACCGGTCCGACGCACGCCCCGGCGCCGGTCGACGGGCCGCTGCCCGAGGGCCGCACCCGTTACGCCGTCGTCGGCACCGGACATCGTGCGGCGATGTACGTGGACGCGCTGACCGGCGCGCACGCCGCCGACGGCGAGATCGTCGCGTGGATCGAGCCCAACCCCGTGCGGGCCGCGTTCCACGAGGCGCGCGTCGCGGCCGCGCTCGGCGGGACCCGGCCGGTGTACCCGCCCGAGGACCTGGAGAAGGTCATCGAGACCGAGCGGGTCGACAGGGTCATCGTCACCAGCATCGACAACACGCACGGCGACCTCGTCAGCCGGGCCCTGCGGGCGGGCGCCGACGTCGTCGTCGAGAAGCCCATCGCCGCGCACGCCGACCAGGCGCGCCAGATCGTCGACGCCGTCGCGGAGACCGGCCGCGACCTGATCATGACCTTCAACTACCGGTACTCGCCGCGGAACTCGGCGCTGCGCGAGGTCATCGCGTCGGGCGAGATCGGCCGCGTGCTGTCCGTGCACTTCGACTGGGCCCTGGACACCGTGCACGGCGCGGACTACTTCCGCCGCTGGCACCGCGAGAAGGTCAACAACGGGGGCCTGCTCGTGCACAAGTCCAGCCACCACTTCGACCTGGTCAACTGGTGGATCGACGACGTCCCGCGCCGCGTCTTCGCCACCGGCGGCAGGATGTTCTACGGCGACGACGCCGCCCACGCGGACGGGTACGAGCCGACCGAGACCGAGAAGAAGCTCAACGAGCGCGGGATCGACCCGTGGCAGCTCGACATCACCAAGAACGACTGGCTGTCCGGGTTGTACGGACCGGAGGCGCAGGAGCACGACGGCTACGTCCGCAACCGCTCGGTGTTCGACGCCGGGATCACCACCGAGGACACCCTGAGCCTCGTGGTGGAGTACGGCAGCGGGGCCACGATGACCTACTCGCTCACGGCGCACTCGCCGTGGGAGGGGTACCGGGTCGTGGTGAACGGGACACGCGGGCGGGCCGAGCTCGAGGTGGTGGAGCGCGGGTCCGTGGCGTTCGGCGAGAACGGGGCGGCGATCCTCGACCCGAGCGCGACCGACGTGTTCGACACCGACGAGGTGCGGCCGAAGGGCGAGCGCCTGGTGGTGCAGCGGCACTGGGAGAGGGCGGAGGAGCGCGAGATCGTCGCGGTCGCACGCGGCGGCCACGGCGGCGGCGACACGCTGCTGCTGCGGGACATCTTCGCCCCGGCGGACGAGGCGGACCCGATCGGGCGTGCGGCCGGGTACCTGGACGGCATCCGGGCGTCGGCGGTCGGCTACGCAGGCAACGCCTCCCTGGAGACGGGCAACCCGGTCCTCATCGAAGACCTCGGCCTGGAGGCCTGACCGCACGGCGCCGACGTCCGCCGGTCGCTACCGACGTCGGCCGGTCGCTACCGACGTCGGCCGGCTGCCGTCGACGTCGGCTGGCTGCCGTCGACCTCCGCCGGCTGCCACCGATGTCCGCCGGTCCCCGTCGACCTCCGCCGGCTGCCGTCGACGTCGGTCCCTGTGCGCAGCCACGTGACCCGGCACAACTTGTCCCCTTCAGGCCCTTGAGGCGAGATGTCCGGCAGGCTGTTCTCGCGGATCAGGCGGATATCGCGCGGGTAAACGCTTACTTGCGCGATAACCGCCTGACCCGCGAGAACAGCCTGCGGTGCGACGAGGTTCACTGCGTGACCGCGGCGTCCCTGAACCGGGCGGTGACCAGAAGGGGGACCTTGCGGTGACCAGGCGGGAACCTCGCGGGGCGGCTGATCTCAGCAGACGTTGACGCTCGCGTTGCCGGTGATGTTCCAGTTGATGTTGATGCCGCAGGGGGACTCGCGGACGCTGGTGTTGTCGACGCGGGCCGTGACCGTGACGTCTCTGGTGTTGGGGAACTCGGAGCGGGCCGCGACGCGGACCTCGCCGCCGCCGTTCACCGTGCCGCTGTCGATCCGGTAGTTGTAGCAGTTCTCGATGAGCACGGAGTTGTTGCCGTTGCCCGCCAGGTCGACGGACCTGATCTGGACGCCGCCGGACTCGGAGACGCAGAAGACGCCGCGGCCGCCCCCGCGGGAGATCACCTTGTCCACGATGATGTTGGTGGGGTAGGACCCGTCGCTCATCCGGCCCGCCCGGTTGGCCGTGCGGAAGGTGGCGTAGCCGGTGCCGGTGGCGACGTCGTCGCCGTCGACCGTGCCGATGCGGGCGTTGCGGGTGTTGTTGAGCAGCAGCGCGTTGCCGCCGACGTCACGGCCCGTGACCCGGCCGACCGTCAGGCCGTCGATGTTCCAGGTCTCCACGGCGTCGCTGCCGGCGCCGCGAGCGTAGACGTCGTCGATCACGACGTTGCGGCTGCCGGCGTAGTCGCGCTCGAAGCGGACCGCCATGCCGCCCGACAGGTTGAAGTCGACGTCGCCGATGTGGAAGCCGTTCATGCCGTAGGCGCGGATCCCGAAGTACGGGTTGCCGGTCATGTTCAGGTCCCAGATGGTCACGTTGCTCGCGTCGGTGGCCTCGATGGCGCCGCGGCCGGAGCGGTTGCCGACGTTGATGGTGCCGCAGATCGCGATCGAGGTGTTGCTGGGCAGGTCGATCGTGGACGCCCCGATGGATCCGCTCGCGGGCACGGCGACGTGCTGCTGGGAGGTGCGGTTCGCGTCCAGGTTGTTGATGCCCGCCTGGATCGCCGCGCGGTAGTCACCGCCGGAGTACACCGTGGTGCCGCCCTTGGTCGTCCGGTAGCTCCCGGACGAACCGGTGACCATCGTCGTGCCGGAACTGCAGTCCGCGGCGGCCGCCGGGGCGGAGGACCCGGGGATCAGGCCCGAGGAGGCGACGACGGCGAGCGCCGCGGCGACCGCGACGGCCGCTCCGCCGCCGAGGAGCTTGGTCCGTGCCCTGATGCGGGGACGACGCCGGCCGCGCGCCGCGGCGGTACGAGCCGGACCGGCCTGGGCCACGGTGCTTCCCGGGCCGGCCGGGTCGGTGTCCAGGTCCGCGCGGGCGTGCCGCGCAGGCTTGAGCTGCATGATTCCTCCTGGTGATCGTCATTGATCCAGGCCGGCCGCTGGTGCCAGGCCTGCGTTCGAACAGGGTCCGCGGTCCTGCCGCCGAAGACCCGATTGAATCGTTGCAATACCCGCCCAGGATTGCGCTTTCCTACATCGTTGAGCAAGGGTTGAAACGTTTAGAGATTTCACCCGCCCCGCCCGCTGTACTCGCCCGCCGACCCGTGCCAGAATGAACGAGAAACCGGTTTCTCACCAGGTTTCCCCAGACCATGGCGACGAAGGAGTTCCCATGAAAGACCCTCAGCGACGGCAGCGACGCCGTCGGACAACGATGATCGCGGCGGCCGGCGCCGCCGCGATCGCCTGCGCCGTGGCCGGGACGGCGATCGTCGTCCCGGCGATCGCCACGCCGCTCGCGGGCGGCGAGAGCCGCCACACCAGTGCCGACCTGGGCCGCGACGTGCTGCCCGACGACGACGGCTGGGGCTCGTACCACGGCGTCACGCGCCCCGACGGCATCGAGACCGTGGCCGCGGGCACCACCGGCGGGGCCGCGGCGGCGGACGACGAGGTCCACGCCGTCGACACCTGGGCCGAGCTGCGCGACGCCCTGTCCGGCGGCAACGGCGCCGACCAGGCCGCGGCCCGCGCGAGCACCACCCCGCGCGTCATCTACGTCACCGGCCCGATCGACGCCTTCGAGGCCGCCGACGGCACCACGACCACCTGCGAGGACATCGCCTCCCAGGTCACGGTCCCCGGCACCGGCGCGCCCTTCTCGATGGACGACTACATCGCGCACTTCGACCCGTCCGGCCCGTGGGGCAGGGCCGAGCCCAGCGGCCCGCTCGAGGACGCGCGCCTCGCCGCGCAGGCGGCGCAGGCCGCGCAGACGCAGCAGCACGTCGGCTCGAACGTGACGATCGTCGGCGTGAGCGACGACGCGCGGATCATGGGCGCGAACCTCCGCGTCCGCGGCGCGCACAACGTCATCCTGCGCAACCTCACGTTCTCGGACGCCTACGACTGCTTCCCGCAGTGGGACCCGGCCGACGGCGCGACCGGCAACTGGAACTCCGCGTACGACAACGTCTCCCTGTGGACGGCCACGAGCGTGTGGGTGGACCACTCCACGTTCGACGACGGCGACCACCCGGCCGAGTCGCTGCCCGAGGTGTTCGGCCGCAAGTTCGAGGTGCACGACGGCCTGCTGGACATCACCCACGGCTCCGACCTGGTCACGGTCTCGTGGAACAAGTTCCTGCACCACGACAAGACGATGCTCATCGGCTCCAGCGACTCCCGCGTGCTGGACCGGGGGCAGCACCGGGTGACCCTGCACCACAACTACTGGGAGGACATCGGCCAGCGCGCCCCGCGGGTGCGGTTCGGCGACGTCCACGTCTACAACAACTACTACCGGCAGACCGAGGCCGGGATCTTCAACTACTACTGGGGCGCCGGGATCGAGTCGTCGGTCGTCGCCGAGAACAACGCCGTGCAGCTGGCTCCCGGGGTCGCGGCGGGCCGGATCACCTCGGTCTTCAAGGGCACGATGCTGCGGGCCACGGGTACGCGGGTGAACGGCCACGAGATCGACGTCGTCGGTGCCTACAACGAGACGGCGACGACGCCGCTGTCCCCGGCGGCCCGCTGGACCCCGGCGGACGTCTACCCGTACGAGCTGCACCCGAACCGCGCGGTCCCCCACGTGGTCCCGGCGAACGCGGGCGCGGGCGTCCTCCTCTCGGAGCTCCCCCGCAGCTTGGGGTAGCTCGTCTCCTGGTGAACCCAGGCTGTTTTCGCCGTTCAGGCGGTATTCGCGCGAGTAAGCGCTTACCCGTGCGAATACCGCCTGAACGGCGAAAACGGCCTACCTCGTCCAGGGGGCCTGGAGCTCCGAGAAGAGCTTCTGCTCCGCGGCCACGCGTTCGCACCACGACTCGATGTCCGCGATGACCGGCCAGCGGCCGTCGTCCGTGCCGCGCCATTCGAGCCAGGCGTCGTCGGACACGATCTCCCGCGGCTCCGGGCCCGTGCGGACCGCCTCCAGGACGCGCATGAACGCGCCGGTCTCGGCGACCTCGCAGAGCAGCGGGCCGCCGGTGCGGCGCGCGGCGAGCAGGTCCTCGAGCAGGTCGGTGCGGCCGTACTCCTTCTCGGCCGTGACCGAGCCGGTCCGCAGCAGCACGCGGTCGAACTCGTACTCCAGCGTGATCGTGCCGCGCGTCCCGTGGACGATCACGCGCGACGCCGTCCGCACGTCCGTGCAGAGCGTCAGGCCGAAGCCGTACCGCCGCCCGTCCGTGCCGACCACGCGGACGGACGACGTGTCGTCCGCCTCGATCGGGTTCGCGTGCCACAGCTCGGTGTCCACGTAGGCGACGTCCTCGGCGCGGCGGGCCCCGCCGATCCGCAGCGCGGTCGCCACGGCGTGCGCGAGCGGGTTCGTCACGACGCCGTCGACGACGTCGTGCCCGTCCAGGTGCCGCCGCCCGGCCCACGCCGACCGTGCCCAGTACGACGCCGTCCGCACCCACGCGCCGACCGCCCCGATCCCGGTGACCTCGCCGATCTCCCCGCTCTCGACCATGGCCGTCACGGCGGGCAGCGCGTGCGACCCGTACGTCTGGAAGCCGACCTGGCAGAGCCGCCCGGTCCGCCGCGCGACGTCGACGAGCGCCGCGTGCTCCGCGAGCGAGGCGGTGGTCGGCTTCTCCAGCAGCACGTCGATCCCCGCCTCCATGGCCGCCTGCGCGAGCGGCAGGTGGGTGTGGATCGGCGTGGACAGGACGACGACGTCGGGCAGCGGCTCGGGCCCGGACAGCAGGTCCCCGAGGTGGGCGTACCAGGTCGCCCCGGAGGCGTCGAGCGCCTCGCGATCCGGTTCCCGCGGGTCGACGACGGCGACGAGCCGGGCCTCGCCCCGCGCCTCCAGCTCGCTGACGCGCCGCACGTGCGACGCGCCGTGCCCGTGCACGCCGACGACGGCGATGCGCGGGGTGCCGGTCTCGCCGGTCCCCGGGGTGGCCCGGCCCGGCGGCGGCGTCGTCGTCATACGATCGCCTCCGCCACCGCGGCGGCCTCGCCCGCGTCGAGCTCGGTGTCGAAGAGCGCCGCGACCAGGCCCGTCGTCACCGACCCGCCGGCGGGCACCACCAGCGGCGCGTCCCAGGCGAGGGCCGGGCAGGCGCCCGGGTACTCGGCCGAGCGCACGAACCACGGCCGCACCGTGCCGGGCTGGGCGAGCACGAGCGTCGTCGGGCGGTCGCCGTGCCGCTGGGTGAACGCGATCCACGGCGAGCTGCTGCCGTGCGCGAGGGTCTCGCCCTCGCCCGCCACGGACAGCACCCGGGTGGAGTCGGCGATCGGCAGGCGCCAGAACAGGCCGCCGTAGCCCGCGCCGGGCCGCCCGTTGGTGGCGGGGGAGCGGATCTCCAGCGGGCCCTCGGTCGCGCGGAGGGTCGAGCGCCAGTCGAGCGCCCAGCCGTCCTCGAGCAGGCGCGCGGTCAGGGTGCGCTCCTCGGTGAGCTGGCGGCCGCCGTGCTCGTCGAGCCAGGCCAGCGTCTCGGTCAGGGCCGCGCCGGCGGGGCGCAGGTCGCTCGTGATCTGGCGCCCGTGGTTCTGCAGCAGGGTCGGGCCGACGTGCTCGATGAAGGTGCGCCCGCCCCAGTGGCTGGTGCCGTTCACGTCCGCGACGGCCATCCCGACGCCGTAGTGGTGCCGGTGGTCGACCGGCCCGGAGTCGGTCAGCGGCGTGCCGCCCAGGGTGTGGACCGGGTGCAGGTACGGGCGCGGGGCGTGCACGGGCGGGATGCGCTCGCCGCTCTCGCGGCGCGCGAGCGGCGTGCCCGCGGGGCCGTGGAGAACGATTGCGTCCTGGTCCTCGGACCAGTTCAGCGTGGTGCCCGACGGCGCCGGCGCGTCGTCGGCGGGTGTCGCCTGCTGCCCCGGCTCGCCGGCGGGTACCGCGCGGTCCGTGACATGCACGCGCTCGGGCCGGACGGGGACGGGTCCGGTGCTGGCGCGCACCTCGAGTTCCGTGGTGAATCGGGCGGACCGGGCAGGCTGGGCGTCGTCGTCCATCACTGCGGCTAGCTCCTTCCAGGCGTGTCGGCCGAGCTCCGCCTGCGGCACGGCGACGGTGGTGAGCGCCGGTGTCGCGTAGCGGGCCAGGTCGATGTCGTCGAATCCGGCCACCGAGATGTCGGCGGGCACGGCGACCCCGGCCTCGTTCAGGCCGGCGAGCAGACCGAACGCGACCAGGTCGTTGAAGGCGACGGCCGCGGTGGCGCGGCCGTCGAGCACGGCGCCGGTCGCCGCGTGGCCCGCGGCGATGTCCGGCCCGGCGGGGATCTCCTGCACGTCGAGGTGCGGGTGGCGCGCCAGGGCGCGGCGGATGCCCGCGCGGCGCTGCGCGTCCGACGCCGAGGCGCCCGGGCCCGCGAGATACACGAGCCGGGTGTGGCCCAGCGTCACGAGGTGCTCGATGACCTGCACCGCCGCGCCCTCGTAGTCGACCAGCAGGCTGGGCGCGAGTACATCGTTTACCTGACGCCCGCCGGGAGCGGTACCGTCGGCCCGGGGAGGAGGTGGTGCCTGACGATTCAGCACGACGACGGGCTCGACCTCGGGGATCAGCTTGCCCAGGTCGTCGTCGGACATGCGCGGGGAGACGAGCACCAGCGCGTCGCAGCGCAGCCGCGCCTCCAGCGCGATGGCGGCCTCCTGGGTCTGGTCCTCGGCGGTGTCCGCGACCAGGACGCGGTAGCCGTCCTCGTCGGCGGCGTTCATCACGCCGTGGAGGATCTGCTGGAAGACCGGGTTGCCGACGTCGGGCATGACGAGCGCGACGGTCCGCGTGCGGCCGAGCGCGAGGTTCCGCGCGGCGTTGCTGGGCCGGTAGCTCAGCTGCTCGGCGGCCTCGCGGACGCGTTCGGCGATGTCCGCGGCGACCGTGCTGCGGCCGTTCATCACCCGCGACACCGTGGCGCGCGAAACTCCCGCGGCCTTGGCCACGTCACCGATCGTCACTGCTGGTCGCCTGATGCTCACGTGCTGAAGGTACACCATGGGAAACCGGTTCCTCATGTGGTACGTTCTGCAACAGCAACCGGTTTCCTGGTTGTGGGTGCAACGGCGGGCCCCTTGCCGCACCCACGGGCGGGAATCCAGGTCGACGAAGACCGGAGGACGGAATGTCTGTGATCCAAGAGGTCGCTCGGACGCGGGGGGCCGCGCTCGAACGACGTAAGGGCGACGGCAAGTGGGCCGCGTTCTTCCTCGCCCCATGGTTCGTGGGGTTGTTCCTCATCACGGCGGGCCCCATGGCCGCGTCGCTGTACCTGTCCTTCACGGACTACGACCTGTTGTCGGCGCCGGAATGGATCGGCCTCGACAACTACGTGCGCATGTTCGAGGACCCGCGGCTCCTGAAGTCGCTGCAGGTCACGTTCACCTACGTGCTCGTGTCCGTGCCGCTCCAGCTCGCCGCCGCGCTCGCCCTGGCCCTGGTGCTCGACCGCGGCCTGCGCGGGCTGGCCCTGTACCGGTCGGTCTACTACCTGCCGTCACTGCTCGGCGGCAGCGTCGCGATCGCGATCCTCTGGCGGCAGATCTTCGGCGCGGACGGCCTGATCAACCAGGTGCTGAGCCTCGTCGGGATCGAGGGCGTCGGCTGGGTCTCGCACCCGGACCACGCCCTGGGCACGCTCATCATCCTCAACGTGTGGACCTTCGGCGCCCCGATGGTCATCTTCCTCGCGGGCCTGCGGCAGATCCCGCAGATGTACTACGAGGCCGCGTCGATCGACGGCGCCGGCAGGTTCCGGCGGTTCTGGTCGATCACGATGCCGCTGCTCACGCCCATCGTGTTCTTCAACCTGGTGCTGCAGCTGATCAACGCGTTCCAGAACTTCACGCAGGCGTTCGTGGTGAGCGGGGGCAACGGCGGCCCCGCCGACTCGACCCTGCTCTACACGCTCTACCTGTACGAGAACGGGTTCTCCAGCCTGGACATGGGCTACGCCTCGGCGATGGCCTGGTTCCTGGTCCTGATCATCGGCGGTATGACGCTCGTCAACTTCCTCGCCTCGAAGTATTGGGTCCACTACGATGACTGAACTCACGACCGACTCGAAGCTCACCTTCGCCGAGCCGGCGCCGTCGGCCCCGCAGCGGAGCCGCCGCAACAGCCCCAGCAGGGCGGCGCGGAACGCGCGGCACGGCCTCGTGACCGCCCTCAAGCACACCGGGCTGATCCTCTTCGGCTTCGTGATGCTGTACCCGCTGCTGTGGATGGCGGTCAGCTCGATCAAGCCGGACGCGCTGATCTTCCGGGAACCCGGGCTCATCCCGACCGAGACGGACCTCAGCAACTACACCGAGGGCTGGGACGCGCTGCTGCACCCGTTCAGCCACTACCTGATCAACTCGGCGATCATCGTGCTCGGGTCGGTGCTGGGGAACCTGTTCTCCTGCTCGCTGGCCGCGTACGCGTTCGCCCGGCTGAAGTTCCGCGGGCGCAACTTCTGGTTCGCGATCATGCTGATGTCGATCATGCTGCCGATCCACGTCATCATCGTGCCGCAGTACGTGATGTTCTCCCAGCTGAGCTGGATCAACACGTTCCTGCCGCTGATCGTGCCGAAGCTGCTGGCGACCGACGCGTTCTTCATCTTCCTCATGGTGCAGTTCTTCCGCGGCATCCCGAAGGAGCTCGACGAGGCCGCGCGCATCGACGGCGCCGGGCACCTGCGCATCTTCTGGCAGATCATGATGCCGCTGGCGGTCCCGGCCCTGGCGACGACCGCGATCTTCACGTTCATCTGGACGTGGAACGACTTCTTCAGCCAGCTGATCTTCCTCACCAAGCCGGACATGTACACGGTGCCGATCGCGCTGCGGACCTTCGTCGACACCTCGGGCGAGAGCTCGTGGGGCGCGCTGTTCGCGATGTCGATGGTCTCCCTGGTCCCGGTGTTCCTCGTCTTCCTCTTCGGCCAGAAGTACCTGGTCAAGGGGATCGCCACGACAGGCATCAAGTAGCCGGCGCGCCGGGTGCCACCAGTACCCGGCGGCCGCCGTCGTCCCGCTCCGTCCCTCCGAATCCGTTCCTCCGAAACGACCGATACGACGACGTCTCGTCACCCAGAAGGAGAGAAATGCGTACCACAACGAACCAGCGCCACCGGCGGGCCGCCGCGGTGGCAGCGGGGGCCGCGGCCGCCGCACTGATCCTGTCCGCCTGTTCCGGCGGCGACTCCGGGCTCGGCGGGGGCGGCGAGCCGGTCGAGGCCAAGGAGTGCCCGTGCGAGATCCGCTTCGCCTGGTGGGGCTCCGACGAGCGGCACGCCGCGACCGAGGAGATCATCGCCGCGTTCGAGAAGGAGAACCCGGACATCGACGTCGTCCCCGACTTCACCGACTGGGACGGCTACTGGAACAAGCTCTCGACGGCCGTCGCCGCCGGTGACACGCCCGACGTGATCACCCAGGAGGAGCGCTACGTCTCCGACTACGCCACGCGCGGCGTGCTGGCCGACCTGGGCACGCTCGACATCGACACCTCGAAGATCGACGAGGCCATCCTTGCCGGCGGCCAGATCGACGGCACCCAGTACGCGCTGCCGACCGGCATCAACTCCTACGCGCTCATGGCGAACCCCGCCGTGTTCGAGAAGGCCGGCGTCGAGATCCCGGACGACACGACGTGGACCTGGGAGGAGTACGTCGAGACCGCCAACGCGATCTCGGAGGGCGCCGGCAAGGGCGTCTGGGGCGTCCAGGACTACGGCTTCAACGAGGCCGGCCTGAACATCCTCGCGCGTCAGAAGGGCGAGAGCCTGTGGACGCCCGAGGGCGAGATCGGCGTCTCCGAGGAGACCGTGGCGCAGTTCTACCAGACCTCGCTCGACCTCATGGAGGGCGGCGGCCAGCCCGACGCCTCGCGCTCGCTGGAGTACCAGCACGCGGGCCCGGAGGGTTCGCTCGTCGGCACGAACGTGGGCGGCATGGCGCACTTCTGGTCGAACCAGCTCGGCGCGCTGACGGAGGCGTCCGGCGAGGAGATCCAGCTGCTGCGGTACCCGGGTGAGACCGAGGGCGAGCGCACCGGCGTCTACTACAAGCCGGCGATGTTCTACTCCGTGTCGGCGAAGACCGAGTACCCCGACGCCGCGGCGAAGTTCGTGGACTTCATGCTCAACGCCGAGGAGGCCGCGAAGATCAACCTGACCGACCGCGGCCTGCCGGCGAACTCGGAGATGCGTGAGCTGATCACGCCGGAGCTGGCCGACGCCGACCAGGCGATGGCCGACTACATGGCCGACATCGAGGACGAGATCGTCGACGCGCCGCCGGTGCCGCCGAACGGGTCGGCCGAGATGGAGGAGATCATGGAGCGGATCAACACCGAGGTGTTGTTCGAGCGGATCACGCCCGAGGAGGCGGCGACCATGTTCATGGAGGAGGTCGGGGCGGCCATCGCCGGCTGATCCCCTGGGCTCCTGTTGAGGGGGCCGGCGCGCGCGGCCGACGGGATGTCCGCCGCGCGCCCCGGCCCTCTCGGCTGCGTCCGGCGGGCACCGATCATCGGTGCCCCTGGTGGTGATCTGGTGGGTGGGCCTGCGCCCAGGGGTCTGCGAGACTGGTGCGAGGTCTTGGGAAAGCGCTTTTCGGAGGGGAATCGTGGGATCTGGATCTGCTGACCTGCTGGTGCTGCGTGAGGGCGACGACGTCGCCGTCGCCACGCGCGATCTGCGTGGCGGGGAGGAGGTCTCCGCGTCGGGGCGGGCGTTCGTCGTCCGGTCGGACGTGCCGCGCGGGCACAAGATCGCGATGTCCGACGTCGGCACGGGCGGGCTCGTGCGCAAGTACGGCCAGGCGATCGGCATGGCGACGTCGGACATCGTGGCGGGCGACCACGTGCACTCCCACAACCTCGTGTTCGACGACGACGCCGCCCTCGCCCTCCGGCGTGACGACACCTCGGGCCGGGGTGCCCCGGGTCCGGAGGCAGGGGGTTCCGCGCCCGGCACCGCCTTCGGTGGCGGGGTCACGCCTTCCGCGGCGGGGGAGCGGCTGACGTTCCGGGGCTACCCGCGGGCCGACGGGCGGGTCGGGACGCGGAACTACCTGGCGATCCTCACCAGCGTGAACTGCTCGGCCTCGACGGCGAAGATGATCGCCGACCAGTTCCGCGGGGCCGCGCTCGACGAGTTCCCGAACGTGGACGGGGTCATCGCGCTGACGCACACGAGCGGCTGCGGGATGGTGCCCGAGTCGGAGGGCGGGCAGATGCTGCTGCGCACGCTGCGGGGCCATGCGGCGCACCCGAACGTCGCCGGCCTCCTGGTCCTCGGGCTGGGGTGCGAGATGGTCCCCGGCGCGGCGCTGTCCGCGCGGAGCGGGGCGAGCGTGGATCTCGGGATGCCGGCCATGCCGGCGCCGGGAAGGACCGCCACGGGGTCGACCAGCGGGGAGACGCCCGCGGTCGCCGGGCACGAGGTCGCGGCGGCGTCGTCGGGCGGCGCGCCGTCGTCGGGCGTCATCGGCAGTGGCGGCGTCGACCCTGGTGTCGACGCGGGACTGCTCGCCTCGATTCCCGCGGACACCGTGGTGCGGTCGCTGACCATCCAGGAGACCGGGGGTGTGCGCGCGACCGTGCGTGCCGGGGTGGCGGCCGTGCGCGCGATGCTGCCGGAGCTGAACGCCCGGGAGCGGGTCGAGTGCGACGCGTCCGAGCTGGTGCTGGCTCTGAACTGCGGGGGATCGGACGGGTACTCCGGGATCACTGCGAACCCCGCGCTCGGCTGGGCCTCGGACCGGCTGGTGGAGCTGGGGGCCGCCTCGGTGCTGGCCGAGACGCCCGAGGTGTACGGGGCGGAGCACCTGCTCGCGGCGCGGGCCACGGAGCCCGCGGTCGCCGAGAAGCTCTTCGGGCGGATCGAGTGGTGGCGGGAGTACGTCGCGGCCGGGGGCGGGACGCTCGACAACAACCCGTCGCCGGGCAACAAGGCCGGCGGCCTGACCACGATCCTGGAGAAGTCGCTCGGAGCGGTGGCCAAGGGCGGCACCGCGCCCATGTCTGCGGTGTACGAGTACGCCGAGCCGATCGAGCCGCACGTCGGGTTCTCGTTCATGGACACCCCGGGCTACGACCCGGTGTCGGTGACCGGGCTGGTCGCGGGCGGGGCGAACGTCGTCGTCTTCACGACGGGCCGCGGGTCGGTGTTCGGCTGCCGCCCGTCGCCGTCGATCAAGGTCGCCACGAACACGCCCATGTACGAGCGCATGTCCGAGGACATGGACGTCAACGCGGGCGTCATCGTGGACGGCGAGGCGACCGTGGCCGACGTCGGCCGGGTGATCCTCGACCGCATCCTGGCGGTCGCCTCGGGCGAGCGGACGGTCAGCGAGGACCTCGGCATCGGCGCCGAGGAGTTCATCCCCTGGCACGTCGGCGCGGTCACCTGAGCCGGCCGGGCTCCTGTTCCTGGCCCAGCAGCCAGCCGGCCGCGGCGCGGAGGAAGGCCCGGTGCGACCCCGAGCCGAAGCTGCGCGGGTCGTGGCCCAGGCCCGAGTAGACGGTGCGGCCGCCGTGGGCCTCGTTCGCCCAGGCGACCGGGTGGACGTGGGTGCCGTCCGGGGCGCCGCTGCCGGGTCCCGGGCCGCGGGTGGTGAGCAGGACCCGGGACGTCTCCGCGACGACGAGGTGGCAGTAGCGCTCGTCGAACGCCGCGATCGACGACGCCGCGGCGTCCGCCCCGGGGCCGCCCGCGGCGGTTCGACCGGCGACGGTCCCGCCCGCGGCCGTTCCGCCGGTGCCGAGGCCGTCGGTGACCGGATGCCCCGGGACGACGTCGAACACCGCGTCCCCGATGGGCGGATGCATCGACACGCCCGGGATCCATCGCCCGCCGAGGATCTCCTCGAAACCGGGTGCGTCCGCGAACGTGTTGGCGGCCTGGTGCAGCGCCAGGATCGCCCCGCCGCCCCGCGCCCACCCGGCGAGCCGCTCGTGGAACCCGGCCCAGGCGGCGTCGTCCCCGTCGAACGCCGGATCCACGCGCCCGCTCCCGGAGTTCACCACCAGCAGCCCGGCGTCGTCCAGGTCGCCGAGCGCGTCCCGCCACGTCGACCGGACGGCGACGTCGCCCAGCTCTCCCAGCAGTTCCGCCACCACGTGCGAGGTGGCGGCGTGATCATGCCAGGGATCCTCGTACCGTCCCCGCCCGGCCAGAACCACGATGCGCGTCGTCACACCGCGATCCTGCCACGAGACTCCGATACGGTCGGTTCGTGAGCTCAGTTCTGCGTGCCGGCCCGTCTCGTCCGCCTCGGATCCTTGTCGTCGGTGCCGGGCCCGGAGGGTCCGTCGCGGCGATCGCGCTGCGGCGCGAGCTGCCCGACGCCGAGGTCACGCTCGTCGACAAGGCCACCTTCCCGCGCGACAAGACCTGCGGCGACGGCATGGGTCCCGGCGCCCGGAGGATCCTGGAGCAGCTCGGGCTGACCGAGGTCTTCGAGCGCTTCGGCACCCCGACCGGCGTCGCGATCAGCGGCCCCGGCGGCGTGTCCGCCGCCATCGAGAAGTCGACCATCGCCCACGGTGACTTCCGCGGCTACGTCGTGCCGCGCCTCGACCTCGACGAGGCGCTCAAGAACGCCGCGGTCGAGGCCGGGGTGACGTTCCGCGAGGGCGTCTCCTTCCAGGGCATCGAGATGTCCGACGACGCCGGGGGCGCCGTCGTCCGCCTCGCGCGGGACGGCACGGGCCAGGGCGGCACGACGACGCCCGCCGTCGGCCACGATCCGGCGGCCGAGACCGGGGTGACTACCGAGGCGTACGACCTCGTGGTGGGCGCCGACGGTGCCTACTCCGCCGTCCGGCGTGCGCTCGGGATCGCGCGCCCGGCGAAGAAGGACACGATCATCGCGATGCGGGCCTACGCCACCGTGACGCATCCGGAGCGGGTGCTGGCGGACACGCTCTGGTTCGACTTCATCGACGAGCTGCTGCCCGCCTACGGGTGGATCTTCCCGCTGCCGGGCGACCGGGCGAACGTCGGCATCGGCATTCCCGTGGACCTGCTGGCGCAGCGGGAGCAGAAGCTCGGCGAGCTGTTCGACGTCTACCTCGCCGACCTGCGGCGGCGCGGGTTCGAGGTCACCGACGTCGGGTCGCACGCGACGCATCAGCTGCCGCACGGGGCGCGGCAGGCGATGACCGCGGGCCCGTACCCGGTGGTGCTGATCGGGGACGCGGCGGCGACCATCAACACGCTGTCCGGCGAGGGCATCTTCTACGCGATGGCGGCGGGCGTGCAGCTGGCGGAGCACCTGGCGGCGGCCCGGGCGAGCGGCGGGGACGACGCGCTGCGCGGCACGGGGGTCCTGCAGACCGTGCGCTCGTTCGAGCGGGCGTTCACCAGGCGGTTCACGCGCCACCACCGCACCTGCGGCCTGGGCCAGCGGCTCATGCGGTCGCCGCGCTGGGCCCGGTTCACGATCCACTCGGTCGGCAGGGACCAGTCGGCGATGGCCACGGTCACGTCGATGATGTTCGACGAGGGTTCGGTCGGCATCAGCCACGTCCTGAAGGCGGCGGTACGCGGCGCCCTCCGGGCCTGACCCCTGACCCTGACCCCCCGTCCGAGCAGCCGCGGCCGCCGCCCACCGGCGACCATGTCATCTCGGTCGATGGCAACGCTTCCACCGGCCGAGATGACATGGTCGCTGGCCGGTCCTCTCCGGCCGGCCGGATGGGGATGGGGGTGGCGGGGTTGACACTGACACCGTGGTAGGCGGGAGAACTGGACCATGTTGTCCATCGGAGCGTTCGCGCAGATCGGCCAGGTGACCCACCGCATGCTGCGGCACTGGGACCAGGCCGGGCTGCTCGTGCCCGCCCACGTCGACGAGTTCAACGGTTACCGCTCGTACGACCCGTCCCAGCTCGACCGGCTGCACCGGATCGTGGCGCTCCGCGCGCTCGGGTTCGGGCTCGACGACATCTCGGCCCTGCTGGCCGAGGGCGTCGGGCCGGACCGGCTCGCCGGGCTCCTGTCGGAGCGGCGCGGGGAACTGGAGCGGGAGCACGCGCTGGCGACCGCGCGTCTGTTCGACGTGGAACGGCGGCTCCGCTTCATCGCAGAGGAGAAGACCATGCCTGGCATCGAGATCGTCACCAAGAAGCTGCCCGCCGTCCGGATGGCCGCCCGGACCTTCACGGTCGCCGAGCAGCCGGAGATCGGCCCGCTCGTCGGCCCGGCGTTCGACGCCGTCGCCGACGCCGTGACCGCCGCGCACGGGCCCGGGCGGCTCGGGATCCCGATGGCGACGTACACGATGGTCGAGGACGGCATCACCGCCGTCGTCGGCTTCGAGTACGGCGGCGAGGTGCTCGACGGCTTCGAGATCGCCGAGCTGCCCGCCGTGGACGAGGCGTTCTGCACCGTCCACCTGGGCTCGATGGCCGGGATCGGCGGCACCTGGCAGGCGCTGCACACGGAGCTCACGGCGCGGGGGTTCGCGCCGTCCGCGCCGGGCCGGGAGGTCTACCTCCGCGCCGAGGGCGAGGACCAGTCCGACTGGGTCACGGAGATCCAGCAGCCGGTCACCCGCGCGCGGTAGGGCCGCCGACCATCGAGTGCCCGCGACGCGTCACGCCTGATCCCAGGGAGGCCGTGACGCTTCGCGGGCGCTCCGCCTGCGGCTGCGGTCAGGCAGGTTCCGGGTGGTCCTGGTGGGTGTCCGCCGCGGCGGCGTCGGCGGGGGTGTGGTCGTCCTTCTTGCCGAAGGGGAGCACGTGCAGCACGCCGACGACGACGCCGCCCACGATCACGCCCGCGATCGCCGAGCACAGGGTGTTGAAGAGCCACGCCAGGACGGCGCCCGCCACCGGGACCGCGTGGTGGATGGCCTCCTCCACGCCGTGCACCCAGCCGTACGGGGCGTGCCAGCCCAGCTCGTCCGCGCCCACCAGCAGCAGGTGCCCGCCGACCCAGAGCATCGCGATGGTCCCCACGACGGAGATCACGCTCAGCACCCGCGGCATGCCCGCGACGAGGGCCCTGCCGAACCGCTGCGCGCCCGGGGACTCGCGCTGCGCCAGCAGCAGCCCGACGTCGTCCATCTTCACGATGAGACCGACCACGCCGTAGACGGCGATCGTGATGAAGACCGCGACGACGACGAGCGCGCCCAGGCGGAACCAGAAGCTCTGGTCCGCCACCTCGTTGAGGGCGATGACCATGATCTCGGCGGACAGGATCAGGTCGGTGCGGATCGCGCCCGCGACGACGGTCTTCTCGGCGTCGGGTCCCTTGACGGCGGCGGGCTTCGCGTGGTTCCCGCCGTGGCCGAACCAGCCGAGGATCTTCTCCGTGCCCTCGAACGCGAGGTACGTACCGCCGATCATGAGGATCGGCGTGAGCGCCCACGGCGCCCACTGCGACAGGATCAGCGCGATCGGCAGGATGAACAGCAGCTTGTTGCGGATCGAGCCGATCGCGATCTTCTTGACGATCGGCAGCTCGCGGTCGGCGGTGACGCCGTGCACGTACTGCGGCGTGACGGCGGTGTCGTCGATGACGACGCCGGCCGCCTTGGCGGTGGCCTTGCCGGCGGCGGCGCCGACGTCGTCGATGGAGGCGGCCGCGAGCTTGGCGAGCGCGGCGACGTCGTCGAGCAGCCCGAGAAGTCCGGCGCTCATCGGCTCGTCTCCGGCGTGCGAGGGGCAGCAGGGTGCGCAGCAGGCATGGCTGCAGCCTACGGGAACCGGCTGGGTGAATCCTCCGGCTGCTGCCCCGCGAAGTCGTGCTGGCGCCAGGCCTCGTACGTCGCGATCGAGGCGGCGTTGGTGAGGTTGAGGGAGCGGCGGCCGGGGAGCATCGGGATGGTGAGCTGGTCCGTGACGCGGGGGTGGGCCAGGACCTCCGCCGGCAGACCGGTGGGTTCCGGGCCGAACAGGAGGATGTCGTCCGGGCGGTAGGCGACGTCGGTGTAGCGGGTGGTGCCGCGGGTGGTGAAGGCGAAGACGCGGGAGCCCGGGAGGGTGGCCAGCGCGGCGTCGAACGACTCGTGGACCTGCATCACCGCGAGGTCGTGGTAGTCGAGGCCCGCGCGCCTCAGCTTCGCCTCGGACAGGTCGAAGCCGAGCGGCTCGATCAGGTGCAGCCGGGCGCCGGTGACCGCCGCGAGCCGGATCGCGGAGCCGGTGTTCCCGGGAATCCGTGGCTCGAGGTACATGACGTGGAGGAGCGGCGTCTGCGGCAGGTCGGGTGGTTCGGCGTCGGGCACGACGTCGATTCTCCCCGATCCGCGCCTCCCGAGCGCCCCGGCGCACGGGAAAGGCCGGGGCAGCAGGGGTTCTTGTGGAGCCTGCTGCCCCGGCCCAGGTATCCCTCCGAGTGAGGGGCCCGGCCGGTCTGCCTCAATTTCCCGGCCGGGAGTTCGTGGGGTGGTGCTGGTCCAGGCAGGCCCGATCGGCGGATCTGGGGGTCAGGTCACCGCCGAGCGGGGCCTGCCGGGAGTCTGGTGGCGGATTCAGCCGTCCAGGCGGTCGCGGAGGTTCGCGAGCTGCTTGTGCAGCGCGGCGGGCACGCGGTTGCCGAACTGCCCGAAGAACTCCTCGGTCAGGTCCGTCTCCGTGAGCCACGGCCCGGCGGGCACGTCGAACAGCGCCTCGAGGACCGGCGCCGGGAGGTCCAGCCCGTCCACGTTCAGCGCGCCGTCGGCCGGAACGCGTCCGACGGCGGACGCCACCGACCGGTCCTCGCCCTCGCCGCGTGCGGCGGCGACCTGCCCGGCGATCCACTCGATCACCCGCGAGTTCTCGCCGAACCCGGGCCACAGGAACGACCCGTCGGCGCCCTTGCGGAACCAGTTGACCTGGAAGATCAGCGGGCGCCTGGCCTCCTCGACGAGGTCGCCCACGCGCAGCCAGTGCGCCCAGTGGTCGGCCATGTTGTAGCCGCAGAACGGCATCATCGCGAACGGGTCGCGCCGCAGCTCGCCCACGGTGCCCTCCGCGGCGGCCGTGCGCTCCGAGGAGATCGTCGCGCCCAGGAACACGCCGTGCTCCCAGCCCAGCGACTGCGTCACCAGCGGGACGTTCGACGCGCGGCGCCCGCCGAAGACGATCGCGTCCACGGGCACGCCCGCCGGGTCCTCCCAGGTGTCGGCGATGGTCGGGCACTGCGCCGCCGAGACCGTGAACCGTGAGTTCGGGTGCGCGGCGGGCTCGTCCGAGTCCGGCGTCCAGTCCCGGCCGCGCCAGTCGGTCAGGTGGGCGGGCGGCTCGTCGGTCAGGCCCTCCCACCAGACGTCGCCGTCGTGGGTCAGCGCGACGTTGGTGAAGATCGTGTCGTGGTCGAACGTGCGGACGGCCACGGGGTTCGTGCTCTCGCCCGTGCCGGGTGCGACGCCGAAGAAGCCGGCCTCCGGGTTGATCGCCCGCAGCGACCCGTCCGGCCCCGGCCGCATCCACACGATGTCGTCGCCGAGCGTCTCGACCTTCCAGCCCGGGATCGTGGGCTGCAGCATCGCGAGGTTCGTCTTGCCGCAGGCGCTCGGGAACGCGGCGGCCAGGTGGAACTGCCTGCCCGCCGGCGACGTGGCGCGGATCAGGAGCATGTGCTCGGCCAGCCAGCCCTCGTCGCGCGCCATCGCCGAGGCGATCCGCAGCGCGAAGCACTTCTTGCCGAGCAGCGCGTTGCCGCCGTAGCCGGAGCCGTAGGACCAGATCTCGCGGGTCTCGGGGTAGTGCACGATGTACTTCGTGTCGTTGCAGGGCCAGGCAACATCAGCGACGTCGTCCGCCAGCGGCGCCCCGACCGAGTGCACGGCCGGGACCCACTGCGCCCCCGCGTCGATGAGGTCGACCACGGCACCCGACACGCGCGTCATGACGTGCATGGAGACGACGACGTAGGGCGAGTCCGTGATCTCGATCCCCACCTGCGAGATCGGCCCGCCGACCGGGCCCATCGAGAACGGCACCACGTACATGGTGCGGCCGCGCATGGCGCCCGCGAAGACCTCGTCCAGCTCGGCGCGCATCGCGGCGGGCGCGACCCAGTTGTTGGTGGGGCCGGCGTCGTCCTCGCGCTCGGAGCAGATGAACGTGCGGGACTCGACCCGCGCGACGTCGGACGGGTCGGAGCGGGCGAGGTAGGAGCCGGGCCGCTTCGCCTCGTTCAGCTTGATCAGCGTGCCCGCCTCGACCATCTCGTCGACGAGGCGCTGCTTCTCCGCGGCGGAGCCGTCGCACCAGACGACGCGGTCGGGCTGGGTGAGCGCGGCGATGTCGTTGACCCAGGCGCGCAGGTCGAGTGGCTGCCCGGCGAGGCCGGGGGCGGCGGAGCCGGACGGGGACCCGGCGGCGGGAGCGGCCTGGGGCATGGCACCGGCGCCGAAGGAGGCACCGGCCTCGGAGGTCTCCGAGACGAGCTCGGCGACAAGGCGGGTACGGCGCGGGTTCGCGAGGAACATGCTGGCTCCCATCTGCAACAACTGGCTGGGTTTCCAGCATGCGCGTGCTGTGGTCCGATTTACCATCGGATCCGTTGTCAAGATCGGCCGATCTTTACATATGATGAAGCCGAGCGCTCCTGCGGGAGTGATCTGGGGCACACCGGCATGGAACGGTCGGCAACGGAGAGGGAGGGTACGTATGCGGAACCAGGCGTCGTCGTCCGACATCACGGGCACCGCCGACGACGACGAGACCGACCTCATCACCCTCGGCCGCCGCGTGCGGCACGCGCGCGGCGCGGCCGGGCTGACGCTGGACCGGCTGGGCGAGCAGGTCGGCGCGGCGGCGAGCCTGCTGAGCCTGATCGAGAACGGGCGCCGGGAGCCGAAGCTCTCCCTGCTGAAGTCGATCGCCGCCGCACTGGGCCTGTCGCTGAACGACCTGCTCGACCCCGAACCGCCGTCGCGCCGCGCGGCCCTGGAGATCGCGCTGGACCGCGCGCAGCGCGGGCCGCTCTTCGCGGGGCTGGGGCTGCCCGCGGTCAAGCCGTCGCAGAAGCTGCCGACGCCGGTGCTGGAACAGCTCGTCGGGCTGCACGAGGAGATCGCCCGGCGCGCCCAGGAGGCCATCGCCACCCCCGAGGAGGCGCGCCGCGCCAACACCGAGCTGCGGCTGGAGCGGCAGGCGCGCGACAACTACTTCCCGCAGTTCGAGACCCTCGCGGAGGAGCTGGTGCGCGGCGCCGGCTACGCGGGCGGGGCGCTCACGCACCGCACGGTCGCGGTGCTCGCCGAGCGCCTCGGCTTCACGATCCTGCACGTCAGCGACCTGCCGCGGTCCGCGCGTACGGTCACCGACCTGCACAGCGGCCGCATCTACCTGCCCCTGGCGTCGGTGCCGGGCGGTCACGGGCTGCGCTCGCTGGCGCTGCAGGCGATCGCGCACCGCGTGCTCGAGCACGAGCGGCCGCGCACCTATGCGGAGTTCCTGCGGCAGCGGGTCGAGATCACGTACTTCGCGGCCGCGTGCCTGGTGCCGCAGTCCGCGGCGGTGCCGTTCCTCGCCGAGCGCAAGCGCGAGCGGGACCTCGCGGTCGAGGACTTCCGCGACGCCTTCGGCGTCACGCACGAGGCCGCCGCGATGCGGCTGACCAACCTCGCCACGGTCAAGCTCGGCGTCCCGCTGCACTTCCTGCGCGTGGGGGACGACGGCGCGCTGTTCCGCGGGTACGAGAACGACGGGCTGCGCTTCCCGCGCGACGCCACGGGCGCCATCGAGGGGCAGCTGGTCTGCCGCCGCTGGGCGGCCCGCGAGGCGTTCGCCCGGCGCGACGTCGCCACGGAGTACTACCAGTACACGGACACCCCCGCGGGGACGTACTGGTGCTCCACCCAGACCGGCTCCGGCGACACGGGCGCCTTCTCCATCACCGTGGGCGTGCCGTACGCCCACGCGAAGTGGTTCCGCGGACGCGACACCCAGGTGCGCAAGGTGTCCACCTGCCCGGACCCGGCGTGCTGCTCGCGCCCCGCGCCGGAACTGGCCGAACGCTGGTCCGGCGCGGCCTGGCCGTCCGCCCGCATGCACCAGCAGGTCCTCGCGGCCCTCCCGCGCGGCGCCTTCCCGGGCGTGGACGACGCGGAGGTCTACGCCTTCCTGGACCGCCATGCGCCGAGTGACGATCCCTCGGAATGAACAGGTAGTTTGTCGCTGTGGCCACGAATCTCGCATGCGTCGGACTGGATGTGCGGACCCGGAGCGGGTTCCGGGACCTGGTGCAGGGCGCGCTGCCCGAGGCCAAGGTGATCGCCGAGGAAGGGGGTGTCCGGCTCCAGGTCTGGACCGACGCGAGCGGCGCGCGGCTCGTCATCACCACCGAGGGTGATCTGGTCCGCGCCGTGACGACGTCGTACGCGGGACCGCTCGGCGCACGCCTGGCCGACGTGCGGGCCGCCGACGGCGGCCTCGCGATCGCGGAGATCGTCGACGCCGACGGCGACATCCTCGCGGGGCTGGCGTGCGAGCTGGAGGAACTGCAGCTGCTGGGCGACGCCGAGGACGTGCCGCCGGGGGACGCCTGCATCGTGGGGCTGGGGCGGTCCGTGGAGGTCTTCGCCGGGGCGGACGAGTTCCTGGCGTCGGACGCCAGCCTCATGACGTTCGCGGGGGACGACGACGTCGACGACGGGGGCGAGCCGATGCGGTTCGAGCCGGAGAGCTTCAGCCCGGACGGCGCGTTCACCATGCAGGCCGACGCCGTGGCGCGGGTGAACGGGACCGTGCTGGACGTGGCCGCGCGCCGGGTGGAGCGGACCGGGCAGGAGTTCACGGCGGCCCAGGTGCGGACCGACGGGTTCGAGATCACGCTGTGCGTGCCCGCGGGGGAGCCGCGCCTCGCGGTCGGGAACGTCGTGGCCGCGAACACGTACCTGGTGGCGTCGCTGCCTTCGCTGCTGCCGGCCTGAGCGCGGCGTCACGCCTGACCGAGCGGCCGCATCGGCGCGACCTCCTCCGCCTCCTCCATCAGGTGCTCCGCCGTCTCGTCGTCCGGGGCCCGCAGCGCCTCGAGTTCCGCCTCGACGCGGCTGTGCCACGTCTCGATCTCCCGCTCGCGGGTCGCGTCGTCCCAGCCCAGCAGCGGCCCGACGATGTCGGCGACCTCCTGTGCCGCGGCGACGCCCCTGTCCTGCACCTCGTAGATCAGCCGCGTGCGGTGCGCCAGCACGTCCTCCAGGTGCAGCGCGCCCTCGTGCGACACCGCGTGGTGCACCTCGGCCCGCAGGTACGCGGGCGCGTTCGCCAGCGGCGCCGCCAGCCCCGGATCGGCCTCGCACAGCTCCACCAGGTCGGTCAGGTTGGACCCGTACCGGTGCAGCAGGTGATCCACCATCGGCGGCCTCCACCCGAACCTCTTGGACCACGCCCGCGCCTGCCGCTGCACCGCCTTCAGCCCGATCGCGCCGGTCAGCGGGATCTGGTGGGTGATGCTCGGCAGGGCTGCCGCCCGCTGCCCGATCGCGAAGTCCACGGCGTCCTTGGCCATGACCCGGTACGTGGTCAGCTTGCCCCCGGCGATCACGGTCAGCCCCGCCGTCGGCGACGCGACGGTGTGCTCCCGCGAGACCTTCGCGCTGGACGTGCCCGCCTTGGTGCCCGGCTGCAGCAGCGGCCGCAGCCCCGCGTACGTGCCGATGATGTCCTCGCGCGTCAGCGGATGGGCGAGCACCGCGTTGGCGTGCTCCAGCACGTAGTCGACGTCCGCGCTGGTGGCGACCGGCTTCTCGGGCTGGAGCCGCCACGGCGTGTCGGTGGTCCCGATGATCCAGTACCGCGACCAGGGGATCACGAACAGCACCGACTTCTCGGTCTGCAGGATCAGGCCCACGTGGCCCCGGATCCGGTCGCGCGGCACCACCAGGTGGATCCCCTTCGACGCCAGCACCCGCAGCCCGCCGGCCGGGCTGTCCGGCTGCCCCGCCAGCTCCTGCGTCTCCTCGGTCCAGACCCCGGTCGCGTTGATCACCGCCCGCGCCCGCACGGTGATCTCCCGCCCGGTCTCCAGGTCGACGACGACGGCGCCGTTCACCGCGCCCGTGCTGCCCTGCGTCAGCGACACGACCTGGGTGCGGCTCGCGACGTAGGCGCCGTACGACGCCGCGGTCCGCACCAGCGTGGTCACCAGGCGCGCGTCGTCCACCGACGCGTCCCAGTACTGCACGGCGCCGACGGCGGCGTCGTGCGCCAGGTCCGGGAACTTCGCCTCCATCTGGCCCTTCGTGAGGTGCCGGTGGAACGGCATGGGCCGGCGGCCCGGCGTGAGGGTGGCGAGGATGTCGTACATCGCGATGCCGGCGCCCACGTACGCCCGCTCCCAGACCCGGTGCTCCAGCGGGTAGAGGAACGGCACGGGCCGGACCAGGTGCGGCGCGAGCTCGCGCAGCAGCAGGTCGCGTTCGGTGAGGGCCTCGTGGACCAGCTCGAAGTCGAGCATCTGCAGGTAGCGCAGGCCGCCGTGGACCAGTTTGCTGCTGCGACTGGAGGTGCCCTGCGCCCAGTCCTGTGCCTCGACGAGCGCGGTCGACAGACCACGCGTCACCGCGTCGAGGGCGATGCCGGCGCCTGTGACGCCACCGCCGATCACCAGCACGTCGAGTTCCGTGGCGATCTCCGTGCTCGCCGCGAGGGTCGCCAGTGCCTGTTCCCGGGATTCCGCTGTCAGCCGAGTCGATGCCATGTTCCCCAACCCACCACGTGGTGTGGGCAGATGCAAGAGGTACGCGCGTACTGTGGGCGGCGTGACGGTGAACATCCGGCCGGCCCTGCCCGCCGACGTGCGCGCCATCAGGGCACTCGTCGAACCGTATGCGGAGCGCCGGATCCTGCTGGCCAAGGAATGGGTCGGGTACTACGAGGCGGTGCAGGAGTTCCTCGTCGCGGAATCACCGGGCGGTCCCGAGGCGATGTCCGACGACGACGGCGCGCGGCTCGCGGACCGTGCGGGCGGCGGGGGCGCGCCCGGATCCGCGGCCGCGGAGCCGGTGGAACCCGCCGTCGTCGGCTGCGGAGCCCTGCACGTCATGTGGGAGGACCTCGCCGAGATCCGCACCCTGGCGGTCCACCCGGGCTTCCGCGGGCAGCGGCTGGGCCATCGGCTCGTCGAGGCGCTCCTGGACCGCGCGCGCTCCCTCGGCCTGAACCGGGTCTTCTGCCTCACCTTCGAGGTCGAGTTCTTCCGCAAGCACGGCTTCGAGGAGATCGACAGCACCCCGGTCAGCCCCGACGTCTACGCCGAGCTGCTGCGCTCGCACGACGACGGCGTCGCCGAGTTCCTGGACCTGGCCCGCGTCAAACCCAACACCCTGGGCAACTCCCGCATGCTCCTGGAGCTGTGACGCTCAACGGCGGATCAGGCTCTGCGCGAAGTGGTCCAGCACGGCGATGATGCCGGAGTGCTGCCAGACGCGGTTCCGGCGGAGTCCGGTGCGTTCTTCGAGCACGCCCGCTTCGACCAGCTGAGCGAGCGCGTTCTGCGCGGTCTGGTGTCCCATCCCGGCGTTGACCGTCAGGTAGTTCGTGCTGATCACGGGTTGGGAGAGCAGGTGGGGAAGGACCTTCCAGCCTGCCGCCTGCGGTCGCAGGCCGCTCATCCGGGCGCGGGCGCCGTCGATCTGGCCCGACAGCTGATCGACCAGATCGGATCCCGCGTGCGCCGCGAACCGGGCGGCCGCGGCGAACTGTTCCACGATGGGCCGCGCGTCGCCGTCGCGGTATGCCGTCAGGGCCTCGAAGTAGTGCTCGGTGTCCTTGAGCAGCCCTGCGGACACAGGCGCCGTCGTACTGGTGACCAGAGCCTTCGCTCGCAGCATCGAGTGCACGAGCGCGCGGCCGGTACGGCCGTTGCCGTCGGAGAAGGGGTGGATGTTCTCGAACTGCGCGTGCGCGACCGCAGCCTGGACGACGACGGGAAGATCGTCGCGCCGGATGAACTCCATCAGGTCGTCCATGGCCGCGGGAACCAGGTTCGCCTGCGGCGCGACGTGCGATGCGCCGCGGGGGCTCACGGAACTCCGTCCGACCCAGATCAGCGAGTCGCGCCAGCGACCGGCGTGGTCCTCCCATCCCGCCTGGCCGGAGAGGAGCGCGCGATGCATCTCCAGGACGGCGTCCGGATCGAGCCGGTCGGCCAGGGCGAGGGCCGCTTCCATCGCCCGGACGTTCGCCACGACGGTCCGTGCGTTCTCCGACTTCGACTGGTCGATCTCCGCGAGAGCAAGTTGACGTGCGCCGACGGTCAGATTCTCGATCTGGGACGACGACGTCGACTCCGTGCGCAGGAGGATCGAGCTCATGGGGCCGAGCGAAGGGCTCCCGTCGCCGAGCACCCCGCGCGCGTACGAGTCGAAACGTCCGAGTGCGGCAGCGGCCTCCTCGGTGTCGGCCATCAGGCCGGCCGGGACGCTCGGCGCCCATCCGGCGATGCGGGGCGGGATCGTGGACTGATACTCGCCCGAGGCCTCCGCGAGGCGCGCGCGGCTGGTCATGCCGTCGGTCTCGGCGACCCAGTACTCGGTCTGGCGGCCGAAGGCGGGAACCTGGAGCATGGAACGACGTTACTCCATGTTTCGGCGAAACCTGGAGTAAGGCGGGGTGCTTGTTCCAGGTTTCTGTCGGTCAGGTTGCCGGGAGGGTCAGGCTGCCGTCGGCCGTCTGTTCGGCCAGGCCGTCCTCGATGAGGCCCGCGACGGCGCGGTCGAGCTGGGCGCGGCGGGCGGTGCGGTCGGCGGGCGCCGGGCCGACCCACGCCTCGACCAGGACGGCGCGGTCCACCGGGCCGTCCGCCTGCCGGAGGGCCGCCATGACGCGCCCGCGGCACTGCCGGTCCGTGCCGTGCCAGGCCTGGGTGCGGCGCCGGCCCGCGTGCTCGTCGGGCGGGGAGCCCGCGGCGCGCCAGGCGCAGAGCTCCGCCACGGGGCAGGCGTCGCAGCGGGGCGACCGGGCCGTGCAGATCAGCGCGCCCAGCTCCATGGAGGCGGCGGCCCAGACCGCGGCGGCGTCGTCGTCGGCCGGCGCGAGCGCCGTGGCCAGCGCGCGTTCCGCGGCGGTGTACGACGGCGCGGGCAGCGCCGTCCCGCCGACCGCCCGGGCCAGCACGCGCCGCACGTTCGTGTCGACGACGACGGCGCGGCGGCCGTAGGCGAAGGCGCGCACCGCGGCCGCGGTGTACTCGCCGATGCCGGGCAGGGCGAGCAGGTCGTCCTCGGCGCGGGGGACGACGCCGTCGTGCCGCTCCACGATCGTGCGGGCGCACTCCTGCAGGCGCAGGGCGCGACGCGGGTAGCCGAGCCGGTCCCAGGCGCGCAGGACGTCGGCGGTCTCGGCGGCGGCCAGGTCGGCGGGCCGGGGCCAGCGGCCCATCCAGGCCCGCCAGGCGGGCTCGACCCGGACGACCGGCGTCTGCTGCAGCATGACCTCGCTGACCAGGACGCCCCACGGGGTGCGGTCCGGCGCCCGCCAGGGGAGGTCGCGCGCGGCGTCGTCGAACCAGGAGGTGACGGCGGCACGGAGCAGCGCGTGGCCGGTGTGTTCGGCGGTGGAGGCGGTCACGGTGCACCATTCTCCACCGGCCGGCCTCGACCAGGAGATCGCGGGCCGCAGAACCAGGTCTCCGCCCGGCCGCCCTGGGGCGACGGGACGCGACCGCCTGGTTCCGGACGGCGAACTCGTGGTCCGGGCGGTGCGGCGGCGTGGCTCCGCCGGGTCCACGGACGAGGTGGCTACCGTGGGTGGCGTTCGGTCCGGATCGTGGAGTGGAGCGGTGGTGCACGTCCAGGAACGGGTGCGGATCCGGTGGGGCCGGATCGCCGTGCTCGTGGCGTTGCTCGGTGTGGTGGGGGTGGTGGCAGGGCTCGTGGCTGCTGCTGCGTGGCCGGATCCGCCGGCACCGATCGTGAGCGACGCCAAGGAGCATCCGCCGGCGCCCACCGATCCCGGCCAGGACGTGGAGGCTTGTTCCGCGGAGACGCTCGAGGTGGGGCTCACGGCGGACCGAGCGCAGTTCACCGAGGACGAGGCGGTCACGTTCACGGTGAGCCTCACGAACACGGGCGCCGTGCCGTGTCTGGTCGACGGTGCGGACGCCCACCGGCCGGTGATCGTGTGGGCCGGGGAGCCGGGAGAGGCCGAGCCGGTCTGGTCCTCCGCGGACTGCGCCGAGGGCGAGCGGATGCTGCTGCTCGGGCCCGGGTTCACCGACAGCGGGAAGGTCCGGTGGTCCGGCGAGCTCTCCGCCCCGGAGTGCGAGGACGTCGACGGGAAGCTCGCGCCCGGCGGTTACAGCGCGCAGGTGCGGGTGTCCGGCGCCGGGGGCGCGGCCAGCGGCGTCGTGGAGCTCGACCGCCTCGAACCGCCGGAGCCGAGCCCGGAGCCGTCGAAGAAGGCGAAGGACCGGGACAGGGAACCGAGCGCGTCACCGGAGAAGGGGAGCGCCGGCGCGCCGGGAGACGACGCGACCTCGGACTCGTCCGAGCCGGACGCGAGGCCGACGCCGGAGCACCGGCAGGCAACCCCGTCGCCGAGGGGCTAGCGCCGCCGGCCGGTCACCGGCGACGGGCCGCGCGAGCTCGCGTCAGACGTAGCGTTCCAGGATGCTGGACTCGGCCATGCGGGACAGGCCCTCACGGATGGCGCGGGCGCGCTGGTCGCCGACGCCGTCGACCGACATGAGGTCGTCGACGCTGGCCGCGAGCAGCTTCTGCAGGCTGCTGAAGTGCCCGACGAGCCGCTCGATGGTGGCGTTCGGCAGGCGCGGCACCTTGGACAGCAGCCGGTAGCCGTGGGGCGCGACGGCGGCGTCGAGCGCGTCGCCCCCGCCGGGCAGGTCCAGGACGCGGCCGATCTGCGAGAGGTCCAGCAGCTCCTGGAAGGTGAGCGAGGCGAGCGCCTGCTGCACGTCGGCCAGGGTGCGGCCCTTGCGGCCCAGCACGTAGTCGCGGATCACGAACTCGCGGTCGGAGCCGACGTCCCCGATCAGCTCGTCGAGCTGCAGCGCGAGCAGGCGGCCGTCGACGCCGAGCTCGATCACGTAGCCCTTGATCTCGTCGGAGATGCGGCCCACCATCTCGAGCCGCTGCACCACCGAGCAGACGTCGCGGACCGTGACCAGGTCCTCGATCTCGAGCGCGGAGAGCGTGCCGGACACCTCGTCGAGGCGGGCGCGGTACCGCTCCAGCGTGGCGAGCGCCTGGTTCGCGCGGCCGAGGATGGTGTCGGAGTCCTCCAGGACGTGGCGCTTGCCGCCGACGTAGAGCGCGACGATCCGCATCGACTGGCTCACCGAGATGACCGGGAAGCCGCTCTGCTTGGACACGCGCTGGGCGGTGCGGTGGCGGGTGCCGGACTCGGAGGTCTCGATGGTCGGGTCCGGCAGGAGCTGGACCGCGGCGCGGCGGATGCGCCCGGCGTGATGGTCGAGGACGACGGCGCCGTCCATCTTCGACAGCTCGCGCAGGCGGGTCGCCGAGAACTCGACGTCCAGCTCGAAGCCCCCGGAGCACATCTCCTCGACGACGGGGTCGAGCCCGAACACGATGAGGGCGCCGGTGCGGCCCCGCAGAATGCGCTCGAGTCCGTCCCGCAGCTCGGTTCCGGGCGCGACGGCGGCCAAGGTCTCGCGGAGGAGGGTCTCGTCATCCGTCGGTGTCATGGCCACGGAGAAATCCTACGTTGAGTGGTGTCCTGGGAGCCCATTGTTTCAAAGCCGTTACCGACCGCGGGCCATCGTTCAGCCTGCCGCACGCTCACCTGCTCCCGCTCTGCCGCTCGGCCTCCGCGCCCACGGCGAGCGCGATGGCGTCCCGGATGTGCTCGGCCTCCAGCAGGATCATCCCCTCGGGCGCGGTCACGCCCGTCCCCGCCGGGATCACCGCGCGCTGATACCCCAGCCGCGCCGCCTCGCCCAGCCGCCGGTCGAGTCCCGTCACCGGCCGGATGTCGCCCGCCAGCCCCACCTCGCCGACGGCGATCATGGCCGGCGGCAGCGCGCGTTCCGACCGGGCCGAGACCAGGGCGAGCGCCGCGGCGAGGTCCGCGGCGGGTTCGGTGACCTTCGCGCCGCCCACCGTGGAGACGTAGACGTCCTGGTCCGCGACCCGGAGCCCGGCGTGCCGGTGCAGCACCGCGAGGATCATCGCCAGCCTGCTGGAGTCCACGCCGCTCGTCGCTCGCCGCGGGTTGGCCAGCGGGCTCGGCGCCACCAGCGACTGGAGCTCGACGGCGAGCGGCCGCCGGCCCTCGACCGTGACCGTGACGCAGCTCCCGGGCGCCGCCGCGCCGCCGTGGGACAGGAACAGCCCCGACGGATCGGAGAGGCCCTCGATCCCGTGCTCCGACAGGTCGAAGCAGCCCACCTCGTCGGTCGGGCCGTACCGGTTCTTCACCGCCCGCACCATCCGCAGCCGGGAGTGCCGGTCGCCCTCGAACTGGCACACGACGTCGACCAGGTGCTCCAGCGTGCGCGGGCCCGCGATCGTGCCGTCCTTCGTCACGTGCCCCACGAGGATCACCGGGACGCCGCGCGCCTTGGCCACGGCGATCAGCGCGCCCGCCACCTCGCGGACTTGGGTGACCCCGCCCGGAGCGCCCTCGACCTGGGCCGACGCGATCGTCTGGACGCTGTCCACGACCAGCATCTCCGGCGCCGCCACGTCGATGTGTCCCAGCACGGTGGCGAGATCGGTCTCCGACGCGAGCAGCAGGCCCGGCGCGAGCGCCCCGATCCGTTCGGCCCGGAGCCGGACCTGCCCGGCCGACTCCTCGCCCGTCACGTACAGCACGGTGCGCGCTTCCCCGGCCGGCCCCGGCGGCCCGCCGGCCCGCGTCGCCGGGGCCGTCACGCCCCGCGCGAAGTTGCTCGCCACCGACAGCAGCAGCGTCGACTTGCCGACCCCCGGCTCGCCCGCGAGCAGCACCACCGCACCCGGCACGAGCCCGCCGCCCAGCACCCGGTCCAGCTCGTCCACGCCCGTCGGCGTCGCGCGCGCCGTGTCGACGTCGATCTCCGAGATCGGCAACGCCGCCGAGCGGGTCGGCAGCACCGCCGTGGTCCGTGGGCCTACCTGCGCGGGCACGGAATCCGTCACCGAGCCCCACGTCTGGCACTCCCCGCACCGGCCCACCCACTTCGCGGTGGTCCAGCCGCACTCGCCGCACGTGTACGCGGGCTTGGCCCTCTTGGTCGTCGTCGCCACGGAGGGAACGTTACGTGGACCCTCTGACATCGACACACGGAGTCATCCACGGCCTGGCAGCGTGGCATCGCCGCCGTGTCGGTGACCCGGCCTAGAGTTTGCTCGTCGCCGGGGGACGGCGCGAGCACCACGGGGGAGAAGGTCATGACGGACGTGCGCGAGCGATCGGGCCGGGGGCCGAAGCGGCCCGGGCCGAGGGTGACCCCCGCCGTGATGTATCGCCGGCGGCGCATCGCCGTGGCGGCGCTCGCGGTCGTGGTGCTGCTGCTCGTCCTGGGCTTCGCCGGGCTGGTGTGGCCCGGCTTCCTGCACGCCCGGGAACCCGAGCCCGTGCCGACCGTCACGGTGACGGCGCCCGCGCCGAAGCCGACGATCAAGGCGATGAAACGGTCCGACGACGAGACGGCCTTCCAGGAGGCGCTGCCGTCCGCGGTGCTGCAGTTCGCGCTGACCGAGATGGGCGGCACCGAGGCCGCCGCCGACCACGGCGCGACGGAGGGCTGGCTCGCCACCTACTCGGACGGCGGCAGCAAGAAGATCAAGGTGGAGGCGGCCCAGTGGGCGAGCTCGGACGAGTCGAGACCCGCCGCCGAGGCGCTGGCGAAGGACGCCGGCGAGGCCGAGCGCACCGGTGACGTGAAGGTCGGCAAGGACGTCGTCGGCGGGTACACGCTCACGGCGGCCGCCGACGGCCGCCGCACCATCACCTGGCGCAACGGCACGGCGGTCTTCCGGGCCACGGGCCCGGCCGACGCGATCGTCGCGTTCTACCAGGCCTTCCCCCTCTGATCAGGTCCGACGACGACGCCCGTCGCCAGGTGCGTCCCGCCCCACGGCACGCGATCCACGCGGCCGTCCTGCGGGCCGCACCCGCTCCGGCTGGGAGGATGAGGGCATGACCGAACGCGTGGCGATCCTGGGTACCGGCAACATGGGCGAGGCGATCCTCGCCGGGGCGCTCGGCGCGGGCTGGTCGCCCGGCGAGATCGTCGCGACGGTGCGCGCCTCGGAGCGCGGGGCCGCGCTGCGCGAGCGGTTCGGCGTCGTCACGCTCACGGACAACGCCGCCGCCGTGGCCGGCGCCGCGCTGGTGGTCGTCGCGGTCAAGCCCAAGGGCGTCCCGGCGCTGCTCGGCGAGATCGGGCGCTCGCTGGCCGACGGCGCCGTCGTCGTCAGCGTCGCGGCGGGCGTGACGACGCCGGCCATGGAGAGCGAGCTGCCCGCGGGCACGCCCGTCGTGCGGACCATGCCGAACACCCCGGCGCAGATCGGCGCCGGCATCACGGCGGTCGCCCCGGGGACGGCCGCGACGGACGCCCACCTGGCCCTCGTCGAGCGATTCCTCGGCGGCACCGGCGACGTCGTCCGCGTCGCGGAGAAGGACATGGACGCGGTCACCGCGCTGTCCGGCGGCGGCCCGGCCTACGTCTTCCTGGTGATCGAGGCGATGACGGAGGCCGGCGTCCACGCGGGCCTGACCCGCGACGTCGCCGCCCGCCTGGCGCAGCAGACGGTCCTGGGCGCGGCCCGCCTGACCGTGGAATCGGGCGAGCACCCGGCGATCCTCCGCGAGAAGGTCACGTCCCCGGCGGGCACCACGGCCGCGGGCCTCCGAGCCCTGGAGGACGCCGGCGTGCGCGCCGCGTTCCTGGCGGCGATCGCCGCGGCCCGGACCCGCTCGGAACAGCTGGGCGCCTGACCCGGGGGAATTTTGTCGGTTGTGGGCCGCTACGATCGGGGGCCATGAAGCACGCCCGCAATGCCGCGCCCGGGATCATCGGCGTGGCGCAGAACGTCTTCGCCTCCCTGGGCCCGACCGGGAAGGCGATCGCCGCCGGCGTCGTCCTCGTCGTCGGCGCGTCACCGTTCGGCGCCTGGAACGCCGTCGCCGACGACGCGATCCCGCTCACCGCCGGGCAGGTCGTCGAGGCCGGGCCCTACGAGGTCGCGGTCGAGAAGGTCGTCGCGGCGAGGACGCTCGGGGACGTCACCGCGCTGGACGAGAAGAACAAGCTGCTCATCGTGGTCGTCGAGGTGAAGAACGTCTCCGATACGCCGGGCATTCCGGCCACCCTCGGCGACGTCGTGCCCGCGCCGGCCGGCGCGGGGATCGTCGACGTCGACGGCAGACCCGTCCCGGACGACGTGCCACCGGGGGAGCGGCCGACGCCGCGCATCTTCAACATCGACGACTCCGCGAGCATCGATGTCATCAACCCGGACCTCAGCTACCGGCTCGCGCTGGTCTGGGACCGCACCGGCGCCGGCGATCCGGCCGAGGCGGACGTGCGGCTGGCCGGGCTGACCTGGATCGAGGAGGGGTTCTCGGGCCTGATGAGCCAGTACTGGCTGGCCACCGACGAGGTCACGCACAGCGGCTCGTTCGCCGTCGAACCCCCGAAGGAGCCCGGCGCATGAGGCGCGTGCCGCGCTGGCTCAAGGCGATCCTCGTGCTGGCCGGTCTCTCGGCCGGGACCTGGCTGGTGACCGTCGTCCCGCAGATCGCGTTCGTCGAGGACTCGTTCGAGGTCGAGGGCGCGGTCGGGGAGACCGTCGACGTCGAGTACGCCGAGGTCACGGTCACCGGCGTGCGGCTCGCCGAGGCCCTGTACGCGACCAGCGGGGCGGTGGCGGGCGGGGTGTTCGTCGTCGTCGACGCCGAGTGGCACGCGCGGGACGGGCACCTCGCGATCGGGGGCGCCGAACTGGTCGACGCGCAGGACCGCTCGCACCAGGCGACGTCCCGCGGCGGCTGCCCGATCGGGGCGGGCGCCGATCCCGCCTTCCCGATGCGCGTCACCTACTGCTTCGACGTGTCGCAGGACCTGCTCGACGACGGCCTGGTGCTCCGGCTCGGCCGGGGCGGGGACGGCGAGGAGGGCTCGTACCAGCGTCGCGACGCGGTCGCCGTCGTCGACCTCGGGCCGCTCGGCGAGGCGCCGGTCGAGGGCACGGCCGAGAAACCGATGACGATCCGGCTGCCGGGCCCGGCGGACCCGGCGGCGACGCAGGAGGGAACGGCATGACGACGGTCATCCGGACGGCGCGGCGCGGATGGTGGCGCAGGAACGTGGTGTGGCTCCTCGTGCTGCCCCTGGTGGTCGCGCTGGCCGCGGCCGCCTGGTCGTTCCGGTTCGTGAACATCTACCGGCACAGCATGGGTCCCGTCGAGAGGGTCGACGACGCCGGCCCGGGCGAGGTCGCGCACTTCGCGGAGGACTACTTCGACGCCCTCGGGCTCGACGACCCGGCGCTCGCGAACACCTGGGTGCACCGCGAGGTCGACGTCAGGGTGCTCGGCGTCGAGCCGGTCGAGCAGGTGAGACCGGCCCCGACCGCCGACGTCACCGCGATCCCGCAGGGTGCCGCCGCCTGGCGGGTCGACCTGGAGCTGGCCGCCGAGCCCGGCACCGACCTGCTCGGCTGCGACGTGATCCTCGTGACGCCGGACGGGACCCGCTACGGCGACGACGGCGCCTTCGGCAGCGATCCCCTCGGCCACGACACCCCCTGCCTGCCGGCCGACGACTACGAGAGCGTGGCCCCCGAGGCGGGCACCTGGAAGGTCTCCACGGTCGTCCTGACCCGCGAGGGCGAGACCGTCGAGACGATCTGGTTCACCTTCGGCGGCGGGCGCTACGTCACGCTCGCCGCCCCGGCCGCCTGATCCCGGGGCCCTACCGCGCGGCGAGGGTGCCCGGGATGGCGCCCTCGCCGTCGCTCAGCTCGCCGTCGTGCTCGCCCTCCACGGCCAGGCCGCGACCCGCCATGGTGTCCACCGCGGCCGCGATCAGCGCCCCGGCCAGCGCCAGCCCGATCGCCGAGCCCGCCGCCAGCTCCCACGGCGAGATCACATACAGCCACAGCCCGGTCTCGACCGGCCCGGTGATCGCCCGCACCAGCCAGCCCACCGCCAGCGGGGCCCGCATCACCACCAGGTAGGCCAGGCAGAACACCATCATCGTGCCCACCCCGCCGTGCCGGATCATCTTCAGGCCCTGCCACAGCGCGGAGAACCGGTTGCGCACCTCCTGCGTCGCCGCCGCGAGCACCGCGCGCAGGCCGCCCGGCATGTTCATCTGGTCGAGCACGGGATGCCGCGTCGACGGCGGCGCCATGAGCTGCCGCCCGAGCACCACGGTCCCGATCGCGAGCCAGCCCAGTGGCGCGATGATCACCTCGTCGAGCGACTCGGCCACCGTCACGACCCACTCGGCGGCGGCGGACCCGGCCTCCGCGACGACCTGCCCCTGCCCGGCCTCGGTCGCCGCGGTGTACGTCCCGACCGACCAGTCGATCAACGCGAGGTCCCCGATCGAGACCAGGGCGCTGTTGATCAGCTGTTCCACGTCGTACGCGGCCTGCGTGCTCCAGAACGTCTCGACCGCGACGGCCAGCAGCGAGATCCCCAGGAAGTGCACCCTGCGCTCCAGCAGCCCCAGCGCCCACCGCAGCACGATCAGCCCGGCGACGACGAGCAGCAGCGTCGTCCCGGTGAGCAGCCCGATCCGGGCGCTGAAGTCGAGGTCCCCGGTGAACATGTCCGTGCTGAACATCTCGTCCGCGGTGACGTCGTTCCGGAAGCGGGCGTGGTCGGCGTCCATGGTCCCGTCCACCGCGTACACGGTGAGGAACGGCACGAGCAGCGACAACGCGACGTCCACCAGCCGCGCCCTGGGCGCCTCGACCGGTACCGGCTCGTCGTACGACGACGCCGGGAGCCCGCCCGCCGTGTAGGGCGCCGGCGCCGCGTACTTGCCCCAGCCGGCCCCGCCGCCGTGGCTCGAACGGGCCAGGTTCGGCAGCGACGGGTAGCAGACCCGGAGCATGACGATCACCGGGAGCAGGATGCCGAGCGGCAGCGCGAGCAGGACGATCTGCGCGACCATCCCGTTCCACTTGCTCACCTCGATGGCACCCCAGAAGGCCGCTCCCCGCACGGCGACGCCGAGGAAGCCGAGCGCGAGCAGCGCCGGCCAGTGTGCCGCGAGCAGTCGTCCGGCGGTCAGGAGGATCCTCATGGGAGCACATCTTGGCGTGGGGTGATATTCCCGCGCAAAGCGGGCCCGATGCGCGGATCGTCAGGATGATCGGTCATGATCGGGGCGTGACTGTCGATCCATCCACTCCGGACACGCTCGCCGCTGAGTCGTCCGCCGCGAGAAAATCCACGGCACCCGCCGCGGCGCCCGCCTCCGAGCCGCGCTCCCCGCGGAGGCCCGCCATGGCCGACGTCGCCGCGCGCGCCGGGGTCTCGCACCAGACCGTTTCCCGGGTGCTCAACGGCAGCCCGCGCGTCGCCCCCGACACCCGCGAGCGGGTGGTCCAGGCCATCCGCGACCTGGGCTACCGCCGGAACGTCGCGGCGCGCGCCCTCGTCACCGCCCGTTCGGCCACGCTGGGGGTGATCACCAGCTCGTCGGTGCTCTACGGCCCCACCAGCACCCTCATCGCCGTCGAGGAGGCGGCGCGCGAGCAGGGCTGGTTCACGTCGGTCGCCGCGATCGGCACGTACGACGCCGAGGCCGTGCACCACGTCCTGGAGCACTTCATGAGCCAGGCCGTCGAGGGCGTGGTGGTCATCGCGCCGCAGGAGGACGTGGGCCGGGCGATCGACGCCTTCGACGCGCCCATCCCGGTGGTGCTCATCGCGGCGCGCGAGTCCACGGTGGAGCGCACGATCCCGCTCGCCGTCGACCACGCGGCGGGCGCCGCCCTCGTCGTCGAGCACCTGCTGGAGCTGGGCCACGAGTCGGTGCTGCACGTCGCCGGCCCGCAGGACTGGTTCGACGCGCAGCAGCGGCTCGCGGGCTGGCGCGCCGCGCTGACGGACCACGGCGCCCCGGTCCCCGATCCGGTGATCGCGGACTGGTCCGCGGACCGCGGCCACGAGATCGGCCGCGAGCTCGTGGAGCGTATCGCGGCCGGTCACGGGCCGACGGCGGTGTTCGCCGCCAACGACCAGCTCGCCCTCGGCCTCGTCCGCGCCTTCTGGGAGGCCGGGGTGCGCATCCCCGAGGACGTCTCGCTCGTCGGGTTCGACGACGTCGAGGGCGCGGGGCAGTTCATCCCGCCCCTGACCACGGTGCGCCAGCCGTTCGCCGAGCTGGGCCGCCGCAGCGTGGAGCTGCTGTTCGAGGCGGTGGCGGGCGGGTCCCCGCAGGGTGCGCTGATCCCGCCCGAACTGATCGTGCGCTCGTCCACGGCGCCGCCCCGTGCGCGGCGCCGGTAACCTCAGCCGGGGGAGCCCGCACCTGGTCGAGGGGCCTGTCCCGCCTCGATTTCCATCGTTGGAAGTGTGAGCGCTAACATGGCCGTATGGCGCAGGAACACGATGGTGTGACAGGGCGCCCGGAAGCGATCCGGGACGCCATCGAACAAGGTACGACGAGTCTCGGCATCGAGCTGGGTTCCACCCGGATCAAGGCGGTGCTCATCGGTCCCGACCATACGCCGGTCGCGTCCGGCGGGCACGACTGGGAGAACACGCTGGCCGACGGCCACTGGACCTACTCGCTGGACGCCGTCGCCGAGGGGCTGCGGGCCTGTTTCGCGGCGCTGTCCGACGACGTCGAGCGGCGGCACGGAACTCGCCCGCGCACTTTCGGCGCCATCGGCGTGTCCGCGATGATGCACGGCTACCTCGCGTTCGACGACGCCGGCGAGCTCCTGGTGCCGTTCCGCACCTGGCGGGACACCACGACGGGCCCGGCGGCCGCGGAACTGACGGAGCTGTTCGGCTACAACATCCCCCTGCGCTGGTCGGTCGCGCACCACTACCAGGCGATGCTCGACGACGAGCCGCACGTCGCCCGGACCGCGTCGCTGACCACGCTGGCCGGCTACGTCCACCGGCGGCTCACGGGCCGCGACGTGCTCGGCGTGGGCGACGCCTCCGGCATGTTCCCGGTCGACCCGGCCACGGGCGGCTACGACGCCGGGATGCTGGCGAAGTTCGACGCCCTGCCGCGCCCGGCCGCCCTCGGCACGCCCCTGGCGGACCTGCTCCCCGAGGTCCTCCCCGCGGGCGCCGACGCCGGCACGCTCACCCCCCAGGGCGCCGCCTTCCTCGACCCGACCGGCACTCTCCAGCCGGGCATCCCGCTCGCCCCGCCCGAGGGCGACGCCGGCACCGGCATGGTCGCCACCAACGCCGTGAGGCCCCGCACCGGCAACATCAGCGCCGGCACGAGCATCTTCGCGATGGTCGTCCTGGAGGGCGCGCTCGCGCGCCACCACGAGGAGCTCGACCTCGTCACCACCCCCGCGGGCGACCTCGTCGCGATGGTGCACTGCAACAACGGCGCCAGCGAGCTCGGGGCGTGGGCGGAGGTCTTCCGCGAGCTGTCGGCCGCCGTCGGCGGCCCGTCCGACGCCGACACCGTCTTCGAGGCGCTGTTCCGCGCGGCGCTCGACGGCGAGCCCGACGGCGGTGGCCTGCTGGCCTACAACCACCTGTCCGGCGAGCCGATCGCGGGCCTCACCGAGGGCCGCCCCTCGATCATCCGTACCCCGGGCAGCCGCCTGACTCTCGCCAACCTCATGCGCACGCAGATCTACGGCGTGTTCGCGACGCTCAGCCTCGGCATGCGGGTGCTCGCGGAGGAGAACGTCGCCATCGAAACGATGTACGGCCACGGCGGCGTGTTCCGCACCGCCGGCGTCGCGCAGCGGATGCTGGCGGCGGCCATCGGCGCACCGGTCGGCGTCGGCGCCGCGGCGGGCGAGGGCGGTGCCTGGGGCATGGCCGTCCTGGGCGCGTACCTGCGCTCGGGTGCCGGCCGAAGCCTGGACGAGTACCTCGCCCAGGAGGTCTTCGCGGGCGCGGCCGTCGACGTCGTCGAGCCCGACGCCGACGACGTCGCCGGCTTCGCCGCCTATCTCGAGCGCTACACGGCCGGGCTGGCCGCCGAGCGGGCCGCCGTGGTGGCCCTGCCCCAACCTGAGGAGACCGACGCATGACCCACGAGGAATTCGGCGCCTACGCCCCCGAGGTGCGGGCCGAGATCGCCCGTACCCGCCAGATCGTGTCCGACCTGCACGCCGAGCTGCCCCGCAACAACCTCGTCGTGTGGACGGCCGGCAACGTCTCCCAGCGCGTGCGGATCCCCGCGGCGCTCGGCGGGGCGGACGACGGCAGCGCGGACCTGCTGGTCATCAAGCCGTCGGGGGTCTCCTACGACGAGCTGACGCCGGAGAAGATGGTGGTGTGCGACCTCGAGGGCACGATGGTCCACGAGTCCCCGCACAAGCCGTCGTCGGACACCGCCGCGCACGCCTACACGTACCGGCACCTGGATCGCGTCGGCGGCGTCGTGCACACCCACTCGACCTACGCGTGCGCCTGGGCGGCCCGCGGCGAGGAGGTGCCCTGCGTGCTGACGATGATGGCCGACGAGTTCGGCGGGCCGATCCCCGTCGGGCCGTTCGCGATCATCGGCGACGACTCGATCGGGCGCGGCATCGTGGAGACCCTCAGGGACTCGCGCAGCCCGGCCGTGCTCATGGCGAACCACGGGCCGTTCACCATCGGCAAGGACGCCCGGGCCGCGGTCAAGGCCGCGGTGATGTGCGAGGAGGTCGCCCGCGCGGTACACATCTCGCGCCAGCTGGGTGACCCGCTGCCGATCGACCAGAAGCACGTCGACTCCCTCTACGACCGCTACCAGAACGTCTACGGCCAGAAGTAGGCACGGCGACGGGGTGCGCGCCGCTAGAATGATTGTTTATTCGGTGAATTATTGGCGGATCGGCCCGCCGACGACTCACCGGACGACCGATGACCCGGCCTGCCGTACCGCCGTCGTCCAGAGAAAGGAAGCAGTTCAATGACGAAGCCTTACACCGGCCGGGAGGTCTGGTTCTTCACCGGGAGCCAGGACCTGTATGGTCCCGAGACGCTCGAGCAGGTCGCGACGCAGTCGCAGGAGGTCGCCACCGCCCTGGACGCGTCCGGTGACGTGCCGGCGCGCATCGTGTGGAAGCCGGTCCTGAAGGACTCGGACTCGATCCGCCGCGCGATGCTCGAGGCGAACTCCGACGAGCGCGTGCTGGGCGTGATCACCTGGATGCACACGTTCAGCCCCGCCAAGATGTGGATCCAGGGCCTGAACGCGCTGACCAAGCCGCTGCTGCACCTGCACACGCAGGCGAACGTCGCGCTGCCGTGGGACACCATCGACTTCGACTTCATGAACCTCAACCAGGCCGCGCACGGCGACCGCGAGTATGCCTACCTGGCGACCCGGATCGGCGCGGCGCGCACCACCGTGGTGGGGCACGTGTCGAACCCGGCCGTGACCGGGCGCGTGGGCACCTGGGTGCGGGCCGCCGCGGGCGCCGCGGCCGTGCGCGGGCTGAAGCTCGCGCGGTTCGGCGACAACATGCGCAACGTCGCGGTCACCGAGGGCGACAAGACCGAGGCCGAGCTGGTGTTCGGCGTGTCCGTGAACACCTGGGGCGTGAACGACCTGGTCGCCGCGGTCGACGCGGTGTCCGAGAGCGACGTGGACGCGCTGGTCGCGGAGTACGAGGAGCTGTACGACGTCGTCGGCGAGCTGCGCAAGGGCGCCGAGCGGCACGAGTCCCTGCGCTACGCCGCGCGCCAGGAGATCGCCCTGCGCCACTTCCTGGAGGGCCTGGGCGCCAAGGCGTTCACCACCAACTTCGAGGACCTCGGCGGGCTGCGGCAGCTGCCCGGGCTCGCGGTGCAGCGGCTCATGGCGGACGGCTACGGGTTCGGCGCCGAGGGCGACTGGAAGACGGCGGTCCTGGTGCGGGCCGCGAAGGTGATGGGCCAGGGCCTGCCCGGCGGCGCCTCGCTCATGGAGGACTACACCTACGACCTCACGCCCGGCGAGGAGCTCATCCTCGGCGCGCACATGCTGGAGATCTGCCCGAGCCTGACGACGTCGAAGCCGCGCGTGGAGATCCACCCGCTCGGCATCGGCGGCAAGGAGGACCCGGTGCGGATGGTGTTCAACGCCGACGCCGTCTCCGGCGCCGTCGTCGTCTCGCTCGCCGACATGCGCGACCGGTTCCGGCTCACGGCCAACGTGGTGGACACCGTGGTGCCGCCCGCCGACCTGCCGCACCTGCCCGTGGCGCGTGCGGTCTGGAAGCCGCGCCCGGCGTTCGACGTGTCGGCCGAGGCGTGGCTGACCGCGGGCGGGGCGCACCACACGGTGATGTCCACGGCCGCCGGCATCGAGGCGTTCGAGATGTTCGCGCAGATCACCGCCACGGAGCTGCTGGTGATCGACGAGTCGACGACGCGCCGCGGCTTCGCCGACCAGGTCCGCTTCAACCAGGCCTACTACCGCCTGGCCCGGGGCCTCTGACCCCACCGGGAACCCCGGGGTGGCAGTCCGCCACCTCGGGGTTCCACCTTTGCGGCGTTGTTACGGGACCGTGACTCGGAGGGCTTCCGCTCGGATAATGTGAGCGCTAACATCGATCGGGCGGGCAAGTGCCCGCCCAGTGCACCATCCCCCGGTCGAGGCCGTCCGGGGTGCTCAAGGAGGAGACATGGCACGACACTCGATCGCCCGCACCGGGCTCGCCGCGCTCTCGGCGGCGGCACTTCTCACGCTCACCGCGTGCAGCTCCGAGCCGCCGGCCGCGGAGGGTGGCGAGGCCGCAGGCGGTGGTGACGAGCTGATCAGCGTCGGCTTCTCGCAGGTCGGCGCCGAATCCGGCTGGCGTGCGGCGAACACCAAGTCCATCCAGGACACCATTACGGAGGAGAACGGCTTCGAGCTGAGCTTCTCCGACGCCCAGCAGAAGCAGGAGAACCAGATCTCCGCGCTGCGCAACTACATCGCGCAGGGCGTCGACGTGCTGGCCTTCTCCCCGGTCGTCGAGACCGGCTGGGACGCCGTGCTCGAGGAGGCCAAGGCCGCGAACATCCCCGTCGTCCTGACGGACCGCGCCGTGGAGACCGAGGTCGAGGACGCCTACGTGTCCTTCATCGGCTCGGACTTCGTCAAGGAAGGCGAGATGGCCGGCGAGTGGGCCGCCGAGGAGTACGACGGCGAGGGCTACAAGGTCGTGGAGCTGCAGGGCACCACAGGCTCGGCCCCGGCCATCGACCGCAAGGAGGGCTTCGCGTCCGCCATCGAGGGCACCGACCTGGAGATCATCGACTCCCAGACCGGTGACTTCACGCGGGACGGCGGCAAGAAGGTCATGGAGGGCTTCCTGACCGCGCACGACGACATCGACGTCGTCTTCGCCCACAACGACGACATGGGCCTGGGCGCCATCGAGGCCATCGAGGCCGCGGGCAAGACGCCGGGCGAGGACATCAAGATCATCACGATCGACGCCGTCAAGGACGGCATGCAGGCCCTCGCCGACGGCAAGATCAACTACATCGTCGAGTGCAACCCGCTGCTCGGCCCGGACCTGGCCGAGGTCATCAAGGCGACCGTGGCCGGCGAGCCGGTCGAGGAGCGCATCGTCGTCAAGGACGAGGCGTTCGACCAGGAGGCCGCCGTGGCCGCCCTTCCGGACCGCCAGTACTGATCCGGTGATCGCGGGCCCGGCGCCCTGGCCCACGCCAGGGCGCCGGCCCGCGGAACGCGAAAGGTTCAACGTGACGACGCAACCAGTCGTGGAGCTCACCGGGATCACGGTCGAGTTCCCGCCGGTCACCGCGCTCGCCGGGGTGGACTTCCGGTTGTTCCCCGGGGAGATCCACGCCCTCATGGGCGAGAACGGGGCGGGCAAGTCCACGCTCATCAAGGCCCTGACCGGCGTCTACCAGACGGCCGCAGGCACCATCACCGTCGACGGCGCCGAGCAGAGCTTCACCGGCCCGGGCGACGCCCGCGCCCACGGCATCAGCACCGTGTTCCAGGAGGTCAACCTCTGCGGGAACCTCACGGTCGCGGAGAACATCATGCTCGGCGCCGCCGAGCCCCGCTTCCTCGGCGCCCTGCACTGGCGCCGCATGCGCAAGCTCGCCGCCGCGCACCTCGAGCGCATGGGCCTGGACATCGACCCGGGCTCGAGCCTCGACTCGCACTCCCTGGCCGTGCAGCAGCTCGTGGCGATCTGCCGCGCCACCGTCGGCGACTGCAAGGTGCTCATCCTCGACGAGCCCACCTCCAGCCTCGACGCCGACGAGGTCGCGAGCCTGTTCGCCGTCATGCGCAAGCTGCGCGACGACGGCGTGGCCATCCTCTTCGTGTCGCACTTCCTCGACCAGGTCTACGAGGTCTCGGACCGCATGACCGTGCTGCGCAACGGCGGCCTGGTCGGCGAGTGGTTCACCAGGGACCTCCCGGCCGGCGAGCTCGTCCCGCACATGATCGGCCGGTCGGCCGAGCTGCTGGAGACGGTCGAGCGCGTGCACGACGCCGCGGCGCCGTCCGCGAGCGGCACGCCCCGGCTGCAGGCCCTGGGCCTGGGCCGCAAGGGCTCCATCCAGCCCTACGACCTCGACGTGTACCCCGGCGAGGTGGTCGGCCTGGCCGGCCTGCTCGGCTCGGGCCGCTCGGAGCTGGCGCGCCTGCTGACGGGCGCGGACCGCGCGGACTCCGGCACGACGAGCGTCGAGGGCAAGCAGGTCCGGCTCACCACCCCGCGCGCCGGGCTGGCGAACGGTATCGCGTTCACGTCGGAGGACCGCAAGGGGGAGGGCGTCGTCGGCGGCCTCACCGTGCGGGAGAACATCGTGCTGGCCCTGCAGGCCGAGCGCGGCTGGGTGCGCCCGCTGCCGCGCAAGCAGGTCGACGAGATCGTGGACAAGTACATCGAGCAGCTCGGCATCCGCCCCGCGAACCCGGATGCGCTCATGCGCAACCTGTCCGGCGGCAACCAGCAGAAGGTGCTGCTGGCCCGCTGGCTCGCCACGGCGCCCCGGCTGCTGGTCCTGGACGAGCCGACGCGCGGCATCGACGTCGGCGCCAAGGCCGAGATCCAGAAGGTGGTCGCGGACCTCGGCCGCGACGGCATGTCGGTCGTCTTCATCTCCTCGGAGCTCGAGGAGGTGCTGCGACTCAGCCACCGCATCGCGGTGCTGCGCGACCGCAAGGTCGTGGCGACCCTCGACGCCGAGGGCACGACGAGCGACCAGGTCGTCGCACTGATCGCGGGAGGTGAGCCGTCATGAGACAGGCTGTCAGACATCATCTGTTCTGGCCGGTCGTGGCCCTCGTCGCGCTCGTCGTGGCGAACACGGTCGCCCGGCCGTCGTTCCTCGCGGTGTCGTTCGCGGACGGCCACCTGTTCGGCGCGCCGGTCGACATCCTGCGCGCCGCCGCCCCGCTGCTGCTCATCGCGCTCGGCATGACCCTGGTCATCGCCACGCGCGGCATCGACCTGTCGGTCGGCGCGGTCGTGGCGGTCTCCGGCGCCGTCGCGCTGGAGTACATCAGCACCAGCGCGAACCCGGAGAGCCCCGGGACCGTGTTCGCCGCGGTCGCGATCGCGCTCGTCCTCTCGCTGGTCCTCGGGCTGTGGAACGGGTTCCTCGTGACGGTGCTCGGCATCCAGCCGATCATCGCGACGCTGATCCTCATGACCGCGGGCCGCGGCGTCGCGATGCTGATCACCGGCGGGTTCATCACCACCGTGAACAGCGCCCCCTACAAGGGCCTGAACTCCGGGTACCTCCTGGGGCTGCCCGCGGCGGTGTGGATCTCGGTCGCGATCTTCGCCCTCGTGGCGGTCGCCGTGCGCCGCACGGCGCTCGGCATGCTGCTGGAGGCCACGGGCATCAACCCGGCCGCGAGCCGCCTCGCCGGCGTCCGGTCCCGCACGATCACCTGGACCGTCTACACCGCCTGCGGCCTGCTCGCGGGCCTCGCCGGCATCCTGGTCAGCGCCGACACGATGGCCGCCGACGCCAACAACGCCGGCATCTTCGTCGAGCTCGACGCGATCCTCGCGGTCGTGATCGGCGGCACGGCGCTCAGCGGCGGCAAGTTCAACCTGTCCGGCACGTTCGTGGGCGTGCTCGTCATCGCCACGCTCGACCGCACGGTCACGGTGCTCGGCATCTCGCCGCACGTCACGCCGCTGTTCATGGCCCTGGTCGTGGTGGTCGTGACGCTGCTGCAGTCCCCGCGCGTCCGCGAGCGGTTCGCCGTCGCGGCGCTCCGCCGCCGCACGGGCACGGCGACCCCGGTCGTGGTGCCCGACGACGGCGCCGCGGCACCGGTCCCGGTGCCCGCCGACGCCGCGCCGTCGTCGTCCGACGAGAACCTGCCCGACGAGAAGGAGGTCGTGCGATGACCGCGACGACAGCCGGGACGGTCGCCCGCAGGGCGCCGTCGTTCCGCCTCGACCGGCGGTACCTGCCCGTCGCGGGCACGTTCGTGGTGCTCGCGCTGATGCTGGTCATCGGCGGGACGCGGCACGAGAACTTCCTGACCCCGACGGTCTTCTCCAACCTGTTCATCAACAACGCGCACCTGATCGCGCTGGCCGTGGGCATGACGTTCGTCATCCTCACCGGCGGGATCGACCTGTCGGTCGGTTCGGTGCTGGCCTTGTCCACGGTGATCATCGCGTCGCTGCTGCAGGCCGGGCTGCCCACCGGCGTGGTGCTCGTGGTGGCCGTGCTGGCCGGGGCGCTGATCGGGCTGGCGCACGGCGTGATGATCCAGGGCTTCGGCGTGCAACCGTTCGTGGCCACGCTCGCGGGGATGTTCTTCGCGCGCGGGCTGTGCTTCGTCATCGCGCCCGAGTCGATCTCGATCGGCGACGCCTCGTTCAAGGCGATCGCGGGCTGGGACTCCTGGATCGGGTACTTCCGGGTGACGATGGCCGTCGTGATCGCGCTGGTCGTGGCCGGGATCGCGTTCGTGGTGCTGCACTACACGCGGTTCGGGCGCACGGTCTACGCGGTGGGCGGCGGCGAGCAGTCGGCGCTCCTGATGGGCCTGCCGGTGGCGCGCACGAAGGTGCTCGTCTACGTGGTGAGCGGGACGTGCGCGGCGCTGGGCGGCGTGCTGTTCGCGATGTTCAGCAGCTCCGGGTACGCGCTGAGCGGCGTGGCCATGGAGCTCGACGCGATCGCCGCGGTGGTCATCGGCGGCACGCTGCTGACCGGCGGTACCGGCTTCGTGCTCGGTTCGGTGCTCGGCGTGCTGACGCTGGGCGCGATCCAGACCATCATCCAGTTCGAGGGCAACCTGAGCTCCTGGTGGACCAAGATCGTGATCGGCGTCCTGCTGCTCGTCTTCGTCGTGCTCCAGCGGGTGCTGACCCTCCGCAAGACGTAACCGCAACCCCAGTACCCCGGGCCGCCGGCCGCTACTCCCTCCCGGGTCGGCCGGCGGCCCGGTACCAACAACCGCGGCACCTCACGGCGTGACGCATGGTGTTAACGCTCACATCGCAGCGCCGCCCCCCGGCGCCGCGAACGAACGACAACCGCATATCGCTGATCTTTACAACGATGTGAGGACATGGAAGGGGAGTACATCGATGTATGACCACACCTTCGGGCGATCCCGGCGGGTACTGCTCGCCGGCGCTCTGGCGCTGGGGCTCGCAGCCCCGGCCGCGGCCGCGACGGCCGATGCGGCGGCCGCCGCCGATCCGGGAGGGACGACGACGTCGTCCGGCTCCACCACCAGCACTACCACCGCCGCCGGCGCCGAGTACGCCGGCTACTTCTTCCCGTACTTCACCGGCGAGTCCACGGCCGACGGCGAGAAGATCTCGTTCGCGGTCAGCAACGGCCCGGACCCCCTGGACTGGACCACGCTGAACGGCGACCGGCCCGTGCTCGCCAGCGAGCTCGGGACTCAGGGCCTGCGCGACCCGTTCGTCATGCGCAAGGCCGACGGCTCCGGGTTCGTCATGCTCGCCACCGACCTCAAGATCGCGGGCGGCGGCAACTTCGGCGACGCCCAGGAGACCGGCAGCCGGTCGATCATGATCTGGGAGTCGCCGGACCTGGTGAACTGGTCCGAGCAGCGCGAGGTCGTGCTCGCCCCCGAGAACGCCGGGAACCTGTGGGCGCCGGAGGCGTACTACGACGAGGCGTCGGGCGAGTACCTCGTGTACTGGGCCTCCGCCCTCTACCCGGCCGACCTGCCGCCCGCCGAGCGCGACATCGCCGACTCCTATCAGCGCATGCTGTACGCGACCACTACCGACTTCGAGACGTTCTCGGAGCCGAAGCCCTGGATCGACCAGAAGCGCGGCGACGGCCGGGGCATGATCGACTCGACCGTGGCCGAGGAGGACGGCGTCTTCCACCGGTTCACCAAGGACGAGGCGGACTTCACCGTCCGCCAGGAGTCCTCGGCGGACCTGCGGCGCACCCAGGGCGTGACCGAGGGGGACGGCTGGAATCTCGTCGCGGAGCGCGTCGGGGCGGGCCAGCCGAACCCGTGGGGCGGCACGTTCCAGCAGGGTGAGGGCGCCACCGTGTTCCCGTCCCTGACGGACGAGCGCTGGTACATGATGATCGACCAGCCGTCGTACCACGGCGGCCAGGGCTACCTGCTCTTCGAGTCGGACAGCCTGGCGAGCGGCGAGTGGCGGTCCAACCTGGACGCCGAGCTCCCCGCGAGCCCGCGCCACGGCAGCGTCATCCCGGTCACCGAGGCCGAGCGGCAGGCCCTGCTCGCGGCGTACCCGGCGGCGGAGCCCGCGGTGCAGCAGCACACCCTCACGATCGACGCGGACGCCCCGCGCACCGAGATGAGCGACGAGCTGTACGGCATCTTCTACGAGGACATCAACTACGCGGCCGACGGCGGCCTGTACGCCGAGCTGGTCCGCAACCGGTCCTTCGAGTTCGCCGCGGCGGACAACGCGAGCTTCACGGGGATGACGGGCTGGGACGTCGTGCAGCGGGGCGGATCCGGCACGGCCGCCGTCGTCGGCGACGACCGCACCGGCTGGCTCAACGACTCCAACCGCGCCTACCTGAGGATCGACGCGAACGGTCCCGGCGTGGGCGTGTCCAACTCGAGCTACAACGAGGGCGTCGCCCTCGAGAAGAACGCGAAGTACGACTTCTCGGTGTTCGCCCGGACGGCGCGCGGCCAGCGGCTGACCGTCGGCCTGGAGTCGGCCGACGGCGCGACGACGTACGCGCGCACCACGGTCAACGTGGCGGGCGACGACACCTGGAAGAAGCTGCGCGCCAAGCTCACGTCGAACGCCACGGTGAACGACGCGCGCCTGGTCGTGACCACCGGCAAGGCCGGGACGGTGCGCCTGGACATGGTCTCGCTCTTCCCGCGCGACACCTGGGTGGGGCCGGTCAACGGGAGGTCCCCGCTGCGCAAGGACCTCGCCGAGAAGGTCGCCGAGCTCGAGCCGAGCTTCCTGCGGTTCCCGGGCGGCTGCGTCACGAACGTGGGCACGTTCGACACGTACCTGGAGTCCGACGGCGCCGACCGCCGCCGGACGTACCAGTGGAAGGAGACCATCGGGCCGGTCGAGGAGCGGCCCGCCAACTGGAACTTCTGGGGCTACAACCAGTCGTACGGCATCGGGTACCTCGAGTACTTCGAGTTCGCCGAGGACCTGGGCGCCACGCCGCTGCCCGTGCTGTCGGTGGGCGCCAACGGCTGCGGTTCGCGCATCCCCGAGATGACCGACGACGCCCGCATCGACCGCTGGGTGCAGGACACGGTGGACCTCATCGAGTTCGCGAACGGGCCGGTGGACTCCGAGTGGGGCGCGCGGCGCGCGGCGCTCGGCCACCCCGAGCCGTTCGGCCTGAGGTACATCGGGCTCGGCAACGAGGAGAACACCCGCACGTTCGAGGCCAACTTCCCGCGGTTCCGCGACGCGATCGAGGCGAGGTACCCGGACGTCACGGTGATCTCGAACTCCGGCCCGGACGACACCGGCGCCCGTTTCGACGAGCTCTGGGAGTTCAACCGGCAGCAGGACGTGGCCATGGTCGACGAGCACTACTACAACGACCCGGCCTGGTTCCTCGCGAACAACGACCGCTACGACTCGTACGACCGCAACGGCCCGGACGTGTTCCTCGGTGAGTACGCCTCGCGCGGCAACACCTGGGGCAACGCGCTGGCCGAGGCCTCCTACATGACGGGTCTGGAGCGCAACGCCGATCTGGTGAAGCTGGCCAGCTACGCGCCGATGTTCGCCAACGAGGACTACGTGCAGTGGTCCCCGGACATGATGTGGTTCGACAACGACCAGTCGTGGGGGTCGACGTCGTACTACACGCAGCGGATGTTCATGACGAACACGGGCGACGAGGTCGTCCCGTCCCGGCACACCGGCCCCGAGGCATCGGCGCCGGGCCTGTCCGGCGGGGTGTTCCTGTCGACGTGGCTCACGTCGGCGGCGTACGACGACGTCACGGTGACCGACAACGCGTCCGGTGAGGTGCTGTACTCGGACGACTTCTCGGCCGGGGCGACCTGGGACGCCATCCGCGGCTCGTGGGCCGTGGCGGACGGGGAGTACGTGCAGTCGAGCACGAGCGTGGAGGACGCGCGCTCGCTGATCCCGGACGCCTACGCGAGGGACTGGAGCAACTACACCCTGGAGCTCGACGCCCGGAAGCTGGGCGGCGGGGAGGGCTTCCTGGTCGGCTTCGCGGCCGGTGCGCCGGACAAGTTCTACTGGTGGAACCTCGGCGGCTGGGGCAACTCGCGCCAGGCCCTGGAGCGCGCCGCCGGCGCACGTCAGGGTGAGGTGGCCGCGAAGGAGGGGCACTCGCTGGTGACCGGTCAGGACTACCACCTCAAGATCGTGGTGGAGGGCCGCACCATCAGGATGTACCTCGACGGCGAGCTCCAGATGACGTACACGGAGCCGGTGACGCAGTCGCTGTACCAGGTGGTCACCACGGACGAGGAGACCGGCGACCTGCTGGTCAAGATCGTCAACCCGTACGCGTCGGTGGCGCGCACGGACGTGTCGGTGCGGGGCTACTCCGTGGCGCCGGAGGCCGAGGTCATCTCGATGACGGGCGACCCGGCCGCCGCCAACACGAAGACCCGCCCGGAACGCGTCGTCCCGGTCGAGTCGGAGTGGGACGCGGCGTCGAACGAGTTCACGTACGACTTCGCGCCGCACTCGATCACGTTCCTCCGGCTGCAGGAGGACTGACCCAGGAGGATCGGTGCAGGAGAAGTGATCCGGGAGGGCTGATCCAGGAGGCCGGGCCCGCGGGGGCAACCCCCGCGGGCCCGGCCTCCGCCGTTCCCGGCCCCGGGCGGCCGGCCGCTCGCGAGCCCTGGGCGGCCACGGATTCTATCGTTATAGACTGCTCGGCGGCGAACCGCTCCCGCACGTGACCACGGGCTTTCCCGGGGCGCGCGCGGCACCTTGCCATACGCTGTGGGGGTGACGAGGCGGAACGGGCCGGCGCCGGCCCGGACGCCAACGGCAGGAGGAGAAGACTCGTGGCTGTGACCATGCAGGACGTTGCGGCGCGAGCCGGCGTCTCCATCAAGACGGTGTCGAACGTGGTCAACGGCTACCCGCACATCCGCCCGGCCACGCGGGCGCGGGTCGAGGAGGCGATCGGCCACCTCGGCTACCGGATCAACGAGACCGCTCGCAGCCTCCGCACCCGCCGCACCGACATGATCACGCTCGCGGTCCCGGAGCTCTCCCTCCCGTACTTCGCGGAGCTCGCGGACTCCGTCATCCAGGCCGCCGAGGCCCGCGGCCTCACCGTCCTCATCGAGCAGACCAGCCACGGCCGCGACCGCGAGGTCGACGTCCTGACCGGCAAGCGCCGCAACATGACCGACGGCCTGATCTTCTCGCCGCTCGAGCTCGGCCCGGAGGACATCGGCCTGTTCGACGTCGACTTCCCGCTCGTCGTCCTCGGCGAGCGAGTCTTCGGCGCGCCCGCCGACCACGTCACCATGAACAACGTGGAGGCCGCCAAGGCCGCCACGCTGCACCTCGCCTCCCTGGGACGCAGGCGGATCGCCGTCATCGGCGGCCACGAGGGCGAGCAGGTCGGCTCCGCCGCCCTGCGCACGCGCGGCTACCGCGACGCCCTCAAGGAGGCGAACCTCCCCTACGACCCCGAGCTCGTCGCCGAGGCGGGCCTCTGGCACCGCTCCACGGGTTCGGAGGCCATGGGCCGCCTCCTGGACGCGGGCATCGAGGTCGACGGCGTCTTCGCCCTCAACGACGCCCTGGCCCTCGGCGCCCTCCACGCGCTCCACTCCCGCCGGGTGGACGTCCCCGGCCAGGTCGCCGTCATCGGGTTCGACGACGTCGACGACGCCCGCTACTCCTCCCCGACCCTCTCCTCGGTGGACCCGGGCCGCGAGCAGATCGCCCGCACGGCCGTGGACCTCCTGGTGGACCGCATCACGGGCAAGGAGACGGGCCCCTTCCGCCGCGTCATCCCCGACTCCCGCGTCATCGGCCGCGAGTCCACGGGCGACGTCCCGGAGGGTGCCGACGAGAAACAGGTCGCCGTCCAGCAGGGCGGCGAGGAACCGATCGAGCCCGACGGGCTCCGGGTCTCAGCCTGACCCCGGCTGCCCCCTGACCAGTCGACGGCCACGAGGTTGAGACGACCACGGGGTTGAGACAGCCACGGGGCTGGCGACCACGAGGTTGCCGTCCGCACCACGAGGTTGTGTCGTATCGCCCCAGGGCGGGCGAACACGAACCTCGTGGTGCGGCTGGCAACCTCGTTGCCCTAAATGAGGCGGCGGTCGATCAGCAGGCCCGTGGCCCAGAGGGGGAAGGATGCGGCTGCCAGCAGGGCCACGAGCGGGACCCCCAGAGCTGCCGCCGTCGTCGCGGCCACGGTGACCAGGATGCCCAGGGCGGTCCCCGGGGCCATCAGCGGCGTCAGCAGGAGGTAGCGCCAGACGGCCGGCGCGGCGTCGTCGTACCTGACGGCGATCCGGGGCCACCACGACAGCGTCACGACGGTCCACGCCGTCACCAGGGTGAGGCCGCCCAGGAGCACGGCGCGGAACGCGCCGGACGACTGGCCGACGACGACGGCGTCGGCCGCCAGCAGCGCCCCGACCGGCCAGAACGGGGCGAACAACAGGTTCGACCGACGCCATCCCGCGCGCCAGGCGCCCCAGAAGCCGGCCCACGGCGTCAGGCTCAGGGCGGGGTCGTGCAGGACCGCGGAGCCGGCCTTGAGGGCCGGCCCCAGGCCGAGGACGACGCCGCCCGCCAGCGTGCCCGCCACCACGAGCAGGTTGACCTCGACCAGCCGGGTGAGGAACCGCAGCACGGCCATGACGCTCCCGGCCCAGCCGGGCCCGTCGTTGGACCGCCAGCGGGCGCCGCCGTCGTCGTCCATCGGCGCGGGCATCTCAGCCCTTCGTGCCCGTCAGGGCGACCGACTCGATGATCTGGCGCTGGAACACCAGGAACACGACGAGGATCGGGACCAGCGCCACGAACGACGCGCCCATGATCAGCGGGTAGTCCCGCTGCGTCGCGTACTGCACGTTCATGTTGGCGATGACCACCTGGAGGGTCTGCCGCTCGGGCGTGTTGAGGTACAGGATCGGTGCGAGGTAGTCGTTCCACACCGTCATGAACCACAGGATGAACTGCGCCGAGACGGCCGGGCGGATGATCGGGAAGATCAGCCGCCAGAAGATCTGCCAGTAGTTCGCGCCGTCGATCTTCGCGGCCTCGATGATCGAGTTCGGCACGTTCTCGAGGTACTGCCGCAGGAAGAAGATCACGATGATGTTGCCGAAGATCGCCGGGACGATCAGCGGCAGCAGCGTGTCCACCCAGCCCAGGTTCGAGAACATCACGAACTGCGGGATCATCAGCGTCGGGAACGGGATCATCACGCCGCTCAGCAGTCCGATGAAGATCGCGTCCCGTCCCGGCAGCCGCATCTTCGCCAGGGCGAACGCCGCCAGCGAGCAGACCAGCGTGCCGAGCACGGTCACCGACGTCGCCACGATCAGGCTGTTCCCGATACCGCTCAGGACGTAGGAGTTCTCCCACATCCGTACGTAGGTGTCCCACTGCGGGGCCTCGGGGATCCACACCGGCGGCAGGGCGAAGACCTCGCCCTTGGTCTTCAGCGACGTCGACACCATCCAGAGCAGCGGCGCGACCATCACGATCCCGCCCACGGCGAGCACCGCGAAGGTGATCCAGTCCGCGATCTTCCCGGTGGCCCGGCGGCCGAGGCCGCGTCCCGATTTCTCAGTCATTCTCAACTCCTCCGGGTCCCTCAGTCGATCACGAAGCTGTTGCGCCGGTTCAGCTGGAACTGGACGAGCGTGATGACCAGGATCAGGACGCCCAGCATGATCGCCATGGCGGTGCCGTAGCCCATGTCCTGGTACTTGAACGCCTGCCGCCAGATCTGGAACACGGACGACGCCGTCGCGTACTCCGGCCCGCCGGTCGGCGTCATGATGTTGATCTCCGTGAAGATCTGGGATCCGCCGATGATGTTCGTGACCACCAGGAAGAACGTCACGGGCCGCACCATCGGGAACGTGATGGTCCAGAACTTCTGCCAGGCGCCCGCGCCGTCGAGCTCGGCCGCCTCGTAGAGCGAGCGCGGCACCGACTGGATGGCGGCCAGGTACAGGATCATCGAGTACCCCAGGCCCTTCCAGATCATCATGACGACGATCGCGGGCTTGGCCCAGGTGGTGTCCGCGAGCCAGTTCGGGCCCTCGATCCCGACCAGGGACAGGGCCTGGTTCACGAGGCCGAAGTCACCGTTGTACGCCCACTGCCACAGGATCGCGATCGCGGCGAGCGACGAGATCACGGGGATGTAGTAGACGGTCCGCAGCACCGACCGCAGCGGGATGGCGCGGTTCATGCCGATGGCCAGCAGCAGCGACAGCGCCAGGCCGACCGGGATGCCGATCATGTAGAAGACGGTGTTGCCCAGCGTCTGCCAGAAGTACTGGTCGCCGAACAGGCGGACGTAGTTGTCCAGGCCCACGAACTGCATCCTGCCCAGGCCGTTCCAGCGGGTCAGGGAGGTGTAGAGCGCGAAGCCGACGGGGTAGGCGGTGAAGAACAGGAAGCCGAGCACCGGCGCGGCGACGAACGCCAGCGCCCACCGGTGCTCGGCCCTGTGCAGCCGCGAGGCCTGAGCCATCAGCCCTCCGCGCCCGCGTTCGCCGCTGCCGCCTGCTCCGCCTGGGTGTTGGCCTCGTCGAGCAGCTGCTGCATGCGCGGCTGGACCTCCTCGAGGTACTCCGCCGCTGTCTGCTTGCCGTCGATGACCGGCTGGATGTTGGTCCACATCTCGTCGTACCACGCGGCGCCGTAGGTGGTCGCGGCCGGCATCGGGCGGCCGTACTCCTCGATGATCTCCAGGAACTCCTGGCGGTTCGCCGGCTCGGCGTCCTCCTCGGCGGCCCACTCGGTGGCCACGTCCTTCAGGTTCGGCACCTGGATGCCGGCGTCGACCAGCGTCTGCTGGGCGGTCTCGTCGGCGGACAGGTAGGTGACGAGCTTGGCGGCCTCCTCGGGCATCGCCGTCGTCCCCGAGACACCGATCCCGAGCGAGCCGATCCACGTGGCGGGCTCGCCCGTGGATCCGGCCGGGAAGGGCATGAGGTCGTACTCGAAGTCGAGCTCGTTGTAGACGGGCACGTCCCACGGGCCCACGGGGAAGAAGGCGAGCTCGCCCTCCATCCAGCGCTGGTAGGTGTCGAGCGTGGCGGCCTGCTCGGCCGACGGCGAGACCTCGTGCTTCGTGGTCAGGTCCGCGACGAACTGCATCGCCTCGGCCATCTCGGGGGTGTCGACCGTGACCTGGGTCTTGTCCTCGTTGGTCCAGTCGGCGCCGTTGGACCACGCGAAACCCTGCATGTTCCACTGCACGTTGAGGCCGGTGCCCCACTGGTCCAGCTCGCCGTCGCCGTCGGTGTCCTTGGTGACGTCCTTGAGGATGTCCAGCCACTCGTCCCACGTCAGGGGCTCGTCCTCGTCGGGGAGCTCGATGCCCTCCTGCTCGAGCATGGTCTTGTTGTAGCCCATCGCGAACGGGCCGACGTCCTTCGGCAGGCCGTACAGGGCGCCGTCGGGCGTGCCCTGCAGCTTGCCGTCGAAGCGGTAGGAGTCGACGCCGTACTCCCAGATGTTGTCCAGGTCGACGCCGGAGTCCTCGACGTACGTCGTGATGTCGAGCAGCACCCCGGACGTCACGTACGACTGCAGGCTGGCCTGCTCGATGTAGAAGACGTCGGGGACGTTGTTGCCCGAGATCGCGGCCTGGAGCTTGGTGGCGTACTGGTCGGCGTCGGTCACGATGACCTCGACCTCGACGCCGGTCTCCTCGCTGAACCGGTCGATGGCCTCCTGGTAGGCGGCCTTCTCGTCCTCGCCGCCGCGGAACATGAAGGTGAGCTTGCCGTCGTCGTCGGTGCTCGAGCCGGCGCTGCACGCAGCCGTTCCGGCCAGGACCGCCACGGCAACGATGCCGGTGGCCAGTCGTGACTTCCTCATCACGGGTTCCTCTCGGGTCTGCCTGATGCGCCGGCCGGGGATGCCCGCCCGGGAGATTCTCTCCCCGGGACCGTCCCGCCGCGCTTTACATCGATGGAGAACCATCGACCGGGAAACGGTGGCATGAACCCAGCGGGTTGGTCAAGTGGCGGGGGTCACGGGAGTGCAACGATGGAAACGGGCTTGACCGATGGGCGATCGGGTGTGCACCATTTCCGTGTCTACAACGATGTACAAGTTGCCGCGGGATGTGCCGCAGCCCGTGACCTGCTCCGGAAGGACCCTCCATGCACGCCGCCTCCGTCACCGTCGACCCGGCCTTCGTCGTCGGCCCCGTACGCCGCCGCACCTTCGGCACGTTCGTCGAGCACCTCGGCCGGTGCGTGTACACCGGCATCTTCGAGCCGGGGCACGAGACCGCCGACGCCGACGGCTTCCGCGGTGACGTCCTGGAGCTGACCCGTGAGCTCGGGGTCTCCACCGTGCGCTACCCGGGCGGCAACTTCGTGTCCGGTTACCGCTGGGAGGACGGCGTGGGGCCGGTCGACCGGCGCCCCCGCCGCCTCGACCTGGCGTGGCACTCGGCCGAGCCCAACACGTTCGGCGTCGACGAGTTCATGCGGTGGGCCCAGGCCTCCGGCGTCGAGCCGATGATGGCCGTCAACCTTGGCACGCGCGGCATCCAGGAGGCCTTGGACCTGCTGGAGTACTGCAACGTGCCGGGCGGCGCGTTCTGGGCGGACAAGCGCCGCGAGAACGGCGTCGAGGAGCCGTACCGCATCAAGATGTGGTGCCTGGGCAACGAGATGGACGGCCCGTGGCAGATCGGCCACAAGACGGCCGCGGAGTACGCCCGCGTCGCCGCGGAGACCGCGCGCGCCATGCGGATGATGGACCCGGACCTGGAGCTCGTGGTCTGCGGTTCCTCCGGCTCGCAGATGCCGACGTTCGGCGAGTGGGAGCGCACCGTCCTGACCGAGACGTACGAGCACGTCGACTACGTGTCCGCGCACGCCTACTACTGGGAGGAGGACGGCGACCTCGCCTCCTTCCTCGCCAGCAGCGTGGACATGGACCACTTCGTCGCGGCCGTGGCCGCCACCGCCGACCAGGTGCGGGCCGCCCGCAAGCTGGACAAGAAGATCCACGTCTCGTTCGACGAGTGGAACGTCTGGTACCAGCACCGCGCGGAGTCGAGGCCGCCCGCCGGCGACGACTGGCCCGTGGCCCCCGTGCTGCTGGAGGACAGGTACAACGTGGCCGACGCCGTCGTCGTCGGCTCGCTGCTCATCTCCCTGCTGCGCAACACGGACCGCGTGCACGCGGCCTCCCTCGCGCAGCTCGTCAACGTCATCGCGCCGATCATGACCGAGCCCGAGGGCCCGGCCTGGAGGCAGACGACGTTCCACCCGTTCGCGCTCACGTCGGCGAACGCCGCGGGCGAGGTGCTGCGGCTCGCCGTGGACTCGCCGGTCGAGGAGACGAGGAAGTTCGGCGAGGTGCCCGTGCTCGACACCGTCGCCACGCACGACGCCGAGACCGGCGAGGTGGTGATCTTTGCCGTGAACCGGTCCGTGACCGAGGCGATCGGCCTCGACGTCGACCTGCGCGGCTTCCCGGGCCTGCGCGTGGCGGAGGCGGTCACGCTCGCGAACCCGGACCACACGTGGCAGGCGAGCGCCGAGGACTCCACCTCCGTGGCGCCGCGGCCGAACGCGTCGGCCAAGGTGGCCGACGACCGGGCGCGCGCGGAGCTGCCGCCCGTGTCGTGGTCGATGATCCGTCTCGTGCGGGCGTGAGGCGTGGAGCCGTCATCGCGGGTCTCGCGGGGATCGTTCTCGCCGCGGGCCTGGGCGGGGGTGCGCTCGTGATCGCGCGCGGCGGGCTGCCGTCGTCGGGCACGAGCCTCGCGACGGCCGGCGAGCTGGGCATCCACGACCCCGCGCTCGTCGCCGGGGGCGACGGCGAGCCGTGGTTCGTCTACGGGACCGGGGACGTCCGCAAGGGGTTCGGGGCACCGCAGGTGCTGCGGTCCGACGACGGCGGTGTGACCTGGGCCGATGCCGGGACGGCGTGGGACCAGGCCGGGGATCCGGAGTGGGTGCGGGATCCGGGGAGCGGCGTGCCCGGGGTCGAGAACTACTGGGCGCCCGAGGCGTACCGGCACGGGGACACCTGGTACCTGTACTACTCGGCCTCGACGTTCGGGTCGAACGACTCGGCGATCGGGCTGGCGACCGGCAAGACGCTGGATCCCGCGGATCCCGCCTACGGGTGGGCGGACCAGGGGGTCGTCGTGCGGTCCGTGCCGGGCGAGACGAACTGGAACGCGATCGACCCGGGCGTCGTCGAGGACCGGGACGGGCGGCCGTGGCTGTTCTTCGGGTCGTTCTGGGGCGGGATCCAGGTGGTGCCGCTCGAGTGGCCGTCGGGCAAGGTGCCCGGCGGCGCCGAGCCCGTGCGGATCGCGTCGCGGGCGGGCCTGGCCGAGAACATGATCGAGGCGCCGTTCGTGGTGGAGCGGGACGGGTGGTACTACCTGTTCGTCTCGTGGGACAAGTGCTGCAGCGGTGTGGATTCCACGTATCGGATCGTGGTGGGGCGGTCCCGGGAGGTGACCGGGCCGTACCTCGACGCGGACGGGAAGGACATGCTTCTCGGCGGCGGGACGCCGGTGGCCGGGACGCAGGGGCGGATGATCGGGCCCGGCGGGCAGACCGTCTCGGTGGTGGGGGAGCGGGGATCGGCCGATTCCTCGTACTACCTCGCCTTTCACTTCTACGACGGCGACAACGCCGGTTCGCCCACGTTGGCGGTCCGGGAGATCGAGTGGGACGAGGAGGGGTGGCCGAGCGTCCGCTTGGGTGAATCCTGAACGTACGATGGGGCGCCGATGTGCGGGTTGGCGCCCCGCTTGCCCGGGCCTGAGCCGGTTGATACTTTGACGCCGGTGGGTTGTGATGGGATCGTGACTGACTCGCTTTGGAGTGGGTTGTTGTGAGCGTTAACATCTCCGAGTGGTGCCGGGCGCATGGATCCGGTGCCTCTCGAAGAGGAGCACTTCTCATGGCAAACAAGCTCTGGTTCAGCCGGGCGACCGCCGCGGTGGCGGCCGGTGCCCTGGCATTCACACTTGCCGCCTGCGGTGGCGAAGGTGCCGGCGGTGGCGCCGGTGCCGGCGGCGGCGCTGAGGACGACGCCGAGGGCGGCCTGGTCGGCGTCGCGATGCCGACCGAGACCTCCGAGCGGTGGATCGCCGACGGCGACGCCGTGCAGTCGGGCCTCGAGGAGGCCGGTTACGAGGTCGACCTGCAGTTCGCGGGCGACGACATCCCCACCCAGCAGCAGCAGATCGACGCGATGATCAACGCGGGCGCCGAGGCGCTCGTCATCGCCGCGATCGACGGCACCGCGCTGGCCCCGCAGCTCGAGGCCGCCGCTGCCGCCGAGATCCCGGTGATCTCCTACGACCGCCTGATCCGCGACTCGGAGAACGTCGACTTCTACGTCTCCTTCGACAACTTCCAGGTGGGCGTCGCCCAGGCGAACGCGCTGCTGGTCGGCCTCGGCCTGGTCGACGAGGAGGGCGAGCCCGTCGAGGACGCGCCCAAGGGCCCGTTCAACGTCGAGCTGTTCGCCGGCTCGCTGGACGACAACAACGCGCACTTCTTCTGGGACGGCGCGATGTCGATCCTCGAGCCGTACATCGAGGACGGCACGCTCGTGGTCCCGTCCGAGCAGACGGACATCGAGCAGACCGCGACCCAGCGCTGGCTCCAGGAGAAGGCGCAGAGCCGCATGGAGGACCTCCTGACCGCCAACTACGGTGGCGGCGAGAAGGTCGACGGCGTGCTCGCCCCGTACGACGGCCTGTCGCGCGGCATCATCGAGGCGCTCCGTTCCGCCGGCTACAAGGATGACGAGATGCCCGTCATCACCGGCCAGGACGCCGAGATCGCGTCGGTCAAGCTGATCGCCGACGGCGTGCAGCACTCGACGATCTTCAAGGACACGCGTCTGCTCGCCGAGCAGGCTGTCGTCGCCGCCGAGGCCCTGCTGGCCGGCGAGGAGCCCGAGGCGAACAACACCGAGGACTACGACAACGGCGTGAAGGTCGTGCCGGCGTACCTGCTCCCGGTGGTGACGATCTACGAGGACAACATCGAGTCCGAGCTCGTCGAGACCGAGTACTGGACCGCGGAAGAGGTCGAGTCGGGCGTCGCCGAGGAGGAGTGACCCGTCACTCCATCTGCCGGGCCGGCGTCCTGGAGGTTCCAGGGCGCCGGCTCGGCGGCCGTGTCCAGGACAGAAACTAGGTCAGCGCATGTCTGAATCTCTCACGTCACCTGCCCAGGGTGACGGCCCCATCCTCGAGATGCGGGACATCACCAAGACGTTCCCGGGCGTCAAGGCCCTGTCGAACGTCAACCTGTCGGTAGCCCGCGGCGAGATCCACGCGATCTGCGGCGAGAACGGCGCCGGCAAGTCCACCCTCATGAAGGTGCTGTCAGGGGTCTACCCGTACGGCACGTACGACGGCGAGATCGTGCTCGACGGCGAACCCGCCGCGTTCCGGACGATCAACGACTCCGAGGCGCGTGGCGTCGTCATCATCCACCAGGAGCTCGCCCTCGTTCCCCACCTGTCGATCGCCGAGAACATCTTCCTCGGCAACGAGCAGCGGCGGGCCGGCGAGTTCATCGACTGGAACCGCACCAACACGGCCGCGGCCGAGCTGCTCACCCGGGTGGGGCTCGACGAGTCCCCGACGCAGCCCGTCTCGACGCTCGGCGTCGGCAAGCAGCAGCTGGTCGAGATCGCCAAGGCGCTGTCCAAGGAGGTGCGCCTGCTCATCCTCGACGAGCCGACGGCGGCCCTCAACGACCAGGACTCCGAGCACCTGCTCGGCATCCTGCGCCGCCTCCGCGAGGAGGGCGTGACCTGCATCATCATCTCCCACAAGCTCGGTGAGATCGCCGACATCGCGGACCGGACGACGATCATCCGCGACGGCCAGTCCGTCGAGACGCTCGTCATGTCCGAGCCGGACAGCACCCAGGAGCGGATCATCCGCGGCATGGTCGGCCGCTCGCTCGACAACCGCTTCCCGGACCGGAACCCGGTCATCGGCGAGGAGGTGCTGCGCGTCGAGAACTGGACCGTGCACCACCCGACGCAGCCGGGCCGCGTGATGGTCGACTCCGCGAACCTCAACGTGCGCGCGGGAGAAGTGGTCGGCATCGCCGGGCTCATGGGAGCCGGGCGCACCGAGCTCGCCATGTCGGTGTTCGGGCACTCGTACGGCCGCGGGATCTCCGGCCGCGTTCTCATCCACGGCCGCGAGGTCTCGGTGAAGGACGTGCCCGGCGCCATCGACGCCGGGCTGGCCTACGTGTCGGAGGACCGCAAGCAGCTCGGGCTCAACCTCATCGAGGACATCCGGCGCAACACCTCGGCGGCCGGTCTGCCGAAGCTGTCCCGCGCGGGCTGGGTGAACGAGAACGAGGAGCTCCGGGTCGCCGAGCAGTACCGCCAGTCCATGGGCACGCGGACGCCGAGCGTCCTGGTCCCGGTGGGCACCCTGTCCGGGGGCAACCAGCAGAAGGTCGCCCTCTCCAAGTGGATCTACACGGACCCCGAGGTCCTCATCCTCGACGAGCCGACGCGCGGTATCGACGTCGGCGCGAAGTACGAGATCTACACCCTGATCAACAAGATGGTCGCCGACGGCAAGGCCGTCCTGGTGATCTCCTCGGAGCTCCCCGAGCTCCTGGGGATCTGCGACCGCATCTACACCCTCGCCGCCGGACGCATCACCGGCGAGGTCGACGTCGCGTCGGCCACCCAGGAAGGACTGATGTCTCTCATGACACAGGAGGCCGACGCATGAGCACCGCACTGGCAAACATTCAGGGTGCGATCTCCCGCAACCTGCGGACGGGCGGCATCGCGTTCGCGTTCGTCCTGATCGTGGCGCTGTTCGCGATCCTCACGGACGGGATGCTGCTCAGCCCGACCAACCTCACCAACCTGGTGCTGCAGTACGCCTACATCCTGATCCTCGCGATCGGCATGCTGATCATCATCGTGGGCGGGCACATCGACCTGTCCGTGGGCTCGGTCGTCGCCCTGACCGGCGCGATCGCGGCGATCACGACCGTCAAGATGGGCGCGCCCTGGTGGGTCGGCATCCTCGCCGCGATCGCGACCGGCCTGGCGATCGGCGCGTGGCAGGGCTTCTGGGTGGCGTACGTCGGCATCCCGGCCTTCATCGTGACGCTGGCGGGCATGCTCCTGTTCCGCGGCCTGACGCTGCTGGTGCTCGACAGCCGCTCGCTGTCGCCGTTCCCGATGGAGTACGGCCAGGTCGGCCGCGGCTTCCTGAACGGCCTGCTGGGCGGGTACGGGTACGACACGTTCACGCTGCTGGTCTTCGGCATCGCCGTCGTCGGCTACGCGTGGGCCGGCTGGCGGACCCGCGCGGCGAAGATCGAGTACAACCAGGCCGTCGAGTCCGTCCCGGTGTTCTTCCTGAAGATCGTCCTGATCGGCGCCGTCGTGATGTGGTTCGCCTGGCAGCTCGCCACCAGCCGTGGCCTGCCGATCGTGCTGATCGTCCTGGCGGCGCTCATCATCGCCTACACGATGATCACCAAGCACAGCATCTTCGGGCGGCACGTCTACGCGATCGGCGGCAACCTCGCGGCGGCCCAGCTCTCGGGTGTCCGCGTGAAGCGGGTCAACTTCCTGATGTTCCTGAACATGGGCTTCCTCGCCTCGATCGCGGGCATCGTGTTCTCCTCGCGCTCCAACACGGCGCAACCCGCGGCCGGCAACATGTTCGAGCTGGACGCCATCGCGGCCTGCTTCATCGGCGGCGCGGCGGTGACCGGCGGTATCGGCACGATCCCGGGCGCGATGATCGGCGGCCTGATCATGGCCGTCATGTCGAACGGCATGTCGATCCTGGGCATCGACCAGTCGACCCAGCAGATCGTCAAGGGCCTGGTCCTGCTCCTGGCGGTCGGCTACGACATCTGGAACAAGAAGCGCAGCGGCGCCCGCGCCGGCTGACGCTCTGGGAACGGCGGCTGACCTGCGAAGATGTCATCGACGTCTCGCAGTGTCAGCCGCCGTTCTTTGCTCGCGTCATCGGGCTGGCTGCGAGAATCCTGCTGGGTTTTGACGAACTTCTTCTGCGCTGAGGTGCGCGAGAACAAGTTCGTTATAAGTTCCGTGTACCCGAGGTAGTCCCCTCGCGTCTGCGGTAGAACCCAGGAGCGCGAGATCGGGCTTTCGCGCTTTGCGGTAGGGCCTCGCGAGAATGGGGGGATGGTCGAGCCTTCTGTGGGTCCAGGTGGAGGAGCGGAGCGCGTGGCGCGACGAGGGAGGCGGCCTGCCGGGCAGGACGCGCGGGGCGCGATTCTCGAGGCTGCACGCATGGAGTTCGCGGAGCAGGGTTACGACGGCGCCTCCATGAGATCCGTCGCCCGGCGGGCCGGCGTCGATCCCGGGACGGTGCGGCACTGGTTTCCCGAGAAGTCCGCGTTGCTGCCCGCTGCGCTCGGTCTCGCCGAGGTCTCGCCGCACGAGATCGTGAAGCAGGTCGTCGACGGTCCGCTCGACCGCCTGGGGGAGCGGCTGGTCCGCGTGGCGCTGAAGGTATGGGATGACGCCGGACCTGACCTCATGCGCGTCGCCCTACCCGCAGTGCTCGGCAGTCCCGAGCTGCGATCGCTCATGCCGCAGTTCTTGCTCGCCGAGGTCCTCGGCCCGATTGCGCGCAACCTGCCATCCGAAGATGCGGCGCTCCGCACGAGCCTCCTGGGAAGCCAGATGATCGGCCTCGCCATGGCTCGTTACGTCGTCGGCCTGGAACCGATCGCGTCGCTACCGGCGGACGGCGTCGTCGCTGCAGTGGCTCCCAACCTGCAGCGATACCTCACCGGCAAGCTGTAGAAAGAGGCCGACTGAACGCTGAGGCATGCACCCCTGCAGTCGTTATCGCGGTGGCCGACGACATCGGGTGGTGCTACCGTGGGACTCGTAGGGCGCACCTCTCGCCAGCCTTGAAATAATAGGCCGACTGAACGCGGAGGATCGCGCCCTACGTCAATTCTCACGCGAGGTCGATCTCTCGCAGCATTCCTCGGGACATGATCCAGAGGCGCGCGATTGCATACGGCGCACTGCCGACGTAGCGAGCGCGCTCATCATGGGTCGCGTTTTCGAACAACTCGAGTCGCTTCCGATTGAAGTTTGTAAGTCGCTCGGCGACGCTTGGCGTCAAGTCCCGATCTCCGAGGTCGATGAGGAAATTTTCTTTGGTGACGTTGTGGCCCCTTGCCTTGCTGACAGCGTCGACGATCCGGTCTGTGATCGTGGAGAGCTTTGTGCCTGTGGTCTTCAGCTCGCAGGCGATGGGTTCCTCTTCTCCCCAGAAGAAGTCGTTGGTCGAGCGAAGAGATGCTGAGTCGCGAACGATCCACCGCACGCGGTGGCCGAGGTCAAGGAAGCGCTCCAGAAACGTGATCTCATGTGGTGTGAGGCGTTCCGGTTCAGCTCGTCGGCATAGCGCGTCGACGAACTCGACGCCAAGGAGCCTCCGCCGACTCTGCCAGTAGGCGTCGGCCTCTGCGTGAAGGGCTGGATTGTCGCTCTTCTTGAGCGCTCGGGCCCTGTGCGGGTCGACCGGTGGATCGCCGAGAGTGGCGAGCGCGGCAAGTTGCCGGGGAGAGCGATAGCCCTTGTCACCTGGCTGCCGCGGTTGGTTGCCTTGTTCGAGGTGCGAGCCTGCAGCGTGGAGGTCTGTTGCCGTTGCCGTCACCAGACGATTTTCATAGCAATCTAGCTAGATCGCATCTTCTGTGCGCATACGCAATAATAAATGCTCTTAGATGGATCTTGACGACCGGCGCAAGTATCCCAGGTGGTGCTTGTGGTGCCGACGTGCTGGGCGCATAATTCATCGCATGGGGAAAAACTCCGAGGCGGGGACCGCGGCCGTCAGGGTTGCGGGGTTGCGGGTCGTGCGCGGGGGCCGCGCGATCATCTCCGGGTTCGATGTCGACGTGCCCGCGGGGTCCGTCGTCGGGTTGCTCGGGCCGTCCGGGTCGGGCAAGACGACGCTGATGCGGGCCATCGTCGGGGTGCAGGACAAGGTGTCCGGGACCGTCGAGGTGCTCGGTGAGCCCGCCGGGTCCGCTCCGCTGCGGCGGCGGGTCGGGTACGTCACCCAGGATGCGAGTGTGTACGCGGATCTCACCGTCGCGCAGAACCTCGATTACTTCGCCACGCTTGCCGGGATCTCGCCGCGACGGCGCAGGGAAGCTGTCGCCGGGGCCGTGTCGACCGTCGATCTCGGCGGGCACGAGAAACAGCGGGTACGGACCTTGTCCGGCGGCGAGCGGTCCCGGGTCTCGCTGGCCGCGGCGCTCGTCGGCGATCCGGAGCTGCTCGTGCTCGACGAGCCGACCGTCGGGCTGGACCCCGTGCTCCGGCGCGACCTGTGGGCGACGTTCCGGCAGCTCGCGGCGTCGGGGAAGTCGCTGCTCGTGTCGTCGCACGTGATGGACGAGGCGACGCAGTGCGACCGGCTCCTCCTGATGCGCGAGGGCGGGCTCGTGGCGGACACGACGCCCGCCGAACTGCTGGAGACCACCGGGGCGCCCGACGCCGAGCGCGCGTTCCTCGCCCTGATCGAGCAGGCGCGTTCGGATGCCCGGGCCGGCGGCGCGGACCCGGCCGCCCCGGCGAGCACCGGCGCCGCGCCCCGGACCGATCCCGCCCCGGCCGCCGTCGTCCCCGAGGAGGAGGGCCCGCGATGAACCTGACCTTCGCCACCGCCGGGCGCGTGCTCGCGCAGCTGCGCGCCGACAAGCGGACCATCGCGCTGATCGTGGTGCTGCCGTGCCTGCTCATCGGGCTGATCGCGTGGATGTTCGACGACGTCCCGGGCGTGCTCGACTCGTTCGGGCCCGTGCTCGTGGGGATCTTCCCGCTGATCGTGATGTTCCTGGTGACCAGCGTCGCGACGCTGCGGGAGCGGCAGTCCGGGACGCTGGAACGGCTGATGACCACGCCCATCCGCAAGGGCGACCTCGTGGCCGGCTACGCGCTCGCGTTCGCGGTGCTGGCGCTGCTGCAGGCGCTCGTCGTCGTCAGCTGGGCGTTGTGGCTCGGGATGGACGTCGAGGGCCCGCTGTGGCTGGTGTTCCTCGTCGCGCTGCTGGTGGCGATCCTCGGGTGCACGCTGGGGCTCGCGGCGTCGGCGCTCGCGCGGACCGAGTTCCAGGCCGTGCAGATGATGCCCGCGATCATCCTGCCGCAGCTCATCACGTGCGGGCTGCTCATGCCGCGGGACCAGATGCCGGAGGTCCTGGAGTGGATCTCGGACGTGCTGCCGCTGACCTACGCCGTCGAGGCGATGCAGGATCTCGCCGCCGGCGAGGGGTGGGCGGGCGTGCGCGGTTCGGTGGGCGTGATCGCCCTGTTCATCGTGGGCGCGGTCGTGCTGGGGGTGCTGACGCTGCGTCGCCGGACGGCCTGACGGCGTCGGACGGCCCGACGGCGGCGTCGTACCGCCTGCGGACGACGACGCCGGACGCCCGCGACGCCGTGCGCGGAGACGACCGCGTGCGCGGAGACGACCGCGTGCGCGGAAACGACCCCGTGCGGGGAAACGACGAGGGCCCGGCCGATCCGGCCGGGCCCCGCGAGTCACTTCTTGTTGCGGCGCTGGTGACGCGTCTTGCGAAGCAGCTTCCGGTGCTTCTTCTTCGCCATGCGCTTGCGGCGCTTCTTGATCACGGAGCCCATGTGGTCCTCGCTTGTCTGTGATGGTCGGGCGGCCCGACGACGGACCGCGGCTGACATGATCCACGGTTGGTTCCGCGGACATGCGCCGACCAACACGAGAAAGAGTCTGCCCACCAGGGTAACGGCAGATCCCGCCACATCCGTAATCGAGACCGTCCGGCACCGGTGTGAGATCGGCGGCCGGGGGTCGGCGCCAGGGTCAGTAGGACGGGTCCAGCCCCAGGAACGGGAACACCGCGCGCCGCGTGGCCTGCACCGCACGGTCCACCGGATCCTCCGGGTCCCACCCGTCCGCCCACGGCCGCCACGCCACCGGCACCGCCGAACCCAGTGTCTGCGCGGGCTCGATCTCCGAGATCTCCAGCGCGATCGCCCGCCAGTCCGCGGGCAGCGGCATCCCGCCGGCCAGCGGCGCGTGCGCGGCCTCGGCCGTCAGGGAGGCCCAGGCCAGCGGGACGACGTCGACCACCGCGTACCCGCCGCCCCCGAGCGCCAGCCAGCGGCCCTGGCTCAGCTCGTGCGCCAGGGCGTGCACCCACTGCTGCGCGGTCCGCTGGGCGTCGACGTCCACGTTCAGGTGCGACAGCGGGTCGTTGCCGTGCGCGTCGCAGCCGTGCTGCGAGACGATCACGTCCGGCCGGTGCTCGCGCACGACGGCGGGGACCACCGCGTCGACCGCCCGCAGCCACCTCGGGCCGTCCGTCCCGGGCGGCAGGGGCACGTTCACCGCCGTCCCCTCGGCGGCCCCCGGCCCGCCCACGTCGCCCGGGAAGCCCGTCCCGGGGAACAGGGTGCGCCCGTCCTGGTGCACCGAGACGGTCAGCACCCGCGGGTCGTCCCAGAAGATCGCCTCGACGCCGTCGCCGTGGTGGGCGTCCAGGTCGACGTACGCGACGCGTTCCGCGCCCAGGTCCAGGAAGCGCTGGATCGCGATCGCGGCGTCGTTGTAGACGCAGAATCCCGACGCCGCCCCGCGCTGCGCGTGGTGCATGCCGCCCGCGACGTTCACGCCGTGGGCGACCTCGCCCCGCCAGATCGCCTCGGCGAGCGCCACCGAGCCGCCCACCTGGCGGGCGGCGGCATCGTGCATGCCCGGGAAGATCGGGTCGTCGTCGGTGCCCAGGCCGCGCGCCGGATCGGGTTCCAGGGCGGTGGAGGCGCGCCGGACCGCCTCGATGTACGCGGCGTCGTGCACCGTGCGCAGCATCGCGCCGGAGGCCTCCTCGGCGCCGACGACGTCGAGCCCCGGCAGGTCCGGGAGGCCGAACGCCCGGATGAGCCGCATGGTCAGGTCGAGCCGGACGGGAGCCATCGGATGGCCGGGTCCGAAGTCGTAGCGCAGGAGCTCCGGGCTCCAGGCCAGGCGGGCATGATGCACGGGCAACACCGTAATGGAGATCGACGACGGGCCGAGCGGGGTGTTCGCTCCCGTGCGTTGGGTGGCCCGGGATGTGCGCGGCGCGCGCCGCGCCCGCGCCCGGCGCCCGTGAGGGCCGACCGCGCGTGCTGACCGCAGGGGCCGCCCGCGGGGCGGTCCGCGGGACGAGCCGGCGCGGGATACAGTCCTGCTGGCATTCGGACGACGGACGGAACAGGAGGCGGGACGATGCGGTGGCGGATTCGCGACGTGCCGTTCGCGTTCCGGGAGTGGGCCGACGCCGCCGCCCGGCGCAGTCCGGCCCGGCTCGCGGTCGTGGTGTTCGCCGCGGTGGTCGCCCTCTTCACCCTCCTGCTGATGGCACCCTGGGCGACGGCCGGGGAGGGTTCGGCCCGCCTGGTCGACGCGGTCTTCACCGCGGTGTCCGCGGTGTGCGTCACCGGCCTGGCCGTGCAGGACACCGCCACCTACTGGTCGATGTACGGGCAGGTCGTGATCCTCGCCGGGGTCAAGGTCGGCGGGTTCGGGATCATGACCGTCGCCTCGATCATCGGGATGATCGTGTCCCGCAAGATCGGCCTCACCCAGCGCATCCTCACGGCGTCGGAGCAGAAGACGGGCCGGCTCGGCGACGTCGGCTCCCTCGTGCGCACCGTCATCGTGGCCGCTACGACCCTCGAGCTGGCCATCGCGGCCATGCTGTTCCCGCGGTTCCTCGCGCTCGAGGGGGACCCCGGCACGGCGGCCTGGCACTCGGTGTTCTACGGCGTCATGGCGTTCAACAACGCGGGTTTCGTCCCGACGACCGAGGGCCTGCTCCCGCACGTCGGCGACTGGGGCCTGGTGCTGCCGATCGGGCTGGGCGTGTTCCTGGGCTCCCTCGGCTTCCCGGTCATCCTCAACCTGTACCGCGCGCTGCGGGAGGGCCGCTCGCGCCGCGAGCGCGGCGTCGGGCGCCGGTGGTCCCTGCGGCTGACGCTGCACACCAAGCTCACGCTCGCGACGAGCGCCGCGCTGCTGCTCCTCGGCTCCGTGGCGATCGCCCTGCTGGAGTGGGACAACCCCGAGACCTTCGGCCCGCTGGACTGGCCCGCCAAGATCCTCGCGGCGCTGTTCGCCGGGGTGAACCCGCGGTCGGGCGGGTTCAGCACGGTGGACATCGGGGCCATGGAGGAGTCGACCTGGCTGATCACCGACGCGCTGATGTTCGTGGGCGGCGGGTCGGCGTCGACCGCGGGCGGCATCAAGGTGACCACCCTCGCCGTCATCCTCCTGGCGATCGTCGCGGAGGCGCGCGGCGACCAGGACATCGACGCGTACGGCCGCCGGATCCCGCCGGACGTGCTGCGGCTGGCCCTGGGCGTGACGTTCTTCGGCGCGACCGTGGTGATGCTGACCAGCGTGGTGCTGCTGCAGATCACCGACTTCCCGCTGAGCCAGGTCCTGTTCGAGTCGCTGTCCGCGTACGCGACGGTGGGTCTGTCCACCGGCATCACGGCCGACCTGCCGGACGCGGCGAAGTATCTGCTGAGCGCGCTCATGTTCGTGGGGCGCACCGGCGGCATCACGTTCGCGGCGGCGCTGGCCCTCCGGGACCGGCGCCGCATCGTACGCTTCCCGGAGGAACGTCCGATCATCGGATGAGCACCGGGCGGCAGCCGGGACATCCGGCCGGGCGGCATCGTGCCCGGCGACATCGAGGGAGAGAAAGTGGCTGAGAAGAGGGAGCCGGGCCGCGAGGGCGGCGTGCTCGTGATCGGGCTGGGCCGGTTCGGGTCGGCGCTCGCGACGACGATGGACCGGCTCGGCGAGGACGTGCTCGCCGTGGAGAAGGACCCCGCCCTCGTGGCGCAGTGGACCGGCCGGATCCCGCTCGTCGAGGCCGACGCGTCGAACCCGGACGCGCTCGACCAGCTCGGCGCGAAGGAGTTCGGCGCCGCGGTGGTGGGCGTCGGCTCGTCGCTCGAGCAGTCGGTGCTGATCCTCGGCAACCTGGTCGACCTCGGCACCCCGCAGATCTGGGCCAAGGCGGTCTCGGCCGAGCACGGCCGCATCCTCACGCGGATCGGCGCCCACCACGTCGTCTTCCCCGAGGCCGACGCCGGCGCGCGCGTGGCGCACCTGGTCAGCGGCAAGCTGCTCGACTACATCGAGGTCGAGGACGGGTTCACCATCGTCAAGATGCGCCCGCCGAAGGAGGTGCAGGGCTTCACGCTGGCGCAGTCCAACATCCGGCGGAAGTACGGCATCACGGTCATGGGCGTCAAGAGCCCCGGCCAGGAGTTCGTGTACGCGACGCCGGAGACCCGCGTCGCGCAGAACGACCTGCTGGTCTGCTCCGGGCACGCGGAACTCCTGGAGCGCTTCGCGGCGCGCCCCTGACCCGCCGCGCGGCCGGGGCCGCGCCGGGGCGGGACGCGCCCGGTCGGGAAGCGCCCCGTCAGGACGCGCCCGCGGCGCGGGCCGCGGCGTGGAAGGCGAGGATCTGCAGCTCGCCGCCGACGTCGACCGATCGCACGACGACGTCGTCCGGGACCTGCAGCGCCGTCGGGGCGAAGTTGAGGATCTCCCGGACGCCCGCCGCGACCACCTGCTCCGCGATGCCCTGGGCGACGGCGCCCGGGGTCGCCAGGACCACCATGGACACGTCGCGCGCGGTGATCACGTGCTCGAGGTCGGCGACGTCGTCCACGACGAGACCGGCGACCTCGGTGCCGACGACGTCCGGCGAGGCGTCCAGCAGCGCCCGCACGGTGAAGCCGCGCTGGGCGTAGCCCGAGTAGTTGGCGAGGGCGTGGCCGAGGTTGCCGATGCCGACGATCGCCAGCCGGTGCTCCGACTCCAGGCCGAGGGCGGCCTTGATGTACTCCGCGAGCGACCCGACGTCGTACCCGACGCCGCGCGTGCCGAACGAGCCCAGGAACGACAGGTCCTTGCGCAGCTGCGCCGACCCCACGCCGGCGCGCTCCGCGAGCTCGGACGACGACGTGAGCAGGACGCCCTCGTCGGCCATGTCCCGCAGGGCGCGCAGGTAGTAGGGCAGGCGACCGACCGTCGCCGCAGGGACCGCGTTCTCACTGGGTTCGGCCATGCAGCTCGCTCCTTCCCCGCGCGGACCGCATCGTCCGGCGGGCTCGCTGTTCCGGTCGTCAGCGCCATCGCTGCCGTTGCTCGGGCTCGGCCGCGGGCACCGCGTGCGTCGTCGTCGTGTCAGATCATGCCAGCAAACGGGCCAGCCGCGCCGGGTCTATGCGCCAGAAGCCCTGCTGTACACCATCCACCTCCACGACCGGCACGTACTCCCCGTACTTCTCCGTCAGCGCGGCCGCCCCCGGGCCGGCGGTGATGTCCACCTCGGTCCATCCGGTGCCGGCCTGGCCCGCGACCGACTCCACGACCTCGCGGGCCGTGGCGCACAGGTGGCAGTCCGGGCGGGTGTACAGGACGACGCGTGGTTCGGATCCGGTCACGAGCAGAGCCTACGACGGCGGCCGCCGGCGGGCGGTGACCGCGGCCGGCGGCCGGCCTCGCGCGCGCTTCCGGCGGGCGCGCGCACCTGCGCGTCGGAGGGTGCGAGCGCGGATAGAGTGAGGCGCATGTCGTCGACGCAACCCGGATCCGCTACCGCGGCGTTCTTCGACGTCGACAACACGATCGTCCGCGGCGCGAGCTCGTTCCACCTGGCGCGGGCGGCGTACCAGCGGGGGTTCTTCAAGACCCGGGACCTCGTGCGGTTCGGCGTGGTCCAGGCCCGCTACCTGATGTTCGGCGAGGACCGGGAGCAGATCAACGAGGTGCGCAACCGCGCCCTGGAGCTGATCGCGGGGCGCACGGTCGCCGAGCTGACGACGCTCGGCGAGGAGGTCTACGACACGGTTCTCTCGCTGCGCATCTTTCCCGGCACGCGCCGCCTGCTGGAGGAGCACCTCGCGGCGGGGCACCAGGTCTGGCTGATCACGGCGACGCCCATGGAGATCGCCTCGCTCATCGCGCGCCGCCTCGGCGCGACCGGCGCGCTGGGCACGGTGACCGCGCACGAGGACGGGTTCTACACGGGACGTCTGGTCGGCGACCTCATGCACGGGGCGGCCAAGGCGGACGCGGTCAAGGGGCTCGCGGAGACCGAGGGGATCGACCTGGCGTCGAGCTACGCGTACGGCGACTCGATGAACGATCTGCCGATGATGCACGCGGTGGGTCACCCGTGCCCGATCAACCCGGACATCCGCCTGCGCCGGCACGCGCAGGAGGTGGGGTGGCCCATCCGGGAGTTCCGGGGCCGCCGGAAGCGGCTGGCGGGCCGCGGCTTCCGCACGGCGAGCTGGGCCGGTGCGGCGTGGGTCTTCGGCCTGGTCATCCGGGCCCTGCGCCGCCGCATCCGGGGCAAGATCCTCGACGAGGGCTGAGCCGGCCGGCCCAGCCCTCGTCGAAGGGGCCGGGTCAGCCCTCGGTCTTGGCGATGGCCGAGACGTCGAGGGTGATCTTGACGGTCTCGCCGACCAGGAAGCCGCCGGCCTCCAGGGGCGCGTTCCAGGTGATGCCGAAGTCCTTGCGGTTGATCTCCGTGGCGGCCTCGAAGCCCGCGCGCTGGTTGCCGAACGGGTCCTTCGCCGTGCCCGTGAACTCGCCCTTGAGCTCGACGGCCTTGCTGATGCCGTTGATCGTGAGGTCGCCGGTGACCGTGATGTCGTCGCCCGCGAGCGCGACGCCGGTGGACCGGAACGACCAGGCCGGGTTCTCCTCCGCGCCCCAGAAGTCCGCGCTGGTGAGGTGCTGGTCGCGGCCCGAGTCGCCGGTGTTGACGGACTTCGCGTCCAGCTCGGCGGTCACGCCCGACGACTCGACGTCCTCGCCGACCGTGATGGTGCCGGCGGTCAGGTCGATCGTGCCGCGCACCTTCGCGATGCCCGCGTGGCGCACGGAGAAGGCAGCGGTCGAGTGGGACGGGTCGATGTCGTAGGTGCCTGCGGTGATGCCGGCGGGGAGCGCGGTGGCCATGGTGTTCTCTCCTCGTTCGTCGGTGGGTAGTTGAGATCTCAACTACCTCGGGAACTCCCAACTGCTGCGCTTCGTAAGGTATTCCCGGGAGCCCGTGACAACCATCCGGACGGATGACCGTCGGGGCGGCGTGCGTTGGGGCAGGTACCGTGACAAGCCACGAGGGAGGCGGATGCGGCATGGCGTCCACGACGTCGGACGTGCCCTGGCTCGACGCCGGGCAGCAGCGCGACTGGCGCGCGTTCCTGGAGGGCAGCGCCCGGTTCTTCGACGCGCTCGGCGCGGCGCACGACGCCGAGCTCGACCTGACCACCGGCGAGTACAGCCTCCTCGTGCGGCTCTCCGAGGCGCCCGGTCACACCCTGCGGATGTCGGTGCTCGCGGAGGGCCTGGTGCTGTCGCGCAGCCGCCTCACCCACACCGTGACGCGGATGGAGGCGCGCGGCCTGGTCGAGCGGTGCAGCGCCGACGGCGACCGGCGGGGCGTGAACTGCCGGCTGACCGACGTCGGCCTCCAGGTGCTGGAGGCCGCGGCTCCCGGGCACGTGCGCGCGGTGCGGCGGCTGCTGGTGGACGTGCTGGAGCCGGAGGAACTGGCGTCGCTCGGCCGCATCATGGACAAGATCAGCGGCGCGTCCCTCGAGGAGCTCGAGGGCACCGACCGCTGCGCGAGCTGACGCCCGGGCGCGCGGGGATCGTGTCCGTGACCCGCCGCATCCCCGTGGCCGGGGCGGCGGCGGATCGGGGGCACCAGGGGTCAGTTCGCCGCGCGGGTGTCCACCCGGACGGCCGCCGGATCCGCCGCCGTGACGTCCCGGTCCGCCGTGGGGGCGAAGAGCAGCCGGTACAGGAGGCCCGCGACGACCGCGCCCAGGACCGGGAAGACGAGGAACAGCCACACCTGGGCGAGCCAGTCCGACCCGCCGTACACCGCGGTCGCGAGCGAGCGCGCGGGGTTCACCGACGTGTTCGTGACCGGGATCGAGACGAGGTGGATCAGCGTGAGCGTCAGGCCGATCGCGAGGCCGCCCGTCGCGGGGCTCGCGATCCTGGCGGTGGCGCCGAGGATCACGAACAGGAAGACCGCGGTCAGCACCGCCTCGGTGAGCATCGCCGAGCCGATGCCGAACCCGCCGGGCGAGAGCTCCCCGTAGCCGTTGGAGGCGAAGCCGCCCTCGCGGGCCGCGGCCAGGGCGCCGTCGGCCCCCGAGAGGATCGTGGCGAGCGTGCCGGCCGCCACCATGCCGCCCAGCAGCTGGGCCACGATGTAGCCGGGGGCGTCCTTCCAGGCGAAGCGGCCCGCGGCCGCGACGCCCAGGGTCACGGCGGGGTTGAAGTGGCCGCCGGAGATCGGGCCCAGGGCGTAGGCGCCGGCCACGACGGTGAGCCCGAACGCGAGCGCGACGCCGAGGAAGCCCACCCCGAGGGTGTTGGCCTCCGGGTCGGGGAAGGCGGCGGCGAGGAGCGCTGTGCCCACGCCGCCGAGGACGAGAACGAACGTGCCCAGGAACTCCGCCGCGAGACGGGTGACCGTGCCGGGCGCCGAGGAGCTGCTCACGGGGATCCTCCAGATCGATCGGGCGCATCCCCGAAAGGATGCGTTCGGATGACTTGGGACGCTACGGCGGAAGTTCCCCCCGCGCGCGGGGAGTATCGGCATACCCGGCGAGACGGGAATTGCGCCGGGCCGGGTCCGCCGGCCGGTCGTGGCAGTGGTTCATGCCACTCCCGCGTGTGCTGAATCACCCAGGGTGGGGTGGGAGACTGAGGGTCATGGTCTCCACCACCGTCCACCTGCTGCGCCACGGCGAGGTCCACAACCCCGAGGGCATCCTCTACGGCCGCCTGCCCGGCTACCGGCTCTCGGACCGCGGCCAGGAGATGGCCGAACGTGTCGCCAAGCACCTCGTGGAGCGAGGGGCGGACGTCGGCGCGGTGATCGCCTCCCCGATGCAGCGCGCGCAGGAGACCGCCACGCCGATCGCCGAGGCGTTCGGCCTGACGCTCGGCACGGACGACCGCCTGATCGAGGCCGAGAACCACTTCGAGGGCATGCGGTTCGGCGTCGGCGACGGCGCCCTGCGGCAGCCCGCGCACTGGCGCCACCTGTGGAACCCGTTTCGCCCGTCGTGGGGCGAGGCGTACACCGAGCAGGTCGCCCGGATGCGCGCGGCGGTCGACGCGGCCCGCCGGGCGGCCGAGGGGCACGAGGCCGTGCTGGTCAGCCACCAGCTCCCCGTCTGGCTCACCCGCTGCTCCTACGAGGGCCGGCGCCTCTGGCACGACCCGCGCAACCGCCGGTGCAACCTCGCGTCGCTGACCAGCCTGCGCTTCGAGGACGGCCGCTTCACCGGCCTGCACTACAGCGAGCCGGTCGCGGACCTGTACGCGGGCGCCAAGCAGCTCCCCGGCGCATGAGGGATCGACGCCTCCGTGCCGCCGTCCTCGCGGCCGCGGCCGCCGCGACCCTGGCCGCCTGCACCGTCGCCGCCGAGTCCGGCGCGGGCGACGTCGCCGGTCAGGGCTACGTCTCCGGGGACGGCTCCGTGCAGAGCTGGGACGCCGGCGACCGCCGCGGGCCGGTCGAGATCGCCGGCACCGACTTCGAGGGCGAACGGGTCGCCGTCGCCGACTGGGCGGGCGACGTCGTCGTCCTGAACACCTGGTACGCGGGCTGCCCGCCCTGCCGCGCCGAGGCGCCCGACCTCGCCGGCCTCGCCGGGCGCTACGAGCCCGACGGCGTCCGCTTCCTCGGGATCAACACCGAGGACGACGCCGCCACCGCCCTGGCCTTCGAGCGCACCTTCGACACGCCCTACCCCAGCCTGGAGGACGCGAGCGGCCGCGTGGTCGCGGACCTGTCCGGCGTCGTGCCGCTGCAGGCCGTCCCCACCACCGTGGTGCTGGACCGCCAGGGCATGGTTGCCGCGCGCGTGATCGGCCAGGTGGAGGCGTCCACGCTGGAGTCCCTCGTCGACGAGGCGCTCGCGGAGGAGAGCTGATGGACGCAGGCTCGCTCGCCTTCAGCGGCTCGCTGCTCGCCGCGATCCCGGTCGCGGTGCTCGCGGGGCTGGTCTCGTTCGCGTCCCCGTGCGTGCTGCCCCTGGTCCCGGGGTACGTCGGGTACGTCAGCGGCATGTCCGCGGCGGCGGCCCCGGGGACGACGGCGGGCGCCGCGCGGGCCGCCCGGTCCGGGCGGGGGCGCGTGCTCGCCGGGGTCGCGTTGTTCGTGGCCGGGTTCACCGCCGTGTTCGTGACCCTGATGGCGGCGGCCGGGGCGGCCGGCGTGTACCTGGTGCGGTGGGAGGACGTGCTGCTGCGCGTCCTCGGCGTCGTCGTGATCCTCATGGGGTTCTCGTTCATGGGGTTCGTGCCCTGGCTGCAGCGGGAGGCGCGGTTCCACCTCGCGCCGCGCACCGGGCTGTGGGGCGCGCCGCTGCTCGGCGTGGTGTTCGGGCTGGGCTGGACGCCGTGCATGGGGCCGACGCTGGTGGCCGTGCAGGCGCTCGCGCTCGACGAGGCGTCCGCCGGGCGGGGCGTGCTCCTCGGGATCGCGTACTGCCTGGGGCTGGGCGTCCCGTTCCTGCTGGTCGCGCTCGGCGCGACGGCGTCGGACAAGATGATGGGCTTCCTGCGCACGCACCGGCTCGCCGTGATGCGCGCGGGCGGCGGCCTCCTGGTCGCGATCGGGCTGGCCCTGGTCACGGGGCTGTGGGGGATAATGACGTCCGGGCTGCAGTCCTGGATCGGCGGATTCTGGACGGTGCTGTAGATGGCGGACCAGCGGTACGTCCCCGAGGGGATCCAGGACGAGTTCGCGCAGGGCGGGGACCCGGCGTCGCCGGACCGGAAGCCCTCCGCGCCCGCGATCGGCGCCGCCGGGATGCTGCGGTGGATGTGGCGGCAGCTGACCAGCATGCGGGTCGCGCTGATGCTGCTGATGCTGCTCGCCGTCGCCGCCGTGCCCGGATCCGTGCTGCCGCAGCGCAGCCAGGACGCCGGGAAGGTCACCGAGTACCTCGGCGAGAACCCGGAGCTCGGCGAGTGGCTGGACCGGCTCGGGTTCTTCGACGTCTACGGCTCGGTGTGGTTCTCGGCGATCTACCTGCTGCTGTTCGTGTCGCTGGTCGGGTGCATCGTGCCGCGCACGGGCGCGCACTGGCGCGCGCTGCGCGCGCGGCCGCCGAAGGTGCCCTCGCGGTTCGCGCGGTTCCCCGCGCAGGCGGCCGTGACGACCGCGCTGTCGCCCGACGACGCCGTCGCGCTGATCGCGGCGAAGCTGCGCGGGCCGCGCTGGCTGCCCACCTTCCGCGTGGAGCGGGGCACGGAACCCGCTCGCGCCGGCAGGGCGGCGTCGGCCACGGTGAGCGCCGAACGCGGCTACCTGCGCGAGAGCGGGAACCTGCTGTTCCACCTGGCGCTGCTGGGGCTGCTCGTGGCGGTCGCGCTCGGGCAGATGCTGCACTACCGCGGGCAGGCGATCGTGACCGAGGGGCGCGGGTTCGCGAACGCCGTCGTCGACTACGACACGTTCGAGAACGGGGCGTGGTTCGACCCGGCGTCGCTCGTGCCGTTCTCCATGACGCTGGACTCGTTCGACTCGGAGTTCTCCAGCGAGACCGTCGCGTTCGCGCAGGCGCGGGACTTCACCGCGCACGTCACCGTGACGGAACCGGACGGGGGCGACCACGGCGAGCAGATCAAGGTGAACCATCCGCTGCAGACCGAGGGCGCCAAGATCTACCTGCAGGGCAACGGGTTCGCGCCGGAGATCACCGTGACCGACGCCGACGGCGAGGTCGCGTTCTCCCAGCGGGTGCCGTTCCTGCCCGAGGACACCATGTACACCTCGCGCGGCGTGGTGAAGGTGCCGGACGTCGCCAGCGGCGACCAGATCGGGCTGGTGGGGTACTTCCTGCCGACGGCCGTCGTGGAGCAGGACGGCTCGGCGCGGTCGACGTTCCCGCAGCCGCTCGATCCGCTGCTCGTGCTCGAGGTCTACCGGGGCGACCTGGGGCTGGACGACGGCGTGCCGCAGAACGTGTACCAGCTCGACACCGCCACCCTGACGCCGTCGCTGGACGACGCCGGGGAGCGGGTCAAGGTGCTGGTCGAGCCCGGCGAGACGGCCGAGCTGCCGGACGGGCTCGGGACGGTGTCGCTGGGCAAGGACGTGCCGCGGTACGTGGCGCTGGACCTGCGGCACGACCCGTCGCTCGGGTTCGTGCTGACGTTCGCGCTGCTGGCGCTCGGCGGCCTGACGCTGAGCCTGTTCACGCCGCGGCGGCGGGTCTGGGTGCGGGCGGTCGTGTCGCAGGGCGGGGCTACGGTGGTGGAGGCCGCGGGGCTGGCGCGCGGGGACGACGCCGGGCTGCAGGGCGAGGTGGAACGAGCGCTGTCGGTGGTGCCGGTGGTCGCGGACGACGACGAGACGAAGGACTGAGACATGGAGCTGGCGAACCTGAGCGTGCTGCTCGTGTGGGCTGCCGCGACGGCGCTCGCGATCGCGATGATCGCGTTCGCGGCGGACCTGGCGCGGCTGTCGGGCGTGAAGGTGGCGGAGCGCGACGCCGCGCGGGAGAAGGTCGCGGCCGGGGTGGGCGCGTCGTCGGCCGGCGGGGCCGCCGCGCGGGAGCCGCGCGGGGTCGCGCTGCCCGGGGACGGGCCCGCCGGCGGTGCGCGCCGCGGGGCCGGGATCGGGATGTCGCTGTCCTGGCTGGCGGCCGCGCTGCTGCTCGTGGCGATCGTGCTGCGGGGGATCGCCGCGGGGCGCACGCCGTGGGCCAACATGTACGAGTTCACGCTGGTGGGCACGTTCGTGGCCGTGGCGGTGTTCCTCGTGGTGTGCCTGGTGCGCGAGGCGCGGTTCCTCGGGGCGTTCGTCACGGGGCTGGGCGCGGTGTTCCTGGTGCTCGGGCAGAACGCGTTCTACGTCGCGGCGACCGGCGTGCAGCCCGCGCTCCAGAAGTACTGGCTGGTGATCCATGTCGGCGTCGCGATCACCGCGACGGGCGTGTTCACCGTGTCGTTCGTCACCTCGGTGCTGCAGCTGCTGCGGGACTCACGGGACGAGGGCGCGCCGCTGCTCGGCCGGTGGGGCTGGCTGGACCACACGCCCGTGCCCGCGGCGCTGGAGGCGCTGTCGTTCCGGCTGAACGCGGTCGGGTTCGTGCTGTGGACCTTCACGATCATCGGCGGCGCGATCTGGGCCGAGGACGCCTGGGGCCGCTACTGGGGCTGGGACCCCAAGGAGGTCTGGTCCTTCGTGATCTGGGTGGTGTACGCCGCCTACCTGCACGCGCGCACGACGCGCGGCTGGGCGGGACGCCGGGCGGCCTGGTTCGTGGTGGTCGGCTACGCGTGCGTGCTGTTCAACTTCACGGGCGTCAACATGGTCTTCGAGGGGCTGCACTCGTACTCGGGCCTGGAGTGATCCGGCCGGAGTGATCCGGCGGGTGCCGGCGCCCGCTAGGCGCCGGGCTCGTCGCCCTCCTGCTGCCTGCGCTCGCGTTCCTCGCGTTCGCGCTTGATCTTGGCCTGCTCCAGGAGCCAGAGGTACTCCGGGTCGTCCTCCGGGCCGGCCGGGGGCTTGTCGTCGCGGCGCGGCTGCTGGGGGGCCGGGCTCGGGCTCGCGGCGCGCTCCCAGTCCGCGGCGATCGCCCGGCCCTTCTTCCGGCGGGCGATGTAGACCGTCAGGATCCAGGCGATCGAGCCGATCAGCGGCAGCAGGATGATGGCCACGACCCACAGGAACTTGGGCAGGCCGTGGCGCTCCTCGTCGTCGGACTGGACGACGTCGACGAGCGTGTAGACGACGAGAGCGACGTACAAGACCCCGAGAATGACCTTCTGCACGTCGAGAGACTAATACGTCCGGGCGGGCCCGCTCGCACATCGGCCCCGGCCGGTGGTGAACGCGACGCCCCGTGAGGCCCCGTGGCGGCGGGTGTCGTGCGCCGGGCCGCCTACGATGGTGGCGTGCCCCTCGTGATCTACACCGTGCTGCGCCTGGCCCTCTTCGCCGGCGCGGTCGGGCTGCTGTACGTCGCCGGACTGCGGAGCTGGCTGCTCGTCGGCGTCGGCGCCCTCGTCGCGTTCGCGCTGTCGTACGTGCTGCTGGCCCGCCCGCGGGACGCCGCCGCCCGATGGCTGGCGGAGCGCCGCGACCGTCGTCGGACCTCGGCGTCCACGACGGCGGCCGCCGACGCCGCGCACGAGGACGCCGCCGTGGACCGCGCGACCGACGGCGAGAGCTGACCGGACGGAACTCCGGGAACCGGGCGGTCGTTCTTCCGGCCGGACCATCCATCTCTTTCAGGAGTGCAGCATGGCGACAGCCGCCGAGTGGATTTCCGGGGCACGGCCCCGCACGCTGCCCGCAGCCGCCGCACCGGTGATGGTGGGGACGGGCGCGGCGGCCGAGGCGGGCTCCGCCGCCTGGCTGCCCGCGCTGCTGGCGCTCGGGGTGGCGCTGGCGCTGCAGGTGGGCGTGAACTTCGCGAACGACTACTCGGACGGCGTGCGGGGGACCGACGTCGACAGGGTGGGGCCGATGCGGCTCACCGCCTCGGGCGCCGCGGTGCCGCAGGCCGTGAAGTACGCCGCGTTCGGGTCGTTCGGGGTGGCGGCCCTGTTCGGGCTGGCGCTCTGCGCGGTCAGCGGGCAGTGGTGGCTGCTGGCGGTGGGCGTGCTGTGCGTGCTGGCGGCCTGGTACTACACCGGCGGGCGCAAGCCGTACGGCTACCTCGGGTTCGGCGAGGTCGCGGTGTTCGTGTTCTTCGGGCTGGTCGCGGTGCTGGGCACCACCTACACGCAGGCCGGCGTCGTCACCTGGCCCGCGCTGCTGGGCGCCGTCGGCGTCGGTCTCATCGCCTGCGCGCTGCTGATGGTGAACAACCTGCGCGACATCCCCGGCGACGTCCTGGCCGGGAAGAAGACCCTGGCCGTGCGCATCGGCGACTACCGGGCGCGCCGCGCCTACCTGGCGCTGCTGTGGATCCCGCTCGCCCTCGGCATGCTGTGCGCCTTCTGGGCCCCGTGGTCCCTGCTGGTGGTCCTCCTGGCGGGCCCGGCGGCGTTCCTCTCGCTCCCGATCCTCGCGGGAGCCCGCGGCAAGCTCCTCATCCCGGTCCTGGCGGGCACGGGGCTGTACGAGCTGGGCTACGGCCTGCTGCTCTGGTTCGGCCTGTCGATCTGACGCGGCGGGCTGCCGCCTGACACGGCCCGCGGCCGGGCTACGGCCTGGCGCGGCCCGCGGCGGGCTACCGCACCGACCAGCTGCCGGACGACCGCGGGACCAGCTCGACCCAGGTGTTGCCCGGTTCGAGCTGGGCCTGCTTGCCGTTCGCGAGCTTCAGCACGATGGGCGCGTGGATGCGGCCCTTCTTCCAGCGGATCTTCTTGACCTTGCCGTGGGCGGCGACGAAGCCCTCGCCGGAGGAGTTCACGAGCCGCGTCTCGGGCACCGGGGCGCCGCTCGGGTCGGTGTAGGCGGTGTTGACCATGTCGACGCCGAGGACGACCACGTTCCTGGCGCCGTGCCGCGCGCCGGACATCGCCATCGACGGCGAGCTGCCCTCGCTGCGCTGGTACGTGCGGGACCTGACGTCCCAGTACCAGTTCGACGTCTGGAAGTTCGACAGGCGGACGCTCAGGCTGCGCGCCCTGGTGCCCTTCTGCGCGGCCGAGCCCTTGCCCGCGTGGGGCGCGTAGATGAACTGCGCCGGCGGCGGGCTGAAGAGGCGCATGTCGCCGCGCTCCTGGGCCAGGAACTCCCGCGGCTTGCCGATCACGTTGTGCGGGGCGGCGCGGGCGGGGTCGCGGTAGAACCCGTCGTGGCCGTCGTCCATGACGAGCGACTGCGTGGAGACCCGGTTGACCCGGTCGATGAACGGGAGCTGGCCGCCCGAGTAGGCGAGCATGCCCTTCATCGGCGCCACGATCGCCGCGTCCATCGGCCGCACGGACCGCACGGGCTCGACGGCGTCGGGCAGCCTGGAGTGGTAGACGGCGACGAAGCGCGTGATGCCGCCCTCGACGACCTCCTCCCAGACGATGTCCGCGGCCTCCAGGCCGCGGGTGGGGCGCGCCTCCGGGGCGTTCTCGATCTTCACCGACACCGCCGGGCGGTTCATCTGCCGCGGCTTGCCCTCGTGGCCGGTCAGGGGCCAGTAGTGGCGCTCCCGGGGCGGGGCCTTCGGCTCGGGCGGGGAGTCCTTGCGCTCCTTGGTGTCGGCGGCGAGCGTCTCGGTGGGGGTGGGCAGCGGCTCCGGCTCGTCCCACGGCCACGCCAGGTCCCCGGTGCATCCGGTCAGGCCGATCGCCAGGGCGGTGACCAGCGCGACCAGTCCTGCTCCTCGCCGCGTGCGCAGCGTCACGTCCATCATTCCTCCGGCTCGCCCAGCTCGACGTCGGCCCGGCCGCCCTCCGGACTGGCCGCCCACCCTACTGCCTTCCCGGTCCGCCTCGTGACGGCGGTTCACCTGCCATCCGGTTCGCGCTCACGAGGTGGCCTCGATACGGCGCCACCTGCGCCGATACGGCCGGCGGCGCCGCTTGCCGGGCGCGCCCGCCCTCGGACGGGCCTGCGCGCGGCGAACCGACCAGGCGCGGGGGCCGGGCCCGTACGCTGGGGGAGTGGACGGTGATCTCGCCTGGGTCAGGAACGCGGTGCGGACGGCCCTGGACGGCGGGGAGCCGTACGTCCCCGCCGGCCGCACGTCGGAGGCCCCGCTGCCGGACGGCACGGCGCTGGTGGTCCGCACTTCCGGTTCGACCGCTTCCCCCCGCGAGGTCGCCCTGTCCGCCGCGGCGCTGCGGGCGTCGGCCGCCGCCACCCACGAACGCCTCGGCGGTCCGGGCCGCTGGTTCCTCGCCCTCCCCGCGACCCACGTGGCGGGCCTGCAGGTCGTGAGCCGGGCGATCCTCGCGGGAGCCGACGTCGGGGGCGGGGCCGCCGGTCCGTTCACGCCAGAGGGCTTCGCCGCGGAAGCGGGGGCGTTCCTCTCGGCCGGGCTATCGGCCGGGCCGGCGGCCAGTCGATCGGCCGGGTCGTCGGCTGAGCTGGTGGCCGCGCCGTGGGCTGGCCCGGTGGCCGGGCCGGCGGCCAGGTCATCGGCCGGGTCGGCGTCGCCGGCGAGCGCCGCGTCGTCGTCGGCCCGTGACCTCCCCGCCTACGTCTCGCTCGTGCCCACGCAGGCGCACCGCCTCGTCGAGGCGGCGGCCGCGGGCGCGCCGGCGGGTCTGCGCACCCTCGCGAGGTTCGACGCCGTCCTGCTGGGTGGCGCCGCCACGCCGCTCCGGCTCCTGACCCGCCTCCGCGAGGCGGGGGTCCGTGCCGTCACGACCTACGGCATGTCCGAGACCAGCGGCGGCTGCGTCTACGACGGCGTCCCGCTCCCGGGCGTCCGCCTCCGCCTGACAGACCCCTTTCCCTCGCGAGGTAGCGACTCCGGTCCCGTGGCGCAGGCGGAAATCGCGGATGAGAGCGTTCACTCGCGCGAAAACCGCCTGCCAGCTGCTGCCCGCGCGCAAGGCGCCGGCGGTGGCGCGGGCGTCGTGGAGATCTCCGGGTCCGTGCTGGCGTCCGGGTACGTCGGGGACGACGGCGCCACCGCCGCCTCCTTCCGCGTCGATGGCGACGGCACACGCTGGTTCCGCACCTCCGACCTCGGGCGGTTCGACGCCGGCGGGCGGCTGGAGATCCTCGGCCGGGCCGACGACGTCATCGTCACCGGGGGAGTGAACGTGGCCCCGGCCGCGGTCGAGGCGGCGCTCGCGGAACTGGGTGAGGTGTGCGTCGTCGGTCTCCCGGACGACGAATGGGGTCAGGCGGTGGTCGCGGTCCTGGTCAGCCCGGACGCGGGCGCGCAGCCGACCCCCGCGCCACCAGGTCTGCTGGACCGTGCCCGCACCCTGGCGGCGGACACCCTGGGCCGGACCTCGGCCCCGCGCATGCTCTACGTCATCGGCTCCCTCCCCCTCCTAGGCCCAGGCAAACCGGACCGTCAGGCCCTGACCACCTCCCTGAAGAACCTGCCGGCCTAACTGTCCCGTTGCGTTCGCGTCCGGAACGTCGCGGTCGTCGTTCGCGTAATCGGTTCGGGAGGGTTCCGGGGAGGGGGCCGGGTGTTTAGCCTGGTCGCGGGACCAAGCTGGTTCGGCGGCTCGGGCGAGGAGGCTCGTATGCGTGCGACAGGTGTTCAGGGACCACAGCGCCGTCGGACACGACGGCGGCTGCTGGCCGGCGTGACCGCGGGCCTGGTGGCGATGACCGGGATGGTCGTGGCCACCGTGACCGGGGCCGTGCCGGTGCAGGCCGCGGAGTGCGCCTCGGCGTCGTACCGCGTGGTCAGCAGCTGGGACAGCGGGCATCAGGCCGAGGTGTCGATCACGGCCGGCTCCCACGCGATCGACGGGTGGTACCTCCGGTTCGAGCTGCCCGCCGGCGTGCGGATCCAGCAGGCGTGGAACGCGCAGATCACGCAGAACGGCGGGGTGGTCACAGCCAGGGACGTCGGCTGGAACGCCTCGATCCCCGCGGGCACGACCCGGGTGATGTTCGGTGCGATCGCCACCGGCGGCGGTCCTGTCACGGTCACCGGGTTCTGGGTCAACGGCCGCCTCTGCGGCAGCACCCAGGACCCCGACAACTGCCCCACCCCGTACCCGGCACCGTCGGGACCCGGCTTCGGCTGCCCGGCCTTGCCGAGCCCGTCGTCGAGCATCACGTCCCCCAGCACCTCACCGACGCCGAGCACGTCCCCCACCCCGTCCCCGACCGTCGGCTCCGGCGGTCTCGTCCCCACGGGCGAACCGCAGGTCATCGCGTCCGGCCTGGACGTGCCGTGGTCCATCACGCACGCCGGCACCGGCACGTCGTACGTCAGCGAACGGAACAGCGGCAACATCCTCGAGGTGGGCGACGACGGCACGACGCGGGTCGCGGGAACCGTCCAGGGCATCGACGCCGTCGGCGAGGCCGGCCTGCTCGGGATCGCGGCGAACGGGTCGTACCTGTACGCCTACTCGACCGGGCCGAACGGCAACCGCATCCAGCGCTACATGTTCGTCAGCAACCCGCAGCCGGGAGCGCCGGTCAACCTGGCATACCACGACACGATCCTCGACGGCATCCCCAAGGCCCGGTTCCACGACGGCGGTCGCATCGCGTTCGGCCCGGACGGCATGCTCTACGTCACCACCGGTGACGCGGGGAACGCCGGCTCCGCGCAGGACGTGAACAGCCTCGGCGGCAAGATCCTGCGGATGACGCCGGAGGGCGACGTGCCCGGCGGCAACCCCTTCCCGGGGTCCCTCGTGTACAGCTACGGCCACCGCAACGTGCAGGGCCTGGACTGGGCCGACGACGGCACGCTCTTCGCCTCGGAGTTCGGTGAGAACACCTGGGACGAGCTCAACGTGATCGAGCCGGGGGGCAACTACGGCTGGCCCGAGGTCGAGGGGATCGGCGGGGACAGCCGGTACGTCGACCCGGTGCAGCAGTGGGCGACGTCGGAGGCCAGCCCGAGCGGCCTGGCGATCGCCGGGGACACGATCTTCATCGCGAACCTGCGGGGCCAGGTGCTGCGCGCGGTCCCGGTCGCGCGGCCCACGGAGTCCACCGAGTACTACGCCGGCCGTTTCGGCCGCCTCCGCGCGGTCACCGTCTCCCCGGACGGAGACCTCTGGTTCCTCACGTCCAACACGGACGGCCGGGGCACCCCGGCCTCCGACGACGACCGCCTCCTGAGCGTTCCGCTGGCGCCCGCGCCGTGAGCATCCCGTAGGCGCCGGTCGAGGCGTCCGCCGGGGTCAGAAGTAGTACGGGAACTGGCTCCAGTCCGGGTCGCGGCGCTCCAGGAAGGCGTCGCGGCCCTCGACGGCCTCGTCGGTCATGTAGGCGAGGCGGGTGGCCTCGCCGGCGAAGACCTGCTGGCCGTTGATGCCGTCGTCGGGGAGGTTGAAGGCGAACTTGAGCATCCGGATCGCCTGCGGGGACTTCGTCGCGATGACGCGGGCGTACTCGCAGGCCAGGGCCTCGAGCGAGTCGTGTTCCGCGACCTCGTTGATCGCGCCCCAGCGCTCGGCGTCGTCGGCGGAGTACTCCCGGGCCAGGAAGAAGATCTCGCGGGCGCGCTTCTGGCCGATCTGCCGGGCCAGGTAGGCGGAACCGTACCCGGCGTCGAACGAGCCGACGTTCGCGTCCGTCTGCTTGAACCTGCCGTGCGCGCGGCACGCGATGGTCAGGTCGCACACGACGTGCAGCGAGTGCCCGCCGCCGGCGGCCCAGCCGTCGACGACGGCGACGACCACCTTCGGCATGGTGCGGATCAGCCGCTGCACCTCGAGGATGTGCAGGCGCCCGGCGCGGGCCGGGTCGACGGCGTCGGCCGTGGCGACGTCGCCGCCGCCGTCGGGCGCGGTCGTGTACTGGTAGCCCGAGCGGCCGCGGATGCGCTGGTCGCCCCCGGAGCAGAACGCCCAGCCGCCGTCCTTCGGGGAGGGGCCGTTGCCCGTCAGGAGCACGGTGCCGACGTCGGACGTCATGCGCGCGTGGTCCAGCACCCGGTACAGCTCGTCCACGGTGTGCGGGCGGAACGCGTTGCGCACGTCCGGCCGGTCGAACGCGACGCGCACCACGGGCAGGTCACGCCCGGACGCGCGGTCGTGCCCCCGGTGGTACGTGAGGTCCGTGAGGTCCGCGAACCCGGTGACCTCCCGCCACACCTGCGGGTCGAAGGTCTCGGAGACCTGACGGGGGAGCGGCACGGTGGACTGATCTGCGGAGGTGCTCACGTGCACAGCCTAAATTGCCGGCGAGGGCAGCGGGCGGCGTTCGTGGACGCTGCCGCGCGGCGGCCCACGGCAGACCCGGCGGCCGTACCGCCCGCGCACGAGGTACGGGAGCCGTCGGCTAGCCTGGCCGGATGCGGCAGAACATCGTCTGGTCCACGCCGTTGCGCACCCGCTTCCGGGGTCTGGATTCCCGTGACGGGGTGCTGATCCGGGGCGACGCCGGCTGGGGCGAGCTCTCGCCGTTCTGGGAGTACGACGACGCCGAGTCGGCCACCTGGCTGCGGGCAGCCCGGGAAGCCGCGGAGATCGGCTGGCCCGATCCGGTCCGCGACACCGTTCCCGTCAACGTCACCGTCCCCGCCGTCGGGCCGGAGAAAGCGCGCGAGATCGTCCTCGCCTCGGGCGGCTGCCGCACCGCGAAGATCAAGGTCGCCCAGCGGCTGCCCGGCGGATCGATCGAACCGCTCGCCGCCGAGCAGGAACGCATCGAGGCGGTCCGCGCGGCGTTCGACGAGTTGTCCGACGCCGCCGGGGGCGCCCCCGCCCGCATCCGGGTCGACGCCAACGGAGGCTGGAGCCGGGACGAGGCGCTGCGGCGCCTGCCGGTGCTGGATCGGGCCGCGGGGGGCGACGGCCGGGCCGGGAGCGTGGCGGGGCTGGAGTACGTCGAGCAGCCCTGCATGTCCGTCGAGGATCTCGCCGCGGTCCGCCGCGCCCAGCACGTCCCCGTCGCCGCCGACGAGTCCATCCGCCGCGCCGAGGACCCCCTCCGCGTGGTGCGCCTGGAGGCGGCCGACGTCGTCGTCCTCAAGGTGCAGCCCCTCGGCGGCGTGCGGGCCTGCCTCGAGCTGGCCGAGCAGGTGGGGCTGCCCGTCGTCGTGTCCTCCGCCCTGGAGTCCTCGGTCGGGCTGGCGGCCGGGGTGGCGCTCGCGGCAGCCCTCCCGGAGCTGCCGTACGCCTGCGGCCTCGCGACGGCGCAGCTCCTCGAGCACGACGTGGTCGCCGATCCGCTGCTCCCGGTCGACGGCGCACTGCCCGTCCGCCGCCCCGTCCCCGACGCGAACGCGCTGGGCAGAACCCAGGCCTCTCCGGAGCTGGGGTCCCGCTGGAACGCCCGTCTCGAACGCCTCGAACGGCTCGTGCCCGTCGCGGCAGGACAGCCGGCCGGCCGGGCCGCGACCTGACCGGATCCTCGGCCGGCGACCGTCCCGGCGGACCTGGGCCGCCGAGGCGGCACCTCGGCCGGTCGCGCCGCGACCCCGGCGGCTAGCCTGGGGCTATGCCAGAGAGTCCCGCCTCGGTCGCGGCCGCGCGTGCCCTGATCGCCGAGCTGATCGCCCACGGTGTGCACGACGTCGTGCTCGCCCCCGGATCGCGGTCGGCACCGCTCGCCTACGCGGTGGCCGAGGCCGCCGAGGCCGGCCGGATCACCCTCCACGTCCGCATCGACGAGCGCACGGCCGGGTTCCTCGCGCTCGGCCTGTCGCGCGGGAGCGCGTACACCGCGGCGGCGTCGTACCTCCCCGTCGCCGTGATCACGACCTCCGGCACGGCCGTCGCCAACCTGCATCCCGCGGTCCTGGAGGCGCACCACTCCGGCGTCCCGCTCGTGCTCCTCACCGCCGACCGCCCGCACGAGCTCCGCGGCACCGGCGCCTCCCAGACCACCCACCAGCCCGGCATCTTCGCCGGGGCGCTCCGTTACGAGGTGGACGTCCCGGCGCCGTCGGCCACCGACCTGGCGGCCCGCACCTCCGAGACGCGCGACCTCGCCGCCGTCGCCGCCCGCGCCGTCTCCGCGGCCCTCGGCCTCCGCGACGGCGCCCCCGGACCGGTGCACCTCAACCTCTCCTACCGCGACCCGCTGCAGCCCGCGGAATTCCAGGAACCGGGCGAGGTCCGGGCGGACGGCGAGATCCCCGGGCCCGTCACCGTCGTCGCCCCCTCGGACGTCCGGCACCTGACGTCACCCGCGCTGCCCGGGCATCCCGACCGCACCGTCGTCGTCGCGGGGGACGGAGCCGGACCCGACGCCCGGCGGATCGCCGAGGCGCAGGGCTGGCCGCTGTTCGCCGAACCGTCCTCCGGCGCCTGCGGCGGACCCAGCGCCGTCCCCGTCTACCGGCTCCTGCTCGGGGAGGACGGGCCGGCCGGCGAGATCCAGCACGCCGTCGTCTACGGCAGGCCCACCCTGTCCCGGCCGGTGCAGCGCCTGCTCGCGCGGCCCGACGTCACGGTCACCGTCGTCGCTCCCGGCGGGCTGCCCTGGCCCGACGCCGCACGCAACGCCGCGCAGGTCGTCCAGGGCTTCGCCCCCGAGTGGTACGAGCACCGCGACGAACCCCGGCCCGACTGGCTCGGCCGCTGGCAGGCGGCCGGCCGCGCGGCCGCGGAGGTCATCGAGGGCATCACGGCCGACGACGCCGTCGCGGACCCGCCCACCGCGCTCTCCGTCGCGCGCGCCGTCGCCACGGTCCTCACCGGCGACGACGTCCTGGTGGTCGGCTCGTCGAACCCCGTGCGGGACCTCGACCTCGTCCTCGGCCTCGACGACGGCCTCCCGTCCGTCCTGGCCAACCGGGGTCTGGCCGGGATCGACGGCACGGTCTCCACCGCCACGGGGGTGGCGCTCGCGGCCGCGCGCGCCGGCCGGCGCACGCGCGCCCTGATGGGCGATCTCACGCTGCTGCACGACGTCGGCGGCCTGCTGCGCGGCCCCGGGGAACCCGCCGTCGACCTGGAGATCGTGGTGGTGAACGACGACGGCGGGTCGATCTTCGCGACGCTCGAGCACGGCGCCCTGGCGGCGGCGTCGGACGCGGCGGCGGCGCGGTTCGAGCGCGTCTTCGGCACACCGCACGGCGCGAACCTGGCCCAGCTGTGCGCCGGCTACGGCGTTGACCACCAGCTGGTGAAGGACATCCCGAGCCTCCGCCACGCCCTCCAGGCCCCGAGCCACGGCGTCCAGGTCATCGAGGTCCAGGTTCCCCGGGCGAACCGTTTCCAGGAGTCCCGTGACCTGGCCCGCCGGGTCGCCGAGGCGGTGCGCGGCGTCGTCTGACGGACGCCGGGCGCGGGCCCGATGCCTTTCCCGTTTTTCGCCGCGGGGGCATTTCGCCTTCGGGCCGGGCCCTCACCAGGGTTTTCGACGTGGGAAAGAATGTGCGGCGTGACGGAGAAATTCCGGCCCGCATTTGCAGGGAACTCACAGCGTCGGTCAAGGGTTGCGCCAGGGTGGGGGCGTGTAGTGGTTCACGGATGAAGGAGGCCACCCGTGAACAGCCAGCAGAACCCCACCGGCCAGCAGGGACAGGACCCCGAGGCGGCGCACCCGGCTCCGCCGCCGCCCCCGGCGGAACCGGCACCGGCCGACCCCGGCACGCCGACCCCGGCCGCGGAGGCCCGGGCGGCGCAGGTCGGAACCGGCGCGACGCCGGCCCCGGCCGCGCGGCCCGCCGAACAGGCTCCGCCGGCGCAGACCTCGTACCCGACCCGGCCACTTCCCGCCCAGCACGGCGCGCCGGAGTTCCCGCCGGCCCCGCGCGGCGCGGAGCCCGCCCCGGAGTACCCGCCGGCCTCGCACCGCACGGAGCCCGCACCGGGGACCCAGCCGGCCCCGCCCGCCCCGCCGGCCGCGTACGCCGGGAATCCGTACGCGGCCCCGGGCGCCGCGGGCACGGCCCCGAAGCCGCGGCGGGACAGCCGCTGGGGGCCTGTCGTGGGTGCCGCGGCGATCGCCGCGCTGCTTGCCAGCGCGGGCACCGCCGGTGCGATCTCGCTGTTCGACGGCGACAGCCGCGCGGCGTCCCTCGCGGAGGTCGGCGAGGCCCGGCAGCAGAACGCCGTCCCCGTCTCCTCCAGCGGCGACGCCCCGGACTGGCAGGCGGTCACCGCCGCGGTGCAGGATTCGGTGGTCTCGATCCAGGTCGCCACGCAGTCCGGCGGGGGCGAGGGCTCGGGCGTGGTCATCGACGCCGACGGGCACATCCTGACCAACAACCACGTGGTGGCGGGCGCCGAGCAGGTGCAGGTGGCGCTCTCGGACGGGCGTTTGCTCGAGGCCGAGGTCGTGGGCACGGACGCCACGACCGACCTCGCCGTCGTGCGGCTCCAGGACGTCCCGGACGACCTGAAGGCCGCCACCATCGGCGACTCCGACGCCGTCACCACCGGCGATCCCGTCATGGCGATCGGCAACCCGCTCGGCCTCGACGGCACGGCGACCACCGGCATCATCTCGGCCCTGAACCGCCCGGTGACGGCGTCGGCCGAGGACGGCAGCGCCGTGTCGGTGACCAACGCCATCCAGACCGACGCCGCCGTCAACCCCGGTAACTCCGGTGGCCCGCTGTTCACCGCGAACGGCGAGGTGATTGGCATCAACTCCTCGATCCTCACGCTGTCGGGCGGCATGGGCGGGCAGTCCGGGTCGATCGGGCTCGGTTTCGCCATCCCGTCGAACCTCGCCACCGACGTCGGGCGGCAGCTGATCGACGACGGCACGGCGGAGCACGCGTTCCTCGGCGTCTCGCTCTCGGACGCCACCGCCACCGCCGACGGCGTCACGCGCCGCGGTGCACGGATCGAGGACGTCGTCGCGGGCTCGCCGGCGCAGGAGGCCGGCCTCGAGGTCGGGGACGTCGTCGTCGCCATCGGCGAGGACGCGGTGGACGGCCCGGAGTCCCTGACCGCCTTCGTGCGGGAGTACGGGGCGGGTGACGAGACCACGGTCACCGTCGTCGGCGACGACGGCGACGGCGAGACCCGGCAGGTCGACGTGACGCTCGCCGTGCTGGACGAGGAGCAGACCTCCGGGCAGGGACAGCAGGAACCACAGCTTCCCGGGCAGGACGACATGTCCGGGCAGGAGGGGCAGGAGGGTTCCGGCAGCGACCAGACCGATCCGGGGAACATCCCGGACTGGCTCCGGGAGCTGTTCGGGAACTGACGCGACGAAGGGTTCGGCGAAGGGTGAGGGCCGAGGAACGAGGCACTCGCCCGTAGCCGAGCACGAGGAGCGTCAACGTCGAACTGACGACACGCCCTCACGTCGGGACACGCCGCGGTGTGGGCATCGCCTCACCCGTCACCGCGGCGCCGTCCCATCAGGGGCGAACCGGGCCTCAGGCGGCTCGTTTCGCACCACAAACCATGGGGTTCTTTCCATCTCTCCTCTGGGTGGAAAGAACCCCATGGCGTACAAAGAACGATAATAAAGATGCCGCGAACGAACCTCAAAGGGTCGCAAAGGGGCGAAGATATCTTTAAGGAATTATGACTACCGGGGATAGTGCATTGCCTCTTCGAGCGCTACCTTGAGGCCCGTGATCGGGACCTATGACTTGGTGAGAACGCGTGGCCGCTCCGACGCGGCGCACGACATCCTGCGTGAACTCCCTGAATGGTTCGGGCTCGGGGAGTTCACGGACGAGTACGTCGAGGCCGCGGGTAAGTTCCCCAACTATCTGGCGGTCGACGGGCCGTCCGTGCTCGACGGCACCCCCGACGGGGCGGACGTCCCCGTCGAGGACATCACGGGGATCCTGCTGCTCGACCCGCGCTACGACAGCACGGCCGAGGTGCACCTGCTCGCCGTCCGGCGCGAGCACCACCGCACCGGGATCGGCCGGGCGCTCCTGCGGCGGGTGGAGGACGACATGCGCGCGCAGGGCGTGCGGCTCCTGACGGTGAAGACGTTCGGGCCGTCCAGCCCGGACCCCGGGTACGACCGGACCCGCGCCTTCTACGAGGCGGTCGGCTTCCTGCCGGTCGAGGAGTTCCCGGACCTGTGGGCCGAGAACCCCTGCCTGCTCATGGTCAAGGTGCTCTGACGCCTCGCCCCGCGCGCCTCACCGCGCGCCCGCGGCCGTCAGCACGCCGGCCGGCAGCTCTGCCCCCATCGCGTTCACGACGCCCAGCATGCTCTTCTCCAGGTAGGCGACCAGCTCCTCGGCCGGGATGTCGGTGTTCAGGCCGCCGTCGACCAGCGCCTGCTCCGCCAGCGCGACCCAGCTCCGCAGCGCGATCCGCAGCATCTCGGAGTCCGGCACGCCCATTCCCATGGCCGCCGCCACGGCGCGCTCCGTCTGCTCCCGCCGCGCGCTCTCGATGAGCTCGCGCACCTCCTCGTCGCCGCTCGCGGCGCCGCGCACCAGCGAGTAGAAGGTCGGCCCGTGCTCCCGCACGTAGGCCACCAGGCGCACCAGCGTGTCGTGCAGCCGTTCCAGCGGGGGGAGCTCGTCGCGGGGCTCGCTCGCGTGCAGCATCGAGTCGCGGGCGCGCAGCACGATCTCGTGGTGCAGCCCGTTCTTCGAGCCGAAGTAGTAGTAGACGAGGCCCGTGGAGACATCGGCTTCCGCGGCGATCTCCTCGACAGTCACCTCCGAGAGCGGGCGGTTGGCCAGGGTGGCCACACCGAGGGCGACGAGCTGGTCCCGGCGCTCCTCCGGGCGAAGACGAGTTCTGCGGCTGCTTGCCATGAGCTGAGCATATCTACCAACCTGTCCGGAGCGCGGGTGAAGTCCCGTTCCGTGAGCAGGTGCCCGGTGGGTGTCCGACGACGTCAGCGCGGTGCGCGAACCCCGCGCCGGCCTGTGCCGGTCCTTGCCCGGCGAGAATCACGGGACGACAATTGACGACAACTCAGTAGTCCGATACGGTCGCGCTCTGACGACGAAGGCGTCGCCTCGACTTGTGTCAAAGGGGAAACATATGAAGCTCAGCAACCTCACGAAGTCGCGCGCGGGGCGTGTGGCGCTCGCCGCCCTCCCGGTCGCCGTGGCGTCATCCGTGCTCCTCGGCGGTGTGGCGCAGGGCGCCGTCCCGGTCTCGTTCGCCATCTCCGGCCAGCCGTTCAAGATCGCCGCGACCCAGCTCGACGGCACCGGCTTCTCGCAGTACGCGGGCGTGGCCACGGACACGAACGGCAAGCACCACCCGGCGGCGATCGCGAACATCAAGGACGCCAAGCTCTACAACCTCTGCCAGACGGTCGTGCAGGACACCAGCCTCGGCAAGGTCGGCCTGAAGATCTCGGCCGGCACGGGCAAGGGCCGCCCGGCCGAGGCGACCGACCTGCAGATCGGCATGACCGACCTCTCCGGGACGGCGGTCTTCCGCAACATCCGCATCGGCGTGGACGCCTCCACGGTCAACACCGCGGCGAAGGGCCACCGGGGCGACTTCGCCATGGACTCCGACTCCATCGACATCGACGGCCTGAAGCAGGTCTCGTGGAGCACGCAGGCGGCGGTGTTCAAGCTGACCGACCTGCACCTCGAGCTGACGAAGGGCGAGGAGTGCTTCTGAGCGGCGGCTCCCGGCGGCGCGCCTTCCGGGAGTGGCACGCGGGGCGCCCGTTCGTCGGCGCCGTGCTGGTCGTCCTGGCCGGCCTGGAACTCCTGCTCTCCGGCCCGATCGACCTCGGGGCGTTCGCCGACACGTTCGGCGTCGAGGGCATCCCCGACATGCAGCTCGCCATCGGCATCGAGGGCGTCCAGGCGATCGTCCTGCCCCTCGCGCTGATCCTGCTGGGCCTGCTGTCGATGTGGCAGCCCGTGCACCGGATCTTCTACGGCGTCATCATCCTGGTGATCTCCGTGTACACGCTGTCGGGCGTGAACCTCGGCGGCTGGTTCGTCGGGTTCCTGCTCGGCGTCATCGGCGGCGTCGTCATCGTCTCGTGGGCGCCGCGGGAGCAGGCCGCCGCGGCCCCCGTGCCGTCCGACGACGACGTGCCCGGCGACCGCGACCCCACGGTGCCCGCCAAGTCCGCCGCGGTCGTGCTCGGGGTGGTGCTGGCGCTCGGCGGCCTGCAGCCGATGTCGGTCGCCGCCGCGGAGGCGGACTGCTGGGACCCGATCGAATGGATCGACTGGGTCGACTGCGACGAGGCATCGCCGTCACCGTCGCCGTCCGGGTCGGGCCCGGCGTCGTCGTCCCCCTCCCCGTCGCGGGGCGGGGCGACGGACGACCCCGCCGGTGACGTCGTCGACGACGTCACGGACGGCGTGGGCGACGTCGTCGACGGCGTGACCGGCGGCGGGGACGCCGCCGGGGGAGCAGGCGACGGGACGGACGGCGGCGCGAAGGACGACGGCACGGACAAGGCGTCCGGCGAGAAGGCCGCCGAGATCTTCAGCGACGACCCGTCGGCCGAGGGGCTGTCCGTCGGCTACGTGTGCGACGGCGAGAAGAAGAGCGTCACCCTGCCGATGCTCCCGGCGGGCGAGGACAACACCCACACCTTCTCGCTCCCGGCCGACCTGAGGACGTCCGACCTGGAGATCAGCGGGATCCGGTCGATCGAGCTCGTCTCCGTCCCGGTCACGCACGAGGCCGAGCGCCGTGACGTGCTGAAGATCGTCGCGGACCACGTCAAGACGCCGGGGTTCTGGCTCAAGACGTACGCGTACGACACCGCCGACGGCAAGCCCACGACGGCCGGCACGGACACGTCCGCCGGGTACGTCTCGATGGACGGCAGCGCGACGATGTACATCTCCGGGGTCAACCTGGGCTGCCCGGACTTCGGGAAGATCGCCGAGGAGCCCCCGGCGACGATCGTCGCGTGGCTGCTGGCGCTGTCGGACGCCCAGATCGACCTGGTGGGCGCCACGAGCGACGTGCAGACCTGGTCCGGCTTCCGCGAACAGGTCTGGGGCGACCCGGAGCGCCCCATCGGCGAGGGCCCCGAGGCGGGCATGCCGTAGCCGCCCGCCGGCTCGGCGGTACCCGCACCCGCCGGGCCGGCAGGGACCGCCCTACTTGGCGGTGCCCTGGACGGACTTCTTCAGCGGCGACCCGTCCATGGTCATCGCGTAGCAGGTGATCCAGCGGTCACCGAGCGTCCACGACGCGTTGGTCGGGTAGAGGTAGCCCATGTCCAGCACCGAGGTCTGGAAGTCCGTTCCGACGTAGCTCTCGAAGAGCTTGTTGCACTCCTTGCCGGCGGCGGCGTCGACGCGCTTCTGGCCGGGGTAGTCCCCGTCCGGGAAGGTGTACGCCCCGATCACCTCGCCCCTGTGCGGCCCGTCGCACCCGGTGCGGGTCATGGTGTCGAGGGTGGGGATCCCGGCGTCGGACAGGAAACAGGTTCCCTCCTCCATCGTGATGCTCTCCGACAGACCCTGCTCGTATCCCGACCGGAGGCCTTCCTGGAAGTCCTCGTTGCCGGCGATCGACACGAGGGACACGAGGACGGCGATCCCCGCGACGATCTCGAGCACGCCGAGCACGATGCCGGCGATCGCGAGCCCGCGGCCGCCCTGGCCCGACTTCTTGATCCGCGTCAGGGAGACGATGCCGAGGATGACCGGGACGAGGCCGAGGCCGAGGATCGCCGTGATGAGCGCGGCGAGGGAGAAGCCGTCCGTGCCCGAGGGCTGGGGCCGGCCCGCCGGATCGGGGTAGCCGCCCGGGGTGGTCTGGTAGGGGCCGGCCGCGGCCAGGGACGGCTGGCCGCCCTGGGACGGCGCGTACGGGTTGGAGCCGGCAGCGGGATACTGCGCGCCGGGCTGGGGAACGCCTGGGTCGAAGGTCACGGGAACAGACCGTAATGACGTATCGGGGCCGTCCACCCCGAACCGGCCCCATCGGCCGTGTTCGTATCCGGATCGTGACAGGCGGACGGCGGTCCGGGTGCCGCTCAGTCCATGCCGAGGGCGTACCGCATCGGCTCGAGCTTCGCCTCGGACTCCGCGAGTTCCGCGACCGGGTCCGACGCCGCGACGATGCCGCACCCCGCGAACAGCCGCACGCGCCGCGGGTCGCGCTCCGACAGCTCCGCCGAGCGCAGCGCGATGCCCCACTCGCCGTCGCCGTCGGCCCCGACCCACCCGACCGGGCCCGCGTAGCGTGCCCGGTCCAGGCCCTCGATCTCGCGGATCAGGCCCCGCGCCGCCACGGTCGGCGTGCCGCACACGGCGGCGCTCGGGTGCAGGGCCGCCGCCAGGGAGAGGGACGACGGCGGCCGGGTGCCTCCCCGGGACCCGTCGAGCACGGCGGTGACGTCCGTGGCCAGGTGCATCACGTTGGGCAGGTGCAGCACGAACGGCGCCTCGGGCACGTTCATCGACGAGCAGTACGGCTCCAGCGCGGCCGCGACGGAGCGCGCCGCGTAGGTATGTTCCTCGCGGTCCTTCGGCGAGCTCGCGAGCCGGGCCGCGTTGAGCAGGTCCGCCTCGTCGTGGCCGGGGCCGCGGGTGCGGCGGATCGTGCCGGCCAGCACCCGGGAGGTGACGAGTCCCTTCTCGCTGCGCACCAGCAGCTCCGGCGTCGCGCCCACCAGGCCGTCGACGCTGAACGTCCAGCAGGACTCGTACCCCTGGGCGAGCCGCCGCAGCAGGTGGCGCGGGTCCACGGGGCGCTCGGCCGTGGCGACGACGTCGCGCGCGAGCACGACCTTGTCCAGCTCGTGCGTCCTGATCCGGGCGACGCCCTCGGCCACGACGGACTTCCAGTCCTCCGCAGCCACGGAGCCGTCGGCGCAGGTCACGCGGCCGGGCGCGGTGACCGCGACGTGCGGGTAGGCGTGCCGGAACGCGTCCGGGGCCGGGGCCGCGCGGTCGCCGACCAGCTCGATCGTCGTCGTCCAGCACTCGCCGTCGCGGCGGCCGGCGACGACGCGCGGCACGATCAGGGCGCCGCACGCGCGTGTCGGGTCCTCGGACTCGTCGCCGGGGACGACGTCGTCGAACGCGAACGAGCCGAAGGCGATCGGGCCGGTGCCGGGGACGCCGACGTCGTCGTGCACCTCCGCGCCGATCAGGACCTGGTGCCAGGCGTGCTCGGCGTCGGCGAACCGGCCGGGGCCGAACGTCTCGAACCGCAGGGCCTCACCCCAGCCGACGACGCCGTCGCCGTGCCGCACCCAGCTCAGCGGGCGGGTGTCCGGGAGAAGATCGACGAGCGCCGTCAGCGACTGGGGCAGATCCGCGGTGCGGGAGGTCCGGACCACGAGCCGGGGCGGCGCGAGCGGGGGCGCGATAACACTCATCGCTCCCCAGAATAGGCCGCCGCGCTCCCGCCGAGGTAGGGCCGCGGGCTGTGACGTACGGCCTCAGGCCGGGCGGGTGCCGCGGTGCAGGGCGACGATGCCGCCCGAGACGTTGCGGTACTGGACCGGCTTCCAGCCGGCCTCCAGCATGAGCTTCGCCAGGGCGACCTGGTCCGGCCAGCTGCGGATCGACTCCGTGAGGTACTCGTACGAGCCCTTGTCCTGCCCGGCGGCGCCCGCCATCACGGGGAGCGCGCGCATCAGGTACTCCCGGTAGGCCACCCGGAACGGCATCCACGTGGGCGTGGAGAACTCGGCGATCACCACGCGGCCGCCGGGGCGGGTCACGCGCAGCATCTCGCGCAGGGCGGCGGAGGTGTCCACGACGTTGCGCAGGCCGAAGCTGATCGTGACGACGTCGAACGCGCCGTCGGCGAACGGCAGCTTCGTCGCGTCGCCCGCGACGAACGGCAGGTCCGGGCGCCGCTCCTTGCCGACCTCGAGCATGCCGAGGCTGAAGTCGCTGGGCACCACGCGGGCGCCGTCCTCCACGAACGGGTCGCTCGACGTGCCGGTCCCGGCCGCGAGATCCAGGATCACGTCCCCGGGCCGCGCCGCGACCGTCTCGCGCACCAGGCGTCGCCAGCGGCGGTCCTGGCCCAGCGAGATCACGTTGTTCGTGAGGTCGTAACGCCTGGCGATGCCGTCGAACATGGACGCGACTTCTTCGGGGTTCTTCTCCAGCCCGGCACGTGACATGAGGCAATGCTCCCACGCGCCGCGCCCGCCTTCCGGCGCCGGCCCCGCCGCCCGATCCCGGGGGCCGCCTCGCGGCCCCTCATCAGCGGGGGTGATGTAGATCACGGTCCCAAGTTAGGTTCACCTTGCTACCCAATGTCCGTCTCGTATGGCTAGTGTGGCGGTGTTGTGACAGGGTTCACAAGGACCTGTCAGGACGCGGCATCGAGTTCACAAACGGGGGTGAGCACGTGCAACACCGCAGCGACGACGCTGACGTCATCGTGGTGGGCGCCGGCCCGGCCGGTTCGTCCACCGCGCACTGGTGCGCGTCCGCAGGGCTTGACGTCCTGCTCCTGGAGAAGGCGGAGTTCCCGCGCGACAAGATCTGCGGCGACGGCCTGACGCCCCGCGCCGTGGCGGAACTCGCCCGGATGGGCGTCGCCACCGACGAGCGGGACGGCTGGATCCGCAACCGCGGCCTGCGCGTGCACGCCTCGGGCCGGTCGTGGGAGCTCGACTGGCCCGACCTGGCGTCCTTCCCGGCGTACGGCATGGCGCACGCCCGCAAGACGCTGGACCACAAACTCGCGCAGCACGCCCAGGCGAGCGGCGCCAAGCTGCACACCCGGACCAAGGTCACGGGCGCGGTCACCGACGAGCGCACCGGCCGCGTCGCGGGCGTCACGGCGCAGCCGCTCGACGGCGCCGGGCGCCCGGACGGCCCGCAGCGCACGTTCCGCGCGCCCGTCGTCGTCGCCTCCGACGGCGTGAGCTCGCGCCTGGCGACCGGCGTCGGCCGGCTGCGGCGCGACGACCGCCCCATGGGCACGGCGGTGCGCGGCTACTACCGGACGCCCCTGCACGCCGACCCGTTCATGGAGTCGCACCTGGAGCTGTGGGCGGGCGAGCCCGGGAGGTCGGCGCTGCTGCCCGGCTACGGCTGGGTCTTCCCGCTCGGGGACGGCACCGCGAACGTGGGCCTCGGCAGCGTGCACAGCACGCCCGCCCGCCAGTCCGCGGCCGGGATCGACTACCGGTCGCTGCAGGACACCTGGCTGAGCAACTCCGCCCCGGCCGGGTCGGAGCTCTCCCCGGAGGCCGCCGTCGGCAGGGTGCGCGGCGCGGCCCTCCCGATGGGCTTCAACCGCGGGCCGCTGTACGACGCCGGCCTGCTGCTCGCAGGCGACGCCGCCGGGATGGTCTCCCCGTTCAACGGCGAGGGCATCGCCTACGGCCTCCAGGCCGGGCGCGTGGCCGCCGACGCGATCGTGACCTCCCGCCAGAAGCGGTCCGACGACGCGCGCGAGGCGGCCCTTGAGCAGTACACCGAGCGCATGCGCGGGGACCTGGGCGGTTACTACACCCTCGGCCGCTACTTCGTGCGGCTCATCGAGCAACCGCAGGTCATGCGTGCCTGCGTGAAGTACGGGCTGCCCCGCAAGGTCGTGATGCAGTTCGTGCTCAAGTTCCTGTCCGACTGCTACGAGCCGAACGGCGGCGACTGGATCGACCGCACGATCGCTCTCCTGACGAAGGTGGTGCCACGCTCGTGAAGCGACACCTCAAGGTCATCTCACCGAAGGTCATCTCATGAAGGTCAGTACATCGAAGGTCGCATCATGAATCCTTACGTTCCCATCCTCATCCTCATGGGGATCGGCGCCGTGCTCGCCCTGGGCGGCGTGGGCGCCAGCGCGATCATCGGCCCGAAGCGCTACAACCGCGCCAAGCTCGACGCGTACGAGTGCGGCATCGAGCCGACGCCGCACGCGACCGGCGGCGGGCGCCTGCCGATCAAGTACTACCTCGTGGCGATGACGTTCATCGTCTTCGACATCGAGGTGGTCTTCCTCTACCCGTGGGCGGTCGATTTCACGGCCCTCGCCACGTTCGGACTGGTCGCGATGTTCGCCTTCCTGGCGCTCATCACGGTCCCGTTCGTCTACGAGTGGCGCCGCGGCGGGTTCGACTGGGTCTGAGTCATGACGCTGACGAAGGGCGCAGCGAGGGCGACTGCCGAGGAACGAGGCAGCCGCCCGCAGCAAGCACGAGGAAGCGTCACGAGGGCATCGGAAGGATAGAGACATGGGTGTCGAGGAAGCGCCGTCCGGATTTCTCCTGACGACGATCGAGGACTTCGCCGGGTACATGCGCAAGGCGTCGATGTGGCCGGTCACCTTCGGCCTGGCCTGCTGCGCCATCGAGATGATGGCCGCGGGCACATCGCGCTTCGACCTGTCGCGGTTCGGCATGGAGGTCTTCCGCGCGTCGCCGCGCCAGGCGGACCTGATGATCGTGGCCGGGCGCGTCAGCCAGAAGATGGCGCCGGTGGTGCGCCAGGTCTACGACCAGATGAGCGAGCCCAAGTGGGTGCTGTCCATGGGCGTGTGCGCGTCGTCGGGCGGCATGTTCAACAACTACGCGATCGTGCAGGGCGTCGACCACATCCTGCCGGTCGACATCTACCTGCCCGGCTGCCCGCCGCGCCCCGAGATGCTGATCAACGCGATCCTCGCCCTGCACGAGCAGGTCAGGAACGAGCCGCTCGGCGGCAACCGGGCCGAGATCGCCCGCGCGGCCGAGGCCGCCGCCATGGAGGCGACCCCGACCTCTCTCCAGAAGGGTCTGTTGCGGTGACTGATGACAAGGCGGTCCCTTCGGGGGCCGACGGCGGGGCCGGCGACGGCGGGCGCGCGGAGCTCGAACGCCCCGTGAACCACCTGGAGATCGTCGAGGTGCGCACGGGCATGTTCGGCGCGCGCGGCTCGGGCGACACGTCCGGGTACGGCGGGCTGGTCAAGCCCGTCGCGATGCCGGGCGCGACGCCGCGCCCGTACGGCAGCTGGTTCGACCGCGTCGTGGAGGTGCTCGCGGAGGTACTGCGGGACGGCGGCACCGACCCCGCGGCCGCGATCGAGAAGGTCGTCGTGGACCGGCACGGCGCGGAGTCGCCGGACGCGCCGCAGGCCGAGCTGACCCTGCATATCGCGCGCGAGCACCTCCTGGCCGTGTGCCAGGCGCTGCGCGACGACCAGGACCTGCGGTTCGAGCTGTCGCTCGGCGTCTCCGGCGTGCACTACCCGCACGAGACCGGCCGCGAGCTGCACGCCGTGTACCACCTGGTCTCCGTGACCCACAACCGCCGCCTCCGCGTGGAGACGACGGCGCCCGACGCGGATCCCCGGATCCCGTCCACCACGTCCGTGTACCCGGCCAACGACTGGCACGAGCGCGAGACGTACGACTTCTTCGGCATCGTGTTCACCGGCCATCCCGGCCTGGCGCGCATCCAGATGCCGGACGACTGGGAGGGCCACCCGCAGCGGAAGGACTACCCGCTGGGCGGCATCCCGGTCGAGTACAAGGGGGCCACCGTGCCCCCGCCCGACACGAGGAGGGCTTACTCGTGACCGCGACAGCGCAACCCCACGCAGAGGTCATGGACAGCAGCTCGCACGGCTCAGGACCGCGGCCGCACGGCCCGCGCCACGCGGGACCGGCGCACGCCACGCGCCCGATCGACGACGACGTCGCCCGCACCGTCCGCGGCTTCGAGGCGTACGGCGACGGCGACTGGGACGAGATCGCCCGCGAGGCGATCGGCGAGGAGCGCATCCTCGTCAACATGGGCCCGCAGCACCCGTCCACGCACGGCGTGCTCCGGCTCATGATCGAGGTCGACGGCGAGACGGTGACCGAGGCCCGCGCGGGCATCGGCTACCTGCACACCGGCATCGAGAAGAACATGGAGTTCCGCACCTGGTCGCAGGGCCCCACGTTCTGCACGCGCATGGACTACGTGGCGCCGTTCTTCCAGGAGGCCGCGTTCTGCCTGGCCACGGAGCGGCTGCTCGGCGTGACCGACGACGTCCCCGAGCGGGCCTCGGTGATCCGCGTGCTGATGATGGAGCTCAACCGGATCACGTCGCACCTGATCTGCATCGGCACGGGCGGCAACGAGATGGGCGCCACCACGGTGATGACCATCGCGTTCACCGCCCGCGAGGAGATCCTCCGGCTGTTCGAGGCGGCCACCGGCCTGCGCATGAACCACGCGTACATCCGCCCCGGCGGCGTCGCGCAGGACGTGGGCGAGGGCTTCACCGACCAGGCCCGCGAGGCCCTGAAGAAGGTGCGCGGCTACCTCAAGGACCTCGGCGACCTGATGCTCGCCAACCCGATCTTCAGGTCGCGGCTCGTGGAGGTCGGCACGCTCAACCTCGCCGGCTGCATGGCGCTCGGCGTGACGGGCCCGGTGCTGCGGTCCACGGGCCTGCCGTACGACGTGCGCAAGTCCGCGCCGTACTGCGGCTACGAGACGTACGACTTCGACGTCCCCGTCTCGGACAACGCGGACTGCTACGACCGCGTGGTGCTCCGGATGGAGGAGTGCTACCAGTCCATGCGCATCATCGACCAGGCCCTGGAGCGGCTCGACGCGAGCGTCGGTGAGCCGGTGATCGTGGCCGACAAGAAGATCGCCTGGCCCGCCCAGCTCGCCGTCGGCGCCGACGGCCAGGGCAACTCCCTCGAGCACATCCGCAAGATCATGGGCACCTCGATGGAGGCCCTGATCCACCACTTCAAGCTGGTCACGGAGGGCTTCCCCGTCCCGGCCGGCCAGGCGTGGCAGACGGTCGAGCACCCGCGCGGCGAGCTCGGCGTGCACGTCGTGTCCGACGGCGGCACGCGTCCCTACCGGGCCCACTTCCGGGACCCCTCGTTCAACAACCTGCAGGCGACGTCGCTGATGTGCGAGGGCGGCCAGCTGGCCGACGTCGTCGTCGCGGTCGCCTCGCTCGACCCCGTGCTGGGAGGGGTGGACCGATGACGGCGGAACCTGTTCAGACGCGTTCGGGGTACGACGGCGAGACGCTGGCGGCCCTGCAGCACGACGCCGCGGCGATCACCGCGCGCTACCCCGACCCGCGGTCCGGCCTGCTGCCGATGCTGCACCTGGTGCAGTCCGTGGACGGGTACGTCAGCCGCGACGGCATCATGTTCTGCGCCGAGCAGCTCGGCATCACCTCGGCCGAGGTGAGCGCCGTGGCCACGTTCTACACGCAGTACAAGCGCAAGCCCAACGGGAAGTACACCGTCGGCGTGTGCACCAACACGCTGTGCGCGGTGATGGGCGGCGACGCGATCTTCGACGAGCTCAGCGAGCACCTCGGCGTCGGGCACGACGAGACGACCGACGACGGCGCGATCACGCTGGAGCGCGTCGAGTGCAACGCGGCCTGCGACTACGCGCCGGTCATGATGGTGAACTGGGAGTTCTTCGACAACCAGACGCCGGAGTCGGCCACGGTTGTCGCGGACCGGCTGCGCGCGGGCGAGGCCGTCGCGCCGACCCGCGGCGCGGACAGCGTCTGCTCGTTCAAGCAGATGAGCCGGGTCCTGGCCGGCTTCCCCGACGGCCGCGCCCACGAGGGCGTGGGCGCGGGCGAGGCGTCGCTCGCCGGGCTCCGGTTCGCCCGCGAGCGGGGCGCGACGGCGCCGGACCGCACCGGGGCGGACGACGCCCCCGGCGACGGGACCGGGACGGACCAGGCGGCCGGCGAGGTCCCCGGGACGATCACCGGTGAGCCGGGCTCCAGCGCCGAGCGCACGCCGGCGACGTCGTCGGACCTGGAGACGGGCAAGGACAAGAAGCCCGGAGAGGACGCGAGATGACCGACCTCCTTCCTGTCCTCACGGACACGTGGGACGCGCCGCGTTCGTGGCGGCTGTCGACGTACGAGAAGCACGGCGGGTACGACGGGCTGAAGGCCGCCCTCAAGATGCCGCCGGGTGACGTGGTGCAGGCCGTCAAGGACTCCGGCCTGCGCGGCCGCGGCGGCGCCGGGTTCCCCAGCGGCATGAAGTGGGGCTTCCTGCCGCCCGACGACGGCAAGCCGCGCTACCTCGTGGTCAACGCGGACGAGTCCGAGCCGGGCACCTGCAAGGACATCCCGCTCATGCTGGCCAGCCCGCAGCACCTGATCGAGGGCGTGATCATCACGTCGTACGCGATCGGCTCCAAGCACGCCTTCATCTACGTGCGCGGCGAGGTGCTGCACGTGTACCGGCGGCTCCTGGAGGCCGTCGCCGAGGCGCGGCGCGTGGGCTACCTCGGCACGGACATCCTGGGCTCCGGGTTCGACCTGGAGATCACGGTGCACGCCGGGGCCGGCGCCTACATCTGCGGCGAGGAGACCGCGCTCCTGGACTCCCTGGAGGGACTGCGCGGGCAGCCGCGGCTCAAGCCGCCGTTCCCCGCGGTGGCGGGCCTGTACGCGCGGCCCACCGTGGTCAACAACGTGGAGACCATCGCGAGCGTCCCCGGGATCATCGCCCAGGGCGCCGACTGGTTCAAGGGCATGGGCACGGAGCGGTCGACGGGCCACGGCCTGTTCTCCCTGTCCGGGCACGTCACCACACCCGGCCAGTACGAGGCGCCGCTCGGCATCACGCTGCGCGAGCTGCTCGACCTGGGCGGCGGCATGCGCGGCGGGCGCCCGCTGAAGTTCTGGACGCCCGGCGGCTCATCGACGCCGCTGTTCACCGCCGAGCACCTCGACACGCCGCTGGACTACGAGTCCGTGGGCGCGGCGGGGTCGATGCTCGGCACGCGCGCGCTGCAGATCTTCGACGACACGGTGTGCGTGGTGCGCTCGGTGAGCCGGTGGACCGAGTTCTACGCGCACGAGTCGTGCGGCAAGTGCACGCCGTGCCGCGAGGGCACCTACTGGCTCAAGCAGATCCTGCGGCGCATAGAAGACGGAGCGGCGGGTTCCGGTGACATCGACCTGCTGCTCGACCTGTGCGACAACATCCTCGGCCGGTCGTTCTGCGCGCTCGGCGACGGCGCCACGGCACCCATCACGTCGAGCATCCAGTTCTTCCGGGACGAGTACCAGGCGCACCTCGACGGGCACGGCTGCCCGTTCGACCCGGCGGCGTCGGCCCTCTTCCCGTACACCCCCAGAACAAGGACGCCAGGCACCGCACTCGTCGGCGCCGGCGCGGGAGGTCACCGATGACCGTCACCACACCGAAGCCGGACGGCGCCGGGGAGGCCGTGACGGGTCCCAGGCTCGTCAGCGTCACCATCGACGGGATCCAGACCGACGTGCCCGAGGGCACGCTGATCATCCGCGCCGCCGAGCAGCTCGGCATCGAGATCCCGCGGTTCTGCGACCACCCGCTGCTCGCGCCCGCGGGCGCGTGCCGCCAGTGCCTCGTCGACGTCGCGATGCCGGACCGCGAGGGCAACGTCAAGCCCATGCCGAAGCCGCAGGCGTCCTGCACCATGACGGTCACGCCGGGCATGGTGGTCAGGACGCAGGCCACGTCCGAGGTCGCGGACAAGGCGCAGCAGGGGGTCATGGAGCTGCTGCTCATGAACCACCCGCTGGACTGCCCCGTGTGCGACAAGGGCGGCGAGTGCCCCCTGCAGAACCAGGCGATGAGCAACGGACGGGCCGACACGCGGTTCGAGGACGTCAAGCGGACGTTCCCCAAGCCGATCCCGGTCAGCAGCCAGATCCTCCTGGACCGGGAGCGCTGCGTGCTGTGCCAGCGCTGCACGCGGTTCCAGGACGAGATCGCCGGGGACGCGTTCATCGCGCTGCAGATGCGCGGGGCGAAGCAGCAGATCGGCCGGTACGACGAGGACGTGCTCGGGTTCGAGGGCGGTCAGGGTGACGCCGAGGTCCGCGAGCGGGACGTGGCCGGCCAGGGCTTCTCCTCCTACTACTCCGGCAACACGGTGCAGATCTGCCCGGTCGGCGCGCTCACGGGTGCGAGCTACCGCTTCCGGTCGCGGCCGTTCGACCTGGTCAGCGTGCCCTCCATCGCGGAGCACGACTCGTGCGGCTCCGCGATCCGCATCGACCACCGCCGCGGCCAGGTGCTGCGCCGGCTGTCCGGCGAGGACCCGGTGGTCAACGAGGAGTGGATCACCGACAAGGACCGCTTCGCGTTCACCTGGCAGTCCGCGCCGGATCGCCTGACGACGCCGCTGGTCCGCGAGGACGGCGAGCTGCGGCCCGCCTCCTGGGCCGAGGCGCTGGAGATCGCGGCCCGCGGGCTCGCCGCCGCGCGCGACGCGAGCGGCGTCGGCCTGCTGCCCGGCGGCCGCCTGACCGTCGAGGACGCCTACGCCTGGTCGCGGTTCGCCCGCCAGGTGCTCGGCACCAACAACATCGACCAGCGCGCCCGCGCCCACTCGGCCGAGGAGGCGACCTTCCTCGCCCACGCGGTGGCCGGGACCGGGATCGGCGTCACGTTCGCGGACCTCGAGAACGCGCCCGCCGTGCTGCTCGCGGGCCTGGAGGCCGAGGACGAGGCCGGGGTCACCTTCCTGCGGCTGCGCAAGGGCGTCGCCCGGAACGGCACGCGCGTGTTCGGCGTCGCGCCGTTCGCCTCGCGGGGCCTGGCGAAGCTCTCCGGCACGCTGCTGCCGACCGTCCCCGGGGCCGAGGCCGAGACGCTCGCCGCGATCCAGGACTCGCCGTCGGACACCGCCGCGGCGGATCTGCTCGACGACGCCACCGCCGACGCCGCGGGCGCCCTGCGGGCCGGCGGCGCGATCATCCTGGTGGGGGAGCGCCTCGCGGCCTCGCCCGGTGCCTACTCCGCGGCGCTCGCGCTCGCGGAGGCCACGGGCGCCCGGCTCGCCTGGATCCCCCGCCGCGCCGGCGAGCGCGGCGGCGTCGAGGCGGGCCTGCTGCCCAACCTCCTGCCGGGCGGCCGTCCCGTGACCGACGGCGCCGCCCGGGCGGAGGTCGCCCGGATCTGGGGGGCCGACCTGCCCGCCACGGCCGGCCTCGACACCACCGGGATCATCGACGCGCTCAGCGTCGGGCACCTGTCCGGCGTCGTCGTCGGCGGCGTCGAGCTCGCGGACCTGCCCGACCCGGCGCACGCGCGCACGGCCCTGGCCGCCGCGGGGTTCGTCGTCTCGCTCGAGGTGCGGGCCTCGGAGGTCACCGCGCTGGCCGACGTCGTGCTGCCGGTCGCGCCGCCCGTCGAGCGGGCCGGCTCGTACTGGAACTGGGAGGGCCGCGTGCGGTCGTTCGGCGCGGCGCTGGAATCGGCCGCGCTGCCGGACCACCGCGCGCTGCACGCCCTGGCGCAGCTGCTCGGCAGCGACCTCGGGGCGGGCACGCCCGCCGAGGCGCACCTCGCCGTGGCGGCGCTCGGCGCCTGGTCCGGGGCACGGAGCGCGGCACCCGTCGCGGCCTCCGGCACGCGGACGGTCGCCGGACGCACCGAGGCCGCGCAGGGCGGCGGGCAGGGGACCGCGGTCCTCGCGTCGTGGCGCATGCTGCTCGACGACGCGCGCGGCCAGGACGGCGAACGCCACCTGGCGGCCACGGCCAAGCAGCCGGTGGCGCGGATGTCGCCCGCGACGGCGGCGGCCCGTGGCCTGTCCGACGGCGAGTCCTGCCAGGTCGGCACCGACCGCGGGGCGATCACCCTGCCGGTCGCGATCACGTTCGGCATGACCGACGGCGTCGTCTGGCTGCCGCTGGCGAGCTTCGGCAGCCGGGTGCACGACACGCTCGGCGCCACGCCGGGCGACGTCGTCCGGGTGCGGCGCGCAGGCACCGTGACGCCCGACGAGGACGGGAACGAGGAACGATGAATGGCGTTACCTGGGCCGCCGCGGGAGTGGCCGCCGATTTCAGCAACGAGCCGATCCTCGCGTCGGTCGTCAAGGCGGTGCTGATCGTCGTCTTCCTGCTGACGTCGGTGCTGTTCGCGATCTGGTTCGAGCGCAAGGTCGTGGCCGCCATGCAGCTGCGGCCCGGCCCCAACTGGCACGGGCCCAAGGGCCTGCTGCAGTCCCTCGCCGACGCGATGAAGCTGCTGCTCAAGGAGGACATCAACGTCACGCGGGCGGACCGGGTGGTCTACCTGCTGGCGCCGATGATCTCCGTGGCGGCCTCCCTGCTCGTGTTCGCGGTGATCCCGTTCGGGCCCGCGGTGACGATCCCGTTCACGGACTTCACCACGCCCGCCCAGCTCACCGACTTCCCGGTGGCGGTGCTCTACATCCTGGCCTGCGCGAGCGTGGGCGTGTACGGCATCGTGCTGGGCGGCTGGTCCTCCGGGTCGACCTACCCCCTGCTCGGGGCGGTGCGGTCCACGGCCCAGGTGATCAGCTACGAGCTCGCCATGGGGCTGAGCCTGGTCAGCGTGTTCGTCATGGCGGGGTCGATGTCGACCTCGCAGATCGTGTCGAGCCAGACGAGCATCTGGTGGTTCATCCCGCTGGCCCCGGCGTTCGTGGTCTACGTCATCTCGATGGTGGGCGAGACCAACCGCCTGCCCTTCGACCTGCCCGAGGCCGAGGGCGAGCTCGTGTCCGGCTACATGACCGAGTACTCGTCGATGAAGTTCGCCTGGTTCTTCCTGGCGGAGTACATCAACATGCTCAACGTCTCGGCCGTGTGCGTGACGCTCTTCCTGGGCGGCTGGCGCGCGCCGGTGCCCGACGGGTTCCTCGGCGACTTCCTGAACACGGGCTGGCTGCCGATCGTCTGGTTCCTCGTCAAGGTCTGGGCCGTCATGTTCTTCTTCGTGTGGGTGCGCGGCACGCTGCTGCGCCTGCGCTACGACCAGTTCATGGTGTTCGGCTGGAAGGTGCTCATCCCGGTCGCGCTCGGCTGGGTCGTGGTGCTGGGCGGCGTGCAGTGGGCGCTCAACGTCGCTGAGCTGCCGCGCTCGACCTTCTTCTACCTGGCGGGCGGCGTGGTCGTACTCGTCCTGCTCCCGCTGATGTTCTGGCCCGAGAAACGACGCCGGGCGCAACAAGAGGCGGAGCCCGAGCCGATCGACGCGTTCGCCGACGGCTACCCCGTGCCCCCGCTGCCCGGCCAGAAGCTTCCCGCATCCCCGCGGTTCGGAAAGGAGGTGGCTGGTCATGACTCGTGATCCCAAGCACGAATCGGCCGGCTATCAGCCGCTACGCCCCCAGGCCACGGGCCTGGGCGAGTTCCTCGCGCCCGTCGCGGGGTTCGGGGTCACGTTCGCGGCGATGTTCAAGCCGGTCGTGACCGAGGACTACCCGCGCAAGAAGGAGGCGCCGCAGAGCCGGTACCACGGGCGCCATCAGCTCAACCGGTACGCGGACGGCCTGGAGAAGTGCATCGGCTGCGAGCTGTGCGCCTGGGCCTGCCCGGCGGACGCGATCTACGTCGAGGGCGCGTCCAACGCGGATCTGCCCGAGAACGCGGGCGCGGAGCCGGGTGCGCTGGCGGCGGACTCGCCCGACGGCGCCCACATGAGCCCCGGCGAGCGCTACGGCCGCGTCTACCAGATCAACTACCTGCGCTGCATCTTCTGCGGCCTGTGCGTCGAGGCGTGCCCCACCCGGGCCCTGACCATGACGAACGACTACGAGCTGGCGGGGAACTCCCGCGCGGGCATGATCTTCGAGAAGCAGGACCTCCTGGCCCCGCTGACCGAGGGCATGCTCGCCGCGCCGCACCCGATGGCCGAGGGCACCACCGACACCGACTACTACCGGGGCGACGTCCTCGGCGCGACGCAGGCCCAGGTCGACTGGGTCACGGAGCGCCGTCCGGACGACGAGACCCTGGACGCCGCCGCGGCCGTGGCCTCGGGCAGCCGGCCCGGCCCGGCGCCGCGGCAGCACGAGCTGCGGCCCGACGCCGGTCCCGGCGCGGCCGAGAAGGCGGCCGGCGAGGCGGCGGCCGGATCGGTGCAGGCGCCGTCGGCCCAGGAACCGGCGCTCGACGCCGCTCCCGAAGGAGCGATCCGATGACTCCCGACGTGGGCGGTCTGACCACCGCACTGACGACCTCGGGGGGCGAGGCGTTCCTGTTCTGGGCGCTCGCGCCGCTCATGGTGCTCGCCGCGCTCGGCCTGCTGTTCGTCAAGCGGGCCGTGCACGCGGCGCTGTGCCTGGTGTTCGTCATGGTCAGCCTCGCGATCATGTACATCGCCTCGAACGCGCCCTTCCTCGGCGTCGTCCAGGTGGTCGTGTACACCGGCGCGGTGATGATGCTGTTCCTGTTCGTGCTGATGCTGGTCGGCGTCGACGCGTCGGACTCGCTGACCGAGACCATCCGCGGGCAGCGCTGGATCGGGCTGCTGCTCGGTGCCGGGCTCGCCGTCGTGCTGACCGGCGTCGTCACGCAGGCCGCGCTGACCGGCGGGCCGCCGATCACGGAGGACGAGGTCGCCAACCCGGTGGGGCTGGCCCGGATCCTGTTCGGCGACTACGTGCTGGCGATGGAGACGGTCGGCGTGCTGCTGGTCACCGCCGCGGTGGGCGCGCTGATGCTGACCCACCGCCGCCGGCTCGAACCGAAGAAGACCCAGCGCTACGTCGCCGAGCTGCGCGTCAGGGCGCTCGCCGAGGGCCGCACCGTCGCGCCGCTCCCGGCGCCGGGCGTGTACGCGCGGTCCAACGCGATGGACGCGCCGGCCCTCGGGCCGGACGGCAGGCCGCTCGAGCACTCCGTGCCGCGCGTGCTGCGGATCCGCGGCCAGCAGAAGGCCGCGCCGGTGACGGTGCGGTCCTCGGGCAGCGTGTCCGGGCCGACGACGCCGGGCCGCGCCGCGGAGGCCGCCCCGAGCGGCGCCGCCGTCGGGCCTCGCATCACCAACGGGAACGGGGAAGGCTGACATGGACGTGACCAACTACGCCGTCCTGGCGTGCCTGCTCTTCGCGATCGGCGCGACGACGGTGCTGCTGCGCCGTAACGCGATCGTGGTCTTCATGGGCGTGGAGCTCATGCTCAACGCGACCAACCTCGCCTTCGTGACGTTCGCCAGGATCCACGGCGACCTCACCGGGCAGGTGCTCGCCTTCTTCGTGATGGTCGTGGCCGCCGCCGAGGTCGTCGTGGGGCTCGCGATCATCGTGACGATCTTCCGTACCCGCCGCTCGGCCTCGGTCGACGACGTCAACCTGCTCCATGGGTGAGGCGACGGTGCAGCGGAGGGTGAGGGCCGAGGAACGAGGCACTCGCCCGGAGCGGAACCGGCGCCTCACCCATGAATCGGATATTGCGGCTGAGGGGACCAGGGAACTGTGAACGACGTGATCGGATACGCGCCCTGGCTGGTGGGCGCGCCCCTGCTGGGGGCGGCGATCCTCCTGCTGGGGCCCGTGCTGGGACTGAAGTGGCTGGATCGGTGGGGACACTGGATCGGCGTGCTCGCCTCCAGCACCTCGGCCGTGCTGGGCGGCTGGCTGCTGTTCCGGATGATCGGCACGCCCGCCGACGAGCGCGTGGTGGACCACCACCTGTGGACGTGGCTGTCCGCGGGCGGGCTCGAGGTGGATCTCGGGCTGCGCCTCGACCCGCTGTCCATGACCTTCGTGGGGCTCGTGACCTTCGTGGGCACGCTCATCCACTTCTACTCCGTGGAGTACATGGCGCACGACCCGCACCGGCGTCGGTTCTTCGCCTACCTCAACCTGTTCGTCGCGGCGATGCTGCTGCTCGTGCTCGCGGACTCCTACCTGCTGCTGTTCGTGGGCTGGGAGGGCGTGGGCCTGGCCTCGTACCTGCTGATCGGGTTCTGGGACACGCAACGGGCGAACGCTCGAGAAAATGCCGTCGCCGCCAAGAAGGCGTTCGTGATGAACCGCGTGGGCGACATGGGGCTCATCGCCGCCATGGCGCTGCTGTTCGCGAACACCGGGGCGCTGGACTTCGGGACGCTGTTCGGGTCCGGGCACGGCGGCGAGGCCGCGATCGGCTCGCTGAACGAGGCCACGGCGACCGCCGTCGGCCTGTGCCTGCTGCTCGGCGCCTGCGGCAAGTCCGCGCAGTTCCCGCTGCAGGCCTGGCTCGGCGACGCGATGGCCGGCCCGACGCCGGTGTCCGCGCTCATCCACGCCGCCACGATGGTCACCGCCGGCGTCTACCTGCTGGTGCGCTCCGGCCCGGTCCTCGACGCCGCGCCCACCGCGCAGCTCGTCGTGGTGATCATCGGGTCGATCACGCTGCTCTTCGGGGCGATCGTCGGCACGGCCAAGGACGACATCAAGAAGGCGCTCGCCGCCTCCACGATGTCCCAGATCGGCTACATGATGCTGGCCGCCGGGCTCGGCACGGTCGGGTACGCGTTCGCGATCTTCCACCTGCTGACGCACGGCTTCTTCAAGGCGGGGCTGTTCCTCGGCGCCGGCTCCGTGATGCACGGGATGAAGGACGAGGTCGACATGCGCGGCTTCGGCGCGCTGAGCCGGGTCATGCCGCTGACCGCCTGGTCGATGATGTTCGGCTGGCTCGCGATCCTCGGGATCCCGCCCTTCTCCGGGTTCTGGAGCAAGGACAAGATCATCGAGGCGGCGTTCACCGGCGAGGGCTGGCAGCCCTGGGTGTTCGGCGGGGCGGCGCTGCTCGGCGCGGGCATCACCGCGTTCTACATGACGCGCCTCATGACGATGACGTTCTGGGGCCGCCCGCGCTGGACCGAGCCCGAGTACCACCCGCACGAGTCGCCCGCGCTGATGGTGTGGCCGCAGGTCATCCTGGCCGTCGGGTCGATCGCGCTGGGCGGGGTGCTGGCGTTCGGCGACATCTTCACGACGTGGCTGGAGCCGAGCGTGGGCCACGCCGAGCACCACGCGCCCGTGCTGCCGGTGCCCGTCCTGATGGCGGCGACCATCGCCGTCGTCCTCGTCGGCGCCTTCGTCGGCTACGCGATGTACCGCAGGAACGTGCCCGCCGTGGCACCGCGCGGGTCCTTCCTGACGCGGGCCGCGCGCAACGACCTCTACCAGGACGCCGCCAACGAGGCGCTGGTGGTCAGGCCCGGCGAGGGCCTCACCGCCGTGCTCGTCACGGGCGACCGCAACGTGATCGACCAGGGCTGGAACGCCCTCGCGCAGGCCGTGGCCTCGATCGGCGCCCTGCTGCGCAAGGCGCAGACTGGGTACGTGCGCGCGTACGCGGCATCGATGGCCGCGGGCGTGCTCATCATCGGCGCGGTGGTCGTGCTCGTGGCGACCGTCGGCCAGACGGCCGGAGCTTAAGGAGACATGGAGATGACGTTTCCCTGGCTGACCGCGCTCGTGGTGTGGCCGCTCGTCGGCGCCGCGGCCGTGGCGCTGCCCGGGCTCGTGCGCGGGCGGCGCGGTTCCGCCGTCGGCGCGGGCCTCGCCAAGGCGACGGCGCTCGGCGCCGCGCTCGTCGAGGTGGTGCTGCTGGCCGGCGTGTTCACGGCGTTCGACGCCGGCGCCGCCGCCGAGTTCCAGCTCGCCGAGACCGTGCCCTGGATCCCGCAGATCGGCGCGTCCTACGCGCTCGCGGTCGACGGCGTGAGCCTGCTGCTCGTGGCGCTGGCCGTGGTGCTCGTGCCGCTCGTGCTGCTCGCCGCCTGGCGGGAGCAGGGCGACAACGGCGTGGCGCTGCGGCGCTTCACGGTGCTCGTGCTGATCCTCGAGTCGCTGATGGTCGCGGTGTTCGCCGCGCGCGACGTGTTCCTCTTCTACGTGCTGTTCGAGGCGGTGCTCATCCCGGCGTACTTCCTCATCGGCGGGTTCGGGCAGGGCCCGGAACGCCGCCGCGCCGCCGTGAAGTTCCTGATGTACTCGCTCGCGGGCGGGCTCGTCATGCTGGCCGCGGTGATCGCGCTGTACTTCCAGGTGCCGGCCGATCCCGCGACGGGCCTGCGGCCCGAGGACGCGTTCCTCACCGCGAACCTCACCGGGCTGGAGCTGGACCCGGTCGTCGGGCGCCTGCTGTTCGTCGGGTTCTTCGTCGCGTTCGCGATCAAGGCACCGATGGTGCCGGTCCACACGTGGCTGCCCGACGTCGCCGGGAACGCCACGCCCGGCACGTCCACGCTGCTGATCTGCGTGCTGGACAAGATCGGCACCTTCGGGATGCTGACCCTGTGCCTGCCGCTCTTCCCGGAGGCGTCCCGCTGGGCCGCGCCGCTGGTGATCGGGCTCGCCGTGGTGTCGGTGCTGTACGGGGCGTTCGCGGCGATCGGGCAGACCGACCTGCTGCGGATGATCGGCTGGACCTCGGTGAGCCACTTCGGGTTCATCATCCTGGGCATCTTCACGTTCACCGAGCTCGGCACGGCCGGGTCGGCGTTCATGATGCTCAACCACGGGCTGGCGACGGGGGCGCTGTTCCTCAGCGCCGGGTTCCTCATCGCGCGGCACCCCTCGAGGTCGCAGGTCATCCTGGACTACAGCGGGCTGCGGACGGTCACCCCGGTGCTTGCCGGGACGTTCCTGGTGGCCGGGCTCGCGACGCTGTCGCTGCCGGGCCTGGCGACGTTCGTCTCCGAGATCATGGTGCTCGTCGGGGCGTACGGCGACTCGCCGGGATGGGCGATCGCCGCGATCCCCGGCGTCGTCCTCGCCGCGATCTACATCCTGCTCACCTACCAGAAGATCTTCACCGGCGACGTCGCCGACGGGCTGGACGAGCTGCGGGACATCGGGCCGCGCGAGCGGCTCGTCGCCGCGCCGCTCGTGGCCGGGCTGCTCGTGCTGGGGTTCGTGCCGCAGCTCGCGCTCGACTACGTGGACGCGCCCGCGACGCAGGCGGTCGCCACGCTGGAGACGGCCACGGGCGGGCCGGACGCGGCGGCGTCGGCCGACGACGCGGCCGGCGACGGCGCGGCGGACGAGACCGGCGCCGAGGGCGCCACCGCGGAAGGGAACGACTGAGATGCCATCTCCCAGCGAGTTCGTCGCACCCGAGATCCCCTGGGTGGCGCTGACGCCGTTGCTCATCGTGCTCGGCACCGGCGTCGTCGGCGTGCTGATCGAGGCCTTCGTGCCCGACCGCGCCCGGCGCGTCACCCAGATCGTCCTGACGCTGGCCGCCCTGGCCGGCGCCCTGGTCGCCGTCGGCGTGCTGTGGGACCTGATGCAGCGGACCCTCGGCGCCACGAGCGAGGCCGAGGTGCTCCTCGATCCCGAGGTGCTCGGCGGGTCGATGTTCCTGACGCCGTTCGCGATCGGCGCGCAGGCGATCGTCGTCGTCATGGCGATCCTGGGCGTGCTCGTCGTCGCCGACCGCACGTCGACCGGCGAGGACGCCTTCGCGCCCACCGCCGCGGCCGTGCCGGGCACGCGCTACGAGGACCTGGCCCGCACCGCGGGCCTGCGGCAGACCGAGATCTACCCGCTGCTGCTCTTCGCGGCCGGCGGCATGATGCTGTTCGCCTCCACGAACGACCTCATCGTCATGTTCATCGCCCTGGAGGTGCTGTCGCTTCCGCTGTACGTGCTGTGCGCGACGGCGCGCCGCCGCCGCATCCTGTCGCAGGAGGCCGCGGCCAAGTACTTCCTGCTGGGCGCGTTCGCGTCGGCGCTGTTCATCTTCGGCGCGGCCCTGATCTACGGCTTCGGCGGGTCGGTGAACCTCGCGCAGGTGTCGAGCCAGGCGCGGCAGGCGCTGGAGCAGGGCGGGCTCGGCGAGGGCATGCCGCAGCTGTACCTCGCGGGCGTGGTGCTCGTCGTCGTCGGCCTGCTGTTCAAGGTGGGCGCCGTCCCGTTCCACGCCTGGACGCCCGACGTCTACACCGGCGCGCCCACGCCGATCACCGGCTTCATGGCCGCGGCCACCAAGGCCGCCGCCACGGTGGCGCTGGTGCAGGTGCTGTGGCGGGCGGGCTTCGGCATGCCGCCCGAGGTGCTGGAGCAGCTGCAGGTCGCCGTGGTCGTCATCGCGGTGCTGACCATGGCGGTCGGCACGGTGGTGGGCGCGGTGCAGACCGACGTCAAGCGCCTGCTGGCGTACTCGTCGATCGCGCACGCCGGGTTCCTCGTGACGGGCGCCGTCGGGTTCGCGACGCTGACCGACGGCGGCGCCGCCGTCGCGGCCACGCCGAACGCGGACGGCACCGTCGTCTACGCGGGCGACGTCGTCCCGGCGATCCTCTTCTACCTGCTCGCCTACGGCGTGGCGACGATCGGCGCGTTCGGCGTGGTGACGCTGGTGCGCGAGCGGTCGGCCGACGGCGTCATCCTGGGCGAGGCGACCGACCTCGCCGCCTGGCGCGGGCTGGGCCGGCGGGCGCCGTGGCTGACGGCCGCGTTCTCGCTGTTCCTGCTGTCGATGGCGGGCATCCCGCTGACGGCCGGGTTCGTCGCGAAGTTCGGCGCGTTCTCGGCGGCGGTGTCGGCGGGCTTCTGGTGGCTCGCCGTGGTGGGCGTGCTCGCGTCGATCGTGGCGGTCGCGTTCTACGTGCGCGTGATCGTGATCATGGTCATGACGCCGGGGAACGACGGCACGGCGGACGGCGCCGCGGGCGCGGCCCGCGGTGACGCGGACGGTGCCGGCTCGACGGGCGGCGACCCGGCCGCCGGCGAGGAACCGCACGGGCGGCACCTGGCGGCCGGCGGGGCGGACGACGCCGCCGTGGCTGCCGGCGCCGCGGCCTCCGGCGGTGGTGTCGCGACGGCGACCGTCGTCGTGCAGGAGACGGCCGTCGAGCGGGCGACCGAGCGCGCCGGGCAGGCCGACTCCGCCACGGACGGCGTCGTCGTCGGGTCGCGCGGGCCCGCCGCCGTCGCGATCGCCGTCTGCGCTCTCGCGACCCTGCTGCTCGGGCTGTTCCCGGCGCCGCTGCTCGAACTCGCCGAGCAGGCCACGCGGTACGTGCCGTGACGAGCGGAGGCCGGCCCACGCCAACGTCCGGGAGGTCCCGGGCGTTGGTGTGGGCTAACCCACCCTGTCCGTCAGGCCAGGCGGTTCACCGAACGGGCCCGGTAGGAAGTAAGTTCGTTCCGTGACCTCCGCGCCCCACGAGACCGACGCCGCCTCGGCCGCCGCCGCGCTGGGCTTCCCCGTTCCCGACGCCGAACTGGCCGCGACGCTCGCCCACCGCCTCGGGGAGGTGGACCTGGCGCTCGAAGCGGCCGTCGCCCAGGCGGACGCGCTCGCCGACGACGTCGCGCGGCACCTCGTCGCCGCGGGCGGGAAGCGCTTCCGCCCGCTGCTCACGCTGCTGTGCGGGGAACTCGGCGACGGCTCGCGGCGCGAGCTGATCGACGCCGCGATCGTCGTCGAGCTGACCCAGGTCGCCTCGCTCTACCACGACGACGTGATGGACTCCGCGCCGGTGCGCCGGGGCGCGCCCTCGGTGCACTCCGTGTGGGGCAACTCGGTGGCGATCCTCGTGGGCGACATGCTGTTCGCGCGCGCCTCGCAGTGCGTCGCGGAGCTGGGCCCGGAGGCCGTGAAGATCCAGTCCAGGACGTTCGAGCGGATGTGCCTCGGCCAGCTGCACGAGACGACGGGCCCGCGCGAGGGCGAGGACGCCGTCACCCACTACCTGCAGGTGCTGAGCGACAAGACGGCGAGCCTGCTGGCGACGTCGGCCCGCCTGGGCGCGATGTTCGGCGGCGCGCCCGCCGATCAGGTCGAGGCCGTGGCCGCCTACGGCGAGAAGGTGGGTGTCGCCTTCCAGCTCGCCGACGACGTCCTCGACATCGCCTCCGACGGCGAGGTCTCGGGCAAGACCCCGGGCACGGACCTGCGCGAGCACGTCCCCACCATGCCGGCCCTCCTGCTGCGCCGCCGCGTCGGGTCCGACGGCACCGCCGAGGACGCCGCCCTCCTGGCCGCCCTGGACGGCGACCTCACCTCCGACGAGGCCCTGTCCGGCGTGGTGGCGCGCCTCCGCGCCCACGAGGTCCTGGCGGAGACTCGCGCCCTGGCCCAGAAGTGGGCCCAGGAAGCCGCGGACGAGCTCGCCCCTCTCCCGGAGGGCCCGGTCAAGACGGCCCTCATGGAATTCGCCACCGCGGTGGCCAGCCGCACGGTCTGACCGTCTCGCCTGCCGGACATCCTCGTTCGGAGCCAGGGCACATGGTGGAGCCCGTTCTGTTCGCATCGGCTGCCGCGACCCGGGCATACCGTGTCGCATGTATGTTCGCGAAGTTTCCTACACTATTTTCCTTGCACCCACCCCGGGCTTCTGGTGGGATCGGAACAAGCCAGATCCTCATAATTTCGTGAGAGGTGAGTCTTGCAAACGTTGCGGAGTTATGGTTTGCACCGAGCGCGGGACATTGGCGAGGCACGCAGGATGGTGGAGCGGTTGACTCGGCGAACATTAAAGATCGTCGAGGCGGACCTCGCACCCGGGCTGTCCGGCATATGGATGCGTCTGGAGAGGAATGACTACATCGTTGTCAATAATGTTCACGCCATTACGGAGCTCCATCGGCGCCACATCATCGCCCATGAGTTGATGCACGTTGTCAGCGCATTTGAGGATCCGCCACGATCACCGGGTATTACTTCGTGCGGGGATGCTGCGACCGAACAGCGGGTGGAAGCCTTGGCGTGTGAGCTGATGATCGGCCTGGCGTCGGTGGGAGGGGTGGGTGCCCGCCTCACGGCCATGGAAATGTACCGATGAATGGCGAGATCCTCGTCTGGCTCCCTGTTCCGTTCTTTCTCGCGGTGGCCATTTTCACCGCTATGCGAACCCGGGGTGTCACGGACGTGCACCTTCCAATCGGCCTGACGCTGGTGACGGTGTCGGCCGCGCTGCGCACGGCAGTCTTTACTGAGGCGATCCGGCGAGCCGCAGGGTCACCGGTCGATGAGGTAGTGAAGCACATTGCGCTGGTTGTTGGTTGTCTGCTGATCTCTGCATGGCTGGCTCAGGCTCTGGATGGCAGGGCCGTACGCCGACGCCAGATCTTCGGCGGATGTGTTGGTACGGCTGCACTCATGGTGTTCACCTTCTCGGCGAGCGGCCCGTGGTCGGTGGAGAACATTAACGCCCAGACTGCCGGCCGCCCGATGATGGTGCTGTACTGGGGAGTGTTCTACGGATGCTTCCTTTGGGCGAGTGGATTGTTCGCGTACGCGGCTCTTCGCTCCCGGTCATCGGAACAGATGCCGCGGAGCTGGGGAATGGTGTGCGTTGCCACAGGCGCCGCCATTGGTGTCCTCTGGGCGGTCCTCGCCATCTCCGAGTTGATCGCCAGGACCAGAGGGCTTCCGAGTGACGAACGATTCAATGTGCTCGGGCTTGAGCCTCGAGTTCTGCTCGCGGCCACAGGAATTCTGTTGTCCGTGGGAATCATCGGGCACCTGGCCGCAGCCAATTCCGTCTCAAAAAGGGAGAGAGCCTCGCTGAGGTATCTTCACGAGTGCATCACGGAGAAGGTGCCTGCGATCGTGTCTTCGCCGGCGACCACTGGGGCAGTGGCAAGCTACCATCGCCGGATACAGATCCTCGACGGGATGGGAACTTTGTCGCATTACTCTACGCCCGCTGACCGTGCGGCAATTGCACGGGATTATCCGGAGGCCTCTCAGGAGACGGTTGTGGCGCACCAGATGCAGATGGCGTTGGACCGGCTATCCGCCGGCGAAAGCCGGAGTGAGAGCCCTGCCATCTGGAGCGACTTTCTGGCGGACGATTCGGCTCTGCGGCGGCTCGGGGCCGCGCTGAGGCAGATCGTGTGAGGTTCCCCTGCCCGGTTTCTTACGCGTCGTCGTCAGGGATGGGAGGCAGCCCTTCTGCTTCCCGGAACCTGTCTAGGAGGCGTGAGATCGCGTCGAGGTTTTCCTCTGACAGACCGGCCGCTCTGGTTGCCAGGGAGCGGACGCCGTGCTTCTCCAGGAGGCTGTTGATCTCAGGTTCTGTTACCTCGCTGGTGAGGAAGGTTGACGAATCGACGCCGAAGTACGCGCTGAGGCCTTCGATGACCTTCAAGGACGGGGACCCCGCACGTCCCGATCGGAGCTGGCTCAGGTATGCGTCCTTGATCGGGTACCCATGCTCGGACATCCAGCGGACGATCTCGCGATTCGTGATGCGCTCGCCCCGCCGCTCGGCTGTGGCGAAGAGATCGTTCAGCCGGGTACGAAAGACCTGGCTGATTCGTTCACCAGGTGGCGTCAGTGCCTCGTTTTCTGTACCGTCCGCTCCAGCGCCGTCGTCGATATGATGTACTCCCATGTGAATATCCTATCGTTTGCCGTCACGAAGACGTGACATATTGTGCTCATTTGAACTCTCTCAGGGGACATCGCTCCTCGTGATTCGCACCCATCCGAGAGCGAGGGCGATCGCCGCAAATGCCGCGAGAACCAGTCCACCTTGAACAGGATCTTGCAGATCACGGGGGTACATCCCGGACATCGGGGTTCCTCCGACCAGAGAATCTCCAGCGGACCCCGGAAAGAAATCGACGAGCCGAATGTTTCCCATTCCGAGCATCATGCGCAGTGCCGGCTCGATCGCGAGCAGATATCCGAATGCAGACAGAAGCGCACCGAATTGGTTCCGGACGAGTTCGCCGATCCCCAGACCGATGAGGGACCAGAGCATGAAGGCGATGACAGTCCAACCGAGTTTCGCCTGCACCGGAGACGACCACAACCAGAGCTGTTCGCCAGCTGCGACGAGGAATGCCACAGCGACTCCTGCCGACACGATCACGCTGAGTGCAGCCAGCAAGATGTTCGCGGCGGCAGCCACGACAATCTTGGATGCCAGAACTCGATTCCTTCGAGGCTCGCCGAGGAACGTGAGCGTGGCGGTCCCGTTCCTGTAGTCGCGCGTCGCAACAAGGATGCCGACAGTGATTGCCACCATGGGCGCGACCAGAGTGGGCGCCGAGAAGAGCACGCTTGCATTGCCGGCGTCGTCGGCACCGTTGCCGAAGGGCGAAGAGCTCAGGGCGATCTGCGAGATCAGGGCAGTGAGCCCAGCCAGGACGACGAGTAGAACTCCAACGAGATACCACCACACCCGCCATGTCATGATCTTCCGGTACTCCGAGACCAGTTGTGCCGACAGCGACGGCTTCATCGGTGTGTCTCCGTCTGCTCGATGAGGTTCAGGAACGCGGATTCAAGCGTGGCGCGACCTGCAGAGCCTGCGGGGGCGCTGTCGAGGAGCGCGGCGAGTGTGCCTTCGTGGATCACGACTCCTGAGGCGATCAGAACGACGTGGTCCACCACTTGTTCCAACTCGGTCAGGAGGTGGCTTGACACCAGAACGGTGCCTCCGCCGTCGGCATACGATCGCAGGAATCGTCTGAGCCAGGCCATGCCTTGCGGGTCGAGTCCGTTGCCGGGCTCGTCCAGGATGAGGATCTTAGGATCGCCGAGCAACGCCGTCGCAATGGCGAGGCGCTGTTTCATGCCGAGGGAGAACTTGCCGACCCGGAGCCGTGCTGCCTTGGTCAGGTCGACCTCGGCAAGTAGAGTCTGGATCCGGGCGTCGTCGGCTCCGGCAAGAGGTGCGTAGGTGCGCAGGTGCTCGATCGCACTGTGACCGGGTGCTGCTCCTGATGCGTCGAGTACTGCGCCGACAACTCTGACTGGGTGCCGGTGTGTGGTAAATGGCCGTCCTTCGATCAACGCGGTGCCTGCCGTCGGTTTGGAGAGGCCAAGCATTGACCGCAGCGTGGTGGTCTTGCCGGCACCGTTGGGTCCGAGCAGACCCGTGATCTGGCCGCGCCGGACCGTGAAGGTGATGTCCCTGACTGCATCGACGCTCGAGTAGGTCTTGCGGAGAGCAGTGACGACCACCGGGTCGTGGTGGTGAGGCTCATCGGATGGAAGCACGGTGGGGATCCCTTCAGGGCGGCAAGTGATTGCCGCCCCATGGCATGAGGTCCGTGGGGCGGCAATCAGTGGGTGCTAGCCTTGCGGATGCCTCCGGTTTGGCATCTAGACCATGTCAAACCGGGGGTCGAACGTGGGACGGCTCAGACGCTTTCGTAGACGGTCGTTGCCCTATCCCACTTGATCATGTACGGAATGATCGACGTGCCGCCGTCGTTGTCGTCAAGGTCGATGTTCGCGCGGCTGTGCTTGTATGCACGCCACACCAACTCCGAACAGTTGAGTTCACCGGATCCGTTCGTCTTGTTGACGCCCCACCAGATGTCGTAGGGCTTTCCGCGGTAGCGGTTGTAGGCGAAGTTTGCGGCAGACCGGCGCTTGTAGGCGCTGGTTTCGACCTTCATCCTCTCGGCACCAGGGCAGACCTTGACGCGTTGCCCGCTGATGCTTCGACTGTTGCTGCTCGATCCGGGCGCCTCAACGACAACGGTCGTGGAGTAGTAGATGCCCGTGTGCCCGTGGTTCGCGATCGAGGTCCACGCCGGGGAAATGAAGAGGTCACCCTTCCTGTCGGCGTACCCGAGGATGATTCGGTCATCGTTCTCGCAGGCCGCTGTCGGCCGGATTCCACTCGCGGCCAGCGACTTCTCACCGTCGCGAATCATCGTGGCGAGCAGGGCCGTTTCGGACACGCCCTCCTTGGCTGCGGCCCGTGCGAGCTGCTTGCCCAGCTCGGTCCTGTTGACGTCCGCAGGGATCATCTGGAGCTCGACCAGACGTTCAAGCTGCGAATCGAGTGTGCTCGCGCCAGCACTCGGCACCACGATGATCGACATGACCATCGCGAGAGCCGCGACCAGCGCACTGAATGTTGTGCGCATCTTTCATCCTCCCTTCCTCGGTGGCGGGACCTTCCCACCACCGACCCACACGCTTCTTGCATGTGAGAAGATTTTTGCCGATATGGCGAACTTCTTATTGGCCCAGCAATGCGGGACTGAGTGCTACGTCGCGCAGCACGGCGCCAGTGTCCGTCGTGAACTTGTCATTGGTGCGCAACAGCTCCTCTGTGGTTCCACCTTCCAGGGAGTGTCGCGTGATGATGATCTGGTCCTGAGGCCCGTAGGGGACTTCGACGGCGTAAAGACTTGATTCAGTTTGGAGGGTGTAGATCGCGTCTGAGTTGTCGGGGACGTTCGCCACCGTGCTGTGGCCTCGAGTTGTGCCATTTGCAAGTTCCGTCTCGAATACCTTTCCGCTCCCATCGGTCCAGACAATGGCGCCACTCCTGATGGCCCGCGCGTCGTAGGAAGCGAACTCAAGTTTGTCGCTCGGAAACAGATCGCCATTTGTGTCGCGCAGGATCCGCTCGGTACGCTTCCCTGTCGAGACCGACCACTTGACGAGGACCGCTCGGGTCGGGCGCACGCCGTCGGCGTCCCGTTTCCCGAACTGGGCCGTGGTGAGGTAGTAGATCGTGTCGTCCACGCAGGGGGCGTCATCGAAGTATTCAAAATCCTCGGGATTCGTATCTGCGCCGGCGATAATTTCTTGCGGTCCGGGCCAGAGCCGCGCCAGTACCTTCTGTCCCTGGCTCCTGTCGATGCTGCTCCGGTAATCCTTGAGCTGGGGTCCGGTCGCCATGCCTGTTGCGTAGATTGCCTCGCCGCACTGTGCGAAGCCGGTCAGCATCCCTTCGGCGGGCTCGGACGACGATCGTTTGCCGTCATGTTCTACAACCGTCATCCGGTACGAATCCTTCGCGTACTTGCCCTCGTTGTACACCGAGACGGCACTGGTCCCGATCGTGTGCATGGACATTTGAAGATTAGTCTTGGGGCTCTTTGTTGCATGCAGACCGGATTTGTCAAGCAAGTAGTCGTGCTCGGTGTCCGAAAAATGCAGCCCGTTCTCATCCCAAACCATCTGGTTGGTATCCATCCCAGAGGTCTCGATGGATCGCGCTTCGCCGTCCGAATCGATCAGGACGACATAGCCTGTGTCGTTGAACTCGCTCCACTCGAACGTCTGAGGGCTCAGGTATGCGGCCATGACGGCATCGCCGAGCTCGACGTCGTCGTGGGCAGTGATGTTGATCGAGTTCGCCCCCTGCGAGCACCCGGCGAGTGCCACGGAGGCGATGAGCGCGGCCGCCGCAGTCACTCGTAGGCGATGTGTCGTTGCGTGGGCGTCACTTCTGACCCGGTTCATCTACGGGATCCTCTCGTGGTCACATTGGATCGGACTATCCGTCTAGTTCATGAACGATCCTGAAGTGTGTCGATTCGTACCTCGATGTCCTTGAGCCTAGCGAGAGTTGTGCTGACAGTGCAACCTCCTGTCGGAAGTTTGTCTACAGTCACTTGGGCGTTATCGTCCTGGTACCCGAGTCGATTCGGATCGCCGCCGTCGTCACTGGGCCTCCGGACCTACCGGGTAGTGGGCCGACGGACCGTTCTGCTCCAGCCCTCTGATCAGTAGTTTCGGTGTATGGCCGCCTCCCAGAGCACCCGCCTTCCGCTCCGTCGCAGGCTTCGTCCGGACGGAGGGCAAGCGGTCATCGAGTACGTCGGCGTCGTCGCCGTCGTGATGCTCGTGGTGCTGGCGATCGTGCTGGGCGCGACGCCGGTCGGGGCCAGCATCAGCGAGCAGTTGCTCTGCGCCGTCGAGTCCGTGGACGGCGAGGCCGAGGACTGCGTGGGCGGGACCGGCGAGCCGGGCGGCGGCGGGACGGGGTCCCCGACGGACGCCCCGAGCGGCGACCCGTCCGCCCCACCCACCGGCGACTGCGAGACCGACGTGACCTTCGATGCCGTCAACGTCATCCAGCAGTGGGCCACCTCCGTGGTGCAGATCGGCTGCGAGTGGTACCCCGTGCCGACCAAGTGCTTCGCGGAGCACATGCCCGAGGGCTACCTGGACCGGGAGCCGGCCGATCGGGTCTACAACCAGGACGCCGTCCCGGACTTCGTCACGTGCGTCACCGAGGGCAGGGGCGGCCCGAGCGAGGACCCGAACGACCCGAACTGCGCCAACGCCGTGCCGACCAGCGGCGAGTTCGACGAGGACGCGCCCCCCGTGGTCCAGGTGGGCTGCAAGGAACTCCCCGTGCCCAAGGGCTGCGAGGACGAGTGGGCGAACTACGAGAACGCGGAACCGGGCAAGGACCGTGCGGCGGCGTCGGGCTGGCTGGCCAACTGCGTCGCGGACAAGTACCAGTCGATGGAGCCGCCGTGCGTCGTCGAGACCACCGGCCACGTGGACCAGACCAAGGGCTCGTTCCTGTTCTTCCGCTGGGGCGAGACCAACGGCACGCTCATCGAGAAGCTCGGCGACGGCCGCATCCGCATCCACATCCTCAAGGGCGTCGAGCTCGGCGCGGGCATCAGCGGCGACAACGTCGGCGGCTCGCCGATCAGCTTCGACGTCGCCGGCATCACCGGTTACGAGTCCGACAAGACCTACGAGTTCACGGACATGACCAAGGCCCAGGAGTGGATCGACTGGTACAAGAAGTACGACGCCGTGAACGGCAAGCACGCCACGCCCTACGGCTGCACCCGCGGGCCGTGCTACGTGCCGGACCCGTACCCCGAGATGGCCGACAACCTGCGCGACGAGGAGCCGGAGCACCACGAGCTGTCCGAGTCCGACAGCAAGATCACCAAGGTCTCGCTCAAGGGCGGCCTCAGCATGGGCGGCAGCGCGGGGCAGTTCGAGCTGAAGGGGAGCATCGAGGGCGGCTACGAGGGTGAGGTCCAGGTCGAGGAGCGGCTGTTCTCCGACGGGAGCCAGGTGGCGACTTACACGTCGTCGGACATCGGCGGTTTCCTCATCGGGGCGAAGCTCGGCGGCAAGCAGCCGTTCACGAAGGACAAGAACGGCAAGCCGACCAGCAGCGGGGGCGGCGGGGCCGGCGGCAAGGTCGGCATGGAGTGGAAGGGCACCACGAGCTCGACGGTCGTCTGGGACAAGGACGGGCAGCTCTCCAAGCTCATCATCACGATGGACGACCAGGTGATGCGGACGCTCTACCAGGCGGGCATCGACGTGTCGGTGGCCCTGCCGTACGGCTTCACGATCGGCGGCGGGTACAAGAAGGAGGAGCAGGCGGGCACGATCTCGACCCGCCAGATGATCCTCGACTTCAACCAGTACCCCGAGCTGCGCGAGGTGCTCGGCCCGGAGATCGACGAGGTCTTCCCGCGGGACGCCGAGGGCCGGCTCATCAAGGACGACGTCGTCATCGACGGCAACGACGAGCAGGGCGGCGAGCTGTACGACGCCGCCGACGAGTACGGCAACGTCCGCGAGCTGAAGTACGACGCCGAGAAGGTCACCGAGGGCGGCGACTTCAAGATCGGCTGGGAGGGCCTGAACCTGTTCAAGACCGAGTGGGTCTCGGTGGACGAGGAACGGACGCTCTCGGAGTCGTCGTTCGAGGTGACCGACGTCGACGGCAACAAGCAGACCACCTCACCGGCGCCGCAGTGCCGGGCCAAGGACTTCGAGGCGCCGGACGACTACTACGAGACGGACTTCTCCGACCCGCCGACGCACCTGGCGGACTCGGGCCACCCCACCGGCTCCGAGCACTTCCCGAACGACAAGCCCAAGTACACCGAGGGCACCTACCCGGGCACGGACTACTCGGGCGACGTCCCCAAGGACCGCGCGGAACGCACCCACTCCCTCCTGGACGAGTACTCCCGCACCTTCCCGGACAAGAACATCCTGGTGGTCAAGGACTTCGGGAACTTCTCGTTCCGCACGGTCTCCGGCTACGAGCACCTGGCGACCGTGGACGGCTTCGACGTCATCGCGATCGACTCGGGCACGGTGAAGAACAACGGCGACGGCGGCTGGATCAACTGGGGCTTCCAGGGCAGCTACGACTACAACCCGGACACCAAGACCGTCAAGTTCAAGTAACCACGGAGCGCCGTCGGCCCGCTGCCGACGGCGCTCCTCGGATAACCTCGGGCCATGCGCAAACTCCGTTTCCAGAGCTGGATCACCGAGCTCGTCGACGCCAGCCTCCCACCGCAGATCAAGCGCATCGAATGGGAGGCCACGGGCGTCAACAAGGATGCGGGGATGGGAGATCAGTGTGTCGGGCTCGTCTTCGAGTCCCCCGATGGCGGCTCCGCGTACCTGCGCTTCGTGTACGGCGGTGGCCCTCTCGGCGACAACCCCGACGAGCCCGAGCGGGAACCCGTGACCGGCGAGCCGCCCGCGCCCGTCGCGCCCGTGGAGCTGGCGCTGTCCGGGGACCGGCTGCGCATGGCCGACCTCGAAGCCTGGATCACATCCCTGATCCTGAACGCCCAGCACCCCGAAGTCCGCTCCGTGGAGCTGTTCTCAGAACGCGAGCAGGACCCGAGGTCCGGCTTCTCCCACCCGTTCGGGTTCTCGCTGAAGTGGCATGACGGGGACAGCGTGATCGGTTTCTTCCAGTACACGCTTGCCCGCGGCGAGCGACGGTCCAAGGACACGGAGTACCGGATCAAGGAGGCAGTCTGAATGGCAACGGTCAAGTGCTCGACCTGCAAGCAGATCGTCGGAGTGGTCGATGGCAAGGTGGCCCCGCACCAGACGAGCGGGAGCGGCTCCGCCATGTGCTCCGGCTCTGGCAAGAAGGCCTGACAGGAGGGCTGCTGCCTTATTCGGAGAGGACGACGTCGCTCCGGTAGGCGACGACGGCGGGGGCGGTCCACTCCGGCTCCGGTTCCTCCTCGGTGTCCTCCGGGGTCTCGGGGTCCGGGTCCTCGCCGGCGGCGTCGTCCTCCTCGTTCTCCTCGTCCTCTTCCGGGGGCTCGATGACGCAGCCGTCCTCCAGGAGCCAGCCCAGGCTGCCGGACTCGACGCAGAGGCCGCCGGCCAGGCGGATCCTCGCCGTCGCCGAGGCCTCCGCGTGCACGCCGGTGTCCGGGACCACCTCGTCGTGCCGCACGGTCGCGGTCACCTCGAGCGTTTCCGGGTCGATGTCGAGGCCGGTCAGTTCCGCGCCGTTGGCCTCGGCGTACTCCTGGGCGGCCGCGCGCATCTCGTCCTCGGCGTCGAAGGGGGCGAGCGGGGCGTCGAGCAGGCCCCAGAAGCCCGCGGCGTCGCCGGCCCCGAGGTGCAGCGACGTGAGCACGTGCAGCTGGTCGTCCCACTCCTGGGCGGCGGCCAGCGCCGCGGCGTCCGCGGCCGCGCCGCTCTGGCGCCGGTCGTTCGTCGCCGTGCCGACCATCGCGATCACCAGCACGGCCACGCTCACGAAGGCGACCGTCACCGGGATCGTCAGGACGTGCAGGGACCCGCGCTCGGCGGCGTCGTCGTGCCGGGGCCGGCGGTCGTCTCTGGGCAGCATGTCGGTCTCCGTCGTTCGTCGCGTGCGGCGGTCAGGGTGCGGGTCGGCAGTGGTGCGCGGGCAGGGTCGTCACGGCGCGTCCGTCACGGGGACGTCCGTGACCCGGAACCGGTCCCGGCCGTCCACGGTCACGGTGTCCTGGCCGGTGTCCGGCCACACGACCGTGATCACCGTGGTGTCGCCCCGCTGCAGCGGGGGCGTCTGCTCGTCGCCGAGCAGCCGCCGCATCGTGAATCCCTGCTCGGTCGTCCCCGACCTGTAGTCGTAGGGGAAGACATGCCCGTCGGGCGTCAGCAGCGACAGGTTGTGCGGCCCGGTCAGCTCGGCCACGACGCCGAAGTTCCGGTCGCCCACCACGTTCAGGTACGACGGCAGGAACCAGTCCACGTCGATCCCGTCCCCGCCGGTCCGCTCCGCCGTGAGCGTCCCGACGATCGCCCCCGGCCGCCGCACCATGGAGGCCACCTCGACGACGTACTCGCCGTCGGGCGACCTCAGCGTGACCGGGCCGTTCTCCACGGTGGGCGCGTCGGTCCCGGGGACGTCCCCGGCGTCGTCACCGCTGACGACGAGCCGCCCCTGGAAGCTGATCTCGACGCGCCGGTTCGCCGCGCGCGCCGGATCGCTCGTCCCGGGGGCGACGGGCTCGGTCTCCCCGCGCCCCTCCTCGGTCACGTCGTACCCGTCGCCGAGCGCGGCCTGCAGGCGGTCCGCCACGGACGCGGCCCGCCGCTCGGACAGCTGAAGGTTGTACGCGTCGGTGTCGACGTCGTCGGTGTGCCCGACGACGTCGACGCGGCCGCCGTCCGCCTGCTCGCGGATCTTGCCCACGGCCTGGTCGACGACGCCGCGGGCGTCCCGCGACAGCGTGTGCTCGTCGGGGTCGAACAGGACGTCCGACGCGAGGGTGACCGTCACCTCGTCGTCCTCGGCCGACGTCGCCGACCCGGCGTCGTACGCGCTCGTGAACGCGCGCAGGCGCTTGGTCCCGGCCTCACCCGCGCCGCCCGCGGACTCGACCGCCGCGGCGAACGCGTCGCCCGGCGGGACGACGGGCACGTCGAGCACCGCGCCGAACCGGGGGAGCAGCACGTCGACGGTGTCGCCCTCGGGCGCGGCGAAGACGGCGAGGCCCTGGCCGCGCATCGCGGCGGAGGCGTCCGGGGCGGCGCCGGCGGCGGTCTCCGCGCCCGCCTCGCCGGTAGCCGCGGCGCCGGCCCGCCCGGCGTCGTCCGCCGGGAGCTGCTCGATGCGCGCGGCGGGAGCGCCGTCGCCGGCCTGCGCGACGGGGTACGCCAGGCCCGCCCCGGCGTCGAACAGGCGGATGCCGCGCCCGTCGGCGGCCGACGTGACCGGGCCGCCGAGGTTGAGGGTGAAGGACGACCAGGGCGGGGGAGCCGCGGAACCGTCCGGCGTCACGGTCAGGTCGTAGCGGAGCACGGCGTGCTCGCCGTCGGTCTCGATCGGGTGGACGCCGATGTCGACCGTGGTGTCGTTCCAGGGCACGGACACGGGAACGACCCCGTCGCCGGGCGCGGAGCCCGGGGACGGGGTCGGTCCCGTGTCAGGAGCCGGGGCAGCCGATGCGCCCGGTCTCGCCGGTTCCGGCCCGGGGCTGCCGGATCCCAGAAATCCGCAGCCCGCGGACAGGCCCGCCACGACGGGCACCACAACGAGTACTTGCCACACTGCCTTGCGCATCGGCTACCTCTCGGGTCGGATCAGCCCTCGCCGCCGCCACCGATCTCGTTGACGGCGTTGGTGAGCTGGGTGACGATCGCCTCGCCGACGGGCGTGGCGCCGGCGACCACGGCGCCGACGATCGCCACGACGACCAGGATGATGCCCACGTACTCGACGGAGCCCTGACCGCGCTCGTCCTGCGCGGCCCGCTCACGGAGGGCGTCCAGCGCGGCCTTCGCGGCCACGAACTTCTCGGTGAACATGCTCATGATCTCCTCCACGGGGTGGTTCGTCTCGTGGCCCCGGCGTCCACCGCGGCACGGTTCGAATCTACGGAGGCCCCGGTGCTGGTCACAGGGCGCGTGGACCCCTTTCCGGGCCCGGATTCCCGGGGATTCCTGGGCCCTGGGGCCCCTTCGCCGTCGTGCGGCAGGCCGCCGCGCAGCCACAGCACGATGGCCCGGCTGCGGCTGGTCACGCCGAGCTTCGCGAACAGGCTGTTGACGTGGTTCTTCACGGTCTTCTCGGAGACGGACAGCCGCGCGGCGATCTCCTTGTTGGCCAGGCCCTCGGCCATCAGGTCGGCCACGGCCGCCTCACGCCGGGTGAGCAGCGCGCGCACCGACGGGTCCGGGCCGGCGAGCCGCTCGGCGGCCGGCGGCACGGCGGCGGGCCGCACGCCCGCGAGCACCTGGCTGCCGCCCCGGCACAGCCGGATCGCGTCCACCATCCCGCGCGCGTCGAGCGTGCCGTGCACGAGGTACCCGGCGGCCCCGGCCGCGATCGCCTCCGAGACGGCGGCCGGGTCATCGGTGTGCGTCAGCATCACGACGGTCGCCCCGCCGGTCAGCCGGGGAAGCAGCTCCAGCCCGCTGACCTGCGGCATCCGCACGTCGAGCAGCACGACATCGACGCGCCCGGCCGCCACGTGCGCCACGGCCGCCCGCGGGTCCCCCGTGTCGATGACGGACGTGACGCCGTCGGCCCCCTCCAGCAGCGCCCGCAACCCCATCCGGATCACGGGGTTGTCGTCCACGGCGAGAATCCTCACGGGGTACCTCCGATCGGCGACCCGGCGGGCTCGGCGGGGAGCGAGACCCGGACCGCCGTGCCGCCGCCCGGCGCGGGGGTCCAGGTGGCCTCGCCGCCGCACAGCGCGGCGCGCTCCTGGATGCCGCGCAGGCCGTAGTGGCCCGACGGGTGGGCCGTGCCCGGGAGGCCGCGGCCGTCGTCGGACACGAGCACCTCGACGCTGCTCCCGTGCGTCGCGACGGTGACGCTGGCGCGGCCCGCGGCCGCGTGCCTGCGCACGTTCTCCAGGAGCTCGCCGACGACGGCGCGGACGTGCCGGGCCCGTCCGGGGCCGACGACGTCGTCGGCCTCCGCGACGATCGAGACGTCGACCGGGATGCCCGTGCGTTCCGCCCAGCGTCCGGCGAGCTCGGTGACCGCGCCCGTGACGGCGTGCCGTTCCTCGCGGAGCTCGCCGAGCGCCGTCCGGGTCTGCCGGTGGGTGGCCTCGACCGCCTCGTGCAGGCGGCGGGCGAGATCGACGGTCGGCGGCGGGGAGCCCTCCCGGGCGAGGCGGCCGGCCAGGCCGCCCGTGGTCATGGCGAGGCCCGCGAGGTCGCCGGCGACCGTGTCGTGCAGGTCGCGCGCGAGGCGCAGGCGCTCGGCCAGGACGGCCTGGCGCTCGCGGACCCGGGCCAGCTCGGCCGCGGTCTCGGCCTGCTGGCGCAGGCGGCGCCCGAGGACCGAGCCGGTCCAGGTCATCAGCGCCGTCAGCACCGCCCCCGTGGCTCCTGCGAGGACCCCGCGCCAGGTGGGCTCGTAGGCGCTGACCTGGAACAGCGCGAGGGGGACGGCCATGACCAGGCCGAGCCGGGGCCCGGCGAACAGGCCCCAGAGCGCCGCGGTCGCGGCGGAGTAGACGGTCATCAGCGGGGATCCCGCGAGCGGGATCAGGGCGATCACGGCGACGACCACGTCGGCCGCGAGCAGCAGGCCGTTGCGGGCGTACGCGTTGCCGCGCAGGTCCCAGTTGAGCGCGGGGACGAACGAGAACGGCGCGGCGAGCATGACGAGCAGGACGCCGAGCAGGGCGGCTCCGTCGAGGACCGCGGTCACCAGGGCGAACGCGAGGACGACAAGCCGGACCTGGCACAGCAGCCGTACCATCGGGCCCACGGCCCGCTGCGTCGCGGAGTCCATGCCGCGCGCCGCGGGTGCCTCAGGAGAAGAGTCCACCGAGGACCTCCGCGTTCGCGACGAGGACCGCGGCGACGATGAGGATCAGCGCGCCGGGCAGGATCGTGACCGTGATCGCGAGCGATACCAGCGGCGCGGCGCGCGCGGCCCGCTGGCGCACGCGCTCCGCGTGCTCCCGGCGCACGTCCGCCGCGATCGACGTGAGCGCGTCCGACAGGGGCACGCCGAGCTCCTCCGCCTGCAGCATCGCGGTGATGAACGCGCCGAGCGCGCCGGAGCGGTTGCGGTCCCGCAGGGCCTCGAACACCTGCCGCCGGGGCGCGCCGACGTTCATCTCCGCGAGCGCCGTCCGCATCTCCGCCGCGAGCGCCCCGCCGTGGAACTCGCAGACGCGTTCGAGGGCCTGCCGGAACCCGAGCCCGGCGGTGACGGTGACGGCGAGCACGTCGAGGAAGTCGGGGAGTTCCTCGTCGATCTGGCGTTGCCGGGCGCGTGACTCGAGGAGCAGCCAGAGCCGCATCCACGTGCCGAGCAGCACGAGCAGGAGCAGGCCGAACTGCCAGCGCCCCTGGGTGGCGAAGAGGAGCCCGGCGAGCCCGCCGAGCAGCACGAGCGCGGCCTCGCGCCGGACGAACATGGTCAGGGTGACGCCCTCGGGGCGTCCGGCGCGGCGGATCCTGGTGTCGAGCCGGTGCAGGCGGGCGCGGCCGTGCAGGCGGACGGCGGCGGGCACGAGGGGCGCGCCGAGCGCGTCGAGGACGACGACGAAGCCGCGCGGGCGGGGCAGGGCCTCGGGGGCGTACTCGGCCTCGACGTCCTCCAGGCCGGTGCTGGACACGAGCCGGAACCCGGCCACGGCGAGCGCGGCGACCGCGGCGGCGCCGGCCGCCAGCAGCAGGGTGAGCACCTGGTCGGTCATCTCAGACCTCCACCTTCGACAGCCGCCGTACCACGAGGTAGCCGACGACGAACAGGCCCGTGGCCACGAGCAGGACGGCCTGGCCCGCGAGGTTGGTGATCATCTCGTCGATCACGCCGGGGCTGAAGGCGTTCATCATCGCCACGGCGCCGAAGCCGAGGAAGATGACGGTGTACCCGGAGAACTGCGCGCCGAGCGTGGAGGTGACGATCTCGCGCCGCAGGCGGCGTCGTTCCTCGAGCGTCTCGCCGATGCCGGTCAGCGCCGTGATGAGAGCGCCGCCCGCGCGGCCCTGGATGGTCAGGGTCTGGGTGAGCACGGTGAGCTCGCGGGACGGGAGCCGGGCCGAGAGGTTGGCGAGCGACTGCTCGAGGGTCTGGCCGAGCGCCAGCTCGGCGCACACCTGGGCGACCTCGGAGCGGGCGGGCTCGGTCATCTCGTCGGCGGCCATCTCCAGGGAGCGGCGTACCGCGAGGCCCGCGGACGTGCCGTTCGACAGGAGCCGGGCCAGCTCGGGCAGCTGCGCCACGAACCGGTCCACGCGCTGCCTGCGGCGGCGTTCCAGCCAGGCGCGCACGCCGACGAGCACGATGAGGGCGGCGAGCAGCGAGGTCGCCTGGCCCAGCAGCGGGAGCGTCACCAGCCCGGCCGCGACCGCGGCGGCCGCGGACCCCGCCAGGAACATCGACGGCGACCAGCCGGTCAGGCCCGATCCGGCGAGCAGCGCCACCAGGCTCCGCCCCCACCGGGTGCGCTGCAGGCGCGTGTCCAGGCGGGCGAACACCCAGGAGCGGCCGCCGTCGCCGAGATCCGCGGATTCCACCATGCGCCGTTCGGTCTCGGCGTTGCCCGCCCAGACGGCCACCGTCGCGGCGGCGAGCACCAGCGTGACCATGAGGCCGCCGGTGATCAGCAGGAACAGCGTGCTCAGGTCCAGGGTCGCGGTCATGGGGCGTGCACCACCGGAACGGTCTCGCCGGCGCGGTGCAGCCGCTCGGCCAGCTCGGGCGGCACGGCCGCGGGGACGAAGGTGCCGGAGACCACCCGCTCGGCCCCCACCGGATCCGCGACGAACCGCACCAGCAGCACCAGCTCGTACTCCTCGCGCCGATGCGACGTCACCGCCCCCACCTCCACGACCCGCCGTGACCCGTCCAGCGCCCGCTCCAGGTGGACGACGACGTCGATCGCCGAGTTGATCTGGTCGCGCAGCGTCGCCACCGGCAGGTCCACCTCGCTCATCGAGGCCAGCGTCTCCAGACGGCCCAGCGCGTCGCGGGCCGTGTTCGCGTGCACCGTCGCGATCGAGCCGTCGTGGCCCGTGTTCATCGCCTGCAGCATGTCCAGCGTCTCCCCGCCGCGGACCTCGCCCACGATGATCCGGTCCGGCCGCATGCGCAGCGCGTTGCGCACCAGGTCCCGGATGATCACCGCGCCGCGGCCCTCCACGTTCGCCGGGCGCGACTCCAGCCGCACCACGTGCCCCTGCTGCAGCGACAGCTCGGCGGCGTCCTCGATCGTCACGATCCGCTCGTGCTGCGGGATCATCCCGCTCAGCGCGTTCAGGAACGTCGTCTTCCCGGAACCCGTGCCACCCGAGACGATCACGTTCAGCCGCCCCCGCACGCACGCGCCCAGCAGCGCCGCCGTGCTCGTGTCCAGCGTGCCCCGCTCGACCAGCTCCGCCATGCGGAACGGCGTCGGGAACCGCCGGATCGTCATCGTCGGGCCGTCCAGCGCCAGCGGCGGGATGATCACGTTCACGCGCTCACCCGTGGGCAGCCGCGCGTCCACCATCGGCGAGGACTCGTCCACGCGCCGGTTCACCTGCGACACGATCCGGTCGATCGTCTGGTGCAGCTGCGCCACCGACGTGAACCGCGTCGGCACCCGCTCGATCTTCCCGTACCGCTCCACGAACACGTCGTGCGGGCCGTTCACCATGATCTCCGTGACCGACTCGTCCGCCAGCAGCGGCTCCAGCACGCCCAGCCCGAGGGCCTCGTCCACGATCCGCTGCACCAGCACGCTGCGCTCGCGGGCCGACAGCACCGGCCCGTCCAGCGACAGCATCCGCGACAGCACGCGCTCCATCCGCACCCGCCGCTGCGCGGGCGAGAGCCGCGCGAGCTCGTCGACGTCGATCTCCTCGAGCAGGCGCTCGCGGTAGACGGCGGCGAGGTCGTTGTCCTGGCCGCCCCGTTCGTCGGCGGCCAGCCGGTCGCGCAGCGCCATCAGGCCTCCTCCTCAGGGGTGGCCGACGGCGCCGGCTCGTCCGCGGGCGGCGGGTCGCCCTGCACGGGGAACTCCGCCGACCGGGTCAGCACGACCTCGGTCATCGTGACGTCCCCCAGGCCGAGCGGCACGGACACGGTCAGGGCGACCACGGCGCCGTCGTCGTCCACCGTGCAGGTCGTGTCGCCGTCGACGATCGTGATGCCGTCCGGGACGTGGTCGGCGAGGACGCCGCGGCAGTCCTGGCCGAGGCTCAGAGCGCGGGCGCCGTGGCGCGCGGCCTCCTGCGCGATCGACGCGGCCTGCGCGACGGTGATGCCCTGGATCGCGAGGACCGCCACCAGCACGACGGTGAAGACGACGCCGACGAGCTCGACGGCGGCCTGGCCGCGTTCGCGCCGGCCGGGCGCGGCGGGTCCCCGGGACGTCCCGGCGTTCGGTCCGGCACTCATTCCGGTCCTCACCTCAGCCCTCCTCGTGGACGCGTGCGGACGACGACGCCGACAGCTCCAGGCCGAGCAGCGTCTCGACGGTGACGGTCACGCTGACCTCGTCCCGGGAGACCGCGATCTCGTCGTCGGCCAGGTCCGCCGCCAGCGACGCGGGCAGCCGGCCGCGGACGTCGTCGCGCACCTGCCGGACGATGTCGGGGACGCCGTCGCCGTCGTCGTCGGACGGCTCCCAGCCGGCGACGCCGACCGTCCGCGCCCCCTCCTGCGCGGCCGCGCGCGCGGCGAGCAGGCCGGACGCCCAGCCGAGGCCCTGCACGCACAGCAGGATCGCCAGTAGTGCGATCAGGATGACGACGGGCAGCTCGGCGGTCGCCTGACCGGCCTCGCCACGGCGCCGCGGGCGGCGGGTGCCCGCATGGACCAGATCGTCGATCTCCGTCGTGTCGGCGGCATCGCCGGGGGCCGGGACCGCGGCGCCGTCCGGGCCGCTCTCGCGCAGGGCGGCCGCGCCCACCTCGGCGACCGCCTTGTGCACGGGCGTGGGCGTCTCCAGGAGGGTCGCGGTGTTCACGGCGCCGGCGAACGCGGGCCCGCCGTCGGGCACCGTGAACGCGATCGGCCGTTCCACGATCCGCTCGGCGAGCTGGGGCGTCACCTCGTCCTTCGGTGTGCGGCGGTTGAGGATGAGCTCCACGGAGTCCGGGTTCCGGATCGCCAGGCGCTCCCACTGGGCCAGGGAGCGGCGCGCCGAGCGCAGCGCGGGCAGGTCCGGGGTGCAGACCAGCAGCACGCGGTCGGCGAACTCCAGGGCCGTGGCGCGCGGCTCGTCCAGGTGCGAGCCGACGTCGAGCACCGCGAGGTCGGACTCGAACCGCAGCGCGCCGATCACCGACCGCACCGCGGCGGCGGACATCTCCTCGCCGCGCTCGCCGTCCGCCGGGGCGGGCAGCAGCCGGATGCCGCCCGGCACCTCGTAGGTGGTCTCGCGGATCATGCGCCCGGTCACGTCGCCGTCGACCCCGGCCAGGTCGACCACCGACCGGCGCGTCCGCACGCCGGTGTAGGCGGTCTGGTCCCCGGAGCCGAGGTCGAGGTCGACGAGCGTCGTCGCGCTCGAGCGCGCCGCGCGGGCCAGCAGGAGCGCGAGCACGGACGTGCCGACGCCGCCCTTCGCGCCCGCGAGGGCGACCACCCGGCCCGCGCGCCCGCCGGTGCGCTCCGCGGACACCGCCGCCTGCGCCACCGCCGACCACGACGCCACCGCCTCGAACCGGGTGAGCACCTCCTCCAGGCCGGCGTTGCGCGCGATCACCGAGCGGGCGCCGACGTCCATCGCGGCGGACATCGCCGCGGTCAGGCCGTTCGGGCCGCGGGCGTCCACGACCATGACGATGCCGACGAGCGGCCGCGCCATCCCGACCGTGCGCACGAGCGCGTGCCCGCGCCCGCCGTCGGCGGCCTCGTCGACGACGACGAGGCCGACGTCACCGAAACGGTCCAGCGCGGTCAGGACGCCGGCGGCGTCCGGCACGGCGGCGGCCAGCTCGAACCCGCCGGCCTCGGACAGGATGTGGCCGAGGTGGTCACGCACCTCGTGCGAGCTCGTGGCGAGCAGGACCCTGGTGACCATGTCAGTTCCCCTGACCGGGCTCGGCCGCCGGCTCGCGGAGCTTGCCGTCGAAGATCTGCTGGTCCGCCGGGAGCACCTTGTCGTCGCCCGCGCCGCGCAGGGACAGGCGCATCTTCACGGAGAACGACTCCACGTAGGCGAGCGTGAGGGCGTCGTCGGCGTGCAGCGCGAACGTGACCGGCAGGCCGGTGGAGGTCTCCAGCGTCTCGGAGTCCTCCACGTCCTGCGGGATGCCCACCTCCACCACCAGGGCGTTCGCGACCCACACGCGCGCGATCTGGTTGCCCTCCTTGTCCTCGGTGGTGGCGATGACGTCGACGCGGTCGCCGGGCATGATCTTGCCCGCCACCCCGGTCTCGGCGTCGACCAGCACCGCGACCTCGCGGAAGCCGGGCTGCACGATGGGCCGCTCGACGAGCATGCCCTCCTGCAGCAGCGCGCCGCGCTGGTACGCGGTCGCGGCGACCAGGTCCCGCACGTCGTCGAGGTCGCGGACGGCGGAGTCGGGGACCCAGCGCTCGGGGATCTCGACCTCCTCCAGCAGCGCGGGGCCGACGGGCTCCTGGGGCTCCACGGCGCGGGTCAGCCTCAGGACCGTGGTCATCGGGCCGACCTGCGAGCTCACCGTGCGCACGTAGTACAGGACGCCGCCGAACACGGCGGCCGCGAGAAAGGAGGTGACGACGAGGAGCACGACTCCACGTCGCTGGCGAGGGTTCAACGGACCTGCTCCTGGGGGTCGGAGGCGGGGGACGGGGTGGTGGCTGCCGCGGGCGCGGCGACGGTGTCCGGGCCGCCGACGCCGCAGAAGAGGCAGGCGGCCGGGGTGGCGCGGCCGCAGACCTCGCAGGACGGCCAGCGGAGGAAGCCCGTGGCCACGCCCGTGATCGTCGCGGTCAGCGGGGTCAGCAGGACGGAGGCCTCGAACCAGCGGGGCGCGGGCCAGGAGGCGGGCCGCGCGGGCTGCGGGCCGAGATCGGCGTCGGCCGTCCGGGGCAGGAGACCCGGGATCGTCGCCTCGGGGACCACCGGGCGGGGCGAGCGCGCGACGGCGAGCAGTTCCCCCTCCGGGAGCCCGAGCCGCCCCTGGAACCGGCCCACCGTGCCGCGTCGCGTGTCGACGAGGAACGCCGAGTTCGGCAGGAGGCTGCCGGCGTGCTGCCGGAAGGTGGGCACGGGATCGCCCAGCGAGGCGACGGTCGACAGGATCGCGCGCGTGTGCACGTTCGCCAGCACGTCGTCGGCCACGGCCGAGGCCGACGACGCCGGGAGGGCGGGCGTGCTCAGGCCCGCCAGGACCAGCGCCCACGCGGTGAGGCGGGCGCCGGCGAGGTGCAGGTGCGCGAGCCGCTCGGACCCGAGGACGAGGCGCGCGGAACGGGCGACGAGCCGGGCCTCGTCGTCCCGCGTGACCAGGACGACGTCGTCGGCGGGAAGCCTGCGGACCGCCGCCACGACGGAATCCAGCGTGCGGTCCGCGCGATGTACCCCGGAGTGCACGCCCGCGGGCGCACCGACAGCGACGACGAGCACGGTTCTCCCTCGGACTCTTCCTTGACTGATCTCAGGGACTGACGAAACCTGGGCGCGCGTTGCCGCGCTCCGGCCGCTCCTGGACGGATGCTGGCCCGGCCGGTCCGGTACGTCAAGCATGTCCGGTGCGAATCGGTCATCGAACGCGCGGCACCGGGGGCGGTCCGGCCGGGGTCGTGGCACGAGGATCGGCGTGAGAACGGCGGATCGCGGTGCGTGGCGGGGCGTCCGGCGGCCGCACGGGCGAGGCGGCGGTGCCGAACCGGTCATGAACCGCACGGGAAAGCTGACCGATCGGTCAGTGGCAAAGAGGGTTTCAAGGGCGGGCTCGGATGCTCGCCCGGTGGCCGGGTAGGGTTCGCGACCATGAGGCGCAGCACGCTCGTGGTGGACCGCCGTCCGGTGGCCGAGGCCGAGGTGGCGGACACCGTGCTGACGCGCGCCCGCGGGCTGCTCTTCCGGCGCGACCTGCCCGAGGCGATGGTGCTGCGGCCGTGCTCGTCGGTGCACGGGGCGTGGATGGCGGTCCCGCTGGACGTCGCGCTGCTCGGCGCCGACGGCGAGGTGCTGCACACCCAGGTGCTGCGGCCGTGGGCGTTCTCGGCGGCGCGGCGCGGGGTGAAGGCGGTGCTCGAGGCGCCGGCGGGTAGTTTCCGGCGGTGGGGTCTGGTGGCGGGGAGCCGTGTCGAGTTGGACGACCGACCTAGCTATTGACTCCGGCTGAAATCGCTGGGATCCCGCCGTTTCCGCGAATTCCGGGAAGCGGGTGAATCTGTGGAGATCTTGCGTACGGGGCCTTCTCCCCATCCCATTTTCCTGTTCGGGTGTCAGAGGTCCCTTGTAGTGTGATCTCCGTTGCCGCGGCCCGGACCAACCCGGATGATCTGGACAAGCGGTGGCGGGTCGCACGGTGCATGCGGGCCCGCGCGGAACTGGCCCACATCACTGCTGCCGAGGAGGAGCTTCGTGTCCCTGGCGTCACGACTCATGGGGAACAAGCGCGCGATCGCGTCGGGGAGCGTCGTCACGCTCTTCGCCGGCGGGCTCGTCGGGCTCGCGCTCTGGTACGACGGCGAGGCCACGGCCGACGTCGCCCTCCACGACTCCGGGATCTGGGTCACGAACGAGAGCAGCGCCGAGCTGGGCCGGTTCAACTTCGAGGCCGGGACCCTCGACGGCATCATGCCGACCAACGCCACGGACTTCGACGTCTCGCAGGACGGCGGCCGGGTGCTGCTGGAGAACACGGCCGGCAGCGAGGCCAGCCCGATCGATCCGGCGCACCTGAAGACCGCGGGCGGCCTGGCGCTGCCGGCCGGGGCGCAGGTCGCGTCCGGCGAGGCGGCCACGGCCGTCTACGACCACGACACCGGGAAGCTCTGGGTGCTGCCCTTCGACGGCGCGCGCTCCTTCGACGAGAAGAAGAAGCCGACGGCGGAGCTCGGCAAGGACCAGCGCGGCGTCATGACGGTCGGCACCGACGGGACCGTATGGGTCGCGTCGCCCGCCACGGGGGAGCTCCACAAGATCCCGACGTCCGAGAACGGTACGGCCGGCGGGCGGACGTCGGAGCGGCTGGGCTTCCAGGAGGACGCGGACCTCCAGGTGACGGCGGTGGGCGACCAGCCCGTCGTGCTCGACCGCACCGGGGAGACCCTCCTGCTGCCCGGCGGCGAGCGGGTGGAGCTCGACGGGCTCGCCGAGGCGCAGCTGCAGATTCCCTCGGAGGCCTCGGCCGACGTCGTGCTCGCGACCCGGGAGTCGCTCGTCAAGCAGCCGCTCGGCGGGGGCGAATCGCTGACCCAGCGCGCGTCCGGCGATCCCGCGCCCCCGGCGCAGCTCGGCGGGTGCGTGTACGGCGCGTGGTCCGGCACCGGCGAGGTCATGCGCGACTGCCCGGGCAGTGACTCGGACGACAGCCAGACGCTGGAAGGGCTCTCGGAGAGCGCCGAGCTGCGGTACCGCACCAACCGGGACCGGATCATCCTCAACGACGTGTTCGGCGGGACGTTGTGGATCCCCACCGAGGACTTCCTGAAGGTCGACGACTGGGACCTGAAGTGGAAGGACGAGGACAAGGGCGAGGAGAGCGAGTCCGAGGAGACCGTCTACGAGCAGGTGGACCACACCGTCGCGGACCGGGACCAGCCGAACAACCCGCCGGAGCCCAAGGCGGACTCCTACGGGGTGCGGCCCGGCCGCACCATGGTGCTGGACGTGCTGAGCAACGACGTCGACAAGGACGGCGACGTCATGACGGTCAAGGTCGCGGAGCCGCCGGCGGCGTCGGCGATCCGCGTGGACCGGGTGCTCGACGGCAAGGCGCTGCAGGCCGACGTCCCGGCCGACGCGACCGATGAGGTCACGTTCACGTACGAGGTGAACGACGGGCGCGAGGACGGCACGGCCACCCAGCAGGTCACGCTGCGCGTGCGGCCGCTGACGGAGAACGAGCCCCCCGTCCCGGCCTCCGAGAACAGCGTGCCCGTGCTCAAGGTCGCCCAGGGCGGCACCGCGAGGATGAAGCTGCTGCCGTACTTCAAGGACCCGGACGGCGACAACCTCGTCCTGTCGACGGCGACGACGTCGGACAGCAGCGACGAGGTGCGCTCGCGCCCCGACGGCACCATCGAGTTCCTCGACGGCGGCGGGGCCACGGGCCGCAAGATCGTGGACGTCACCGTGTCGGACGGCATGGGCGGGCTCGTGAAGGGCACGCTCAACATCGACGTGGTCGCCGACGACGTGCCGCCGATCCCGGTCCAGGACCACGTCGTGACGCTGGTGGGCGAGCCGGTCACGGTGCGCCCGCTGCGGAACGACTCCGACCCGAACGGCGAGGAGGTCCGGCTGTCCAACGTCGGGCCCGCTTCTCCCGCGCAGGTCCTGCCGAACTGGACGGCGGGCACCTACCGGTTCGTGAGCGACCAGGCCGGTTCGTACGACATGACCTACGAGGTCAGCGACGGTTCACAGGCGGTGACGGGGCTGGTGCGGGTCGACGTCGTCGAGCCCCCGGACGACGGGGGCCGGCCGGTCGCGGTGTCCGACAAGGTGCTGCTGCCCAAGGGCGGCGAGGGCCTGGTGGACGTGCTGGCGAACGACACCGACCCCGCGGGCGGCGTGCTGGTGGCGCAGTCCATCGACGTGCCGGAGGACTCCGGCCTGACGGTGGCCGTCCTGGACCATCATGTCCTCAAGATCACCGAGAACCAGCGGCTCGAGGAGCCGGTGATCATCGGCTACACCGTGTCGAACGGCACCGAGACGGCCACGGGACAGGTGAACGTCCAGCCGATCCCGGCCTCCGACAGCCTGCGGCCCCCGGAGGCCGGCGCGGACGAGGTCGACGTGCACGTGGGCGACACCGTCACCATCCCGGTGCTGCGGAACGACTCGCACCCGGACGGCGTCCCGCTGGAGCTCAACAGGAAGCTGGTCGAGGAGCCGGAGCAGGAGCTGGGCGAGGCCTTCGTCTCTCAGGACGTGATCCGGTTCAAGGCGGGGTCCGAGGCGGGCGTCGCGCACGCCGTCTACGAGGTGACGGACCTGAACGACCAGCGCGACTCCGCGCAGGTCAAGATCAACGTCCGCGACGGGGAGAAGAACAACGCGCCGGCGTTGCCGGACGTCGAGGCGCGGGTGCTCTCGGGCGGCACGGTGCGGGTCGAGGTGCCGCTCGACGGCGTCGACCCCGACGGCGACCACGTCATGCTGTCCGACATCTCACGCGCCCCGACCCTGGGCCGGGCGCGGGTGACCGACGGGTTCATCGACTTCGAGGCCTCCGAGGACTCGGTCGGGACCGACACGTTCACGTACAACGCGACCGACAGCCGGGGCGCGGTCGGCGAGGGCACGATCCGGGTGGGCGTCGCCCCGCTGCCGACGTCGAACCAGAAGCCCGTGGCCCAGGACGACCGCACGCTGGTGCGGCCCGGCCGGACGGTGGGGATCGACGCGCTGGCGAACGACTCGGACCCGGACGGGGACGAGATCGGCCTGGTGGAGTCCCTGTTCGGCAGCGCCGAGGAACTGGACCCGCAGGTCGTCGAGGAGGAGGTCGTGGTGACCGCCCCCGGCGAGGAGGGCGAGCACCCCTTCTACTACGGCATCCAGGACCGCTACAAGTCGCGCGCGCAGGGCACGATCACGGTGAGGGTGTCCCAGGACGCGCCGCTGGTGCCACCGGTGGCCAACGACGACGTGCTGGCCATCCCCGACGTCGTCGGGAAGGACTCCGTGGCGGTCGACGTGCTGGCCAACGACGGCGACCCGGACGGCGTGGCCGCGGAGCTCGAGGTGAGCCTGCCGCGCGAGACGCCGGGGGTGAAGCTGTCCGGCGACGGGCGGATGACCGTCGCGGTGACGGACCGGCTGCAGGTCATCACGTACACCGTGACCGACATGGACGGGCAGGAGTCCAGCGCCTTCGTGCGGGTTCCCGCCGACTCGCTGACGCCGCACCTGTTGCCGGGCCTGGACCCGCTGAAGGCGATCAGCGGCGAGCCGCTCGAGATCGACCTGACCGAGTACGTCGTGGTCGAGGCGGGGCTGGCGCCCCAGATCACCGAGGAGTCGACGGTGAGCGCCGTGGAGGGCAGCGCCCGGGCGACCGGTCCCACCGGGATCACCTACACCTCCGAGGACGACTACGTGGGCCCGGCGTCGGTGAGCTTCGAGGTCACCGACGGCGACGGCCCGAACGACCCGGACGGCCGCAAGGCGACGCTGACGCTGCCGATCAACGTGCAGGCCTCGACCAACCAGCAGCCGAAGATCATCGGCTCGCCGGCGCTGGACGTGCCCCAGGGCGAGGAGGGCGCCGTCGACCTGACCGCCTACGTGAAGGACCCGGAGAACGACGCGCTGACCTTCGCGATGAAGGGCAAGGCGGAGGGGATCGGCGCCGAGGTGCGGGGCGGCACCGTCACGGCGACCGCCGAGGCGGGGGTGGGCAAGGGTACGTCGCAGTCGCTCTCCTTCACCGTCAGCGACGGCCGGAGCGACCCGGTGCAGGGCGAGCTCACCGTGAACGTCGTCGCGTCGACCAGGCCGCTGGCGGCCACGGGCGAGGACCCGGTCGAGGGTGCCCACCAGGGCGTGGCCGAGAGCGTGGCCGTGCTGGACAACGACACCAACCCGTTCCCCGAGACGCCGCTGGAACTGACGGGGACGGCGGTCGTCGAGACCGGCGACGGCAAGGTGGCGTACGACGGCGATCGCGTGGTGGTGACGCCCGCCGAGAGCTTCCAGGGCGTGATGCGCGTGAAGTACACGGTCCAGGACGCCACGAAGGACCCGGACCGGAACGTGGACGGGCTGATCACCCTCAAGGTGCTCGGCAAGCCCGGCGCGCCCCGCGCCCCGCGGATCGGGGAGGTGCGCTCCGAGACGGTGGTGCTCAGCTGGGACGAGCCGAACAACAACGGAGCCCCGATCGCCGGGTACACGGTCACGTCCTCGAGGGGGGACGAGCAGCAGTGCGAGAGCACCACCTGCTCGTTCACCGGGCTGACGAACGACGTGACCTACACGTTCACGGTGCGGGCGGAGAACGAGGTGGGGCTGTCGGAGGCGTCCCCCGCGTCGCAGGAGGCGCGGCCGGACCAGAAGCCCGAGCAGCCGGCCCCGCCCGTCCTGAAGTTCGGCGACAAGAAGCTCACGGTCAGCTGGACCAACCGGGCCTACTCGGATCGTTCGGCGATCGACTGCGTGGACCTGCGGATCTCCCCCGCGGCTGCCGACGGGTCGTTCCTGAAGGAGTGCCAGCAGGGCGAGTCGGTGGTGTGGGAGGGCCTGGAGAACGGGACGTCCTACACGGTGGAGGCGCGGGCGCGGAACGAGGCGCCGGACCCGTCGGAGTGGTCCGAGCAGTCCGCCCCGGAGGTGCCGGCGGGCAAGCCGGCGGCGCCCGCGGCGCCGACGGCGACGCGCCGCGACGGCGGTGCGCTGGGCGGCCGCGTCGACGTCTCGTGGGTGGAACCGGACGGGAACGGTGACGCCCCCCGGCGGTACCACCTGGACGTGCTGGAGGACGGGACGAAGGTCCGGACCCACTCGGACATCACCGGTACGAGCTATCCGGTGGCCGGCCTCGATCCGGCCAGGACCTACACCTTCCAGGTCACCGCGGAGAACAAGGCGGGGCTGTCCCCGGTGAGCCCGGAGTCGAACCGGGTGCAGCCGTCGGGCACCCCGACCAGGCCCGGTACCCCGACCGCCTCGGTCGGCAACAACATGAGCAACCAGGCACGCGTGAGCTGGGGATGGTCCGGCAAGTTCAACGGCACCGGAGCCTTCTTCCGGGTCGTCGCGAGCGACGGGACCCACCAGGACACGCCGGGAACCGAGACGTCTCTCGTGTTCGGCGGGCTGACGAACGGCAGCCAGTACACGTTCACGGTCCTGGCGTGCAACACGAACACGATCGACGGCACCGAGGCGTGCTCGCCGCCGTCCGAGCAGTCCAACGCGGTCGTTCCGTACGGGCCGCCGCCGGCGCCGACGATCACGGCCACCGGCGGGAACCAGAGCGTCACGTTCACCTGGGACGCGCGAAGCACGAACGGGCGGGACACGACGGTCAGCGTGACGGGTGCGTTCAGCGACAACGCGAAGAGCGGCACCAGGACGGTCGCGGCCGGGTACAGCCAGACGAAAGAGGCGTGCGTGACGGTACGGGACAGCGAGGGCCAGGTGACCGGACCGGTGTGCGACTCGGCGGCGGCCAACCCGAGGCCGACGCCGACGGCCTCCGTCTCGGGCGGCAGCTACTACGGCGGGTGCGTCGAGACCTGCCGCTGGTGGGAGATCTCGTGGAACAACGCAGGTTCGGGCACCCATCAGATCGCCTGCTGGGCCGGCGACACCCCGGAGGTCTCCGGCTGGCACGACATCCACACGCATTCCAAGCGGTGGGAGGACAGCCGGAAGTTCACGGTCAGCGGCAACAGCGGCACCGTCGACATGGTCGAGAAGTGCTACATGGGCAAGAGCTACAACGGAACCGCGGTGGCGGTGTACATGAAACCGTCCGGCGGCGACCCGGTCCTCATCGGCAAGGGGACCTGGAACATCTGATGCCCGGACCGCCGCGGGCCCGGACCGCCGCGGGCGGGGAGATCTCCCCACCTGCGGCGCTGTCCGCGTGTCAGTGGCTCCTTGTACCGTTGGCCCGCGACTGAGCTAACCATCAGTACAAGACCCAAGACCTGAATCCCGCAGTCCCGACCCCCCGAGGAGGAGCCCCGTGGCCCTGGCGTCATGGCTCAAGGACAACCGGCGCGCCATCGCGTCCGGCACCGTTGTCACCGTCTTCGCGGGTGCCGTGGCGGGGCTCGCGCTCTGGTACGACGGCGAGGCCACGGCCGACGTCGTCCTGCACGACTCGGGGGTCTGGGTCACCAAGACGAGCAGCGGCGAGCTGGGCCGGTTCAACTTCGAGGCCGGGACCCTCGACGGCATCATGAACGCGAACTCGACCGCGTTCGACGTGTCGCAGGACGGCGGCCGGGTGCTGCTGGAGAACACGGCCAACAGCGAGGCCAGCCCCGTCGATCCGGCGCATCTGCAGGCCGACGGGGCCCTGGCGCTGCCGGCCGGGGCGCAGGTCGCGTCGGGCGGTGCCGCCACGGCCGTGTACGACCACGACACCGGGAAGCTCTGGGTGCTGCCGTTCGACGGCGCGCGCTCGTTCGACGAGGAGAAGCTCAAGCCCACCGCGGAGCTCGGCAAGGACGGCCGGATGGTGGTCGGCACCGACGGCACGGTCTGGGTCGCGACGCCGGTGACGGGCGAACTGCACCGCGTGCCGACCTCCGGCCACGGCGCACCCGGGGAGCTGACCACCGAGCGGCTGACGCTCCAGGAGGACGCGGACTTCCAGCTCACCGCGGTGGGGGACCAGCCCGTGATCCTGGACCGCAGCACGGAGAACCTCGTCCTCCCGGGCGGTGAGCGGGTGCAGCTCGACGGGCTCGCCGAGGCGCAGCTGCAGCTCCCGTCCGGACCCGCCGAGGACGTGGCGGTGGCCACCCGCGAGTCGCTGGTCGTGCAGCCGCTCGCCGGCGGCGAGGCGCTCACGCAGCGCGCGTCCGGCGACGCGGCCGCCCCGGCGCAGCTCGCCGGGTGCGTCTACGGGGCGTGGTCGGGCACCGGTGAGGTGGTCCGGGACTGCCCGGGAACGGACGCGGACGACCGGCAGACCCTGCCCGGGCTGTCCGACAACGCCGTGCTGCAGTACCGCGTCAACCGGGACCGGATCATCCTCAACGACGTGTTCGGCGGGACCCTCTGGCTCCCCACCGAGGACTTCCGCAAGGTGGATGACTGGGAGCTGAAGTGGAAGGACGAGGACAAGGGCGAGAAGACCGAGTCCGAGCAGACCGTCTACGAGCAGGTCGACCAGGTGGTCGCCGACCGTGACCAGCCGAACAAGGCGCCGGAGCCCAACGACGACGCGCTGGGCGTGCGGCCGGGCCGCACGACGGTGCTCGACGTGCTCGGCAACGACATCGACCCGGACGGCGACGTCATGACGGTCTCGGTGGCCCAGGCGCCGGACGAGTCCTCGGGCATCCGGGTGGACCGGGTGCTCAACGGCAAGGCGCTGCAGGCGGACATCCCCGCCGGCGCCTCGGGGACGGTCACCTTCCGCTACGAGGTGGACGACGGTCGCGAGGGCGGTACCGCGCAGGCGAACGTGGTCCTCAAGGTGCGGCCGCCGGCGGAGAACGAGGCCCCGGTCCCGGTGTCCGAGAACAGCATGCCGGTGCTCAAGGTCGCCCAGGGCGGCACGGCGAAGATACGGCTGCTGCCCTTCTTCAAGGACCCGGACGGCGACAACCTGCTGCTGTCGACGGCGACCACGGCGGACAGCAGCGACGAGGTGCGCTCGCGCCCGGACGGCACCATCGAGTTCCTCGACGGCGGCGGGGCCACGGGCCACAAGATCGTGGACGTGACGGTGTCGGACGGCAAGGAACTCGTCGAGGGGACGCTCAAGGTCGACGTCGTCGCCGACGACCAGCCGCCCGTGGCGGTACAGGATCACGTGACGACCCTGGCGGGCGAGCCGGTCACGGTGCGCCCGCTGCGGAACGACTCCGACCCGAACGGCGACCGGCTGCGCCTGGTCGACGTCGGCCCGGCCTCCCCCGCCGAGATCACGCCCAACTACACGGCGGGCACCTACCGGTTCGAGAGCGAGAAGCCCGGCTCGTACGACATCACCTACAGGGTGGCGGGCGGCTCCGCGGCCGCGACCGGCCTGGTGCGGGTCGACGTCGTCGAACCGCCGAGCGACGCGGGCCGGCCGGTGGCCGTCTCGGACCAGGTGCTGCTGCCGAAGGGCGGCGAGGGCCTGGTGGACGTGCTCGCCAACGACACCGACCCCGCGGGCGGCGTGCTGGTCGTGCAGTCGATCGACGTCCCCGAGGACTCCGGGCTCACGGTCGCGACGCTCGACCACCACGTCCTGAAGATCACCGAGAACCAGCGGCTCGAGGGCCCCGTGGTGATCGGGTACACCGTGTCGAACGGCTCGGAGACGGCCAACGGGCAGGTGCACGTGGTGCCGATCCCGGCGTCGGACCGGCTGCGGCCGCCGGAGGCGGGCGCGGACGAGGTCGACGTGCACGTGGGCGACACCGTCACGATCCCGGTGCTGAAGAACGACTCGCACCCGGACGGCCTGCCGGTGGAGCTGAACAAGGAGCTCGTGGAGCGGCCGGAGGCCGCGCTCGGGGAGGCGTTCGTCTCCGAGGAGGTGGTCCGCTTCAAGGCGGGCACCCGCGAGGGCGTGGCCCACGCGGTCTACGAGGTGACCGATCCGAACGGCCAGCGTGACTCGGCGCAGATCACGATCAACATCCGCGCGGACGACGAGAACAACGCGCCGCAGCTGCCCGACGTCACCGCGCGCGTCCTGTCCGGCGGGACGGTGCGGATCGACGTGCCGCTCGACGCCGTGGACCCGGACGGCGACTACGTCATGCTGTCCGACATCTCGGGCGCTCCCACGCTCGGCCGGGCGCGCGTGACCGACGGGTTCATCGACTTCGAGGCCTCCCAGGACTCGGTCGGCACGGACACGTTCACCTACAACGCCACCGACAGCCGCGGCGCCGTCGGCGAGGGCACCGTCCGGGTGGGCATCGCGCCGCTGCCCGCGACGAACCAGAAGCCCGTCGCCCAGGACGACCACACGTTCGTCCGCCCCGGGCGCACGGTCGGGATCGACGCCCTGGCGAACGACTCCGACCCGGACGGCGACGAGATCGGCCTGGTGGAGTCCCTGTTCAGCGGGGCCCGCGACATGAGCCCGAAGGTCGTCGAGGACGAGGTGGTGGTCAAGGCCCCGTCCGATCAGGGTGAGCACCCCTTCTTCTACGGGATCCAGGACTCCTTCAAGTCCCGTGCGCAGGGCACGATCACCGTCAAGGTGTCGGACAACGCGCCGCTGGTGCCGCCCGTGGCGAACGACGACGTGCTGGCGGTCCCGGACGTCGTCGGCCAGGACTCGGTGGTCGTCGACGTGCTGGCCAACGACTCGGACCCGGACGGCGTGGCCTCGGAGCTCGAGGTGAGCCTGCCGGGCCGCGCCGCCGGCGCCACCCTCACCGAGGACGGCCGGATCGAGATCGCCGTGACCGGCAAGCTGCAGGTCATCACGTACACCGTGACCGACCTCGACGGCCAGGAGTCGAGCGCGTTCGTGCGGGTCCCCGGGGACCTGCTCACGCCGCACCTCAAGCCGGGGCTGGACCCGCTCAAGGCGATCTCCGGCGAGCCGCTCGCGATCGACCTGACCAAGTACGTGGTCGTCGAGGAGGGCAGGGAGCCGCGGATCACCGAGGAGTCCACCGTGAGCGCGGTCGAGGGTTCCGTGCTGGTCACCGGGCGCACCGGGCTGGAGTACACCTCGGAGAAGGCCTACGTGGGCCCGGCGTCGGTGAGCTTCGAGGTCACCGACGGCGCGGGACCGGACGACCCGGAGGGCCGCAAGGCGACGCTGACGCTGCCGATCAACGTCGAGGCGTCGACGAACCAGAAGCCGAGGATCGTCGGGTCGCCGGTGCTGGAGATCCCGCAGGGCGAGGAGGGCGCCGTGGACCTGGCGGCCTACGTCCGGGACCCGGAGAACGACCCGCTCACCTTCGCCACCAAGAGCGGCGGGGAGGGGATCGCGGCCACGGTGCGGGGCAGCACGGTCACGGCGCAGGCCGAGCCGTCGGTCACCAAGGGCACCTCGCAGGAGATCGCGTTCACGGTGCAGGACGACACGTCCGACCCGGTCGCGGGCGAGCTGACGGTCCGGGTCGTGGCCTCCACCAGGCCCCTGGCGGCCGTGGGCGAGGACGTCGTGGACGGCGCCCACCAGGGCGTCGCCGAGACGGTCTCCGTGCTGCAGAACGACGTCTCCCCGTTCGACGGGGAACCGCTGGAGCTGGTAGGGACCGCCGTGGTCGAGACCGGCAACGGCGAGGCGGTCTACAGCGGCGACCAGGTGGTGGTGACGCCGAGCCCGGACTTCCACGGCGTGATGCGCGTCAAGTACACGGTCCAGGACGCCACCGAGGATCCGGACCGGCACGTCGACGGCATGATCAAGCTGACGGTGCTCGGCAAGCCGGAGCCGCCGCGCGCCCCGCGCGTCGAGGAGGTGCGGTCCGAGACGGTGGTCCTGACCTGGGACGAGCCGAACAACAACGGCGCGCCGATCACCGGGTACACCGTGACGTCGTCGAAGGGGACCGAGCACGCGTGCGCGAGCACGACGTGCACCGTCGACGGCCTGACCAACAACGTGACCTACACGTTCACGGTGCAGGCGGAGAACGAGGTCGGGCTGTCCGAGGCGTCCCCGGCCTCGCAGGAGGCGCGCCCGGACCAGAAGCCCGAGCAGCCGGCCCCGCCGACGCTCAAGTTCGGTGACCAGCAGCTCACGGTCACGTGGACGAACCGGACCTACACGGACCGGTCGCCGATCGACTGCGTCAACCTGGAGCTCTCCCCGGCCGCGCCGGACGGGTCCTTCCAGAAGGAGTGCCAGCCGGGCACGTCCGTGGTCTGGGAGGGGCTCGCGAACGGCACCGCGTACACGGTGCGGGTGCAGGCGCTGAACAAGGCGCCGGACCCGTCGGAGTGGTCCGAGCCGTCCGCGCCCGAGGTCCCCGCCGGGCCCCCGGACGCGCCGGCGGCGCCGACCGCGACCCGCGTGGAGACCGCGCTGGGCGGCCAGGTCGACGTGCGCTGGACGGCGCCGGAGGACAACGGCGACGCGGTGAAGCTCTACTACCTCGAGGTGCTCGAGGGCGGGGCGACGGTCCGGACGATGGAGGTGGCCGGGCTCTCGCAGGTCGTGGAGAACCTGGACACGGCGAAGTCGTACACCTTCCGGGTCACGGCGGAGAACAAGGCCGGGAAGTCGCCGGCGGGCGCCGAGTCGGCCCCCGTGCAGCCGTTCGGGACGCCGGACCGCCCCGCGGCGCCGGTGGCCGCTCTCGGCAGCAACACCAGCGGCCAGGCGGACGTGAGCTGGACCGGGATCGGCGACTTCCGCGGCACCGGCGGCCGGTACGAGGTCAGGGCGAACCAGGGCGTCGCCGTGAACGCGGGTGCGGCCCTGTCGTACACCTACGGCGGGCTGACGAACGGGCAGTCGTACACGTTCAGCATCCGGGCGTGCAACGACAAGAACGCCTGCTCCGAGTGGTCGGGCGAGTCCAACGCCGTCGTGCCGTACACCGTCCCGGGCACCCCGGGTGCGACCTGGCACCGGTCGGCCGACGGGCAGGGCGGGCACTTCACGGTGCGCGGGCCCGGCTCCGACGGCGGGCGCCCGGTGCAGCGCATCGAGTGGCGGCTGTCCGGCTCGGAGAGCAACTCCGGGACGCGCACGGCCTGGCCGTTCGACGTCGGCGTGCGGGGCGGCTACAGCAAGAGCTACACGCTGGAGGCGCGCGCGTGCAACGCGGCCGGGTGCGGCAGCTACGTGGCCGCATCGGGCTCGACGATCGCGCCGCCCGACCCGAAGGCCACGGTGTCACACGGGTCCTCCGTGAACAACGGCGACTGCTCGCACTCGTCGTGCGCCTACTTCAAGCTCAACTACAGCGACTTCCCCGGCGGAAGCCACCGGGTGGAATGCTGGTCCGGCACCAATCCGGACACGAGCGGCTGGCACAACATCGTCGGCCCTGGTGAGGGACAGACGCTGAACTTCGGCGGCAACGGCTCGATCCAGCTGTACTGCTTCTACGGCTACCCGGGCACCCAGGTCGCAGCGCGGATCGACGGTGAGTTGTACGACGGGACAACGTGGTAGCCGGTCATCCGTGACAACAGCGCGGCAAGCGCACCCGAAAGTTTCATTGGCAACGAGAAGGCTGAAGAGAAGGTAAGAACACATGAGCAGCACGATGACCCCCGAGCAGGCGGCCTGGTTCGCGCAGACGTTCGACCGTCTGGTCGGCAACGTCGGACTGGCCGTGCTCGGCAAGTCCCAGGTCATCCGCCTGGCGCTGACCTGCATGCTCGCCGAAGGGCACCTGCTGCTGGAGGACGCCCCGGGCACCGGCAAGACGGCGATGGCGCGTGCGATCGCGGCCTCGGTACAGGGCTCGAACAGCCGCGTCCAGTTCACCCCGGACCTGCTGCCCTCCGACGTCACCGGCGTGACGATCTACGACCAGAAGACCGGGAAGTTCGACTTCCACAAGGGCCCGATCTTCGCGTCGATCGTGCTGGCCGACGAGATCAACCGCGCCTCGCCCAAGACCCAGTCCGCGCTCCTGGAGGTCATGGAGGAGGGCCAGGTCACCGTCGACGGCATCCAGCACAGCGTGGGCGCCCCGTTCATGGTCATCGCGACGCAGAACCCGATCGAGCAGGCGGGCACCTACCGCCTGCCGGAGGCGCAGCTGGACCGCTTCCTGATGAAGACGTCGGTCGGGTACCCGGACCACGCCTCCACGGTCGAGATCCTCGGCGGCGCCTCGGTCCGTGACCGCAGCAAGTCCCTGCAGCCCCTCATCACCACCAAGGCCGTCACGGAGATGTCCGCGCTGGCCCACACGGTCTACTCCGACACCGCGGTGCTGGAGTACGTGTCGCGCCTCGCCGAGGAGACCCGCAACGCGGCCGAGGTGCGCGTCGGCGTCTCCGTCCGTGGCGCCCTCGCGCTCGTGCGCTGCTGCAAGGTGTGGGCGGCCGCGCACGGCCGCAACTACGTGCTGCCCGACGACGTCAAGGACCTCGCGCAGCCGGTCTGGGCGCACCGCTTCGTGCTCGACCCCGAGGCCGAGTTCGCCGGCGCGCAGCCCGACATCATCCTCGCCCGCATCCTGTCCGACGTCGCCGCGCCGCAGGAGCGTGTCTCCGCATGACGACGACGGCGACCCGGCCGCCCGTCACCACTCCCACGACGTCGCCGCCGGGCAAGGGCAAGGCACGGACCACCGCGGGCCGGGGGCCGGCGCGGGACCGCGGCCTGGAGGCCCGGCGTGCCGTGCGCCGCGGCTGGCTCGCGGCCGCGGCCTTCAGCGGCTTCGGCGTCGCGGTGCTGGTCGTGGCCGTGGCCGCCTGGATCGCGGGCCTGACCTTCAGCTGGGTCGAGGTGCTGATCGTGGCGGTGCTGCTGACCGTGACCCTCGTCGCGGCGACCGTGTTCGTGCTGGGCAGGTTCCGCTACACCGTGGTGCTCGACCTCGCCCAGCGCCGCGTCACCGTCGGCGACCGCGCCGTGGGGCGCCTCGACGTGCGCAACGACTCCGGCCGCGCGGTGCTGCCGTCGGTGATGGAGCTGCCGGTGGGCACGGGTACCGCCGCCTTCCCGGTGCCGCGCCTCAAGGCGGGCGGGGCGCACGAGGAGATCTTCACGATCCCGACCCGGCGCCGCTCCGTCATCTCGGTGGGCCCGGTGAAGTCCGTGCGCGCCGACCCGCTCGGCCTGCTGCGCCGCGAGGTCGTCTGGACGGAGCCCGAGGAGCTGTTCGTGCACCCGCAGGTGAAGAACCTGATGGGCTCCAACACCGGCTTCTTCAAGGACCTCGAGGGCCGCGTCACGACCGACATCTCCAACTCGGACGTGTCGTTCCACGCGCTGCGCAACTACGTGCCCGGCGACGACCGGCGCCACATCCACTGGAAGACGACCGCCCGCACGGGCCAGCTCATGGTGCGCCAGTTCGAGGAGACCCGGCGGTCCCACCTGGCAGTACTGCTCAGCACGCGCGCCGAGGACTACGCGAGCGAGGAGGAGTTCGAGCTCGCCGTCAGCGTCTGCGGCTCGCTCGGTCTCCAGGCGATCCGCGAGGACCGCGGCGTCACCGTCATGGTGAACGACACCGGGAACCTCCGCGGCGACCACCGCACGCGCCTCCTGGACGACCTGTCCCGCATCGAGCTGAGCTCCACGAGGTCGACGCTCGCGGACCTCGCCCGGATCGCGGGCACCACGGTCAACGACGCCTCCGTGATGTCGTTCATCACGGGCAGCCTGGTCACGCCGACCGAGCTGCGTTCGGCGTCGGCGCGCCTGCCCGCGGGCGTGCAGGTGATGGCCATCCAGTGCGTGCCCGGGGCGTCCCTGTCGCGGCACGCGATCGCCGAACTGGGCGTGCTCACGCTCGGCAAGCTCGGCGACCTCCCGCTCGCACTGCGAAAGATGAGTGACGGATGAGTTACGAGGAGACCACTCGCGGCGGTGCGCGCCGCGGGATCAGCCCGGACGGCAGCCGGCCGAGCGGCCTCACCGGTTCGAGCACCCGCGACGGCGGCACGACGCGGAACTACGCCGCCAGCCGTCCGCGCGCCCTGACCAGGGGCGCCTGGTTCGACCTGGGCGCCGTCGCGCTCATGTGCGGTGCGATCGTCATCGGCTTCGCCCCGGTGTGGGGCACGCCCGGCTACCTGATCCCCACCGTGGGCGGCACGGTGCTCGGTCTGGCCATCGCCTGGCTGTGCGCCTGGCGCCGCTGGCCCGCCGTGACGGTGGCCGCCCTCGCCGTCGTCGGCTACCTGCTGTTCGGCGCCGCGCTGGCGCTGCCGCGCGACGCGATCGCCGGGGTGATCCCGAGCCTGACGACGCTGCGTGAGCTGCTGCTCGGGGCGGTGCAGGGCTGGAAGTCGTTCGTGACGACGGTTCCCCCGCTGGCCTCGTTCCCGGAGCTCGCCGTCGTCCCCTACCTCATGATGTTGCTGATCGCGCTCGTGGCGGGGAGCATCGCGCTGCGCGCGCGGTACGCGTCGTGGGCGCTCGTGCCGATCGTCCTCGGGTTCGCCGGCGTCATCCTGATGGGCACGCTCGACGTCGCCCTGCCGGTCGTGCAGGGTCTGGCCATCGCGATCATCGGCCTGCTGTGGGGCGGCGTGCGCGCGATGGGCGCCCGCGTCGGCACGCACTCGATCAGCACGGAGCAGAGCCGCGAGGCCACCCGCCGCCTCACCTGGTACCGGGTGCGCACGGGCGCGGTCATCCTCGGCGTCGCCGCCCTCGCGGCCGGCTTCGCCGGTCCCGCGCTGCTGCCCGGCGGCGAGCGCGTGGTGCTGCGCGAGGAGATCGTGCCGCCGCTCGACATGCACGAGTTCGCGACACCGCTCTCCTCGTTCCGGTACTACAGCGAGGACGCCAAGGAGGCGGAGATCCTGCGGATCACCGGCCTGCCGGAGATGGCCCGGGTCCGCCTCGCCACGCTCGACCAGTACGACGGCGTGGTCTACGACGCCACCGGCAAGGGCGGCGCCACCGGTACCTTCTCCCGGGTCGGCGAGCAGATCGTCACCCAGGCCGAGGGCACCCCGGCCACCATCGAGGTCACCTCGGTCGGGTACGACGACGTCTGGGTGCCGGCGGTCGGCGATCTGACGGGCGTGCACTGGACGGGCCCGCGCGGGTCGGAGCAGTCGCTCGGTACGTACTACAACAAGGAGACCGAGACCGCGGTCGCGCTGTCGGGGCTCGAGCCGGGCGACACCTACACGCTCGAGACATTGCTCACCGCGCCTCCCTCGGAGGAGGACCTGAAGGACGCCACGATCGCCGAGGTCGATCTCCCGGCCACCGAGAAGACGGCGCTGCCGGGGCAGATCGCGCCGAAGACGGCCCAGTTCATCGGCGACAAGACCGACCAGGCCGAGAAGCTGTTCCTCATCCGTGACGCGCTCGAGGCCGCCGGGATCCTGGCGACGGGCTCCGAGGGCGCCGCCCCGGCGCGCCCGGGACACGCCGCCGAACGCCTGGACTCGATGCTCGACGACGAGGACATGATCGGCGAGGAGGAGCAGTTCGCCACCGCGTTCGCGCTGATGGCCCGCCAGGCCGGCATCCCGGCCCGCGTGGTCATGGGCTTCCGCGAGGACGACGAGAGCGAGGAGCGTCCCGCCGGCGAGGAGTGGACCGTCCTCGGCTCGGACGTGCACGCGTGGATCGAGGTGCCGTTCGAGGAGTACGGCTGGGTGCCGGTCGACGTCAACCCCGACGAGGACACCAAGGTCCAGCCGCAGCCGCAGACCAAGGACGTCCCCAAGCCCCCGGTCCTCGAGGAGCCGGAGCCGCCGGAGGAACCCGAGCAGAACAAGGCCGGGAGCGTCGAGGACGACGAGCAGGACGAGGCCGACAACGACGGTTTCGACTGGGGCAAGCTGCTGGTGATCCTGCTCGCGGTGGCGATCCCGCTGATCCTGGTCCTGCTGCCGATCCTGGTCATCCTCGCCTACAAGGCGCGCCGCCGGACCCGGCGGCGCAACGCCGAGGAGCTCTCCGACCGGTTCAGCGGCGGCTGGCACGAGGTGGTCGATGTCGTGACCGATCTGGGGACGTCCGTGCCCCGATCGGCGACACGCCGTGAAGGTGCTGGCCTTATAGCGACAAAGCACGAGACGCCAGGCACACTGATGCTCGCGCACCAGGCGGACGCCACGGTGTTCAGCGGGCGGCAGCCGTCCCAGGCCGAGGTCGACTCCTTCTGGAAGGAGGTGGACACGGTCATCGGGGGCCTACGCTCGTCCGTGAACACCCGGCAGAGGATCGCCGCGGCGTTGTCGCTGCGGAGCGTCCGCGCGCGGATGGCGGGCGGACGCGGGTTCCTCGCCGCGTGCGCTGACCTGGTGAGGCGAGGCCCGAAGGAGAAACGATGACGGACGTGGTGTGCGGCGGGTGCATGTCGCGGCAGCCTGCGGGGACGCAGTACTGCGGCGTGTGCGGACGCGAGTTCCCGCGCACGGGCAGGCCCGTGGTCGCGCAGGAGCAAGGGCCGCAGAGTGCTGTCCAGCAGCAGGCCGGGAGCTACGGGAGCCAGGGTGCTGACATCCCGTACCACCAGCCCAGCCGGATCGAGGAGGACTTCCACACCGGGACCCTCGTCCCGGTGCGTCCGGCTGCCCCTGCCGCCGCGCCCGAGGCCGTGTACGCGCACGTCGGCAAGCGGATCGTCGCGTACCTGATCGACGGCGCGGTGAGCGGCCTCCTGTTCGGGATCCCCTACGGGATCGCGCTCGCGATGGCGCAGCCGCCCGCGGGCGAGACCTCCGTCAGCGCGACCGAGGCCCAGGCGATGGTCACCACCTGGATGGTGGGGCTGGGCATCGGGCTCGTCCTGATGCTCGCCTGGAGCATCTCGATGTGGGTCTGGGAGGGGAAGTCCGGCAAGACCCTGGGCAACCTCGCCCTCGGGATCCGCACGGTCGCGGCCCGCGGCCTCGGCCCGATCGGCTTCGGGCGGGCGTTCCTGCGCCCGTTCCTGATCGGCGTGAGCAACATCGTGCCGGGCGTGGGGCCGATCCTGATGCTCCTCAGCCCCTTGTTCGACAACAGCGGGCGCAAGCAGGGCTGGCACGACAAGGCGGCGAACGCCGTCGTCGTCGACGCGACGAGGAAGCCCGCGCCCGAGGTGGCCGGCTTCCACCCGGAGGCGCGCCAGGTCACCTCCGCCACGGGCCTGCCCGCGCCCGCCCCGGTCCAGGGGCAGCTCGCGGCCGCGAGCGGCACCGCCAGCCCGGGCGCCCTGCGTGCCGCCGGGCAGGCGTACAGCAACGCGGCGGCGGCGTCCGGCCAGTACCCGGCCGGGTCCGGCCAGTACCCGGCCGCGTCCGGGCAGCAGCCCGGCGAGCCGGCGCCGTACCAGCAGCCCGCCGCGCAGGCGCCCGCGTCGTTCACGCCCGACGGTTCGGCCGCCGCCCCCGATCCGTGGTCGTTCCCGAGGTTGGGGGAGCCGGCGGCCGGTGCGGGCCTGATCACCGACGTGCCCGGCTCGTCGCCGGGGGGCCCGGCCGGCGGCGGGGCCGGGACGCCCGGCGGCCCGCAGCCCGGGCAGCAGCCGGGGCAGTTCCCGCAGAGCGGGCAGTTCCCGCCCGTCCAGCCGCCCGCCCAGCAGGCGGGCGGCGTCGCGCCGTCGGCCCCGAACCCGTTCCCGCCCGTGTCGTCCGCGGCGCCGTCCCCCTTCCCCCCGACGTCGTCGGCCACGCCCTCGCCGCCCGCGACGCCGAACACCCCGCCGCCGCTGACGGCCGCGAACACGATCCCCGAACACCCCGTCCTGGAGACGTCGCCGTACCCGCCGGTCTCCCAGCCGCGGCAGCGGGAATCCCAGCCCACCCGGGCCGTGAGCTTCGACGAGCTGACCCCGGCGCAGCAGGCCCACCAGCCGTACCCGGCCCCGCCCGTCCAGGACCAGACCCCGTCCGGCCGCCACGCCGCGATGCCGGCGGGGACGCCGTCCGGCCCGGACCCGGACGAGACGCGGATCGAGCCCGCGTCGGGCGCCACGCGCATGCAGGCGGCTGTCGGCAGCGGCGCGATGGACCCGCCGCCGGTCGCCGGCGTCGTCCTGGCGCTGGAGTCCGGCGAGCAGGTGCGGGTGGACGGGCCCACGCTCGTGGGCCGGAACCCCTCGGCGCCGGGCAGCACGGGCGTGAACCTCGTCCAGATCCCGGATCCGATGCGCTCGGTGTCCAAGAACCACGCCGAGCTCGGCGTGGACTCGGCGGGCCTGTGGCTCACGGACCGCGGGTCGACCAACGGCACCGTGGTCTCGGTCCCGGGCCTGCCCCCGCGCGTCGCGGAGGCGGGCGCGCGCGTGCGCGTCCCGGTGGGGTCGACGATCCACTTCGGCGACCGCAAGGTCGTGGTCCGGCCCGGATCGGGGACGACGGCGTGAACTCTCCCGACCGCCCTTCGCTGATGTGGGGGGCCGCCTCCGACCGCGGCCGCCGGCGAAAGGTCAACGAGGACGCCTACCTCGCCGAGAACGGCGTGTTCCTCGTCGCCGACGGCATGGGCGGGCACGACGCCGGGGACATCGCCTCGGCCACGGCGCTCGGCGCGCTGAGCTTCCTGCTCGAGGCCGAGACGATCGAGCCCGAGCTGGTCGACGTCCTCGTGGACGTGGCCCAGAAGGAGGTCCGCGCGATCGAGACCGGCCCCAAGGGGCGGGGCGCGGGCACCACGCTCACGGGCGCGGTGCTCGCCTACGTCGACGGCGTGCCCTACTGGCTGATCATCAACGTCGGCGACTCGCGCACCTACCTGCTGTCCAACGGCGAGCTCGAGCAGATGAGCGTCGACCACTCCGAGGTCCAGGAGCTGATCGACGCCGGCATGCTCACCGCGGAGGAGGCGCGGCACCACCCCCGGCGCAACGTCATCACCAGGGCGCTCGGGGGGCCCGACGAACTCGACGCCGACTTCCGGTACATTCCCGTCGAGGCGCACGAGCGCATCCTCGTCTGCTCCGACGGGCTGACCGCCGAGGTCGACGACGACAGGATCCGCGAGATCCTGCTCGCCTGTCCCGATCCCGGGAACGCCGCCCAGGAACTGGTCGACGCCGCCCTCGAGGCGGGCGGCCGGGACAATGTGACGGTGCTCGTCGTGGATGTGACCGGAGTGCCGAGCGACAACCACGGCGACACGGCCGACCGCGCCACGGACATCGTGCCGGGCGGACTACGACAGCTGGAAGACACGCAACCACGGAACGGCGGCTGAGCCCGCCGGAGGGACCGAGATGACTGTGCACTACACCGAGGGATCCGCCCGCGCCGTGATCCGTGGCGAGACCGTCGTGGTCCTGCCCGGGGCCAAGGTCGACGACACCCTGCTCCGGGCCCTGTGGACGGAGCTCGGCGACGCGTCCGACGGCGTCGCCGCGGCCCTCGGGGTGCTGACCTCCCGCGAGGGCGGGCTGCGCGCCGTGCCGCCGTTCGCCGTGGTCTCCGTCCAGAGGTCGGGCAGCGCGCACGTGGCGGTGCGCGGCGCGGGCCTGGACGTGACCGTGGCCACGGCGGGCGGCCCCGTCCCGGTGTCCGGTCAGGACGTCGTGTCGTGGTCCGAGCGCGTGATCGAGGAGCCGACGTCGTTCGTGGTCTCGGTCGCGGACGGCACCGCGCCCGCGTCCGGGTCCGGTGACGGGTTCCCGGTCGAGTCCGCGGTGGTGGCGGCGGGCTCGGTCCGCCGGGTCCTGGTCGAGGGAGCCGACGACGCCGGGCCGGCGGCGGCCCCCGGCGGAACGCTCGGCGAGTTCGCGACGTTCGGGTCAACCCCGGCCGCCGAGGACGTCCCGCCCGTCCCCGCTCCGCCCGTGGCCGGACGGCACACGGACGCCCCGTCCGGCGCCGCGGCGCCGGAACCGGCCGGCCCGGCCTTCGGCGCGGCGGGCGCCACGGCCTTGCCGGGCCCGGCGTCGTCCGGCAGCCCCGTGCCGGAAACCACCCAGATCGGCGGCGGCGACGACGAGTACGAGCACCTGTTCGGCGAGACGATCATGCGCAGCGTCGAGGACGCCGCGGTGCGCGCCCCGGAGGAGGACGAGGAGGACGAGCCCGCGGCCAAGGAGCCCGGCAAGCCCGCCGCCGCGGTGCCGCCGCCCCCGGCTCCCGGACCGCCCGCACCGCCCGCCGCCGACGAGGCCCCCGGCCTGATCTCAGCCGTGCCCGGCGGCTTCCCAGGCCCGTCCCCGGCCGCTCCGGGCGGCACGCCCGCGGCGGCGCACCGCGCGGCCTCGATCGGCGCCGAGGCGTCCGCGCAGGAGACCATCGCGCCCACGGGCGACGAGCCGGACGACCACGACGGCCACACCGTCATGCAGTCCGACCTCGCGGACCTGCGGCGCGCCGGGGGCCTCGGCCAGGCGGCGCCGGGCGCGGGCGGCACACCGGCGCCGGGTACGGGCGGCACGCCCGCGCCGACGGCGTCGGCCGCCGGAACGGGCCCGGAGATCCTGGCCGTCACCTGCCCCAACGGACACGCGAACCCGCCCTCGCGGCCGACCTGCCGCACCTGCGGCGACGACCTGTCGGGGGAGCCGGCGCCCGCGCCGCGCCCCGCCCTCGGGCGGCTCGTGGTGAGCACCGGCTCCGCGCAGGCGGGCGCCGCGGGGCCGCGCGGCGAGCAGGTGGTCGAGCTCGACCGGGCGGTCATCGTGGGCCGCCGCCCGCGCACGTCGACGACGTCGGCCTCCGGGATGCCGCGGCTGGTCACGGTGTCCAGCCCCAACCAGGACATCTCCCGGTCGCACCTCGAGGTCTCGCTGGAGGAGTGGCAGGTGCTGGTCTCGGACCTCGCGACGACCAACGGCACCACGCTGATGCGCCCGGGCCAGCCGCCCCGGCGCCTCCACCCGAACGAGAAGGAGATCATCGCCGACGGCGACGTCGTCGACCTCGGGGACGGTGTGACCCTGAAGTTTGAGGGGATCTGGTGAAACTGATCGAGATTCACCCGGACTCTGCGAGGATTCGGCGGGTCTGAGAGGTAGCTGGACGTCCGGCGTGCACACCATCCGCCAGGAACGACACACGAACGTAGAAGGAGCCGAGTGAGCAGCAAGCGAGCGCCCTCCGCGCCGCCCCACATCGATGGCTACGACTTCATGCGGGTCATCGGGTCGGGCGGCTTCGCGGACGTGTTCCTGTACGAGCAGCGCCGTCCGCGGCGGCAGGTCGCGATCAAGGTGCTGCTCAAGGAGTGGTCGAGCGCCACGCAGCGGGAGACGTTCGACTCCGAGGCCGACCTCATGGCCACGCTCGGCAACCACCCGTCGATCGTCACGATGTACGAGGCGTCGGCGGCGGGGGACGGGCGTCCCTACCTGGCGATGGAGTACTGCTCCCGGCCGAACCTCGGCGCGCGGTACCGCAGCGAGCGGTTCTCGGTCGCCGAGGCCATGCGCACCACGATCCAGATCGCCGGCGCGGTCGAGACCGCGCACCGGCTGGGCATCCTGCACCGCGACATCAAGCCGGCCAACATCCTGGTGACGCAGTTCGGCCACCCGGTGCTCACCGACTTCGGCATCGCGTCCACGGTGGACCAGGCCGCGGCCGCCGAGGGCATGTCGATCCCGTGGTCGCCGCCGGAGTCGTTCCAGGACCCGCCGGTCAGCGGGATCGCGACCGACGTGTGGGGCCTGGCCGCCACCTGCTACACCCTGCTGGCCGGGCGCACCCCGTTCGAGGTGCCGGGCGGGTCGAACCGGTCGGCCGACCTCATGGCGCGCATCGAGACGGCGCCGCTGCCGCCGCTCGGCCGCACGGACGTGCCGCCGTCGCTGGAGCGCGTGCTGGCCACGGCCATGAGCAAGCGCGCCACGTCGCGGTACCCGACGGCGCTGGCCTTCGCCCGCGCGCTGCAGCAGGTCCAGGTCGAGATGTCGCGCGACATGACGCCCATCGACATCCTCGACGAGTCCGGCCACATGCACCAGGAGGAGGAGGACGAGCAGGACGGCACCCGGTTCCGCAACGTCGTCTCCATCGACCCCGGCCAGCAGCCGCGGGGCTCCTCGCCCGCACCCGGGCCCGCCCACGGATCGTTCGCACTCCAGTCGCCGACGGTCCCGGAAGCCCGGCCCGGATATCAGCCCGCGGCTCAGCCGTCGCCCGGCTTCGTTCCTGCCGCAGCCCAGCCGTCGCCGGGTTTCGTGCCCGCTGCGGGCGCGCCGTCGTCGTTCGACCGTCCCGTCGCGACGGACCTGCCCTACGCGACCGACACCGTGAGTGCCGGTGCCGGCATCGAGGAGACCGTCGCCCGGACGTCCCTGCCCGAGAGCCAGCGCGGCGCGCAGGAGTACCTGGCGCCGGGTCAGGCCGAGCACGAGGAGAAGCCCAGCCCGTGGCGTCTCGTGGCGCCGATCGCGGGGGCGGTCGCGCTCGTGGCGGTGATCATCACCGTCGTCGTCCTGCAGCCCTGGAAGGGCGACGAGCCGGCGGACGACCCCACGGCCGCGATCTCCGCGCCGGGTGTCGACCAGGACGTCGTCACCGGCTACGTGCCGCCGCCGCAGCAGGTCAAGGCCGCGAAGCAGGGCGAGCAGGTCGTCGTGACCTGGAAGAAGCCCGAGGGCTTCGGCAAGGACGACAAGTTCGGCTACCGGGTGGTCAGCCTGGAGGAGGCCGCGGTGATCTACCAGCCCGTGGACCAGAAGACGACCGCCACCGTGCCCGCGATGCCCGGTCAGACCTGTATCGACGTCGTGACGCAGCGGGGTTCCAACCAGTCCGAGCCCGTGCGCGCGTGCCATCCGGCGCAGGGAGCCGGCGGATGAGTTCGCTTGCCATCGAGTTCTGCGGCGAGTGGTTCCGCCCCGAAGGTGACGACCAGGCCGGCGGCGCCGTCTTCGACATCGGCCGCGAGGGGGACCTCGCCGTCGACGACAACCCGTACCTGCACCGCCGCTTCCTGCGGGTCTCGCGCGAGAACGGCATCTGGTGGCTGTCGAACGTCGGCTCCCTGATCTCCGCCACGGTGTGCGACTCCGGGGGCGGCGTGCAGTCGTGGCTGCCGCCCGGCAACCGCCTGCCGATCGTCTTCCCCAGCACGTCGGTCGTGTTCACCGCCGGTCCCACGACCTACGAGCTCACGCTGCAGCTCGAGGACGCGCCGTACCACGAGATCCAGTCCGACGACGACGCCGGGTCGGGCGCGACGACGATCGGCGCGATCCGCTTCACCACCAGCCAGCGGCAGCTCATCGTGGCGCTGTCGGAGCCGATGCTGCGCCGCGAGGGCAGCGGGCTGAGCGAGATCCCGAGCTCGGCGGCCGCGGCGCGCCGGCTCGGCTGGGCCACCACCCGCTTCAACCGCAAGCTCGACAACGTGTGCGAGAAGCTCGACCGGATCGGCGTGAAGGGCCTGCGCGGCGACTCCGGTGCGCAGGCGACCAACCGCCGGGCCCGCCTCGTCGAGTACGCGGTCGCCTCCCGGCTGGTGACCGCCGAAGACCTCCCCCTCCTCGACCTGAAGGACGACGCCTGACGTGCGGATCAAGCTGACACTCAACCGCCCGGACCAGACCAGTGCCAACGTCGCCGTCACCGCCGACGCGACGGCCACCGTCCGGGACGTGGCCGAGACCCTGTTCTCGGCCGACCCGACCCGCAACGGCGCCGCGGCGCCGTCGAACCTGACGCTGCAGGTGCGCGGCGAGTCCGGCGGCGCGGGCGCCGACAGCCGCGTGCTGCGGCCCGAGAGCGACCTCACGCAGGCGGGCCTGCGCTCCGGTTCCACGGTCGAGATCGTGCGGGTCTCCGACCAGTTCATGGTGCCCGGCGCGGACCGCGGCGCCGCGGTCGCGACGCTGCGCGTCATCGAGGGGCCCGACGCCGGCCGTGAGTTCCCGCTGCCCGTCGGGACCTCCTACATCGGGCGCAACCGCGACATGGACATCCGGCTCGCCGACAAGCAGGTGTCCAAGCGGCACGCCCGCATCGTGGTGGGCGAGTCGATCGAGATCCACGACCTCGACTCGGCCAACGGCCTCGTGATGGGCGGGCAGGCGGTCACCCGGGCGACGGTCACCAGCTCCGACATCGTCACCATCGGCAACGACGTCGTCTCCGTCATCGCGCTGCACCGGCACGCGGGCCTGGTCCCGACGAGTCCCGCGGTGGAGTTCAACCGCTCGCCGCGCGTCGTGACGCGGTTCGGCGAGGACAAGATCACGCCCCCCAAGCCGCCGCGGCCCATCCCGCCCGGGCGGCTGCCCTGGATCCCGATGCTCGCGCCCATGTTCATGGGCCTGGCGATGTTCGCCATCTTCCAGAACCCGCGGATGCTCGTGTTCATGTTCATGAGCCCGCTGATCATGGGCGCGGTCTTCATCGACCGGCGGTTGAACGCGAAGAAGCAGTTCGAGCAGGCCACCGAGATCTTCCTGCAGAACTGCGAGGCGACGGCCGAGCGGATCCGGCGCACGCACGCGGTCGAACGGGCCGTGCGGGTCGCCGAGTCGCCGTCGCTGGCCGACGCGCTCGCCGCCACCCGGCGTCTCGGCGGGCTGATGTGGACCCACCGGCCGGAGCACCGCTGGTTCCTGACCGTGCGGCTCGGGATGGGCCGCGCGCCGTCGCGCACCGAGTTCGACAAGCCCCGCGAGAACGAGGGGCTCGCCGAGCACTGGCAGAAGGTGATCGACCTCCAGGAGCAGTGCGTCGTGATCGACGACGTGCCCGCGGTCGCCGCGCTGCGGTTCGGCGGCAACGTGGGCCTGGCCGGTCCGTCCGGCATCGTCGAGGGCGTGGCGCGGTCGGTCCTGCTGCAGATGGTCACGCTGCACTCGCCGGCCGAGGTGGTGGTCACCGCGCTCACCTCGAACCGCTCCCGGCAGGACTGGGAGTGGCTGCAGTGGGTGCCGCACACCGGCTCGCCGCACAGCCCGCTGGGCTCGACCGACCACCTCGCCGCCGACCCGGGTCAGGGCATCGCCCTGCTCACCCGGCTGGAGGAGCTCGTGGAGTCGCGCGGCGTGCGGCTGGACGGCCCGCCGCCGTTCGAGGGCGAGCGCGACCCCGAGAAGGACCGCACCGAGCGGATGCCCAAGCCGGTGCTGCCCAGCGTCGTCGTCCTCGTCGAGGACGACGTCCCCCTCGAACGGTCCCGCCTCGTGCGCCTGGCCGAGCGCGGCCCGTCGGCGAACGTGCACGTCATCTGGGTCGCGCCCACCGTCGAGCAGCTGCCCGCGGCGTGCCGTACCTTCGTCGTCCTCCAGGAAACGGCCGGGCCGGACGGCGCCACCACGGGCCAGGTGCACTACGGCCTGCTGTCCTTCCCCGTGCGCTGCGAGACCGCCGACCTCGCCACGGCCCACGAGATCGCCCGCATCCTGTCGCCGGTGGTCGACGTCGGCGCCCCCGTCTCGGACGAGACGGACCTGCCGCGGTCGGTGTCCTACCTGGCGCTCGCCGGGACCGAGGTCGCCTCGGATGCGAACAGCATCGTCGACCGGTGGCGGGAGAACCTGTCGCTCACGCCGCGGGACGGCTCGCCGCCCGTGCGCCGCAAGAACCCGACCAACCTGCGCGGCCTCGTGGGGCACAACGGCATCGAGCCGTTCTACCTCGACCTGCGCACGCAGGGCCCGCACGCGCTGGTGGGCGGCACGACCGGTGCCGGTAAGTCCGAGTTCCTGCAGTCCTGGGTGATGGGCATGGCCGCGGCGCACAGCCCCGACCGCGTGACGTTCCTGTTCGTGGACTACAAGGGCGGCGCGGCGTTCGCCGACTGCGTGCACCTGCCGCACACCGTCGGCCTGGTGACGGACCTGTCGCCGCACCTGGTGCGGCGGGCGCTGTCCTCGCTGCGCGCCGAGCTGCACTACCGCGAGCACCTGCTGAACCGGAAGAAGGCCAAGGACCTGGCCTCGCTGGAGAAGACCGGCGACCCCGAGGCGCCGCCGTCGCTCATCATCGTGGTGGACGAGTTCGCCGCGCTGGTGGGCGAGGTGCCGGAGTTCGTGGACGGCGTCGTCGACGTCGCGCAGCGCGGCCGGTCGCTCGGGCTGCACCTGATCCTCGCGACCCAGCGCCCCGCCGGCGTCATCAAGGACAACCTGCGCGCCAACACCAACCTGCGCATCGCGCTGCGGATGGCGGACGAGTCCGACTCCAAGGACGTGCTCGGCGACGAGATGGCCGCGCACTTCTCCGCCTCGATCCCCGGCCGCGGCGCCGCGAAGACCGGCCCCGGCCGCATCACGACGTTCCAGACCGGCTACGCCGGCGGCTGGACCAAGGACGAGCCCGAGCTCGCGCAGATCGACGTCGAGGAGCTCGACTTCGGCATCTCCCGGAAGTGGGAGATGCCGGCGCGGGAGTCCGTGGACGACGGCGGGGACCCGGGTCCCAACGACATCGCCCGCATGGTGCGCACCATCAGCGTGGCGGCGTCGTCGGCCGGCGTGCCCGAACCGCGCAAGCCGTGGCTGCCCGAGCTCGCGGCGACCTACGACCTGGCGCTGCTGCCGAACCCGCGCACGGACACCCACCTCCTGCTGGGCGTCATGGACGACCCGCACGGCCAGCGGCAGCCCACCGTGCACTACGAGCCGGACGCGGACGGCAACCTGGCCATCTACGGCACCGGTGGCGTCGGCAAGAGCACCACGATGCGCTCGATCGCGATCTCCGCGGGCCTCACCGTCCGCGGCGGGCCCGTGCAGGTGTACGGGATCGACTGCGGTTCGGGCGGTCTGTCGATGCTCGAGAGCCTGCCGCACGTCGGCGCGATCATCGACGGGGAGGACGAGGAGCGCGTCATGCGCCTCATGCGCCGCCTCACCGAGACGCTGGAGGACCGGGCGGCGCGTTACGCCGAGGTCCGCGCGGGCACGATCACCGAGTACCGGAAGATCGCGAACCGGCCGGACGAGCCGCGGATCATCGTGATGGTGGACGGCATCGGCTCGTTCCGGGACTCGTACGAACTGGCCGCCGGGCGCGGGTTCTCGATCTTCGGCGCCTTCACCCAGCTCGCCACGGACGGGCGGCCCGTCGGGATCCACCTGGTGATGTCGGGCGACCGGGCCGTCTCCGTGCCGCCGTCGCTGGCCTCGACCGTGCAGAAGCGCGTCGTGCACCGCATGGCCCGCGAGGACGACTACATGATGCTGAACACGCCGAAGGACGTGCTCGACGCGACGTCGGCGCCGGGCCGGGCGGTCATGTTCGGCCAGGAGGCGCAGATCGCCGTGCTCGGCGGCGACTCGAACGGCGTCGTCCAGTCGCGTGAGCTGAACAAGCTCGAGCAGGCGATGCTGCGCGCCGGGACGCCGCAGGCGCCCGGGGTGGACCGGCTGCCGGACAACTTCCAGCTCGCGCAGCTGCCGCCCACGGCGGCGAACCTGCCGACGATCGGCCTGCGGGACCTGGACATCACGCCGATCGGGCTGCCGCAGCGCTCGCCGCTCATGCTCGCCGGCCCTCCGGGGTCCGGCCGCACGACGGCGTTCGTCACGATCGCCACGACGCTGCGCCGTGCCTCGCGCACGCGCCTGCTGTACTTCTCGTCGCGGCGCACCAGCCTCGGGGCGCTGGACCTGTGGGACCAGGTGGTGCAGAACCCCGAGGACGTCGTGGAGGCGGTCAAGGAGCTCACCGAGCTCGTGCAGGCCGACAAGTTCGCGCCGGGCGGCCTGACCCTGATGATCGAGAACTACACCGAGCTGGCGGGGACCCCGGCGGAGAAGCCGCTCGAGGCCTTCGTGAAGCTGGCGGTGCGCAAGGAGCACCTCGTCGTCGGCGAGTCGGAGTCCTCGACCTGGTCGAAGGCGTTCGCGCTGGCGGGGCCGTTCAAGTCGGGCCGTAACGGCATCCTGCTGACCCCGGGCGACACCGACGGCGACCTGCTGATGAACACGCCGCTCGGCAAGATCCGCCGGCGGGACTTCCCGCCGGGGCGCGGGTTCCTGATCACCGCGGGGAGGCCGGCGAAGATTCACGTGGCGCTGCCCGAGTGACGGGCGCGCCATCGCTGAGGAAGGGGGATGGGTAGCACTGCCCATTCCGCGGGCGTCACGGGTTCTGGTTGAGTACGTGGCGTCGAACAACGAGGCCGCCGCATGAGACGCATGCGGGGCCGTGGATGAAGGAGTGAACATGGTCGCAGAGGGCGGCAACGTCTTCGGTCTCGATGTCGAGGCAGTCCGGCAGCTGGCGAACGTCCTGCGTGAGCAGGCCGAGCAGGTCCGCACGACGGTCCAGACGGTCACGTCGCAGATGGGCCAGACCGAGTGGAACGGCCCGGACGCCGTGCAGTTCCAGGAGGAGTGGGACGGCACCCACACCGTCAAGCTGAACGAGATCGCCTCCGCGCTCGACGAGTACGCCACGACGGCCGACAACAACGCCTCGATGCAGGAGGACACCTCGAACCAGTACTGATCCTCACCGATCGGTACTGCCGCCGAGGCAGGCCTGCAGGGAGTCATCGCAAGGGGTGCGGCGCCACGGTGCCGCACCCCTTCGCCCGTTACCCGAGAGGGTGCGCCGGGAGCTCGACGAGTTCCGGGCACCCGCCATCGTTGAGGAGGGATAGTGGCCGGAGGGATGTACGGCGCCGACATCGAGGCGCTGCGTACGCTGGCCGACAGGATCGCCGAGGGCAGTCAGACGCTCGACGGCGTCGTCGCGGCGGTGGAGACCGCGATCCCGGGCCCGGAGAGCTGGGGCGGGCCCGACGCGGAGGGATTCCGCGCGGAGTGGGGCGACACCCATCTGGTCCGCCTCCGCGAGACGGCGAGCGCGCTGACCGAGGTCGCCGGGAAGGTCCGGGACAACGCGGACGCGCAGGAGTCGACCTCGAACGACTACTCGGGCGTTCCCGGAGGGGGCGGCAGCGAGAACGGCACCCCGGGTGGTGGCGACGGCTTCGACTGGGGCGAGCTCGGCATGATCGGGCTCAAGTCGATCGGGCCGGTGCTGGCCGCGGTGAAGGCGATCAAGACAGGCAGCGCCCTGGTCAGCGCGGTGCGGGCGGGCGGCCTGGCCGCGGGGGCGCGGTCCGTCTACCTGGCTGCCGACGGTCTGGTCGGAGCCACGGCCAGGGGGTTCGGCGCCGCGAATTCCTATGGGTTGCTGGGCCGGCTCGGCGGCGGGGCGCTCTCGCCGATCTTCGGCTCCGGCGCGGTGCAGTTCGCCGGCCAGGCCTCGCGCTTCATCGGTGGTGCCGGTGGTGCCCTGGCGATCTACGACGGCGTCAACCGGATGTTCAACACGCAGTACGACGGCGCCCGTGGCGTCATGGACCGCGTGATGGGCGGCGTCGGCGTCGTCGGCGGTGCCGGCAGCATCGCCATCGCCCTGGGCGGCGCCGCGTTGCTCGGCCCGGTGGGTGTCGGCGTCGTCGTCGGCGCGGGCCTGGCGGCCGGTGCCTGGGCGCTGGGCAACATGGTGTGGGACGCCTACGGCGACGAGATCTCGGCCTTCGCGAGCGACGCCACGGAGTGGGTGGGCGATACGGTGGGTGACGCAGCCGAGGCCGTGGGTGACGCGGCAGGTGATGCGGTCGATGCCGTGGGCGACGCACTGGGCGACGCCGGTGACTTCATAGGAGGCCTCTTCTGATGGACCAGCAGGAAATGCGGTTCGACTCCGCCGACGTCGACGCCGCGCAGGGCGTCATGGGCAGGATCGTGCCGGGGAAGTCGACCCGTGTCGTGGCGCTCACGGACGAGCAGGTGCTCATCCTCGACGGCGTCGAGACCGAGCAGGTCGTGCCCTTGCCGTGGCTGGACGAGCAGGGGGACGCCGACCGTTCCCTCGTGGGGCGCGTGGCGCTCCGGTCGATGCTGTCGCAGGGCCTGGTCAAGACGCTGCCGACCGCCGACGGCTCGGACGTGACGCTCGAGGCGATCCCGGAGATCACCGGCCCGCTCGTGCTGCGCCGGACGGCGCAGGCGATCATGTCCGTCGAGCGGACGACGTCGCTGGGCAAGAGCTGGGTGTTCTGCTACGTGCACGACGGGCTGGGGATCCTCGAGGAGGACGTGGCCGACAGCGGTCACCACCGCTTCTCGGTGTACTCCCAGGACCATCTCGGGGAGCGGCTCCAGGGCTTTCTCGACCCGACGTCGGCCGCGGTGCTGTCGGGCCGCACGCGGACGTTCGGGGTGGGGCAGTTCGAGGCGGAGGCCGCCTCGATCCCCGAGGTGGCCGAGGCTCAGGTCGTCACCACGCTCGCCGTGGTCCGCGCGGAGGCCGAGGAGATCGTCAACGTCTCGGTGTTCGCCGGGCCCCAGGGCGTCTTCGTGCTGCGCGGCAGCGACCGGGACGGCTCGGGGAACGAGACGCTCACCCTGACCGAGGCGGGTGCCGCGGATCTGCGCGCGCTGCCGGGCAGCCTGGTGGCCGCGCCGTGACGGGGGAGCGTCCCGGCCGGAAGGTGCGCGCTCTCGCGGCACGGTTCCCCGAGCTGGGGGCGGTGCGGTACGTGGAGGGGAACCCGCCGTCACCCGCGGCGGTCGTCATCGCGGTGCTGGTGGTGCTGACGTTCTCGGCCGGGATCGTGCTCGGCAACGGCGAGCCGGCCGACGCGGCGCTCGTGGCGCCCTGGTGGGTCCTGATCGCCGCGGTCATCCTGTGGTTCCTCGGCTCGGAGAAGGTCGTCGTCCTGGAGCGCGGCCTGCTGATCGGGTCGGTGGCCCCGTTCCTGACCCCGTTCGTGGTCCCGTTCCACCGGCTGGACGCGGCGAGCGTCACGGCGTACCGGCCGGTGTGGAAGCTGCCGCAGATGGTGGCCGGAGGCGTCCCGCTGCGGCAGGGACGGAGCACGGTGTGGGGCTGGAACGGCGTGGCGTTCGTCGCCTCGGGGGTGCGGGCGACGCGTGCGGCGGTGGACTCCTCGGGGATCCTCGGGCCCGGCGCTCTCGCCGGTGAGTCGCTGCGGCCGGGCGTGTGGTGGTTCGGCACCTGGCGGCGCACCGACGGCCTGGTCCGGGCGCTGGAGGCGGCGCTGGCCGACGCCGGCGCGCCGGGCGCCCGCGGGCTCGCCGGCCGGGCACTGCCGCAGGTCATGCTCTCGGGGAATCCGGCGGACGCCGGGGCGCAGCTGCCCGGGCTGCTCGCGGCCGGCGGGGCCGGCGCGGGCGGGGCCTGAGGGTTCCGGGGGGAGTACTCCCCATTCCGCCGGCTCGCGGGTTCTGGTTGAGTAGGGGCTGTCGAACGACCGGGCCGCCCGGCGTGGTGGCCTGCCACCGGCCACGGTGCGGCGAGAGGCGCGGCACCACTGCGGTGCCGCGCCTCTCGCGCATCGGCGGCGCGGTAGCAGGGGCCGGCCGGAGCGGACCCGGCCGTGACACCGCCGAGGGTGAGGAGGAGACGTGGCCGGAGGGATGTACGGCGCCGACATCGAGGCGCTCCGCGTGCTCGCGGACACGATCGCCGAGGGCAGCGCCCGCCTCGACGGCGTCGTCGCGGCGGTCGGCGCGGCGATGGTGCCCGAGGACGGCTGGAGCGGGCCGGACGCGGAGGGGTTCCGCGCGGAGTGGACCGACGAGCACATGGTGCGGCTGCGGGAGACGGCGAGCGCGCTGGCCGAGCTGGCCGGCAAGGTGCGCGAGAACGCCGATGCCCAGGAGGCCACTTCAAACGATTACTGAGGCGGCCGCGGAGGGGGCCGGGGCCGCGGCGACGCGCGACGCGATAGCTTTCACTCGCGCAGGCAGTGCGACCCCCACCAGGAGATGAGCCGATCCGATGCGAACCCGACGTTCCCTGCAGGCTGCCGTGGCGGCCGGCCTGCTCGCCACGACGCTGAGCGCCTGCTCGCTCCTGGCGGGCGAGCCCGGCGGGGAGGGCGGTGCGGCCCGGACGCCGTCCGCGGGCGTGGCGTCCGCTGAGGTGCCGGCCGGCGGCGCCACGGCCGGCGGAGCGCCGGCGGGTCCGCAGACGATCCAGGCCTCGAACGTCACCGCCCGGATCCCGGGCAACTGGGTCCCCGTGCCCGACCAGGACCCGTGGCGGTACATCTACCAGCTCCCGAACGACGCCGGCGGCGTGGCGGGCCAGATCCGTTTCCTGTACCCCGGCACGGCGATGGGCCCGCAGGAGGCCGTGGACTGGTTCGTCGGGCAGATCGAGGGCACCGGCGAGACCCGCGACGACTTCGCCCCGGTCACCGCCCTGCGTCAGGAGGCGAACCGCGCGAACACGTCGTACACCTACACCTCAGGGGGCCGGAACTACGTGGCCGTGGTCTGGGGCCTCAGCGACGGCAACGGCGCGCCGTCCCTGGTCCAGGTCTCGGGCCAGCAGACCGTCGTCACGCCGGACCTGGTGGCCCGGGTGGACCGGTCGCTGGACCTCACGGGCGACCTGCCGGCACCGGCCCGGTGACGCCGGGCCGGTGACGTCGGGCCGGTGACCCCCGGCCAGGTGATTCCGGCCCGGCCGCACCGCCGGCGCCCTCAGTACCCGCCGAAGCCGTTCGGCCCGTACCGGCTCCCGTAGCTGCCGCCCGGGCCGCCGGCCATCCGCTCGAGGCGGGCGATGCGATCCTTCATCGGCGGGTGCGTCGCGAACAGCCGCGCCAGCCCGGCGCCCCGGAACGGGTTCGCGATCATCACGTGGGAGACGTTCGTCAGCTCCCGGTCCTGCGGCAGCGGCGCGAGCTGCGTACCCCGTTCCAGCTTGGCCAGCGCGGAGGCGAGGGCGAGCGGGTCGCCCGTGAGCTTGGCGCCGTCCTCGTCGGCGTCGTACTCCCGCGTGCGCGAGATCGAGAGCTGGATCAGCGTCGCCGCGATCGGCGCGAGCAGCGCCATCGCCAGCGCCGCGACGGGGTTGCCGCCCTCCCGGTTGCCGCCGCCGAACCACATGAGCGCCGTCGCCACCGACGTGATGACGCCCGCCATCGCCGACGCGATCGACGAGGTGAGGATGTCGCGGTTGTACACGTGCATCAGCTCGTGGCCGAGCACGCCGCGCAGCTCGCGCTCGTCGAGCAGCTGCAGGATGCCCTCCGTGCAGCACACGGCGGCGTTCTGCGGGTTGCGCCCGGTGGCGAACGCGTTGGGCGCCTTGGTGGGCGAGATGTACAGGCGCGGCATGGGCTTGCGCGCGGCCGTCGACAGCTCGCGCACGATCCGGTGCATCTCCGGGGCCTGCAGCTCCGTGACCGGGTAGGCGTGCATGGCCCGGATGGCGAGCTTATCGGAGTTCCAGTAGCTGTAGGCCGTCGTCCCGAGGCCGATGAGGACGAAGATCCACATGTAGCCCGACCTGGCTCCCATCAGGAACCAGATCCCGATGAGGACAGCCCACATCACGCCGAACATCGCGGCGGTCTTCAGACCGTTGTAGTGCCGATGCATCGCTACTTCCTTTCACCCACACGCTGAACGGCTCGTCAGGACGAACGGTTCCCGCGCCACCGGGGCGCCTGGCAGCATCATGCACGACGTCACCGACACTCCCCGCGTCCGAGGGGACTCCTCCCCATGGCCGTCCGCCGGGCGGTCTGGTTGGCTACGCCCGGAGGCTTGTGGCTCGCGACGCGGTCCAGCAGGCATGATGCATCCAGACGTGAGAGGAGGCCCTGTGAGCGGCAACATGTACGGCGCCGACATCGAGGCGCTGCGGCAGCTCGCGGACCAGATCGCCCGGGGCGGCGAGGCCCTGGAGGGCGTGGTCGGGATCGTGGAATCGGCGATGCCGACCCCGGAGCAGTGGAACGGCTTCGACGCCGAGGGGTTCCGCGAGGAGTGGAGCGGGACGCACGCGCCCGCGATCACGACGACCGCCCAGGCGCTGGCCGAGGTGGCCATGAAGGTCCGCGAGAACGCGGACGCGCAGGAGTCGACGTCCGAGGACACGGGCGGCCTGGGCAGCGGCGGCGGCTCGGGCGGCGGTGGCGGGGGCGGCGGTGGCGGCTCCTGGGGCGGGACCTCGGGCGAGGGCTCCGGCGAGTCCGACTGGCGCGACTCCGTCCCGGATCTGCCGGACAGCATCCGCGACATCATCGACGTCGAGGGGACGACGGGGGACGCCGGCGGCTTGTTCGCGAGCCTCCTCGGGCTCAAGTTCCCCGAGTTCGCCAAGGGCATGGGCGGCGTCTTCAGCGTCGCCGGTCTGGTCACCGGTTCGTACCAGTACATCGACTCGGGCCTCGACTTCCTCCGCGAGGGCGGCGCCGACAACCTGTACTCGGCGGGCGACGGTTATGTCGCGGCGGCGCTCGCCGCGGGCACCCTCTTCGGCGGGCCGGCGGCCCCGGCCTTCGCCATCGCGGGCGGCGTCTGGGCGGGCGCGAGCCTGATCAACGGCCTCGTCTCCGACCGCCCGCTCACCCAGAACCTCATCGACTACGTGAGCCCGGTGGGCCTGATCTACAACGCCTTCTCGGACACGAACCTGTCCGACGACATCGCGGGGATCGCCGATTCGGCGGTCGACAAGGCGGGCGAGGTCGTGGGCGACGTCGTCGACGCCGGCGGTGACCTCATCGAGGGCGCCGGCGACCTGCTCGGGTTCTGATCGTGGGCGCACAAGGCATCATGGGCGATGACATGTCGCACCGGACGAAAGGCATGACGATGGCGGAGACCACTGTGGAAGCGCCGGGAGGCGGCCGTACGGACGGCGCCCGGATCGATCTCGCGGCGGTCGAGCTGCTGGCGCTCGTCTCGATGCGCCGGAACACCGCGACGGACCGCGCCCGCGCGCTGCTCGGCCTGCCCGAGGACGGGATCGACTCGCCGGTCACCACGGCGGGCGTCGGCTCGCTGCTCGCGCGGCGCCTCGCCACGGTCGCCGAGGGCCGGCTGGCGCCGCTGGGCCCCGTGAACGAGATCGCGTCGATCCTGATGAACGCCGTCGAGTGGATCGAGGCGATCGGCACCACCGACGACGCGTCGAACGTCGCGGCGGTGATCCGTTCCCCGGAGGGGACGGTCCTGCTCGAGCCGCGCCCGTACGACGTCTGGAACGCCTGGCCGCTGTCACAGGGCGACCCGCTGCCCGTCATCGGCGCGCGCTTCGTCGCCTCGGCGTTCGGCAACCTGCCGCGGTCGAGGCCGTTCTCCGGCAGCGTCCGCGTCGTCGCCGCGGACGCCACGACGCGTTCGGCCGTCGTGACGGTGTCCGACGACGAGGCGTGGACCCTCGCGAGCGGCCCCGGCGGCGACATCTCCGAACCCGCCCCGATCACACCCGACCCGACCTTCCAGGTGCTCGCCACGACCCTGGCGTGACGACGGCCGCCACGGATGCGCCGCGCACGTCGCGAGCACCCCACGACGAGAGGGAGACCATGACCAACCAGACCGCCGCACCCGACCTGCGGACGATCGTGTCGGAGTTCACCGCCTTCGAGATCACCGCGCTGCTGTCGGTGATCGACACGGAGTCCGCCGCACGCACCCTCGAGCTGCTGCACCTGCCCGCGGTGGAGAAGGACTCTCCGGCCGTCGGCATCGGGCTGAGCACGCTGATCGCCCGGGGCAAGATCACCACCACGGGCGGCCTGATGCCCGTCGGCGACGCCGCACGGCTGGCCGGCCTCGGCGGCACGGCCACGACCTGGATCGAGACCGTGACGATCACGGGCGACCGGAAGTCCGTCGCGGTCTTCGTCTCCGCGCCCGAGGGGACGGTCTTCCTGGAGCCGGCCCCCTTCGGCCTGTGGCTGGTCTGGCCGGTCAAGCCGGGCGTCAGCGCCGAACGGGCCGCCGCCGGGTACGTGGGCGCGGCCTTCGAGAAGGCCGCCGGCGCGCCGTTCGGCGGCAGCGTGGAGGCCACCCGCCTGGAGGGTCCGGTCCGGACCGCCGCGGTGAAGGTCGACGACGCCGGCACGTGGCGCCTGCAGGCCGGCGAGCTCGACAGGCCGGAGCCGCCGCGGCAGATCGCCGCCGATCCGACGTTCGCCGTGCTCGCGGAGGCGATCGCCGGATGAGCGGGATGGTGTCCGGGCCCGGCCCCGCATCGGACGAGCCGGCCCGGGCGAAGAAGGAGGCCCGCAACTCCGCGATCGTGGCGGCGGGCTCGTTCGTCCTGGCCGCGGTGGTGTGGCTCGCCTGGTGGCGGGCGCAGGTCGAGCACGTCACCGGCCCGCGCCGGGGCTTCCACGAGGGCGACCCGTTCCCGTGGTTCCTCGTCTACCCGATGATCGGCGTCGGTCTCTGGTTCACGGTCACGGCGATCCGCGAACGGGCCGCGTCCTCGCGCCTGAAGGGCCCGCGAGGCTGATTTCGGCGGGGGCGCGTGGTCACTCCGTGGACAAGCAGTTAGGTGCTGCTTACCCGTGGTCGGTAGAATCACGCCTGGCCTTCGATTGTCATCCCTCCACCGACCCGGAAGGCGCCTCTTCGTGAGCACCCGACCCTTGCGCGTCGCCGTCGTCGGTGCCGGACCCGCCGGCATCTACGCGAGCGACATCCTGTCCAAGACCGACCTCGACGTCTCGATCGACCTGTTCGAGCGCCTCCCGGCGCCGTTCGGGCTCGTCCGCTACGGTGTCGCGCCGGACCACCCGCGCATCAAGCAGATCATCGTGGCGCTCCACAAGGTCCTGTCCCGCGGTGACATCCGCCTGCTGGCGAACGTGGACTTCGGCACGGACGTCAAGCTGGAGGACCTGCGGCAGTTCTACGACGCCGTGATCTTCTCCACCGGCGCCATCAAGGACGCCGACCTGAACATCCCGGGCATCGACCTGGACGGCTCCTACGGCGCCGCGGACTTCGTGTCCTGGTTCGACGGCCACCCCGACGTGCCGCGCACCTGGCCGCTGGAGGCGCGCGAGATCGCCGTCATCGGCGCCGGGAACGTCGCGCTCGACGTCGCCCGGATCCTGGCCAAGCACCCCAAGGACCTGCTGGTCACCGAGATCCCGGCCAACGTGTACGAGGGCCTGTCGGCCTCGCCGGTCACGGACGTGCACGTGTTCGCCCGCCGCGGCCCGGCCCAGGTGAAGTTCTCGCCGCTGGAGCTGCGCGAGCTGGGCCACGTCCCGGACGTCGACATCATCGTCTACCCCGAGGACTACGACTTCGACGAGGGCTCCGAGGCCGCGATCAACTCGTCGAACCAGACCAAGCAGGTCGTCAAGACCCTCACGGACTGGGCCCTGGACGACCCGGAGACCAAGACGGCGTCGCGCCGCCTGCACCTGCACTTCCTGCACCAGCCGCACGAGGTGCTGGGCGAGGACGGCAAGGTCACGGGCTTCCGCACCGAGCGCACCGCCCTGCAGGGCGACGGCACGGTCAAGGGCACGGGCGAGTTCCACGACTTCCCGGTGCAGGCCGTCTACCGCGCGGTGGGCTACTTCGGCTCCCCGCTGTCGGAGATCCCCTACGACGAGCACAAGGGCGTCATCTCCAACCGCGAGGGCCGCGTCGTCGACCTGGACGGCGAGCAGGTGCCCGGCGTGTACGCGACCGGCTGGATCAAGCGCGGCCCGGTGGGCCTCATCGGCCACACCAAGTCCGACGCCTCGGAGACCGTCAAGCACCTGGTCGAGGACGTGGCGGGCGTGGCCGACGGCGTCGCCCCGGCCGAGGGCGACCTGTTCGGCGGCCGCACGGCCCCGCAGGGCGACCCGGAGGCGATCACCGCGTTCCTCGCGGACAAGGGCGTGGACGTCATCGAGTGGTCCGGCTGGGAACTCCTCGACGCCCACGAGCGCTCCCTCGGCGAGGCCGAGCAGCGCGAGCGCATCAAGGTCGTCCCCCGCGACGAGATGATCGCCGTCGCCAAGGGCGAGCACCGGGCCTGACCCGCTCCGCGGGCCGCACGACGACGGCCGGGGTCCCTTCCGCACGGAAGGCGACCCCGGCCGTCGCCGTCGTCGATGGCCGCCGCCGCACCGAGCCGGTCGCAGATGGTTTACAGAGGTTTACTACTGGACCGTAAACCTTCCTAAACCTACTATCGGTCCATGGATCCGGTGACGAACCCGTACACGCCCAACGCCGGCGCGACGCCGATCGCTCTGGTCGGCCGTGATGACCAGCTGGCGTCGTTCGACATCCTCCTCGGACGGCTGCGCAACGGTTACCCGGAGCAGTCGATGATCGTCACGGGCCTTCGAGGCGTGGGCAAGACCGTGCTGCTGGGCGCCTTCGCGCGCAAGGCGGAGTCCGCCGGCTGGAAGGTCATCGAGATCGAGGTCCCGAAGCGTGACACGGACCTGCACTTCCGTCGGCAGATCAGCCAGGGCGTCCGCAAGGCGCTCCTGACCATGAGCACGCCGGATCGCTGGCGGGACCTGATGCGCAAGGCGGTCGGCGTGCTCCGGAGCTTCACGCTGAGCGTCGACCCCGAGGGGAACCTCACCGCAGGGCTCGGCGTGGAACAAGCTCTCGGCCAGGCCGACACCGGCGATCTGGCCCTCGACCTCACCGACATGCTGGTAGCACTCGGCGAGGCGGCGCAGGAGGAGGAGACCGGGGTGGTCCTCCTGGTCGACGAGGTCCAGTTCCTGACCACCGACCAGCTCGAGGGCGTCATCATGGCCCTCCACAAGACCGTGCAGCGGGCCCTGCCCGTCACGATGGTCGCCGCAGGGCTTCCGCAGATCGCCGAACTGGCCGGGCAGGCGAAGTCCTACGCGGAGCGGCTGTTCAAGTTCCCCGAGATCGGCAACTTCGGAGCTGAGGACGCACGCAAGGCGCTCACCGCGCCCGCCCGTCGTCACGGCGTGGAGTACGACGACGACGCCCTGGACCTGTGCGCGTCGATCACGGACGGCTACCCGTACTTCCTGCAGGAACTGGGGTACGCGATCTGGCCGATCGCCCATGGTTCGCGGATCACACGACGCGACGTCGAACTCGCCGAGGTCGACTACACGGCCAAGCTCGACGGCAGTTTCTTCCGGGTACGCCTGGACCGGACCACGAACCTCGAGCGGGCCTACATGCGGGCCATGGCCGAACTGGGCCCGGAGCCGCACGGGACGGGGGAGGTGGCCCGGCTCCTGAGCCGGACGTCCGCCCAGGTCGCCACGGTACGAGCGACGCTGATCCAAAAGGGCCTGCTGTACACGCCCGAGTACGGCTCCACCCAGTTCACGGTGCCGCACTTCGACCAGTTCATGCTCAGAGCCGTCCCCGATCTGAGGGTCCCCGAGGTCCGGCCGCGCGGCCGCAAGGGCGCCGCGGAACAGCTGTGAACGACGACTGCCGGGGGCCTTCCGCACGGAAGGCGACCCCGGCCGTCGCCGTCGATGCCCGACGCCGTCCGTCCAGGACGGAGCCGCCGGGCCTACCCGGGCGTCGTCGCGACGTAGACCCTGGCTTCCCACGGAGCGAGCGCGAGCCGGCCGGCCGTGGTGGGGGCGTCCGGTCCGCCGTTGCTCAGCAGGAGGTCGTACCGCCCGACGTCGAGATCGATCTCCGTCCGCTCGCCGGCGAGGTTCGCCACGACGAGGAGGGTGGTGTCCTCGTGCCGGCGCCTGTAGGCGTAGACGGCCGGGTGGTCCGGCAGGAGCATCTCGAAGTCGCCGTGCGCGACCACGGGAAGCGTGTGCCGTAGCTCGATGAGGCGCCGGTAGTGGCTGAAGATCGAGCCGGGGGAGTCGTACTGGGCGGCGGCGTTGAGCCAGGCATGGTTCGGGTTGACGGCGATCCAGGGGTCTCCGGTGGTGAAGCCTGCCTGCGGTCCGTCGTCCCACTGCACGGGGGTGCGGGCGTTGTCGCGCCCGATGTGCCGGACGGCCGCCATGACCTGCTCGGGGTCCTGTCCGGCCGCGACGGCGCCGCGGTAGTGGTTGAGGGATTCGACGTCCCGGAGGTCCTCCACGGCCGCGAAGGGCGCGTTGGTCATGCCGATCTCCTCGCCCTGGTAGACGTAGGGGGTGCCGCGGTGCAGGTGCAGCACGGTGGCCAGGGCGGTGGCCGACTCGCGCCAGTGCGCGCCGTCGTCGCCGAACCGGGAGACGCTGCGTGGCTGGTCGTGGTTCCCGAGGTAGAGGCTGTTCCAGCCGGTCGAGCCCAGCTCGCGCTGCCAGCGCCCGAGGGAGGCCTTGAGGTCGGACACCCGGAGCGGGAGCGGGTCGAACTTGCCGCCGGGGCCGTGGTCGAGGTTCACGTGCTCGAACTGGAACACCATGTCGAGCTCGTGCCGCGCGGGGTCGGTGAACAGGACGGCGTCCTCCCAGGTGACACCGGGCATCTCGCCGACGGTGAGGTACTGCCCCTCCCGCCCGGCGAAGACCTCGCGGTGCATCTCCTGCATGAACTCGTGGATGCGCGGGCCGTTCGCGTAGTGGGGGAACCCGTTCCCGAGCCCTGAGGCGCCCGGAACGCCGTCGGGCAGCGCGGTGTCCTTCGAGATGAGGTTGATGACGTCCATCCGGAAACCGTCGACCCCCCGGTCGAGCCACCAGCGCATCATGGCGTACACGGCGTGGCGGACGTCGGGGTTCTCCCAGTTGAGGTCGGGCTGCCTGCGGTCGAACAGGTGGAGGTAGTACTCCCCGGTGGCCGGGTCGAGGGTCCAGGCGGGGCCGGAGAAGAAGGACTCCCAGTTGGTGGGTTCTGCCCCGGGGTCACCCGGTGCGAGGCCGTCGCGGGCGGGGCGCCACCAGTACCAGTCGCGCTTGGGGTTGTCCTTGCTCGACCGCGACTCGCGGAACCACGGGTGCTCGTCGCTGGTGTGGTTGACGACGAGGTCCATGACGAGTTTCATGCCGCGCCGGTGGATCTCGGCCAGGAGGTCGTCGAAGTCGGCCAGGGTCCCGAAGACCGGGTCGATGTCGTGGTAGTCGCTGATGTCGTAACCGTTGTCGGCGTGGGGCGAGCGGTAGATCGGCGACAGCCAGATCACGTCGACGCCGAGCCGTTGCAGGTGGTCCAGCCGGGAGCGGATCCCCGGCAGGTCGCCGATCCCGTCACCGTTCGAGTCGGCGAACGAGCGGGGGTAGATCTGGTAGACGACGGCGCTCCTCCACCAGTGCGGATCGGTTCCGGTCGTGACGTGGTCGGTCTGCGTGAGCGACATGGGTTTTCCTTGGGGTTATCGGGTCCGGCGAGCCTGGGGTCGTCCAGGCGCGACGCCCTGGCCCGGTGCCGAAGTGGTCACCGGGCCAGGAAGGGGCGGGGTCACTTCACGGCGCCGAGGTTCACGCCGCGCATGAGGGTCCGCTGGAAGACGAGGAAGAAGACCAGGGCGGGCAGGAAGCCGGCCAGCGACGCCGCCGCCAGGGCGGTCGGGTCGGAGGTGTACTGGCCGGAGAGCGCGCCGAGGGACACCGACACGGTCTGGTTCGCCGCGGACGGGAGCAGGATCAGGGGCAGGAAGAAGTCGTTCCACGTCCAGATGAAGAAGAACGTGACGAGCACCGACAGGGTGGGCCGGGTCAGGGGGAACACGATGCGCCCGAGGATCTGCCGCCGGCTGGCGCCGTCGATCCGCGCCGCCTCGAGCACCTCCCTGGGAAACGCCCCCAGGACGGACGAGAGCATGTAGGTCCCGAACGCGCTCTGCAGGACGGCGAGGATGATGATGACGCCGGGGAGCGTGTCGTACAGCCCGAGGTCGCGGGTCAGCACGAACAGGGGGTAGACGAGCGCCTCCTGGGGGATGGTGAACGCCACCATGAAGACCGCCAGGATCCACACCCTGCCCTTGATCCGCCCGATGCCGATGGCGAACGCGCTGAGCAGCGAGAGCAGTGCCGCGATGAGTGCCACGCTGCCGGAGATGATGACGCTGTTCAGGAGCTTGCCGTTGAAGTCGACACCGCGCCAGAAGGTGACGAGCGTGCTGAGGTCCAGCCTGCTGGGCAGCGACATCGGGCCGTCCTGGATGTACTCGGCCGAGGGCTTGAACCCGTTGATGACCGCGATCCAGAACGGGAAGATCATCAGCAGTGCCGCGGCGCCGACGACGACGAGCACGACCCAGCCGCTGACCCGGCGCCGGCTCCGGGCACCGCCCCGGGTGCGCAGCGACACGCCGGGTGCGGGCCTGACGTCCTTGGTGGCGGGCGCGTGAGCGCCGTGGGTGAGGTCATCGACCGTCATCGTCGAACCCTTCCGTGGTGCGCGTCTGGTAGCGCAGCAGCGCGATCGCGATGATCGTCACGAGGATCGCGAGAACCGTGGCGACCGCGGCGCCGTAGCCGACGCGCGTGGTGGTGAAGAAGCTGGAGAACGAGAAGTAGGCGGGCACGATCGTGCTCGTGCCCGGCCCGCCCTTGGTGAGCACGAAGATGGGCGCGAAGACCTTGAGCGCGGCGACGGAGGTCGTGATGAGCACGACGGCGATCTCGGGCCGCAGCTGGACGAGCGTGATCATGCGGAACCGCTGCCACCATCCGGCGCCGTCGAGCTCGGCGGCCTCGTGCAGGGCCGGGTCCACGCGCGAGAGCCCCGCCATGAACACCACGACCGTGTAACCGATCTGGAGCCAGATCAGGACGTTCATCACCGAGTAGACGGCCAGGTCGGAGTCGCCGAGCCAGTTCTGCCGCAGGTGCTCCAGGCCGACGGAGCCGAGCAGGGAGTTGATGATCCCGTACTCGGGCTGGTACATCCACTTCCACAGCACCCCGGCGACCGCGATCGGCAGGATCTGCGGCAGGTAGAACATCGCGCGCAGGAAGCTCGACGTGCGGGTGCCGAACCGCGGGGCGATGAAGTCGAACAGCACGGCGGCCACCAGGACGCCGATCCCGGTCGGGATCACGGCGATCGCGACGACGAAGAAGGCGCTGTTGCGGAACGAGGTCCAGAATGTCGCGTCCCCCAGGAGCTGTGCGTAGTTGTCGAGCCCGACGAACTCCGGGTCGCCCACCCCGCTCCAGGTCGTGAGGCTGTAGAAGAGGTTCATCCCGAACGGGACGAGCACCACCGCCAGGAAGCCGAGCGCTCCCGGGACGATGTACAGCCAGTACCCGGCAGGTCGTTCCGTGCCCGGCAGGCGTCGTCGTCGCGCGGGTGCACCGGTCGAACGCGCAGGCGCGCCGGTCAGAAATGTCATGGTCGATTCCTTCGTACGTGCGGTGGCGCGAGCCGTGCTCGCGCCACCGCACCCGGATGTGGACCGGCTCAGCCCTGCGGCTTGCCGGCGTCGTAGGCGGCCTGGATGTTCGACGCCGCCTGGGCGGGGTCGACGTTGCCCTGGACGAGGTCCGAGGTCTGGGCGATCAGGACGTCGTTGAGACCCGCCACGGGCCAGTCGGGGTACCAGGCGAGCCGGCCGCCCTCACCGGACAGCAGCTCGTCGAAACGCTGCGTGACGAGCTTGCCGACCGGCTCGGTCACCCCGCCCTCCTCGGCCGCCACCGGGACGCCGCCCAGGTTGCCGAGCTCGTTCTGCACCTCGGGACGCTGGGTGATCTCGATGAAGTCGTAGGCGAGCTCCTTGTTCCTCGCCTTGGCCGGGACGACCCACAGGTTGCCGCCCGAACCCGGGTGCAGCTCGTTGCCCGGGAAGAGGATCTGGTCCCACTCGAAGCTGGTGATCTCGGTCGTGAAGCTGCCCGCCCACCAGGTGCCGGAGTAGAACAGCGGGTACTTGCCGGCGACGAACGCGTTGCCCGCGTCCTGGGCCGGGATGCCCGTGGAGTCCGTGGTGATGTAGCCCTTGTCCACCCACTCCGAGAACGTCGTCGCGGCCTGCTCCCAGGCCGCCCAGTCGGGCTCGCCGGTGAACTGCTGGTACGCGGCCAGGGAGTCGTCGTCCATGTGCGCCAGGGCGAGCGCGTAGAGCAGGTGCGGGCCGGGGTAGTCGGCAGATCCCAGGGCGAGCGGGGTGATGCCGTGGTCCACGAACGACTGCATCACGGACTCGAGGTCCTCGAGCGTCTCCGGGGCCTCGAGGCCGTGCTCGGCGAGCATGTCCTGGTTGTAGAACAGCCCGACGTGCTCGCCGTAGTTCGTCACCCCGTACCGCTGACCGGAGCCCATGATCCCGTTCTCGTAGAGGCCCACGTCCTGCGCGGTGTTGTCCAGGTCCCACCCGCGCTCGGCCGCGACGTCCGTCAGGTCCGTGAGCAGGCCCGCCTTGGACACCACGCCCGCGGTCGCGTTGCCCTTGAGGTACTCGAGCACGTCCGGGGCGTCGTTCGAGTCCAGGATGAGCTGACCGGACTGCTGCATCTGCTCGTACGTCTTGAGCTCGAACTGCACCTCGACGCCCGGGTGCTCCTCCTCGAAGATGTCGACCGCCGTGTTCCAGGCCGCCGACAGCGCGGAGTCGTCAGCTTCCCACCACCAGACCTTCAGGGTCCTGCCGTCCTCGGCGCCGCCGTCGTCACCGCCGTTCGCGCAGGCCGCGAGGCCCAGCGCGAGAACGAGCGAGCCGGCAGCCAGCACCGCAGTGTGCTTGCGCATTCCAGTTCCTCCTGATCGTTGTCTCCGTGCCTCGCGGGCAGGCCCGGCGGTGTCCTCGACGACAGCCGGGACCCTCTGGGGTTCGAGGCGGAGATTTCTTCGTTACAACATTAACTCCAAGGAGGCGATCGGCGTCAAGCCGCTTGAAGTCACGGTTGCGTCACGTGGGAGGGGTTGACTCAGAGTTTCGTGTCGGTATTATCTAGTCCAGATCGACGACAAGCTCAGCGACGAAGAGCTCAGTGAGGAGCGCAGATGCTGGACACCGCATCACCCTGGACGCCGCTGTCGGCCACCTCGCGCCGCGTGGCGCTCGAGGTGCTGCTGCACGGTCCGCTCGCGCGGACCGAACTCGCCCGGCGGCTGGATCTCTCCACCCCGAGCCTGACCCGGATCACCAAGCCGCTGCTCGACGCGGGCGTGCTGCACGAGGTGCGGGAGCCGGCCACCAGCGGCGGGGGCCGGCCCCTGCAGCCGCTCGACGTCGACCCGGGGCTGCAGCAGTTCGCCGGCATCAAGCTCACGGGCTTCCGTGCGTACGGCGTGCTGACGAACCTGCGTGCGGACATCCTCGCGACCTGCTCGCACGAGATCACCGCCCTGGATCCCGGATCGGTCGTCGACGTGCTCGCCCAGGTCGTCGCCGAGCTGTCCGCGGAGCACACCCCGGCGGCCGTCGGGGTCGGGCTCGGCGGAGCGATACGCGACTTCACCCTCGTCCGGCGCGCACCCTTCCTGCACTGGCACGACGTCGACCTCGGACTGCTCCTGGCCGAGCGCACCGGCAGGCCGGTGGCGGTCGCGAACGACCTGGACGCCCTGATGGAGGCGGAGCACTGGTTCGGGGACGGGCGCGATGTGCACAGCTTCGCGGCCCTGACCATCGGAGCGGGGGTGGGCGGAGGCCTGGTCATCCACGACCGCCTGGTCACCGGCCCGGACTCCGGGATCGGCCTCCTCGGCCACTTCCCGATCGACCCGCTCGGCCCGTCCTGTCCCGAGGGGCACCGCGGCTGCGCCGACGCGCTGCTGTCGACCAAGGCGATCCACACCCAGGCCGCCATGGTGCTCGGACGGGCCGTCACCTACGACGAGGTGCTCGACCTCGCGGCCGGCGGCGACCCGCTGGCCGACCAGATCGTCGCGCGCTCCGCCTACGCCTTCGGCACCCTGATCGCCGCCGTGGCGAACATCGCCCAGCCCGAGCGCATCCTGCTCACGGGCGAGGGCATCCGCCTCGCCCACGTCGCCCGGAAACGCCTGCAGGCAGGCATCGACCAGGCGCGTCAGCCCGAGGCGTCACCCCTGGACCTGCGCATCCTCGACGACGACCCCACCCTGTGGGCGCGCGGCGCCGCGGCCGTCGCCATCCAGCGCACCGTCCTGGCCAGCCTGCCCCGGCACTGACCCGACCCCTCGCACCACCGCGCGCTCCGGGAGCCGCGCGGCGATCCGTCACACCTCATCACCGTCGATGACCCTGCTCAAGGAGGAGCACCCCCATGCGTTCTGCCCGAACACGCCGGCCCACGACGGCCGCGACCGCGACGACAGGAGCACTTGCCCTTGTCGCCGGCCTCCTGATCGCCACGCCTTCGGTGGCGACGACCGGCCCGTTCCCGGCGGGAGCGGCCGAGACCCGCACCGCGAACTCCGCCCAGCTGCGCACCTGGTGGCACGACAACGCCGCCGCCACCACGGCACCGATCGCCGGCGACCAGGTCCGCCGGTCGACGTTCTACGACGCGACGGTCGCCACGGCTTCGGACCCGGACACGCCGTACGACTCGTTCGTGTACATGAGCGTCCCGCGCGGCGGGAACGACAAGCTCGGCTACACCGAGGAGGACGGCGCCGAGTTCTCCTCCTCCGCGGACCTGACCATGAGCTGGTCGAGCTTCGAGTACTCGGCCGACGTGTGGGTCGACATCACGCTCAAGTCAGGGCAGCAGATCGCCTCGGCCGACCAGGTCACGATCCGCCCCACCGACCTCGGCCTGGAGACCCGGCTCGTCGACTCGACCACGAGCCGCGTGAAGGTGCCCTACAGCGAGGACGGCCACCGGTTCTCCGTCGAGTTCGACCCGCAGCTGGTCACCGCCTACAACGACCTGACCGGTGCGAGCGGCCGGCTCACCACCAGCGCCGAGGGCAACCGGGCGATCGGCACGGAGCCGCGGAACTCCGTGCTCGTCTTCGCCAACCCCGCACCTTCGGTGGCCGAGGCCGAGCGGACCATCCCCACCGAGCAGTCAGGCTCCCTCCACCGGCCCCAGCCGGGTCTGGTGGACGATCTGGACGACGTCACCGAGGAGATCGTCTACTTCGGCCCCGGCACGTACTACATGGGGGCGGACCACCACGCCGTCCTGCCCGAGAACGTCAGGTGGGTGTACCTGGCGCCCGGGGCCTACGTGAAGGGTGCGTTCCGGTTCCCGCACGAGACACAGCCTGAGCTCAAGGTCACCGGTCTCGGGGTGCTCTCCGGCGAGCAGTACGTCTACGAGGCGGACACCTCGCACGGGTACCAGCACAACGTCACCGACAACTGCCACGTGACCTGCGTGAAGATGCTGCAGTTCGAGTCCTCCAACACCCAGCAGACGCTCGACCTGCAGGGCGTGACGATCAACGAGCCCCCGTACCACTCGTTCGTCGTGTACGCCCACGAGGGCGACACGGAGGTCGGCGTCGAGAACTTCCGGATGAACGTGGAGAACTACAAGCAGGTCGGATCCTGGTACTGGCAGACCGACGGCATCGAGCTGTACGACGGCGGCCGGATGAGGAACACCTTCTTCCACGCCAACGACGACGTCCTGAAGATGTACCACTCCGATGTCGCCGTCGAGAACACGGTCATCTGGAAGAACGAGAACGGGCCCGTGGTCCAGTGGGGCTGGACCCCGCGCGACATCGACGGCGTCACCGTCACCAACACCGACGTCATCCACAACCGCATGTACTGGAAGGACGTCAAGTACAACACCTGCGTCTTCAACTCGTCCTCCCACTGGCAGGACATGGGCGCCACCGACCGCGCCGACACCGCGACCACGGTCCGGAACCTGCGGTTCGCGGACACCCGGGTCGAAGGGCCGGTGAACTGCGCCCTGCGGGTCTTCGCGCTGTCGGACACCCAGAACGTGGAGATCGACGGGCTGCACCTCGACGGCTGGAACGAGCTCGACCCCGAGGCGCAGGCCAGCCTCTTCAAGCGGTACACCGACCCGGCCGGCACCAAGGTGACGATCGGCGACGAGGCCGGCGAGGGCAACGGGCTGCTGCTCCACGACTTCACCGTGGGCGGCGTCCCGATCCTCAAGGCGGGCGACAACTGGGCCGCGGACGAGCTCGGCCGGCTGAACTTCGACGCCGACACCTGGGACGGCTGGAACGCGACCGCCGACGGCCGGCCGACGGGGCCGGCCCCCACCCTGACCGTCGACGGCCTGACGGACGGTGCGACCGCACCATCGAGGACGCTGGACGTCACCGGATCCACGGACGCGGCGGCGGTCACCGTCACCGTCAACGGCGTCGAGACGGCCGCGAGGCTGAGGGACGGACGATTCTCGGCCAAGGCGCGCCTGGGAGAGATCTCCCACCGCGTCCGCGTCACCGCGCGCGGCGCGGGCGGCGTGCTGAACGTCCAGCGGTTCACCGTGCACGCGTTCGGCAAGAAGGTCGGCTCCGTCACCGATCCAAGCGGGGACGACGCCGGCCCCGGAACCTACCGCTACCCCTCCGCCGGAGCGTTCAACCCCGGCAGCTTCGACCTGACCGGCCTCGACGTGTACCGCGACGGTGACACCGTCAGGTTCGTCGTCTCCACCGCCGGTGAGATCCGCAACCCCTGGGGCGGCAACGGCATGAGCACCCAGCGGGTCAACATCTACCTGAGGAACGGCGGCTCGACGACGACGACGCCCCTCCTGCCGGGAACGAACACGTCCGCGGCCGGCGCGTGGACGTACGCCGTCGTCGCCGACGGCCGGAACGACGCCTCACGCCTCGGCGGTGGTGTCTACGACGCCGGCCTGGCGAGGAGCGGGAACGTCCGGCTGACCGTCATCCCGAGCGGCAAGATCGTCGCCTCGGTCCCGGCCGACGCCATCCCTGAGGCGGGCCTGCGCTCCGCCGGGTACCAGGTCTCGATGTTCGGCGCCGCCGAGGACGGCGAGGGGATCGGCAACGTGCGTCCGGTCTACGGCACGGAGTGCTGGGAAGGGATCGGCTGCCCCTGGTTCGTCGGCCCCTATCGCGGTGGCGGCGGCGCCGGTAACTGGACCGAGTCGACGCAGTCCCACGACACCGACACCTCCGACAGCAACGCCTTCGACGTCATCACCGGCACGGCCGACCAGTCCGCCGTCATGGACTGGACCCGGGGTCCCGTCGTCGTGCCCTACGTGACGCTCGACCCCGCGCGGTCGTAGACCGCGTCCACCTGCCACCGGCGGGACGGGCATTGCCGTGCCCGTGCCGCCGGCCGCCCGCAGTCGCGGGCACGGCTCCCTCCGGGAGCTGAACGGAGACACCACCCGACCACCAAGAGAGAGGAACCATCATGCACGCTCCACCCCTGCGACGTCGACGACGACTCGCGGTACTCGCCGCGGCGGTCCTGGTCACCGGGACGGCCCTGGTCGCACCGGCGTCGGCGCAGCCGGTCCAGGCACTGCCGGCCGCCACGACGACGTCGACGGCCGACACCGCCCAGCTGCGGACCTGGTGGCACGACAACCACGAGTTCGACACCAGCGGTCCGGTCGCCGCCGACAAGGTCCGCCGTTCGTCGTTCTACGACGTCCAGGTCGCCACGACCACCGCCCCCGGCACGCGGTACGACTCGTTCGCGTACATGTCCCTGCCGCGCAGCGGCAAGGGCAAGGTCGGGTACACCGAGGAGGACGGCGCCGAGTTCGCCGCGGGTGCCAACCTCACCATGAGCTGGTCGAGCTTCCAGTACGCGGCCGACGTGTGGGTCGACGTCACGCTGCGCACCGGCCAGACCATCACGTCCGCGGACCAGGTCACCCTCCGGCCGCGGCACCTGAACTTCGAGAAGCAGCTCGTCAACGGCTCGACGGTGCGCATCAAGGTGCCCTACACGCCGGCGGGCCACCGCTTCTCGGTGGAGTTCGAGCCGCAGCAGTTCACCGCCTATAACGACATGGCCGGTGCGAGCGGCAACCTCACCACGAACTCGTCCGGGAACCGCGCCATCCACACCGAGCCCCGCAACTCGATGCTCGTGTTCGCCGAGCCCCTGCTCACGGGTGCCGAGAAGGACCGGCTCGTGCCCACCGAGGCCTCGGGCAGCACCTATTACCCGAGCCAGGGCCAGGTCACCAACCTCAACGACGTGTCCCAGGAGATCATCTACTTCCGTCCCGGCACCTACTCCATGGGCTCGAACTACCACGCCGTCCTGCCACCCAACGTGAAGTGGGTCTACCTCGCGCCCGGTGCGTACGTGAAGGGCGCCTTCCGGTTCTTCCACGACAACCAGGGGCTGTACAAGGTCACCGGATACGGCGTGCTGTCCGGCGAGCAGTACGTCTACGAGGCGGACACCTCGAACGGGTACCAGCACAACGTCAACAGCAACTGCCACTCCAGCTGCGTCAAGATGCTGCAGTTCCAGTCCTCCGACGCGCAGCAGCACCTCGACCTGCAGGGCGTGACGATCAACGAGCCGCCGTATCACTCGTTCGTCGTCTACGGCAACGAGTCCAGGTTCTCGATGCGCGTGAACAACTACAAGCAGGTCGGGTCCTGGTACTGGCAGACCGACGGGATCGAGCTGTACCGCGGCAGCACGATGAAGAACACGTTCTTCCACGCCAACGACGACGTCCTGAAGATGTACCACTCCGACGTGCACATCGACGACACCGTCATCTGGAAGAACGAGAACGGACCCGTCATCCAGTGGGGCTGGACGCCGCGCAACATCGACGGCGTCAGCGTCACCGACACCCACGTGATCCACAACCGGATGTTCTGGAAGGACGTCAAGTACAACACCTGCATCCTGAACTCCTCCTCGCACTGGGAGGACATGGGCTCGACGAAGACGGCGAACCCCGGGACCACGGTGCGCAACATGCGGTTCGAGAACATCACCGTCGAGGGCACGACCAACTGCGCCATCCGCGTCTACGCCCTGTCGAACACGGAGAACATCCACGTCAAGAACCTCAGGATCGACGGCTGGAACGGGCTCGACCCGGCCTCGCAGGTCAGCCACCTCAAGCGATACACCAACGCCGCCGGGCAGCAGGTCACCATCGGCAACGAGACCCGGGACTCCCGGGGCATCAAGCTCGAGAACTACACGGTCGGCGGCACCACGATCGACAAGGCCGGTACCAACTGGTCGGCCGGACAGCTCGGCCGCCTCGGGTTCGACGCCGACACGTGGGACAGCTGGAACGCCTGGGGCTCCGGCGGCACCACTCCGACGCCTACCCCGACGCCCACCCCGACACCGACGCCCACCCCGACGACCGGTGGCCTGGTCGTCAACGGCAGGTCGGGCAAGTGCATGGATCGTTCGGGCGGCGGCACGGCGAACGGCACGCCGGTCCAGCAGTGGACCTGCAGTCCTACGGCCGCGGCCATGCTCTGGACGCTGGACGGAGCGGCGCTGAGGTCGGGCGGCAAGTGCCTTGACCTGGTCGGTGGCGGGACGGCGAACGGGACCAAGGCGCATCTGTGGGACTGCGGGGGCTACCCGTCCCAGGAGTGGGTGCACCAGAGCGACGGGACCCTCAGGAACCCCGCGTCGGGGCGTTGCCTGGACGTCGAAGCCAGCAGCACCGCCGACGGGGCGCGCCTGCACCTGTGGGACTGCGGCACCTGGGACAGCCAGAAGTGGACCTTCGCCGGCTGACCCCACCGGGTGCCCGAGTGCATCCACCTGCTCGTCATCCGCACGTACGACCTGCCGGTGCGACCACCGGCAGCCAGCACCTGGAGGAGCACAACTCATGAACCACTTGTCAGCAGGCGCCTCTCGCGCCATCGCGATGGGCATCGGAGCCCTGATGATCTGCCTGATGGGCCTGGCGCTCGCCGTCACCCAGCAGGCCCCGGAGGCATCCGCGCACGGTACCGTCATCGCGCCGCAGACCCGTAACTACGGCTGCCTGCAGCGCTGGGGGAGCAGCGAGCCGAGCGAGGCCCAGGACCCCATGTGCTACCGGACCTTCCACGAGAACCCGAACGCCATCACCGCCTGGAAGGCCGTCTACGCCAACAACACCGGGGACGACTACCGGCAGGTCATCCCGAACGGCCGCATCTGCAGCGCCGGCGGCCAGGGTGAGACCAACTACGCGCCGCTCGACCGTCCGGGCCCGTGGGTGACCACGAGCCTCGGTGCCGACTTCACCGTCGACGTCTACGACGAGGCGCAGCACGGCGCGGACTGGCTCGAGGTCTACGTCACGAGGCAGGGCTTCGACCCGGTGTACGACGAGATCGGCTGGGACGACCTCGACCTGGTCAAGAGGACGGGTCGTCACGGCTACGGGGCGCACTACGTCACCGACGTGACCACGTCGGGCTACAGCGGCCGTCACGTCGTCGTCACCGTCTGGAAGGCGTCGCACATGGACCAGAAGTACTTCCTGTGCAGCGACGTGACGTTCGGCGGGGGCGGCGGAACCACCCCGACCCCGACGCCCACCCCGACCCCCACGCCCACCCCGACGGCGACGCCGGTGGCGGACGGCCTGGTCGTGAACGGCAGGTCGGGCAAGTGCATGGATCGTTCGGGCGGCGGCACGGCGAACGGCACGCCGGTCCAGCAGTGGACCTGCAGTCCTACGGCCGCGGCGATGAACTGGACGCTGGACGGTGCGGCGCTGAGGTCGGGCGGCAAGTGCCTCGACCTGGCCGGTGCCGGCACGGCCAACGGGACCACGGCGCACCTGTGGGACTGCGGGGGCTACCCCTCCCAGCAGTGGGTGCACCAGGGCAACGGCACCCTGAAGAACCCGGCCTCAGGACGCTGCCTGGACGTGGAGGCCGGCAGCACCGCCGACGGGGCGCGCCTGCACCTGTGGGACTGCGGCACCTGGGACAGCCAGAAGTGGAGCATCACCGGCTGACCTGACCACGCGACAACGCACGGGGCACCACCGCAACGGTGGTGCCCCGTGCGGCCTGCGGCCGAAGCACGGCCGTCGACCCGTGGCCCTACCGGTAGTTCGTGAACTGCAGGGCCACGTCCAGGTCCGAGCCCTTCAGGAGGGCCTGGACCGCCTGGAGGTCGTCGCGGGACTTGGACGTCACGCGGACCTCGTCGCCCGTGATCTGGGTCTTGACGCCCTTCGGGCCCTCCTCGCGGATGATCTTCGTGACCTTCTTCGCGGGCTCGCCGGACAGGCCCTCCTTGAGGGAGGCGGCCAGGCGGTACTCCTTGCCGGACGGCTGCGGCTCCTTCTCGCCCGCGTCGATCGCCTTGAGCGAGATGCCGCGCTTGATCAGCTTGGACTCGAAGACGTCCAGGATCGCGAGCACGCGGTCGGCGGAGTTGGCGGACATCAGGATGCTGTCCCCGGTCCACTTGATCTCGGCGCCCACGCCACGGAAGTCGTACCGCTGCTCCACCTCCTTGGACGCCTGGTTGAGGGCGTTGTCGACCTCCTGGCGGTCCACCTTGCTGACGATGTCGAACGACGAGTCGGCCACGACCGTGCTCCTTCTTTCCTCAGGGTGTGCAGAACCTGGGACCACCGTAGTCGCCCGCGAGAGCCGGCACACGGCTCGGACCACGAGGTACGGCGCATGGGACGTCGTTCGGTGGTGGCCGAAGGCTTCGGTGCAGCTCGAAGTGGCGCCTGCGGCAGGTGTCCGTTCCTTACCTTCGTGATGTGCCCGCAGGTCGCGGGCCAGAAGGGGAGAAACCATGAACACGACCAAGCGTGCGTTCGCGGCGCTCGCGGGCGGAGCGCTGGCGCTCCTGTTCGCCGTCGGCGGCGCTCAGGCCGCGCAGGCCGTCCAGGAGAACCGCGACATGATCCGCGCGGAGGTGGTCACCACCGACGCGCAGATCGGGACCGCCGGCGTGGACACCACGTTCGCGGAGACGGACACGTTCGCGGCTTCCGCCCACGGCTGCCCGTCGGGGTACGTGTGCATCTACTCGAGCCAGTACGACCTGGACAACGGGATCGTCGAGCACTGGTACTCCGCGTACGGCAGCCACCAGCTCTACGACGAGTACGGCTACCACTACATCTACAACAACCAGACCGGCGGGGCCGGGTTCACCCTGTGCCAGGGTTCCTTCGGGACCGACTGCGGCGGTACGCCGCGTGACGTGGGGACCTACTACCTCGATCTCACGCCGTACAACTCGATCAAGCTCGTTCCCTGAGCGGTTGAGCACCTGACCCGATGACCTCGGCCGGAGTCCGGACCCCCAGGGGCCCGGGCTCCGGCCGCACACCGGCGTCAGAGCACCAGGTACGGCATGCGCGACGACGGGCGGCGCCAGCCGTACGGCCCGACGCCGCCCGCGTCACCTCAGCAGCACCGTGCGTTCGGCCGCGCCCCCTGCTCGGCGTACCTGTGCCGCCAGAACTCCCGCGCCGACGGAACCGGGCGGTCCGGGTGCACCCGGCGCAGGTGCGCCACGTACCGCTCGTAGTCGCCCTCGCCGGTGACGCCCTGGACGTACCAGACCAGCGCCCGCCAGGCCCGTCGCACCCGCTCGCTCGGTCCCGTCATGTCAGTGCGCTCCCGTCGAGGTCCGCGCGGCTTCCGGGTTCTCGTCGTAGTACGCCTTCCACTGCGCGGCGACCTCCCGCTCCGCGTCCGTCGCGATCAGCCCGGAGGGCGCGAAGAGGGCCGACGGCGTGTCGGGTTCCTCCGTCGTCGGCAGCCCGCCGGCCCGGATCGACCGCACGCACACGACCAGCGCCACCACCGCCACGACCAGCACCAGCACCGCGAACACGATCGACAGCGTGCCCTGCACGAACGTGTTGCGGATGACATCGTCCATCGCGGCCGGGTCGGTGGCGGTGCCGAACGAGGTCTCGCCCGCCGCCCGCGCGTCGGCGAAGGCCCGGTGGTTCGCCCAGTACCCGATCTTCGGGTCGGGGGAGAAGATCTTCTCGTACGACGCCGCCATCGTCACCACGAGGTCCCAGACCAGCGGCACCGCGGGAATCCAGGCCCACCTCAGCAGGCCCTTCTTCACGACGACGACGGTGACGACCGCCAGCGCCATCGCCGCCAGCAGCTGGTTCGCGATCCCGAACAGCGGGAACAGCGTGTTGATCCCGCCGAGCGGGTCGGTCACGCCCATGAGCAGGATCGACCCCCACGCCCCGCACACCACCACGGACGCGATCCACGACCCGACGTGCCACGACGGGTCCCGGAACCGCGCCAGCGGCCCGCCCAGGTTCCCCACGGTGTCGGTGAGCATGAACCGCGCCACGCGCGTCCCGGCGTCGAGCGTCGTGAGGATGAACAGCGCCTCGAACATGATCGCGAAGTGGTACCAGAACGCGGTCATCGCGGACCCGCCGAGGAACGACCCGAGGATCTGCGCCATCCCGAACGCGAGGGTCGGCGCGCCGCCGGTGCGCGACACGATCGACTCCTCGCCGACGGCGTCCGCCGCCCCCTGGATCTCGGCGGCGGTCACGGGCGTCCCGGCCAGCCCGAGGCCGTTGACGTACTCCGCGGCGGTCTCGGGCGTGCCGCCGGTGAGCCCGGCGGCGGCGTTCATCGTGAAGTACAGGTGCTGGTCGATCGAGATCGCCGTCACCAGTGCCATGATCGCGACGAACGACTCGACGATCATGCCGCCGTAGCCGATGATCCGCAGCTGGCTCTCCTTCTCGACCAGCTTCGGCGTCGTCCCCGACGACACCAGCGCGTGGAAGCCCGACAGGGCGCCGCACGCGATGGTGATGAACAGGAACGGGAACAGCTGCCCGGCGAACGCGGGGCCGGTGCCGTCGATCGCGAACCGCGAGACGGCCGGCGCCTGCACGGCGGGCGCCGCGATGACGACGCCGACGGCGAGCAGCGCGATCGTGCCGACCTTCATGTACGTGGACAGGTAGTCGCGCGGGGCGAGCAGCAGCCACACCGGCAGCACCGAGGCGAGGAACCCGTACCCGATGAGCAGCCAGGACACCGTCACCTTGTCGAGCGTGAAGGCCGCCGCGCCCCACTCCGTGCCGGCGATCCAGCCGCCCGCGACGATCGCGAGGATCAGCAGCGCGACGCCGATCAGCGACACCTCGCCGATCTTCCCGGGCCGCCAGAATCGCAGGTAGCAGCCCATGAACAGGGCGATCGGGACGGTCATCCCGATCGAGAACACGCCCCAGGGCGACTCGGCCAGCGCGTTGACGACCACGAGCGCCAGCACGGCCAGCAGGATGATCATGATGACCAGCACGCCGATCATCCCGGCGACGCCGCCGATCGTGCCCGTCTCGTCGCGGATCATCTGCCCGAGCGACCGCCCGCGGCGGCGCGTCGAGAGCCAGAGCACCAGGTAGTCCTGCACGCACCCGGCCAGGACCGCGCCGACGATGATCCAGATCGTCCCCGGCAGGTAGCCCATCTGGGCGGCGAGCACGGGACCCACCAGCGGCCCGGCCCCCGCGATGGCCGCGAAGTGGTGCCCGAACAGCACCCGCCGGTCCATCGGCGCGAAGTCCCGCCCGTTCTCGTACTGCTCCGCGGGCGTGGCCCGCTCGTCCTTCGGCCGCACCACCTTGTACTCGATCAGCCGGGCGTAGAACCGGTAGGCGACGACGTACGTGCCGACCGCCGCCAGCACGAAGTACGCCGCGTTCACGTCCTCCCCGCGGACGAACGCGATCAGGGCCCAGGCCACGGCGGTGACGACGCCGATGACGGCGAAGACCACCTTCTTGGCGGCCGTCATCGGCCGCCGGTCCACGACGGCGACGGGTGGCAGGCCCGGGTCGTTCCGGACGAGATCCACTTGCTCGGGTGCGCGCATTGCAGCCTCCTTGCTGAATGTGATGCTCCGGTGAACCAAGCTAATACCGGACACATTCCTGCACGGCAAGAAGCAACCCGCCGAGTGTCCCCGATCCGGCGCGCCGCACGTGGCCGCCGCCGCGACACGTCGCGGCCACGACCGTCAGCCCGGGAGCTCCACCACCAGGCCCGTCCAGCCGGTCAGGACCGCGGTGGTCCCGGCGCGGACGGCGGCGTCCGTGCGCTCCGGGGTGAAGGCGGACCCGCCGGCCGCGCCCCCCGGGACGTCGCCCCTGCCGGAGGCGGCGCCCGGCCACACCACCGCGGTGACGTTGCCCGTCGGTTCGGGGAGCTGGGACCCCACCACGAGGACCTGCTGGTCGAGGTAGCTGGCCGTCGCCAGGGCGAGGGCGTCGGTCAGGTCGTCGCCCGCGGCCACGACGACGTCGGGCGCGCTCTCCAGGGCGCCGACGACGACGTCGAGCTCGTCCGCCGGGTCCGTGACGCGCATCCGCTCGACGTCGACGTCCTCGGCCCGGGCCCAGGCGGCGACGGCGTCCCGGACGGCGCGGACCGTCGGACCGTCCTCGCCGGTCAGCAGGACCACGCGGTAGCCCGCCGGCGGGCGGACGCCGGACCAGGAACCCGGCGCGGGCGTGATCGTGCTCTCCGGCGCGGGCCGGTCGGCCGGGTCCGCGAAGTCCGGGCCCACGGTGGCGTGCACCCGCGAGGCGGCGGGCGGCGTCGTCCCTGCCGGGTTCGCCGCACCGTCCGCGCCGGGGGCGCGTCCGGACGGGGCCGGGACCGAACAGGCCGACAGCGTCGTGACGAGCGCCATCGCCAGCGCACCCGCGAGCGGCGTCGTGAGCACGGGCAGCGGCACGACCCGGCGGGCGTACGCGGCGCGCCCGGCGGCCACCGCACCGCCGAACGCACGACCGGCCGCGCGACCGGGCACGTGACGGCTCAGGCGACGGTTCGTGGTCACGGCAGCATCCTCCCCGGAGTCGGCGACCTCCCGGGCGAGGACGCCGTCGTCCCCCATCGTGGCCGGTCGGCGGGTGCTCGCGGACCGTTCCGCCCGCTTCTCGCGGACCATTCCCGGACAGTTCAGGGACCGGCCGCGGGCCGCTGTCCTGATGTTCACCCCGCGGGACGACAGTGCTCGGGTGCGCAGCCAGACGACGTGGTCCCGGGTCAGCCGTGTCGCCCTGATCGTCCCGGCCGTGCTCGCCCTGGCCGGCCTCCTCCCGTCCGGCCCGGCGGCCGCGCACGGCTTCTCGTCGACCGTCTACGCCGAGGCGAGCCAGGTCCCCGCGCACCCCGACGTCGTCCGCACCCGGCTCGACCTCGAGTACGACCTCCTGGTCGTCTCCACGGCGGAGCACGCCGACGCGCCCGGGTTCTTCGAGGACGGCCTGCTGCTCGACGGAGCCCCGCCCGAGGACGACGTCGCCCTCGCCGCCCTGACCCGCCACGAGGACGCCGTCCTGCGCTACGTCACGGAGCGCTTCACGGTCACCACCCCCGCGGGCCCGTGCGTGCCGTCCCTCGCCGGGGAGCCACGGATGACGGTCCGCGAGTCCGTGCCGTACGCCCGCGTCGTCGTCGACCACGCCTGCCCGCCGCCGGGCGACGCCGAACCCGGGCACACCCTCCGCAGCGAGCTGTTCGGGGCCGCGGAGGGCTACGTCCCCGAGGGCACGACGACGCTGGTCGAGGGCGAGCTCGACGGGCGCGCGGTCAGCGCCGCCCTCGACGCCGGCACGGCCGAGTTCTCGACCGGCCGGAGCCCGCTCGCCGAGGCCTGGGAGTTCTTCGTGCTCGGCGCCGAGCACCTGCTGCTCGGCCCGGACCACCTCCTGTTCCTCCTGGCCCTGATCACGGGCGAACGGCGCCTGCGTACCCTGGTCCTGACCGCGACGGCGTTCACCGCCGCCCATTCGGTGACGTTCCTGCTCGCGGCGGTCGGCGCGGTCAGCGCGCCCGCGGCGCTCGTCGAGCCCGTCATCGCGGCCTCGATCGCGGTCCTGTCCGGCCGGCAGGTCTGGCGCTTCGCCGCACGACGACGCCGCGTGGTGCCCGCCCCGGAACCCGAGCCCCGGGCCAGGGCCCCCCGGGCCGGCTGGTGGCGGATCGCCCTGGTGTTCGCCTTCGGCCTCGTGCACGGGCTCGGGTTCGCCGGGGCGCTCGGGATCGACGAGCCGTTCTCGTGGCCCCTGCTCGGGTCGCTGCTGGTCTTCAACCTCGGGATCGAGGTCGTCCAGGTGGTCGTCATCGTCGTCGTCTTCCCCCTGCTGGCGCTGCTCGCGCGGCGCTCGCCCGTGGCCCGCGGGTGGACCACCGCCGTGGCGATGGCCCTGGTGACCGCCGTCGCCCTCGTCTGGTTCGTCCAGCGCACGCTTCCTGCCTGAACGCCGCCCTCCCCTCCCGACCGCAAGAACCCGCACGAATGACGAAGGGTGAACCGCATGAATTCCCTGTCCACAACCCGCGGCCGCGGCCGCGGCCTCCGGATCGTCGCCGGCATCGTCGGCGCCGGCCTGGTCGCCGGCGTCCTCGGCACGAGCCTGCTGACGACCGAGGCGCGCGCCGCCGCGGGCGAACCGACCGACCTCGTGCTCGGCGTCGGCTCCGACGAGACCCAGCGCAAGCTCGCCTGGTACACCAGCCTCGACACGACCCAGGTCGCCCAGCTCGCCCCGGCCGCCCAGGTCGTGAACGGCGTCTTCCCGTCCGGCGCCACCACGGTCCCCGCGACCGGCGGCCCCACCACCAGCGGCGAGTACAACCGCTTCGCGACCCTGTCCGGCCTCCAGCCGAACACGTCCTACGCGTACCGGGTCGGCTCGGAGACCGCCTGGTCCGCGATCCACACCTTCCGCACCCAGGCCTTCACCGGCGACCTCGACCTGCTGTTCTACGGCGACCCGCAGATCGGCTCGTCCGGCAACGTCACGTCCGACGCCGCCGGGTGGAGCAGCACCCTGGACGTCAGCCTGGCCGCCTACCCGGACGCAGAGATGATCTTCTCCGGCGGCGACCAGGTCGAGACCGCCACGAGCGAGACGCAGTACAACGCCTTCCTCACCCCGGACGCGCTGCGCCGGGTGCCCTTCGTGGCGACCAACGGCAACCACGACGTCGGCTCCAAGGCCTACTCGCAGCACTTCAACGTGCCGAACCTCGACCCGACGGCCGGCCCCGGCACCAGCACCACGTCCGGCGGCGACTACTGGTTCACCTACAAGGACGTGCTGTTCGTCAACCTCAACTCGAACAGCCTCGACCTCACGTCGCACGAGCGCTTCCTGCGCGACGTGCTGGCCGCGCAGGGCGCCTCGACGGCCTGGACCGTCGTGGCGTTCCACCACTCGATCTACTCGGCGGGCCCGCACTCGACCGACACCAGCATCGTCACCCGCCGCAACACCTGGGCGTCGCTGTTCTCCGAGCTCGGCGTCGACCTCGTCGTCCAGGGCCACGACCACTCCTACGCCCGCAGCTACCTGATGCGCAACGGCGCCAAGGCCGACGCGTCGGAGCCGGCGGGCGCCTCGAGCGTCACCGCCGGCCCCGGTGGCGTGCTCTACCTGACCGCGAACTCCGCCTCGGGCTCGAAGTACTACGCCCTGAAGTCCACGAAGCCCGGCTATGCCTCGGTCATGAACCAGGAGAACGTGCGGAACTACACGGCCGTCGAGTTCACCGGCACGCAGGTCTCCGTCAAGACGCTGCGCAGCCAGGCGTTCGGCGCCAACCCCGTCAACAGCGTCGTCGACCAGGTGGTGCTGACCCGTGAGGGGACGACGCCGCCGCCCGCCGGGCAGACCTTCACGACCGTCGGCACGCCCACCGTCAGCGGCACGCCCCGCGTGGGCCACACCCTCACCGCGGACCCCGGCACCTGGAACCCGGCCCCGGCGTTCACCTACCAGTGGCTGTCGAACGGCAGCCCGGTCTCCGGTGCCACCGGCCGGACCTGGACCCTGCCCCGCAACCAGCGCGGCGACCAGGTCTCCGTCCGCGTCACCGGCACCCTGACCGGCTACACCACCACCGACGCGACGTCGTCGTCCGTCACGATCACCCGCTGACCCGCCCCCGGCGATCTCCCCGCACCGGAGCGCGCGGTGCGGGGAGATCGCCGCGGATCCGGGCGTCTACGGCATACTCCGCTCCAGGAGCCCCCGGCCCAGGTCGGTCAGCACGTGAACCACGTGCCGGCCCTCACGCTGCGACGCGACCAGCCCCGCCTTGCGCAGCACGGAGGCGTGCTCCGACGCGGACGCCGGCGAGATGTCCATGCGCTGGGCCAGCGCCGTCGTCGTCCGGGACCGCGCGAGCTCGCGCAGCGCGCCCGCCCGGGTCCGCCCGAGCAGGGCCACGAGGGCGCCCTCCTGGTCCGGCGACGGGTCCAGGCGCAGCAGCTCGCGCGCCACCGGGACGACCAGCACCGGGTCCAGCGCCGGGTCGGCGCGCGTGACCGGCCGCCGGCAGCCGAAGAACGACGGCACGACCGTCAGCCCCCGCCCGCCGAGGTGCACGGCCCGGTCCACGCCCCGCGACTCGACGGTCAGGATGCCGTCGGACCACCTCGCCGACGGGTGGATCGACGACAGCATCGCCTGCACGCCCGCCGCCGCGATGACCTGCGTCCGCGCCGACCGATCCGCGTCGACCGCGCGCCGCACGCGCGGCCAGACGGGCAGGACGGCGTGCTCGTGGAACGCCCTCATCGACGACCACAGGCCGTGCATCGCAGGCACCGAACCGTTGCCCAGGTCGAGCACCCGGTCCGGGACGCGCCGGCCCCCCGTCATCGCGGCCACCTCGGCCCGCACCCGGCCGGGCGGCGTGTGCAGGACCTCCTCGGCGCCGGCCGCGAAGTCCGTGCCGGGCGGCCCGGGCGTCAGGAAGTCGGGCGGGTCCCCCGCCGGCGGCACGAGCGCCAGGTAGGCGAGCGCCTCGGGCGGCAGGCCCGCCCGGACCTTCTGGCGCCACCTGGCGAAGAACTGCGCCCCGTCCAGCCGGTGGACGAGGTGGGCGGCGAGGCGCGTCTCCCACAGCGGATCGGGCCCGGGCGCGAGGCGCACGCGAGCCAGATCCTCGGGGGTGAAGATGAATCGCAGCATTGCGGGTCCCTCCAGCAGATGCGCGGGCCGGACTGCTTGCGTGGCCCATGTGACCAGTGAAAACGCCCGTTCTCCGGTTGGCAATCACAATCGGGACGTCCGTCGCGAGATTCGGGCCGTTCCTGAGGTTCGACTGAGATCAGTGGGTACGTGAACGGCCGGGGCGACGGCCTGCCGCAGTACGGTGGCGTCGTGATCACCCCCACCTCCCGCGACCTCGTGACCCCGCCGCGCGTCATCGCCACCGACCTCGACGGCACGCTCCTGCGGTCCGACGGCACCGTGTCCCGGCGGGCGCGCGAGGCGCTCGCGGCCGTGGAGGCCGGCGGCGTCCACGTGGTCTTCGTCACGGCGCGCCCGGCGCGCGCCCTGCGGCACCTGGCGGACCTGGTCGGCGGACACGGGCACGTCATCTGCTTCGGCGGGGGAGCGGTGTGGGACCTCGCCGCGGACCGCGCGGTCGAGTCCTGGGGCTTCACCGACGACGTCGTCGGCGCCCTCGTCGCGGGCCTGCGGGCCGCGCTCCCCGGCGCCGCCCTGGTGGCCGAACGGGTGAGCGGCCCCGCCTACGACCCGTCCTGGGTCTCGTCGCCGCAGTTCGACGAGCCCGGGCTCACGGCCGAGCACCGTGCGTACCTCGTGGAGCACACGCTCGGCCGGGACCCCGTGCTCAAGCTGCTCGCGCAGGCGCCCGGCGTGGCCGCGCCGGCGCTGTACGAGGCCGTCGGCCCGGTGGCCGCGGGGCTGGCGAACCTGGCGAACTCGGGCGCCACCTCGCTGGTCGAGCTCGTCCCGCCGGAGGTGACGAAGTCCGCCGCGCTGGAACGCTGGTGCGCCCGGCTCGGCGTCGGCGCCGCCGACGTCTGGGCCTTCGGCGACATGCCGGTCGACCTCCCGATGCTCCGCTGGGCGGGCCGGGGCGTCGCGGTCGCCAACGCTCATCCGGACGTCCTCGCGGGGGCCGACGACGTCGTCGGCTCCAACGACGACGACGGCGTCGCCACGGCCCTCGAGAAGCTCCTGACCCGCTGACGCGGCGGCGGCCCGAAGCCCTGGTCCGGGCGTGTGAGGCTGATCACCGGGCCGGGCGCGATTTCGATTTCCCGATCCCGCTCCCGGCAGGTTAGTGTTGCTCCCGCACCACGGCGGGTTACCCGAGCGGCCAAAGGGGGCTGACTGTAAATCAGCTGGCACAGCCTACGGGGGTTCGAATCCCTCACCCGCCACTCGTCGACAGGCGACGTGTGCCCTCCTTCGGAGGGCCGCGTCGCCTTCGTCGTTTCTTGTGGGGCTTCGCCCCACGCCCCGTCCGGGGGACTTCGTCCCCCAGGCCCCCTGAGGTGGGTGGCTTGCGGCTTCGGTCGCGGGGTTGCGGGGTGGGCGGTGTAGGTCACACGGATTTGGATTTCACACCTGGCCGTGGGGCATGTAGAGTCTTCCTCGCTGCCCCGATAGCTCAGTCGGCAGAGCGTCTCCATGGTAAGGAGAAGGTCAAGGGTTCGATTCCCTTTCGGGGCTCTGTGATTCGACGCGGGGCCGTCCACCCGGTGACGGGCGGGCGGCCCCGCGGTCGGTCACGAGGCGGGGTAGCTCAGATGGTTAGAGCGCACGACTCATAATCGTGAGGTCGCGGGTTCGATCCCCGCCCTCGCTACCGCCTCCGCCCGGCGCTCGTCGCCGGGCGGTTCCACGAAGATCCGCACACATGGCGCCTCCTCGAGGCGCGAGAGGTTGAGAGCCATGGCCAGCAAGAGCGCTGACGTCCGCCCCAAGATCACGATGGCCTGCGTGGACTGCAAGGAGCGGAACTACATCACCAAGAAGAACCGCCGGAACGACCCGGACCGCCTGGAGCTGGCGAAGTTCTGCCCGCGCTGCGGCAAGCACACCTCGCACCGCGAGACCCGCTGAGCCCGGACGTCCACGGAGTACAGCAGCCCACGCCGACGGAGCAGTCCAGTGGTGAACACCGATTTCGAGGGCCGTGAGTACCCGGTCAACGCCCCCTACTCCGTAGGGGCCGAGAAGATCCGCGAGTTCGCCGATGCCGTCGGCGCCACCCACCCCGCGCACCACGATCCCGTGGCAGCGCGGGGTCTGGGCTATCCGGGCCTGATCGCGCCGCCCACCTTCGCGGTCATCGTCGCGCAGCGGGCCGAGCAGCAGTACGTCGCCGACCCGGAGGCCCGGATCGACTTCTCCCGCGTGGTGCACGGCGACGAGCGCTTCGTGTACCACCGCCCGATCGTCGCCGGCGACGAGCTCGTCACGGTGCTGCACGTCGATCGCATCCTGAGCCGCGGCCCGATGTCGACGGTGACCACCCGCTGCGAGATCTACGCCGCCGGTGAGGGCATCTCCGACGCCGCCGCCCCCGGGATCGGCGAGCACGTCGCGACGGTGACCTCGACGCTTGCGGTCCGAGGTGAGGACTGAGATGACCACCGCACACCCGGCCGCCGAGACCGCCGGCACCGCGACGGCGTCGTCCGGCGCCACGGAGCGGCCCCGGCTCGCCGGCCTCGCCGTCGGCGACGAGATCGGCACCCGCACCATCGAGTTCGACCGGCCGCGCCTGGTGCGCTACGCCGGCGCGAGCGGCGACTTCAACCGCATCCACTGGGACCAGGCGTTCGCCGAGGGCGTCGGCCTGCCCGGCGTGATCGCGCACGGCATGCTCACCATGGGCAGCGTCATCAACCTGGTCACGGACTGGGCGGGCGACCCGGCCGCCGTCGTCGACTACGGCACGCGCTTCTCGCGCCCCGTGCCCGTCCCCGCCGACGGCACCGCGACCGTCGAGGTCACGGGCAAGATCGGCGAGATCGACGCCGAGGCCGGCACGGTCCGCGTCGACCTCACGGCGACCTTCGGCACCACGAAGGTCCTCACGCGCGCCCAGGCGGTCGTCCGCCTGTAGCCCGTCTCGCAGGCCCTGCGCCCTACCTCGCGGGTTCCGGCCGGGGCTCGCGGACGGCGTTCGCCGCCGCCAGGCCCAGGATCGTGGGGACGGCGAGCACCAGGACCGCCAGGCGGTAGCCCGTGTGGTCGGCGAGGAAGCCGATCAGCGGCGGGCCGATGAAGAACGCGCCGTAGCCGATCGTCGACGCCGCGGCGAGCCGCATCGGCGCCCGCTCCGGGTCGTCCGACGACGCCGACATCCCCATCGGGAACCCGAGCGCCGCTCCCATCCCCCACAGCGCCACGCCTACCAGCGCCAGCCAGAGCCACGGCACCAGCGCGAAGATCGCGACGCCCACGATCGCCATCAGCAGCGTGGCCCGCAGCATCGGCACCCGCCCGAACCGGTCGATCGCCTTCGTCCCGGCCAGCCGCATCACGGTCATGAACGTCAGGAACACGGCCAGCCCCACGGCGCCGGTCCCGTTCGGCACGTCGAACCCGTCCACGACGGCGAGGCTCACCCAGTCGTTCGCGACCCCCTCGGTGAGCGCGGCGGCCAGCACGACCAGCCCGATCGCCAGCGTGCGCGGCTCCCGCCAGGCCCCGAGCATCCCGCGCAGTCCCGCGCCGTCCCCCGACGACGCCGGCGCGGGGCGCGTCAGCTCGGCCGCGGGGAGGGCGGGGTCGGCGTACGCGTCGTCGGCCCGCGCGGCCGTGCCCGCCGGGGCCTGGCCGGCGCCGCTGACCTGGACCTCCGGAAGGAACGCCCGCACGCTGACGACGACGGTCACGAGGGCCACGGCCCCCGCGGCGACGAGGTGCCACTCGAGCGGGACGTGCAGGAACGCGGCCCCGGCGCCGGCCCCCGCGCCCAGCACCGTGCCGAAGGAGAACCCGGCGTGGTAGGTCGGCATGATCGAGCGGCCGAGCTGCTTCTCGACGGCCGCGCCCTCCAGGTTCATCGCGGCGTCCCATACGCCGGCGCCGATGCCCATCAGGATCATCCCGCCCCGCACCACCCACTCCTGCCCCCACAGGGCGCCGAAGCCCGCCACGGCGATCCCGGTCGTCATCACGACCGCGAAGCCCAGTACCGTGCGCGCCGTGCCGATCCGCTGGACGATGAGACCCGACAGCGGAAGCGCGGCGACCGAGCCGATCGACGCGGTCAGCAGGAGGAACCCCATCTGGTACTCGGACATCTCGAGCAGGTCGCGAACCGAGGGCAATCGGGCCGCCCAGCTCGCGAATCCGAATCCACTGGCGGCAAAAACGGCAAAGACGGCGCGGGACGCTGCGTTCACGGAGGGCACAGGATATTCTCCCGCGACATGGTGTCATCCAACTAATCGGCACCCGCCACATGAGGAGCAGTAGATGAGCCGGCAGCCCGGCAGCAAGCCCACCTTGGCGAAGGTCGCCGAGAGGGCCGGAGTCTCCGTGTCCACCGCGTCGCTCGCCTTCTCGGGTTCCGGCCCGATCACGCCGCAGACCCGCGACCGCGTGCTGGCCGCGGCCAAGGAGCTCGACTACTCGGGCCCCAACCCGCTGGGCCGTCAGCTGCGCCAGGGGCGCTCCGGGATCGTGGGCGTGGTCATCGGCGACCAGCTCGGACGTTCCTTCCGCGATCCGGTCGCGGTGCAGGTGATGCACGGTCTCGTCTCGGCGATCGGCGAGCAGGGCCTGGGCGTGCTGCTGATCCCCGGCAAGCCGCAGGGCGCCAAGGCGCCGGCGGTGGGCGGCCTCGGCGACGCGCCCGAGAGCACCGCCGCCGTCGACCCGCTCGTGGAGACCGCCGCGATGGACGTCGCCGTCCTGGTCTGGGGTGCCTACACCAACGACCCGACCGTCCGGGCGCTCGAGCGCCGCGGCCTGCCGATCGTCATCGGCGAGGGCCCGAAGCTCGACGACGTCCCGCTGGTGGCCATCGACGACCGCACCGGCACGGCCGAGGCCGTCCGGCACCTGGTGGATCTGGGCCACACCCGGATCGCGGAGATCGCGATGCCGTTCGGCCGGGGCGAGCGCTCCGGCCCGGTCGACGCCGAGCGCCTCAAGCAGGTCGACAAGACGCCCACGCGGAATCGCCTGGCCGGCGTGCGGGACGTCATCGAGCCGGTCATGTCGTGGGAGACCCCGGCGTCGCTCGTGGAGCACGGCCGCGACGCGGCCACGGAGATCCTGGGGGAGTGGGCCCCGGCCAGCGAGCGTCCGACGGCGATCGTGGCGCACTCCGACCTGCTTGCCGCGGGCGCCGTCATCGCCGCGCGCGAACTGGGCCTGCGCGTCCCGGAGGACGTCTCGGTGGTCGGCTTCGACGGCCTGGACCTGCCGTGGCTCTCCCCGGACGTGCTGACGTCCGTCAGCCAGCCCCTGGTCGAGAAGGGCCGGGCGCTGGGCGCGGCGGTGGCGTCGGTCCTGGCGGGCGAGACGCCCCAGGACGTCGTCCTGCCCACGATCTTCCAGGAGGGCACGACGACGGGCCCGGTGCCGGAACTCTGACGCGGATCCTCGTGCGGCGCCGGGGACCCCGGTGACCGGAGGCCCCGGCGCCGTACGCGCGGCTCCGTCAGAGCGTCACGCCGACGAGCACCGGCTCGGGGACCAGCGTCACGCCGAAGCGGTCGCGGACGCCGTCCCGGACGGCCCGGGCCAGGGCGATCAGGTCCTCCGCGCGCGCGGTGCCGCGGTTGGTCAGCGCCAGCGTGTGCTTGGTGGAGAGCCGGGCCGGGCTGTTCTCGCCCGTCAGCCCGAAGCCGGGCTCGAAGCCAGCGTGCTGGATCAGCCAGGCGGCCGACACCTTGACCCCCGCCTGCTCGGCGTCGTCGCCGCCCTCCTGCTCGGCGCTCCGGACGGTGAACCGCGGGGCGCCCTCCGGCAGCCGCTGCGCGTGGGCGGCGGACACGATCGGGTTCGTGAAGAACGAGCCGGCGCTCCACCTGTCGTGATCGGGGCCCGTGGGGCCGGCGGGATCGTCGAGCACCATGCCCTTGCCGCCGCGCAGGGCCAGCACGGCCTCGCGCAGGTCCTTCGACGGCACCCGGTCGCCCTGCTCGGCGCCGAGCTGCGCCGCGAGCTGACCGTAGGCGATCGGCGCGGACAGCGACCCGAGCCGCAGCTGCAGCGTGACGTCGAGCACGACGTACCGCGGCGACGGGTACCAGGGCGCCCGCGGGTCGCCGTCGCCCGCCTGGCGGCCGGAGACGTGCATGGAGCGCTTGAGGACCGACGTACGGTACCCGAACCCGAGCTCCGCGTTCACCAGGGTGCGCACCCGGGACCGCGCCCGGTCCCACACCCGGATGCTCGCCAGCGACGACGAGACCTCCTGGCCGTAGGCGCCGATGTTCTGCACGGGCGCGGCGCCCACGGTGCCGGGGATCCCGGCCAGGGCCTCGATGCCGAACCACTCGGACTCCACGGCCTCGCGCACCAGGTCGTCCCAGCGGTGCCCCGCGGGGGCGGTCGCGACGGCGCCGCCGCACGCGTCCTGGGAGGCGACCTCCAGGCCCGAGCGCATGTCGCGGACCACGACGCCGTCGAAGCCCTCGTCCGCGACCAGCAGGTTGGAGCCGCCGCCGACGACGAGCAGCGGCGTGCCCGACTCGTCCGCCTCGCGGACGGCGTCGAGCAACTCGTGCTCGGTTCGCGCCTCCACGTACGCGGAGACAGGTCCGCCGACCCTCAGCGTGGTGAGGTCGGCGAGACTCGGGACGACGGCGCTGTGTGGGAGCACGTCCTGGTCTGCTGTCACCCTGCAAGCCTATCTACACGGCCGTGGAAGGATGTGCACATCTTCGACATGGCCGGGGTGAACTCCGTCAACATCGTGGAACCAAACGGCGCTCCCGTACGTGTGAACCTCAGGGCCATCTGCAACGACGTCGGACGAGGAGCTGCACGATGCGTCAGGTTGCGCGCACGTTTTTCACCCTCACCGTCTTCGCGGTCATCGCCGCGCTGGTGATCACGATCGGCCTGCCGCAGCTGCGGCAGGTCCTGGAGCTCGACGAGCAGGCCACGATGGAGCCGTTCGTGCTGCGCCCGGACGCGGGCGCGCCCGGGCTCCGGCCGCGTATCGACGGCGTCCCGATCCCGCCCGTCCCGCACGACGCCGCCCCGGACAGGATCCGGCCCGCGGTCGACCCGGGCCCGGGAACCGCGTACGCGTTCGAGCACGTGGCCGACGACGGCGAGCCCGTCCGTCACGACCCCTGCCGCCCCCTGCACTACGTGGTGCGGACCCAGGGGATGCCGGCGGCCGCGCTGCGGGAGATCCGCGACGCCGTCGACCGCGTCGAGCAGGCCACCGGCCTGGACTTCGTCGAGGACGGCGCCACGAAGGAGCGTCCGCGCCAGGACCGGCCTCCCGTCCAGCCCGAGCGGTACGGGGACCGCTGGGCGCCGCTGCTGATCTCCTGGGCCCGCCAGGACGAGATGGGGGCGCTGAACGGTGACACCGCCGGGGTCGGCGGGGCGACGATGGTGACGCTGGGCGGCGCGCCCCGTCTGGTCACCGGGGCGGTGACGCTGAACGCGGGCGTGCTCGACAACTGGCTGTACCTGCCGCGCGGGCGGGAGTACATCGAGACCGTCACCGTGCACGAGCTCGGCCACGCGCTCGGCCTCGAGCACGTCGACGACGCGCGGCAGATCATGTACCCCGAGAGCTCGCTCGACGTGCACGAGCTCGGCGACGGCGACCGGGCGGGGTTCGCGCGCGCGGGCCGCGGCGACTGCCACACGGACACCTGAGCGGGACCCCGCGGGGCGCGAGGGGTGATCTCCGGGGACGAACCGGGGCGCCACGGGATCCGGGCCCGGGCGGGAGAGCAGCTCAGTACACGAGCACGCGCGTGCCCCGGGGCGCGCCCCAGGTGTCCCAGATCCAGTTGATCGCGGAGTGCGACACCCGCACGCAGCCGTGCGACGCCGGGAACGGCGGCACCGAGTCCGAGCCGTGCAGCGCGATCCCGCCGTTGAAGTACTTCGGCCGGTTCATGTCGCCGAGTTCCAGCGTCGAGGCGTGCACGCCGTTGATCTCGTTGTAGATCGCGAAGTCACCCCGCGGCGTCGTCGCCCAGTAGGTGCTGCCCTTGGCCGTGTACCGCTCGCCGTTGCCGGACGCCGCGTTCAGCGTCTTGACGACGACGCCGTTCTCGACGGCGAGCATGAGCTGCCGGTCGATGTCGATCTCGATGACCTTGCCCGACGACGACCGCGGCTGCGGCACGACCCCGTTGTCCAGCGCCTGCTGGGTGGCGGGCCCGACGACGCCGTCCCGGTACAGCCCGGCCGCCTTCTGGAACGCCCACAGCGCCTGCTGCGTCTCGCCGCCGTACGAGCCGTCGACGCTCGTGACGTGGTAGCCCAGATCCTGGAGACGGGCCTGCAGCTCGCCGACGCGCTCGCTGGTCTCGCCGTAGGCCACGAACTCGGGGAGCTCCGGTTCCTGCGCCTCGTCCTCGTCGCCGTCCTTGCCGGACCCGTCGCCGTTCTCGTCCTCGCGCTCGCCGTCCGCGGCGTCCTTGCCGGAGCCGGCGTTCTCGTCCGCGTCGTCGCGCTGCCCGTCGCGGTCGGCGTGGGCCTCGTCGTCCTCGGAGGCGCCGGCGACCTCGCCGTCGTCGCCGGCCTCGCCGCCCGCACCGGGCTCGCCGGCGTCGTCAGGCTTCCCGGTCGCGTCGTCCGGCGCCTCGGCGGAAGGCTCGGCCGCGGCGGTAGGCGTCGGCGACGCCTCCTCGGTCGCCGCCGATCGCGTCGGCGACGCACCGGGCGTCGCGGCCCCGGCCTCCGGGTCTCCCTCGGCGGAGCAGCCCGCCAGCACCGAACCGCTCAGCACCGCTGCCGTGAGCAGAGCGGTGGCACGGAGGGCGGGGATACGGGGCTGGGTCCTGGCCATGTCGATCTCCTCTGGGCGTCACTGTCGAGACGCGCGTGCGTGGAAGTCCTCGCGCGGACGCTTCCTGCGAGTGTCCGTCACTTACGGTCAACGCGCCAACACGGAGATCAGTTGTTCCGACGGATATTTACACAACCGTGACGGACTCCGTCCCTTTCCGCACAATATCCCCCTGACCTGCGGTGACATTTCCGTCCGGAGCTGCCAGCCACTCGTCCACCCCGCGCAGCAGCCGTTGCCGGGTCGACGACGACGCCCGGCTCGCCCGGATCGACGACCTCGCCAGCCCCGCCAGCTCCTGGTCGGAGAACCCGTGCGCCCGCCGCGCCGTCTCGTACTGCGCGACCAGCCGGGACCCGAACAGCAGCGGGTCGTCCGCGCCCAGCGCGATCCGCGCGCCCGCGTCGGCCAGCTCCCGCAGCGGGACGTCGGCCGCGGAGTGGTAGACGCCGAGGCTCACGTTCGACGCCGGGCACACCTCCAGCGCGACCTCGCGCTCGACGATCTCGGCGAGCAGCCGCTCGTCCTCGGCGGCCCGCACGCCGTGCCCCAGCCGGTCCGGCGCGAGATCGCGCAGCACCACCCCGACGTGCCGCGGCCCCAGCAGCTCCCCGCCGTGCGGCACGGACGCCAGCCCGGCACGCCGGGCGATCTCGAAGGCGCGCGCGAAGGCGCCCGTGTTCCCGCGCCGCTCGTCGTTCGACAGCCCGAAGCCGACGACGTCGCCGACGCCGTCGCCCGCGTACCGCGCCGCCAGCCGGGCCAGCGTGCGGGCGTCGAGCGGGTGCCGCATCCGCGAGGCCGCGATGATCACGCCCACCTCGATGCCGTGCGTGGCGCTCGCGGTGCGGGCGGCGTCGAGCACGATCTCGACGGCGGGCGTGATGCCGCCCGTGAACGGCGCGTACGACGTCGGGTCCACCTGGATCTCGAGGCGGCCCGAGCCCTCGGCGGCGTCGTCGGCCGCGGCCTCGTCGACGATCCGGCGCATGTCGTCCGCGGAACGGACGCACTTGCGGGCGGCGTCGTAGAGGCGCTGGAATCGGAACCAGCCGCGCTCCGTGGGCGGGAGCTGGAGCGGATCGCCGTCCGTCAGGGCCTGCGGGAGCCGGACCTGGTACTTGCTCGCCAGGTCGACGAGCGTGCCGACTCGCATGGATCCCGTGAAATGGAGGTGTAAGTGGGCCTTGGGAAGCAGCGCCAGGTCTCGCATCTGCGTAGTCTGGCAAACTGGAGCGAGCGTGGCACGCGCGATCCGTGATGAGGATGTACCTATTCAGCTGATCTGACCAGCGAACGAGCGGACTGAGCGGTAGCCCGGCGAGGCACTGCGGGAGAAATGACGATCACACCGAAGACGCCCGGCGAGGGCGAGGCCGACGACCACGAGCCCGGGGCGGCCCGGTCGTCGAACGAACCGGCAGCCGCTGATCAGGACCAGCCGGCCGGCGAGGGCGAGGACGCCGCGGCGCCGGAACCGGCCGGGAGCACGGACGAGCCGGCGGCCGGCACGGCCGGTGACCCGGGGAACGCGGACGCCGGCCCGACGCCGTCGGACGCCGATGACGACGCCGCCGGCGCTGCCGATGACTCCGCTGCCGATGAAGCAGCCTCCGCCGCCGACGCCACCCCTGCCGAACGGGCCGGCGACCTCGGCGCGGACGACGACTCCGGCGCGGACGGCGACGGCAACCCTGGCGCGGACGGCGCCCCCGAGGCCGACGGCCCCGGCGCGGACGGCGCCGACGCGGACGACGCCGACGGCCCCGGCGCGGACGGCGACCGCACGCAGCTCGACCTGAGCGGTGCGACCGCCGAGCCCGAGCGGCACGGGGGCCATGTGACGCTCGGCGGCCGCTACGAGCTGGGCGACGTCCTCGGCACGGGCGCGACGTTCACCGTCTACGAGGCGCGTCCCATCGAGGACGGCGACGACGGCGAGTGGCCGCTCGTGGTCAAGGTGCTGCACCCCCATCTGGTCCACGACGAGTTCTCCCGGGCCTCCCTGCAGCGCGAGGTCGAGGCCTCCGAGCGGTTCGACCACCCCGGGGTGGTCAAGGTCCTGGCCACCGGCGAGGACGACGTCGCGGGCGCCGTCGTCCCGTGGACCGTCATGCGGCGTTTCCCCGGCCGCCTGCTGTCCGAGGCGGCCGCCGGCGGCGGCCTGCCGTGGCAGACCGCGCTCGAGATCGTCGCCGACCTGCTGGACGGCGTCGGCGCCGTGCACGACGCCGGGCTGGTGCACCGCGACATCGCGCCGCGCAACGTCATGGTGCTGGAGCGCGAGGACGGCACGTACGGCGTCGGCCTGCTGGACCTCGGCCTCACCGCGCCCGGCGGCGGCGACGGCGACGGGGAGACCGTCTCCGGGTCGATCATCGGCATGTCACCCGAGCAGGCCAAGGGGCAGCCGCTCGACCTGCGCAGCGACCTGTACGCCGTCGGCGCCCTGCTCTACTACACGATCACCGGGCACGCCCCGTACGAGCGCGCGGCGGCGCAGGACGTACTGCGGGCGCACGTGGAGGCGCCCGTGCCGGCGCCGTCCGCGCGCAAGCCGCTGGTGCCGGGCTCGGTGGACCGGATCGTCGCGCGGGCGATGGCGAAGAACCCGGTGCGGCGCTACCCGGACGCCGCCGGGATGGCGGCGACGATCCGTTCGCTGATCGTGCCCCGGGACCGCACGGCGGGTCTCCCGCTGCCGCCCGGGCCCACCGAGGACATCGCCCGGCCCGGCGAGCCCACCGAGCGGCTCGACCAGGTCGGCGGCGGCACGCTCCGCGTCGGGCAGATCGCCGACGACGCCGCGGGCCACGGGCGGACGACGGTGGTCGGCGCCTACGTGCCGAGCGACGAGGCGGGGGCGACCGAGACCCTGGCGCCGGTTCCGCCGGCGCCGGGCGAGGCCGCGCGCACCGGGGCGATCCGCGCCGTGAGCCCGGGGGAGCGGCCGCCGGTCCTTCCCGGGCCCGTGCCCGGACCGCCCGGCGAGGAGAAGCCCCGGCGCGGCCGGGTCGTCGCGCTGGCCGTGGCGGGGGTGCTGGTGCTCGGCGCCGGGGGCGTGGCCCTCGCGAGCCTGCTGGACGGCCTCGGCGGGACGCCGCAGCCGTCGGTGAGCATCACGAAGATGGCCTCGACGCAGCCGAAGCCGTCGCCGTCGTCCTCGCCCTCGCCGGACGAGTCCGGCGACGTGTACGAGCCGCCGGTCGTGCCCGAGGTTTCCGAGCCGTCCGTGAGCGCGACGCCGTCGGTGTCGCCGTCGCCGTCGTCCAGCCCGAGCCTGAGCATGGAGCCGACGGACGAGGCGACGCCGAGCGTGGGGCCGAGCGACGAGGCGACGCCGAGCTCGGAGCCGACCGACGGGGTGACGGGCGAGCCCTCGGCGGAGCCGACCGACGGAGCCAGCGAACCGGCCGGGGAGCCGAGCAGCGAGCCCAGCGGGGGCGGTGGCGGCGGATCGGGTGACGACGGCGACGGTTCGCCGAAGATCAACGTCGAGGACTGACGCGCGGGCCGGGACGTGTGCTGACCGGCGCGGGCCCGGACGGGCCCCGGCGACGCGCCGGGGAGATCGAGTTCGACCCACCGCGTCCCGTGCCGTACAGTTGGGCATCGGTGATCGGCTCATCGCCGTTGGAGCGCGCCTCACGGCGGTCTCCAGCTCGTGCGGCGAGGAGCTGGATCCGAAGGGTAGTGGCGCAATTGGTAGCGCAGCGGTCTCCAAAACCGCAGGTTGCAGGTTCGAGTCCTGTCTACCCTGCCAGCGTTGGTCCCGCCGGGGTCACGCACGCCCGGGGCCACGCGAGTGGCGCCAGGCCGGACCGTCCCGCCCGATGGCGGGGCTGATGCCACAGAAGTGGGGTAGCAAGTGAGCGACACCGAGGTTGTGAAGAGCACCGCGGAGCGCCCGAGTGCGGGCCGCCGCAACATCTTCGCGCGGATCGCGCTCTTCGTGCGCCAGGTGATCGGCGAGCTCAAGAAGGTCGTCACGCCGACGCGCTCGGAACTGCTCAACTACACGTGGGTCGTCCTGGTCTTCCTCGTGGTGGTCATGCTGTTCGTGACCGCACTCGACTTCGGCATCGGCAAGCTCGCGTTCCTCGTCTTCGGCGGGGAGTGACGCGGGGCGGCTGCTCCGGCAGGGCCGGCTGAGGCCCGCCGAGACCGATCCCACACGTCGTCGGGCATGATTCAGCGCTCCTCGACGCGCACACTGCGCGACAATAGGAGTCAGGTGTGGTGTGGTGTTCCGAAACCACATCCGCATCAGCGCGTCCGCAACGTCGTGCCGGGTCCGTCCCGGCCAGGAGAAGAAAGCAGGTTCGTTCGTGTCCCAGGATTCTCTGGACCAGACGGAGAACGTCGAGCTGCCCGAAGCCGGGAACGCCGAGGGCGATGACGTGACCGTGGACACCGAGGACACCGAAGTGCCTGCGGACGTCGACGACGACGCCGAGCCGGCGGACGAGTTCGCCGAGGATGACGCGGACGAGGAATCGGACGCCGACGAGGACGCCGCCGCCGAGGATGCCGACGCGGAGGACGAGGGCAGCGTCGACGACGAGATCGTCGACGAGATCGCCGAGTTCAAGAGCATGCTGCGCTCGCAGCCGGGCGACTGGTACGTGATCCACTCCTACGCGGGCTACGAGAAGCGCGTGAAGGCGAACCTGGAGAACCGCATCCAGAGCCTGAACATGGAGGACTACATCTTCCAGATCGAGGTCCCCATGGAAGAGGTGGCCGAGATCAAGAACGCGCAGAAGAAGATCGTCAGCCGCGTGCGGATCCCCGGCTACGTCCTCGTGCGCATGGACCTCACCGACGAGTCGTGGGGCGCCGTGCGTCACACGCCCGGTGTGACGGGCTTCGTGGGTCACACCCACCAGCCGGTGCCGCTGACGTTCGACGAGGTCTACTCGATGCTCGCGCCCGCCGTCGAGGCCGAGACGCCGGCCGCCGGCCGGGCCGCCTCGGACGCTTCGTCCGGTGGGCAGGCGAGGTCCGCCATCCACGTCGACTTCGAGGTCGGCGAGTCGGTCACCGTCACGGACGGTCCGTTCGACACGCTGCCGGCCACCATCTCCGAGATCAACGCCGAGGGCCAGAAGCTCCACGTCCTCGTCTCCATCTTCGGCCGGGAGACCCCGGTCGAGCTGGGCTTCGACCAGGTCGCCAAGATCTAGTCCTCCCGGCGAACCCGCCGGCCGCGACCGCGGCCGGCCCTGCAACCGGGTCATCGCCCACGGCGTCGGCCCATGAACAGAGAGCGCACTCGCATGCCCCCCAAGAAGAAGGTCTCCGGCCTCATCAAGCTCCAGATCCAGGCCGGTGCGGCGAACCCCGCCCCGCCGATCGGCCCCGCGCTCGGTCAGCACGGCGTGAACATCATGGAGTTCTGCAAGGCCTACAACGCGGCGACCGAGTCGCAGCGCGGCAACGTCATCCCGGTCGAGATCACGGTCTACGAGGACCGCTCGTTCACCTTCATCACGAAGACGCCGCCGGCCGCCGAGCTGATCAAGAAGGCCGCGGGCGTGAAGAAGGGTTCCGCCACGCCGCACACGGCGAAGGTCGCGAGCCTGACGACGGACCAGATCCGCCAGATCGCCGAGACGAAGATGCCGGACCTCAACGCGAACGACATCGACGCGGCCGCCAAGATCATCGCGGGCACCGCCCGTTCGATGGGGATCACCGTTCCCGAGTGATCCTCCGGGGTTCTCCCCGGATGACATCCAGTGGCAGGGCGACACGGCCCGCTACGACCACGAGAGAAGGAAACAGAGATGGCCAAGCAGGGCAAGAAGTACCGCGACGCGTTCGCGAAGATCGACCGCGACGCGCTCTACGCGCCGCTGGAGGCCGTGACCCTCGCGCAGGAGACCGCCACCACCAAGTACGACTCGACCGTCGAGGTCGTGTTCCGGCTCGGCGTGGACCCGCGCCAGGCGGACCAGATGGTCCGCGGCACGGTCAACCTGCCGCACGGCACGGGTAAGACCGCCAAGGTCATCGTGTTCGCGAACGCCGCCAAGGCGGAGGAGGCCCGCGCGGCCGGCGCCGACGAGGTCGGCGGCGACGAGCTGATCGACAAGGTGGCCGGCGGGTACACGGACTTCGACGCCGCGGTCGCGACGCCGGACCTCATGGGCAAGGTCGGTCGCCTCGGTAAGGTGCTGGGCCCCCGCGGCCTCATGCCGAACCCGAAGACCGGCACCGTGACCATGGACGTGGCCAAGGCCGTGACCGAGATCAAGGGCGGCAAGATCGAGTTCCGCGTGGACAAGCACTCGAACCTGCACTTCATCATCGGCAAGGTGTCGTTCCCCACCGAGAAGCTCGTGGAGAACTACGGCGCCGCGCTCGACGAGGTGCTGCGTCTCAAGCCGTCCTCCTCGAAGGGCCGCTACATCACGAAGGCGACCGTCACCACGACGATGGGCCCGGGCATCCCGCTCGACCAGTCCCGCGTGACGAACTTGCTGGAGCCGACGCCGGTCTGACGAGCGTCAGCAGCTGACCCGGCTCGGTCCGACGCCGCCGGCCCGCGTTCCCCTGGGAGCGCGGGCCGGCGGCGTTCTCGTTCCGATGTATCAGACCGCCGGTGCCGCACTCTTGTCGGATGGAAGTCGATCGTTGCTTCGTCCAGAAGGGTGTTCCGGGTGCACGTACCGGTGAAACGGGGACCGACACGTCGTACGTGTCAGTGTGTCGCCGTATATTTGCGTCCGTCCACACGGAGGCACCCCGGAAGACGGGTGCCGAGACCCCGCATCGAGGCGATGACTCCATCCAGTGATGTTCCATCCGGCCCCGAGTCCTGCCCGGCTCCCGGCGCCACGCTCGGCGAGCGTGCCGCCCATGCGCTGCTGGAATACCGCGCCGGGCGTCCCGCGGCCCTCGACGCGCTGATCCGTGAGGCGTCCCGTTTGCTGTGGGCCACGGCCCGCAGCCAGGGCGCGTCCTACGACGACGCCGCCGACATCGTGCAGAACACGTGGATGCAGCTCGTGCGCAACGCCGACCGCATCGACGAGCCGCGCGCCGTCCTGAAGTGGCTGCTCACGACCGTCCGCCGCGCCGCGTGGGACGCGGTCCGGAAGGACCGCGCCGAGGCGCGGGTCCGCACGGTGATGTCCGACGACGACGTCGCGGGCCGCGCCTCGGCCGTTCCGGACCCGGCACCGCAGCCGGACGCGGAGGTGCTCGCCGACGAGCGCGACCGCCTCCTCTGGCAGGCGTTCGGCACGCTGCCCGAGCGCTGCCAGCAGCTCCTGCACCTGGTGTCGCTCGCGGACCGGCCGGACTACCGGATGATCTCCGAGGCGATCGGCATGCCCGTGGGCAGCATCGGGGCCACGCGCGGACGGTGCCTGGCGAAGCTGCGCACCGAGTTCGTGCGGTCGGGTGGTGGCGCATGGACCTGAACCCGCGCGTGCCGGAGATCGGTGACGACGAACTCGACGTCTCCCCGGCGGAACCGCTCGACGAGACGGACCGGGCCCTGCTCGCGGGCCTGGCCCGGGTGACCGGCCGGATGGATCCGATGCCCGCGGACCTGATCGAGCGCTCCCTGTTCGCCGCGACGCTGGCGGGCCTGGAGGCGGAGGTGATGGAGGTGGTCCAGCTGCCGGGCGCCCTGGCGGGTGTGCGCTCGTCGGCGTCGGCCGCCGCGGAGGACGCCCCGGCCGAGGCCCGCACCATCTCGTTCACCCACGGCGACCTCACCCTGATGATCCAGCTCTCGCGCGAGCGGGCGGGTCAGGTGCGGGTGGACGGGTGGATCGCCGTGCCCACGCCGTCGTACACGGTGGAACTGCACCGGCCGGGCACCGAGCCGACCCGGACGGACGCGGACGAGGACGGGCGTTTCTCGTTCCCGGCGGTTCCGCACGGCCCCGCGAGCCTGATCGTGCGGCGGCCGGCGGCGGACGGCGGGCCCGTCAGCACGCCCGTGATCGAACTGTAGCCCGCGGGAGCGCCTACTTTCATGGCCATCGGGGGAGGTCGTGCCGCACAGTGGTCCCGAGGGGAAGCGCGGCGGCGGAGCGAGGACAGACGTAGCAGAAGCGAGAGGTGAACCCCAGTGATCCTGAACCCCGAGACACCCCAGGTCCGAGACCACACCGGCGGCTGGCGCCCCATGCGCCAGCTGAACCCGGACGAGACGAACTGCCGCCGGGACGTGACGCTCGCACCGACGCGATACGTCGCCGACCGGCTCATCATCCGCACGACCCCGGGCGACGACCCGGACCCGCTGCTGGACAGGCTCCGCGAGCGCGCGGCGGCGCGCGACCTCACCCTGGAGGAGGAGCCGCTGGACGCGGCCTCCTCCCGCGACGGCTCCGTCCGCCCGGGCCTCGCCCTCAAGCTCGCGATGGACGACGACGGCGACGTCTGGGACCTCCTGGACGAGGTCGCCGCCGACACCGACGCGGACGAGCGCAAGCGGATCGGCCTGGACCACGTGCTGGTGGGCCACCGGAGGGGCACGGGTTCGCCTGTTCCGGGCGACCGGGAACCGGCTCACCGCCCTGGGCCGGCTCCCCGCCGGACCCACGCCGACGGGACGCGGCCCTGGCTCACCGCGCAGAGCCTCCGGCGTCCTGTCGTCGCGATCGTCGACACGGGTATCGGTGAACACCCCTGGCTCGACGGGGACCGCGTCGTGATCCGCGACGCATCGGTCGACGGCGGCCCGATCGGGACCTTCACCGAGGACGAGCCCGACTCGACGCCCGACGCGCTCAACCCGTTCGCGGGCCACGGGACGTTCATCGCGGGAGTGGTCCACCAGATCTGCCCCGACGCGGCGATCCTGCCGGTACGGGCCATGTCCGGGGACGGGATGGTCCGCGAGTGGGACCTCATCCGGACGCTGGAGCGGCTGCTGGAGTACCACCTGCGCGGCCTGGCCGGGCGGGCGAGGAGCGCCGCCGTCGACATCGTGGTGCTCGCCATGGGCTTCCAGCCCGAGTCCTCCGACGACGACGACTACGAGGGCATGCTGCGCGGCGTCCTGCGGGACCTGCGCCGGGCGGGCGTCCTGGTGGTGGTCTCCGCGGGCAACGACGGTGACGACCGCGAGATCTATCCGGCCGGATGGGCGCCGCACGTCCGGCGCGTCGACGGCCGGGCCGAGCCGCTGAACCCGGCGGACCTGCAGGCCGACTACCCGCCGATCCTGACCGTCGGGGCCGCGAACCCGAACGGCACGCTCGCGGACTTCAGCAACGACGGCCCCTGGGTGACCTGCGTGCGCAACGGCCGGGAGATCCTCAGCGCCATGCCGACGACCTTCAACGGCCCGGAGGAGCCGCAGATCGTGGTCGGCAACCCGGTGCGTTCGACCGTGGACCCCGACGACTACACCGGCGGGTTCGGGCAGTGGAGCGGGACCTCCTTCGCCGCGCCCGTGCTGGCCGGTGAGCTCGCGCAGGTTCTTCTCGAGCGGCGTCGTGCGGGCCGGGACGACGCCCGGGTCGCCGCGGCGTGGTCCGCCGTGCATGCCGTCACGGGGCTACCCGAGCCTGTCCCTGCCCGGTAGCGGCGATGGCGCCGACACGGGAGGGTCAGCTGGAGGATCTCGCGGCACGGCTGCAGGCGGCCCGTGACCACAACCAGTGGACACGCTGGACGACCGCGGAATCGAGCTACCGCGAGCTCCTGGCCGATCTCGACCTGATCGACGAGACGCACCTCGACCCGGACGGGCGCCTGCGCTGGGACGACCTCGCCGTGCGGGCGCGACTGGGGCTGGCCTGGTCCGTCCAGATGATCACGAACTCGCTGGTCGAACCGATGAACCTCTGCGACGGGGCGGAGGCCATCGCCGGGCGATCCGCCGACGAGTCGCTGCGCGCGGTCGTCCTCGCCCAGCGGGCGATGCTCCACCTGCGTTCGGGCAACCCGCGGCGTGCCCTCGACATCCTCAACGACTCCTTGCCGATGGTCGACGGCGCCGATCACTACAACCTCTCGATCCAGCACCTGAACCGGGGCAACGCGCACTCGGAGCTGGGTCTCTTCGAGGCCGCGCTGCAGGACTACCAGGCGTCGTTCGACCACGCGCGCGAGCTCGGCGACCCGCTGGCCATCTCCTTCGCGCTGCAGAACATCGGCTACGCGCAGTACACCCTCGGGGACCTCCCGTCAGCCCTGGCCTCGATGGAGGAGGCCGAGCGGGTGCTGCCCGGGCAGGAGGACGGGCTGGCCTTCCTGGGCCGGGCCGAGGTCCTGTTCGGGAGCGGCCTGCTCGAGGACGCCGAGGCTCTGCTCCGGGCGGCGATCCCGCAGCTCGAACGGGCTCAGCTCCGAGCCGACTGCGCGGAGGCCGAATGGTTCCACGCCCGGTGCCTGCTGGGCCTGGAGCAGTACGGCCCCGCCCGCGAGGCGGCGGTCCGTGCGGGACGGAGGTTCGCCGAGGTGGGCGTCGAGCCGATGGTGGCCTTCGCCCGCGTGCTCGAGCTCGAGGCAGAACTGGCGCAGGCCGGCCGGCACCCGGAGCGACGTGCGGATCTTGCCGATCGGGCGCAGGAGGCGCTGCGGGTCGCCGACGACGGTGATGCCACCGGCTCCTTCCTGGGGTACCACCCCGGGGACGCCGCGCGGTTCGTCGCGGCCCGCTGGCTCCTGCTCGCGGGTGAGGCGGGACGGGCGCGGAGGATCTTCGACGACGTGCGGAGGGACACGCCGCACACGCCGCTGACGTCCAGGCTGCAACGCCTGGTCGTCGCCGCGCAGCTCGCGTTCTCCGAGGGCAACCGCCCGCGCGGCCTGCGCGCGGTCCGGCAGGGGTTCCGGCTCCTGGCCGAGCACCGGGCGAAGCTGGGAGCGGTGGAGTCCGTGACCGCCGCCGCCGTGCACGGCGTCGATCTCGCCTACGTCGACGTCGGCGCCGCGCTGCGGACCGGCCGCGCACAGCCGTTGTTCGACGCGCTGGAACGCGGGCGTTCCACCTTCGCCGGCGCGGGCCGGATCACGCCCCCCGACGACCCGGTGGCGGCCGAGCTGCTCACCGAGGCCCGCGGCCTGCTCGCCGCGGCCCGCGAGCTGCCCGCCGACGTGGAGCACATGGCCGAACGCGAGGGCCTCATCAGCCGGGCCGGCGCGATCCAGAACCAGGTCCGGGAACGCGCGTGGCTGCGCACCGGGGACGCCGACGTCGCCCGTCCCGTCACGGCCCGCGAGGTGGTCCAGGTGCTCGGCGGCGGCGCCGTCGTCGCGAACTTCACCGTGTTCGGCGGCCGGATCGTCGTCGTCCCGGTCGACGGCACGGGCGCGAAGCGCCTGGACCTCGGCCCGCCCGACGAGATCACCGAGCTCATCCGCCGGGTCCGTACGGACATCGCCATGGCCGCGAACGAGCACATCCCGCCCCCGCTGCGCGCCGCCGTGCGCGCGTCGCTCGACCGCTCGCTGAAGAAGCTGGACGACGCCGTCGTCGCGCCGCTCCGGGCCGACGGGGATCTGCACGTGGTGGCCCGGGAGCCGCTGCTCGGGATCCCGTGGACCGCCCTGCCGTCGCGGCAGGGCCGCCGGACCTCGGTCAACTCGCATGTCGCGCGCGGGCGCAGGGACGCGCGTCCGGGTGGCGGGCACCGGCTGCTCGCGGCCGCCGGGCCAGGCGTGGCCCACGGCGCGGACGAGGCGGACGCCGTCGGCGCCGAATGGCCCGGTGCGAGCGTGCTCACCGGGGCGGCGTCGAACACCGCGGCGGTGCGGGAGGCCCTGGCGACGCACGACGTCGTCCACCTCGCCGCCCACGGGCGGCACGACGCCGACAACCCGTTGTTCGCGTCCATCGAGCTGGCCGACGGGCCGCTGTTCGCGCACGAGCTGGACGGGATGCGGCTCCCGGCGTCCGTCGTGGTGCTCGCGGCGTGCGAGGTCGGCGGCTCGTCCGAGGTGGTCGGGGGAGAGGTGCTCGGCCTCACGTCGGTGCTGCTGCGCCTGGGCGCACGCGCGGTCGTCGCCGCCGTCGCGCCGCTCCCCGACGCGCTCGCCGCGCAGGTCATGCCCCGGTTCCACGCCCACCTGCGCGCCACGGACGACCCGGAGGCGGCGCTCGCGGCGGCCTGCGCGGAGGTCGACCAGCCGGTGCCGCTGGTCTGCTTCGCCTCGCTCCCGGGCCTCTGACCCCGTTCGATGCGTCGCCTGACCGGGGTGTGGCGAGCGGCACCCCGCTGGGTGCGCGGCCTTCGCCGGGGAGCGTGTAGGCTGGCCCGGTAACCAAAGACCGCCGGTCGTCAGACCCTGCCCTCGGGTGGGTGAAGACCGAAGTCCCGCATCGTGCGGAGGCCTGCGCAGGTGAACGAAGGTCGATCGCTTCCGGGTAAGTCCCCGTACGTGTTCCGAGCCCCGTGCGCCTGCGCCGGGGCTCTTCTCTTTTCCGCGGACAGGACAGCCGGTGGTACCACCACCGGAAGGATTGCCATGGCGAGGCCGGACAAGGCAGCCGCCGTCGCGGAGATCGCGGACAAGTTCCGTGAGTCCAACGCGGCCGTGCTGACCGAGTACCGCGGGCTCTCCGTCGCGCAGCTCCGTGAGCTGCGCCGGTCGCTCAGCGGCAACGCAACCTACGCCGTGGTGAAGAACACGCTGACGGGGATCGCGGCCACCCAGGCCGGTGTCGAGGGTCTCGACGCCGACCTGAAGGGCCCGTCCGCCATCGCCTTCGTGACCGGGGACCCGGTCGAAGCCGCGAAGGGTCTGCGTGACTTCGCCAAGGCGAACCCCGCGCTGGTCATCAAGGGCGGTGTCCTTGACGGGAACGCCCTGACCGCCGCGGAGATCACCAAGCTCGCGGACCTCGAGTCCCGCGAGGTCCTGCTGGCCAAGGTGGCCGGCGGCCTGAAGGCGACGCTGACGCGTGCCGCGTACGCCTTCACCGCCAAGCCCGCCCAGGTCGCTCGTATCGTCGATGCCCTGCGTCAGAAGCAGGAATCGGAGGGTGCCGCCGCGTGACGCGGTGGCCCTGGCTATCAACCCCTGCTTCTGGCGGGCAAGCGCCCGTGAAGCGCTGAAGTGAAAGGAACGCCACCATGGCGAAGCTCAGCACCGAAGAGCTCCTGTCCGCGTTCGAGGAGCTCACCCTCCTCGAGCTCTCGGAGTTCGTGAAGGCTTTCGAGGACAAGTTCGACGTCACCGCCGCCGCTCCGGCCGCCGTGGCCGTTGCCGGCCCGGCTGGCCCGGCCGCCGCCGAGGCCGAGGAGGAGAAGACGGAGTTCGACGTCATCCTCGTCGCTGCCGGCGACAAGAAGATCGGTGTCATCAAGGAGGTGCGCGCGCTCACGTCCCTCGGCCTGAAGGAGGCCAAGGACCTGGTCGACGGTGCCCCCAAGCCGGTCCTCGAGGGCGCGAACAAGGACGACGCCGAGAAGGCCAAGGCTCAGCTCGAGGGCGCCGGCGCCACCGTCGAGCTCAAGTGATCCATGCCCTCCTCGGGCAGGTGAGCGTCTGACGCGACGAAGGGCTCGGTGGAGGGTGAGGGCCGAGGAACGAGGCACTCGCCCGAAGCCGAGCACGAGGAGCGGCAGGCTTGTCCGACGACGACGGCGGCGGCCGCGCGCCGTCGTCGGACAGTGACACCACACGAGGCCCGCACACCCGCGAAATGCGGTGTGCGGGCCTCGTGGCGTCTTGTCGTGCATTTCGGATCGGCACCTTTTTCCGGGTGAAGCTCGATAACCGATCCGCAACTGGCCCGCAACTGGCTGCTCAGCGTGCACGACAGGCAGCGAGTAGACATACTTGAAGTGAATAGGTATGCTTGCGCTTTGCGCCCGCGTGTGCCCTCGATGCCGCCACATCGCTTCCCGAACAACCCGGTCTCGTTCCTGTGAAGGAACGCCTCTGACCATCGGTGAAGCCCTGGCCGTGCCTCCTGCAGCACCCGAGCGTACAGCGTTCACCCCGTACTGCAGGGAAGGACCCCTCTTGGCTGCCTCGCGCACCCCTTCAGCACCGTCCGCCGACGCCATCGCGAACCGTACCGCCTCCCGCCGCGTCTCCTTCGCCAAGATCCACGAGCCCCTCGAAGTTCCGGACCTGCTCGGTCTGCAGACCGAGAGCTTCGACTGGCTGCTCGGGAACCCGGCGTGGCAGGCCAGGGTCGATGCGGCCAAGGCGTCCGGCCGGAACGACGTGCCGGAAGCCTCCGGCCTGGAAGAGATCTTCGAGGAGATCTCTCCGATCGAGGATTTCGGACAGTCGATGTCCCTGTCATTCTCCAACCACCGTTTCGAGCCGCCGAAGTACTCGGCCGACGAGTGCAAGGAGAAGGACTTCACGTTTGCCGCCCCGCTGTTCGTCACCGCGGAGTTCGTGAACTACACCACCGGTGAGATCAAGAGCCAGACCGTCTTCATGGGCGATTTCCCGCTCATGACCGCGCGCGGCACGTTCATCATCAACGGCACCGAGCGCGTCGTCGTCTCGCAGCTGGTCCGTAGCCCGGGCGTGTACTTCGAGCGCACGCCGGACAAGACGAGCGACAAGGACATCTTCTCGGCCAAGATGATCCCGTCGCGGGGCGCCTGGCTGGAGTTCGAGATCGACAAGCGCGACGCCGTCGGCGTGCGCGTCGACCGCAAGCGCAAGCAGCCGGTGACGGTGCTGCTCAAGGCCCTGGGCCTCACGGAGGCGCAGATCCGCGAGGAGTTCGCCGACTTCCCGTCGGTGCTGGACACGCTGGAGAAGGACCACGTCCACACCGAGGACGAGGCGCTCGTGGACCTGTACCGCAAGATCCGCCCGGGTGAGCCGCCCACGGTGGAGGCGGGCCGCACCCTGCTGGAGAACTTCTACTTCAACCCGAAGCGATACGACCTGGCGAAGGTGGGCCGGTACAAGCTCGGCAAGAAGGTGGGCACGGACGCCCCGCTGACCGAGTCGACGCTCGCGGTCGACGACATCGTCGCGACGATCAAGTACCTCGCCGCCCTGCACGCCGACGTCGCCACCATCCCGGGCCGCCGCAACGGCGAGCCGGTCGAGGTGCGCGTCGAGACGGACGACATCGACCACTTCGGCAACCGCCGCATCCGCGCCGTGGGCGAGCTGATCCAGAACCAGGTCCGCACGGGTCTGTCCCGCATGGAGCGCGTCGTGCGCGAGCGCATGACGACGCAGGACGTCGAGGCGATCACCCCGCAGACGCTGATCAACATCCGCCCCGTGGTGGCCTCGATCCGCGAGTTCTTCGGCACGTCCCAGCTGTCGCAGTTCATGGACCAGAACAACCCGCTGGCCGGCCTGACGCACAAGCGCCGCCTGTCCGCGCTCGGCCCGGGCGGTCTGTCCCGCGACCGCGCCGGCATGGAGGTCCGTGACGTCCACCCGTCGCACTACGGCCGCATGTGCCCGATCGAGACGCCGGAAGGCCCGAACATCGGCCTGATCGGCTCGCTCGCGTCGTTCGGCCGCATCAACCCGTTCGGCTTCATCGAGACGCCGTACCGCAAGGTCACGGACGGTCGCGTCACGGACGAGGTCGAGTACCTCACGTCCGACGACGAGGACCGCCACGTCATCGCGCAGGCGAACACCCCGCTGAGCGAGGACGGCGTCTTCCAGCTCGACCGCGTCCTGGTCCGCACCAAGGGCGGCGAGACGAACGACGTCCCGGCCACCGAGGTCGACTACATGGACGTCTCGCCGCGCCAGATGGTGTCGGTCGCGACGGCCCTGATCCCGTTCCTCGAGCACGACGACGCGAACCGCGCGCTCATGGGCGCGAACATGCAGCGCCAGGCGGTGCCGCTGGTCCGCTCGGAGATGCCGGTGGTCGGCACGGGCATGGAGCGCCGCGCGGCGATCGACGCCGGCGACGTCATCGTGGCCACGAAGCCCGGTGTCGTCACCGAGGTCTCCGCGGACCTGATCCTCGTCGCGAACGACGACGGCACCACGGGCTCCTACCGCGTGCACAAGTTCATCCGCTCGAACCAGGGCACCAGCTACAACCAGCGGGTGCTCGTGGACGAGGGCGACCGCGTCGAGGTCGGCTCGGTCATGGCCGACGGCCCCGCCACGGACGAGGGAGAGCTCGCGCTCGGCAAGAACCTGCTCGTGGCGTTCATGTCGTGGGAGGGCCACAACTACGAGGACGCGATCATCCTGAGCCAGCGTCTCGTGGAGGACGACGTCCTCTCCTCGATCCACATCGAGGAGCACGAGGTCGACGCCCGCGACACGAAGCTCGGCCCCGAGGAGATCACGCGGGACATCCCGAACGTCTCCGAGGAGGTCCTGGGCGACCTCGACGAGCGCGGCATCGTGCGCATCGGTGCCGAGGTCGGCGCCGGCGACATCCTGGTCGGCAAGGTCACCCCGAAGGGCGAGACCGAGCTGACCCCGGAGGAGCGCCTGCTCCGCGCGATCTTCGGCGAGAAGGCGCGCGAGGTGCGCGACACCTCCCTCAAGGTGCCGCACGGCGAGTCCGGCACCGTCATCGCGGTCCGCGAGTTCAACCGCGAGGACGGCGACGAGCTGCCCGCCGGCGTGAACCAGCTGGTCCGCGTGTACATCGCCAACCGCCGCAAGATCACCGTGGGTGACAAGCTCGCCGGCCGGCACGGCAACAAGGGCGTCATCTCGAAGATCCTGCCCGTCGAGGACATGCCGTTCCTCGAGGACGGCACCGCGGTGGACGTCATCCTCAACCCGCTGGGCGTGCCCGGCCGCATGAACGTCGGCCAGGTGCTGGAGACCCACCTCGGGTGGGTCGCCAAGCGCGGCTGGGACGTCTCCCAGGCGGAGGACCAGAACGCCGACTGGCTGAAGAACGTCCCGGAGATCGCTCGGAAGAGCGAGCCCGGTGCCCCGGTCGCCACGCCGGTGTTCGACGGCCTGCAGGAGGACGCCCTGCGCGGCCTCATCTCGACCACGCTGCCGAACCGCGACGGTTCGCGCATGGTCAACGAGGAGGGCAAGGCCCGCCTGTTCGACGGCCGCTCCGGCGAGCCGTTCCCGGAGCCGATCTCCACGGGCTACATGTACATCCTGAAGCTCCACCACCTGGTGGACGACAAGATCCACGCCCGTTCCACCGGCCCCTACTCCATGATCACGCAGCAGCCGCTGGGTGGTAAGGCGCAGTTCGGCGGACAGCGTTTCGGCGAGATGGAGGTGTGGGCCCTCGAGGCGTACGGCGCGGCCTACACCCTGCAGGAGCTCCTGACCATCAAGTCCGACGACGTCCCCGGCCGCGTCAAGGTCTACGAGGCCATCGTCAAGGGCGAGAACATCCCCGACTCGGGTATCCCGGAGTCCTTCAAGGTACTCCTGAAGGAGATGCAGTCGCTCTGCCTGAACGTGGAGGTGCTGTCCAGCGACGGCTCCGCCATCGAGATGAAGGAGTCCGACGACGAGGTGTACCGCGCCGCGGAGGAGCTCGGGATCGACTTGTCCCGCCGCCCGAACTCGGCGTCGACCGTCGACGAGATCTAATTCCGGGCCACGCCCCGACATCAGGACTTTCGAGAACTCTCTGAGGAAGTAGGACACCTTGCTCGACGTCAACATCTTCGACGAGCTGCGGATCGGCCTCGCCACGGCCGACAACATCCGCGCGTGGTCGCACGGCGAGGTCAAGAAGCCCGAGACCATCAACTACCGCACCCTGAAGCCGGAGAAGGACGGGCTCTTCTGCGAGAAGATCTTCGGCCCCACCCGGGACTGGGAGTGCTACTGCGGCAAGTACAAGCGCGTGCGCTTCAAGGGCATCATCTGCGAGCGTTGCGGCGTCGAGGTCACGCGTTCGAAGGTGCGCCGTGAGCGCATGGCGCACATCGAGCTGGCCGCGCCGGTCACGCACATCTGGTTCTTCAAGGGCGTGCCCTCGCGCCTCGGTTACCTGCTGGACCTGGCCCCGAAGGACCTCGAGAAGGTCATCTACTTCGCGGCCTACATGATCACCTCGGTCGACGAGGAGGCGCGCCAGGAGGACCTGCCGAACCTGCAGAACGAGATCGACCTCGAGAAGAAGGAGATCGCGGACCGCCGCGACAACGAGATCAACGTCCGGGCCACCAAGCTCGAGCAGGATCTCGCCGAGCTCGAGGCCGAGGGCGCCAAGGCGGACGCGCGCCGCAAGGTGCGCGACGCCGCCGAGCGCGAGATGTCCCAGCTGCGCAAGCGGGCCGACCAGGAGCTGGACCGCCTGGAGCAGGTCTGGGACCGCTTCAAGAACCTCAAGGTCGCCGACCTCGAGGGCGACGAGCTGCTGTACCGCGCCCTCCAGGACCGCTACGGCACCTACTTCGAGGGCGCCATGGGCGCCTCGGCGATCCAGAAGCGACTGGAGACCTTCGACCTGGAGGCCGAGTCCGAGTCGCTCAAGGAGACCATCCGCTCCGGCAAGGGCCAGCGCAAGACCCGTGCCCTGAAGCGCCTCAAGGTCGTCAACGCGTTCCTCACGACGACCAACTCGCCCACGGCGATGGTGCTCGACGCCGTCCCGGTCATCCCGCCGGACCTGCGCCCGATGGTGCAGCTCGACGGCGGCCGCTTCGCGACGTCGGACCTGAACGACCTGTACCGCCGCGTCATCAACCGGAACAACCGCCTCAAGCGGCTGCTCGACCTCGGTGCGCCCGAGATCATCGTGAACAACGAGAAGCGGATGCTCCAGGAGGCCGTGGACTCGCTGTTCGACAACGGCCGCCGCGGCCGTCCGGTCACGGGTCCGGGCAACCGCCCGCTGAAGTCGATCTCCGACATGCTCAAGGGCAAGCAGGGCCGGTTCCGTCAGAACCTGCTCGGCAAGCGCGTCGACTACTCGGGCCGTTCGGTCATCGTGGTCGGCCCGCAGCTCAAGCTGCACCAGTGCGGTCTGCCCAAGCAGATGGCGCTCGAGCTGTTCAAGCCGTTCGTGATGAAGCGCCTGGTGGAGCTGAACCACGCGCAGAACATCAAGAGCGCCAAGCGCATGGTCGAGCGCACCCGCCCGGTCGTGTGGGACGTGCTCGAGGAGGTCATCCAGGAGCACCCGGTGCTGCTGAACCGCGCGCCGACGCTGCACCGCCTGGGCATCCAGGCGTTCGAGCCGCAGCTCGTCGAGGGCAAGGCCATCCACCTGCACCCGCTCGTGTGCGCCGCGTTCAACGCGGACTTCGACGGCGACCAGATGGCGGTCCACCTGCCGCTGAGCGCCGAGGCGCAGGCCGAGGCCCGCATCCTCATGCTGTCCAGCAACAACATCCTCAAGCCGTCGGACGGGCGTCCGGTGACCATGCCCTCGCAGGACATGATCATCGGCCTGCACCACCTGACGAGCGACCGGCCGGGCGCTGTCGGCGAGGGCCGCGCGTTCGCGTCGGTGGCCGAGGCCATCATGGCCTTCGACCGCGGCGAGCTGGACGTCAACGCGAAGATCAAGCTGCGCGTCGACGACCTCGTGCCGCCGAAGGGCTTCGAGGGCCCCGAGGGCTGGGAGCCGGGTCAGCCGATCCTGTTCGAGACGACGCTGGGCCGCTACCACTTCAACGAGACGCTGCCCGTCGACTACCCGTACGAGAACGGCGTGGCCGACAAGAAGCGCCTCTCCGCGATCGTCAACGACCTCGCCGAGCGCTACCCGAAGGTGGAGGTGGCCGCGGCGCTGGACGCGCTGAAGGACGCCGGCTACCACTGGGCGACGCGTTCGGGCGTCACGATCGCGATCAGCGACGTGGCGGCGCCGGAGGCGAAGGGCGCGATCCTCGACGAGCACGAGGCCCGCGCGCTGAAGGTGCAGCAGCAGTTCGAGCGTGGTCTGATCACCGACGACGAGCGCCGTCAGGAGCTCATCGAGCTCTGGACCCAGGCGACCGACAAGGTCGCGGCGGTCATGCGGGAGAACCTCGAGAGCAACCAGCGCAACACCGTGCTGCGCATGGTGGGCTCGGGTGCCCGCGGTAACTGGATGCAGGTCCGTCAGATCGCCGGTATGCGCGGCCTCGTGGCGAACCCGAAGGGCGAGATCATCCCCCGCCCGATCAAGTCCAACTACCGCGAGGGCCTGTCCGTCCTCGAGTACTTCATCGCCACGCACGGCGCCCGCAAGGGCCTGGCGGACACGGCCCTGCGTACCGCGGACTCGGGTTACCTGACCCGTCGTCTCGTGGACGTCTCGCAGGACGTCATCATCCGCGAGGACGACTGCGGCACGCAGCGCGGCCTGACCCACCCGGTCGCCGAGAAGCTCGACGACGGCTCGCTGGTCCCGCACCCGCTGGTGGAGACCAGCGTGTACGGGCGGACGTTCGCGACCGACGTCGTCGACGCCGAGGGCAACGTGGTGGCGAGCGCCGGCGAGGACTGCGGCGACGTGGTCATCGCGGCGGTGGTCGCGGCGGGCGTCGTCGACGTCAAGGTGCGCTCCGTGCTCACCTGCGAGTCCCGCGTCGGCGCGTGCGCGCGCTGCTACGGCCGCTCGCTGGCCACGGGCAAGCTCGTGGACATCGGCGAGGCCGTCGGCATCATCGCGGCGCAGTCGATCGGTGAGCCGGGTACCCAGCTGACGATGCGTACGTTCCACACCGGTGGTGTGGCCGCGGCCGAGGACATCACGCAGGGTCTCCCGCGTGTCACCGAGCTCTTCGAGGCCCGCACCCCCAAGGGTGAGGCGCCCATCGCGGAGTTCACCGGCACCGTGACCATCGAGGACACGGAGCGCACGCGGCACATCGTCCTCAACCCGGACGACGGCGCCGAGGAGATCAAGTACCCGGTCACCAAGCGCGCGACGCTGCTCGTGCACGACGGCGACCACGTCCAGGTCGGCACGCAGCTCGTCAAGGGCGCCGTCGACCCGAAGAAGGTGCTGCGCATCCTCGGCCCGCGGGCCACGCAGAGCCACCTCGTCGAGCAGGTCCAGGAGACCTACCGCTCGCAGGGCGTGGACATCCACGACAAGCACATCGAGGTCATCGTGCGGCAGATGCTGCGCCGCGTGACCGTGCTCGACTCGGGTGACTCCATCCTCCTGCCGGGCGAGCTCGCCGAGCGCTTCCGCTTCGAGGACGCGAACCGCAAGGCCGTGGCGGAGGGTGGCCAGCCGGCCGCCGGCCGTCCGGAGCTGATGGGTATCACGAAGGCGTCGCTCGCGACCGACTCGTGGCTCTCGGCGGCCTCCTTCCAGGAGACCACCCGGGTGCTCACGGAGGCGTCGATGAGCGGCCGGCGCGACCCGCTGCTCGGCCTCAAGGAGAACGTCATCATCGGTAAGCTCATCCCCTCCGGAACGGGTCTCGCCCGCTACCGGAACGTGGACGTCGAGCCCACCGAGCAGGCCAAGGCGGAGCTGTACCCGAGCTTCGGCTACGACGACATCGACTTCCCGACCCTCGGCATGGGCTCGGGCGAGGCGATCCCGCTGGAGGACCTGGACTTCGGAGACTTCCGCTGACCGGTTGACCAGCACGAACACGAGGCAGGGCCCGGGGTCGCGAGACCCCGGGCCCTGTCCCTTCTTCTGCCTGCTCTCACACGGCGACGGACCTCACAGTTTTCGTTTTGACCGTGGTATTGGGCGCGGGTAGGCTAGGGCAACGTGCCAGCGCCGTCTGGCCGCACTGTTCCGCGGATCCCCCCAACGGAGATCCACGCGGAAGCGGCCGATGTGAGTGCGCCGGCATCCCGGAGACGTCTCCCGTGGGTTCCTCTGTGTCCTACCGGCGGACCGACCGGGCCATCGAGCCGGTGGTAGGTGGCGTTGCGGACCTGTGAGGGCCGCGGGTGCCGCGTGCGATCGGCACGCACCAGCCACAGACCAACGAGGCGTCGGCGGCACCCGCCGGCACCACCAGCTCGAGAGACGACGGAGACGTAGTGCCTACGATCCAGCAGCTCGTCCGCAAGGGCCGGACCTCGAAGACCGGGAAGTCGAAGACCCCGGCTCTGAAGGGTTCTCCCCAGCGGCGCGGCGTGTGCACCCGTGTGTACACCACCACCCCCAAGAAGCCGAACTCGGCGCTCCGCAAGGTCGCGCGTGTGAAGCTCTCCTCCCAGGTCGAGGTGACCGCGTACATCCCCGGTGTCGGCCACAACCTGCAGGAGCACTCGATCGTGCTCGTGCGCGGCGGTCGTGTGAAGGACCTCCCGGGTGTCCGTTACAAGATCATCCGCGGTGCGCTCGACACGCAGGGCGTGAAGGGTCGCCAGCAGGCGCGCTCCCGCTACGGCGCCAAGAAGGAGAAGAGCTGATGCCCCGCAAGGGACCGGCCCCGAAGCGGCCGCTCATCGTCGACCCGGTGTACGGGTCCCCGGTCGTCACCCAGCTGATCAACAAGGTGCTGCTGGACGGCAAGAAGTCCACCGCCGAGGCGATCGTGTACGGCGCCCTCGAGGGTGTCCGGACCAAGACGGACCAGGACCCGGTCGTCGTGCTCAAGCGCGCGCTGGACAACGTCCGCCCCGCTCTCGAGGTGCGCTCGCGCCGCGTCGGTGGTGCCACGTACCAGGTTCCGGTCGAGGTGCGCCCCGTGCGTGCGACGACGCTGGCGCTGCGCTGGCTGACCGACTTCTCGCGCGCCCGCCGCGAGAAGACCATGACCGAGCGTCTGATGAACGAGATCCTCGACGCGTCGAACGGTCTCGGTGCGGCGGTCAAGCGCCGCGAGGACATGCACAAGATGGCCGACTCGAACAAGGCGTTCGCACACTACCGCTGGTAATAATTGCTCCGACGGCCCCGGTGAACACCGGGGCCTTCGGTGGATCCGCCTCGGCGGACCAGACCCACGTAAGGGGTAAGAGACCGTGGCACTCGACGTGCTGACCGACCTGAGCAAGGTCCGCAACATCGGCATCATGGCCCACATCGATGCAGGCAAGACCACTACGACCGAACGCATCCTGTTCTACACGGGTGTGAACTACAAGATCGGTGAGACGCACGACGGCGCGTCGACGATGGACTGGATGGAGCAGGAGCAGGAGCGCGGCATCACGATCACGTCCGCCGCGACGACCTGCTACTGGAAGAACAACCAGATCAACATCATCGACACGCCTGGCCACGTCGACTTCACGGTCGAGGTGGAGCGCTCGCTCCGCGTGCTGGACGGCGCCGTCGCGGTGTTCGACGGCAAGGAGGGCGTCGAGCCCCAGTCCGAGACGGTGTGGCGCCAGGCCGACAAGTACGACGTGCCGCGGATCTGCTTCGTCAACAAGATGGACAAGCTCGGCGCGGACTTCTACTTCACGGTCGACACCATCGTGAACCGCCTGAAGGCGAAGCCGCTCGTGATCCAGCTGCCGATCGGCGCGGAGAACGACTTCGAGGGCGTCGTCGACCTCGTCGAGATGAAGGCGCTCACCTGGCGTGGCGACACGAAGATGGGCGAGGAGTACGAGGTCGAGGAGATCCCCGCCGACATGGCGGAGAAGGCCGCGCAGTACCGCGAGGAGCTCGTCGAGGCCGTCTCCGAGGCGGACGACGACCTCATGGAGAAGTACCTGGTCGGCGAGGCGCTGACCAAGGAGGAGATCAAGGCGGGCATCCGCAAGCTGGTCGTCACCTCCGCGGCGTTCCCCGTGCTCTGCGGTTCCGCGTACAAGAACAAGGGCGTGCAGCCCATGCTCGACGCGGTGATCGACTACCTCCCGTCCCCGCTCGACGTGCCCTCGATCGAGGGCACGGACGCCAAGGACACCGAGAAGGTCGTCGAGCGTCACGCCGACGCGACCGAGCCCTTCTCCGGCCTGGCGTTCAAGGTCGCGACGCACCCGTTCTTCGGCAAGCTGACGTACGTCCGGGTCTACTCCGGCAAGGCGTCGTCGGGTGCCCAGGTGCAGAACACGACCAAGGGCAAGAAGGAGCGCATCGGGAAGATGTTCCAGATGCACTCCAACAAGGAGAACCCGGTCGACGAGGCCAGCGCCGGCCACATCTACGCGTTCATCGGCCTCAAGGACGTCACCACGGGTGACACCCTGAGCGACCCGAACAACCAGGTCATCCTGGAGTCGATGTCCTTCCCGGAGCCCGTCATCGACGTGGCGATCGAGCCGAAGACGAAGGCCGACCAGGAGAAGATGTCCACGGCGATCCAGAAGCTCCTCGAAGAGGACCCGACGTATCGCATCTCGCTGGACGAGGAGACCGGCCAGACCGTCATCGGCGGCATGGGCGAGCTCCACCTCGACATCATGGTCGACCGCATGCGGCGGGAGTTCAAGGTCGAGGCGAACGTCGGCAAGCCCCAGGTGGCTTACCGCGAGACGATCCGCCGCAAGGCGGAGAAGATCGACTACACGCACAAGAAGCAGACGGGTGGCTCGGGCCAGTTCGCGAAGGTCCAGGTGACCTTCGAGCCGCTGGAGACCTCCGAGGGGGCGCTCTACGAGTTCTCCAACGAGGTCACCGGTGGCCGCATCCCGCGCGAGTACATCCCGTCGGTGGACGCGGGTATCCAGTCGGCCATGGACCAGGGTGTCCTCGCCGGGTTCCCCGTGGTCGGCGTGAAGGCGACGCTGCTCGACGGTGCGTACCACGACGTCGACTCCTCGGAGATGGCGTTCAAGATCGCCGGTTCGATGGTCTTCAAGGAGGGCGTCAGGCGGGCCGACCCGGTCCTCCTCGAGCCCGTCATGGCCGTCGAGGTCCGTACGCCCGAGGAGTACATGGGTGAGGTGATCGGCGACCTGAACTCGCGTCGTGGGATGATCTCGTCCATGGAGGACGCGACGGGTGTCAAGGTCGTGCGCGCCACCGTACCGTTGAGCGAGATGTTCGGGTACATCGGTGACCTTCGGTCGAAGACCCAGGGCCGCGCCGTGTACTCGATGCAGTTCGACAGCTACGCCGAGGTTCCCAAGGCGGTTGCCGAGGAGATCATCAAGAAGACCCGGGGCGAGTGAGTCCCCACAGGTCGAACCGAAAAACCAACCTGTAGGAAGCCCGACGCCCCGCGGTTGTAGGCTCGCTCGCCGACACCCGCAACGTTCGGAACATCTACCCAAGTCCCAGGAGGACCCAAGTGGCTAAGGCCAAGTTCGAGCGGACCAAGCCGCACGTCAACATCGGCACGATCGGTCACGTCGACCACGGCAAGACGACGCTGACCGCCGCGATCTCGAAGACGCTGGCCGACAAGTACCCGGGCCTGCCGGCGAACGTCCAGCGCAACTTCGACGAGATCGACGCCGCGCCGGAGGAGAAGCAGCGCGGTATCACGATCAACATCGCGCACATCGAGTACGAGACGCCGAAGCGGCACTACGCGCACGTCGACGCTCCCGGTCACGCCGACTACATCAAGAACATGATCACCGGTGCCGCCCAGATGGACGGCGCGATCCTGGTGGTCGCCGCGACCGACGGTCCGATGGCCCAGACGCGTGAGCACGTCCTGCTCGCCCGCCAGGTGGGCGTGCCCTACCTGCTCGTGGCGCTGAACAAGGCTGACATGGTCGAGGACGAGGAGCTCCTCGAGCTCGTCGAGATGGAGGTCCGCGAGCTGCTGTCGTCGCAGGAGTTCGACGGCGACGACGTCCCCGTGGTCCGCGTCTCGGGCCTCAAGGCGCTCGAGGGCGACCCCGAGTGGGTCGAGAAGGTCGTCGAGCTCATGGAGGCCGTGGACGAGAACGTCCCGGAGCCGGAGCGCGACCTCGACAAGCCGTTCCTGATGCCGATCGAGGACGTCTTCACGATCACGGGTCGTGGCACCGTCGTCACCGGCAAGGTGGAGCGCGGCGTGCTCGACATCAACTCCGAGGTCGAGATCGTCGGTATCCGTGAGCCGCAGAAGACCACGGTCACCGGTATCGAGACGTTCCACAAGCAGATGGACCAGGCGCAGGCCGGTGACAACACGGGTCTGCTGCTGCGCGGCACCAAGCGCGAGGACGTCGAGCGCGGCCAGGTCGTCGTGAAGCCGGGTTCGATCACGCCGCACACCAACTTCGAGGCCCAGGTCTACATCCTGGGCAAGGACGAGGGTGGCCGTCACAACCCGTTCTTCTCGAACTACCGCCCGCAGTTCTACTTCCGCACCACGGACGTCACCGGCGTCATCACGCTGCCCGAGGGCACCGAGATGGTCATGCCGGGTGACAACACCGAGATGACGGTCGAGCTCATCCAGCCGATCGCCATGGAAGAGGGCCTCGGCTTCGCCATCCGCGAGGGTGGCCGCACGGTCGGTTCCGGCCGTGTCACCAAGATCCTGAAGTGATCTTGGCCTGACGGTCCGTTCAGGGCCCGGACGCTTCGGCGTCCGGGCCCTGAGTGGTTCCCGGGCACACGTCACATCCGTTCCGCTTGGAGTTCTGCGGAACCCTGTGGCAGAATCGAGCAGTTGCCTGTCAAGGGTGCGCTCTTTCTAGTGTCGAACAGTGTGCGAAGCCGCGGCCACGAAGATGGCCGGGCGGTCCTCCCCCCGAGGGGAGACTGCGGGGTTTTGTGTCTGAGTTTCGACGCTTGAATGCGCCCCGCGGAGCACACGGCCGGCGGTATCACCGCTGTCACTGTTCCGAGCAGGCTCGGCAAACGTCGTGGTCCGCGCGAGTTCTCGCGTGAGATCACTTCCCAACGGCCCAAGTACCGCTTCGGTGCATGCGCCCAGGTGCGTCGCACAGCGCGACACGCCCGAGCGCGTGGGTCGGACAGTAGCGGTTCGAGAGAGAGAGTCAGACGACGCCATGGCGGGACAGAAGATCCGCATCCGGCTCAAGTCCTACGACCACGAGGTGATCGACAGCTCGGCGCGCAAGATCGTCGACACGGTCACTCGCGCTGGTGCGACGGTCGTGGGCCCGGTGCCGCTGCCGACGGAGAAGAATGTCTTCACCGTCATCCGGTCGCCTCACAAGTACAAGGACAGCCGCGAGCACTTCGAGATGCGTACGCACAAGCGGCTCATCGACATCGTCGACCCGACGCCGAAGGCCGTCGATTCGCTCATGCGTCTCGACCTGCCGGCGGACGTGAACATCGAGATCAAGCTCTGAGGCTGGAGGACATCAACATGACCAACCAGCAGAAGAACGTGACCGCGGTGCTCGGGACCAAGCTCGGCATGACCCAGACCTGGGACGAGGCCGGTCGCCTCGTGCCGGTGACGGTCGTGGCGGTGGGCACGAACGTCGTGACCCAGATCCGGACCCAGGAGGCGGACGGCTACGCGGCCGTGCAGCTCGCCTACGGCCAGATCGACCCGCGCAAGGTCACGAAGCCGTTGAAGGGCCACTTCGACAAGGCCGGCGTGACGCCGCGCCGTCACCTGGCCGAGATCCGCACCGAGAACTCGAGCGAGTTCACGCTGGGCCAGGAGATCACGGCGGAGGCCTTCGAGGCCGGCGTCGTGGTCGACGTGACCGGCACGACCAAGGGCAAGGGCACCGCGGGCGTCATGAAGCGCCACGGGTTCTCCGGCGTCGGCGCCTCGCACGGTGCGCACCGCAACCACCGCAAGCCCGGCTCGATCGGTGGCGCCTCGACGCCGTCGCGAGTCTTCAAGGGCCTGAAGATGGCCGGCCGGATGGGCAACGCCCGTAAGACCGTCCAGAACCTGACCGTCCACGCGGTCGACGCCGAGAAGGGCCTGCTGCTCGTCAAGGGCGCGGTTCCCGGTAACAAGGGCGGCGTCGTCCTCGTCCGTACCGCCGCGAAGGGAGCGTGACAACAATGGCAGCGAAGTCCGTCGACGTGCTCGACGCGTCCGGCAAGAAGTCTGGGACCGCGGAGCTTCCCTCCGAGATCTTCGACGTCGCCGTGAACGTCCCGCTGATCCACCAGGTCGTCGTCGCCCAGCGCGCGGCGGCTCGTCAGGGCACGCACGCCACCAAGACCCGCGGCGAGGTCCGCGGTGGTGGCCGCAAGCCGTACAAGCAGAAGGGCACCGGCCGCGCCCGTCAGGGTTCGACGCGCGCCCCGCAGTTCGCCGGCGGTGGCGTCGTCCACGGCCCGCAGCCGCGTGACTACTCGCAGCGCACCCCGAAGAAGATGAAGGCCGCCGCCCTGCGCGGTGCCCTGTCGGACCGCGCCCGCGCGGGCCGCGTCCACGTGGTGTCGGGCTTCGGCATCGACGGCACGCCGTCGACGAAGGCCGCGCTGGCCGTCATCAAGACCTTCACCGAGCGCGCGCACGTGCTCGTCGTGACGGAGCGGACCGACGAGATCACGATCAAGTCGCTCCGCAACGTCCCCGAGGTGCACCTGCTGGTCTCCGACCAGCTGAACACCTACGACGTGCTCCTGGCCGACGACGTCATCTTCACCCAGGCCGCCCTGGACGCGTTCCTCGCGGACGCCCCGGCCGGCAAGGGCGCGAAGGCCGTCGCCACGGAGTCGGAGGCCGCCGAGCTCTCCGCCGAGGCGCCCGCCGCCGCGGTCGACCTGAAGAAGATCGAGGGCATCGGCCCGAAGATCGCCGGTGTGCTGACCGCCGCCGGCTACACCACCTGGGAGAAGCTCGCCGCTGCCACGGAGGACGACGTCCGCGCCGCCCTCACGGACGGTGGCGTGAAGTTCTCGCCGGCCGCCAGCTCGTTCGCGAAGCAGGCGCAGTTCCTGGCCGACGGCGACGAGAAGGGCCTGGCCGAGTTCCAGGAGTACCTCGTCGGCGGGCAGTCGCGTGACTACCAGTTCACCGAGAAGGTCGACTTCACCGACGTCGACGAGATCGAGTCGGAGGCCGGCAAGGCGGACGCCATTGCAGCCGATGCGGTGAAGGTCGCTGAGGCTGAAGGTGCCGAAGCCGAGGAGGAGTCCAAGTGACCACCGTGCAGAAGGACCCCCGCGACATCCTGATCGCGCCGGTCGTCTCCGAGAAGAGCTACAACCTCCTCGACGAGGGCAAGTACACCTTCATCGTGGACCCGGACGCGAACAAGACCGAGATCAAGATCGCGATCGAGAAGGTCTTCGACGTCAAGGTCGACTCGGTCAACACGATCAACCGCAAGGGCAAGACGCGGCGTACGCGTTACGGCCTGGGCAAGCGCAAGGACACCAAGCGTGCGGTCGTCACCCTCCGCGAGGGGTCGATCGACATCTTCGGCGGGCCGGTCGGCTGAGCCGGACGAGAGCAGATTGAGGACAGATCCCCATGGGAATCCGTAAGTACAAGCCGACGACGCCAGGCCGCCGCGGCGGTAGCGTTGCCGACTTCACCGAGATCACGCGCTCGCAGCCGGAGAAGTCCCTGCTCCGCCCGCTGTCCAAGACGGGCGGTCGCAACAACTCCGGCCGCATCACGACGCGCCACAAGGGTGGCGGTCACAAGCGCGCGTACCGCGTCATCGACTTCCGCCGTCACGACAAGGACGGCGTGCCGGCGAAGGTCGCTCACATCGAGTACGACCCGAACCGCACGGCCCGCATCGCGCTGCTGCACTACGCGGACGGCGAGAAGCGCTACATCATCGCCCCGAACAAGCTGAACCAGGGCGACGTCGTCGAGGCGGGGGCCGGCGCGGACATCAAGCCCGGCAACAACCTGCCGATGCGCAACATCCCGACCGGTACGGTCATCCACGCCGTCGAGCTCCGGCCCGGTGGCGGTGCGAAGATCGCCCGTTCGGCGGGTGCCTCCGTGCAGCTCGTCGCCAAGGACGGCCCGTACGCGCAGCTGCGCATGCCGTCCGGCGAGATCCGCAACGTCGACCTGCGCTGCCGCGCGACGGTCGGCGAGGTCGGCAACGCCGAGCAGTCGAACATCAACTGGGGCAAGGCCGGCCGTAACCGCTGGAAGGGCAAGCGCCCGACCGTCCGCGGTGTGGTCATGAACCCGATCGACCACCCGCACGGTGGTGGTGAGGGTCGTACCTCCGGTGGCCGCCACCCGGTGAGCCCGTGGGGCAAGCCCGAGGGACGTACCCGCCGCCCGAAGAAGGCGAGCGACAAGCTGATCGTCCGCCGCCGTCGTACCGGCAAGAAGCGCTGATAGGAGCCTGAAACATGCCTCGTAGCCTGAAGAAGGGCCCCTTCGTCGACGACCACCTGCAGAAGAAGGTGGACGTACAGAACGAGAAGGGGACCAAGAACGTCATCAAGACCTGGTCCCGCCGGTCGGTCATCACGCCGGAGTTCCTCGGTCACACCTTTGCCGTGCACGACGGCCGCAAGCACACCCCGGTGTTCGTCACCGAGGCGATGGTCGGCCACAAGCTCGGCGAGTTCGCCCCCACGCGGACCTTCCGCGGCCACGTGAAAGACGACAAGAAGGGCCGTCGCCGCTGAGACGAGACGAGCCCACGGCTCATCTCGTCAAGAAGCGCAGCGACAGCCCGACTGTCTGAGAAAAGGAAGCAGGACAGCAATGGAAGCCATGGCGAAGGCGCGGTTCGTCCGTGTCACGCCCCAGAAGGCCCGGCGCGTCATCGACCTCATCCGTGGCAAGCAGGCCTCCGAGGCCGTTGCGGTGCTGAAGTTCGCACCGCAGTCGCCCGCGGAGCCGATCCGGAAGGTCGTCGAGAGCGCCATCGCCAATGCGCGCGTGAAGGCCGACCGGGACAGCGTCCGGTTCGTCGAGGACGAGCTGGTCGTCAAGGAGGCGTACGTGGACGAGGGTCCGACGCTCAAGCGGTTCCGGCCGCGGGCGCAGGGTCGTGCCAACCGCATCCTCAAGCGCACGAGCCACATCACCGTGGTGCTCGCCGACAAGGAAGGGGCCTGACAGTGGGTCAGAAGGTACACCCGCACGGGTACCGCCTGGGCATCACCACCGAACACAAGTCGCGGTGGTTCGCGGACAGCACGAAGCCCGGTCAGCGGTACCGCGACTACGTCCGTGAGGACGTGGCGATCCGCAAGCTCATGAGCACCGGCCTCGAGCGGGCCGGCATCGCGAAGGTCGAGATCGAGCGCACCCGCGACCGTGTCCGCGTGGACATCCACACGGCGCGTCCGGGTATCGTGATCGGCCGCCGCGGCGCCGAGGCCGACCGCATCCGCGGCGAGCTCGAGAAGCTCACGGGCAAGCAGGTCCAGCTGAACATCCTCGAGGTCAAGAACGCCGAGATCGATGCCCAGCTCGTCGCGCAGGGCATCGCCGAGCAGCTCGCGAGCCGCGTGTCGTTCCGTCGTGCCATGCGCAAGGGCATCCAGTCCGCGCAGCGCGCCGGTGCCAAGGGCATCCGCGTGCAGGTCGCGGGCCGCCTCGGCGGCGCCGAGATGAGCCGTTCGGAGTTCTACCGCGAGGGCCGGGTGCCCCTGCACACGCTCCGCGCGTACATCGACTACGGCTTCTTCGAGGCGCGTACCACCTTCGGCCGCATCGGCGTGAAGGTGTGGATCTACAAGGGCGACACCACCGAGAAGGAATTCCTCGCGCAGCAGGCCGCTTCCGCGCCCCGTCAGGGTCGTGGCCGCGGTGAGCGTGGCGAGCGCGAGGGTGGCCGTGGCGCAGACCGCGGCGACCGTCGTGGTGGGCGTCGCAACGAGCGTCCGGCCGACCGCAAGCCGGAGGGTGCCGCTCCCGCGGCCGAGTCCCCGGCCGCGCCGGCCGCAGAGTCCGGAACGGAGGCCTGACCATGCTGATCCCGCGCAAGGTCAAGCACCGCAAGCAGCACCACCCCAAGCGCAGCGGTAACGCCAAGGGTGGCACGCAGATCGCGTTCGGTGACTTCGGCATCCAGGCCATCGAGCCCGCCTACGTCACCAACCGCCAGATCGAGGCGGCGCGTATCGCGATGACCCGCCACATCAAGCGTGGTGGAAAGGTGTGGATCAACATCTACCCGGACCGCCCGCTGACCAAGAAGCCCGCCGAGGTCCGTATGGGTTCCGGTAAGGGCTCGCCCGAGTGGTGGGTCGCCAACGTCAAGCCCGGCCGGATCGTCTTCGAGCTGGCCGGCGTCGATGAGGGGCTGGCTCGCGAGGCGATGAGCCGCGCGATGCACAAGCTTCCGATGAAGTGCCGTTTCGTGGTGCGCGAAGGGGGTGCGATCTGATGACTGTCGGTACGAAGGGCCTGCTGCCCGTCGACCTCGACGGCATGGACGACGAGACTCTCGTCGCCAAGGCGAAGGAGGCCAAGGAGGAGCTGTTCAACCTCCGCTTCCAGTCGGCCACCGGCCAGCTGGAGAGCCACGGACGTCTCAAGGCCGTGCGCCGCGACATCGCTCGGATCTACACGATCCTGCGCGAGCGTGAGCTCGGCATCCGTACGGCTCCGAGCGTGAGTGAGTGAGGCAAGGATGAGCGAGAACACCGGAACGGCCACGACGGCCGAAGTGCGTAACACGCGCAAGGTGCGCCGCGGGTACGTCGTCAGCGACAAGATGGCCAAGACCATCGTCGTCGAGGTCGAGGACCGCAAGAAGCACCCGCTGTACGGCAAGGTCATGCGCACCACCAGCAAGGTGAAGGCGCACGACGAGGAGAACACCGCCGGCATCGGCGACCTGGTCGAGATCATGGAGACGCGGCCCCTGTCCGCCACCAAGCGGTGGCGTCTGGTGTCCGTCCTGGAGAAGGCCAAGTAAGACCTTCTCGCGGCCGCGCGGCGGGGTGCTGAACCCCGCCGCCGGCCCGGAAGAGACACACAGTACTTATCCGTTCGGCAAGGCTCGCCCCTCCGGGTGAGAACCAGCACGACGCAAGGAGATCACTCGAATGATCCAGCAGGAGTCGCGACTCCGCGTCGCCGACAACACGGGTGCCAAGGAAATCCTGTGCATCCGCGTTCTCGGTGGCTCCGGCCGTCGCTACGCCGGTATCGGCGACACGTTCGTCGCCACCGTCAAGGACGCCATCCCGGGCGGTAACGTCAAGAAGGGCGAGGTGGTCAAGGCCGTCGTCGTCCGCACCGCCAAGGAGCGCCGTCGTCCGGACGGTTCCTACATCAAGTTCGACGAGAACGCCGCCGTCATCCTCAAGAACGACGGCGAGCCTCGCGGCACCCGCATCTTCGGCCCCGTGGGCCGCGAGCTGCGTGACAAGAAGTTCATGAAGATCATCTCGCTGGCCCCGGAGGTGCTCTGACATGGCGAAGATCAAGAAGGGCGACCAGGTCGTCGTCATCTCGGGCAAGGACAAGGGCAAGACCGGTCGCGTGCTCGAGGTGCTCAAGGAGCGCGACCGCATCGTCGTCGAGGGTGTCCAGCGCGTCACCAAGCACACGAAGGCGAGCCAGTCGCCGCGTGGCACTCGCACCGGTGGCATCGAGACGGTCGAGGCGCCGATCCACGTGAGCAACGTGATGATCGTCGACCCGGAGACCAAGAAGGGCACCCGCGTCGGTTTCCGCGAGGAGACCGTGGAGCGTGACGGTCGTACCAAGACCGTGCGCGTCCGCTACGCGAAGCGCTCCGGGAAGGACATCGACTGATGAGCGAGACCATGATCGAGGCCCCGGCCCAGCCGCGCCTCAAGCAGAAGTACCGCGAGGAGATCCTCCCGGCGCTGGTCGAGGAGTTCGGCCACGGGAACATCCACCAGGCCGGCGGTCTCACCAAGATCGTCGTCAACATGGGTGTCGGCGACGCCGCGAAGGACTCCAAGCTCATCGAGGGCGCCATCCGCGACCTGACCGCGATCACCGGTCAGAAGCCGCAGGTGTCCCGGGCCCGGAAGTCGATCGCCCAGTTCAAGCTGCGCGAGGGCATGCCGATCGGGGCGCACACCACGCTCCGCGGCGACCGCATGTGGGAGTTCCTCGACCGCCTGCTGGCGATCGCGCTGCCGCGCATCCGCGACTTCCGCGGTCTGTCGCCGAAGCAGTTCGACGGCAACGGGAACTACACGTTCGGTCTCACGGAGCAGTCGATGTTCCACGAGATCGACCAGGACAAGATCGACCGTGTCCGCGGTATGGACATCACGATCGTGACCACGGCGACGACCGACGACGAGGGCCGCTCCCTGCTCCGCCGTCTCGGCTTCCCCTTCAAGGAGAACTGACATGGCGAAGAAGGCCCTGATCAACAAGGCGAACGCCAAGCCCAAGTTCGCCGTGCGCGCCTACACCCGGTGCCAGCGGTGCGGTCGCCCGCACTCCGTGTACCGCAAGTTCGGCTTGTGCCGGATCTGCTTGCGGGAGATGGCCCACCGCGGCGAGCTCCCCGGCGTCACCAAGAGCAGCTGGTAACGACTACGCCGAAGGTCCGCAAGGCGTTCCGTCCACCGGTTCGGAAAAACACGGCGGATACCCCGGCGAGGAAGGGCAAGAGCCCGATATGACTATGACCGACCCGATCGCAGACATGCTGACCCGTCTGCGTAACGCGAACTCGGCTCACCACGACACGGTCACCATGCCGTCGTCGAAGCTGAAGTCGAACATCGCGAAGATCCTGCAGGCCGAGGGGTACATCAGCGAGTGGAAGGTGGAGGACGCCCAGGTGGGCAAGGCCCTCACCCTCACGCTGAAGTACGGCCAGAACCGCGAGCGTGCCCTGGCGGGCGTGCGCCGCGTGTCGAAGCCCGGCCTGCGTGTGTACGCAAAGTCCACCAACCTGCCCAAGGTTCTCGGCGGCCTCGGCGTGGCGATCCTGTCCACGTCCTCCGGCCTCCTGACCGACAAGCAGGCCGAGTCCAAGGGTGTGGGCGGGGAAGTCCTCGCCTACGTCTGGTAGTCCGGAAAGGAGATAACGCCATGTCTCGAATCGGCAAGATCCCCGTTCCGGTCCCGGCCGGCGTGGACGTCACCATCAGCGGTGCGCTCGTGACCGTCAAGGGCCCCAAGGGGACTCTTGAGCACACGGTCGCCGCACCCATCACGGTCGTGCTCGAGGACGGCACCGTCAAGGTGAACCGCCCGAACGACGAGCGGCTGTCCAAGTCGCTGCACGGCCTTACCCGCACGCTGCTGTCGAACATGATCGTCGGCGTCACGCAGGGCTACGAGAAGAAGATGGAGATCGTGGGCACGGGTTACCGTGTCGTCGCGAAGGGCTCCAACCTGGAGTTCGCCCTCGGCTTCTCGCACCCCGTGGTCGTCGAACCCGCGCAGGGGATCACGTTCCAGGTGGAGACCCCGAACAAGTTTACGGTCTCCGGCATCGACAAGCAGCAGGTCGGTGAGGTCGCGGCCAACATCCGCAAGATCCGCAAGCCCGAGCCGTACAAGGGCAAGGGCGTGCGTTACGCCGGCGAGAACGTCCGCCGCAAGGTCGGAAAGGCTGGTAAGTGACGATGGCCATCAAGATTTTCGGCAAGGGCAAGATCGTCGCCCGCAAGCGCCGCCAGGCGCGTGGCCGCAAGAAGGTCGCCGGCACCGCCGTCCGGCCTCGCCTGGTCGTCACCCGCTCGTCGCGGCACATGGTCGCCCAGATCGTGGACGACACCGTCGGCCGGACCGTCGCGTCGGCCTCCACGCTGGAGGCGGACCTGCGCGCGTTCGACGGCGACAAGTCCGCCAAGGCCAAGAAGGTCGGTGAGCTGGTCGCCGAGCGCGCCAAGGCCGCCGGCATCGACACCGTGGTGTTCGACCGCGGCGGCAACAAGTACCACGGTCGGGTGGCTGCGGTCGCCGACGGTGCTCGCGAGGGCGGTCTGAGCCTGTGACGACCGACGCACGGAAGAAAAGGACTCTCTGATGGCTGCAGGGCAGCGCAGCGGCGCCCCCCAGGGTGCCGCCAACGGGAACGACAAGAAGGGCGAGGGCCGCAACGACGGCCGTCGCTCCGGCAAGCGCGACGACCGCCGCGGCGGTGGCCGCGGGGCCGAGGAGAAGAGCGCGTTCTTGGAGCGCGTGGTGACGATCAACCGTGTCGCCAAGGTCGTCAAGGGCGGTCGTCGCTTCAGCTTCACCGCGCTCGTCGTCGTGGGTGACGGCGATGGTACCGTCGGCGTCGGCTACGGCAAGGCCAAGGAGGTGCCCGCGGCGATCGCCAAGGGTGTCGAGGAGGCGAAGAAGAACTTCTTCCGCGTCCCGCGCATCCAGGGCACCATCCCGCACCCGATCCAGGGCGAGCGGGCCGCGGGCGTCGTGTTCCTCCGTCCGGCCTCGCCGGGTACCGGTGTGATCGCCGGTGGTCCGGTGCGCGCCGTGCTGGAGTGCGCCGGTATCCACGACGTGCTGACCAAGTCGCTCGGGTCGTCGAACGCGATCAACATCGTGCACGCGACCGTCGCGGCCCTCAAGGGCCTCGAGGAGCCGGCTGCCGTCGCCGCGCGTCGTGGTCTGCCGCTGGAGGACGTGGCCCCGGCCGCGCTCCTGCGCGCGCAGGCCGCCGGCCTCGCCAAGAAGGCCGAAGAGAAGGTGGGTGCGTGATGGCCCAGCTCAAGGTCACCCAGGTGAGGTCCACCATCGGTGGACGGTTCAAGCAGCGTGAGACGCTGCGGACCCTCGGCCTCCGGAAGATCGGCGACACCGTCGTGCGTGAGGACCGTCCCGAGGTTCGCGGCATGGTCAAGACGGTGGCGCACCTCGTCACCGTCGAGGAGGTCGAGTGATCATGGCGGACAGCAAGCCGCTGAAGCTCCACCACCTCCGTCCGGCCCCCGGCGCCAAGACCGCGAAGACCCGTGTCGGTCGCGGTGAGGGTTCCAAGGGTAAGACGGCTGGTCGTGGCACCAAGGGCACGAAGGCCCGTTACCAGGTCCCCGCGGGCTTCGAGGGCGGGCAGGTTCCCCTGCAGATGCGCCTCCCGAAGCTGCGTGGCTTCAAGAACCCGTTCCGGGTCGAGTACCAGGTCGTGAACCTGGACAAGCTCTCCGAGCTGTACCCCGCCGGTGGCTCCGTCACCGTCGAGGATCTCGTCGCCAAGGGCGCGGTTCGCAAGAACCAGCCCGTCAAGGTGCTCGGGAACGGCGATGTCACCGTGAAGCTCGAGATCGCGGTCGACCGCGTCTCGGCGTCGGCCCGCGAGAAGATCCTCGCGGCCGGCGGCTCGGTGGCCGAGCCTGCCGAGGACTGAGAACAGGGTTCGTCCACGGGACCGGTCGCGCGCACGCGTGGCCGGTCCCGTACCGTTTCAGGCGCGTGGGATGCCCGTCCGAGCGCAGTTGTCGGGCAGACTGGGCGATGCGTGGTCGGGATGACTGCGCAGGCAACGTAGAATCCGACACGTCCCGCGCGTCGCTGTGCAGCGGTTGCGGGTGACGACCACATCTCGCCGGGGAGATCTCCGGCGACACGAGACCCCGCGCACGCGGGCCAGGAGGACAGGGTGCTCAGCGCATTCGGCCGGGCTTTCCGGACGCCAGACCTGCGGCGCAAGCTGCTGTTCACGATCGCCATCATGGCGCTCTTCCGTGTCGGGTCGTTCATCCCGACGCCGGGCGTGGACTACACGAACGTACGTGAGTGCATCGCCCAGAACGAGGACAACTCGCTGCTCGGCCTGATCAACGTGTTCAGCGGCGGCGCGCTCCTGCAGCTGTCGGTGTTCGCGCTCGGGATCATGCCGTACATCACGGCGAGCATCATCGTGCAGCTGCTGCGGGTGGTCATCCCGCGGTTCGAGGCCCTGCAGAAGGAGGGTCAGTCCGGCCAGGCCAAGCTGACCCAGTACACGCGCTACCTGACCATCGCGCTGGCGATCCTGCAGTCCACCACCGTCATCACGACGGCGCGTCAGGGCCTGCTGCTCCAGTGCGACCTGCCGATCATCGCGGACGACACCGTGATGACCGCGATCCTCATGGTCATCACCATGACCGCCGGTACGGGCCTGGTCATGTGGCTCGGCGAGCTCATCACCGAGCGCGGCGTCGGCAACGGCATGTCGCTGCTGATCTTCACGTCCATCGCGGCGAGCTTCCCGACGTCGCTCTGGTCGATCGCGGGCGGCGCCAACGGCGTCCTGAACTTCATCATCATGATCATCGTGATCGTGCTGGTGGTCGGGCTGGTCGTGTTCGTCGAGCAGTCGCAGCGCCGGATCCCGGTGCAGTACGCCAAGCGGATGGTCGGACGCCGCATGTACGGCGGCACGAGCACGTACATCCCGATCAAGATCAACATGTCGGGTGTCATCCCGGTGATCTTCGCGGCGTCGATCCTCGCCCTGCCGGGCCTCATCGCCCAGTTCGGCGACCAGGACTCCGACTGGGTCGCCTGGATCTCGAACAACCTGGTCCAGCCGTCGGAGCCGCTGTACATCGCGCTCTACACGGTCATGATCATCTTCTTCTGCTTCTTCTACACGTCGATCACGTTCAACCCGGACGAGGTCGCGGACAACATGAAGAAGTACGGCGGCTTCATCCCGGGCATCCGGGCCGGCCGTCCCACCGCGGAGTACCTCGACTTCGTGATCACCCGGATCACCTCCGCCGGTTCCCTGTACCTCGCGCTGGTCGCGCTGATCCCGACCCTGGTGCTCGTCTGGCTGGGTGTGACCACCAGCCTGCCGTTCGGCGGCAGCTCGATCCTCATCGTGGTCGGCGTCGGGCTCGAGACGGTCAAGCAGATCGACTCCCAGCTCCAGCAGCGTCACTACGAAGGATTTCTCCGTTGAGTCAGACTCCCACCACCTCTCGCAGCGACCTGCACGTCCGGCCGGGTCCCGAGGGGCGCATCACGCGCCTCGTCATCATGGGCCCGCAGGGCGTCGGAAAGGGAACTCAGGCCGCCCGGCTCGCCGAGACCTTCGGCATCGTGGCGATCTCCACCGGCGACATCTTCCGCGCCAACATCTCGGGTGACACCGAGCTCGGCCGGACGGCGAAGAGCTTCATCGACAACGGTGAGCTCGTCCCCGACGAGGTCACGAACGCCATGGTGCGGGATCGTCTGGCCCAGCCGGACGTCACCGACGGCTTCCTGCTCGACGGCTACCCCCGCAACGCGGCCCAGGTGGCCGAGCTGGACGGGATCCTGACCGATCTCGGCTGGGAGCTGGACGGTGTCATCGAGCTGACGGCGCAGCGCGAGGAGCTCCTGACGCGCCTCGAGAAGCGCGCGCAGGAGGAGGGGCGCACCGACGACACCCCCGAGGCGATCAAGAAGCGCCTCGACATCTACGACACCGAGACGGCGCCGCTGACGGCGGCGTACGCGGAGCGCGGGCTGCTGGTGAAGGTCGACGGCGTCGGGGAGATCTCCGAGGTCACGGACCGCATCGTCAGCTCGCTCGGCGCCCAGCTCGGCTGAGGCCGAACAGCAGCATGTTCGGTCTCGGCAGGCCCCGCATCGAGTACAAGACGCTCGATCAGGTGAAGGTCATGCGCCGGGCCGGCGTCGTCGTCGCCGACGCCCTCGCGGGCGTCCGCGCGGCGGCCCGCCCGGGCCTGACCACCGCCGGTCTCGACGACGTCGCGTCGGACGCCATCCGTGGCGCCGGCGCGACGCCGTCTTTCCTGGGGTACCAGGGCTTCCCGGCCACGATCTGCGTGTCCGTGAACGACGAGGTCATCCACGGCATCCCGGGTGAGCGCGTGCTCGCCGCCGGCGACGTCGTCTCCGTCGACTGCGGCGCGATCGTGGACGGCTGGCACGGCGATTCCGCCGTGACGTTCCTGCTCGGCGCCGACGGCGCCCTCCCGCTCACCCTGTCCGACGACGACGTCGCCGCGGCGGGCGCGTCCGTGGCCGACGCACGGCTGGTGCGGGCCACCGAGGCGGCGATGTGGGCCGGGATCGCCACGCTGGCGTCCGGGCGGCGGCTGAACGACGTCGGCCGGGCCGTCGAGGCGAGCGTGGAGCTCGCGGGCGAGCTGGTCGGGGCCGAGTACGGCATCGTCGAGGAGTACGTCGGCCACGGCATCGGGACGGCGATGCACCAGCCGCCGGACGTGCACAACTTCCGCGTGCGGGAGAGCGGGCCCCGGCTGCGCGCCGGGATGTGCCTGGCGATCGAGCCGATGGTGACGCTCGGTACCTCGGAGACGCACGTGCTCGGCGACGAGTGGACGGTCGTGACGACCGACGGCTCGCGGGCCGCGCACTGGGAGCACAGCGTCGCCGTCGTGGACGGCGGGATCAGCGTCCTGACCGCGCACGACGGCGGGGCGGCGCGGCTGGGAGAGCTCGGCGTCGACGTCGTTGATCTCGGGTCAGCCCCGGGTCTGTGAACCTCTGATAAGATAGGCCGTTGGGTGTAGTCCGCGCTTCCCGCGCTCCTGGACTCGGTCCGCACTGGTACGGCCGCCTGGTGTGTTCGGCAGGCCGTCCACCGGCGGCCCTGTCCTGGCCGGGCACCGTTCCGACATCGGTCCGGCGTCTGCGGCTGCACACCAACATCTTCGTCCTGACGGCGGTGCGCCTCCACGTGCGCCCTCGCCCGGCGAAGGTACAGGCTGACGGTCAGGCGATGGTACAAGGCTGGCGGTCAGGCGAAGGTACAAGTCCGACGAGAGTTAGCGGAGGATATGGCAAAGAAGGACGGTGTCATCGAGATCGAGGGCAGCGTGGTCGAGGCTCTGCCGAACGCGACGTTCCGCGTGGAGCTGGAGAACGGTCACAGGGTGCTGGCCCACATCTCGGGGAAGATGCGCCAGAACTACATCCGAATCCTCCCCGAGGACCGGGTCGTGGTCGAGCTCAGCCCGTACGACCTGTCCCGCGGCCGGATCGTCTACCGCTACAAGTAGGCAAGGAAACCATGAAGGTCAAGCCGAGCGTCAAGAAGATCTGCGACAAGTGCAAGGTGATTCGCCGGCACGGTCGCGTCATGGTGATCTGCGACAACCTGCGCCACAAGCAGCGCCAGGGCTGATCACCCCCGGGGACTGACGTCCCGGGCCGGTGACCCCCGGGTCACCACCAGCGCACCACCTCGAACCCGCCCGTCGTGGCGGGGGAACCCTCGGCCCGGAGGCCGGGGCCCGCGGGACACGCGGGATGGCGGTGCGGGAGACCTCCGGACGAGAAGTACAGGAGCCGTCAGGCACATGGCACGTCTTATCGGCGTCGACCTCCCTCGCGAGAAGCGGGCCGAGATCGCGCTCACCTACATCTTCGGGGTCGGCCGGACCCGCGCCAAGGAGACCCTTGCCGCGACCGGGATCAACCCCGACACCCGCGTCAAGGACCTCGACGACACGCAGCTCGTCGCGCTCCGTGACCACCTCGAGGGCAACTACCAGCTCGAGGGTGACCTCCGCCGTGAGGTCGCCGCCGACATCCGCCGCAAGGTCGAGATCGGCACCTACCAGGGTCTGCGTCACCGTCGCGGCCTGCCGGTGCGTGGTCAGCGCACCAAGACCAACGCGCGTACCCGCAAGGGTCCGAAGCGCACCGTCGCCGGCAAGAAGAAGGCCCGCTGACGCCATCAGCAGTCCGATGAGCGGGCCGCGCCGGTGACACCGGCAGCGCCCGCCTCGGTCCGACCAGACCAGGAGATTCAGAGCACCTATGCCTCCCAAGACCCGCAAGCCGCGCCGCAAGGACAAGAAGAACGTCCCGCTCGGCCAGGCGCACATCAAGAGCACGTTCAACAACACGATCATCTCGATCACGGACCCCTCGGGTGCCGTCGTCTCGTGGGCTTCCGCCGGCCACGTCGGTTTCAAGGGCTCCCGCAAGTCGACGCCGTACGCCGCGCAGCTCGCCGCCGAGTCGGCCGCGCGTCGCGCCCAGGAGCACGGCGTCAAGAAGGTCGACGTCTTCGTCAAGGGCCCGGGTTCCGGCCGTGAGACCGCGATCCGCTCGCTGCAGGCGACCGGCCTCGAGGTCGGCTCGATCCAGGACGTGACGCCCCAGGCCCACAACGGCTGCCGCCCCCCGAAGCGTCGCCGCGTCTGATGTTCTCGTCGCGCGCGGTGCGCCTCCGCCCTCCGGCCGGGGCGCACCGCGGCGCGACGACCGGCTCGGCCCTCGCGGGCCGAGTTATTGCCCCGGCGAGCGGACAGAGTCTCGCCGGGCCGCGAGAGATCGCGATTCCGTGATGCGTCATATAGCGGACGCACGCTGAAAGGACACCTGAAGTGCTCATCGCACAGCGACCCACGCTGACCGAAGAGGTCATCTCCGAGTACCGTTCCCGGTTCTCCATCGAGCCGCTCGAGCCCGGCTTCGGCTACACGCTCGGCAACTCGTTGCGCCGCACGCTGCTGTCGTCCATCCCGGGCGCGGCCGTGACCTCCATCCGCATCGACAACGTGCTGCACGAGTTCAGCACCGTGACCGGTGTGAAGGAGGACGTCACCGAGATCATCCTCAACATCAAGAACCTCGTCGTCTCCTCGGAGAACGACGAGCCCGTCGTGATGTACCTGCGCAAGCAGGGCGCCGGTGTGGTCACCGCCGCGGACATCGTTCCGCCGGCGGGTGTCGAGGTGCACAACTCCGACCTGCACATCGCCACGCTCAACGACAAGGGGAAGCTCGAGATCGAGCTGACCGTCGAGCGTGGCCGCGGGTACGTGTCCGCCGCGCAGAACAAGTCCTTCGACACGGAGATCGGCCGCATCCCGGTCGACTCGATCTACTCGCCCGTTCTCAAGGTCACGTACAAGGTCGAGGCCACCCGAGTCGAGCAGCGCACCGACTTCGACAAGCTCATCGTCGACGTCGAGACCAAGCAGGCCATCGCGCCGCGTGACGCGCTCGCCTCGGCCGGCAAGACGCTCGTCGAGCTGTTCGGCCTTGCCCGTGAGCTGAACGTCGAGGCCGAGGGCATCGAGATCGGCCCGTCGCCGACGGACACCGCGCTGGCCGCGGACCTGGCGCTGCCGATCGAGGAGCTCAACCTCACCATCCGGTCGTACAACTGCCTCAAGCGCGAGGGGATCCACCAGGTCGGTGAGCTCGTCGCGCGCAGCGAGGCGGATCTGCTCGACATCCGCAACTTCGGTGCCAAGTCGATCAACGAGGTCAAGGAGAAGCTCCAGGAGCTGAACCTGAGCCTGAAGGACTCGCCGCTGGACTTCGACTCCGGGGCGAACTACTTCAGCGGTGACGACGACGCGGCGCCGAGCTACAGCGGCAGCGACGAGCAGTCGTACTGACACCCGCACCGCAGGCGCGTCCCGGCCCTTCCGGAACGCGCCGCGGGCGCGGTACATCCCTAAGGAGCACATGCAATGCCTACCCCCACCAAGGGTGCGCGCCTCGGCGGAAGCCCGGCTCACGAGCGCCTGATCCTCGCGAACCTGTCCACCGCGCTCTTCGAGCACGGCCGCATCACGACCACCGAGACCAAGGCGCGGCGCCTGCGCCCGCTGGCGGAGAAGCTGATCACCTTCGCGAAGAAGGGTGATCTGCACGCTCGCCGCCGGGTCCTCCGCGTCGTGCGCGACAAGGGTGTGGTGCACACGCTCTTCACCGAGATCGCGCCGACCATGGCCGAGCGCAACGGTGGCTACACGCGCATCACGAAGGTCGGTCCCCGCAAGGGTGACAACGCGCCGATGGCCGTCATCGAGCTCGTGACCGAGCCCGTGAGCCCGAAGCAGGCCGTGGTGAAGGAAGCGGAGAAGGCCGCCGAGAACTCGGCGAAGGCCGCACCGGCCGCCGCCGAGACCGTCGAGGAGACCCCGGCCGACACGACGGCCCCGGCCGAGGAGACCACCGCGGACGCGGTGGAGACCCCCGCCGCGGACACGGAGAAGAAGGACGCCTGAGTCCCGTCTCCCGCCGTACGGAGCCCCGCCGCATCCTGGATGCGACGGGGCTCCGTCGTCGCCGGTGCCTCCCGCGCCGGTCCCGCCGCCCGCCGGCCACCCCGTCCCGGCGCCCCCGCCCGTCCCCAGGGAGAATGACCGAGTGACCGACCTGATCCGGATCCGGCTGGACCTCTCCTACGACGGCACGATGTTCGCCGGCTGGGCGCGGCAGCCGGCCCTGCGCACCGTCCAGGGCGTGCTGGAGGACGGCCTCGCGACGATCCTGCGCACCGGTCCGCTCGGCCTGCCCGCGCCCCGCCTGACCGTCGCCGGGCGGACCGACGCCGGCGTCCACGCGCGGGGCCAGGTCGCCCACGTCGACGTCCCGGTCAGCCGCTGGGACGAGATGCCGGGCCGCTCGGACCGCGACCCCGGCGACGCCATGGTGGCGCGCCTCGGGGGAGTGCTGCCCGGCGACGTCGTCGTCCGGCGTGCCGCGGTCGCGCCGGACGGCTTCGACGCGCGGTTCTCCGCGCTGCACCGGCGGTACGCGTACCGCATCGCCGACGACGTCGCGTTCCGCGACCCCCTGCGCCGCGCGCACGTGCTGTTCGGCCGCAAGCCGCTCGACGTCGCCGCGATGGACGACGCCGTCCGCCCCCTGACGGGCCTGCACGACTTCGCCGCCTACTGCAAGCCGCGCCCCGGGGCGACGACGATCCGCGAGCTCCTCGACGTGGGCTGGGAACGGCCCGGCTCGGGGGCGGACGCGGGGCTCGTGGTGGCGCGCGTCGTCGCGGACGCCTTCTGCCACAACATGGTGCGCGCGATCGTCGGCGCGTCGATCGCCGTCGGCGAGCACCGGCGCCCGGCCGGGTGGCCGGCGGCCCTGCTCGCGAGCCGCACGCGCGAGGCCGGCGCCGCCGTCGTCCCGCCGCAGGGCCTGACCCTGGAGGAGATCACCTACCCGCCGGACGGCGAGCTCGCGGCCCGTGCGGAGCGCATCCGCGCGAAGCGGATGGACGAAGAGGTGCTGGGCTGAGGAATCGGCGCGATTTCTTCTGGTCGCCGTGAGCGGTGCTCCGCTGCGGGCAGGTGCCTCGTTCCTCGGCCCCTACCCTCCGCGGAGCACCGCTCACGGCTCCGTCACCCAGTGGATCGCGGCCTCCTCAGCGCTGGCCCCGGCTCCGTCGATGCCCGCGTCGTTGCCGTAGAGGTCGTTCTGGCGGCTGCCGTCCTCGCCCGGGTCGGCGTCGTCGTCCTCGACGAGCCGGCCGGCGCGGTGGACGTCGGGGGCGGGCCGGGCCTCGCCGTCCCAGCTCTCCGGCTCCTCCTCCGCGAGGCGCTGGTCGAGGGACTCGCCGTGGGACTCCTCCCACGGCGTCTCGCCCCAGTGGTTCTTGCGCGGGAAATCGGGCGGGGAGTATCCCTCGTCGAGCACGTCCGAGGTTCCCCGGTCGACCAGGGTGTCGGCCTGCTGCAACTGATCCGTGTCGCCCTCGGCGCCGAGTTCTGGATCCGGCGACGTGGCGCTGGTGTCGCCACTCATGCCTCCACGGTGCCACAATCGCGGCGGCCTGGCGAGGGGTTGCGGGAGGGTGGCGGACACCACGCCCGCCGTCTGGCGTTCACTTTGACCGTGCTCCGTGCGCACAGGTATCCTGGGTCGTCGTTGTGCTATGTCATCGACGTCCTGCACCGGTAGTGACCCACTCACATGCCGATGTCTGGCCCGGATGTCACCGTGACCTCCCGCGCACAACAACCCCTGAACTCATCGGGCGCCGCTTCTCGCCCGACGACACCGAACAGAAGGTTACGAACCGTGCGTACGTACACCCCCAAGCCCGGCGACGTCCAGCGGGACTGGCTCGTCGTCGACGCGACCGACGTCGTCCTGGGCCGCCTGGCGTCCCAGGTCGCCACGCTGCTGCGCGGGAAGCACAAGCCCACCTTCGCGCCGAACGTCGACGGTGGTGACTTCGTCATCATCATCAACGCGGAGAAGGTCGCTCTCAGCGGTAACAAGCGGGCGGACAAGATGGCGTACCGCCACTCGGGTTACCCGGGTGGTCTGACCGCCACGCCCTTCGGCGAGCTGATCGAGAAGAGCCCCCGTAAGGCCGTCGAGAAGGCCGTCCGCGGCATGCTCCCCAAGACGACGCTCGGCCGTGAGCAGCTCAAGAAGCTCAAGGTCTACGCAGGTGCCGAGCACCCGCACGCGGCGCAGCAGCCGAAGCCGTTCGAGATCAACCAGGTTTCGCAGCAGGCCTGAGGCCGCTGCCGGATCGCAACGCGAAGGACGCGAGGACTACACAGTGGCCGAGACCACCGTCGACACCGAGCTGGACGAGACGACGCCCAGCACTTACACCACCGAGACGGTCGCACCCGCGACGGGCGGATCGTCTCTCACCGCTCCCGGCCAGGCCGTCGGACGCCGTAAGGAGGCCGTGGCGCGAGTTCGCCTCGTCCCCGGCACCGGCCTGTGGAAGATCAACGGGCGCACCCTCGAGGAGTACTTCCCGAACAAGGTGCACCAGCAGCTGGTCAACGACCCGCTGAAGCTGGTCGAGGTCGAGGGCCGCTTCGACGTGATCGCCCGCATCAACGGCGGCGGCAGCTCCGGCCAGGCCGGCGCGCTGCGCCTGGGCATCGCCCGTGCGCTGAACGCGATCGACACCGAGTCGAACCGCCCGGCCCTGAAGAAGGCCGGCTTCCTGCGCCGCGACGACCGTGCGGTCGAGCGCAAGAAGGCCGGTCTGAAGAAGGCCCGCAAGGCGCCGCAGTACTCGAAGCGCTGACGCGCTTTCTGCAGCACAACGCTGGCCCGGCCGACGCCGTCCGGCGTCGTTGCCGATGGTGGCCCCGTTCCGCGTCGCGGAGCGGGGCCACCGCGTTGTCCGGGTATACGGACGGCCTGCACTTGGTCCCGGCGGCGCCAGCGTTTCCCCCTTCCGCGCGCGCCCATTAACCTGGGCGGCACACCCCCAAGCCCCCTGAGAGGACACGACACATGGGCAGGTTGTTCGGCACCGACGGCGTTCGCGGGCTCGCCAACCGCGACATCACGGCGGAGCTCGCGCTCTCGCTGGGAAGCGCCGCCGCACGCGTGCTGACGGCCCAGGGGGAGGTTCTCGGGCCGCGCCCGCGCGCCGTCGTCGGGCGGGACCCGCGGGCCTCCGGCGAGCTGCTCACGGGCGCGGTCGCCGCGGGGCTGGCCTCGGCGGGCGTCGACGTCGTCGACCTCGGCGTGCTGCCCACGCCCGCGCTGGCCTACCTGGTCAGCGAGATGGGCGCGGACCTCGGCGTGATGATCTCCGCGTCGCACAACGCCATGCCGGACAACGGCATCAAGTTCTTCCAGCGGGGCGGCCTCAAGCTGGACGACGCCGTCGAGGACGCCGTCGCCGCCGTGCTCCACGAGGACTGGGAGCGCCCGGTCGGCGCCGCCGTCGGCCGCGTCCGGCTCGACCCCGGCCTCGCGGCCGCGCAGTACGTCAAGCACCTCACCGAGTCGATCGGGACCACGCTGGACCACCGCCCGCTGGAGGGCCTGCGGATCGCGCTGGACTGCGCGAACGGCGCGGCCAGCGAGGTGGGCCCGCAGGCGCTGCGGGAGGCCGGCGCCGACGTCGTCGTCATGAACGCCAGCCCCGACGGGCGGAACATCAACGAGAAGTGCGGGTCCACGCACCCGGAGCAGCTGCAGGCCGTCGTCGTGGCGTCCGAGGCGGACTTCGGCGTCGCGTTCGACGGCGACGCCGACCGCTGCATCGCCGTCGACCACGACGGCCGGATCGTCGACGGCGACCAGATCCTCGGCATCCTGGCCGGCGCGCTCAAGGCGGAGGGGCGGCTGCCGAGCGACACCCTGGTCGTCACGGTGATGTCGAACCTCGGGCTCCTCCTCGCGATGCGCGAGGCCGGGATCAGCACGGTGCAGACCGCCGTGGGCGACCGCTACGTCCTGGAGGAGATGCGCGCCAGGGGCTACGGCCTGGGCGGCGAGCAGTCCGGCCACATTATTCTCGCCGACCACGCCACGACCGGCGACGGCGTGCTGGCCGCGCTGCACCTCGCGGCGCGGGTCAAGGCGGCCGGGCAGCGGCTGGCCGATCTGGCGGCCGGGATCCAGCGGCTCCCGCAGACGCTCGTGAACGTGCGCGGCGTGGACAAGGCGCGCGCCGCGACGGACGACGACGTCAAGGCCGCGGTCGTCGCCGCGGAGGAGCGCCTGGGCGACACGGGCCGCGTCCTGCTGCGCCCGAGCGGCACGGAGCCGGTGGTCCGGGTCATGGTCGAGGCCGCCAGCCAGGAGCAGGCGGAGACGGAGGCGGGCCTCCTCGCGTCGGTGGTGCGGGAGCGCCTGGCTCTCTGACCGACCCCTGTGGCCGACCCCTCGGACCGGCCCTGTGACGGCATCCGGCAGGAAGTGTGCAGGCGGCGTATCCAGGGTGAACACCTGGGGATGAATCAGGGGGAGGACTGATGACAGTCAGGGTCCCCGGCTGCTTACTCTTGGGCCGTGCTCGAACCACTCCTCGCAATCCTCGACGCCCTCGAGATCTGGGTGCTTGACCTGGCCTCTTCTCCCTGGGTCTACCTCGCCATGTTCGGGTTCGCCACCCTGGACGGCTTCTTCCCGCCGCTGCCGAGCGAGTCGGTGCTCATCACGCTGGCGGTCTCCGCGCACAGCTCCGGCGTGCCGCTGCTGCCCCTGGTGCTCGTGGCGGGCGCGGTCGGGGCGTGGACCGGGGACCAGATCGCGTACCAGATCGGCCGGGCCATCGGTGTGCGGCGGATCCCCTTCCTGCGGTCCGAGCGGGGGCGCCGGATGGTCGACCGCGCCGAGAAGCTGCTGGAGAAGCGCGGGGCGTCGCTGATCCTGGCGGCGCGGTACGTGCCGATCGGGCGGATCGCCGTGAACATGACCGCCGGAGCCGTGGGCTACCCGCGCAAGCGGTTCATGGCCATCGCGGGGGTGGCCGGGGTGCTGTGGGCGCTCTACTCGGCGGGGATCGGGATCCTCGCGGCGGCGTGGCTGGGGCACGAGCCCCTGCTGGCGATCGGGGTGGGCCTGGTCCTCGGCGTCGCGGCCGGGTTCGTGGTCGACAAGGTGGTGCAGTGGTTCCACGGGCGGCACGAGGCCGAGCACGACGCCGCGCGGGAGGACGACCAGGACGCCGGCGGCGAGGACGACGGCGAGGACGACGACGAGGACGCCGGCGACGGCGGCGAGCACAACGGCGCCTCGCCGCGCAGCGTCGTCGGGTCGTAGCCGTCCGGCGGGCGCCGGTGCCGGGGGTCCGTCCCGCCGTCCCGGCCCGCGGCGGCTCCGGCCGCCACGCTCCCGCCCGCGGTCAGAGCTTCCGGAGCCGCACCCGCTGCACCTTGTGATCGGCGCCCTTGGTCAGGACCAGCGTGGCCCGGCCGCGGGTGGGCAGGATGTTGTGCTCCAGGTTGGGGGCGTTGATCGCCTCCCAGATCTCCAGCGCGCGGCGGACGGCGTCGTCGTCGGACAGGTCCGCGTACTTGCGGAAGTACGACTCCGGGCGCTGGAAGGCGGTGCGGCGCAGCTGCAGGAAGCGGTCCACGTACCACTGGCGGATGTTCCGGGTGCGGGCGTCGACGTAGATCGAGAAGTCGAAGAAGTCGCTCACGGCGACGGTCGTCTCGTCGGCCGAGGACGGCCGGGCCGGCTGGAGCACGTTCAGGCCCTCCACGATCAGCACGTCGGGCTTGCGGATCACGACCTCCTGCCCGGGCACGATGTCGTAGATCGTGTGCGAGTAGACGGGCGCGCGGACCTCCTCCTGGCCGCCCTTGATACGGGACAGGAAGCGGATCAGCGCGCGCCGGTCGTACGACTCGGGGAAGCCCTTGCGGTCCATCAGCCCCCGCCGCCCGAGCTCGGCGTTGGGGTAGAGGAAGCCGTCGGTGGTGATCAGTTCCACGCGCGGCGTGGACGGCCAGCGGGCCAGCATCTCGCGCAGGATGCGGGCGGTGGTGGATTTCCCGACGGCGACCGAGCCCGCCACGCCGATCACGTACGGGGTGCGCGGGGGCTTCTCCTGGAGGAACGCCGCGGTCGCGCCGTGCAGCCCGGTCACCGCGTTCACGTAGAGGTTCAGCAGGCGGGACAGGGGGCGGTAGACCGCGTCGACCTCGTCGAGGTCGATCGGGTCGCCGAGCCCGGCCAGGCGCTCCACGTCGTCGTCGGTCAGCGGGAGGGGGGTCGACGCCGAGAGGCGGCTCCAGGCCGCGCGGTCGAGGTCGACGTAGGGCGACGCCGGTGCGAGGGACTTCAGGTGCTCGTGGACCGAGGCCGGGATATCTGCCACCGCACGATTCTGCACCACTTCACCGCATGCTCCGCCCCGACAGGCAACGCACCCGCTCAAACGCAACCACTCCCCGGCCGCCGGATGCGAAGCCTCGCGACCGCGCCCGCAGGCGAGGTACGAGCCGAGGACGACGGAGCCCGGCGGCTCGGGAGAACAGAGTTAGACTCGCGGCCATGTGCGGAATCGTGGGATACACAGGCCTGAGCGCCGCAGGCGCGGGTGAGCACAGCGGCGCGGAAGGGGCTCCCGGGACGACGCCGCTGGCCGTGGCGCTGGAGGGCCTGCGGCGGCTGGAGTACCGGGGGTACGACTCGGCGGGCGTGGCGCTCGTCGGCCCCGGGATCGACGGCGTCGCCCACGCGAAGAAGGCCGGCAAGCTCGCCAATCTCGTGGAGGAGCTGGACCTGCGTCCGCTCCCCGCGGCGTCGTCGGCCATCGGGCACACCCGCTGGGCGACGCACGGCGGGCCGACGGACCAGAACGCGCACCCGCATCTTGCCGACGGCGGCCGCCTCGCCGTCATCCACAACGGCATCATCGAGAACTTCGCCGAGCTGCGGGCCGAGCTCGCGGCCGAGGGCGTGGAGTACCTGTCCGAGACGGACACCGAGGTCGCGGCGCAGCTCATCGCGAGGGAATACCGGGCCACCAAGGACCTCACCGGTGCGATGACGCGCGCGGCGCGCCGCCTGGAGGGCACCTTCACGCTGCTCGCGGTGCATGCGGACGACCCGGAGAAGGTCGTGGGCGCGCGGCACGACTCGCCGCTGGTGGTCGGGCTGGGCGAGGGCGAGAACTTCCTGGGTTCCGACGTGGCGGCGTTCATCGCGCACACCAAGGAGGCCATGGAGCTCGGCCAGGACCAGGTCGTGACGATCACGCCGACGTCGGTCGAGGTGACGGACTTCGACGGGAACCCCGCCGACGCCAAGCGCTACACGGTGGACTGGGACGCGGCCGCCGCCGAGAAGGGCGGCTTCGACTCGTTCATGGACAAGGAGATCCACGACCAGCCGCAGGCGGTCGCGGACACGCTGCGCGGGCGCACGGACGCCTCGGGCGCCCTGGTCCTCGACGACCTGCGGATCGACGAGTCGGTGCTGCGCGCCGTGAACAAGATCATCGTCGTCGCGTGCGGTACCGCCGCGTACTCCGGCCACGTGGCGAAGTACGCCATCGAGCACTGGTGCCGCATCCCGGTCGAGGTCGAGCTGGCGCACGAGTTCCGCTACCGCGACCCGATCGTGGACGAGAAGACGCTCGTCGTGGCCGTGACGCAGTCCGGCGAGACGATGGACACGCTGATGGCCGTGCGGCACGCGCGCGAGCAGGGCGCCAAGGTGATCTCGATCGTGAACACCCACGGCTCGACGATCCCGCGCGAGTCCGACGCGGTGCTGTACACCCACGCGGGCCCGGAGATCGCCGTCGCCTCGACGAAGGCCTTCCTCGCCCAGATCACCGCCGCGTACCTGCTGGGGCTGTACCTCGCGCAGCTGCGCGGGAACAAGTTCCCGGACGAGATCAGCACCCTGCTGGACGACCTGCGCGACATGCCGCGCAAGATCCAGACGGTCATCGAGCGCGGCGAGTACGTGCGCGCCACGGCCCGCTCGATGGAGGACAGCGACAAGGTGCTGTTCCTCGGGCGGCACGTCGGGTTCCCCGTCGCCCTCGAGGGCGCGCTCAAGCTCAAGGAGCTCGCCTACATCCACGCCGAGGGGTTCGCGGCCGGCGAGCTCAAGCACGGGCCGATCGCGCTGATCGACGAGGGCCAGCCGGTGTTCGTCGTCGTGCCGTCACCGCGCGGGCGGGACTCCCTGCACTCGAAGATCATCTCCAACATCCAGGAGATCCGGGCGCGCGGTGCGCGCACCCTGGTCATCGCGGAGGACGGCGACGACGCGGTGCGCGGGTACGCCGACGAGATCTTCTGGATCCCGAAGGCGCCCACGCTGCTGCAGCCGCTGCTCGCGGTCGTGCCGCTGCAGATCTTCGCGATGGCGCTCGCGACGGCCAAGGGCCTCGACGTCGACCAGCCGCGGAACCTCGCGAAGTCCGTCACGGTGGAGTAGGCACGACGACGGCTGGTCCCGCCCGGGCGGGACCAGCCGTCGTCGTGCCTCGCGGAGCGGACGACGGCGGCCACGGGCCGGGCGGGCCGTCAGCGGAACAGGCCCCAGACGATCGCCGCCAGGATCCCCGCGAGGGCGACGCCGAACAGGGCGATCAGGCCGATGGGAAGCGTGGGTTCGTCGTCGCTCATGGTCTCCTCCTACGCCTGTACAGCAAAGACGACGCCACGCTGGCGCCGTCTTTACCACCGCATTACGTTGGGACAGGATGCAACACGTCGGACATCTCGCGCAAGGGGCGGAGGCGATCCATCCCCCCGGCCGGCTCCCGTGACCAGCCCGATCAACCCTCGGCGACCACCATCGCCGAGGAGATCCCCGCGTCGTGCGAGATGCTCAGGTGCCACTGCCGCACGCCGAGTTCGGCGGCCCGCGCCGCGACCGTGCCCGTGAGCTCCACCTGCGGCGGCCCGCCGGGCACCCGGTGCACCGTCGCGTCGTGCCAGCGCAGGTCTCCGGGAGCCCCGAGCGCCTTGGCGATCGCCTCCTTCGCGGCGAACCGCGCCGCCAGGGACGACGGCGGGAGGTCCCGCTCGGGCGGCGTGAACAGCTTCTCCCGGAGCCGGGGCGTCCGGGAGAGGGTGGCCATGAACCGCTCGACGTCGACGACGTCGATCCCGACCCCGATGATCACTGCAGCTCCGGGATGACCTGCTTCTCGAACAGCTCGATCCCGGACTGGTCGTAGGCCGCCTCCTGGAAGTACGTGATGGCGTACGTCATCCCCAGCTTCTCCAGGCCGCGGAGCTTCTCCACGATCTGCTCGGGCGTGCCGGTCAGGTAGGCGTCGCGCCAGACGCCGATCTCGTGGTCGGCGCGCTCGGGCGCCCAGCGGCGCAGGTGGTCCTCGATCCAGGCGAGGCGGTCCGCGACGTCCTTCTCGGTCTCGCCGATCACCACGTTGTAGTCGGCCGAGCGGGTGATCTCGCCGAAGTCCCGGCCCAGGTCCTTGCAGTGGGCCTCCAGCACCGACGACTTGTGCGCGAAGCCCTCCGGGTCGGCCGAGAAGTTCGTGTACTGCGCCGACCGCGCCGCGATGCGCAGCGTCTTCTTCTCGCCGCCGCCGGCGATCCACAGGGGGATGCTCGGCACCTCGGCGCCGTCGTCCCCCACCGGCAGCTGCTGCAGCGGCTGCGGGTAGCAGAGCGCGCCGTCGACCTGGAACTTCTTCCCCTCGAACTTCCCGGAGCTGCCGGTGCGCCACATGCTGCTCATGATCTGCACGCCCTCGTCGAGCGCGCGCAGCCGCTCGCCCGCGGTCGGGAAGCCGTAGCCGTACGCGCGCCACTCGTGTTCGTACCAGCCCGCGCCGATGCCCATCTCGATGCGCCCGCCCGAGACGATGTCGGCCGTGGACGCGACCTTCGCCAGGTAGGCCGGGTTGCGGTAGGCCATGCACGTGCACATCTGGCCCAGCCGCACGCGCTGCGACGCCGCCGCGAACGCCGCCATCAGCGTCCACGCCTCGTGCGTCGCCTCGACCGTCGGCTCCGGCACCGTGTGGAAGTGATCGAACACCCAGGCCGACGTCCACGCGAAGTCGCCGCCGGGGATCGCCTCGCCGGCGGCCTGGTTGTCCGCGCGGTGCAGCAGGGAGAGCATCGTCTCCCAGTGCTTCTCCGGGGCGATGCCCACCAGATCGAGTCGCCAGCCTTGCGGAATGAAGAGTCCGAATCGCATGTCCCCGAGCCTAATGGGGACCCAAGTGCGGTGCCTTACCCGCTTGTGACAAAGAACGGGCATTATTGGGCTCGTGATCGAGGCGTGGACGGCAGACGAGATGCGGGCGGCGGAGAAACCGCTGCTCGACGCGGGAGTACCGCTGATGGACCGGGCGGCACGGGCGCTGGCCCGGACGGTGCTCGGCGACATCGCCCGGCGACGGCCGGCGGCCGGCATGCCACGGCGCCGCGTCGCGGGGTCGCTGGGTTCGGACGGGCTTCCCGGTGAGGGCCGGGTCCGGCCGGCGCGGCGCGCCGGCACGCGGGCCCCGGCGCGGGGCGCGGCGGCGCTGCTGCTCGTCGGGGCGGGCAACAACGGCGGCGACGCGCTCTTCGCCGGTGCTCACCTGGCACGCGAGGGGGTGCGCGTCACGGCGGTCCTCGTCGCCTCCGAGGTGCACGCCGCGGGCCTGGCCGCGCTGCGCGCCGCCCGCGCCGAGGTCATCGAGCGTTCCGAGCTGCGGGTGCCCGCCGTCGTCGCGCGCGCCGAGGCGGCCGACGCCGTCGTCGACGGGCTGACCGGCGCCGGGTCGCGCGGCGCGCTGCGGCCGCCCGCGGGCGGCATCGTGCGCGCGCTCGCCGACGTGCGGGCCGCCGCGGAGGCCGCCGGGACACCGTGGCCGTGGGTGGTCGCCGTCGACGTGCCCAGCGGCATCGGCGTCGACGACGGCGCCGTGCCCGGCCCAGTCCTGCCCGCCGACCGCACCGTGGCGTTCGGCGCGTACAAGCCCGGGCTCCTGCTCCCGCCCGCCGCGCCGCTCGCCGGCAGCGTGACGGTGACCGACGTCGGCCTCGGCAGCCTCCAGGGCCCGCAGTTCGCCGGCACCCTGCGCCTGGAGGACGACGACGTCGCCGCGGTGCTGCGGGCACCCGGCCCGCGGGACCACAAGTACACGCGTGGCGTGGTCGGCGTCGTCGCCGGGACGGAGAAGTTCCCCGGCGCGGGCGTCCTCGCGGCCGCCGGGGCCGTCCGCGCGGGCGCGGGCCTGGTCCGCGCGCTCGGCCCGGTGCCCGTCACGAGCCAGATCCTGTCGCGGCACCCCGAGGCCGTGACCGTCGGCGGGCGCGTGCAGTCCTGGGTGCTCGGGCCGGGCATCCCGTCCGACGGGTCCGACGCCGGTCAGGACCGCCGCGTCTACGGGGCGCTCGCCGCGGTCACCGGGGTGCTGGACGCGGAGGTGACCGGAGGCGTCGTCCCCGCGGTGATCGACGCCGGGGCCATGGCGATGCTGGAGCACCGGCTCCCGGAGATCGCCGTGCTCACGCCGCACGCGGGCGAGCTGGCGACCCTGATGAGCGGGCTCGGGCACGAGGTCACGCGGGCCGACGTCGAGGCCGAGCCGGTGCGGTGGGCGCGCGCGGCGCACCGGGCGACCGGGGCGACCGTGCTGCTCAAGGGGGCGGTGACCGTCGTCGTCGGCTCCGGTGCCACCTATGCCCAGGCCGACGCGCCCGCCTGGCTCGCCACGGCCGGCGCCGGGGACGTGCTGGCCGGGATCCTCGGGACGCTGCTGGCGTCCCGGGCCGCCGACGTGCTCGCGGACCACGCGCTGACGAGCCGGGTCGCGGCGGCGGCCGTCGTCGTGCACGGCCGGGCCGCGGCGCTCGCGAGCGGCGGGGGGCCGGTGACGGCGTCCGACGTCGCCGATGCGGTGCCGCGCGTGATCGCCCGGATCCTGGGCGGCGACCACGCGTGAGGCCGCCGCGCCGACGGCGCGCTGAACTCGTCTGAAATTGGTCGCCGATTCCGTGTGACATGTTCTCCGGTGGCGCGTCTGGGGGGCATGAACACAGAGACGGGATTCGAGTTCCACGAGGTCATCGACAGTTTCGCCCGCCTGGACAGCATCGCCCTGCGGGTGGAGCAGGACGTGCTCGAGATCCGCACCGGCCAGGGCGACCCGACGCGGATCGACGGGTTGACGGTCTACGTGACGATGAGCGACGCGCGGGCGGCGCAGCGGCTGGTCACGCGGCACCGGATGGTGCCGGGGCAGCAGTCGGCGCTGGCACTGAGCAGGACGTGGTGCGCCTGGCTGCCCGACGCGTCGCACCTGCTGCCGGTATCCGTCAGACTCACCCTTGTCACCGGCGGGTGAATGCGGAGGACTATTCCGGCAAGGTAACATTAATGTCCCTCACCACACTTGTGTGAACCAAGCAAGATGATGATTTCGTCATACACTTGCAGTGCACCCTGTGAAAAAATATCCCAGGTGCCACAAAGGGGGTGGGTGCGCGTGAGGACGTCGACGGAATCGCGGCGGGTGCCCGACGCCGAGATGCGTCAGCCTGTCGCGATGACAGCCGAGAACGTGCGCGACTACGCGCTGCACGGCCGAGATCGTGAGATCCGGACGATCGCGGGGATGGCCGCCGAGTTCGACCCCAGGACGTTGCTGGTGGTCGGCCCGAGCGGCGCGGGAAAGACCTCGACGGTCATGCACGCGCTGCGGAGCCTGGGACCCGGGGTCCCGGTGCTCCGCGTCGCGCGGATCTGGTCCCGCCGCCCGCACGCGCGCTTTCTCGGGGCCGCGGAGCGGGCAGATCTCTCCGGGCTGCTCACGGACGGCGACGACGCCGGCCGCAGCGCCGCGACGGGATTCTTCCAGAGCGTCACGGCGACCTTCGGCGGGAAGGTGCCGCACGTCGTCTTCGTGGACGACGCCGGGGTGCTGACCGAGGAGAAGCTCGCCTGGCTGCAGCGCCTGGCGGACGAGGCGTTCGCGCTCGACTGCCGGCTCGTCGTCGCGGCCGAGGATCTCCCGGCCGGGGCGCTGCACGAGGACCTCGACATCCTGCGCCTCGGCCCGCTCGCCGGGCCGGCGCTGAGCCAGTTCCTCGTCGACGCGCTCGGCCTGGCGATCGCGGCCGACGTCGTGGAGCGGATCACCTGGTGGAGCGCGGGCAACCCGCGGCTCGCCCACGAGCTGGCCCAGGAGCTCTCGGTCGCGCAGCTGCGCGGCGGGGCGATCTGGCACGGGCCCGGCGTCGTCGGCCCCGCCGCACGGCGTGCCTACCGGCACGTCCTCGAGCAGGTCGACGAGCCCGCGGGCGAGCTGCTCGCCTCGTTCGTGCTGCGCGGGGTCCCGGGTTCGAGCCTCGGGGAGGAGCCGTGGGACGGCGTGGCCGGGCTCGGCGAGGACCCGTCGCTGCGCGAGCTCGCGCGGCAGGGTCTGACGGCGGCGCGGGACGGGCTGTGGTTCGTCCGCCATCCGCTGGTGGCGCTGCTGTGCGCCGAGCGGAGCGGGCTCGACCAGCCCGCGGCCCGGGCCGCCGCGGGGGCGAGCGAGGCCATGCTCCGCGGGCTGCACATGCAGGAGCTGAGCACGGTGCTGCGGTCCGGGCCGCTGTCGGCGGCGTGCCCGAAGGTCCGGGCGCTGGCCTTCGGGGTCTCGGCCCTCATCGGTCAGACATGGGGCATCCCGCGGGCGACGGACGCGTCCGGCTGCGCCGACTGGGCCGATCACGTCTGGTGGCGTGGCGCCGGGGGGCCGGCCGGTCCCGGTGCGCAGGCGCGGTCCGCCGGGGCCCGGCTCCTGGCGGCGGCGCTCGCCGTGGAGGCCGACGGCGTCGTACGCGATCCCGTGCGGCTGCGCGCCGACCTCGACGAGGTCGCCGTGACGCCGGGTCAGCACTGGCTCGGCCTGCACCTGCAGACGCGGATGCGCCTCATGCTCGGCGACGTCTCCGCCGCGCGCGCCCTCGTCGCCGCGCACGCCGACGACGCCGTGCTGGGCGCGGCCGAGCAGGTGGCGCGGAGCGTCAGCGCGGCGCTCGTCGGCGCGGTCGAAGGGCAGTTCCAGGACGTGCGGCGGCAGCTCCAGGCCGTCCGGCTGCTGCGGCCGGGCTGCGACGCCTGGCTCGTGCTGCGCGGTCTGGCCGCGCTGTCCGACGCCGCGATCGACGGCCGCGTGCCCGACGTCGGCGTGCCGGACGCGCCGGGCAACTGGTCGTCGCGGGCCGCGGCGGAGTTCGCGGCCGACGTCGGCGGCGCGCACCTGCTGCTCGGGCGCGCGCGGGAGGCGGTGTCGCTGCTCGCGGTCTCGACCGAGCAGTGCACGTGGCCGTACCAGTGCCCGGTCATGGTCCGCGCCGATCTGGTCGACGCGGCGGTCTCCGCCGGGGAGATCCAGGCCCTGCCGACGGTCCCGGGCGACGACGCGGTGCGCGTGTGCGGCACGACGTCGCCGGACCTGCGGGCCGCCGCGTCCCGGGGCAGCGCCCTGCTGGCCGACGGCGACGACGCGCTGGCCGCCTTCGACGAGGCGGTGCGCCGGTCGACGCCGCCGGCCTCGATCCGCCAGCACGTGCGCACCCTGGTGGCCTACGGCCGCTTCCGGGCGGCGCGCGGCGACTCCGGGATCGCGGTGGCGGCGTTCGACCGCGCCCGCACCCTCGCGCAGCTGGCCGGGCTGGCGGGCTGGACGCGCGGCATCGACGCGGCGCAGACGGCGTCCGGCGGGGCCGTGGCGAGCAACCGGTGGGACGGGCTGCGGCGCGACGAGCGCACGATGGTGCGGCTCGCCCTCAAGGGCGCGACGAACTCGAAGATCGCGGAATCGGTGTTCGTCTCGGAGCGCACCGTGGTGAACCGGCTGCGTCAGGTCTACCACCGGCTCGGGATCCGCGACCGCCGTGACCTGATCCGGCTGGCGGAGGAGTGCCCGCCGCAGTGGGCGGCCGCGGAGGTCTGACGCCGTGGGACGACCCCGGGAGGCGCGTTCTCCCGGGGTCGGGTCATGTCGTCGGCGTGCCGCACCCATTGACATTGCGGGTGCGGCTATTGTGCGGGTGAATTCGAGCGATCTTTTCCGGCTGTTCTCCCCGGCGAAATATCGAAATTTCGGAACAGCCTCCGCTGTCGTCGCACCAGATGCTATGGGTGCGTTGTCTTGCCTCTTGCTGCGCCAGGGCATTTCTCCTGACAGGGCGTGCGTGTCGCTTGGATGTTGTGTTCGCTGAACCTGGGCCGCGTGCGGGTTGTTTACGGCCTGTCGTCATTCCCTCGCCGTGCACACGGCGCAATCTTTGAGGAGTGAGTTCTTTGAGGCGAACACGTTCCACTTCACGAACCCGGATGCGACGGCGGGTTGCCTGGCGCCGCGCCGTCGCGATCGGGGCCGGTGCCGCACTGGGCGTCGCCGGCCTGAGCACCCCGGCCATGGCGGTGCTCGACAACTACCCCGACGACCCGGCCGAGGCCGGGGCGAGCGTCCTGATGTCCTCGGTGATGGAGCAGGAGCTCCTCGGCGCGGCGACGTCGGACGCCGGGTTCCCGACCAACCCCGGCCCGAACGAGGGCGGGCTCGACGTCGACCTCCTGGGCGGCCAGCTGCTGGCCCTGGGCGACATCGAGATCCCGGTCGCGCAGTTCATCGACTTCGGCCAGCTGGGCGCGCTGTCGAGTGTCAGCGAGGCGTCCTCGCCGCTCGACGGGCACGCTGCCTCCGGCCTGATCGGCCCCGACGGCGGCCTCTCGCTCGACAGCGAGGAGGCCGACTGGGGCACCACGACGATCGACCTGCTCTCCGTCGCGGACGCGGTGGGCGTGGGCGGCATCACCGATCAGCTCGTGGACCGGCTCGACCTCGAGCTCGGCGCCTTCGGCTCCGAGGTCATCGCCGAGGACGGCGTCTTCCTCGACCCCGACGGCGGCGTGACCGGCCCCGGTCAGTACATCGCCGGTGACGCGTCGCTGTGGCTGCACTCGCCCGCCATCGAGGACGCCGCGGCGCAGATCCACGACCTCGGCGGTCAGGTCGACACCACCGTCGAGGACCTGGCGAACCAGGTGTTCGACGCGGCCGCGCTGGCCGCCGCGCTGGGTGTCCCGGGCATGCCCGAGCCCGACTGCACCATCGACTCGAACATGCAGGAGAACATCGTCAACGCGGTGGTCGGCGAGCCGCTCACCTCGGCGAACCAGCTCATCACGCTGGACCTGTCCACCGGCGAGCTGGAGATCCACCTGGAGCACCTGGTGGAGGGCGGCACCGACCCGTGGGGCGGCGGCGACGACGCGGGCCTCAACGGCCTGCCGCCGAACACCGAGGTGATCAACGAGGGCACCTACCCGCAGATCGCCGAGACGGTTCACGAGCTGATGGAGGAAGCCGCGCAGATCATGGCGACCGCCGTCCAGGAGTCGCTGCAGTCGATCACCTTCACCTGCACCTTCCAGGGCACGGGCCCGCTGCCCGGTGACGTCATCGACGTCACCTGGGGCCCGTTCACCCTGGAGGACGCCGTGGCGGGGACCTTCCCGGCGCCCGTGACCAACTGCGCGGGCCCGACGGCCCCGGCCCTGTGCCTGGCGCTCGTCACGGCGATCAACACGGCCGGCCCGGTGCTGTCCCCGGTCTTCGCCTCGGTCTACGACTTCCTCATCAGTGACGAGGCCGCCCAGGTCTACGAGCTGCTGATCAACGACATCAAGACGGGTCTGGTCACCTCGACCATCGGCGCCGCGCTGGCGCCGGTCTTCGACGTGGTCCAGCAGTTCGTGTCGCTCCAGATCAACCACCAGGAGACCACCACCTGCGCCCTGCCCGACGGCACGGAGACGATCGGCTCGCTCGAGGTCTCGGCCCTGAGCCTGGGCGTGATGGCCGGCGGCACCGACCTGGGCCGCGTCGGCCTGGGCAACTCCGGCGTGCGGGTCGACGCCTGCAACCTGGTGGCCGCCGGCACGATCGGTGACCTCGTCTGGGACGACGCCAACGGTGACGGCATCCAGGACGCCGGCGAGCCGGGTGTCCCGGACGTGACGGTGAACCTGCTGGACGCCGCGGAGATGCAGGTCGGCACCACGACGACGGACGCGGACGGGGCCTACCTGTTCACGGAGCTGCCGCCCGGCGACTACACGGTCGAGTTCGTGGCGCCGGACGGCACCACGTTCACGACGCAGGACGCCGGCGACGACGCCACCGACTCCGACCCGGACCCGGCCACCGGGCTGACCGGCACGGTGACGCTCACGGCGGACGCCCCCGAGAACCTCACGGTCGACGCCGGTCTCGTCCCGGCCGACCCGGGCGTCGACCCGGCTCTGTCGGCCGACCCGGGCGAGGTCGTTCCGGGTGAGTGCACGGTGGTCACCGGTACGGGCTACACGCCGAACTCGACGGCCACGGTGCAGCTCTTCGACGCCGAGGGGAACCCGGTGGGTGACCCGATCGTGGTCGAGACGGACGCGAACGGCGAGTTCGTCACGGATCTGTGCGTCCCGGAGGACGCCGAGCCCGGTGACTACACGATCATCGGCACGGACGACACGACGGGCCTGGAGGGCGAGGCTCCGCTGACGGTCCTGCCGCCGACCGGGATCGACCCGGCTCTGTCGGCCGATCCCGGTGAGGTCGTTCCGGGTGAGTGCACGGTGGTCACGGGTACGGGCTACACGCCGAACTCGACGGCCACGGTGCAGCTCTTCGACGCCGAGGGGAACCCGGTGGGTGACCCGATCGTGGTCGAGACGGACGCGAACGGCGAGTTCGTCACGGATCTGTGCGTCCCGGAGGACGCCGAGCCCGGTGACCACACGATCATCGGCACGGACGACACGACGGGCCTGGAGGCGGAGGCTCCGCTGACGATCATCCCGCCGGACGGCGTCGACCCGGAGATCATGGCCGACCCCGACACGGTCTTCCCCGGCGACGAGACGGTGATCTCCGGTACCGGCTACACGCCGGACAGCACCGCGACGGTGCAGCTGTACGACCCGGAGGGCAACCCGGTCGGTGACCCGATCGTGGTCGACACGGACGAGAACGGGGAGTTCAGCTTCCCCGCCGTCGTCCAGGAGGACACGGTCCCGGGCGAGTACACGATCGTCGGTACGGACGACACGACGGGCCTGGAGGCGGAGGCTCCGCTGACGGTCCTGCCGCCGGCCGGCATCGACCCGTCGCACGTCAACGACCCCGCGGAGGTTGCCGCCGGGGACGTCACCACGGTGATCGGTGAGGGCTACACGCCCGACTCGACGGTCACGGTCCAGCTGGTCGACGCCGAGGGCAACCCCGTCGGCGACCCGATCGTGGCCGACACGGACGCGGACGGCAGCTTCACGACGCCGCTCACGGTTCCGGAGGGCACCGAGCCGGGCGACGGCTACGCCACGATCGTCACGGACGACACCACCGGCGTCCAGACCGAGGCCCCGCTCGAGGTCCTGGACGGTGGCGGCCCGGGTACGCCGGAGCCGGTCCTCGTGGCCGACCCGGACGAGCTGCCCCCGGGTGACTGCACGATGGTGACGGGTACGGGTTACACCCCGGACTCGACGGCCACCGTCCAGCTCTTCGACGCCGAGGGGAACCCGGTGGGTGACCCGATCGTGGTCGACACCGACGCCGAGGGCGGCTTCACCACCGAGGTGTGCGTGCCGGCCGACGCCGAGCCGGGCGACTGGACCATCGTGGGTACGGACGACACGTCCGGTATCCCGGCGGAAGCCCCGATCACCGTCACCGACGGTGGCGCGGACTGCTCCACGAGCCCGCCGGTGCTCTCCACCACGACCGAGGTCGTGATGCCGGGTGACGAGATCGACGTCACCGGTACCGGCTTCCCGGCCGGTGTCCCGACCGCGGTCCAGCTGCACGACCCGGAGGGCAACCCGGTCGGCGAGCCCGTCATGGTCACGCCGGACGAGACCTGTGCCTTCGAGCTCACGCTCACGATCCCCGAGGACGCCGAGCCGGGCGTCTGGGAGATCGTCGCGACGCCGGAGGACGGCAGCGAGGGTGCTTCGGTGCCCGTCGTCGTCGGTGGCGGCGACGGCGAGGCCCGCGAGCTGACGGCGTGGTTCGACCACGACGTCCGCACGCCGGGTCAGGAGCAGACGTTCCGCGCCGACGGCTTCGAGCCCGGTGAGGCGGTCACGGCCATGCTCCACTCGTCGATGCTCGACCTGGGCGAGAAGACCGCCGACGAGAACGGCGAGGTCTGGTGGACCTTCACCGTTCCGGAGGGCTTCGACCCGGGCACGCACGTCGGCATCGCGACCAGCGTCGAGCAGGGCGACAGCGCGATGGCCACGTTCGACGTGCCGTGCCCGAAGTGCGACGGCGGTGACGGCGATGGTGACGGCAACGGTCACGGCGACGACTGCGACCACGACGGTGCCTGCGGTGGCCACGACGGCGACGGCGACGGCAACGGTCACGGCGACGGCGACGGCAACGGCCCGGGTCACGACGGTGACGTGGACGGCGATCTCGCCGCGACCGGTTCCGACACCGCGGTCCTGGTGGCCATGTCCCTCCTGCTGCTCGCAGCGGGCGCGACGCTGATCCGCCGCCGTCAGATCCTCGCGCGCCGCTCGCAGGCCTGAGCGGTGCGGAGCACACGCGAGGTAGTGCCCCCGGGCGCTGAGTAGTCCCTCGCGTCACCCGGCAGGGCCTCTCGTCACGGCAACCCCGTGACGGGAGGCCCTGCCGTCGTTCCCGGTCGCGGCGCGGTGGTCCGTGCCCGAAGATCGTGGTGGCCGGGGGATCCCGGCACAGGCTTTCAGGGGGTAGTGGTGCCGGACCAGGAGATGGGCCGACGACGGCGGTCGTGGCCGGGCTGGATCCGCCGCGTGGCGGTGATCCCGGGGGGACTGCCGGTCGTCGCGGTGGTGGCCGTCGTGGTGCTCGTGTCGGTCGTGTGGACGGCGGGGCCGACGACGGGGGGTGAGCAGGAGGGCGCGGGCGCCCCCGCGGCGTCGTCGGACACCGTGCGGGAACCGGGCTGCGGCGCGGGCGAACCGCTGACCGAGACGCTCAGCAGCGGCTCGGCGTGGACGATGTGCTGGCGGATCGACCCGGACACGGGCCTGGTGCTGGAGGACGTCACGTTCGTGCCGGCGGGGCACGAGCAGGTGCGGGTGCTGGCGTCGCTGACCATCGGGCAGCTCGAGGTGCCGTACGACTCCGGCGTGCGCAGCACGGAGGACATCACCGCCGAGGGGTTCGGCGGGCGGTCGATGCTGGCGCTGGGCCAGGAGTCGTGCCGCGGCGAACGGCTCTCCGCGCCGATCCCGACGCTGGGTGACGGCGAGACGGGGACCGTCGGGACGCGCGAGGTGCTGTGCCGCGAGACCGTCGACGGCGGGATCGCCTACCACGCGAAGGACGAGCGGGCCGACGCCGTCCCGCTGGTGGAGCGCCGCACGGATCTGCGGCTGTCGACGATCTCGAAGGTGGGCTGGTACGAGTACGTCACGCAGTACACGTTCGGCGCGGACGGCTCGATCACGCCGGAGCTCGGGGCGACGGGGGACCTGTCGCCCGCGGACTACTCGGATCGCTCGCACGGCTGGGCGGTCGGCGAGGGCGAGCACGATCACGCCACGAGCCATTCCCACAACGTGGTGTGGAAGGTGCACTGGGCGCTCGGCGGGCGCGGCGGCCAGGTCGTGGAGCAGTACGACGCCGAGGACACGCCCGAGATGGGGCCGCGCTCGCGGGTCGTGGCCGGCCGTCTCCTGCCGATCCCGCGCGAGGACACCCGGGACCGGGAGAACCGGCGCTGGTGGCGGGTGGTGAACCCCGCCCTGCTGAACGACGACGGCCATCCGGTCAGCTACGAGATCGGGCTCGGGGCGACGTCGTCGTTCACGTTCACGCACGACGACGACCACGAGCACGGCGGCTACGACATCGCGTTCACCGAGGCGGAGGGCTGCCAGGAGTTCGCGACGGCGAACCGCGACGCGCACTGCGGGCGCGGCGTGCCGGACTACGTCGAGGACCGCGAGCGGCTGGACGACGTCGTGTCCTGGGTGGCGGTGGGCTTCCACCACGTCCCGCGCGACGAGGACCAGAGCCCGATGGAGTCGCACTGGCAGGGCTTCACGATGGTGCCCCGCGACGTCACGGCGACCCGTCCGGACGTCCCGCCGGAGCGGGAAGGGATCAACGGCAGCCCGCCGCCGGCGGGGTAGCTTCGCTGCCCGGCGGCCGGGTGGCTCCGCCGCCCGCGGGACAGGGTCGGTGCTACCTCCCGCCCGGCGTGCCGCTCAGCGGGGGAGGTGGGCCTCGATCTCCTTGACGATCGCCGGGTCGTCCGGGACCGTGCGCGGGTCGAAGCGGCGCACCTCGCCGCCGGGCAGGACCAGGAACTTCTCGAAGTTCCAGCGGATCCGGCCGGTGTGGCCCTCGGCGTCGGCGGACTTCTTGAGCTCCTCGAACAGGGGGTGCGTGTTGCGGCCGTTCAGCTTGACCTTGTCCACGACCGGGAACGTCACGCCGTACGTCGCGGAGCAGAACTCCGCGATCTTGTCGTTGCTGCCGAGTTCCTGGAAGAACTGGTTGCTGGGGAACCCGATCACGGTGAACCCGCGGCTGGAGTAGTCCTTCTGCAGCTGCTCGAGCGCCGCGTACTGCGGCGTCAGCCCGCACCTGGAGGCGACGTTCACGACGAGGACGACGTCGCCGGCGTGACCGGCGAGCGTGGTCTCGCTCCCGTCCATCCGCCGGAAGGGAATGTCATAGAGGCTCATACGCCCCATCCTGACATCCCTGCGTGAACGGCTGGCAACGCTGCCACGCGCGCCGCGCGCCGTCGTCCCCGTCCGCCACGAGCTTTGGCGAGCCACCACGAGCTTCCCGTCGAAGTCTCTCGGGCGATGCACGGAAACCTCGGGGTCACCCACCCAACCTCGTGGCCCACCACGATGCGAGGGTGAGATCCGGCCCGGGGGCGGCTGCCGACGGGCGGCTCAGGGGGTGGCCGGGAACTCGCGGAGGTCGAGGCGGGACTCGAAGCGGCGCGGCTCGCCGGTGAGCGGGTCCTCGAACTCGATCGATCTGGCCAGGAGCTGGAGGGGGCGGGAGAAGTCGTCGTCGGCGTCGTCGCGGAGCACCGGCCAGAAGGGGTCGTTCAGGATCGGGAGGCCGAGGCCCGCCATGTGCAGGCGGAGCTGGTGCGTCTTGCCGGTGTGCGGTTCGAGGCGGTAGAGGCCGAGCCCGCGGGCGTCGTCGCGATCCACCAGCGTGATCCGCGACTCGGCGTTCGGCTCGCCGGGCACCTCCTGGGCGGGCGCGGTCCCGCGCAGCTTCACGATCCGCGAGCGGATCGTGACGGCCTGTCCGCCCGCCAGCCGGCGGATCAGGCCGGTGTCCGACGACGAACCGCCGGCCGGGTCGCCGGACGCTTCGCCGCCCGTCGCGGCTCGACCGCCGTCGTCCGCGGGGCTCGGCACGAGACCCGGAAGCGGGGCGACCGCCTCGTAGACCTTTCGGACCCGCCTGTCCTGGAAGAGCATCTGGTACGCGCCGCGGACCTCCCGGCGGACAGTGAGGACGAGCACCCCGGCCGTGGGCCGGTCGAGGCGGTGGGCCGGGCTGAGCTCGGGCAGGTCCAGCGCGGCGCGGAGCCGCACCAGCGCGGTGTTCCGGATCCAGCGGCCCCGCGGCATCGTCGAGAGGAAGTGCGGCTTGTCCACGACGAGCAGGTCGTCGTCGCGATGCAGGATCTCCGGATCGAACGGGATCCCGGGCTCGTCCGGCGGCGGGTCGCGGTACAGGAAGAGGAACCCGCGCGGCTCGTACGGGGTGTCGGCGGTGATCGGCTCGCCCCGCCCGGTCACGACCTCCCCGGCGGCCACCTTGTCCCGCAGCCGCGCGCCGTCGTCGGGAAACCGCCCGAGCAGCCACGCGTACGCGGTCGCGTACCGCGCGACGGTCTCCCCGTCGTGCGGCAGCACGAGCCGCGTGGGATTGAGCCCGTCCCGCACGGGCAGAGGTGAACGCACGCCCCACGGTAACCGGTGGGAGAATCACCCTCGTGAGCACTGCCCCGTCCCTTGGTCTGCTGCCCGGGTTCCTGCCCGAGTACCCGGCGCGCGCCGTCGTCGATCTGATCGCGATCCGTGACAACGTCGTCGCGTTGCGGCGGGCTGCCGGCGGGGAGCGGGAGACCGCGCTGATGGCCGTGGTCAAGGGGGACGCGTACGGGCACGGGTTGCTGCCCGTGGCCCGGGCCGCGCTCGCCGGCGGGGCCACGTGGCTCGGGGCCGCTCAGATGGGGGAGGCGCTGCGGCTGCGGCAGGCCGGGATCACGCCCGCCGAGGCGCGGGTGCTGACCTGGTTGTACGCGCCCGGCGCCCCGCTGGAGGAGGCGATCCTCGCGGAGATCGACGTCGGCGTCGCGGACACCTGGGGGATCGACGCCGCGGCCGACGCCGCCCGCTCCGCCGGGCGGCCCGCGCGCGTCCACCTCAAGGTGGACACGGGGCTCGGCCGCAACGGGCTCACCCCGGCCGCGCTGCCGGCCGTCCTGCGGCGGGCAGCGGAACTCCGCGGCCTCGTCGAGATCACCGGCGTCATGTCGCACTTCGCCTGCGCCGACGAACCCGGCCACCCCAGCATCGACGCCCAGGCCAAGCTGTTCGAGGACACCGTGAGCGCCGTCGAACAGGCCGGCTTCACCCCCGAGGTGCGCCACCTGTCCAACTCCGCCGCCACCCTCACCCGCCCCGACCTGGCCTGGGACCTGGTCCGCACGGGCATCGCGATGTACGGGCTGTCGCCCGTCCCGCAGGCGGGGGTCCCCGGCGCCTACGGCCTGCGCCCCGCGATGACCCTCGAGGCGCGCCTCGCCACGGTCAAGCGCGTGCCCGCGGGCAGCGGCGTCTCCTACGGCCTGACGTACTCCACGCCGCAGGACACCACGCTCGGCGTCGTCCCCCTCGGCTACGCCGACGGCATCCCCCGCCACGCCAGCGGCGGGTCGTTCGGCCCCGGCGGGCCGGTCCTGGTGGGTGGCGGCGTGGACGACGTCGCGTCGCGCGAGGCCGGGCCCGGATCCGCCCGGGTGGTCCGCGTGGCGGGCCGGGTGTGCATGGACCAGATCATGCTGGACCTCGGCCCGTACGCGACCGAGCAGGCAGGCGACGTCGTCACGCTGTTCGGGAGGTCCGACGGCGTCGAGCACGCCGGCGCGCCCAACGCCGAGGACTGGGCGCAGGCCGCCGGAACCATCAGCTACGAGATCGTCACCCGCCTGGCCGCGCGCGTCCCGCGCGTGTACACGGGTGCGCAGGAGGTGGGCGCGGACCCGGAGCTGGGCGCGCTCGCCGGGAGAGGAGCGTTTTCGTGAACGGGACGACGACGGGCGTCACGCTCGAGCTGCACGACGCCGACGCCACCCGCGCCCTGGGCGCGGCGCTCGCGAGCGTCCTGCGGGCGGGGGACCTGGTGATCCTGACCGGGGACCTCGGGGCGGGGAAGACGACGCTGACGCAGGGGCTCGGGGCGGCGCTGCACGTGCGGGGCCAGGTCGCGTCGCCGACCTTCATCATCGCCCGCGAGCACCCGCCGCTGGTGCGCGAGGACGGCTCACGCGGGCCCGCGCTGGTGCATGTCGACGCCTACCGGCTGGGTGGGCTCGACGAGCTGGACGCGCTGGACCTGGACTCGTCCCTGGAGGAGTCGGTGACGGTGGTTGAGTGGGGCCGTGGCCTGGCGGAGGCCCTGACGGAGGACCGCCTGGAGATCGACCTGGCCCGCCCCCGCGGCGGCGACCCGGACCCGGACAACCCGGAACTGGGTACCCGGATCGCGACCCTACGAGCGATCGGCCCCCGCTGGTCGGGAATCGACCTGACCACGCTCCAGGACTGACCGAACCCGGAAGCGCGGAAGCCTTCACCCCGGGGGCTGGACCCGGAAGCGCGGAAGCCTTCACTCCGGGCCGGCCCTGGAGCCGGGACCTACGATCAGCGATCCCGGATCCACGAACCCGCTCCCGCCGGAGCCTCAGACGTACTGTGAGTGGGTCAGTAGCATGTCAGTGCCGCAATTCGGCTCTTCGAATGGATTCGAAGTGCTGCTGACGCCACCGCAGTTCGTGGTGGACCGAGGGGCGTGGGTGGGTGTGGGGCCCGGGGGGTGTCGGGCCGGTCAGGGGGCGGTCGCTGTCTCGCGGGTCGGGTCGTTGGACCATTGGGACCAGGAGCCGGGGTAGAGGGCCGCCTCGATGCCGATCGCGGCGAGGGCGGCGACCTCGTGGGAGGCCGTGACGCCGGAGCCGCAGTAGACGCCGACGGCCGGAGTGCCGGCCTGGTTCCCGGGCGACTCGGCGGCGGAGCCGGTGCGGGGCGAGGACGCCTCGGGTGCCGTCTCGGGTGCTGCTGGTGTGGCCTCGGGTGCCGTCTCGGGCGCGCCCGCGGGTGCCGTCCCGGGGGCTGCTGCTGGTGTGGCCTCGGGTGCCGTCTCGGGCGCGCCCGCTGGTGCGGCCCCAGGTGTCGTCTCGGGTGTGGCGTCAGGTGCCGTCTCGGGTGCGCCCGCTGGTGTGGTCTCACGTGTCTCGGGCGCGGCCGTTGGTGCCCGGCCGATGCCAAGTTCCGCGAACCGCTCGCGCAGGCGCGCGTCGTCGAGGAACCGCCCGGTCTCGTCGAGGTTGCCGGTGGTCGGCGCCGACACCGCGCCTGGGATGTGCCCGGCCTGCGGGTCCACCGGTTCCACCTCGCCCCGGTACCGCTCCGCTGCCCGGGCGTCGAGCAGCACGCCGTCGCCGGCGGCGAGCGCGGCGGCGTCGTCCGCGTCGAGGACCGGCATGCCGCCGGGGCGGACGACGACGTCGCCGGGCTCGGCGGTCACCTCGCCGGTCTCCAGCGCGAGGCCGGCCCCGGTCCAGGCGGCGAGCCCGCCGTCGAGGACACGGACGTCGTCGGCCCCGAAGTACCGCAGGAGCCACCAGGCGCGAGCCGCGGAGGTCCCGCCGACGCCGTCGTACACGACGACCCGCGACCCCTCGCGGATGCCCCAGCGCCGTGCGGCCTCCTGGAACGCGGCCGCGGACGGCAGCGGGTGCCGCCCGGCCGCGGGCGAGGCCGCCGCCGCCAGCTCGGTCTCCAGGTCGACGTACACCGCGCCGGGGATGTGACCGGCCTGATACTGCGCGGCACCGTCGGTCATCCCGAGCGCCCACCGCACGTCGAGCAGCACGGGCGCGCCCTCCGCCGGATCTGCTGACCCGGCCGCGGCCTGTGCCGGATCTGCTGACTCGGGCGCGGCCTGCGCCGGATCTGCTGACCCGGCCGCGACCTGCGCCGGATCGGCCGACCCGGGCGCGGCCTGCGCCGGATCGGCCGACCCGGGCGCGACCTGCAGATCAGCGGCCAGTTCTGCGGCGTCGATCAGAACGTGCTGCCTCATGCGGGGTCTTCCTCTCGTCGCGACGGCCTTGGTGCGGTCAGCCTATGTGCCGATGTGACGTCCGACCACGGCCGCGCCTGATTTTGCGGTATGCCTCTCGCGGTGCAGGCCGCAATCGCGCGTGTCAGCGCTCACACGCGCGATTCCTGCCTGCACCGCGAGAACAACCTGCCGGGCAGATGTGCGAAACCCGGCGCGACGGCGCGGCGCGGCGCGGTCTCAGGCGGCGTCGTCCTCGCCGGGGGTCGCCGCATCGGGCCGGTCCTCGTGGTCCGTGCGCAGGTCCAGCCGCATCGTGTAGGCGTCCTTGTTCTCCGGCTGGTAGTAGCGCTTGCGGGTGGTGAGGATCTCGAAGCCGTGGTCGCGGTACATCGCCAGCGCCGGCTCGTTGTCGACCCGCACCTCCAGCAGCAGGGCATCCGCCCTCAGCGCCCGGGATCGCTCGATCAGCGCCCGCAGCAGCCTCCGGCCGACGCCGCACCGCTGGTACTCGCGCGTGACGCCGATCGTCATGACCTGCGCGACGTCGCCGTCGAACCACAGGCCGGCGTACCCGACCACCGGCTCCGGGCCGATCGACCCCGGCTCGTCGACCGTGGCGACGACGTACCAGCGACCGAGCCCGGCCAGCTCGTCCGCGAGCATGCCGTAGGTCCAGGCGCCGCGGCCGAAGAGCTCGCGCTCGAGGTGGAGCACGCGGTCGAAGTCGGAGCTGCGCAGCGGCCGGATGTGGAACTCGGGCATATCTCCAGGGTAGATGCGCTCAGCCGAGCGCGGGAGACTTTCGCGGTGCCGATTCGTGGATGTCGGGGCGGCGCAGGTACAACGGCTCGGTCGGCAGGTCCTCGCCCGCGGCGTGCCGCGCCAGCGCCAGCCGCGCGAGCACGGTGGCGTCGGGGACGAGCGGGGCGTCGTCGTCCGCGGGCAGCACGTCCGCGTACAGGGCAGCACCTTCGCCGACGACGGCGAGCCGGGTGGCGCTCGCGGACTCGCCGAGCTGCGCCCGGGCGACGTCGGCGGCGCGACCGACATCGGGACCGGCGACGGTCTCCACGACGGGCACGCCGTGCGGGCCCTCGTGCGCGACGACGCGGTACCGCGCCCAGTAGACCTCCTTGCGGCGGGCGTCCGAGGCGACCAGCACCTCGTCGTCGGGGGCGAGCCCGAGGTCGCTCACCGCCTGGGCGGCCAGCGCGTCGATGCTCGGCACGCCCCGGACCGGGATCCCGAGCGCCAGCGCCAGCGTCCGGGCGGTGACGAGTCCCACCCGCAGCCCGGTGAACGGCGCGGGCCCGGTCCCGCCGACGACGGCGGTCAGCTCGGTGCGGTCCGTCCCGGCGTCGTTCAGGACCCTGGTGATCAGCGGCGCGAGCGACTCGGCGTGCCGCCGCCGCTCGTCGGCCGACGCCGCGGCGAGCCGCCGCCCGTCGTCCCCGACGAGCGCGACGGACACCGCGGCTGAGGTATCGATGGCAAGAACTGGCACGCCCACCAGCCTAAGCGCTCCCTGAAAACCCCCGGGGACCAACAGGCTGCAGAACTGGCGTCAGTAGCACCTCGGTGCCGCGAAACCGGGCCTCGAAGGGATTCGATGTGCTGCTGACGGCACCTCAGGGAGTGGTTTCTGGGGTTTCCTGGATCGTGGGTTAGGCCGTGATCGTCGTCAGGGGCATCGACGAGTCGACCGGGATGTCCAGGGAGCTCGGGGCTACGCCCGCACGGACCACCGCGGAGCCGAGCGCCGCGATCATGGCGCCGTTGTCCGTGCAGTAGCGGATCGGGGGGATGCGGAGGTCGATGCCCGCCTCCGCGCAGCGCTTCGCCGCCATCTCGCGGAGCTGGGAGTTGGCGGAGAAGCCGCCGCCGATGACCAGCGTGTCCACGTCGTGCAGGCGGCAGGCCGCGATGGTCTTGGCGGTGAGGACGTCGGCCACGGCCTCGGCGAACGACGCGCAGACGTCCTCGACCGGGATCGCCTGCCCGGCGTCGGTCCGGGCCTCGACCCAGCGGGCCACCGCGGTCTTCAGGCCGGAGAAGCTGAAGTTGTAGGCGTGGCGCTCCTGGTCCTTCGGCGCGGTGAGGCCGCGCGGGAAGCGGATCGCCGTCGGGTCGCCCTCGCGCGCCAGGCGGTCGACGTGGGGCCCGCCCGGGTAGGGGAGGCCGAGCAGGCGGCCCACCTTGTCGAAGGCCTCGCCGGCGGCGTCGTCCAGCGTGGAGCCGAGCTCCGTGACGTCCGTGGCGACGTCGTCGACCAGCAGCAGCGAGGAGTGCCCGCCGGACACGACGAGCGCCATGACGCGGTCGGGGAACTCCCCGTCGACCAGCTGGTCGACGCACGCGTGCCCGATGACGTGGTTCACCCCGTACAGCGGCTTGTTCAGGCCGATCGAGAGGGCCTTGGCCGCGGAGGCGCCGATGGTGAGCGGGCCCACCAGGCCCGGCCCGGCCGTGACGGCGATCGCGTCCACCTCGGACAGGTCGACGTCGGCCTCGCCGAGCGCCCGGCGGATCGTCGGGACCATCGCTTCGAGGTGGGCGCGGCTCGCGACCTCGGGGATGATCCCGCCGTACCGCGCGTGCTCGTCCTGGGACGAGGCGACGGCGTCGAACAACAGCTCGTTCCCGCGGACGAGTGCGACGCCGGTCTCGTCGCACGACGACTCGATCCCGAGGACAAGCGGTTCTGTCATGTCCCCAGCCTAAGACGCCCACCCCGCGAGGCACGTCACGCGCGGGGTGGGCGCCGGGCCCGAGCTACCTCGCCGGCGGGAGGGGACGTCCCGCCCGCATCTCCTCGAGCATGGACTCGACGACCGCGGTCAGGTCACTGCCGGAGGCCTCCGCCACCGCGCGCTGGCGCAGGTAGCTCGGGCCGTGGCGGGTGATGTCGGCGATCAGGGCGAGCTGGTCGCCGCAGCCCAGGCGCTCGGCCGCCGGCTCCAGCTCGACCAGGATCTTGCCGATCGCCTCCGCGACCGGGAGCTGGTCGCCCTTGCGGTTGGTGATGATCGTGGCGTCCATGCCGTACCGGGCCGCCCGCCACTTGTTCTCCTTGACGTACCAGGGCGGCAGCCCGGGCAGCTCCCGCCCGTGGTCCAGCTCGGTGGACAGGTGCTCCACCAGGCAGTGGGTCAGCGCGGCCAGGGCCAGCGTCTCGGTGACGTTCGTCGGGCCGTCGCACACGCGCACCTCGATCGTCCCGTACTGCGGCGAGGGCCGGACGTCCCAGTGCAGCTCGTTGAACTCCTGGGCGACGCCGACCCGCCGCATGTCGTCGGCGTAGGCCTCCAGCTCCTCCCACTCCGTGATCGGATAGGGCAGACCCGCGGTCGGCACCTGCTGGAACAGCATCGCGCGCGTCGACGCGTAGCCCGTGTCCGCCCCCGCCCAGTAGGGGGACGACGCCGACAGCGCCTGGAGGTGCGGGTAGTACATCAGCATCCCCTGGACCAGCGGCAGCACCTTGTCGCGGTCCTCGACACCGACGTGCACGTGCAGCCCCCAGGTCACCATCTGCCGCACGAACAACTGGACCCTGTCCACCAGGCGCTCGTACCGCGTCTTGGGGGTGACGAGCTGGTCGTCCCAGTGGGCGAGCGGGTGCATGGCCCCGCCGATGACGACGGCGCCGCGGTTGCCCGCCGCCGTCGCGACCCGGCCGAGGAGCTCGCGCAGCTCCGCGCCCGCGCCGCCGACGTCGTCGCACACCCCCGTGGCGATCTCCACGGTGTTGCGCAGCAGCTCGACCTTGATGCGCGGGTCCGCGCCGTGCGGCGAGAGCTCCTCGACCACCTGCGACGCGATCTGCGACAGCGCACCGGATGCGGCGTCGACCAGCCCGATCTCCCACTCGAGACCGATGCTGGAGCGCCGTGACATGCCGAACGGCAGGGGCGTGGTCCCCTTCATGCCGCACCTCGCATCGGTTCGACGAACAGGATGGTCTGGGACCCTGCCACGCGCGTGAGAATGATCGTCGCCTCCTCGGTGCCGGTCAGGACGAGCTGCTTGCGCAGTTGCTCGGGGACGACGGCGGTGCCCCGCTTCTTGATCGTCACCCGCCCGACGTCGCGCTCGCGCAGGTAGGACTTGAGCCGCTTGAGCCCGAACGGCATCGTGTCCAGGACCCGGTAGCCGGTCGCGATCGGCGCGGGGCCGGTGACGCCGTCGCCCGCGTCGTCGCGCGGCGCCGCGGCGTCGTCGGTGGTGATGTAGGCGATGGTGGGGTCGACGAGGCGGCCGCCGAGCTCGGCGGCCGCGTGCGCGACGAGGCCGGCGCGGATGACGGCGCCGTCGGGTTCGTACAGGTACTGCCCGACGACGCCGACGGGCGCCTCGAGCCCCGCGCCGTCCGGGTGGTCCGAGGCGCGCAGCACGCGCGTGCTGGTGTGCTCCTTGCCGTCGCCGTCGACGCGGGTGCGCACCACGAGAGCACTGCGGCCGGGCCCACGGGGCGCGAGCGGACCGAACCACAGACCGGCCTCGACGACATCGTTGTCGACGGAGACCCACTGCGTCTCGGCCTCGTCCGGGAGGCCCTCGTGCGGGATGCCCGGGCCGACCTTGACGCCCAGGGCGGGGACGATCTCGCGCAGGGCGAACACGCGGTCGAGGGCGGGTTCGTAGCTGCGCGGGTCGAAGATGCGGCGGCTGCCGCCGTCGCGACCGCGGGTCCGGCGGGCCGGGTCGGCGAAGACGCCGTCGACCCCCTCGGCGCGCAGGTCGACGGCGAGGCCGTCGGCGTGACGTGCGTCGGCGTCCGGGAACTGGCGCAGGTTCCAGGCCGCGATGCGTGCGGTGACCTCGTCGAGGTCCGTGGCCAGGACCCGCAGGCCCGCCCCGGCGAACGCCATGGCATCGGCGCCGATGCCGCTGGTGAGGTCGGCGACATGGGTGACACCGGCCGCGGTGAAGCGGTCGGCGTGGAGGCCGGCCACGCGCAGGCGGGTCGCCTGCTCGAGGCCGTCGGCGGTGAACAACATCCGCTCGGCGAGCTCGCCGAACTTGGTCCGCGCCCTGGCGCGCAGGCGGGACTGGGTGAGGGCGGCCGCCGCGAGATCGGCGGCGATGCCGTCCTCGCGGAGCTTGGTGGCGGTCCGCATCGCGGATCGCTCGTCGTAGGGCGGGAGTGCACCAAGCAGCGCCCGTCCTTCAGGGCTGAGAAGTTTGCTCAGAATCGCCGCATCCATGGGCAGATCTTTCCATGTGGGTCCTGGTCATGGCGAGAGGCTGGGGAGAATTTTTCTCCGTTGTGGTGTTTGAGCTGCGCTCGGGCCGGGTCGGGACCGGCTGGACCGGGTTGGCACTCGCCTTGACCGAGTGCTAATCGCCACCTAGATTTGGGATGTCATCGTCGCACGGTCCCGCGGGTCCTGCGACGGTGCCGCGAGATGTTTCGTGCCCGCCGGCACCCGCGACGACGGCGCGCAGCCGAACGCTCGAGCTGAAGACAACCCGTCACAGAAAGAGGAGGTCCGACGTGTCGGTCCCCATCAAGCCGCTCGAGGACCGGATCGTCGTCAAGGCCCTCGAGGCCGAGACCACGACCGCTTCCGGCCTGGTCATCCCGGACACCGCCAAGGAGAAGCCCCAGGAGGGCGAGGTCCTGGCCGTGGGTCCGGGCCGCGTGAACGACGCGGGCAACCGTGTTCCCATGGACGTCGCCGTGGGTGAGAAGGTCCTGTACTCGAAGTACGGCGGCACCGAGGTCAAGTACGCGGGTGAGGAGTACCTCGTGCTCTCCGCGCGCGACATCCTCGCAGTGGTGGCCGGCTGACCTGTTCGGCCGGACGACGAGGGGCCCCGCACCGTCATGGTGCGGGGCCCCTCGCGTCCTTCACCCCGCGGTCGTCCGCCACCCCCTGGCGCGAACGTGTTCAGGGCCCTGCGATCGTGTCAGGCGGTCACCGCCGTGGCGGACTTGCCGGCGAGGATCGCGGACCGCTCGTCCTCGCTCAGACCGCCCCACACCCCGTACGGCTCGCGCACGCGGAGTGACTGCTCGCGGCACTGCATCATCACCGGACACGACCGGCAGATGGCCTTGGCTGCTTCGGCTCGACGTCGACGCGTGGACCCGCGCTCGCCTTCCGGGTGGAAGAACAGCGTGTCGTCCGCGTCGCGGCATGCCCCCTGGTACTGCCACTCCCACAGCTCCATGACCGGGCCGGGGAGTCTCGAGATCTCCGTCATGCCGAACAACCTACAAGTTGTGCAGAAGTTGTTCAAGGGGCGAATCTGCGCCAGCCGCATGCGTTCAGGTGAGGCAGAACCGCGCCACCTGTGACGAGGTTCCCAGAAGTTCGCCCTGAAACATGCGGAGATAAACGACGCACCGGGCGGATCGGTGGCGAAGGTTTGCCCGGCTCGGCAGAATCAGGTTCATGACATCGACGCGGCCTGCCCAGAGTCAGGGCGGGTCCCGCCCGTCGAGTCCCGGACTGGCCGTGGCCGCGGTGGCCAAGCGGCTGGGTGTCGCGCCCGCGACGCTGCGCACCTGGGATCGCCGTTACGGGCTGGGCCCGTCCGGTCGCACCGCGGGCTCCCACCGCCGGTACACCCCGGATGACGTGGCACGACTCCTGGTCATGCGGCGCCTCACCCTCGAGGGCCACGCCCCGGGCGAGGCGGCGCGCGCGGCCATCGAGGCGAGCGAGGAAGAGCTGGCCATGGTCCAGTCCGACGAGGCGGCGGAAGCCGGGCGCGACGGCGGGCCGGCGTCGTCCGGCGGGCCCGGGAACGACGACCGGGAGGGCGCCGACGGCGCTCGCGCGGCGGACGGCGAGACCGCGGCCGGTGCGCAGCCCGAGCCCGGTTCGCGTCGCGGGCACCTGCGTGCGCTGCCCGGCGGCGGGGAGCCGGCGCCGCGCGAGCAGGGGCGGCCCCGCCAGATGCACGGCGCGGCGTGGTCGGGCCGGGTCTCGGCGCTCGTGGACGCGGCGATCAAGTACAGCCGGACGGCCTGCGACGCGCTGCTGCGCCTCGGCCCCGACGACGACCCCTCGGCGTGGTGGACCGACCTGGTCGAGCCCGCGTTCGACCAGGTCGCCGTCCGGACCGTGCTGGCGGGGCCGGGCGAGGTGCCGGAGATGGTGCTGGCCGCCGCCGCGCTGGCCTCGCTGCGCAACTACACCGAGGAGTTCGAGCGCGAGATGGTCGAGGCGGGCGGCCCGCCCGCGAACCACCCGAGCCGGATGCGCAAGATCGTGCTCGTGTTCGCCGCCCCGGACGAGCTGGTCCCGCTGTCGGCGCACGCCCTGGCGGCGTCGCTCGCCGCGAAGGGGACGATGGCGCGGATCGTGACCGGCCCGGCGAGCGTGCACCGCTCGGTGGAGCTGGTCACGATGGTGCGCCCGGCCGCCGTCGTCCTCGCCACGACGCAGACCCGGCCGTCGCTCGACGTCGTGCACGCCGTCCACGAGGCCTACCCGGACCTGCCGCTGCTGGTCGGGATGCGCGCGGACGCCGCCGCCGGCGACGTCCCGTTCGGCCCGACGGTCCAGCGCATCCGCAGCTTCAACGGCCTGCTCCACGAGGTCCTGGCCGTCCTCCGGTAGCCCGGCGGGCCCGTGCGGCAGCCCCGCCTGCCGGACCACCCGTGCGGGTGGCCCGCATCACGGCGGCCGCGGAATATCCGCGGGGCCCCGGACGTAGACTCGGTGCATGGAGCCCACCACTTCCTCGCGCGACCCGTTCGGGTTTCTCGGCCTCACGTACGACGACGTCCTGCTGCTGCCCGGCCACTCGGACCTCGCGCCGTCGGACATCGACACGACGACGCGCCTGACGCGCGAGATCTCGATCCGCGTGCCGCTGATCTCGGCCGCGATGGACACCGTGACCGAGTCGCGGATGGCGATCGCGATGGCGCGCCAGGGCGGCATCGGGGTGCTGCACCGCAACCTGTCCATCGAGGACCAGGCGATGCAGGTGGACCTCGTGAAGCGGACGCAGACGGGCATCATCTCGAATCCGGTCACGATCGGGCCGGAGGCCACCCTCGAGCAGCTCGACCGGCTCGCGGGCGAGTACCGCATCTCCGGGTTCCCCGTGGTGGACGCCGGGAACCGGCTCATCGGCATCGTCACGAACCGCGACCTGCGGTTCACGCCCGTGGCGGAATGGGCCTCGACGAAGGTCGACGAGGTCATGACGTCCCGGAACCTGGTCACGGGAACCGAGGGGATGTCACGCGAGGACGCGACGCGCCTGCTGCGGCAGCACAAGGTGGAGCGGCTGCCGCTGGTCGACGCCGACGGCAGGCTCACCGGGCTCATCACGGTGAAGGACTTCGTCAAGGGCGAGCAGTTCCCGAAGGCGTCGAACGACGGCCAGGGCCGCCTCATGGTGGGCGCGGCGATCGGGTACTTCGGCGACGCGTGGACGCGAGCGACGACCCTGATCGAGGCGGGCGTGGACGTGCTCGTGGCCGACACCGCCCACGGCAACGTGCGGATGCTGCTGGACATGGTCAAGCGCCTCAAGACCGACCCGGCCACCAGGGACGTGCAGGTGATCGGCGGGAACGTCGCCACGCGCGAGGGCGCGCAGGCGTTCGTGGACGCCGGGGCCGACGCCGTCAAGGTGGGCGTGGGGCCCGGCTCGATCTGCACCACCCGCATCGTGACCGGCGTGGGCGTGCCGCAGGTGACGGCCGTGTACGAGGCGTCGCTCGCCGCGCGGCCCGCGGGCGTGCCGGTCATCGCCGACGGCGGCATGCGGCACTCGGGCGAGATCGGCAAGGCGATCGTGGCGGGGGCCGAGGCCGTGATGCTCGGGTCCATGCTGGCCGGCACCGAGGAGGCGCCGGGCGACACGATCCTGGTCAGCGGGAAGCAGTACAAGTCCTACCGCGGCATGGGGTCGATGGGCGCGATGTCGTCGCGCGGGAAGAAGTCCTACTCGAAGGACCGCTACTTCCAGGCCGAGGTGTCCAGCGACGACATGATCGTGCCGGAGGGCATCGAGGGGCGGGTTCCCTACAAGGGGACCCTGGCGACCGTGGCGCACCAGCTCGTGGGCGGGCTGCACCAGACGATGTTCTACACCGGGGCGCGGACGGTTCCCGAGCTGCAGGCCAAGGGGAGGTTCGTGCGGATCACCTCGGCGTCGCTGCAGGAGAGCCACCCGCACGACGTGCAGATGACGGTGGAGGCGCCCAACTACTCGGGGCGCTGAGGCCGAGCCCGGGGCCGAACGCCCCGGGCTCCGCTCAGCTCGCTGACTGGACCGGCCAGAGGGGGGAGGCGCCGGGGCCTTCCAGGCCTTGCTCCGTGCGCCAGTCGTTGAAGCCGTTGGCCCAGGCGGCGTGGGCTCCGGCCTGGCGGTGGTGGAGGTCGACGAGGTGGCTCTCGTCCAGTTCCGGGTAGCGGCGGACCAGGGCCTCGAGGAGGTCCAGGGTGGCCAGGACATCGACCTCGGCGGTGTGGAGCTCGCCGTCGGAGATGATGCCGTAGAGCTCGGAGAGGTCGCCCAGGCGGCGTTTGCCGGAGCGGTAGCGGTCCTTCCAGCGGTCGATGACCAGCGGGTCGAGGACGGGGCCCACCGAGTGGCCCAGGCGGTCCGGGAGGGTGGGCAGGCCGTGCCGCACCAGCTCGTGGTCCATGAGGGAGAGGTCGAACGCCGCGTTGTAGGCGACCACGGGGGTGCCCAGCGCGAGGTGCCGCGCCAGCTCGGCGGCGATCTCCTCCAGGGCCTCCGCGGGCTGCCGCCCGTGGGCGCGCGCGTGCTCCGTCGTGATGCCGTGGATCGCCGCGGCCTCCTGCGGGATCTCCACCCCCGGGTCGATCAGCCAGGTGGTGACCTCCGTGCTCACGCCCGGGACGCGGTGCACGAGCGCGGCCGTGACCACGCGGTCCCCCGTCACGTCCACCCCTGTCGTCTCCGTGTCGAAGCCGAGCAGTGGCCTGCGGATCCAGCCGGGTCCGATGTCCGGTCCGTTGTCCATGGTGGGCTCCCTCCACTCGCGCCGTGCCAACTAGCACGAACCATGCCACCCGACACTGACATTCGGTCTCAAGCAGGGCCGATGTCCCCGGAAGACGGCCTCGGGAAGGCGCCCGGCCCCGGTCGCATCGCGGACCCGACGGCGCGTCCCGGTCGCCCTGAGTAGGCTGTCCCGGTGAGTAACGAGACCGAGATCGGACGTGGCAAGCGCGGGCGCCGCGCATTCTCCTTCGACGACATCGCCGTGGTGCCCTCGCGCCGCACGCGCGACCCGGAGGACGTGTCGGTCGGCTGGCAGATCGACGCCTACCACTTCGACCTGCCGATCGTCGCCGCGCCGATGGACTCGGTCATGAGCCCGGCCACCGCCGTCGCCCTCGGCGAGGCGGGCGGGCTCGGCGTGCTGGACCTCGAGGGCCTGTGGACGCGGTACGAGTCGCCCGAGCCGCTGCTGCGCGAGATCGCGGAGCTCCCGGAGGAGCGGGCGACCGCCCGCATGCAGGAGATCTACGAGGAGCCGATCAAGCCCGACCTCATCACCGAGCGCCTGCGCGAGATCCGCACCGCGGGCGTGACCGTCGCGGGCGCCCTGACGCCGCAGCGCACGCAGGAGCACTACAAGACCGTGGTGGACGCGGGCGTCGACCTGTTCGTCATCCGCGGCACCACGGTCTCGGCCGAGCACGTCTCGGGCAACGCCGAGCCGCTCAACCTCAAGCGCTTCATCTACGAGCTCGACGTCCCGGTCATCGTCGGCGGCGCCTCGACCTACACCGCGGCCCTGCACCTCATGCGTACCGGGGCCGCCGGCGTCCTGGTCGGCTTCGGCGGCGGCGCCGCGCACACCACGCGCGTCACGCTCGGCATCCACGCCCCCATGGCCACCGCGGTGTCCGACGTCGCCGCGGCCCGCCGCGACTACCTCGACGAGTCGGGCGGCCGCTACGTGCACGTCATCGCCGACGGCGGCGTGGGGCACTCCGGCGACATCGTCAAGGCCGTGGCCTGCGGGGCCGACGCCGTGATGCTGGGCGCGGCGCTCGCGCGCTCCAGCGGCGCGCCCGGCCGCGGGTTCCACTGGGGCCCCGAGGCGCACCACGCGCAGCTGCCGCGCGGCGAGCGCGTCGAGGTCGGCTCGGTCGGCACGCTGGAGGAGATCCTGTTCGGTCCGGGCCGGCAGGCGGACGGCACGCTGAACCTCGTCGGCGCCCTCCGCCGGGCGATGGCGACCACGGGTTACAGCGATCTCAAGGAGTTCCAGCGCGTCGAGGTCGTCGTCTCGCCGTACACCCCGCGCTAGCTGCAAGAAATTTTCCGATGGATCGGGCGCCCGGCGACCGATGGCGAGCGGGTGAATCTCTGAAAAGAAGTTTCATCGCCACCGGTCTGGGTGAGCCGCCATTTTACGCGTAGGGTGGCCCGCATGATGGACGAGTCACCGGGAAACGCCGCCGTCGGATCCGTCGTGGACCCGGAACGGCCCGAGTCCACCTACGCGCTCGAACCCGGGCTCGTGGCGCCGCTCGTGGCCCGGATCGTGTCGTCGCAGGGGGCCGGGACGCACCGGTCCACCTGCCCGTTCACCGGCGCGCCGCTGGTGTCGATCCCGGTCTCCGGCGCGGCCGACGTCGTCGCCGCCGTCGAGCGGGGCCGGCGCGCGCAGCGCGCGTGGGCGGCCCGCGACCTGGGCGCGCGGACCGGCGTCCTGGACAACCTCGCTCGAATCGTTCTTGCGCGGCAGTCCGAGGTGCTCGACCTCATCCAGCTCGAGACCGGCAAGGCGCGCCGGTCCGCGTTCGAGGAGGTCGCCGACGTCGCGCAGGTCGCGCGGCACTACTCGCTGCGCGCCCGCCGGTACCTCGCCACGACCCGCCCGCTCGGCATGGTGCCCCTGCTCACGGGCGTGCGCGTGCAGCGCCGGCCGGTCGGGGTGGTCGGCGCGATCGCGCCGTGGAACTACCCGCTCACCCTGGTGCTGTCCGAGGCGCTGCCGGCGCTGGTGGCGGGCAACGCCGTCGTCGTCAAGCCGGATCCGCAGACCACGCTGACCGCCCTGTGGGCCGCCGACGTGCTCGAGGAGGCGGGCCTGCCCGCCGGGCTGTTCCAGGTGGTCGCGGGCGGGCGCGAGACGGGCGAGGCGCTCGTCGACAACGTCGACCACGTCGCGTTCACCGGCTCCACCGCCGCCGGGCGGCAGGTCGCCGCCCGCGCCGGCGAGCGGCTGGTGGGCACCACGATGGAGCTCGGCGGCAAGAACGCCGTCTACATCGCCGACGACGTCGACGTCGCCGCCGCGCTGCCCGGCGTCGTCCGTGCGTGCTTCGCGAACACCGGGCAGCTGTGCATCTCGGCCGAGCGGATCGTGGTCCACGAGGCGGTCGCCGAGGAGTTCGTCGCCAAGTTCGTGCGGGACGTGCGCGGCCTGCGGCTCGGCGCCGGCCTCGACTACACCGCCGACGTCGGCTCCCTCACGTCCGACGCGCAGCTCGCCAAGATCACGCAGCACGTCGACGACGCGCTCGCGCGCGGCGCCGTCGTGCTCGCGGGCGGCGTGCACCGCTCCGACCTCGGCCCCTACTTCTACGCGCCCACCGTGCTCGACGAGGTGCCGTCCGACGCGCTGGTCGCGCGCGAGGAGACCTTCGGGCCGGTCGTGTCCATCGTGCGGGTGCGGTCCGACGACGAGGCCGTCGCCGCGATGAACGACTCCGAGTACGGCCTGCACATGTCGGTGTGGTCCGGGAACACCGCCCGCGCGCAGCGGATCGCGGACCGGATCGAGGCCGGATCCGTCTCGATCAACGACGGCTACCTCCTGACCTGGGGTTCGGTGGGCGCGCCCACCGGCGGCTGGAAGGCCTCCGGCATGGGCCGGCGGCACGGCGCGGCGTCGATCGAGGCGATGACGCAGCTGCGCACCGTCGTCACCGCGCGCGGCGCCTCGCGCGGGCTCGGCCTGGAGGCCGTGCTGGGCCTGGAGGGCGCGGCACCGGCCAAGATCCTCACCACCGCGCTGGAAGGCATGCGCAGGCTGCGGATCCCCTGACGACGTTCCCCCGGGCCGGGGCCCGGTCTCCCCTGATCGGGGGACGGCCCGGCGGGCGCGAGGCGAGAGCGTGGACGCGTACCCCTTCCCGACCGGAGGAACGCCATGTCACGCCAGACGCCCGGCCCACGCCGCGCAGCCGTACGACCCACCGTCCCGACCACCGCGGGTGCCGCCGGGCAGCACACCGCCCGCCCGGCCGCCACCCCCGCGGGCCGTCCAGCGGCTTCCCCCGCTGACCGCCCGGCGGCCTCCCGCGCGGACCGTCCGTCCGCCTCCCGCGCCGCCCTGCTCGGCGCGACCGTCGCGAGCGGCGTCGCCGCCCTGCTCGGCGCCGGCTGGCTCGCCGGGCGGCTGCCCGGCTTCTACACCGACCCCGCCAACGCCTTCCTGGCCGGCCTCGCCGGGGCCCAGGCCGCCACGCTCGTGCACACGGTCGCCGCGCTGCTCGGCGTCGCGGCGGGGATCGGCGCGCTCGCCGGTGCGTTGCGCGGCCGTGCGCTCGCGGCCGCGGGTGCGCTCCAGGTCGCGGTGTTCGGGCTCGCCATGGGCAGCCTGGGCACCCTGTCCGTCGTCGGCTACCTGCTGGCGTTCGCCATGCCGGTGGTGATCGTCGTGCTGGTCGTCCAGGCCATCCGGAAGTACCCCCGGGCCCGGTGGTTCGTGGGCCTGCCCGCGCTCGCCGCGGTGGTCGCCGCCGTGGTCGTGGCGGGCCCGGCCATCCCCGGCGCCCTGGCGACGTCCGGCGCCGCCGTCGGCGCGGACCTCTGGGCGGTCGGCCTCGTGCTGGTGCTGCTCGCGGTCGCCACGACGTGGGGCGCCGTCGCGATCCGGGCCTCCGCGGCCGGCGGCGCCGCCGGCCGCCTCACCGCCTGGGTGCTGCGGCACCGCACGGCCGTCACGATCGTCGCCGCGACCGGTCCGCTCCCGTACGCGCTGGTGCGGCTGAGCTGGCTCACGCCCTGGCCGCTCGTCGCGCCGGACGACATGGCGACGGAGACGCGCGTCTGGGGCCTGCTGCTGTCCGGCGTGGCCTGGGCGGGATTCGCGCTCACCCTCGGCCTGATCCAGCGCTGGGGCGAGGTGTTCCCGCGCTGGGTCCCCGTCCTCGCGGGCAGGCCGGTGCCGGTCGCGGCCGCCGCCGTACCGGGCGGCTTCGTGGCGGCGACCCTGTGCTTCTCCGCCGTGCCGATGCTCGTCGCCTTCGCGGAGCAGGGCGAGTTCTGGGCCGGGGTGTTCACGTTCCCCTGCTGGTACTGGGGGCCCGCGCTGGCGCTCGCCGTGTGGGGGTACGTCGCCCACCGCCGCGGGTCCGGCGCCGCGCGGTAGAGGATGGGCACATGATCCGGACCTTCGTGCGACGGTTCGCCTGGGCGATGCTCGGCGCCGCGATCGGGCTGGCCGTCGCGCTGGTCGTGTACTTCGGCCTCGCCTGGATCCTCAGCGGGCGGCTCACCGCGCCCGTCGGCGAGGACCCGCCCGGCGCGGCCGTCGCCGGGGTGAGCCTGGCCTGCGCGCTCGCGCTCGGCCTGGTGCCCGGGACGCGCGAGCTGGAGGTGACGGCCGCGCGCAGCCTGCTGGGGGCCGACGCCGAGCTGGTGGTCCCGGCGCGCGAGACCTGGGGGCACCGGCTGCGCACGGCGGTGTGGATCGCGTTCCATCTCGTGACCGGGCTGCTGGTGGCGTTCTGCCTGTTCGGGCTGATCCCCGCGACGATCGTGATCGGCACCGAGTCCGTGCTCGGCCACACGCTCGGCACCCGGGTGCCCGTCCCGGACGTGGCGGCGGCCCGCGTCGCCGTCGTGCTCGCGTGCGTGGCCGGCGGCGTTGCCGCCGCCCTCGGCGCGTGGCCGGCCGGCGCGCTCGCGCGCCGTGCCGCGGCATGGCTGCTCGGGCCGACGACGGCCGACCGCCTCGAGGTCGCGCTCGCCCGGCAGCGGCGCGAGGCCGAGCACACGCTGCTCGCCCGCGAGCTCCACGACGGGATCGGCCACGCCCTGACCATCGTGTCCGTCCAGGCCGCCGCGGGCCGCCGCGTCGCGGCCACGCGGCCCGAGCGGGCGGCCGAGGCGTTCGTCGCCATCGAGGAGGTGTCGCGCGGGGCGCTGGCGGAGCTCGACGCGCTGCTCGGGATCCTGCGGGACGACCGGGCGGCGGCGCCGGCGGGCGGGGTGGCGGACGTCGTCGAGCAGCACCGGCGCGCCGGGCTGGAGGTCGCGGCCGACGTCGCGCTCCCCGCCGACCTGCCGCCGATCCTGCGGCGCACGGTGGCGCGGATCGTGACCGAGGGGCTGACGAACGCGCGGCGGCACGGCGCGCCGGGGGAGGTGCGGCTGCGGGTCGGTCACACGGATCACGAGGTGTTCGTGCAGGTGAGCAATGCCGTGAGCGATCAGGCCCGGGTCGCCGGTCCGGGCCCGGCGGGCGCGGCGGCGCGGCCGTCCGGCCGCGACGGCGGACGCGGCCTCGCCGGGATCCGCGAACGGGCCGCGCTGTTCGGCGGGAGCGCGGCAGCCGGCGTCGTCGGGCACGACGACGGCGTGAGGCGTCACGCGGCGGGTGCCGCCGGGAAGGACGAGGGCGCCGGGCCGAGCAGGACCGGCGGGCCGCCCGCCCGGGACCAGGCCCGTGCCGGGCAGGATGGTGCCGGGTTCGCGGACGACGACGGGCGCTGGCTGCTCTCGGTCCGGCTGCCGCGGATCACGGCGGGGAAGGAACGCGATGAGTGAGCTGGTGCGGGTGCTGCTGGCCGACGACGAGCCGCTGGTGCGCGGCGGGATGCGGCTGATCCTCGACGGGGAGCCGGATCTGGAGGTCGTGGGCGAGGCGGGCGACGGGGCCGGGGCCGTGGCGCTGGCGCGGGAGCTGCGGCCGGACGTCGTCTGCATGGACGTGCGGATGCCCGGGGTCGACGGGATCCGGGCGACCGAGCTGGTGCTCCGGCAGCCGGACCCGCCGCGCGTGCTGGTGGTGACGACGTTCGAGCACGACGACCACGTCCTCGACGCGCTCCAGGCGGGTGCGGCGGGGTTCCTGCTGAAGCGGGCGGGCGCGGACGAGATGGTGCAGGCGGTGCGCACGGTCGCGGGCGGGCAGAGCCTGCTGTTCCCCGACGCCGTGCGGCGGCTGGTGCGGACGCGGCCGCGGGCGGCGGACGGGGTGGTGCGGCTCAGCGGGCGCGAGCGCGAGGTGCTGGGGCTGGTCGCCGAGGGGCTGACCAACGCGGAGATCGCCGCAAGGCTGTTCCTCGGCGTGGAGACGATCCGGAGCCATGTGTCCTCGTGCCTGGCGAAGCTGGGGGCGCGGGACCGGACCCAGGCCGTCGTCAAGGCGTACCAGTCGGGCCTGATCGAGCTGTAGCCGGCGCCGCCGGGACGCCGTCCGGTCAGCGGTGCAGGACGGACTCCGCGGCGGCCTTCCAGCTGGCCGGGATCTCGCGGAGCTTCCAGGCGAACAGGGCCTTGACCGGGGTGACGCTCTCGCTGCTGACGCCGACGCCGACCGCGTCGATCCCCGAGTACCCGCAGGTGAAGAGGGTCCTGCGGACGTGGAAGTCCTGGGTGACGACGACGGCCGTCCGCACGCCGTACTCGTCGCGGGCGCGGCGGCAGGTGGCGTCCGTGTCGAAGCCCTCGCGGTCGAGCACGAGGGCGTCGTCCGGGACGCCGAGGCCGCGGATGTGGTCGCGCATCGAGGCGGGCTCGTCGTACCGGGTGCCGTCGGCCTTCGTGTGGGCGTCGCCCGAGAGGATGACCTGCCGCGCGCGGCCGGCGCCGTAGAGCTGCGCGCCCATCTCGACGCGGCGTCGCAGGTAGGTCGACGGCGTGCCGTCCGGGCGCAGCCCGGCGCCGAGCACGATGACGGCGTCGACCTCGGGGACGTCCTCCGGCGCCACGACGCGCGACTGCCCGACGCCCTGCACCCAGAACACCGGGATCGCGACGGGCAGGCTGAGCACGCCGATCGCGATCGCGACGACGTCGAACACCCGGCGCAGGCGCCGCAGGCGCGGGTTCACGGGGATGGCCACGTGAGCAACCTACCTGGCAGGCCGGGGCGATCCTGTGGAAATTTCCGGCGCGCGGCAGGAGGTTGTGGGGCGACGTCAGGCGGGGCCGGCGAGGTCGCGGAGCTCGGCCCCCAGGTTCGACGTCGCGTCGTCGTGCCAGCGGGCCTTGCCCCACGGGGTGCGGAAGAGGTCGCCCGCCGCCAGCAGGCCGCCCAGCACCTGGGCGCGGCCCCGGCGGAAGAGGGGGTCCGGGACGTGGGCGTACTCCGCGCGGACCTGGTGCGTGTAGCGGGCGTAGGCGGCCGGGGTACCGCCGAGGACCGCGAGGTCGGCGTCGCTCACGAGGCTCCCGGCCAGGTCCCCGGGGTCCGGGTCGTGGGCGGCCGTGACCAGCACCAGCCGCGCGATCTCCGCGGCGGATCGTGGCGCGACGCCGGTGAGCGGGGCCAGGAGCTCGCGGGCCAGGGCGGCCGAGGCCTCCTCGTCGGCGGGGGTGCTGCCGTCGTGCACGGCGTCGTGGAACCACAGGGCGACCCGGGCATGCCAGGCGACGTCGCCGGGAACCGGAGCGCCCGACGCCGCGGCGTCCGACAGCAGGGTGTCGAGCGCCTCCAGGGCCGTGAACAGGTGGAACGCGGTGTGGTAGGTGCGGTGCGGCTCCCGCCAGCGCTCGTCGAGCGCCTCGCCGACGGCGTGCCAGGCGACCTCGCCGGCCGCCTCACGAGCCGCCTCGCCCGCCCCCTCGCCGGCGGTCCTGCCCGGCGTCGTCGGGCACGACGCGTCCCACCGGGCGAGCATCGGCGCGCGCTTGCTGCCCGCGCGCTCCGCCCCCGAGATCCGCAGGCCGGAGGCGACGAGACGGCGCGCCAGCTCCATCCCCGCGACCGGGACGGCGCCGGCGGCGACCAGCTCGTCGTGCCGGGCCGCCGCCACGTCGTAGTGATCGAGGTCGAACGCCCGGTCCGGGACACCGGCCGCCCGCGCGAACGCCCGCAGCTCCAGCAGCGAGACGTCGGACACGAGATGCGAGAAGTGGGTGCCGTGCGCGGGCCAGACGGGCGGATCGATGAGAACGGTCACCTCCCGAGCCTACGGCGCCGCCCCGGGCGGTCCCGGGCCTGTTCCGCCGGGGTGCGAGGGCCGGCGCCGGTCACCGGTGCCGGACGGCGCAGGTAGGTTGAGACCGTACCGAGGCATGTTCGCAAGGAGCAGCTATGAGCGGCGCAGCCCGCAGCATCGTCATCGCGTCACCCGAGGGTGAGAGCGGGAAGTCCACCGTGGCGCTGGGGGTCCTCGACCTGCTGGTGCGGCAGGGGCGGCGGGTCGGGGTGTACCGGCCCGTCTCACGGGTCACCGGGACCGGCGCGGACGGCGGCGCCGTCGTCCCCGAACGGGACTACGTGCTGGAGATGTTGCTCGACCACGACGGCGTCGAGCTGGAGTACGACGACGCCGTCGGCGTCACCTACTCCGACCTGCACGAGGACCCCGACGACGCCATGGCGCGCATCGTCGCCCGGTTCCACGCGATGGCCGAGCGGTGCGACTCCGTGGTCGTGCTCGGCACCGACTACACCGACGTCGCCGGGGTGAACGAGCTCGCGTTCAACGCGAGGATCGCCGCCAACCTGGGCGCGCCCGTGCTGCTCGTCGTGTCCGGCAAGGGGCGCACGCCGCAGGACGTGACGGCGCTCGCGGAGGCGTCGCTGGCGGAGCTGGGCACGTACTACGCGCACGCCGTGGGGCTCGTGGTGAACCGGTGCGACACGCTGAACGCGAGGGACGTGCGGGCCGCGGTCGCGGCCGCCCAGCCCGAGGTCCCCGTGTGGACGATCCCCGAGGAGCCGTTCCTGTCCGCGCCCACGGTCGGCCAGCTCGTGGAGGCGGTCGAGGGTGAGCTCGCGCTCGGCGACCCGGAGCTCCTGGGCCGCGAGGCCCTGGGCGTGCTGGTCGGCGCGATGAGCTTCGAGCACCTGCTCGGTCATCTGTCCGACGGCGCCGTCGTCATCACGCCCGGGGACCGCACGGACGTGCTGACCGGCCTGCTCGCCGCGCACACCGCGCCGTCGTTCCCGTCGCTGGCGGGCATCGTGCTGAACGGCGGCTTCTACCCGGAGGGACGGGCGCGGGAGCTGCTGGAGGCGCTGCAGCCGCGCGTCCCCGTGATCCGCACGGACATGGACACCTACCGGGCCACGCAGCGGGCGTCGGCCGTGCGGGGCCGCGTCACGCGGGACTCGCAGCGCAAGATCGACGTCGCCCGCGCGCTGTTCGAGCGCTGCGTCGACGGCGGTGCGCTCGCCTCCCGCCTCGACCTGCCGCGGCCCGAGGTCGTCACCCCGCTGATGTTCGAGCACCAGCTCATCGAGCGGGCCCGCGGCGGGCGGCGGCACGTCGTCCTCCCGGAGGGCGACGACGACCGCATCCTGCGTGCCGCCGGCACGGTCCTGGCGCGCGGCATCGCGGACCTCACGATCCTCGGCGACGAGGCCGCGATCCGCGGCCGGGCCGCCGAGCTCGGCCTGGACCTCGACGGCGCCCGCGTGCTGTCGCCCACGGGCGCCACCCCGGAGAGCAAGGAGATCCTGGACCGCTTCGCCGCCGAGTACACCCGGCTGCGCGCGCACAAGGGCATGACGGAGGAGCGCGCCCGCGAGATCGTCACCGACGTCTCCTACTTCGGCACGCTCATGGTGCACCTCGGCCTCGCGGACGGCATGGTCTCCGGCGCCGCCCACTCCACCGCCCACACGATCCGGCCGTCGTTCGAGATCATCAGGACGCGGCCCGGTACGTCGTCCGTGTCGTCGGTGTTCTTCATGTGCCTCACCGACCGGGTGCTCGTCTACGGGGACTGCGCGGTCATCCCGGACCCGACCTCGGACGAGCTCGCGGACATCGCCGTGTCGTCGGCGGCCACGGCCGCGCAGTTCGGCGTCGAACCGCGGATCGCGATGCTTTCCTACTCCACCGGGACCTCCGGCTCCGGCGCCGACGTCGACAAGGTGCGCGCCGCCACCGCGGCCGTCCGCGAGCGCGCGCCCGGCCTCGTCGTCGAGGGCCCCATCCAGTACGACGCCGCCGTGGACGCCTCGGTCGCGGCGTCCAAGCTCCCCGGGTCCGACGTCGCCGGGCGGGCCACGGTGTTCGTGTTCCCCGACCTGAACACCGGCAACAACACGTACAAGGCGGTGCAGCGGTCGGCGGGCGCCGTCGCCGTCGGCCCGGTGCTGCAGGGCCTGAACAAGCCGGTCAACGACCTCTCGCGCGGTGCCCTCGTGCAGGACATCGTCAACACCATCGCGATCACCGCCATCCAGGCGCAGGAGGCGGTTCGGCCGGAGGCCGCGGGGGAACTCCGGGCCGGTCAGGAGCAGCAGGCCGCCACCGAACTGGAGCAGATGTGAGCACCGTCCTCGTCCTGAACTCCGGGTCGTCGTCGCTCAAGTACCAGCTCGTCGACCCGGCGCCGGGCGACGCGCTCGCGGCGGGGATCGTCGAGCGGATCGGCGAGGCCTCGGGCCGCGCGTCGCACGAGGTGCGCGGCGCCCGGACGGTCCGGGAGGGGGCCGTGGCCGACCACGGCGCCGCCCTGCGCCTGGTCCTCGAGCTGTTCGAGGAGACCGGGCCGTCGCTGGGGGAGGCGGGCGTCGTCGCCGTCGGGCATCGCGTCGTGCACGGCGGCACGTCGTTCTCCGCGCCGGTGGTGGTGGACGACGACGTCGTCGCCGCCGTCCGCGACCTGATCCCGCTCGCCCCGCTGCACAACCCGGCCAACGTCACGGGGATCGAGGTGGCGCGCGAGCTGCTGGACGTGCCGCACGTGGCCGTGTTCGACACGGCGTTCTTCGCGGACCTCCCGGCCCCGGCCGCGACCTACGCGATCGACCGGGGGACGGCCGCCGAGCACGGCATCCGGCGGTACGGCTTCCACGGGACCTCGCACGAGTACGTGTCGCGGGCGGTGGCGGAGCATCCCGCCGTCACCGCGAAGCTCGCCGCCGAGGGCCGCGGCCCGGAGACGCTGCGGCAGGTGGTGCTGCATCTGGGCAACGGCGCGTCGGCGTCGGCGGTGCTGGGCGGGCGCGCGGTGGAGACGTCCATGGGCCTGACGCCGCTGGAGGGCCTGGTGATGGGCACCCGCTCGGGCGACGTCGACGCGGGGATCGTCTTCCACCTGATCCGCTCGGGCCTGTCGCCCGACGAGGTGGACACCCTGCTCAACAAGCGCTCCGGCCTCCTCGGCCTGGGCGGCGTCAACGACATGCGCGAGCTGACGCGCCTGATCGAGTCGGGCGACGACGACGCCCGCCTGGCGCTCGACGTCTACCTGCACCGCCTGCGCAAATACGTCGGCGCCTACGCGGCGGTCCTCGGCGGCATCGACGTCCTGGCCTTCACGGCGGGCGTCGGCGAGAACGCGGCCCACGTCCGCGCGGGCGTGGTCGAGGGCCTGGGCTTCCTGGGCCTGGGCGTCGTCCCGGACCTCAACGCGGCGCGCGCCCGCGAGTCCCGCGTGATCTCCCCCACGGAACCCGAGGCCCCCGCGCGGCCCCTGGTCATGGTCGTCCCCACCAACGAGGAACTCGCCATCGCCCGCCAGTCCCTCGCCGTCCTGGCCGCGCGGTAGACGTCGGTCCAAGGAGTCGGGAAGAAGGAAAGGAGGAGGGTCTCCCTGTGGACCGCGCTACGATTGCAGTTGCGTTGCATATGGATGCGCCTAACATAGGGGACTGTGATGACAGCACAGACGATCGGCTTTGCGGTCGCCGATGAGGACCGCGAGCAGCTCGACGCGCTCGTCGAGTACTTCGGGCACGGCAACCGCTCGGAGTTTCTTCGCGTGGCGATGAAGCGGATGCGGCATGAGATGTGGGCCGAGCGGATGCGCGGCATCCAGGCCCGGGGTCGTGCCGAGATGGGCGGGCGTGTGGTGTCCCGCGAGGAGGTCGCCGCGAGAGTGGCCGAGGTGCTCGAGACGCCATGAGCGAATCGCTGGCCCCGGCCGTCGTCTACGACGTCAACGTCTTCGTCAACGCCGTCGTCGGTGCCGACTCGGAGTGGCCCTACCTGGCTCGTTTGCCGCCCGCGACGGGCAACGCCGATGCCGACTGCCTGTCCGTCGCGTTCGATGCCGAGGAGTTCTCCCTCTGCACGTCACTGCACATCCTGGAGAACGTGGCGCGTGTGCTCCGCAGCTTCGGGTGGTCTCACCGGTCCGTGGAGGAGTACGTCGACGCCCTGGCGGAACTGGTCGAGACCAGCGGCGGCAAGGTGCTGGATCCGGACCGGCGGGTGTTCGACGTGCCTGACTTCGAGGACAACCTCATTCTTGACGTCGCCGTGGCGAGCGATGCGCTGATCGTGGTCTCGGATGACACCGATCTCACGTCGATGAGCCCATGGAATCAGCGGATCGCGATTCTGCGGCCCCGGGACTTCATTCGTCGTATCGTGCAGCAGCGACGCGGTCGCTGAGGCGCGTTGCGGCTGAGCACTGCTCTCGGGGCGCGGTCACTCGTTGTCGGCGCTCGTGTCCGGGAGGGTCGGGGCGGCGGGCCGGCCGGGGGAGTCGCTCGCCGGCCACACCCAGTCCCGGACCTCCGGGATGTCCTCGCCGTGCTCGCGCGTCCAGGCGCGGGCGCGGAGGCGGGCGTCCTGCATGCGCTGGCGCAGGCCCGCCTGGGCCGGGCCGAGGCCCGGGACGCGGTCGACGACGTCGATCACCAGGTGGTAGCGGTCCAGGTCGTTGAGCATCACCATGTCGAACGGCGTCGTCGTCGTGCCCTCCTCCTTGTAGCCGCGCGCGTGCAGGTTGGGGTGGCCCGCGCGGCGGTAGGTGAGGCGGTGGATGAGCCACGGGTAGCCGTGGTAGGCGAAGATGATCGGCCGGTCGGCGGTGAAGAGGCCGTCGAACTCGGGGTCGGTGAGGCCGTGCGGGTGCTCGCCGGCGTCCTGCAGCCGCATGAGGTCGACGACGTTGATCACGCGTACCTTGAGGTCCGGCAGCTCGCGGCGCAGGATGTCGGCGGCGGCCAGCACCTCCAGGGTCGGCACGTCGCCCGCGGCGGCGAGGACGACGTCGGGCTTCTCGCCCGGCACCTCGGTCCCGGCCCACTCCCAGATGCCCAGGCCGCGCGTGCAGTGCTCGATCGCCTCCGGCATCGCGAGCCAGTTCGGTGCCGGCTGCTTGCCCGCCACCACCACGTTCACGTACTGCCGTGAGCGCAGGCAGTGGTCGTAGGTGGACAGCAGCGTGTTGGCGTCCGGCGGGAGGTAGACCCGCACGATCTCGGCCTTCTTGTTCACGACGTGGTCGATGAACCCGGGGTCCTGGTGGCTGAACCCGTTGTGGTCCTGGCGCCAGACGTGGCTCGACAGCAGGTAGTTCAGGCTGGCGATCGGCCGCCGCCACGGGATGTCGTTGGTGACCTTGAGCCACTTGGCGTGCTGGTTGAACATCGAGTCGATGATGTGCACGAACGCCTCGTAGCTGGTGAACAGGCCGTGCCGCCCCGTCAGCAGGTAGCCCTCGAGCCAGCCCTGGCACTGGTGCTCGCTGAGCATCTCCATGACCCTGCCGGTGCGCACCAGGTGCTCGTCCACGTCGGGGCCGTACAGCTCGGCGTTCCACTGCTTGCCGGTGGCGTCGTAGACGGCCTGCAGGCGGTTCGACGCCGTCTCGTCCGGCCCGAAGATCCGGAAGTTGCCGGGGTTCTGCCGGATCACGTCCGTGAGCCACTGCCCCAGGACGCGCGGCGCCTCCGACGTCGAGCCGCCCGGCGCCGGGACGTCGGCCGCGAACTCCCGGAAGTCCGGCAGCCGCAGGTCGCGCAGCAGCAGGCCGCCGTTCGCGTACGGGGTGGCGCTCATGCGCAGGTCGCCCGCGGGGGCGAGGCCGGTGATCTCGGCGCGCACCGCGCCGTCGTCGTCGAACAGCTCCTGCGGGCGGTACGAGCGCAGCCACTCCTCCAGCACCCGGAGGTGCTCGGGGGTGTCGCGGGCGCTGGCGAGCGGGACCTGGTGGGCGCGCCAGGAGCCGGTGGTCTTCTTGCCGTCGACGACGGCGGGACCCGTCCAGCCCTTGGGGGTGCGGAAGACGATCATGGGCCAGACGGGGCGGTCGACGGCGGCGCTCGGGGTGCGGGCGGCGCGCGCCTTGATCTCCGCGATGTCGTCCAGCACCTCGTCGAGCAGGCCCGCGAACCGGCGGTGCGTGACCAGGGGCGGCTCGTCGGAGTCGTCCGGCACCTCGAAGAAGTAGGGCTTGTGGCCGTAGCCGGCCAGCAGCGCGCCCAGTTCCGCCTGCGGGATGCGGGCGAGGATCGCCGGGTTCGCGATCTTGTAGCCGTTCAGGTGCAGGATCGGCAGGACGACGCCGTCCTGGTGCGGGTTGAGCAGCTTGTTCGAGTGCCAGGACGTCGCCAGGGGGCCGGTCTCGGCCTCGCCGTCGCCCACCACCGCGGCGACCAGCAGTCCCGGGTTGTCGAACGCGGCGCCGTAGGCGTGGGAGAGGGCGTACCCGAGCTCGCCGCCCTCGTGGATCGAGCCGGGCGTCTCCGGGGCGACGTGACTCGGCACCCCGCCCGGGAAGCTGAACTGGCGGAACAGCCGGCGGACGCCCTCGGCGTCGCGCGTGATGTCGGAGTAGATCTCCGAGTACGTCCCGTCCAGGTACGCCGAGGCGACGAGGCCCGGGCCGCCGTGTCCCGGGCCCGTGACGTACAGCGTGGGCTGGCTGCGGGCCCTGATCGCCCGGTTCAGGTGCGCGTAGAGGAACGTGAGGCCGGGCGTCGTGCCCCAGTGGCCGAGCAGGCGGGGCTTGACGTGCTCGCGGCGCAGCGGCTCGCGCAGCAAGGGGTTGCCGAGCAGGTAGATCTGGCCGACGGACAGGTAGTTCGCGGCGCGCCACCAGGCGTCGACTCGGGCCAGTTCCCCGTCGCCGAGCCGGGCCACGCCCGTCGCGGTCCAGGGGGTCGAGCCGGGGATCGTCGTCATCACGCGCTCCTTGCTGACGGGTGCCGGGGCACCTCCCATTCGACGCCACGCCCGCGGGGCTCGCACGTTCTGGGCCGGTGGCTCGGGCGCCGGCGCCCGGCGGGTATCGTCAGGGGGTGAGTTTCTGGGCCGTGGCGCGTCAGCCGCGGATGATCGCGTTGCTGCTCGTGTTCCTGCTGGCCGCCGGGGGGTGCGGGTGGCTCGGCAAGTGGCAGCTCGACCGCGCGTTCGAGCGGGCCGAGCTCGCCGCCGAGCAGGAGGCGCGCGAGGCTGCCGCCGCCGGGCCCGCCGGGCTGGGCGAGGTGCTCGCCCCGCAGGAGCCGTTCCCGGGCGAGCTCGTCGGGCGGCAGGTGGAGGTCACCGGGACGTTCGAGGCCGGCCAGCAGGTGCTGGTCGAGGGCCGGGCCGGGCCCGGCGGCGACGTCGGGTACCTTGTGCTCGCGCCGCTGCGGGTGTCCGACGACGGCACGGCGGGCGAGTCGTGGGCCGCGCTGTCCGGTGTGCCGGTGCTCGCCGTCGTCCGCGGCTGGGTCGCCGAGCCGCACGACGCGGACGCACCGCCGCCCGGGGCCGTGACGCTGACCGGCTGGCTGCAGGCCGGCGAGTCCGTGGGCGCCGCCGGCGTCGCGGGCGGGAGCGCCGGCGGCGAGACCGGCGCCTGGCCGCGGGTCGGTGACATCGCGCTCGGCGCTCTCGTCCAGGAATGGGGCGGCCCGATCTACTCGGGTTACGTCGTCGACTCCGCGTCGGGCGCTCCGCTCGAGCAGCTGCCGCGACCCATGATCGAGGGCGGCACCGGCGTTAACCTGCAGAACGCCTTCTACGCCCTGCAGTGGTGGGTCTTCGGCGGCTTCGCCGTCGCCCTGTGGATCCGCCTCGTCCGCGACGAGATGTCGGGCGGCCGCCGCGGCGGCAGGGCGACGGACCCGGACACGGGGATCGCGGGCCTGCCGGCGGCCTAGGCCAGGCGCCGTCGAGATGCAAGACCATCTTCCCCGCCGAATTCAGCACGCCGAATTCGCCCCGCCGAATTGAGGTCGTTGCCCCGGAAACCGGGTTACCGGCAATTCCCCGAATCGTCATGCCATCGTTCCCACCTGGGTGTTTACCAACTGCGAGGGGTTCAGTAGCTTTCCTGGGGCCGCGGGCTCCCGCGGTTTCCCAGGCAAGGGGAGGAATCCATGCGAGTCCCACACGCACGCGGCATCAGGCGGATCGGCGGTGTTCTCGCCGTCATGTCGCTCGTCACGTTCGGCGGCACGACGGCGTCGAACGCCGACGTCGTCCCGGCGGGCGACGGCGCCGCCGGCCTCGAGGTCACGGACCGGGCGGCCGAGCGCCTCACCGCGAAGTTCGGTCACTCCACGCACCACATCGTCGTCGAGGCGGCCTCGGCGGGAGCCCCGGTGCGGGCCACGCCGGACGGCTCGGCGCGGGCCACCGCCGGCGGCGCGCGGGCGACGGCGTCGATCACGCTCGACGGCGTCACCCTGACCGCCGAGCGCGACGCGGCCACGGGCGAGGCGTCCTGGAACGGCGCGGGCACCACGATCGACCCGACCGAGCGCGAGGCGCTGACGGCGCTGCTGCTCGAGACGCAGGAGCAGCTCATCGACCCGCTGGTCGCGAGCGAGCGGCGAGTGCCCGAGCACCTCGACATCCTGATGCGCTTCGTCACGCTGGTCTCCGAGGCGCCGGTCGGCGTGGAGCTCGGGTCCTACGACGCGGGCGCCGGCGAGGTGCGCACGGAGAAGAAGGCCAAGGGCGCCACGGCCGCCGTCGTCCGGACCTCCGCGACGACATCGCACGACGCGACGGCCCACGCCGCGCAGGGCGGTGACCGGTGCACGCTCGCCGAGTACCGCGCCGCCGCGCTCCGGGCCGAGACCGCCGTTGCGGCGGACGGCGAGGCCCAGATCCAGCTCGCTGCCTGCCAGCAGTCCGACGAGGACGGCATCTACTACATGGCCTGCACCACGGCGTACCGCAGCCTGCAGCACGACTCCGACGCGCACTGCTTCCGGACCGAGTCGATCCACACCGGCCCCGGCTCCTCGGAGTGCATGGGCGAGTGCGGCCCCGGCTGCAACGGCATCAACGCCTACACCTACGACTGCGGCGACCACGACCGCTGCGGCCGCATGCACGGCGGGTCCCTCAACCCGTGGGACGCCGAGTGCGGTGACGAGTACTGGGAAGCCGACGACGACTTCCTCAACGCGCAGATCAACCGGTGCTCGGGCTGACCCGTCGCACCGTCCGGAGCGGGGCGGCGGCCGTCGCCGCCGCCCTGCTCCTGGGCGGGTGCGCCCCGAGGACCGACCCGTCGGTGCTGGCCACGGTGGACGGCGCCGAGATCACCGCCGGGGCGGTCGCGTCCCGGATGGACAGCACCGTCGAGGAGTACATCTGGACCGGCGACGCCGCGCCGGGCGAGCGCGCGCGTCGCGCCCTCGACGTGGCGGTGCGCGACGCCGCCCTGGCCGCCGCCGCGCGGGACGACGGCGCCACGGGCTCGTCGCAGAGCGAGCTGCTCAGCGGCCTGCTGGTCGCCGAGCGGGCGGCACACCCCGAGCTCGACGCCGCGTCCGTCTCCGACGACGAGGCACGGGAGTGGTTCGAGTCGAACGGCGACGACTTCGCGCAGGTGCATCACGCCGAGGTGACCTGGGTCGCCGTCGACGACCCGGACACGGCGCGCGCCGCCCACGCGGCGTGGACGGCCGATCCCCGGCTCGGCCCGGCGGACCTGGCCCTCGGTGACGAGGACACCTGGGGCGACGCCGCCGTCGGGCACGACTCCGAGATCCACGTGATGGTCGAGCGCCTGGTCAACGCCGTGCGCACGGAGGGCGAGATCGGGCTCGACCTGGACGCGGACACCGGGCTCTGGTGGCTGGTCCGGGTGGACTCGGCCGCGCTGGCTGAGCCGGAGTGGGACGAGGTGCTCGCGGGGCGCGTCCGCACGGCGATGGCGCACGAGCGCGAGACCGCGCATCTGGCCGGGCTCGCGCAGGAGGCCTGCGGCGGGCCGTGCGGGGAGCTGCACGAGGAGAACGTCGACGCGTTCGTCGCGCAGCGCGAGCGGGACTACTTCGCGCGGGACGCGCGCACCGCGGGGAGCGAGGCCTGAGCCGGCACGGCGCCCGCGGGGCACCGCCCCGCGGGCGACCGGGCCCGCGGGCGACCGGGCCCGCGGGGACCGCGCCCGCGCGGGCCGCGCCGGTCAGGCGAGCGACGCGGCGATGCGGGTGAGGGCTTCGGTCAGGATCGGGCGCGGGGTCGCCAGGTTCAGCCGGGCGAAGCCCTCGCCCGCCATGCCGCACAGGGCGCCGTCGGTCAGGGTGACGCCGGCGCGGGTGCGGAGGAAGGCGGCCGGGGGCAGCCCGCCGAGGTCCAGCGCGCGGAAGTCCAGCCAGGCGAGGTACGTGCCCTCCAGCGGGGCGACCTCGACCTGCGGGAGCTCGGCGGCGAGGAGGTCCGTGAGCACGCGGTAGTTGCCCCGCAGGTAGCCGAGGGTGTCGTCGAGCCACGCGCCGGATTCGGCGTAGGCGGCCGACGACGCGACGAGGCCGAGCGTGGCGGTCTGCATCTCGGCGGGGCGCCCGATCGAGGTCCACACCTTGGCGTCGGCGTCGTTCGACAGCACCAGCTGGGCGCACTTCATGCCCGGCAGGTTCCAGGCCTTCGACGCCGAGGTGGCGGTGATCGTGTGCGACGCCGCCGTCTCGGAGAGCGAGGCGTAGGGGACGTGCCGGTGGCCCTCGTACACCAGCGGCGCGTGGATCTCGTCGGAGAAGACGCGCCCGCCGTGCCGGTCCACGACCTCGGCGATCGCCTGCATCTCCGCGGGCAGCAGGACGCGGCCGATCGGGTTGTGCGGGTTGCACAGCACGAGCAGGTGCCCGCCGGCGCGGAACGCCGCGTCGATCGCGTCGAGGTCATACGTGTAGCGCGGGCCGTCCGACGACCCGGCGGGCCGGGTCACCGCCATCGGGACCTGGATGATCTCGCGCCCGAGCAGGCCCGGCACGGTGAGGAACGGCATGTAGGCCGGGGTGGGCAGGATGATCGGCGAACCCGGGCGCGAGTAGTGCGTGATGACCAGCTCGAGCGCGGTCAGCACGTCCGTCACCGGCCGCACGCGTGCCGGATCCACGCCCCAGGAGTACCGCTCGGCCGCGAAGCGCGCGTAGGACTCCGACATCTGGGTCACGAGCGACTGGGGGAGGTACCCGAACAGCGCGCGGTCGACGGCGTCGTGCAGGGCCGTGGTGACCTCCGGCGACGTGCCGAAGTCCATCTCGGCGACCCAGGCCCCGATCGTGTCCGGGTAGGCGGACCACTTCATGCTGCCGGCGGCCCGGAGCTGGTCGGCGGTGATGTCGTCGAACGGGTGGCTGCTCACACCGGCATTCAACCAGAACGGCGGGCGGGGTGGTCCGGCGTCGGCCCTCGCCGAAATCGCCGCGCGAGATCGCCGCGCGACCTCACTGCGCCAGGCTGAGCTGCGCCTCCACGAACCCGTCGTCCTCGACCGTGACGAAGCCCAGGTCCGGGGCCTCGATGCCGTAGTCCGCGAACGTGACCGGGATGCTCGCCGCCAGCTCGGCGCCCGCGTCCGTCAGGCGCACCTCGATCTCGGCGGTGACGTCCTGGGACGTCCCCGTGATCGTCATGGTGCCCGGGACCTCGACGGCCACCGTCTCGCCGTCGGCCACCGCCGAGATGTCCACGGCCTCGGTCGCGGAGAACGTCGCGGCGGGGTACTCGGTCGTGGAAAGGATGCCCTGGAACTGGCTGTCGCGGGCGGCCTCGTCGGTCTCGATGCTCGCCGTGTCCACCTCGACGTCGGCGGCGGTCAGCTCGCCGCCGGACACCGTGACCGTGCCGGTCACCTGCGAGGTGCGGCCGACGACGGTCACGTCCGTCCCGTTCAGCACCTCGTCGACGCGGTAGCCGGCCTCCGAGCCGTCGGCGACGGACCAGTCGCCGTCCAGCTCGGCGAGGTCGCGGGTGACGGCCGGGGCGTCGTCGCCGGAGCCGACGGCGGGCGCGGGGACGTCGTCGCCGGTCTGCATCGACGCGTAGAGCTGCGTGACGCCCAGCACGACCAGGACCGCCGCCACGACGGCGATCCCCGCGATCAGGGCGATCCGCAGCCCCTTGCCCTGGCGGGGTCCCGCTACCCCCGCACCGCTTCCTGCACCGTCCGGCGTGCCTGCCACAGCTTCCTCCTGAGGTAGTCGGAGAACCATGCTGCACCGAATTTCTGGGGATTGTCTGGAAGCAGGTCCGCGACGAGCGCCTGCGGCTCGGCGACGACCAGGGTGTTGTCGCTGCGGCGGGCGTTCGCGGTCAGCACGGCCGTCGGCGTCCACGGGTCGATGCCGTGCACCACGTGCAGCCGCACGAGCTCCCGCACCGAGATCGCGATCACGATCCCGGTCCCGGTCAGGCCCGGCATCGCGGCCGACACGAGATGCGAGTCCGCCCCGGCGGCGCCGGCCCCGAACCAGGCGGCGCCGGCGTCGTACCACTCCGGGCCGCGCTGCCAGAGGTACAGCCCGGCGAGCGCGAGCGACCACAGCGCGGGGAGCGCCGGATGGCCGTCGGCCCCGCGGGAGTGGAACGTGACGGCCAGGGGCAGGCCGACGACGACGACGCCGACCAGCAGCATCGCCCCGATCACCCCGAGGATCAGGAGCGCGGTCAGCAGGACGAGCGACCCGATCCCGGGCGGCTCGGCCACGGCCAGCTCGCCGCCGCTCTCCGGGATCAGCGGCGGCAGGACGACGGCGTACGCGACCGTGAGCAGGCTGACGACCGCCAGCGTCGCGGGGGCGCGCAGCGGGAGGAAGGGCGAGATCACTGACCGGGCGCGGCCGTCCTCGGGCGTGACGGGCGGCGGGTACCGCACCTGCCTGGAGTAGGTGACGAGCGAGCCGACGCCGATCAGCAGGGCGACGGCGGCGAGCGTGCTCACCGCCCAGAGGGTGCCGTGCGCGAGGATGCCGATCCAGGAGGGCAGGCCCTCCCCGGGGATCGGGGCTGGGAGCCGGGTCGGCAGGCTCCGGGACCGCATGAGCTCGGCGGTGGTCAGGAGCAGGACTCCCGCGATGCCGCGGAACGCGGAGAACAGGTCGATCTCGCGGTCGTGGAGGTACCGGCGCTCGGGGATCACGCCAGCCCGCAGGGCCCCGAAGGCGAGCCGCAGCAGGCCCGAGAAGCCGGAGGCGACCATCGCGATCGAGATGAGGATGACCGCCGGGATCGCCAGCACGGCGGCACCGACTGCCATATAGAGGAAAGACGTCCCGCCCATAAACCGCCCCTGCTCCGGGTGAAGTTCCGTGGAACGATCTTTCCAAGGTGAACCGGTGAAGGTCAATCCTTGTTATGGTCTTGAGATGGAAAATCTCGGGAAGTACCGGACATGACCTTGGTGCCCCCTGATGGGCCCCGTGTCCGATCCCGATCCTAGGCGGCGAACCGCTCCTCGAGCGCCATGAGCTTGGCCTCCGCCTCGACATGGATCTTGCGTTCCAGCAGGAACGACATCACCGGCACCACGCCGGCGAGGGTCATCGTGGCGAGCCGCCCGAAACCCCACCGCATCTTCGACCACAGGTCCGCGACCGTGATCAGGTAGATCACGTAGATCCAGCCGTGCGCGAACGGCACCCAGGCGATGAACGGCATGACCGGCTCCACGTCCGTCATCATCCCGAGCCCGTACTTGATCCCCAGCTCCACGCACAGGATCAGCAGCATCACGCCGGTCACGAGCGCCGCGACACGATAGCGCCGCAGCGCGCCGCGGGCCTTCCGGATGGCGGCGGCCTCGGCCGACGGCGCGGACGGCGACTGGGACCCGGCGGTGCTCACGGGACGAGCCTAACGGGCGCGGGCGAGCCGGCGGACCGCCTCGCGGAGCCGGTCCGGGGGTGTGGTGGCGTAGCCGATCACGAGCCCGGGCGGGCCCGGGGCGAGGCGGTGGGCCGACAGCGGCTGGACCAGGACGCCCTCGGCCAGGGCGCGCGCGGCGACGTCGTCGTCCCGGACGCCGTCCGGGAGCGTGACCAGCAGGTGCAGGCCCGCGGCCACCCCGTGCACCGCGGCGCCGGGGAGGTGGGCGGCCAGGGCGGCGAGCAGCGCGTCGCGGCGCGCGCGGTGGCGCCTGCGGACCAGCCGCAGGTGGCGCTCGAAGGCGCCGGAGGTGACGAGGCCCGCCAGGGCGTGCTGGGGGAGGGCCGGGCAGGCCAGGTCGAGCCAGTACTTGGCCTCGGTGAGCTCCTCGCGCCAGCCGGGTGGCGCGACCATCCAGCCCAGCCGGATCGCCGGGGCCAGCGTCTTGGACACGCTGCCCACGTGCAGCACGTGCTCCGGGGCGAGCGAGTGCAGCGCCGCGACGGGCGGGCGGTCGTAGCGGTGCTCGGCGTCGTAGTCGTCCTCGACGATCAGGCCGTCGCGCTCGCGCGCCCAGTCGATCAGCTCGCGCCGCCGCCCGGCGGCGAGCACGACGCCGGTCGGGAACTGGTGCGCCGGGGTGGTGACCACGACGTCGGCGCCGGTGCGGGCGAGCTCGCCGGTGTCGAGCCCGGCGTCGTCCACGGGGACCGGGACGATCCGCAGGTCCCACCGCTCCAGGTGCTCGCGCATGCCGCGGGAGCCGGGATCCTCGAACGCCACCCTCGTGCGGCCGCGGGCCGCGAGCACCCGGGCCAGCAGCACCAGTCCCTGCGCGACCCCGTTGACCACCAGGATCTCGTCCGGGTGTGCCCGGAGGCCACGGTTCCGCGCCAGCCAGCCGGCCAGGGCCTCCCGCAGGGCGGGGACGCCGCGCGGGTCGCCGTACCCGAGATCGGCGTCGGGCGCGGAGGCGAGGGCCGCACGCTCCGCGCGGCCCCATGCCGCGCGGGGGAACGCGGACAGGTCGGGACGCCCGGGCGTGAGGTCGAACTCCACGTCCGTCGCACGGTACGGCCCCGGCCCGGCGGGGCCGGTCCAGCCGCCGGGGACGACGACGGCGCCGGGCGCGGCCGGATTCCTCGGGTGCCCCGCGGTCCCGCCGGGCGCTCCGTTCCGCCCGCCGGATTCCCTGGTGCCTGGCGCTGGGGTTCGCCCGCCGGATCCACCCGCGCCGGGCGCACGGGGCGCCGCGGTCAGCGGCCCCGCCCGCACGACGGTGCCGCCGCCATGGCGCCCGCCGAGCAGGCCCTCGTCCGTGAGCCGCTGGTACGCCTCGACGACGACGCCGCGGGACACCGCGAGCTGCCCGGCCAGGACGCGCGTGGCGGGGAGCCGGTCCCCGACCGCCAGCCGGCCGTCCGCGACGGCGGCGCGCAGCGTGTCGGTCAGCCAGGTGGTCAGGCCGCCCGGCGGCGCCTGGGCGGGGTCGAGCTGGAGGAAATCGGCTCCCGGCATGCGCCCTCCGAACTTGGACCAGTTCCACGGCCACGATTTGGCTCTGTGTCGTGGTCCAAGAGTGGCGCAGCCTGGAGCACATGACCACCCCCGTCACCGAACCCGCCGCGGCCGCGCCCGCCACGCCGTCGTCCCCGATTCCCGCGAGCCCCCGGCGCGCGGCGCATCCGGCCGCGACCCATCCGCGCGTGGCGCACCCCACCGCGGCCGTGCCGCGTGCGCCCGGCCTCCACGCGGCCCACCCGCGCGCGGCTCGCCTCCGCGCGACCCGTCTCCGTACGCCCCGCCCGCGCACGGCGCCCGGGGCGGTGCTCGCCGTGGTCGCCATGTCCTGCGTGGGCAGCCAGGTCGCGGTGTCCGCCTGGCTCACCGACGCGCCCCTGTTCACCAGCCAGGCGCTGCGGTACGTGATCGCGAGCGCGCTGGTCCTCGTCGTCGTCCGCGTGGCCGGGCTGCGGGTCCCGCGGCCGCGCGGCGCGGAGTGGGCCTGGCTCGCCGGGGTCGCGCTGAGCGGGCTCGTGCTGTTCAACGTGGGGGTCGTGCGCGGCGTCGCCCATGCCGAGCCCGCGGTCGTCGGCGTGGCGGTCGCCGCGGTTCCCGTGGTGCTGGCCCTCGCCGGCCCGCTGGCGGCACGGCGCCGGCCCGCGGGCCTGGTCGTCGCGGGGGCCGTGCTGGTCACCCTGGGGGCCGTGCTCGTCCAGGGCGGCGGGCGCACCGACGCCGCCGGGATCGGCTGGGCGCTGCTCGTCCTGGCGTGCGAGTGCGGGTTCACGCTGCTGGCGGTGCCCGTGCTGGCCCGGCTCGGCGCCCTGGGCGTCTCGGTGCACGCGATCTGGATGGCGGCGGCGGGCCTCGGAGTCCTCGGGCTGGTGACCGAGGGGCCGGGGGCGATCCTGACCCTGGGGCCCGGCGAGCTCCTGGCGATCGGGTACATCGCGGTCGTGGTGACGGTGATCGGGTTCCTGTCCTGGTACACCGCCGTCGGGCGGCTGGGCGCCGGCCGGGCCGGGCTGTTCACGGGCGTGGTTCCCCTGGTCGCGACCGCCGGCGGCGTGCTGCTCGGCGGCCCGCCGCCCGGCCCGGTCGTCTGGGCCGGCGTCGCGGTGGTGGTCGCGGGCGTCGTCGTCGGCCTGCGACCGCGGCCCGGGTCGGCCGCCGCGCCGTCGGACACATAGAATCTTGGGGTGACGACCCCCGCCACCGTTTCCCAGCCCCATGCCGCCCCGCGACCGCACCGGCCGGTGCTCGTCGTGGACTTCGGCGCCCAGTACGCCCAGCTGATCGCGCGCCGCGTGCGCGAGGCGAACGTGTACTCGGAGATCGTGCCGCACACCGCGAGCGTCGAGGACCTGCTCGCGAAGGACCCCGCGGCGATCATCCTGTCGGGCGGGCCGTCGTCCGTGTACGCCGAGGGCGCGCCCGCCGTCGACCCCAAGCTGTTCGACGCCGGCGTGCCCGTCATGGGCATCTGCTACGGCTTCCAGGCGATGGCGCAGGCGCTCGGCGGCGAGGTCGCGCGGACCGGGCTGAGCGAGTTCGGCGGGACCGGCGTCGACGTCTGCGCGGCGGGCATCCTGCTCGACGGCGTGCCGGAGCACCAGACCGCGTGGATGAGCCACGGCGACGCCGTGCGCGCCGCGCCGCCCGGCTTCGAGGTGCTCGCCACCAGCGCCGGGGCGCCCGTCGCGGCGTTCGAGGACCGCGAGCGGCGGTTGTTCGGCGTGCAGTGGCACCCCGAGGTGCGGCACAGCGAGCACGGCCAGGCCGTGCTCGAGCGGTTCCTGTACGACGGCGCCGGGCTCGCCCCGGACTGGACGGCCGGGAACGTCGTGGCCGAGCAGGTCGCGGCGATCCGGGCGCAGGTCGGCGACGCGCGCGTGATCTGCGCGCTGTCCGGCGGGGTGGACTCCGCCGTCGCGGCCGCGCTCGTGCAGAAGGCCGTGGGGGACCAGCTCACCTGCGTGCACGTGGACCACGGGCTGATGCGGGCCGGCGAGGTCGAGCAGATCGAGCGCGACTTCGTGGCGTCCACCGGGGTGAACCTGGTGATCCGGCACGAGAAGGAGCGGTTCCTGGCGGCGCTCGCGGGCGTGAGCGACCCGGAGCAGAAGCGCAAGATCATCGGGCGCGAGTTCATCCGCGTGTTCGAGGACGCGCAGCGCGCGATCGTCGCCGACGCGGGGGCGCACGGCGAGGAAGTGAAGTTCCTGGTGCAGGGCACCCTGTACCCGGACGTGGTGGAGTCCGGCGGCGGCGAGGGCGCCGCGAACATCAAGTCGCACCACAACGTGGGCGGCCTGCCGGACGACCTGACGTTCGAGCTGGTGGAGCCGCTGCGGGCGCTGTTCAAGGACGAGGTCCGGGCGGTGGGCCGCGAGCTGGGGATCCCCGAGGAGATCGTGGCGCGGCAGCCGTTCCCCGGGCCGGGCCTCGGGATCCGGATCGTGGGCGAGGTCACCGAGGAGCGCCTGGAGATCCTGCGGCGCGCGGACGCGATCGCGCGCGAGGAGCTGACCAAGGCCGGGCTGGACAAGGAGATCTGGCAGTGCCCGGTGGTGCTGCTCGCGGACGTGCGCTCGGTGGGCGTGCAGGGCGACGGGCGCACGTACGGCCACCCGGTCGTGCTGCGGCCCGTGTCCTCCGAGGACGCGATGACCGCGGACTGGTCGCGGCTGCCGTACGACGTGCTCGCGGTGATCTCGACGCGCATCACCAACGAGGTCCGCGAGATCAACCGGGTCACCCTCGACGTGACGAGCAAGCCGCCGGGCACCATCGAGTGGGAGTGACCGCAGCGAACGCCCAGGGCGTTCTTCTGCGTCTCGTAGGCGGAAATCGCGAGTGTGAGCGCTCTTTCCCGCGATTCCTGCCTGCTGCCCGGGTCTCGTGCTGCGTCTAGGCTCGGTACGTGACCGACGTCGCTCCCGCCCCGCACCGCCCGACCGCGGGCCTCCTGGCCCGGCTCGCCGGCGAGATCCGCCCGTTCGCGCGGATGTCGGCGCTGGTGGCGGTGCCCGCGGTGAGCTGGGCGGTGTGGGCGAGCGGCCCGTCGTGGGCGACGCCCGCCGTCGTCGTCCTGGCGCTCGCCGGGTCCGCGCTCGCCGTGATCGACGCGCGCACGCACCGGCTCCCGAACGCGATCGTGTACCCGGCGACGGCGGTCGCGGGCGTGCTGCTCGTGCTCGCCGCGGCCGCCGGAGCCCTGACGGGCGGGCCGTCCTGGGAGGCGCTGTGGCGCGCCGAGCTGGGCTTCGCGGCCCACGGCGGCTTCTACGCCGTGACGTACCTGATCTTCCGGGGCACCGGGGTCGGCCTGGGCGACGTGAAGCTCGCGGGGATCCTCGGCGCGGTGACCGCCTGGTTCGGCTGGGACGTCTTCCTGCTGGGGATGACGGCGCCCTACCTGGTCGCGGGCGTGGTCGTCGTCATCCTGCTGCTCCTGCGGGTCGTGGGCCGCAAGAGCTACATCCCGTTCGGCCCGTTCATGCTCCTGGGCGTGGTGGTGGCCCTCACCTGGGCGCGGCTGGGCTCCTGAGCGGGCCGGGTCAGGTGCTGCCGGTGCCAGGGTTCGGGGATCCCCGGCGCCTCTCATGCGCGGTGGCGGGCGAGGGCCGCAGCCCTCACCCGCCACCGCGCCCTGCGTGAGGTCAGTTCTCCGTGCGGCGGCGGAAGCTCGAGACGATCGAGCCTGCCACCAGGGCCGCGCCGGCGCCGCCCAGGAGGAGGATCGCGGCCAGGACGAGGTCGATGCTCGCGCCCGCGGCGGCGGCCATGACGCCCAGGCCGATCGCCAGGACGACCAGGCCCCAGACGATCGTCCCGACGCGCGGGCCCTGCGGGTTCCGGGGGCGGGACGCCGCCGGCGCCGGCTGTGCGGCCGGTTGCCGGGTGGCGCCGGCCGAGGGGCCGGCCGGGGGCCCGGCCGGGGCGGCGCCCGGTCGGGCGTCCGGCTGCGCGTCCTGCCGGGCCTCCCGCTGCTCGCCGAGGTCCGCCGGGGTCACCTCGGCCGGCCGGAGAGGTTCCGGCCGTGCCTCGGCCGGAGGTTCCTGCGCCGCGGCCGTCCGGGGCGGGATGGCCGGCGGGATCGCGGGCGGCGTGGTGGGGTCAGGAGTCGCGTCGGGCTCGTGCTTGCTGTCGCTCATCGTTCCTCCTCGATGATGGCCTCGCCGGCGGAGACGTCGATGACCAGGTGGAGCTGGGCGTCGTCGTCGTCGGCCTCGTCGCTGGAGAGCTCGAACGGCCTGCCGTCGAAGCCGCTGTAGCTCTGGTGTTCTCCGTCGACGTTCCACTGCAGCACACCCGCGGAGATCGTGCCATCGACGGTGACCGCGGCGTCCGCGGGGACGACGATCCGGGCCGTGCCGGCGCCGACGGCGACCGGGATCTCGACCGGGTCGGGGCTCGGCCCGCCGGGCAGCTCGAGGTCCGTCAGGTCGATCGTGGGATCGCCCCACTGGACCGCGTAGCCGCGTTCCGCCTGCGTGATCGTGTCGGGCGAGGTGGTGCCCTCGGTGATCGGCAGGCCGGGGCCGTAACCGTCGACGCGGGGGTCGAGCGAGTCCCCGATGCTGTCGACGACGTCGCCGCCGATCGACACGGTCTCGTCGATGTAGGAGTCGCTCGCGTACACGAGGCCCGCGGGTACGGCCACGATCAGCCCCAGGATCGCCAGCGCCCCGAGCCCGCCGCTGGAGCGGCCGCGCAGCCCCGCCACGACGATCGCCACGCCGATGACGGCCAGGGAGATGCCGATCCAGGTGCCGAAGATCTGCCCGTCGCCCGACGGCAGGAACCAGAGGTCACCGCCCAGGACGAACCGGTGGAACAGCAGGCCCGCGCCGGCCAGCAGGATCAGCCCGAGGACGATCCCGCCGCCCCCACCTTTCGGCGGTCGCGGGGGACGCGGGCCCGGATGGGGCGCACCCGGATAGGGCGCCTGGCCGCCCGGCACGCCCGGCAGGCCGGGCGCCGCGGGCAGCGGCAGGGGCGGCGGGACCGGGTAGTGCGGTCCGTGGTACGCGGCACCGGTGGCCGTGGGGCGCGGCTGGGCGGCGGGCGCCGTCGTCGCCGGGTAGGGCTGCGCCGCGTGCGGCGTCCGGGGCGGCTGACCCGGCGCCGGCGGGTAGGGCAGCGCGTGCGGCTCGCCCTCGAGCGAGGGCCGCTTCGTGGCGGCCTTCACGAGCAGCCAGACGACGCCGCCGATCACCGCCAGCCAGAAGATCGCCGCGACCCACTCGGAGTCGCCGTAGAAGCCCCACTGCCACGGCCCGCCCCAGGCGAAGCCGATCAGCAGCACGACCGCGGCGCCGAGGACGGCCACGTCGAAGCTGCCGCGGATCGCCTCCTCGAGATGGATGCGGCCGTCGGACTGCTCGGGCACGAGCGCCCAGGCGATGGCGTAGGCGACGAGGCCGATGCCGCCGATGAACAGGCTGAGCACCAGCAGGCCCCGGACCAGGAGCGGGTCCCAGCCGATGCGGTCGGCGAACCCGCCGGCCACGCCGCCGACCCAGCGCTTGTCGGCGCGGTAGAGGCCGGTGCGGCGGATCGAGTCGAAGAAGCCGGAGCCCGCGGGGCGCCGGGGGCCCTGCTCCCCGGGCGGCGGGTAGTCGGGCGGGTTCTGGCCCGTGTAGCGCGGCAGCGCCGGCTGGGTGTGCTCGGGGGGTGCCTGGCGAGCGGTCGCGTCGTCCCGGGACGACGGCGGCTGCGGGCCGGCGTCCGGCGGCGCCGAGGGGCGCGGCGTCGGAGGCTGACTCTCGCCGGGAGTCGGGTCTGTGGTCATGGCTCCATGCTCGCCTCCCGGCGGGCGGATGCGGATCGGGTGCTGCCCTGAAGGGACCCTGGTTAGCCGTCGCAGGGACCCTGAGATGCGCGGCCGCGGGTCCTCAGGGGCCGTGCGACGTGCCACGATCGGAGGGTGACGAATCCAGCAGCGCCGCCGCCGGGCGGGACTCCGGGCGAGACCCCCGGCGGCTCCGGCATCCCGGACGCCGCCGCGGGCGGGACCCCCGGCGGCCCGCGCCCGGCGTCGTCGTCCCGCCTGACCCTGCGCCGCCCGCGTGAGCACCGCCTCGTCGCGGGCGTGTCCGCGGGCCTGGCGGTGCACCTGGACCTCCCGCTCTGGCTGGTTCGCGTGCTCTTCGTGCTCACCACGTTCCTGAACGGGGCGGGGATCGTGCTCTACCTGTTCTGGTGGCTCACCGTTCCCCCCGGAACGCCGGAACCGGACGACGCCAGCCCCGGCCGGCGCCGTCTCGCGCCGCGGCTGGCGGCCCCGGGCGAGGCGGGCGACGGGCAGGGCCGGAAGCCGCCCTCCCTCACCGACCGGCTGCGGCTGTCCGGGCCGGTCACCCGGCTGAACACCCGCGACATCACCGTCGGCGTCGTGCTGCTCAGCGGCGCCGCGCTGCTGCTCGCGGTGCAGGCCGGGTGGGATCCCTGGGCGTCGTGGCTGCTGCCCGCCCTCATCGTGCTCGGCGGGATCGCGCTCGCGTGGAGCCAGGTGGACGGCACGTCGCGCGGGCGCTGGTTCGGCGACAGCACGCGCACCCGGGCCGGGATGCTGCGGCTGATCGGCGGGATCCTGCTGACCATCGTGGGCGTGCTGCTGCTCGTGGGGCAGGAGGCGTCGATCGGCACGATGGCGCGCGCCACGGTCGCGTCGGTCGCCGTCGTGGCGGGCGTGATCCTCGTGCTCGCGCCGTGGTGGCTGAAGCTGGTGCGCGAGCTCGGCGACGAGCGCGCCGCCCGCGCCCGCGAGGCCGAGCGCGCCGACATCGCCGCCCATCTGCACGACTCCGTGCTGCAGACCCTCGCGCTCATCCGCGCCCGCGCCGACGACTCCGAGTCCGTCTCCCGCATGGCCCGCGCCCAGGAGCGCGAGCTGCGCGAATGGCTCTACGACGACCGCCCCGCGCCCGGCGAGTCGCTGGCCGCCGAGCTGCGGGACCTCGTGGGCCAGGTGGAGGACGCCTACGCGCCGCTGACGGTCGAGACCGTCGTGGTGGGCGACTGCGTGCCCTGCGCCAGCACGGGCGCGCTGCTGCAGGCCACCCGCGAGGCGCTGGTCAACGCCGCCACGCACGGGCGCGCGCCCGTGTCCGTCTACCTGGAGATCGGCGACGAGTCCGTGGAGGCGTTCGTCCGCGACCGCGGCGACGGCTTCGACATGGACGAGATCGCCTCGGACCGGTTCGGCGTGCGCGAGTCGATCCTCGGGCGGGTCCGCCGCCGCGGCGGCGTCGCGGAGGTGCAGAGCCGGCCCGGCTGGGGTACGGAGGTGCGCATGAGCGTGCCGCGCGAGGGCGTGGCGCCGGCCCGGCACGCGCGGGCGAACGGCGGCGCGCCGGGCGCGGGGAGCGCCGCGGACGCACCCGGCGCGTTGTCGGACACCACGAGGGCATGATGAGGACCAGCACGACCACGATCAAGGAGGCCGCGTGACCGACCACGGCGAAGCCGCGATCCCGGCGGCCGACGGGGCGCGGACGTCCCGCACGAACGAGGAGAACGCATGACCGCCGAACCGATCCGACCGCGCGTCCCCGTCGTGCTCGTCGACGACCACCACCTGTTCCGCACCGGGGTGCGGGCGTCGCTCGACGAGCGCGTCGTCGTGGTGGGGGAGGCCGACGACGTCGACTCCGCCGTCGCCGTCGTCCACGAGAAGCGGCCGCCCGTGGTGCTGCTCGACGTGCACCTGCCCGGCGGGAACGGCGGCGGGGGCGCCGAGGTGGTGCAGCGGTGCGCCGACGTGACCCGGCCGAACAGCGACGGCGAGGTGCCGGTGCGGTTCCTGGCGCTGTCCGTGTCCGACGCCTCGGAGGACGTCGTGGCCGTGATCCGGGCGGGCGCCCGCGGGTACGTCACCAAGAACATCTCGGGGCCGGAGCTGTCGGGCGCGGTGGTGCGGGTCGCGGGCGGGGACGCGGTGTTCTCGCCGCGGCTGGCGGGGTTCGTGCTGGACGCGTTCGGGACGGGCGCGGGCGACATCGCCGTCGCCGACGACGAGCTGGACCGGCTGTCCAAGCGCGAGCAGGAGGTGATGCGGCTGATCGCGCGCGGGTACTCCTACCGCGAGGTGGCGAGCGAGCTGTTCATCTCGATCAAGACGGTGGAGACGCACGTGTCGGCGGTGCTGCGCAAGCTGCAGCTCAGCTCCCGCTACGAGCTGACCCGCTGGGCGGCGGCGCGCCGGCTGCTGTAGGGATCGCGGGGCGGGGCGATGCGGTCGGTTCGATGTCGAGAAATCGGCCCCTCGAGCGGCCGACCGCACGGACAGAGGGCCGACCGCTCGACGACACCGGAGCACTGAACGCCGGCTCCCTCGCCGATGGGCCTTCGGTGCGGGGAGCCGGCGTTCAGCTGTTCGTGGGCCGGGGGTGCCGGCGGGGGGATGAGGAGGAGGGGGGTCAGCCGGCCGGGGTGGTGGCCGATCCGGTTGCGGCGGGCCCCGTCGTTGGAGGCTCGGCCGTTGCGGGCTCGGGCGTTTCCGCCTGGGAGTGCCAGGCAGGGGAGAGGCGGACGACGTCGCCGACGACGACGACCGCCGGGGGCCGGACTCCTGCCTCCTCGGCGCGGGCGGCGACGGTGGCCAGCGTGCCGACCGTGACGCGCCGGCGCGGGCCGTAGCCGTCCTCGATGATCGCGACCGGGGTGCCGGCCGGGCGGGCGCCGGTGGTCAGCGCCGCCGTGGTCTCGCTCAGGCGGGAGACGCCCATGAGGAGGATCAGGGTGTGGTCCGGGCCGCCCGTCACGACGACGGGGCGGTGCTCGGCGCCGTCACCGGAGGCATGAGCCGGCTGCAGGGCGTCGTGGCCGGTCAGGACGCTGAAGCCGCGGGAGACGCCGCGGTGCGTGACCGGGATGCCGACGGCGGCCGGGACCGAGACGGCGCTCGTCACGCCCGGCACGACCTCGGCCTCGATCCCGGCCTCGCGGCACGCGGCCAGTTCCTCGCCGCCGCGGCCGAGCACGTACGGGTCGCCGCCCTTGAGCCGGACGACGTTCTTCCCGGCCGCGGCGTGCTGCACGAGGATGCGGTTGATCTCCTCCTGCGGCACGGGGTGGTTGCCCGAGGTCTTGCCGACCTCGATCACCTGCACGTCGGGCGCGAGCTCGGCCAGCAGCGACCGTGGGCCGAGCCGGTCCGCGACGACGACGTCGGCCTGCGCGAGCAGGGTGCGGCCCCGCGTGGTGATCAGGCCCGGGTCGCCGGGGCCACCGCCGACCAGCGCCACGCGCCCGGCGGCCGCAGCGCCGTCGGCACGTACCCGGCGCACCGGAAGCGCGCCGGACTCCAGCTGTGCCTGGATCTCCGACCGGATCGCCCTGGCGCGCCGCGGGTCACGGGCCGCGTGCACCGCGACGGTGATCTCGTCGCCGGCCGCGCCGTCGCTCGTGCCGGCGTTCGCCGTGCTCCGGCCGGGGCCGGCGGACGTGCCCTCGCCCGCCCCGGGCCGGGCGCCGTCGGCCGGGACCCGTGCCACCGCAGGCGTCCACGCCGACCCGGCCCCGGCGTCGCTCGCGACCACGCAGAACAGCCGCAGGGCCTCGGCGTCGGCGGCCACCGCGGAGTCGACGACGGCGTCGCCGGTCGCGGTGTGCACGAGCCACGCGCCGTCCAGGTCACCCGGCTGGTAGCCGCGCCGGGTCCACGCGACGTCCGCGCCGTCGTCGTCCACGAGAGCGCGCAGGTCCTCGCAGAGCTCCGGCGCGATCAGCCGCACGGACGCGCCCGCGGCCGCGAGACCGCGCGCGCGGCGCGCGGCGACCGGCCCGCCGCCGATCACGGCGACGAGCCGGCCCGCCACGCGCAGGCCCAGGGGATAGAGCGGGGTCTCACGCATGCAGGCCGCACTCCACCTTGTCGAGGCCGGCCCAGCGGCCGGAGCGCTTGTCGGCGCCGTTCTCGACCCGCTGCGTGCAGGGCGCGCAGCCGATCGACGGGTAGCCGTCGTCGTGCAGCGGGTTCACGACCAGGCCGTTGCGCGCCGCGTACTCCTCGACCTCCTCGTCGGTCCAGCCGGCGAGCGGGTTGATCTTCACGACCTGGTTGCGCTCGTCCCAGGTGATCAGCGGCGCGTTGCGGCGGGTGGACGCCTCGCCGCGGCGCAGGCCCGTGGCCCACGCCTCGTAGTTGCGCAGCGCCTGCTTCATGGGAGCGACCTTGCGCATCGCGCAGCACTTCTCGGGGTCGCGGTCGTGGAGCCTGGCGCCGTACCGCGCGTCCTGCTCCGCGACGGTCAGCTCCGGCCGCACGTCCACGATGTTGACGTCCAGCGACAGCTCGGCCGCGTCGCGCGTGCCGATGGTCTCGGCGAAGTGGTAGCCGGTGTCGCCGAACAGCACGTCCACCCAGGGCAGCTGCCGCGAGACCAGGTGCGCCAGCACGGTGTCCTGCATCGAGGACGCGACCGCCAGCCACGGCCCGAACTCCCGCACCGCCCAGGCGATCACGGCCTCCGCGGACGCCTCGCGCTGCGTGCCCGGACCGCCCGGGAGCGACGTCCCGTGCAGCAGCGCCTGCCCGCGCTCGACGACGTTCTTCAGCTCCTCGGGCGTCCGGCGGCGGCGGATGCCGCCCGCCCGGACGTAGGCGTGCGCCTCGCGGGCCTGCTCGCGTGCCTCGTCACGGGCGCGCGCCCGGGCCCGGATCTCGTCGAGGCGCGAGGTGCGGTCGCTGAGGCTGTGCGCGATGCCGCTCGCGAACCCGTTGCCGGCGGCGTGCACCGCCGGGTTGGCGTCGTCGGCCGCCGGCACTCCCGTCGGCACCGGGGAGGAAGGCTCCTGATCGCCGCTGTCCGCGGCCACGACCGCCGTCGAACCGGAATGGGGCTCGCTCATCGCAGTGCCTCCTCGTCCGCACGGTGCGCCCAGTCGGCGAACGTCTCGTCGCCGCTGCGTTCCTTCTCGAAGCGCCGCGTGACGCGCTCCACGTAGTCGGCGACGCCGTCGGCGGTCACCTTCAGGCCGCGCACCGTGCGCCCCAGGCCCGCGGTGTCGCGGTCCTTCGAGGCGAGCCCGCCGCCCAGGTGCACCTGGAAGCCGGGCACCTGCTCGCCGTCGTCGCCGAGCACGAGCTGGCCCTTGAGGCCGATGTCGGCGGTCTGGATGCGGCCGCACGAGTTCGCGCAGCCGTTGACGTTCAGCGTGATGGGCTTGAGCCGCGACGTGTCGCCGAGCCGCTTCTCCAGCTCGTCGATGGCCGTGGCCGCGGCCTCCTTCGTCTCGACGATCGCGAGCTTGCAGAACTCGATGCCGGTGCACGCGATGGTGCGGCGCCGGAACTCGCTCGGCCGGGCCTCCAGGCCGATCTCGCGCAGCGCGATCGAGAGCGACTTGACCTCCTCGCCCGCCACGTCCAGCACGACGACCTTCTGGTGCGGGGTGAGGCGGATCCGCCCGCTGCCGTGCTGCTCGACGACGTCCGCGAGCCGGGCCAGGATGTCGCCCGACACGCGGCCGACCGTCGGCGCGACGCCCACGTAGAACCTGCCGTCCTTCTGCGGGTGCACGCCGACGTGGTCGTTCTCCGCCGACGGCGGGGGCGGCGCGATGCCGTCCGGCAGCGCGCGGCCGAGGTACTCGTCCTGCAGCACCTGGCGGAACTTGGCCGCGCCCCAGTCCTTGACCAGGAACTTCAGGCGCGCCTTGTTGCGCACGCGGCGGTAGCCGTAGTCGCGGAAGATCTGGACGACGCCGTGCCACACGTCCGCGGCCTCCTCGGGCGCGACGAACACGCCCAGGCGCTCCGCGAGGTGCGCGCTGGTCGACAGGCCGCCGCCCACCCACAGGTCGTAGCCCTTGCCGAGCTCGGGGTGCTCGACGCCGACGAACGAGATGTCGTTGATCTCGTGCACGACGTCCTGGCTCGGGTGACCGGTGATGGCGGACTTGAACTTGCGCGGCAGGTTGGCCAGTGACGGGTCGCCGATGAACCGCTCCTGGATCTCCTCGATGACCGGCGTCGGGTCGAGGATCTCGTCCCGGGCGATGCCCGCCACGGGGCTGCCCAGGATGACGCGGGGGCAGTCGCCGCACGCCTCGGTGGTGGACAGGCCCACCGCCTCCAGCCGGCGCCAGATCTCGGGGACGCTCTCCACCTCGATCCAGTGCATCTGGATGTTCTGGCGGTCGGTGATGTCGGCGGTGCCGCGGCCGAAGTCGTTGCTGATGCCCGCGATCGTGCGCAGCTGGTCCGTGGTCAGCGCGCCGCCGTCGACCCGCACGCGGAGCATGAAGTACGGGTCCTCGAGCTCGTGCGGCTCCAGGGTGGCGGTGCGGCCGCCGTCGATGCCGGGCTTGCGCTGCGTGTAGAGCCCCCACCAGCGGAACCGGCCGTGCAGGTCGTCACCGGGGATGGAGTCGAAGCCCTCGCGGGAGTAGATGTTCTCGATGCGCTCGCGGACCAGCAGGGGCGCGGACTCCTGCTTGAACTCCTCGTTGTGGTTCAGCGGGTCCAGGCCGTCGATCTTCCACTGGCCGTTGGGACGTGCTTTACGCACGGGAGCTGCGGTGGCGGTAGCGGGCTGGGCGGCCGGCGCGGGGTTCGCGGGGCGCGCGATGGCGTGCTCGGGTGCCTGAGTCATGGAGTGTGATCCTCGTCCGTCGTTCGCTGGGGTCTGTCGGGGCGGCGTGCGACGGCGCTGGATCAGCCGTCCCGGTGAGGGCGTCGATCGCCGGCGCACGCCTGCGGACACGTGCACATTCGCGTGGCACGCATTCGGGGGCGCATCGACCGGATCACGTCACCGACAGTAACCATCGGGCGAGGCGCTCGTAATCCCTTTCTCACATCGTGGATACCGATACGACCGATCGACGGCATCAATGTCTCGCAGGTCACACTTCGCGGGCTCGTCCGGGGAAATCCCCATCATTTAGGTAGGGAAGTCGTCACGCCGGGATAAGCTGACCGGCATGGAGTTCCTTTACAACCTGTTCGTGTTCGCGCACTTCGCGAGCTGGGCGCTCGTGTTCGGCGGGACGATCGCCTCGATGCGCCGCCCGGAGCTGTACAAGGCCGTGTCGCACGGGGCCTGGGGCGCGCTGGTGGCGGGCGTGCTCATGGTCGGCGTCGGTGAGATGGCGCACGTCGGCGCGTTCGAGGGCGACGGCCCGTCGATGGCGAAGATCGGCGTGAAGCTCGTGATCTCGCTCGCGGTCGCCGTCGTCGCGCAGATCGCGGTGCGCAAGGGCGAGAACGTGTCGCAGGGTCTCAAGGGCGCGGTGCTGGGCCTGACCCTGGTGAACATCCTCGTCGCGGTCTTCTGGAACTGACCGGCTCGCGGGCCGGCCGGCTCCCGGACGGGATCGGCCGGGCCGGCGGGCGCCGCCGGCGTGCCGCCGGTCAGGCCGTGCCGAGGACGATGCCGGCCAGGTCGCGCCGGTAGCGGCCGGCGCCGAAGCGGGCCTCGGCGTCCTTGCGCCCCGCGGCGGCGAGGGCGGCCGCGAGCCGGGGGTCGCCGAGCAGCGTGGCGATCCCGTCCGCGAGGGCGGCGGGGTCGCCCGGCGTGACGCTCAGCCCGGTCTCGCCGTCGCGCACGATCTCGGCCAGCCCCTGGGTGCGGCTCGCGACGAGCGGGCGCTCGGCGAGCAGCGCCTGCACGGCGACGTTGCCGAAGGGCTCGACGCGCGACGGGACGACGACGACGTCGGCGCGCCCGAACCACTCCCAGACGTCGGCGTACCCCGCGAACTCGACGGCGCCCGCGAGGTCGGCCCGCGCCGCCCGCGCGCGCAGCTGCTCCTCGAACCACTCGTACCCGGCGAACACCGAGCCGCACAGCGCGAGACGCACGTCGTGCCCGTCGCGGCGGAGCCTGCCGATCGCCTCGAGCGCCACGTCGGTGCCCTTGCGCGGGGACAGGCGCCCGACGAGGACGACGAGCGACGAGCCCGGCGCGGCGTCGTCGTCCGGCGACCTGCCCGGCGTCACCGTCGCGGGGCCGGGGACGCCGTTGTAGACGACCCGGGTGCGGCGGCGCAGCGCCGGGACGGCGCCGACGACGACGTCGCGCGCGGTCGCGGAGTTGACGACGACGTCGCGGGCGAGCAGCAGGGGCGCGTTCAGGGCGATCCGCACGGGGAGCGCGGCGTCGGCCTCGGCCTCGTGCACGTGGCACACCGGCGCGATGCCGGCGAGCCGGGAGAGCGCCAGCCACGACGGGATCGTCACGGTGTTGACCAGGAGCGCGCGGGGGCGGTGCCGGCGGATCAGGCGCAGGATCGGCCCGGCGGTCCGCAGCGAGAGCCACGCGAGCCGCGCGATGCCGCCCGGGCGCAGGTGCGCCTTGCGGAGCACCGGCATGCCGACGATCTCGACGCGCGATCCCGCCGCGCGCAGCCCGGCGGCCAGGGGGCCGTCGTGCGGGAGCGCCGTGACCACCGTGGCCCCGGCCTCGACGAGTCCGGTGACGGTCTCGACGAGCTGCAGGTCGGAACCGTACAGCTCGGCGGAGGGGTGGGCGAGCAGGACCGTCGTCATATGTGAACTGTGCCATCCGCCGTTGATGGGCGCTCATCGACATACGGGTGAATTGCCCGGGTGGCTGCGCCGCGCCGGTCATGAAACGCCGGACTTCGGATGAAAAACGGGGTGAAGTTCATGTGATCAAGAGGCACGGCTGTCCTATCCGATTTACCGTGATCCGGGTGGCCCGGGTTCACGGGCCCGAACCCCGGCTCGGTCAGGGCCCTCATCTGTTCTCGCCCCGGACCCGGACGGCCGGGAACACGGGCTCGGAAACGATGCCGGAAACAGTAGAAAACAGGCACTCGCACACACGAGTCTGAGAGGATCGCGCGTGACGAAGCAGGCCGTGATGGAAAAGGCCCCGGCCCGTTCCAGAACGAGATCCAGAGCCGGGGACGAGACCCGGAGGCCGGTGGAGCGCCCCGGGGCGGGTCCGGAGCGTGGCGAGGATCATGACGACGACCACGACCACGACCACGACCACGACCACGGCGGCGGGGGCCTTCCCGCGGGCCGCTGGCAGGCGCGGCACCGGATGGTGGTCAGGGCGACCGACGCCGTCGTGCTGACCGGGGCGGGCGTCGCCTCCTGCGCCGTGCACGCGGGGGGATCGGGCGCGGCGGGCGCCGGCGGGTTCGACGTCGGTACGGCGGGTGCGATCGCCGGGGCCACGGGTGTCTGGCTGCTGTCGCTCGGCATGTCGAAGGCCTACGACTGGCACCTGTTCGGGGCCGGGATGGCCGAGTACCAGCGGGTGCTCGGCGCGACCTGGAAGGCGTTCGCCGTCGTGGCGATCGTCGCCTGGCTGTCGACCTGGACCGAGGCGCGGGACGCGATCCTGCTGGTCTTCGCGGCGGGCGCCGGCGGGTTGCTCGCGGGCCGGTTCGCGTGGCGCCGCCGGATCAACCACCGGCGCCGTCGCTCGGAGTGCCTGACGGCGGTGGTGGCCGTGGGGCACCGCGTCCAGGTGGAACGGCTGATCCGCACGATGAACGACGCCCCGGACCACGGGTTCGTCGTCGTGGGCGCGTGCCTGCCCGGCGCCGAGGGCGCCCTGGGCGGTTCCGTGGCGGGAGTCCCGGTGCTCGGCTCGCCGGACCGCGCGGGCGAGCTCGCGCAGCAGGCGGGCGCGGGGGCCGTGGCCGTCAGCGGTTCGCACGAGATCACGTCCGACGACGTGAGCAGGCTGGGCTGGAACCTCGAGGAGCGCGGGATCGAGCTCATGCTCGCGGCTGACCTGGCCGACGTCGCCGCCCCCCGGATCAGCGTCTCGCCCGCGCCGGGGATGTCCCTGCTGCACGTCGACCTGCCGAGGTTCACCGGCCCCAAGTACGTCGTGAAGCAGGTGATGGACCGGTCCCTGGCGTTCGTGCTGGCGGTGCTGGCGACGCCGCTGATCCTGGTGCTGGCGCTCGTCGTGGTCGCCACGAGCCGCGGGCCGGCGTTCTACCTGTCGGAGCGGGTCGGCCGGAACGGCAGCACGTTCCCCATGATCAAGCTCCGCACGATGCAGAAGGACGCCGACCGGCTGATGCCCGCGCTGGGCACCGCGGACGAGGGCGCGGGCCTGCTGTTCAAGCTGCGCCAGGACCCGCGGATCACCCCGGTCGGGAGGGTGCTGCGCCGCTACTCGCTCGACGAGCTGCCGCAGCTCTTCAACGTGCTGGCCGGCCAGATGAGCCTGGTGGGACCGCGTCCGGGGCTGCCGCGCGAGGCCGCCGGGTACGAGGAGCGGATGCGCCGCCGGCTGCTCGTCAAGCCCGGCATGACGGGGCTCTGGCAGGTGCGCGGGCGCTCCGACCTGTCCTGGGACGAGTCGGTGCGGTGCGACGTGTACTACGCCGAGAACTGGACCCCGCAGCTCGACCTGCTGATCCTCGCGCAGACCGCCCGTGCCGTGGTGTCGGCGCGGGGGGCGTACTGAGGGCGGCGTGCGCTCAGGGGCGGCTCAGGCGCATGGGGGTGTGGGGGATGCCGTCCTCCAGGAACTCCTCGCCGTCGGGCGCGAATCCGAACGAGCCGTACCAGCCCGCGAGCGGCGACTGCGCGTCCAGCACGACGTCGCGGCCGTCCCCCGCGGCCTCGACGTGGGCCAGCGCGGCCCGCATCAGGTCGTCGGCCAGGCCCCGCCCGCGGGCCTCGCGGGCCAGGCAGACCCGGCCGACGCGCAGGCGGTCGCCGTCGTCCAGGATCCGTGCGGTGCCCAGGACGCGGCCGCTCGTGCCGGGGTCGCCCGCGCCGCCCGGACCGGCGGCGCCGTCCGGCGGCTCGAGCAGCACCACGTGCCGGGTCGCCGGCTCCAGGTCGCGGCCGTCCAGGTCGGGGTACGGGCAGTCCTGCTCGACGACGAACACGTCCTGGCGCAACCGCCAGACGCCGTACGCGACGGCCGGATCCAGCTTCTCGAAGGGAGTGATCACGATCTCCATGACGCCATTGTCACGGCAGTTCGCCGGCCCGCGGCCACCCGCGGCCGTCAGACCTGGAACAGGCCGATGATCCACGTCGTGGCCGCCCCCAGCGCGCCGAGCAGCTGGATGCCGATCGTGAGGGCGCTGGCCTGGATCGCGGCGATCGTCGAGCGCCATGCGGCCGGCCTCTCCCGGAGCCGGTTCCACTCCACCAGGAACACGGCCACCGCGAAGAACAGGAACAGGCCGACCACCGGGACCAGGAAGAACCCGACCACGCCCGCGATCCCGCCGAGGATGATCGTCGAGTTCGGTACCTCGGACTTCTTCATGTGCCTGCCCGCCACGACGTACTGCAGCACCTCGGCGGCCACCAGCAGCGCCGCCGCGATCCCGAAGACCCACCAGCCGGTCGCGCTGCCGGTGAGGAAGGCCCACACGAGGATCGATCCGCCGATCAGGATCGAGCCGGGCAGCACCGGCACGACGATCCCGACGAGGCCCACGAGGATCGCGAGGCCCACGAGGGTCTCGGGCAGATATTCAAAGTTGACGTCCACGGTTCGGTGCTTCCTGTCCGGCGGTCAGAGTGATGGGCCGAGCGTACCGGCGCGGCGCCGCGACCAGGAAAGAAGCCGGGTGGGTCCACGGACCCCGGCCATCCACAAGACCACGCCGGATTCCCCCGCATATGTGATGTGCGCGGTTCACAGTCCGCTTTACCCTGGAGAACGTGTCGATGAAACCTAGCATCGCGATGGTCGGAACCCGCGGGGTGCCCGCGCGTTACGGCGGCTTCGAGACCGCCGTCGAGGAGATCGGGAGGCGGCTCGCCGAGCGCGGCCACCGGGTGCGGGTGTACTGCCGCCGTCCGGCGGACCAGGCCGGTTCCGGCGACACCGTCGATCCTGACGTGTACCTCGGGATGGAGCGGGTCGTGCTGCCCGCCGCGCGCCGCCGTGCGCTGGAGACCCTCAGCCACACCGCGCTGTCGGTCGGGCACCTCCTGCGGGACCGCACCGACGTGGCCCTGGTGTTCAACTCCGCCAACGCGCCGCTGCTGCCCGTGCTGCGCGCCGCCCGGATCCCCGTCGCCACCCACGTGGACGGGCTCGAGTGGCGCCGCGCCAAGTGGGGCCCCGTCGGGCGCCGCTACTACCGCGCCGCGGAGACGGCGTCGGTCCGGCTGTCCGACGCGCTCATCGCCGACGCGCAGGGCATCGCCGACTACTACCGCGAGGAGTACGGCGCCCGCAGCCGCCTCATCAGCTACGGCGCCCCGGACCTGTCCGCCACCGGCAGCGACCGGCTCGCCGAACTCGGCCTGACGGCCGGCGGCTACCACCTCGTGGTGGCCCGCTTCGAGCCGGAGAACCACGTCGACCTGATCGTGGACGGCTACGTGGGGAGCCCCGCCGACCGGCCGCTCGTCGTCGTCGGCTCCGCGCCCTACAGCGAGGCGTACACCCAGAAGATCCGGAGGAGCGCGGACCGCGATCCGCGCGTGCGGATGCTCGGCGGCGTCTGGGACCAGGAGCTCCTGGACCAGCTCTACGCCAACGCCTTCACCTACCTGCACGGCCACTCCGTGGGCGGTACCAACCCGTCGCTCCTGCGCGCGATCGGCGGGGGCACCGCCACCATCGCCTACGACGTGCCCTTCAACCGCGAGGTGCTGCGCGACGCCGGCACGTACTTCCGCACGACGACGCAGGTCGCGCAGCGCATCCTCACGGCCGAGGCCGACCCGGGGGACTGCGCCAGGCGCGGCACCGCCCTCGCGCTGCGCGCCAAGGACTACGACTGGGACGTCGTCACCGACGGCTACGAACGGCTCGCCCGCGACCTCGCGGCACGCAGCACGCCAGGCCCCCGCCCGTTCGCCGGGCGCCGCTCACCGGCGGCCCGGCGATGAGGCTCACGAGCTCGTCCCTGCCGGCGCCCGTCGTGGCGGCGGGGCGGGCGGCGATCCGCGGATACGGCACGGCGACCTCCTGGCTGCGCCGCGGCCCGGACTTCCTGCTCATCGGCGCCAAGCGCGGCGGCTCCACCTCCCTCTACTTCGCGCTGCTCGAGCACCCCCGGATCCTGCCCCTGTTCCCCAGCGCCAGGTTCCTGCCCAAGGACAACCACACCAAGGGCGTGCACTACTTCGACACCCACCACGGCCGGGGCAACGCCTGGTACCGCTCGCACTTCCCCCTCACCCCGCTGCGCCGCGGCAAGCTCGTGGGCGAGGGGTCCCCCTACTACCTCTTCCACCCCCTGGCCGCCGAGCGGGCGGCCCGCGAGGTCCCCGGCGCCCGCATCCTCCTGGTCGTGCGCGACCCGGTGGAGCGCGCCTTCTCCCACTACCGCGAACGGCGCCGCGAGCACGCCGAGCCCCTGGCGACCTTCGAGGAGGCGCTCGCGGCCGAGGAGACCCGCCTCGCGGGCGAGGAGGAGCGGATCCTGGCGGAACCCGGCTACACCAGCTACGCCCACGAGCAGCAGTCCTACCGCGCCCAGGGCGAGTACGCGCCGCACCTGCGCCGCTGGCTCAAGTACTTCCCGCCCGAGCAGGTGCACGTCCTGGTGGCCGAGGAGTTCTACGCCGCCCCGCAGCGGGCCTGCGACGATGTCGCCGGGTTCCTCGGCCTGCCCCCGGCTCCGCTCCCCGCGGCCGCGAGCGACCCGTGGAACGCGTCGCCGAGCCGCAGCCTGCTGCCGGCCACCCGCGAGGCGCTGCGGCAGCACTACGCCCCGTTCAACCAGGACCTGAGCGAGATCCTGCGCCGCGACCTGCCCTGGTGAACCGCGCGCCCGGGTGAACCGCCCGGGCGACCCGCCGCTACCGGTCCAGGAAGGTCCCCAGGACCTCGATGAGCCGGGCGGTGAACGCCGCGTCGTGGTCGGTGTCCGGCCGGGCCGCGCACCGGGCGAGCCAGAACTCGGCCGCCTCGTCCTGCCCGGCCGGGCGGGCCTCCGCGCCGCGCAGCGACCACCACCCGGGGGGCCTGCCGAACGCGGCGATCGTCGTCGCGCGGTAGTAGACGAGGTCGGCCCCGGGCGGCGCCCACGCCGCGTCCTCCCAGTCGATGAGCCACGGCAGCCCGCGCCCGGACCGGCGCAGGTTCCAGGCCGTGAGGTCCCCGTGCATCGGCTCCCAGTGCGCGGGGGTCCCGTCCGGCCGGGGCAGCGCCCCCGCCAGGTGCCGCCGCAGGTCCGCCAGGACCGGCCGGATCGCCGTCGTCGACGCCGGTGCCGCCGGCCGGGGCGGCATCGCGGACAGCAGCATCCAGTGCAGGCCGCCGACTGTGCCCCGGCCCAGCACCATCGGGACGCGGAACGTCGAGGTGGCGCCGCCGGGGAACGCGCCGAGCGCCGCCTGCTCGCGGTCCAGCTCCGAGACGTCGTCACGCAGCTTGAGGAACCCGACCGGGTGGCCGCTGCGCAGCAGCAGCGCCGCGAGCCCGCCGCGCGAGGCCTGCGGGCGCTGGTAGACGGCCAGGTCGTGGAACTCCGGGAGGTCCGCGCGCAGCGCCGTCCAGCGCTCGGCCCCGCCGGGCGGGTCCCAGGCGACGTGCTCGCCGGGCACCGCGCGCGGCCCGATCGTCGAGGCCAGGCCCCACAGCGCCCACTGGCTCGCGACGGCGTACCAGCGGGAGCGGGTGATCAGCGAGATCCCCGCGGCGGCGCCGCTGCGGGACGTCAGGGGCACCAGGACGTTCCGCGTGCCCGTGGCGGGCCGGAGCAGCATCGTGCGGGCGCTCATCGGCGTCCTCCCCGCACGGCCCGCAGCACGTCGGCCAGCAGCGCGGCGTCGCGCCGCAGCGGCGGGACGGTCAGGCACAGCCCCCACACGGCGGCCGCGGCCGCCAGGGCGAGCAGCAGCGAGACCCCGGGCGATCCCGCCGGGGTCCCGGCGGCCGCCCACGTGACGAGCCAGGCGGCGCTCCCCGCGGGCACGGCCTGGGCGAGGATCCGCAGGCCCCCGAGCGCGAGGCGCCCGCCCGGGTACCGGGTGACCCGGGACAGCCACCAGAACGACAGCGGCCACTCCAGCACCGCCGACGCCGCGAACCCGGCCGCGATCCCGTTCACCCCCCAGAAGCTCCCGATCAGCACCCCGGCGATCTTCAGCACCGCGGTCACCGTCGAGTAGGCCAGCAGCGCGCCGCTCAGCCCGCGCGCGAGGTACGTCCAGTACCCGACGTACGCGAGGGTCTGGCAGCCGCCCGCCACCGCGCAGAGCGCGAGCAGGGGGGCGGCGTCGTGCCAGCCGGGCCCGAGGAAGACCCCGACCACGGCCTCGGAAGCGCCGACGACGACGGCGAGCACCAGCACCACCGGCAGCGCCAGCACCTGCTGGCCGCGCAGCAGCATGCGGTCGAACCGCTCCGGGTCCTCGGACAGCCGCGCGAGCACGGGCAGCGCGACCGTCGTGGACGGCTGTCGCAGCTGGCCGAGCGGCCGCATGAGCAGCTGGTACGCCCTGTTGTACAGGCCGAGCGGCCCGGGCCCGAGGGTGACCCCGATGACGAACGTCGCGAGGTTGTCCGCCCCGTACCCCACGAGCTGCGAGCCCAGCAGCCCGCCGCCGAACGTGAAGAACCCGCGCATCCCCGGCTCCCGCCGGGGCCGCCCGGGCACCCAGCGCCCGGCGATCCAGACGCCCGCCAGAACGGCCGCCGTCGTGGCGACCTGCTGCACGACGACGGCCCGGTGATCGTGCGTGTGCAGTCCGACGACGACGGCCGCCGCCAGCGCGGCCACGGGCGCGGCGACCTCCACGACCGCCAGCGCGCGGAACCGCATGTCCCGCACGAGCCCGGCCCGGTGCTGCGTGGCCAGCCCGTTGACCAGGAACATCCACGCCAGGCCCTGGCAGATCCCCGTCAGGTCCGGCTCGCCGAAGAACCCCGCGACGAGCGGCGCGGCCGCGATCGTCACGGCGGTCAGCAGCGCCCCGATCCCGGTGTTGACCCAGAACAGGTTGTCGCGCTGGCGCACGGTCAGCTCGGGCGCGCGCATCGCGGCGGACGACAGCCCGGCGTCGCGCAGGATCTCCCCGATGCCGACGACGGCGGCGACCATCGCGACCAGGCCGTACTCCGCGGGTGGCACGAGCCGCGCCAGGACCGCCACGGCGAGCACCTGGAGCACGATCCGCGCGGCCTGCGAGGCGGCGGTGACCGTGGCGCCCCGGGCGGCACGCCGTGCCAGTGGCGTCACCTCCGCTGCCACCGGCTCTGTTTCCGTCCGTTGTCCCGTCCGTCGCGCCAGGTCGTGTAGCTGTCGCCGTAGCCGTCGAACTCGGCGTCGGCCCGGGAGACGCCGTTGGCGATCAGGCCGAGGCAGGTCGCGCCGATCGCCTTGAGCGAGTCGAGGGCGTCGGTCAGCTGGTCGCGGCTGACCCGCTTGGCCCGCGCCACGACGACGGCGCCCTGGGTGCGGCGGGCCAGCAGCGCGCCGTCGGTCACGGGCAGCAGCGGCGGGACGTCGAAGATCACGATGTCGTAGTCGGTGCGCGCCTTCCGCACGAGCTTGTCCATGCCCTCGGACTCGATCAGCCGGCCGGGGTTCGGCGGTACGTCGCCCGAGGTCAGCACCGCGAAACGCGGCGGACCGACCTGCTGGACCACCTCCTCCAGCGTCGCGCGGCCGATCAGCACCGTGGTGAGCCCGGCGGCGCCCTCCAGGCCCAGCCGGTCGGCCAGGCTGGGCCGGCGCAGGTCGGCGTCGACCAGCAGCACCCGCGCGCCGCGCTCGGCCAGGGCCTGGGCCAGCCCGATCGCCGTGGCGGTCTTGCCCTCGTTCGCGACCGAGGACGTGACCACGAACGACCGCACGGGCGAGCCGACGTCGAGGAACTGCAGGTTGGCGCGGATGCGCCGGTAGGCCTCGGCGAGGGTCTGCAGGGCGTCGTCGGCGCTGCGCGACGGCGCCGGCACCGAGCCGAGGATCGCCAGGTCCGCGCCGTGCGGGAGGTCCTTCGCCGTGCGGATCCGGGTGTCGAACAGCGCCAGGCCGACGGCGATCAGCACGCCGGCGGCGAGCCCGGCGGCGGCCCCCCCGGCGGCGAGCAGGCGGGTGTTGGGGGCGAACGCCTCCGGCGGCGGCTCGGCCTGCGCGACGACGGTCAGCTTGACCGCGCTGGCCCCGCTCGCCGTCGTCGGCGACACCTCGGTGACCGTCTGCGAGAGGTGCTCGGCGGTCGCGTTGGCGATCCGCGACGCGAGATCGGCGCTGTCGGCCTCGGCGGCGATCTCGATGATCGCGGTGTCCAGCGGCACCATCGACGTGATCTGCTCCGACAGGTCGGCGGGCGTCGTGTCGAGGCCCAGCTGGGAGATCACCGGGCCGAGCACCGCGGGCATCGTGGCCAGCTCCGCGTAGGAGGTGACCAGGTTCTGCGTGAACGTGGAGCCCTGCATCAGGTCCTGGACGGTCGCGCCCTGCTCGGTGCTGACGAACACCTTCGCGGTGGCGCGGTAGCTGGGCGTGACGGTCTGGGCGTACCCCAGGCCGGCCAGGCACCCGGCCAGCACGGCCACGACGATCACCGGCCAGCGCTTGCGCAGCGCCGCGATGTAGTCAGCGAGCTCCATGCGTCACGCCCTTCGTGTCGGTGGTGCGGTCGTTCGTGGCCGCGGTGCCGGAGCGCGCCGCCGCGAGGAACCGTAGCCCGGCCGCGGTGCCCCTGAGCGCGGGCCACACCGTCCGGAGCGGATGGCGCACGACGGCGCGCCGGCCGCCCCGTAGCAGCACCTCCCGCGTGTAGGCGGGAGTGGCGCGGAGCCATCCGCCCCGGTGCCCGGCGGGAACGTTGCGGGAGGCGAAGAGCAGCCGGTTGCGGGTGTTGTAGTAGTGGTAGAGGGCCGACTTGCCGCGCGTCGCGGTGCCGTGACCGGCGGCGCGCGCGTTGCCCTCCTGGGTCCCGCCGGCGTCGTGCACGCAGGTCAGGTCCCGCCTCAGGGCGAGACGCCCGCCCGCGCGGGTCCAGCGTACGCTCAGGTCGACGTCCTCCCAGTACAAGAAGTAATGCCCGCCGAACCCGCCGAGGTCCAGCATCCGCTGCGCGGAGACGGCGAAGCAGGCGCCGGAGATCCAGGGGACGTCGTCGGGGCCGGCGGGTTCGCCGGCGCGGGTGCGGCCGGTGCGCAGGTCGAGGACGGCGCCCGTGAACCAGCCGGTGCCGCGCGGCGTGCGGACGACCGGTGCCACCAGCAGGGCCGGATCGGCGGCGACGTCGGCCACCAGGGCCCCGGCGTCGCCGGCCGTGATCGTCGCGTCCGGGTTGAGGACCAGGCAGACGTCGCACCCGGCGTCGCGCGCCGCCGCGATCCCGGCGTCGGCCCCGGCCCCGAAGCCGAGGTTCGCGTCCGGGAGCACGAGCCGCCAGCCCTCGGCGGCGCCGAGGTCGAGCACGCGCTGCCGCTCGGCGGCGGAACTCCAGCAGTCGACCAGGACGCGGGTCCAGCCGGTACCGGCGAAGGGCCGCAGCGCCTGTGCGGCGAGTTCCGCCGAACCGTAGCTGACCACGACGACGGCAGGTCCGGGGGTGGTGGGCACGCCGAGAATCCTGCCGGACGCCTTTCCCGAAAGCGACCCGGACACGGGGTGAATTGCGTGACTCTCCGAGAAGATCTCCAGAAAGGCCCATAGGGTTTGTCGTATGACACCTATCGGTCGCGCAGGGGGGCCCTCGCGCGGGAGAACGGCCGCCGGCCGGGGGCGCGGAATCCCGGGGAAAGGACATTCCGGGTCGCCGATGCGAAAGCTCGCGACAGTTCTCTTGATTTCTTGCGCCGGTTCGCTCGCGCTGCCGGGCTGCTCCACGGGTGCCCCGGGGGACGAGGCCGGGGTGGTGGGCGCGTCCGCGGCGTCGTCGTCGTCCGCTCCGGCGGCCACGGCCACGGGCCGTCCCGCCGCCGGCGACGGCGCGGGCACGCGCGACGGCGACGCGAGCCGGGGCGACGGCGAGGCCCGGGACGACGCCGCGGCGGGCTCGGCGGACGGTGACGGCGGCGACGGCGCGGGCGAGACCGGCGACGGCGCCGCCGAACCGGCGGAGCCCGCCGCCGCGGGCCGCACCACCACCGACGCCGGCCTGGACGCCGGGCCCGTGGCCGTCGACGACGAGCCGGAGGGGGACGGCCTGACCGTCGAGCTCGCGTCCATCGGGCGGACGGAGGCGACCCCGTCGATGCCCGGGGAGATCGGCGGCCCGGCGATCCGCGTCGAGGTGACGGTGAACAACGCCGGTGACGCAAACCACGATCTCGGGGCGAGCGTCGTCAACCTGTACTACGGTCCGGACCGTGACCCCGCGAGCCTGCTCTCGGGCTCGGGGGAGAAGGACCTGCCGGATTCCGTGGCGGCGGGCGAACGCGTGAACGGAACCTACGTGTTCTCCGTGCCCGAGGGCCGGATCGGCCGGGTGATCGTCGAGATCGACGTCGACCCGGAACTTCATGTAGCGCTTTTCAAGGGGGAAGTCGGACGATGAGGATCGCATACGCGGCGCTCGCCGCCGTCGCGCTGGCCGCGGCGGGCGCGGGGGCGCCGGCACCGGCCACGGCGGGGGGCCTCGTCTCGGCGGGCGGCGCCGCCGAGGTGGGCCTGGCCAGGACCGGGGACGGGACCGAGCCGGCAGGGGAGCAGGCGGGGGAGGAGTCCCAGGCGGCCACGACGTCCGCCACGGCGGCGGACGCCGTGTTCTCGTCGCCGGTCAGCTCCGACCCGCTGCCCACGGTGCAGATCAACGGGGTGGTCTGGGCCCAGGCCGTCGTCGGCGACAAGGTCTACGTGGGCGGGAAGTTCACCACGGCGCGCCCCGCGGGCGCGGCGCCGGGCACCCAGGAGGTCGCGCGGCGCAACCTGCTGGCCTACGACCTGCACACCGGCCGGCTGATCCAGGACTGGGCGCCGGCGGCCAACGGCGAGGTGCGTGACCTCGCGGTCTCGCCGGACGGCACGCGGCTGTACGTGGCCGGCCAGTTCACGGCGATCGGCGGGACGACGCGCTACCGTGCGGCGTCGTTCAGCACGTCGACCGGCGCGCTGACGTCGTTCCGCCCGGCGGTCAACGCGACCGTGCACGCCGTGGGCGTGCGGGGCTCGACGGTGTACCTGGGCGGGGTCTTCTCGTCCGTGAACAGCGCGACGCGCCCGCGCGTCGCGGCGGTCGACACCGCCACGGGGCGGACGACGCGCGCGTTCCGCGCGAACGTGGGCAACCGCTCGGTGCAGGATCTCGTGGTCTCGCCCGACGGGACCAAGGTGGTCATCAGCGGCAACTTCACCTCGGTGAACGGGTCGTCGAACCCCGGCTACGGCATGGCCCGGCTCGACGCGACGACCGGCGCGATGCTTCCCCTCCCGGTGAACACGGAGATCCGCGACGCGGGCGACAACTCGGCGATCCTCTCCCTGGCCTCGGACGACACGTACTTCTACGGGGTCGGCTACCACTGGGCCACGAGCGGCAACCTGGAGGGCACCTTCGCCGCGCGCTGGGACGACGGCAAGCTGGTGTGGCTCGAGGACTGCCACGGCGACAGCTACTCGATCGCGCCGTACGGCGGCGCGCTCTACTCCGCGAGCCACAAGCACGACTGCACCACCAGCGGGGGCCACCCCAACGCGCGGCCTCGCGTCTTCAAGCGCGCCACGGCCACGACGCGCACGGTCGAGGGCACCAACCTCGCCACCGCCACCGAGGGCTACCCGGACCATCCCGGGACGCCCCGCCCCCGCATCCTCAACTGGTACCCCGAGTTCGAGGCCGGCACCTTCACGGGCCAGCAGCAGGGCCCGTGGGACGTGGTCGCCGGCGGCGGGTACGTGCTCTACGGCGGCGAGTTCCCCGCCGTCAACGGCAGGAAGCAGCAGGGCCTGGTCCGGTTCGCGGTCCGCGACAAGGCGCCCAACGACGACGGCCCGCGCCGCGGCTCCCAGGGGTTCGCGCTGACGGCGAGCTCGCCGGGCAGCGGCACCGTGAACCTCTCCTGGCCGTCCCTGTACGACCGGGACGACGAGACCCTGGCCTACTCGGTGTACCGCGGCACGACGTCGGGCACCCCGGTCGTCGTCAAGGAACGCACGGCCCGGTTCTGGGAGACCGGCACCATGACGTACGCCGACCGGACGGCTCCTGCCGGGACCACGCAGCGGTACATCGTGGCCGCGCGGGACCGGTGGGGGAACACGGCCTGGTCCGCCTGGGTGAACGTCGACGTCGCGCGCTAGGCGGCCCGCGGCGGGCGCACCGGCCCGGTGCGCGGGCGAGCGGCCTGCCGCTCGCCCGCGTCGCCGCACACACCCGACGACGCGTGGGTGTCCCTCATGACGGAGGCAGTGGATTGACTGGATCGAGCGTGACCGTCGCAGTGCTCACCTACCGGCGGCCGGACCGGCTCGCCGCCGCGCTCAAGGCGCTGCTCCCGCATGTCTCGGCGGCCGGCGCCGGGCTCCTGGTCGTCGACAACGACACGACCGACTCCGCGCGGCCGGTCGTCGACCGCGTCACCTCCGGCCGGGCGGACGTCCGCTACGTGCACGAACCCCGGCCCGGCATCGCCGCCGCGCGCAACCGCGCGCTCGACGAGGTCACGGCCGCGGGCGGCCGGTTGATCGTCTTCGTCGACGACGACGAGACGCCCGGCGAGGGCTGGCTGGTGACCCTGCTCGCCGCGCACGAGGCCTACGGCGGGACGGGCGTGGCGGGCCCGGCCGTGCCGCAGCTGCCCGCCCGGGACCCCTGGATCGAGGCCGGCGGCTTCTTCGCCCGGCAGCGCCACCCGTCCGGGTCGCGCATCAAGGTCGCGGCCAGCAACAACCTGCTGCTCGACGTGCGCTGGCTCGCCGCCCAGGGCATCCGCTTCGACGAGGAGTTCGGCCTCACCGGCGGCTCCGACACGATGCTCACGCTGCAGATCACGGCCGCCGGCGGCGCCCTGTACTGGTGCGACGAGGCCTTCGTGGACGACCCGGTCCCGGCCGGGCGGTTCACCCGCCGCTGGGTGCTGCGCCGCGCCTACCGGGTCGGGAACTGCACGGTCCGCGCCGGGGTCCAGCTCGCCGGGTCGGCACGGCGGCGCCTCGTCGCGCGGCTGCGCGGGTTCGGCGCCGGCGTCGTCCGCGTGGCCGGCGGGCTCGCGCGGGCCGGGCTCGGCCTCGTCCTCGGGAGCGGATCCGCGCGCGGCATCCGCACGGCGGCGCGCGGCGCCGGGATGATCGCCGGCTCGGCCGGGCTCGTGTACACGGAGTACGCGCGGGCCGCGCGGCCGCGCCCCCTGGTCGGGGCGTCGCCGTGACCGGCGCGGGAGCACGCCGTCGTACCGTCGTGATGTTCTCCGCGGAGGCGATCCGCCCCACCACCAACCCGTACCTCGTCGAGCTCATGCGGTCGCTGCCCGACGACGTCGAGGCCGTGACGTTCTCCCGGTGGCGCGCGCTGGCCGGGCGGGTCGACGTGCTGCACCTGCACTGGCCCGAGACGCTCTTCCGGCGGCGGGACCGGGTGCGCACGCTGGCCGCGTCCGTGCTGCTCGTGGCCTGCCTCTGCGCGATGCGGGCGCGCGGCGTCCGCGTCGTGCGCACCGTGCACAACGAGTCGCCGCACGAGGCCGCGCGCGGGCCGGAGGGCCGGCTGCTGCGGCTGATGGACCGGTGGACCGACGAGCTCATCCTGCTCAACCGGCACACCCGTTTCCCGCGCGACCTGCCCGCCACCGTGATCCCGCTCGGCGAGCACGCGTCCACCTACGCGGACCTGCCCGTTCCCCCTGCCGCGGCCGGGCGCCGCGCACTGTACTTCGGGCTCGTCCGGCCCTACAAGGGGATCGACGCGCTCGTGCGGGCGTTCCGGGCCGTGCCCGCCGCCGACGCCCGGTTGCGTATCGTCGGTCCCGTGAAGGACGACGGCGTGCTCGGCGAGGTGCGCGAACTGGCCGGCGGGGACGAGCGGATCGAGATCCGCGGCGGTTTCGTGCCCGACGCCGCCCTGGTGCGCGAGATCGGGGAATCGCGGCTCGTGGTGCTGCCCTACCGGCGCATGCACAACTCCGGCGCGGCACTGCTCGCGCTGTCGCTCGGGCGGCCCGTGCTCGTGCCGGACAACGCGGTGAACCGCGACCTGGCCGAGGAGACCGGGCCCGGCTGGGTGCGGACGTACGAGGGTGAGCTGGGGGCCGCGGCGCTCGCGGCGGCCCTGGACGAGCCCGTGCCGGCGGAGCCGGTGCGGTTCCGCGGGCGGAGCTGGCCCGGGATCGGTGCCGCGCACGCCCGGGTGTACCGGCGCGTGGCGTCGCCGGACGGGCGGGCCGCGGCGGTCCGCGAGCGGGCGGCAGCTTGACCGAGAACGAGACGCGGCCCGGGCCCCCGCCGGAACCGGCCGCCCCGGACGAGCGCCCGGCGGAACAGGGTGGCGCGGCCGCCCGCGCCGTGGTGTCCGGGCGGGTCGCCCCGGGGTGGCGCGGGGCGGCGGCGATCGTGGCGCTGCTGCTCGCCGTCGCCGTCGGGTCGCGCCTCGTCGTCGGCGCCGACATCACCCTCGGGATCCTGTGCGCCGTGCCGCTCACGCCCGTGTGGCTCACGGCGGCGGCCCGGTACCGGTGGGCGTGGCTGTTCCTCGGCCTCGGGGCGCTCTGCGCGGTGACCGGGCCGGTGCTCACCGAGGCCGCGCGGTTCGACCACGTCATCGATCCGCTGCTCGAACGCGAGGCCTACGTCCGGCTCGCGGAGCTGGTGATCGGCGTGGGTGCGCTGCTGTGGGCCCGCCTGCAGCTCGGGACGCGCTGGCTCGCGGTCGCGTACGGGCTGGGCATGCTGGTCGACGCCCTGCAGCGCGCCGAGGTCAGCTTCAAGTTCGGCATCGGCCTCGCCGTCGCGGTGATCGTGCTCGGCTGGCTGACCCCCGGCCTGCGGCCGGGCCGCGGCACCTGGCGCCGGGTGCCGCGGGTGGTGCAGGCGCTCGCGTGCGTGTGGATCGGCGTCGGCTTCGCGCTCGACGACGGGCGCTCCGCCTTCGCGATGCTGCTGCTCACCGCGGCCGTGGTGCTGTGGCAGGTGCGGATGGGGGAACGGTCGCTGCGGCGGTCGGCGTGGATGACCGCCGGCGTCGTCGTCGCGGCCGGGGTGTCCGTGTACTCCGGCGCGCGGGCGCTGATCCTCGACGGCGCGTTCGGTACCGCGATGGCGCAGCGCACCGCCGAGCAGATCGAGGTGAGCGGCAACCTCCTGGCGTCCGGCCGCCCCGAGATGGGCGCGACGACGGCGCTGGTGGGCCACCGGCCGCTCGGCTTCGGGCCGGGCGTCCCGGCGAACGGCGCGGACCTGGCGGTCGCCAGGCACGGGATGTCGCAGCTGGGCTACGACCCGGAGAACGACTACGTGTACAAGTACATGTTCGGGCAGGGCATCGAGCTGCACTCCCTGTTCGGCGACTTCTGGGCGGCGTACGGCCTGCCCGGCGTGGCCCTCTGGCTCTTCGTCCTGCTCCTGGTGATCTCGTCGCTGGTCCGCCGCACCACCCGCGCCATGGCCGACGCCCTCCTGGTCTACGTGGCGATCCTGACGGCCTGGAACCTCTTCTTCAGCCCCATCTACGCCTCGGTCCCGATGCTGATCCTCACGGTGGTCCTGCTCCTGCCCCGCCACACGGACGCCTGGGAGCCCGTCCCGGTCCCGGCCGGCGCGGGGTAGGTGCCCGGCGCGCGGCCGGCTACCGGCGTCGGGGCCTCGCGAGCGGGCTGTGCCTCGCGAGGGCCTACCTGCGCGGGCCGGCCTCGTAGCTCAGGGTGCCGAGGAACTCACGGAGCAGGCGCTTCCCGTCCTCGCCGCCGGGCCAGTTGAGGACGACCTTCGCGTGGTTCCCCTCGCCCTCCTGGTGCACGTGGACGTTGACGCTCAGCGAGCGCCTGCGCCCGTCGGCGTAGAACGGGCCCTCCGTCACCTGGGCCACGGCGTAGTCGGCTCCCGGCACCTCGATCTCGTGCGTGCCGTCCAGGCCCGTGTTCACCCAGCCCGGCCAGAAGTTGGGCCCAGGGTCGCCGGACTCGACGTACCCGTTCCACCGCACCTCGGGATCCTCGTACCCCGGTACGCGGACGACGACCTCGTCCGACCGGATCTCCACCATCTCCCCGAACGTCCTCTGGTCGTTCGGGCGCTCGGTCCACCGCGGGGGATACGCGTACCGGAATCCCTCCGTCGTCGCCTCGGTCCAGCCGGCGGGCACGCCGTGCCGGATCTCGCCGATCTCCGGGTGGGTGTACGTCAGCTCGTGGCGCACGGGCTCGTCGTGGCGCTCCGCGCCGTCGGGCGACGGCGTCGCCGTCACGGTCGACGCCGGCAGCGGCTCCTGCCGGTCCGCGTAGACGATGCCACCTGCCCCGATCGCCGCGCTGATCGCGACCATCCCCGCCACGCACGCGGCCACCGTCACCGCCATGTGACGCCGCTTCTCCCGCCGGATCGCCTGCCCCGCCATCGCGGCGCCGTCGACCACCGGCGTCAGGTCACCGGCCATCCGGGCCAGATCCCGCCCGAACGGGTCGTCGTGCTCCGGTGCGTTCATGACCGGCCCTCCCTTCCGCTGCCACCCAGTCCGTCGGCGCCCAGTTCCTCGCGGAGGATCGCCAGGGCGCGCGACGCCGTCGACTTCACCGTCCCGGCCGAGACCCGCAGCGTCGCCGCGGTCTCCGCCTCCGACCGGTCCAGCAGGTACCGCAGCACGACGACGCGGCGCTGCTTCGCCGTCAGCTTCGCCAGCGCCCGCACGAGGCGGTCGCGTTCGGCGATCTCGTCGTCCGACGCCGGGGCCGTGTCGGCGGAGCGCCACACGAGCGCGTCGTCGTCGGTGAGGACCTCCTTGCGGGTCCGGCGCCAGGTGTCGATGCGCGCCGTGGCGAGCACGCGGCGGGCGTACGCGAACGGATCGCCGTCGGCCACCTTGTGCCAGTGCCGGAACGTGCGCTCCAGCGCGGTCTGCGCGAGGTCGTGGGCGCGATGCGGGTCGCCGCACAGGAAGTAGGCGATGCGCACCAGATCCGCGGTCCTGGCCTGCGCGAAGGCGGTGAACTGCGCCTCGCGCGTGAGGTCACGTCCGACGACGACGGGCATGCTGCCGGTCACGGCGTCCGCCGCTGAGGCTGACATCCGGGCACCTCCCCGCGCCGCCGGGCCGGCGGGGGGCCGGTCCGTGATGGATTCATACTGCCTCAAACGCAGCACCCGCCGGCGGGGTTGGCTCCCGCGGCGAACGAGGGCGCCGGCCGTGGGTCGGCCGTGAGCGCCGGGGGCGCCGGGGGCGCCGGGCGAGCCGGCGCCGTCGTGCCTCCTGGGGTTCGGGCGGCGGTCCTGTTCGCGCCGCGATGTCACCCGGCCGTGCGTCCGGCACCCTATGATCCACCGATGCCCCCTGAAGCCGCTGCCGAGGTAGCCGGTCGTCGTCGCACGATGCCTCCCCGGCGGTCCCGGCAGGGCACGGCGGACCGGCCGGCGGCGGGAGCGTCGCGCCGGGTGGGGGAGATCGACGGGCTGCGCGGGGTCGCGCTGACGCTCGTCGTGCTGTTCCACGTGTTCGGGGGCGGGCGGGTGTCGGGCGGGGTGGACGTGTTCCTCGTCATCTCCGGGTACCTGACCGCGGGTTCGGTGCTGCGGAGGGCCTCGACCGGGCGGCTGACCGTCCCGGGCGCCTGGGCGAAGGACCTGGTGCGGCTCGCGCCGACGGCTCTCGTCGTGCTGCTCGCCGTCGTGGGCGGCATGTTCGCGCTGCTTCCCGCCCCGCGCTGGGAGGCGGTGCTGCGCGAGGCCGCGGCGTCGGCCACGAGCTGGGAGAACTGGCGGCTCATCGACGCGGAGCTGGCCTACGGCGCGGCGGGGCCCGCGGCGAGCCCGCTGCAGCACTTCTGGTCGCTCGCGGTCCAGGTGCAGTACCTGGCGGCGCTGCCGGTCCTGGCCCTCGGCTGCGCGATGCTGGCCGGGTACGCCGGCCGGGTCTCGGCCCGAGCGATGACGGCGACGCGGGTGTTCGCCGTCGTCGTCGGGACGCTCACCGCCGCGTCGTTCGCCTTCGCGGTCTGGCAGACCTCCGCCGACCAGCCGGTCGCCTACTTCCACGGCTTCGCCCGCGTCTGGGAGATCGGGGCCGGGGCGCTGCTCGCCCTGGTCGCGCCGCGGTTGCGGATGGCCGGGAGCCTTCGCGCCGTCGCGGGCTGGACCGGCCTGGTCGCGGTCGTCTCGTGCGGGTTCCTGTTCGACGGCGGTGCGTTGTTCCCCGGGCCCGCGACCCTCTTCCCGGTGACGGGCGCGCTGCTCGTGCTCGTCGCGACGGCCGGTGCTCCCACGGCACCGGAGGCGCCGGCTCGCGGGGCGCGGGCCGGGTCCGGCGTCCCGGCGGAGGTCGCGCCGCGCCGGGACGGTGCGGCTCTCGGGACGCTCCGGCGGGTGCTCGGGAGTTCCGCGCCGCGATGGCTCGCGACGATCTCCTACGCGCTGTACGTGTGGCACTGGCCCGTGCTCATCGGGTGGCTCGCCGCGACGGGGCGGGAGCGGGCGGGGATCGCCGACGGCGCGGGGATCGTCGGCGTCTCGGTGCTGCTGGCCTGGGCGACCGTGCGCTGGGTCGCCCGGCCGGTCGAGCGGTGGGCGGCCGGGGAGCGGGTGACCGGGCAACGGGTGGCCGGGCCTTCCGGGCGGCGGGTGGCCGAGCGGTCGCCGGCCGGGCAGCTGGTGGCCGGGCCGGCCGGGTGGCGGGTGTTCGGGCGGTGGGTGGCCAGGTCGGCCGGGCGGCGGGTGTTCGGGCGGTGGGTGGCCGGGTCGGCCGGGCGGCCGGGCGCCCGGCCCGTCGAGCGGAAGGTCTCGCGGGCACATATCGCGGGAGTCGTGCTGGCGGTGGTGTCGGCGCTCGTGGCGGGCGGCTCCTGGGTAGCTGCCGACCGGATCGCCCAAGGCGACGTCGCCGAGCTCGCCCAGCTGCGGCAGCCGTCCGCGGCTCATCCCGGTGCGGCCGCGCTCCGGGCCGGGCAGGAACCGGCGTCGCCGGACGTCCCGTTCCGCCCGTCCGCCGGCATCGCCGCCCGCGACGGCCGCCACGTGACCGACTGCGCCAACGGCGACCGCGCCGCCACCGAGGTCGTCAGCTGCGTGATCGCCGCGCCGGACGGTGAGCCGGCCAAGCGCGTCCACCTGGTCGGCGGCTCCCACACGCAGCACTGGGAGGACGCCTGGGTCCAGGTCGCCGAGGGCGCCGGCTGGGAGGTCACCGCGATCATCAAGCACGGCTGCCGCCTCGCCGTGGGCAAGGCCGGCACGCAGCCGGGCTGCCCGGGGTGGGCGGCGAACGCGCTCGACCACGTGATCGCGGAGCGCCCCGACGTCGTCGTCGTCGAGGGCACGGAGACGACGACGGACGGCACCGACGTCCTCCTGCCCGAGCAGGCCGCCGTCTGGGCGAAACTGACCGACGCCGGGATCCCCGTGATCGCCGTCCGCGACACCCCGCGATTCGACCGGCCGCCGCCGGACTGCCTGGCGGCGAACGCGGGCCTGCCCCGGCCCGAGGCCGTCGCGGCCTGCTCGGTCCCCCGGTCGGAGGTGTTCGCCGAGGCGTCACCCGCCAACGCGGGAACGCCCGGCGCGGCCGGGGCCGGCGTCGTCCACCTCGACCTCACGGACGCGATCTGCGGCCCGGAGACCTGCGCCCCGGTGGTCGGCAACGTCCTGGTCTACCGCGACGAGGACCACTTCACCGGAACCTACGTCACGACCCTCGGACCCGACCTCGAATCGGCACTCCGCAGAGAGGCCCCCTGGCTCTTCTCATGATTCAGGATCCGTTCGTCGGGCGGCCCCGGCCGAGCAGCCAGTCCCAGAGCTCAGCATCGGAGGCGTGCGAGACCAGAATCACGAGGTCTCGATACTCGGCATGGTCCGGCGCGAGACAGAGGTCATCCATCCATTCCTCGGCATAATCACGTAGCGCGTCGATCATTTCCTCGACGGCTTCGTCGAGCGTGGCACCGTCCGCCGCGACCGGCAGCCCCGGGAAGATGATGGACCTCCGGGCGAGTGCCTCGTCCCTCGGCCCTCACCCTGCGTCGAACCCTTCGTCGATGTCAGTGGTGGCGCATAGGCTTGGGCGCGATGACTTCCCTCTTCGACTCCTTGCACCTGCCCGGCTTTCCCGGCGGCTCCGGCGCCGAGCCGGGGGACACGTCGCGCCTGCCGAGCGTGGCGCCGTCGTGGGACGACGACGGCGCGGGTGACTCCGCGGTCCCGGAGGAGCCCGAGTGGCTCGCCGGGCTGCCGCACGAGGCGGAGCTGCCGCCCGCCCGGCGCCCGTACGAGCATCTCGACCCGGACGAGCTGCTCGACGGGCTGAACCCGCAGCAGCGGTCCGCCGTCGTGCACGAGGGCGGGCAGCTGCTCATCGTGGCCGGTGCAGGCTCGGGAAAGACGCGGGTGCTGACCCACCGCATCGCGTTCCTGCTGGCCACGGGCCGGGCGCGGCCGGGGGAGATCCTCGCGATCACCTTCACCAACAAGGCGGCCGCCGAGATGCGCGAGCGCGTGGAAGGGCTGGTGGGCCCGGCGGCGAACCGCATGTGGGTGTCCACGTTCCACAGCGCGTGCGTGCGCATCCTGCGCCGCGAGGCGAAGACCCTGGGGCTGAAGTCGTCGTTCTCCATCTACGACGCCGCCGACAGCCGCCGACTCATCGAGCTCGTGGCCAAGGAGCAGAACCTCGACCTGAAGAAGTACCCGCCGCGCTCGCTCGCGAACCGGATCAGCGACCTGAAGAACGAGCTCATCGACCCGGACGCCTACGCGCGCCGGGCGGGCCAGGACGAGGAGGCGATCCCGGCCGGCGTGGGCTGGGCCGCCGCCCGCGAGAAGCAGCAGTTCGACCAGGCGCTCGCCGGGGTCTACACCCGCTACCAGCAGCGGCTCTCCCAGGCGCACGCCCTCGACTTCGACGACATCATCATGACCACGGTGAACCTGCTCCAGGCGTTCCCCGACGTCGCCGAGCACTACCGCCGCAGGTTCCGGCACATCCTGGTGGACGAGTACCAGGACACCAACCACGCGCAGTACGTGCTGGTGCGCGAGCTGGCGGGGGTGCCGGAGGGCACGGCGGGCGACGGCGCGGCGGGCGGCGGCGCGGCGGGCGACGGCGCGGGGGAGCCGGGCGCCGTCGGCCTCGATCCGGCGGAACTGACCGTCGTGGGCGACGCCGATCAGTCCATCTACGCCTTCCGCGGCGCGACCATCCGCAACATCGACGAGTTCGAGGCCGACTACCCGGACGCCACGACCCTGCTCCTGGAGCAGAACTACCGCTCGACGCAGAACATCCTCAGCGCAGCCAACGCCGTCATCGCCCGCAACGCGGGCCGCAAGCCGAAGCGCCTGTGGACGGACGCGGGCGCGGGCGCGAAGATCACCGGCTACGTGGCCGACGACGAGCACGCGGAGGCCCGCTACGTCGCCCAGGAGATCGACCGCCTGGGCGACGACGAGGGCGTGCGCCCCGGCGACGTCGCGATCTTCTACCGCACCAACGCGCAGTCCCGCGCGCTGGAGGAGGTGCTGATCCGCGTCGGGCTGCCGTACAAGGTGGTGGGCGGCACGCGCTTCTACGAGCGCAAGGAGGTCAAGGACGCCGTCGCGTACCTGCGCGCGCTCGCCAACGCGGACGACGACGTCAACCTGCGCCGCATCGTCAACGTGCCCAAGCGCGGGCTGGGCGACCGGGCGGAGTCCTTCGTCGTGGACTTCGCGGAGCGGGAGCGGATCTCCTTCGGGGCCGCGCTCGAGCGCCTCGACGAGATCCCGGGGATGACGACGCGCTCCCTGAAGCCGCTGCGGGCCTTCGCCGAGCTGATGACCGGCCTGCGCGAACTGGCCGACGCCGGGGAGGGGCCGGCCGTGATCCTCGCGGCCGTGCTGGACCGGACGGGCTACCTGGCCGAGCTGCGCGAGTCCGAGGACCCGCAGGACGCGTCCCGCGTGGAGAACCTCGCCGAGCTGCACGCCGTGGCCGCGGAGTTCGAGGAGCAGGAGCCGGAGGGGAGCCTCGCGGACTTCCTGGAGCGCGTCTCGCTCGTGGCCGACGCGGACCAGATCCCGGACGAGGACGTCGCCGATGGCGCGGCCGAGGAGGCCCCCAAGGTGGACCAGGGCGTCATCACCCTGATGACCCTGCACACCGCCAAGGGCCTGGAGTTCCCGGTCGTGTTCCTCACGGGCATGGAGGACGGCACGTTCCCCCACATGCGCTCGATGAACGACGCCACGGAGCTGGCGGAGGAGCGGCGGCTCGCCTACGTGGGGATCACGCGCGCGCGGGAGCGCCTCTACATCACCCGCTCGGCGGTCCGCGCGGCGTTCGGCATGTCCAACGAGTTCCCCCCGAGCCGGTTCCTGGACGAGATCCCGGAGGAGCTCTGGGACTGGAAGCGCCGCGAGTCCTCGACCCAGTCGATCCGCGGCGGCTACGGCGGCTGGGGTTCGGGCGCCTACGGCGAGGGCAGGGAGCGCCGCGGCGGGAACGGTACCGGATCGAGCGCCTACGGTTCCGGCCGGGGCAGCGGATCCGGTTCGACCTCCCGTGTCGACACGTCCTGGAGCGGCCGGGGCTCGTCACGCACCGGAACCGCGGGGGGCGGCCGCTCCGCGGCGGCCTCGTCGTCGGCCGGCAAGTTCGGCGGGATCAACGTCCAGAAGGACATCCCGTCCCTGGACATCGCAGACAAGGTCACCCACGACAGCTACGGCCTGGGCACGGTCGTCGAGGTCGAGAAGAACGACGTCGTCAAGATCGACTTCGGCTCGAGCGGCACCAAGCGCATCGCCCTGCGCTACACCAAGCTCATCAAGCTCTGACGCCGGGATCCCGGAGGAGGAACGCGCCGCCCGCACCGCACCACCGGGGTGGTCTCGGGCGGTGACGTCATGTTCCGGTCCCTACTCCGGGAGCAGGCCCGCCCAGCGGCGGCTGATGTCGACGAGCTCGACGCGCGGGAGGGCGTCGATCCGATCCGGGGTGTGCCAGGCGACGTCGTCGGTCGAGCCGTCGCGCTCGACCACCAGGCCGCCGCCGATGACGTGGGCGCGCCACACGATCCGGACGCTCTGCATCGGGACGTCCGGGCGCGTGCCGTCGCCCGCGATCCGGTCCTCGACCGGGATGATGACCTGGTCCACGCCCAGGATCTCGGCGAGTTCGACGTGGTACCCGGTCTCCTCGAAGACCTCCCGGACCGCCGCGTCGGCGGGGTGCTCGCCGGGCTCCACGCCGCCGCCCGGCATGCTCCAGCCGGAGTGGCCGTCCTCGTTCCAGTGGGGCAGCAGCATCCTGCCGTCGTCGTCGGTGATCACGGCATAGGCCCCGAGGCGTAGTTCCATGCGGGCCATCCTGCCTGGTGTCTCGCGTGCGGTCAGGAGAACGTGTCGAAGGCCTTCTGGAGTTCCTTCGTGTAGACCACGATGCCCTCCATGTTGGGGTGGGTGTCATCGGCGTGCAGGAGTTCCGGGTGCTTCTCGCAGACCGCGTGCCAGTCCATCACGACCACGTTGTCGCGGCCCTCGGCGAGCTCCGCGAGGCGGGCGTTCGCCTCCGGGACCCAGTGGGAGATGCCCACGGTGTTGATCAGGACGACGCGGCGCTCCGGCCCGATGAGCTCCAGCGTCTTCCGTGCGGCGTCGTAGTTGCCGTCGTACTGGAAGCCGCCGTTGGTGCCGAAGTTGAGGACGACGACGTCGCGCAGGTCGCCCTGTTCCTTCGCCGCCCGCACCAGGCCGGGGGCGGTCGTCCACTGCCGGATGGGCTCGGCGTCGAGGTCGGCCCGGGGCCAGCGCTCCAGCAGCGCCGGGGCGGCGGCCGACAGCACGGAGTCGCCGAACGCCGAGATGTGCGCGCCCTTCGCGGCCCCGGGTGCCGACCCCGCCCCGGGCTCGCGTCCGCCCGCTCGCGCGGCCTGGCCGTCGCGTGTCCCGTCGCTGGTCCCGCCGGAAGCGGCCGGCGATCCGCCGCCGTCCGCCCCGCCGGCGGCATCCCCGGCGCCGGCGGCCTGCGCCCGTGCCTGCGCCGCGAGCCCGGCCTCGACCGCCTGCTGGGCGCCGGAGACGCGGGGCGCCGTCGCGAACGCCGTCGTCGTCCTCGCGACCGCGACCACCACGGCCGCGACGGCGGCCCGGTCCGCCCACGGCCTGGCGTCCGGCACGCGGGCCGCCACCTGCGCGACCAGCCCGCGCACCGCCCCGCGGAACCCGAGCCGCCGTACCGGCATCTCGACGTAGCGGTAGGAGAGCGCGGACACCCCGAGCGTGACGAGGACGACGACGCCGTCGGCGGCCCACGACTGCCACGACCCCGGTACCCGGGCCAGGCCCGCGCCGGACAGCGCGGCCTCCGTCACCAGCAGCACCGGCCAGTGCCACAGGTAGATCCCGTACGACCGCTCGCCGATCCAGCGCAGCGGCGCGCGTTCCATGGCGTCGGTGAACCAGCCGGTCCCCGACGCGCACGCGAGCACCAGTACCAGCGCGAGCACCGAGGCGAGCGCGATCCCGCCCTGGTAGGTCAGCGCGCTGCTGCTGGGCAGCAGCGCGAACAGCGCGATCAGGCCCAGCAGCGCCAGCGGGGGCAGCACGTGCCCGGCCGGCCCGCGCAGCAGCGACCGGGAACCCGTCCAGCGGAGCGTGACCGCGGCCCCGAGCGCCAGCCCGAACGCATGCGTGTCGGTGCCGTAGTAGACGCGGGTCGGGTCGCCGCCGTCGTACAGCAGCGCCATGCCGGCGGCGGACGCGACGGCCACGGCCAGCATGATCCAGGGCCGCGCCCGCCCGGACGGCACCACGAGCAGCAGCGCCACGAGCACCACCGGCCAGCACAGGTAGAACTGCTCCTCGATCGCGAGCGACCACAGGGGCCGCAGCAGCTCGGGCGCGGTCTCGTCGAAGTAGTCGGTGCCGGCCGCGATCTCCAGCCAGTTGGTGCCGAAGGTGAGCGCGCCGAGCACCTGGCGGCCGATCCCGACGGTGAGGTCGGTCTCGACGAGCCTCGCCACCGGGATCGACACGAGCAGGACCAGCAGCAGCGCCGGCACGAGCCGCCGCGCGCGGCGCACCCAGAACCGGGGCAGGTCGACCCAGTCGGTGCGGCTGATCTCCCGGAGCAGGAGCGTGGTGATGAGGAACCCGCTGACCACGAAGAACACGTCCACGCCGAGGAATCCGCCGGGCACCAGCCAGGGTTCGAGGTGGAACGCGACCACCGCGGTCACGGCGAGCGCGCGCAACCCGTCCAGCCCGCGGATCCGGGGCCCGGACCCCGGGCCCGCCGCGGGCGCACCGGGAACCGGCGGCCTCTGTGCGGCGGCCTCGGGGACAGGGGTCGAGTACGACACATCCGAACGGTACCGGCATCAGCGTCTGAATCGGATCACTGGTGCGTGGTGCGGCGACGGCCTGCGCCTGCTTGCGCCCGCCTGCGCGGTGCCCAGGTCAGGCAGGCTCCACGTGCAGGATCAGCGCCTGCATCGGCCACAGGTGCGGCAGCTGCAGCCCGGCCCGGGTCAGCACCGTTCCCGGGATCTCGTACGGCTCCTTGCTCAGCCACGGCGGCACCCCGAGCCACTGGTTCCACCTCGGGGCCCCGGCCTCGTCGCGCAGCCGGACCGTGTACCGGCGCCCCGGGTCCAGCCCGGGCAGGGTCACCCGTTCGGCCCGGTGCTCCGCCAGCCCGGCGACCGTCGCCACCGTGAACACGGCCTCGGACCGGTCCCGCGCCACGACGCCCCGCACCCGCAGCGCCGGGTCCACCGGGTCGCCGTGCACCACCCGCCCGGTGTGCAGCAGCCCGCGCAGCTCCTTGTAGAGCTCGCCGTAGGCGGTGATCGCCTCGGTCTCCTCCGGCGTGCACTCCAGGATGTTCCACTCGAACCCGGCGTGCCCCTGCAGCGCGGCCGCGACGCGGTAGCTCAGGTCGGTCGTGCGCCCGGTCGAGTGCGCCGGCGACGGCCCCACGTGCGCCCCGATCAGCTCGGGCGGGAGCACGAGCTCCGTCCAGCGCTGGATGTCGAGCCGTTCCAGGGGGTCGTTCGAGTCCGACGCCCACACCCGGTCCGTCCGCGCCAGGATCCCCAGGTCGGTGCGCGCCCCGCCCGACGAGCAGGACTCGATCTCCAGCCCCGGGTGATCGGCCTTGAGCCGGTCGATCAGCCGGTAGGCCGCGAGCGTCTGGGTGCGGGTGCCGGGCCGCGCCGCGCCGTCGCCGGGCAGGTGCACCGCCTCGACCAGGTCCCGGTTGTGGTCCCACTTGACGAAGTCGATCCCCAGCGCCCCGATCAGCGCGGACATCTGCCCGCGCACGTGCTCGAACGCGTCGGGGTGCGCCAGGTCCAGCACGTACTGCGTCCGGAACGACAGCCCGGGCGGCGACGGGATCGACGCCGGGTTCCCCAGCAGCCACTCGGGATGCTCGCGCGCCAGGTCCGAGTCCAGGTTCACCATCTCCGGCTCGAACCACAGCCCGAACTGCATGCCCAGCCCGTGCACCAGTTCCGCGAGCGGCTCCAGCCCCTCGGGCCACACCGCGGGGTCCACCACCCAGTCGCCGAGCCCGCGCGTGTCGTCGCGCCGGTCGTGGAACCAGCCGTCGTCGAGCACGAACCGCTCGACGCCCGCCGCGGCCGCCGCGCGGGCCAGCGCCGCGACCCGCTCCGGGTCGTGGTCGAAGTACACGGCCTCCCACGTGTTCAGCACGAGCGGCCGGGCGCTCACCGGGTGCCGGTCCCGCGCCCGCAGCCAGTCGTGGAACCGCGCGCCGACGCCGTCCAGCCCTTCGTCCGACCAGGCGAAGTACGCCACGGGCGCCTTGTAGGTCTCCCCGTGCGCCAGGCGGATCTCGCCCGGCCGCACCAGCTCCCCGGCGCCGAACAGCACCCCGTGCTCGGTCATCCGGTCCGTGCGGTGCACGACGTCGGCCGACCAGCCCAGGTGCACTGCCCACACCTCCCCGGACCCGTTGCGCGGCACGCCGCCGGACGCGACGCTCACCCAGGGCGCGTCGTGCCCGCCGCGCCCGCGGCGGCTGACGCGGGTCGCGGCGCCCGGCGCCATCGGCGCCGTGACCGGCACCTTCTCCCGCGCCCAGCGGCCGGTGAAGGACGTCAGGTGGTCCGCCTGCCGCGGCAGCGGCAGCGTCGTCTCGAGCTGTTCGACGCCGACGACGCCGTCGCCCGTGTTCGTCACCGCGTGCGCCACCGTCACGAGCCCGCCGGGGCCGACGGCGATGCTGGTGCGCAGCTCGAGCGCGGCGCCGGCGGTGCTGCCGCTGGTCGCGGTGACGGTCGCGGTCGCGTTCTCCACCACCAGGCCGGTCACCGTCCAGCGCGGGAACTCCGGCAGCCCGTCCCGGGTCAGGACGACCCCCGGGCGTCCGGACCAGCCGTCCGCGTCCTGGGGGAGCAGCGAGATGCGCCGCCCCGCGTCGAGCACGCCCGTGTCGGACTGCGGGCCGGTCGCGGCGTCGAGCGCCGCCAGATCGGCGTCGGACAACGGCCCGAGGTCGGCGCCCCAGTGCACCACGGCCGGCAGGCCGGAGCCCGGTACGCCGGGGTCGGGCAGGGCCAGGACCAGCGCGACGCCGTCACGGCGCAGCGCGGTCCACGTCCGGGCGGGGCCGGCCGGGGCCGGGGTGGTCGGGTGCGTCATCGCATCTCCTTCTCGTCTCGTGCCGGGTCGTGCCGCGTACCGGTGCGGCGGCTGGCGCCGTCCGCGCCACGTTACGCCGCCGCACGAGCATTTCATCTCGTTGACAGCGGTGTCATCCCGGAGTCGGATCGTAGTAGGTTCGGGGGCGTGACACCGTGGACCGACCTTCCCGCGCACCGCGCGTGGCTCGACGACGAAGCCCGCCGCCTGCTGACCTTCGGCCTCCGGGCCGGCCTGCCCGGCGGCGGTGCCGCCTACCTCGACGACGACGGCCGCCCCGACCCGGCGCACGGCGTCCAGACATGGATCACGTGCCGGACGGCGCACGTCTACTCCCTCGGCGCGCTGCTCGGCATCCCCGGCTGCGGCCCGGTCGCCGACGCCGCCCTCGCCGGGCTCACCGGCCCGCTCCGCGACGCGGAGCACGGCGGCTGGTTCCACGCGGTCGGCACCGACGGCACGCCCGACACGGCGGCCGGGAAATCCTGCTACGACCACGCCTTCGTCATGCTCGCGGCGTCGTCGGCGGCGCTCGCGGGCCGCCCCGGCGGGGCGGAGCTCCTCGCCGAGGCGACCCGTGTCTACCTCGAGAGGTTCTGGGACGACGACGCCGGGCGGCCCGTCGACACCTGGGACGTCGAGTTCGGCACCTGCGACGACTACCGCGGGCTGAACGCGACGATGCACTCGGTCGAGGCGATGCTTGCGGTAGCGGACGCGGCAGACGCGCTGACCCCGGAGTTCCCGGGCGCCACTCTGGCGGACGACGAGGTACAGGGGGCGACCACGAGCTTTCCGGGCATCGGCCGAGTGCCGGCAACGGAAACCTCGTGGTCAACCAGCAAACCTCGTGGCGACGGCGCCGTCTGGAGGGAACGCGCCGCGCGGGCCGTCGGGTTCGTGGCGCGGCTCGCCGCGGAGCATGACGGGCGGTTGCCCGAGCACTTCGGGCCGGACTGGACGCCGGAGCTCGACCTCAACCGCGACCGGCCCGGCGACCAGTTCAAGCCGTACGGGGCCACCCCCGGGCACGGCCTGGAGTGGTCCCGGCTGATCCTGCAGCTGGAGGCGTCCACGGGCGAGGATCCCGGGCTGCTCGCGACCGCGACCGCGCTGTTCGACCGCGCCGTCGCCGACGCCTGGGCCGCCGACGGCGCCGAGGGCTTCGTCTACACGACCGGCTGGGACGGCGCCCCGGTGGTCCGTACCCGCATGCACTGGGTGCTGGCCGAGGCGATCGGCGCGGCCGCAGCCCTGTACACCCGGACCGGCGAGGTGCGGTTCGCCGGGTGGTACGCCCGCTGGTGGGACTACGCGGAGCGGTATCTCATCGACCGCGAACGCGGCTCGTGGCGCCACGAGCTGGACCCGGCCAACGCGCCGTCGTCGGCCGTCTGGCCCGGGAAGCCCGACCTCTACCACGCCTTCCAGATCACGCTCCTCCCGCGGCTGCCGCTCGCGCCGTCGCTGGCGGCCTCGCTGCGGCGGGTGTGACGCGTTCCGCTGCTCGTGGAGTGATGCGAGGGGCCCAACGGGGCTACCCTGTGACGGGATGTCTTGACGTCGAGACACAGGCCGGATCCCGGCCGCGGTCCTTGATTCTGCAAGGCGCCGCCGTCGGCCGTCCGCTGCGTTTCCGCGTCTCAGGGCATCTGCACAAGCAGGCCCCTGCGATCGTGCCGCGCTCCGGGGGTGCAGACCGATGGAAGGACGCAGCAGGGTGGACCTGTTCGAATACCAGGCGCGCGACATCTTCGAGAAGCACGGCGTGCCCGTGCTGGGCGGAGTCGTCGCGACGACGCCGCAGGAGGCTCGCGAAGGCGCCGAGAAGCTGGGTGGCGGAACCGTTGTCGTCAAGGCCCAGGTCAAGACCGGCGGTCGCGGCAAGGCGGGCGGCGTGAAGCTGGCGCACTCGCCCGACGAGGCCGAGGCGAAGGCCACCGAGATCCTCGGCATGGACATCAAGGGCCACACGGTGCACCGCGTGATGATCGCGGCCGGCGCGAAGATCGCCGAGGAGTACTACTTCTCGATCCTGCTGGACCGAGCCAACCGCAACTACCTGGCCATGTGCTCCGTCGAGGGCGGCATGGACATCGAGCAGCTCGCCGTCGAGCGTCCCGAGGCGCTGGCCAAGATCGCCGTCGACCCGCTGACGGGCATCGACGCGGCCAAGGCCGCCGAGATCGTCGACGCCGCCGGTTTCGCCGACGACGTCAAGGGCAAGGTCGCCGAGGTGCTGCAGACCCTGTGGACCGTCTTCAAGAAGGAAGACGCCACGCTGGTCGAGGTGAACCCGCTGGTCAAGACGGAGGACGGCGAGATCGTCGCCCTCGACGGCAAGGTCTCGCTCGACGAGAACGCGTCGGAGGTGCGCCACCCGGACCACGAGGCGCTCGAGGACAAGGACGCCACGGACCCGCTCGAGGCCAAGGCCAAGGCGAACAACCTCAACTACGTCAAGCTCGACGGCGAGGTCGGCATCATCGGCAACGGCGCGGGCCTGGTCATGTCGACGCTCGACGTCGTCGCCTACGCGGGCGAGAAGCACGGCGGCGTGAAGCCGGCGAACTTCCTGGACATCGGCGGCGGCGCGAACGCGCAGGTCATGGCCAACGGTCTCGACGTCATCCTGGGCGACGAGCAGGTCAAGGCCGTGTTCGTGAACGTGTTCGGCGGCATCACCGCGTGCGACGAGGTCGCCAACGGCATCGTCGGCGCGCTGGACCTGCTGGGCGACGCCGCGACGAAGCCGCTCGTGGTGCGCCTCGACGGCAACAACGTGGACCTGGGCCGCCAGATCCTCACCGAGCGCAACCACCCGCTCGTCACGCTCGCCGAGACCATGGACGGCGGCGCCGATAAGGCCGCCGAGCTGGCCAACGCCTGACCGCCCCGCTGACTTCGAAAGCAGAGACTGAAGAGACATGTCGATCTACCTGAACAAGGACTCGAAGATCATCGTCCAGGGCATCACCGGCGGCATGGGTGCCAAGCACACCGCCCTGATGCTCGACTCGGGCGCGCGGATCGTGGGCGGCGTGAACGCCCGCAAGGCCGGCACGACGGTGTCGCACAAGGACGCCTCCGGCGCCGACGTGACGCTCCCCGTGTTCGGCACGGTCAAGGAGGCCATGGCCGAGACCGGCGCCGACGTGTCGGTGCTGTTCGTGCCGCCGGCGTTCACGAAGGACGCCGCGGTCGAGGCGATCGACGCCGGCATGCCGCTGATCGTGGTCATCACCGAGGGCGTGCCCGTGCAGGACTCGGCGGAGATCTTCGCCTACCTGCAGCGCCCGGAGAACACCGGCACCCGGATGATCGGCCCGAACTGCCCGGGCATCATCACGCCGGGCGAGTCGCTCGCCGGCATCACGCCGCACACGATCACGGGCAAGGGCCCGATCGGTCTGGTGTCGAAGTCCGGCACGCTGACCTACCAGATGATGTACGAGCTGAAGGACTTCGGGTTCTCGACCGCCATCGGCATCGGCGGCGACCCGGTCATCGGCACCACGCACATCGACGCGCTCGAGGCCTTCGAGAACGACCCGGAGACCAAGGCGATCGTGATGATCGGCGAGATCGGCGGCGACGCCGAGGAGCGTGCCGCCGCGTACATCAAGGAGCACGTCACCAAGCCCGTCGTCGGCTACGTCGCGGGCTTCACCGCGCCCGAGGGCAAGACCATGGGCCACGCGGGCGCGATCGTGTCCGGCTCCGCCGGCACCGCGGCCGCCAAGAAGGAGGCCCTGGAGGCCGTCGGCGTCAAGGTCGGCAAGACGCCGTCCGAGACCGCGTCCCTCATGCGCGAGATCCTGCAGTCCCTGTGAGCTGAGGCGGGACCCCACGCCGGGCCGGGCGGTCAGATGATGACCGCCCGGCCCGGCGTGTTCTGCCCGGCGTGTCGGCCTGCGGGGTGAGGATGGAGCGGTGAGTGCACCAACCCGGGAACGGAAGGTGGGCCGTTCTCGGCCCCGCGCGGTCGTCGACGACCCCGGGGACTCCGTCTCCCCGCTCGGCGCGGCCGTCGCGGACGTGATCTCCGGGGCCCTGGCCGCGGTGCAGGCGCTCGCGCTCTCGCTCGCGGTGGTCGCGTTGCCCGCGCTCGTCGCCTATCTCATGGCGGCGTCGTCCGGCACCGCGGCCGACGACGGAGGGCGCTGGCGCGCTCCGGTCGAGATCGCCTCCGGGATCTGGCTGCTGGCGCACGGCGTGCCCGTGACGGCGTCGGGCGCGAGGGTGTCGCTCGTCCCGCTCGGGCTCACCGCCCTGGCGCTCTTCTCCTGCTACGTGACGGCCCGCAACGCGGCCCGCGCGGGGCTGCGGCCGTGGGCGTCCGCGACGGCGTCGTACACGGTGGGGACGACGGCGGTCGCGCTGGCCGTGCCCACGGTCGCCGGGTGGGCGCTGCTGCCCGCGGCGCTCGGGGGCGCCGTGATCGGCGGGCTGGGGGCGTGGCTGGGGTTCGGCAGCACGCTCGCGACGGAAGCGCGAGGGAACGGGTCCGCGCGCGAGGGCGGCGGGGCCCTTGCTCAGGCGGTCCGGGCCCTGGTGGCGCGGGTCGCGTCGGCCCTGCCGCGCCGCGACAGCCCCGGCGGGCACGCCTGGTGGACCCGCCTGCTCGGGGCTCCGGGCGCGGCGGCCCGGGCGACGCTGCTGCTCGGCGCCCGCGCCGGGACGGTCGCGACGCTTCTCCTGATCGGCGCGGCAGCTCTCCTCGTGGGGGCCTGGGCGGTGGCCGGCCGGGCGACGTCGTGGGACATCATCGCCGCGCTCGACCCGGGATGGGCGGGCGGGATCGTGCTCGGCGTCGCGCAGCTCGCGCTCGTGCCCGATCTCGTGCTGTGGGCGGCGGCGTGGCTGAGCGGCGCGGGCTTCGCCGTGGGCGAGGGCACGAGCTTCACGCCGACGGGGGTCGAGGCCGGGCCGCTGCCCGCCGTCCCGCTCCTGTCCGCCCTGCCCGCGGAGACCTGGACGGGCCCGTCCGGCTGGGCGGTCCCGCTGGTGGTGGTCGCCTGCGGCGCGGCGGCGGGCTGGTTCGCCTGGCGCAGGCTCGATCCGGCCGTCCTGCGCTGGGTGGATATCGCGCTGGTGCTGGCCGGCCTGGCGACGTCGTCGGCCCTCGTCATGGCCCTGCTGCAGACGGCGGCCTCGGGCGCGGCGGGCACCGCCCGCCTCTCCCACCTGGGCGCGAACCCCTGGCTGACGGCGGGCCTGGTCGCCGCGGAGACAGTGGTCGGCGCGGCCGTGGTCCTGGCCGGGGGGCGGCTACGGTCCGGGTGGGCGCGCGAGTCGTAGGATCGCCGTGTGCAGACTCCGTCCGGGCATCCCGTCGAATCCAGTTCCGCGAAGCGGCTCGTCGTCCTCGCGTCGGGCGGGGGGTCGAACCTCGCCGCGCTGCTCAAGGCGCACGACGACCCGGCCTACGGGGCCCGCGTCGTGGGCGTGGTGACGGACCGGCCCGGGATCGGGGCGCTCGATCTGGCGCGGGACGCGGGCGTGCCGTCCGCCGTCGTCTCCCTGAAGGACTTCGACGACCGCGCCGCGTGGAACGACGGCGTCGCCGAGGCCGTCCGCGTCTTCCGGCCCGACTGGGTGGTGCTCGCGGGCTTCATGAAGATCCTCGCGCCGGAGTTCCTGCGCCGCTTCGAGGGCCGCATCGTCAACACGCACCCGGCCCTGCTCCCGAGCTTCCCCGGCGCCCAGGGCGTCCGCGACGCCCTCGCCCACGGCGTCAGGGTGACGGGCTGCACGGTCCACCTCGTGGACGACGGCGTCGACACGGGCCCGATCCTCGCGCAGGCAGCCGTCCCGGTCCTGCCGGACGACGACGAGCCCACCCTCCACGAGCGCATCAAGTCCGCCGAGCGCGACCTCCTGGTGGACACGGTGGGCCGGCTGGCCCGCGAGGGCGTCTACGTCACCGGACGGCGCGCGACGATCGGGGCCTGACCGGCCCGGAGCGCTCCGCGCCCGCGGTACGAACCTCGCGCCCGGACCGATCCGGCCGCGCGCCGTGCGTGCGAGGCCGGCGGTCGCCGGACCTCATGCGTACGGGTCGTCCAGCGTGAACGGCGTCCGGGCGGCCTCCAGCGCGTCCTCGGGAAAGGCCGGGCCCGGTTCGTAGTAGCGCGCCCGGGTCCGGCCGGTCGGGACCAGTACGTCGCGGTCCACGAGGTCGCGCAGGTCGTGCTGTGCCTGCTGGCGGCTGAGGTTCTCGGCTCGTTCGTAGCGTGCCCTGCGGATCCGGCCGGTGAGGGCGACGTCGTGCAGCGCGGTGACGGTGCGCTCGGCCCATCCGTCACGGGCGGCTGCCGTTTCCAGGAGTTCCAGGGTGCGGGCCGAGCGTTCCATGCGGCGTCTGACCGACTGGACCTGCTGGTGCGAGGCGACGAGGTTGAAGCGGACCCAGTCGTGCACGTCCTGGTCGGGCTGGTAGGTCGCGCCGCGGGCATTGAGCACGCGGTAGTACTCCCAGGTGTTCCCGGGGCGGCCGAGCCAGGCCTCGATCGAGGAGAACTCCGGGGCGAGCACGCCGGACCGGGCGTTGATCAGGGTCTGCAGGGACCGGGACATCCGGCCGTTCCCGTCGGCCCAGGGATGGATCGCCACGAGGTGGAGGTGCGCCATCGCCGCTCGCACGACGGGGTGCGCGCCGTCGTCGTCGCGCAGCCAGTCGACGAGTTCCGCCATGAGGCCGGGGACGTCGTCGGCCGACGGCGCGGTGTACGCGGCGATCGACGGGTCGCGGGCGTCGGTGACATGCACGGGTCCGCGCCGCCATTGGCCGGCGGGACGCCGGGGCGAGTGCCGGTGGCCCTGCAGCATCCAGTGCAGCGCGTTCAGGAATCCCTTGCCGAACTCGAAGTCCGGCGCGTCGTGGAGGGACTGGATGTAGGTCATCATGCGCTGGTAGGCGAGGGTCTCCTCGCGGTTCTCGGCGGAGACGTCGACGTCGTACTCGCCGTCGGCGAGGTCGGCGACGTCGACCGTCGAGACCCGGAAGCCCTCGATCGAGTTCGATGTCGCGACGGCGTCGGCCGTGAGAAAGCGTCGCAGGCCGTCGACAAGCTTGGGTGGAGCCGTTCGAACGGTCCGCCGAAGTTCTTCCCGGGCGGCATCGATCTCGGCGAGCACCCGATCGTCGTCCGACATCAGCTGCGGGGTGGGGAAGAGCATGGCGCGAGGGTGTACATGATGCAGTGATTGCGTCAATGCGTCGGCCGGTCGGGTGTGGACGACGATCGCTTCCGGGCCGAGGGTCCGTCGCGCAGTGCGATCGGCAGGGCGACGGCAAGCCCGACGAGGCCCGCCAGGGCCCACCACCCGGCGGCGTAGGCTGCCGAGTGGCCCTCCCAGATCAGTCCCAGCCCAGGCCGTGCGAAGGCGATCCCGATGCCGGCGAAGGCCGCCGTCGCGCCGAAGATCGCGCCTCGGACCGGACGTGAGGTCACCTCGTTCGTGAGGATCTCGATCGCGGTCGTTCCCAGTGCGTAGCCGAATCCCATCACCGGAAGGAAGCCGAACGGTGCCAGTTCCGGGGCGAGCGCGGTACCGAGAAGGGTGAGCGGCAGGGAGGCGAACGCGACGACGACGGCGAACCTCCGATGACGGTGTGACACGAGACCGGATACCGCGCTGCCGAGTACGGTCGCTACCGCGAAGGCCGCGTACATCCAGCCCGTCATCTGAGCCGAGAGGCCGGCGTCGAGTGCCAGCGGCTGGAACAGGATGCGTGCGCTCCACCCGATCAGGAGCAGGAGTGCTCCTAGCCAGATCGCGCGTCGTACCGCGGGCACGCCGATCTCACCGCGGATGCCGCCCAGCACGGAACTGAGACGCGTGCCGGCGTGGACCGGCACGCCGGGCAGGGTGAACGCGAGGAGGAGCGCCAGCGCACCCAGGCCGGCGGTCACGGCGAACGGAAGCCGGTGGTCGGCCTCGTAGAGATATCCGGCCGCGAGCAACGAGCACACGACCGCGAAGTTCCCTGTGGCGCGGACGAAACCGAACGCGCGGGCCGGATCGATTCCCGTGCCCTCACGCTCGCAGATCTCGTAGAGATAGGGAGCGGACGCCCCGGATGTCAGGGCCCACAGGATGCCCCAGACGATCCACGCCGCGAACAAGACCGGCGTCGAGGTGATGAACGTGATGGCCGCAAAGGTGACCGTTGTCAGACCGCACATGAGCAGGTAGGCCCGCTTGCGGCCGATGCGGTCCGCCAGAACGCCCATCGGGAGTTCGCACGCGACGGAGACGATCCGGAAGACCGCGTCGGCGAGGACGGCGGTCGCGAGCGAGAAACCCAGGTCGAGCAGGTAGATGAGCCAGATGGGAAACCAGAACTGGACCTCGAGCAGGAATTGCGTCGCGGCGAACGTACGGACCGACCGGGAGCGGATGGCGCGTCTCATGAGTTGTTGTTGCGGCGAAAGAACAGGTACACGAGAACGATGAGGGCAGAGACGGCACCGGAGCTGATCAGGATCGCGTCGGCCGGCTGGCTCGCGACCCACGCGACGATGGACGAGCGCCCGAAGTCGTAGACGGCCATGTTCGGGTCGCTGGCGACCGACCGGCCGAACTCGGTGAGCGCGAGGGCCGTCGCGAGTACGGAGGTCATCGCGATGCTGAGGAGTATGACGTCGGTGAACATCGCGGAGCGCGCGGTGCGTTGGGCACCCAGCTCGGCGAGCCGCTGGTTCGCGAGGTCGATCTTGAACCGCACGGGTTCCTCGAGAAGTTGTTCGTAGTCCCAGTAGCCCATCAGGGCGTCGAGTTCGAGGCGCACCGAGCGTTTCAGGTACTTCGCGAGGTCCTGGCGTTCGAGGATGATCAGTTCCGCCCGCCTGCTCAGCCTGGTCAGATCGTCCTTGAGCCGCTGGAGTTCCACGCGTGAGTCGGCCGAGGCCGAGTCGGCGAGGATGCGGGACAGGCGGCTGTCGATCCGGTCGACCGAACCGTAGAAGACCTGGGCGTACCGCAGCGCGTCCCACTGGTCGTGGAACATGCTCCCCGGCTGCATGTCCGGGCCGTCGCCGTTCCGGTCGTAGAAGAGGTAGTTGAGCCAGCGCACGAGATGGTCCCGCTCGCCGTCGAGGATCTCGTCGGCAGGCGGCCGCGATGTCTCGGTCAGCGCGACATCCTTGATCCAGTGCCGCACAGTGCGCTCCGCCGTAGCCTCGGACGGGTCCACCACGAGGCTCCTCGTCACCCAGAGGGAGTGCCCGAAGTCCGAGAACTGCGGGTCGTCCGACGGTGTCGCGGGTTCCAGGTAGTCGCCGCCGCGGTCGAGGTCGCGCAGCAGCGTGAGCACTGGATCGACGTAGTGAGCGACGACGACGGACGCCAGGGCGTCCCCGGTTTCCACGGCTTGCTCCTGGAGTTCGTCGAGCCGGGCCTCGACGTCGTCCGGGTGAGCCGTCAGGTACTCGCTGACGTCACAAACGGCCTCGAGGATCATGAGCCCGTGGTCGTGCAGCCGGAACGAGACGTTGCGGAGACCCACCAGCACCGGGTTCTCCGGCTCGTCGAGGTGATGCTGGACGTGGTGTGGCTGTAGGACGCCGCTGATCACGTGCAGGGGACGGTCGACCGCGCCGTCGCCGATCGACCGGTAGCGGTTCAACGCACTCGTCTCGGTCGAGTGGAGCAGGGTGACCGCCGGACCGGGCGAGTCCACGTTCAGCGCCCGTGCTCCGAGAAGTGCGTCGACGTGCCCCTGCGCCTCCGCCCAGAACGCGGCGTACGCGGCAGGGTCCCGCAGCGGTGCGCCGGGAACGACGTAGTGATCGACGACGACCGGCGTGAGGATCCGCAGGTGAGTCATTCCGCCTCGCTTCCGACGACGATGGATCGGGCGTCGACGAAGACGACCCGGCCGGCGGCCGGGCCGGCGGTCACCTTGATCTCGACCAACGGTGGCTTGCTGCCTTGCTCCGCTGTCGTCGTCAGTTCGTCGGGCCAGGTGAGAACTTCGGCCTCAGTGCCACGTGGCGCCAGAAGGACTTGCCGGCCCGTCGCGTCCAGCAACTCGACCAGTCCGGATTCCGTGTACGGCTCGAGGCGCACCGGGGACTGCGACGGGGCCGCCAGACCATCCAGGACCGCGTTGTACTCCTCGGTGCGGCGGAAATCGGCGAGAGCCTTGTTGAAAGCCGCGATCAGCGTTTCGGACTCATTCGTCCGGGACACCATGAGGTGGACACCCTGCTTCGACCGGACGAGCGGACTGACGTCGCGGATGTAGTCGATCCCGGCGGCGTCGCCATGGAACTCGCTGCCCGCGACGAGCGCCTGACCAGGAATGAGACCTTCGGCGAGGAGATCGATCCTGCCGTCCTTCAAGGCGTTGAATCCTTCGAGGGAGGTGTCGAACTCGATCCAGTTGTCGACGGCGGCGTCGATCTCGGACCAGTAGTCGTAGCCTGCGATTCCCCCTACGCGGAGTTTGGCGAGGTCGTCCGCCGACGAGATCTCGGGCGCTCCCTTCGCCGTGTCGTAGAAGAGCACGTACTCGAAGTCCACCAGGGATTCGGAGCTGACGAACTTCTCGGATCGCTCCTGGCTGACGACGAGGGGAAACGCGGCAGCCGAGGTGCCGTCGGTGACGCTCTCCTCCACCAGGGACCACGACTTGTACTGGACCTCGGGCTGGTAGCCCGCGCGCTGGAGCACCTCCGTCACGAGTTCGGTGACAGGCCCGCCGTCAGGGTCCTCCGGGTCCACGTACGGTGCCCATTCGCCGCTGGAGATCAGTACCGGGCGAGCCGGCGCGGGCGGCGTCGTCCGCAACCCCACCATGACGATCGCTGCGGCGACGACCACCACTGCCACCAGCAGCGCCGTCGGCCCCCATGCGCGTAGATGACCGACAACTGCTCGACGTTGTGCCTGCGAGGGCAAGGCGAATCCCCTTCATCGACGTCCCGGGCAGGCGCGATGCTATCGGTACGACTCGGCGGACGCGGGACGCCACACCTTGACCGGGCCGGCCCGGGCGGGCGCGGCGGTCCTGGCTCGTGCCCCGGTAGACTGCCCTCGGTCGTGACTGGCGAGGGTGGGGTACCACCGGGGAGCGGCCGTCCCGTCGTTTCCGCATCGGTGGTCACGGCGGCTCACCGCCCAAGAATGCGCGCCGCCCGCCTGGGTGCCAGGGTTGTCCCAGATCCAGCTCGGATGAGGAGAACTCGATGTCCGGCGCCCCTGCGCACCACTTCAGCAGCCCCGACACGCAGTACGACGACGAGTCGCAGCGCCCCGTGCGCCGCGCGCTCCTGAGCGTCTACGACAAGACGGGCCTGACCGAGCTCGCCGCCGCCCTCCACGCCGAGGGGGTCGAGCTGGTCTCCACCGGTTCCACGGCCCAGCGCATCGCCGACGCCGGCGTCCCGGTCACGCGCGTCGAGGAGCTCACCGGCTTCCCCGAGTGCCTTGAGGGCCGCGTCAAGACGCTGCACCCGCGCGTGCACGCCGGCATCCTGGCCGACTCGCGCAAGCAGGACCACCTCGCCCAGCTCGAGCAGCTGGAGATCGCGCCCTTCGAGCTCGTCGTCGTGAACCTGTACCCGTTCGTGGAGACGGTCGCGTCGGGCGCGGAGCCGGACGCCGTCGTCGAGCAGATCGACATCGGCGGGCCGTCCATGGTGCGCGCGGCCGCGAAGAACCACCCGAGCGTCGCCGTCGTCGTCGACCCGTCGCGGTACGACGACGTCGTGGCCGCGGTCCGCGCGGGCGGGTTCACGTTCGCGCAGCGCAAGCGGCTCGCCGCGGCCGCGTTCGCGCACACGGCGGAGTACGACGTCGCCGTCGCGAACTGGTTCGCGGGCAGCTACGCCGGCGCCGAGGACGGCTGGCCGGAGTTCACCGGGGGCGCCTGGCAGAAGAAGGCGGTGCTGCGGTACGGCGAGAACCCGCACCAGGAGGCGGCGCTGTACGGCGACGGCCGGGGCGTGGGCCTCACCGCGGCCGTGCAGCTGCAGGGCAAGGAGATGTCGTACAACAACTACGTCGACGCCGACGCCGCCCGCCGCGCCGCGTTCGACCTCGACGGGCCCGCCGTCGCGATCATCAAGCACGCCAACCCGTGCGGGCTCGCGGTCGGCGACGACATCGCGCAGGCCCACGCCCGCGCGCACGCCACGGACCCGGTCTCCGCGTACGGCGGCGTGATCGCCGCGAACCGCCCGGTCTCGGTCGCGATGGCCGAGCAGGTCGCCGGCATCTTCACCGAGGTCATCGTGGCCCCGGGTTACGAGGACGGCGCCGTGGAGGTGCTGGCGCGCAAGAAGAACCTGCGGGTTCTCGTGGCGGACGCCCCGGGGCGTGAGCTCCCGGCCGAGACCCGTCAGATCAGCGGCGGCATCCTGGTCCAGGCGCGCGACACGTTCCAGGCCGGCGGCGACGACCCGGCCGCCTGGACCCTCGCCGCGGGCAAGCCGGCCGACGACGCGACCCTGGCCGACCTCGCCTTCGCCTGGCGCGCGGTCCGCGCCGCGAAGTCGAACGCGATCCTGCTCGCGGCCGACGGCGCGGCGGTCGGGATCGGCATGGGCCAGGTGAACCGGGTGGACTCCTGCCGCCTCGCCGTGGAGCGCGCCAACACGCTCGCCGAGGGCGCGGAGCGCGCCCGGGGCTCCGTCGCGGCGTCGGACGCGTTCTTCCCGTTCGCGGACGGCCTGCAGGTGCTGCTCGACGCGGGCGTGCGCGCCGTGGTGCAGCCGGGCGGCTCGATCCGTGACGAGGAGGTGGTGGCCGCCGCGACGGCCGCCGGCGTCACGATGTACTTCACGGGAACGCGCCACTTCGCGCACTGAACCCGCACCCCGTGGCGCCGTCGGACATAGGCGGCGTTACGGGGATTGTCAGACTGGCGCGTTAGCATGCGCCATCGTGGCGGAGAACCAGACCAGTCCTGCGAACGGCGAGCCGGCAGGCACCGAGTCGGTCGGCGCCGACCCCGTAGGCGCGGGCCCCGCAGGCGCAGGCCTCGCAAGCGCAGGCACTGCAGGCGCAGGCTCCGTGAGCACCGGCCCCGGCGACGGGGCCGCCGGCGTCGGCGGCTCCGCGGCGCGGGGTGCGGCGAGCGACGCGATCGACCGGCCCGTCCCGCACGTCTCCGCGCGGACCGGCTGGGTGGTGGCCGCGTTCCTGCTGTTCTGGCCCCTGGCCGTTCCCGCGCTGGTCCAGGCGGTCCGGGCCGCGCGGAACGCGGCGTCGGCGGACCTGGACGCCGCCCGGCGCGCGTCCCGGCGCGCCCTCGGGTTCGCGGTGGCGGCGATCTGCACCGGGACGCTGCTCCTGGCGGGTTCCGCCACCGCCGTGGCGATGGCCCCGGCCTGGCTGCCGGACGGCGTCCGGCAGGACCTGGGGTCCGCCGTGCTGCCGGTGCTCGCCGAGGCGGCGGGGGTCGAGACGGCGCCGCCGGAGGTCTCGGCGGGCGCGGGCGCGACCGCCGGCGTCATCGGCCCGTCCGGGACCCCGGGCGCACTGCCCGGCGGGACCGGGTCGCCGCTGCCGCTCCCGGGCGGATCCGCGGGGGCGGTGCCCTCCCCGGGGCCGACGGGAAGCGACGTCGCGGAGTGGTGGGCCACGGAGGGCCAGGAGTTCACCGACGACCCGGCCAGGACCAAGCCGGTCAACCTCGACGTGGGCGACTGCCTCGACACCGAGCAGGTCGAGGGGGTCGCGACGCTCTTCTGGATTCCCGTGGTGCCCTGCGGCGACCCGCACGGCGGCGAGGTCTTCGGGACGACACGGCTGGCGGACTCGATCGGGGCCGGCGACACCCCGACGCAGGCCGAGCTGTGGAAGGCCGCGGACTCGTACTGCTACCCGGCGTTCGAGGACTTCGTGGGCACGCCGTGGGCGTCGTCGGAGCTGGTCTACTGGCCGGTCGCGCCGTCCGAGGAGAGCTGGCGGGAGGGCGACCGCAAGGTCGCCTGCATCGTCGAGTCCAAGGACGAGGCGGTCACGGGAACGTTGAAGAGCGCGGAGCGTTGAGCGTCGCCGGAGGACGTCACCGGTCCCCGGCCGCCGGATGCGAAGCGTAGCGAAGCCGCCCGCAGGCGAGAAACCGCCGCCGCCGGAAACGGTAGCGAAGCCGCCCGCGGGCCGAGGAACGAGGCCGAGGACGGCTGAGCCCGGCGGCGGCAGACGTTGCGAGGACGGCTGAGCCCGGCGGCTCGGGAAACACTGTCAGCCGATCGGGGCGACGACGGCCAGCACGCCGATCATCACGGCGAGGGCCATGTACATCACGACGTCGAGGCCGCGCGTGCGGACCGCCAGGCCCGCCGGCGCCGGCCCGCGCAGCACGGCGCGGAACGTCCCCGCCACGGCGAGGGTCGCGGCGATGCCCAGCGTTCCCGCCCGCCCGCCGATCAGGAGGCCCAGCAGCAGCGAGATCCCGACGCCGCCGCACAGCCACCAGACCGCGCGCAGGCTGCGGCGCGACGGGTGCTCGGCGTCCAATGGATCCTCCTCGGGCACGGGCAGAACGGACAGGACGGCGTCGTCGCCGGACGACGACGGGGTCTCGTTCCAGCCTGCCTCGCCCACGGGGCCGCGCCAGTCAGGCGCGACGAGCGTGTCGGTTCCCCCCAGCGATTCGCCGGAGCGCACTGCGTTGTCGTCAGAGGTCCTGCTGAGATCCACGCGGCAGAGCCTACCTCCGGGCCGGTTGCCCCGGGACGCCCCTACGCAACCTTGCCGAAGATTTTGCGGTTACGGTTGAGACATGCGGCTCGGGAGTGTGACGATCGTCGGCGCCGGGCTGGCAGGGGCACAGATGGCCGCTGCCCTCCGGTCGCACGGGTACACCGGACACCTGACCGTCCTCGGCGCGGAAGGAGTCCCGCCCTACGACCGGCCGCCGTTGTCCAAGGAGCTGCTCAGCCGCACCGAGCCCCTCTGGATCGCGGACGATCTCGGCGTGGACCTGAGCGTGCTCGCCGACGACGTCCGCCTCGGCGAGCCCGCCACGCGCCTCGTCGCCGGGCGGCAGGACGTGGTCACCCACACGGCGTCGGGCACGATCACGTCCGACGCCGTCGTGCTGGCCTGCGGTGCCGTGCCGGTCCTGCCGCCGGACTGGAACGCGGCCGCCGTGCTGCACACGCATCAGGACGCCGCGGCGCTGCGCGCCGCGCTGCGGCCGGGACTGCGGATCGTGATCGTGGGCGCGGGCTGGATCGGCGCGGAGGTCGCGGGCGTCGCGGCCGGGGCGGGCGCCGACGTGACCGTCGTCGAGGCCGGCGGCACGCCGTTCGAGCGGCAGCTCGGCGGGGCGGTCGGGGCGCGGCTCGCGCCGTGGTTCGAGGCCGCGGGCGTGCGGCTGATCACGGGTACGCCCGTCGAGAAGGTGTCCGGTGACGGCGTGGCGACCGCCTCGGGGGAGTTCCTGCCCGCGGACCTGGTGCTGGCCGCCGTCGGCGCGCGGCCGGCGTCCGCCTGGCTGCGGGGGTCGCTGCCGCTGGATCCGGCGGGGCGGCTGCGGGTGAACCGGGCCGGGCGGTTCGTGGGCCTGCCGGGGCCGGGGGATCCCGCGGGGCGGCTGCACACGGACGCGATGGAGCGGGTGTGGGCGGTGGGCGACATCGCGACGCGCGAGCACCCGGTCTTCGGGACGGTGCCGGGCGGGCACTGGTCCGCCGCGCTGCACGACCCGGAGCTGACGGCCCGCGCGATGCTGGGCGTCGACGACCGGCCGGCGGACTCCGAGGAGGTACGGGCGCGGCTCGGGCTGGCGCCGCTGCCCTCGACGGCGCCGTACGTGTTCAGCCGGCAGCTGGGGCACGACCTGGCGCTGTTCGGGATGCCGTCCCCGTTCGAGGAGGTCGCCTTCCGGGGCGATCCGGCGACCGCCGAGCGCTGGTCGGCCTACTACGTCGAGCACTCCCTGGAACGGAACCCGCGGGTGACGGGGGAGGGCCACCACGTGGCCCGGGTGCGGGCGGTGCTGCTGGCGGACTCCCCGCGCGAGGTCGGGCAGATCCGCAAGCTGATGAACCGGCCGGAGCCCTTGCTGGTCGACCTGGAGAAGATCGTCGATCCGGCGGTGCGGTTGCGGGACGCCGTTCTGACGGACTGAGACGAGCCCGGGCGTGGCGAGCGCCCGAGAGCGGGATATCCACCCTCGGGCGCTCGCGGCGCTCAGGTGTGACCGGGCCCTGTCAGTCGGCTGCCTTGACCGTGGCGGCGGCCGGGTCGGCGTCGGTCTTGTCGTCCTCGGCGGCGTCGTCGGACGGCTTGTCGGTCACGAGCTCGTCGTCATCGTCATCGTCGTCGTCGACGTCAACGGTGGCGTCGGCGACCGGCTCCGCGGTGGCGGAGCCGAAGGCGACCGCGAAGAGGGCGGCGATGGCGGCACCGATCAGCGGGGCGACCCAGAAGAGCCAGAGCTGCGGGCTGACCGGGTCGAGCAGCTGCGGGGCGCCGTCGGCGCCCGCGGTCTCGGTCTGCGACCAGTTGTTGGCGAAGAGGGCCGCGACCGTCGAGCGGACCGGGTTGAGCCCGGTGCCCGTGGCCGCGTACGTGACGACGGTCAGGCCCGCGAGGCCGAGGCCGCCCGCCGCGGCCATGATGCCGCGGTTCCGCGTGGCCGACGCGGCGAGCGCGAGGCCCGCCAGCGCGGCCGTCGCGACGACCTCGACGATGCCCGCCTGCCACCAGGAGAAGGAGGCACCACCCTGCGAGAGGGTGTACAGCGGGGAGTGGTCGCCCCAGCCGTTCGAGGCGTCGACGAACAGCGCCTGGCCGTCCGCCTTGCTCAGGAGCTTCGGCAGGTCGCCCGGGATGGTGGAGCGGACGACGGCGCCCGCCGCGAAACCACCGACGAGCTGCCCCGCGAAGTACAGCGGCACCTCGGTCCAGCGCACGCGGCCGGCGATGGCCTGGGCGAGCGTGATCACCGGGTTGAACCAGCCGCCGGACACGTGGCCGACGGCGACCAGCGCCGCGGCGTAGGCGAGACCGGCGGTCAGGGCGACGCCGACGGCGCCCGACTGGTTGAGGAAGCTGTAGACGCCGACGCTCAGCACGCCGAGGACGAGGACGAAGGTTCCGAACGCTTCCGCGAGCACGCGGTTGAGCGTGCCGGAGCCCGTGGACTCGGCGGGGGCGTCGAGCGCGCCGTCGGGCACGGCGTACGCGTTGGCCATGAGAAGTGATCCTTTCGGGGTGGCGCACGCGAGGATGCGTGCCGTTCACGGGAGCATCCTGCCAGTAAACGCCTGAACGAATCCTGAACGAAACGGTCCGGCTCCTTGCCCGGATCACGAGTTCGCGAAGATTCTCGCGTGGGTACTGGGCAGGCCGCGGGCCGGGATGGAAGAGTGAGGGCCATGACTGAACCCGTGAACGTCACCGTCACCGGAGCCGCCGGGCAGATCGGGTACGCCCTGCTCTTCCGCATCGCCGCCGGCGAGATGCTGGGCCCGGACGTGCCGGTGCGGCTTCGCCTGCTGGAGATCCCCGCCGCCGTCAAGGCCGCCGAGGGCACGGCGATGGAACTGGACGACTGCGCCTTCGGCACGCTCGCCGGCGTCGACATCTTCGACGACCCGGTCAAGGCGTTCGAGGGCACGAACGTCGCGCTGCTCGTCGGCGCGCGTCCGCGGGGCCCGGGCATGGAGCGGGCGGATCTGCTGGAGGCGAACGGCGGGATCTTCGGCCCGCAGGGCCGTGCGATCAACGACGGCGCGGCGTCGGACGTGCGGGTGCTGGTGGTCGGCAACCCCGCCAACACCAACGCGCTCATCGCCTCGGCCCACGCGCCCGACGTGCCGCCGGAACGGTTCACCGCGATGATGCGGCTGGACCACAACCGGGCGCTCGCGCAGGTTTCGGCCCGGACGGGCACGCCCGTGAGCCGGATCAGCGGCCTGACGATCTGGGGCAACCACTCCTCGACGCAGTACCCGGACCTGTTCCACGCGACGGTGGGGGACGTCCCGGGCGCGGAGGTCGCGGCGGACACGGAGTGGCTGACCGGCACGTTCATCCCGACGGTCGCCAAGCGCGGCGCGGCGATCATCGAGGCCCGCGGGGCGTCGTCGGCCGCCTCGGCGGCGAACGCCGCGATCGAGCACGTGCGCGACTGGGCGCTCGGCACCCGCGAGGGCGACTGGACCAGCGCGGGCGTCGTCAGCCGCGGGGAGTACGGCGTGCCCGAGGGCCTCGTGTCCTCGTTCCCGGTGACGTCGGCCGGCGGCGACTGGCAGATCGTCGAGGGCCTGGAGATCGACGAGTTCTCGCGCGAGCGCATCGACGCGTCCGTCGCGGAGCTCGCCTCGGAGCGTGAGGCGGTGCAGGGGCTCGGCCTCGTCTGAGCCGCGGGGCGGGCGGCGCGCGGCGCCGTCGTCGTCGGACATCCTGCGGACGACGACGGCGCCCGGCGCGCGGCGCCGCGTGAACTCGCGGCGTGGTGTGAATCTGCGCACGCGGGGCCTCGTCCTGGGTTTCGGCGCGGTATCTTGATATCAAGAAATCGTCTGCCTAACTGATCCAGGAGCCTGTGCTGCCCATGGCCAAGATCATCTACACCCACACGGACGAGGCGCCGCTGCTGGCGACCTACTCCTTCCTCCCGATCGTGTCGGCCTACGCGGCCACGGCGGGCGTGGAGGTCGAGACCCGCGACATCTCGCTGGCCGGCCGCATCATCGCGCTGTTCCCGGACCGCCTGACGCCCGAGCAGGCGCAGCCGGACGCGCTCGCGGAGCTCGGCGAGCTGGCCACCCAGCCGGACGCGAACATCATCAAGCTGCCGAACGTCTCCGCGTCGGTGCCGCAGCTCAAGGCGGCGATCGCCGAGCTGCAGGGCAAGGGCTACGTGCTGCCGGACTACCCGGAGGACCCGCGGTCGGACGAGGAGCGCGATATCCGCGCCCGGTACGACAAGGTCAAGGGCTCGGCCGTGAACCCGGTGCTGCGTGAGGGCAACTCGGACCGCCGCGCGCCGGCGTCGGTGAAGAACTACGCGAAGGCGCACCCGCACCGCATGGGCGCGTGGAGCCCGGAGTCGAGGACGGCCGTCGCGACGATGGGCCACGACGACTTCCGGTCCAACGAGAAGTCCGTGGTCATCCCGGCCGACGACACCCTGCGCATCGAGCACGTCGCCGCCGACGGCGCCGTCACCGTCCTCAAGGACGCCGTGCCGGTCGACGCGGGCGAGGTCTTCGACGGCACGTTCATGTCGGTCTCGGCGCTGCGGACGTTCCTCACGGACGCGATCGCGAAGGCCAAGGGCGACGGCGTCCTGTTCTCCGTGCACCTCAAGGCCACGATGATGAAGGTCTCCGACCCGATCATCTTCGGCCACGTCCTCAAGGCGTTCTTCAAGCCCGTCTTCGAGCGGTACGGCAAGGTGCTGGACGACGCCGGCCTGTCGGCCAACGACGGCCTCGGGTCCGTCTACGCGGGCCTGGAGAAGCTGCCGGAGGGGGCCGAGATCCGCGCCGCGTTCGACGCCGCGCTGGCCGAGGGCCCGGCGCTCGCGATGGTGAACTCCGACAAGGGGATCACGAACCTGCACGTCCCGTCCGACGTCATCGTGGACGCCTCGATGCCCGCGATGATCCGCATCGGCGGCCACATGTGGGGGCCCGACGGCGAGGAGGCGGACACGCTCGCCGTCATCCCGGACTCCTCGTACGCCGGGGTGTACCAGGCCGTCATCGACGACTGCCGCGCCAACGGCGCGCTCGACCCGGCCACGATGGGCTCGGTGCCGAACGTCGGCCTCATGGCCAAGAAGGCCGAGGAGTACGGCTCGCACGACAAGACGTTCGAGGCCCCGGCCGACGGCGTCATCCGCGTGGTGAGCTCCGCCGGCGAGACGGTCCTGGAGCACACGGTCGAGGCGGGCGACATCTGGCGCGCCTGCCAGGCCAAGGACGTCGCGATCCGCGACTGGGTGAAGCTCGCCGTGACGCGGGCCCGGGCGACCGGCGTCCCCGCCGTCTTCTGGCTTGACGAGACCCGCGCCCACGACGCGCGGCTCGTCGAGAAGGTGCGCGAGTACCTCGAGGACGGGTCCGCGGGGGAGACCGGCGGCCTGACGATCGAGATCATGGCGCCCGCCGACGCGACGAAGTACTCGCTGGAGCGCATCCGCAAGGGTGAGGACACCATCTCGGTGACCGGCAACGTGCTGCGCGACTACAACACCGACCTGTTCCCGATCCTGGAGGTCGGGACGTCGGCGAAGATGCTGTCGGTCGTGCCGCTCATGAACGGCGGCGGCCTCTTCGAGACCGGTGCGGGCGGTTCGGCGCCGAAGCACGTGCAGCAGCTCGTCGAGGAGGACTACCTGCGGTGGGACTCGCTGGGCGAGTTCTTCGCGCTGGCGGCGTCGTTCGAGCACCTGTCGAAGTTCACGGGCAACGCGCGCGCGCAGGTGCTCGCGGACACGCTCGACCGGGCGACCGGGACGTTCCTCGACGAGGACCGCTCCCCGGGCCGCAAGCTCGGCACGATCGACAACCGCGGGTCGCACTTCTACCTGGCGCTGTACTGGGCGCAGGAGCTGGCCGCGCAGACCGGCGACGCCGAGCTGGCGGCAGCCTTCGCGCCGCTGGCCGGGAAGCTGGCGGCGGCCGAGGAGACGATCGTGGCGGAGCTGCTCGCGGTCCAGGGCAAGCCGGCCGACATCGGCGGCTACTACCGGCCGGACGAGGCCAAGGCGTCCGCGGTGATGCGCCCGAGCGCGACGTTCAACGAGGCGCTCGCCTCGCTCTGACGGTTTCCTCCCGCACGACGGCGGTCGTGGTGGCGCTCGGCACGGAACGTCACCACGACCGTCGTCGTCGTTCCCGCCGCCGGCCCCCGCCGCGACTGGGGTGCGCGGTCCGGCGCGGAAAAAGAGGCGAGGAATGTCAGTGGGGCCACGTAGCGTGAGGGGTGATGGTCGAGACACTTTCACCCCCGCAACGCGCGACCTCGACGCGAGCCGCGCGCGTCGCCGACGACCCCTCGCGGCGGCTGGACTGGCGGCGGCTGCGCGGGCCGGTGACCGCCGCCGCGCTGACCGCGCTGGTCGTGGCGGTGACCGCGCAGGCGTTCGGGTCCGTGATCGCGGGGCGGCTCGCGGAGAACGCGACCGTGACCGGGGTCGTGGCGCTCGCGCTGTGCCTGGTGGGCGGGGCGATCCTCGACAGCGCCGGGCAGGTGGCGTGGGCAGGGGTGAGCGACCGGGCCGGCGGGAAGCTCCGGCACGACCTGCTCCGCGCCGCGATGTACCAGCCGCTGGGCGTGCTCAACGAGCAGGCGGTCGGGGAGATCCTGGACCGCGTCGACGACGACACCCACGCCGCGGGCGAGCTGGTGCGCCGGCAGCTGTGGGGCGCGGCGCGGTCCGTCGTGGGATGCGTGCCGATGTGGGTCATCGCCGGGCTCCAGTGGTGGCTCGCCTGGCTCCTCTTCCCGGTGATCATCGCCACGACCGTGCTGCTGATCCGCGGGCTGCTGGGGCAGATCGTCCGGCTCAAGGTCGTGGAGGAGGCGGCGTGGACGGATCACGCCGCCGCCTTCGAGGAGGCCGTCGCGGCGCGCGACGACCTGCGGACGAGCCTGGGACGGGCCTTCGCGATCCGGCGGCTGGCCGGGTTGTCGGCCGAGGTGCACAAGCGGCTGGGCGACGTCGTGCGGGTCGAGTCGACGATGCTGCGGCGGGCCGGGATCCTGCTGCACGCCCTGCTCGCCGGCGTCGCGATGGTCGGCGTGGCCATGGCCGCGAACGGGGACCTGCCCGTGGCCCAGCTCGTCACGCTGTTCCTGGTCACGGCCGGCTTCGTCGGGCAGACCGACCAGCTGATCCACCACCTGCCGGACATCCAGGAGGGCCTCGGCGCGCTGCAGCGGATCCGGGGGATGCTGTCCGTCGAGCCCGAGCCGGCGGGCGGCGAGCCCGTGCCGGAGCCGCCGCTCGACCTGGAGCTGAGGGACCTGGACTTCGCGTACGCCGAGGGCACGTTCGCGCTGCGGGGCGTGAGCCTGACCGTCCCCGCGGGCGAGACCGTGGCGCTGGTCGGGCGGACGGGGTCGGGGAAGTCGACGCTGGCGTCGCTGCTGTCGCGGGCCGTCGAGCCGCCGCGGGGATCGGTGTTCCTCGGCGGCGCCGACGTGCGGGACCTCGACCTCCAGGAGCTGCGCGGCGCCGTCGGCGTCGTGACCCAGCGCACCGAGATCCTGGCGGGGACGCTCGCGGAGAACATCACGCTGTTCGCCGACGTCCCCCGGGACCAGATCGAGGCCGCCGTCGCCGAGCTGGGGCTCACCGACTGGGCCGACGGGCTCCCGGACGGGCTGGACACGCTGCTGGGCCCGGGCGGGACCCGGCTGTCGGCGGGCGAGGAGCAGCTCGTCGCGTTCGCGCGGCTGCTGGTGCGGCACGTGCAGGTCGTGGTGCTCGACGAGGCGACGGCGCGCATGGACCCGCTGACCGAGGCGCGGGTCGTCGCGGCGTCGGACAGGCTGCTCACCGGCCGCACGGGCGTGCTCATCGCGCACCGCCTCAGCACGATCGAGCGGGCCGGGCACGTGGCCGTGCTGGATCACGGCCGGGTGGTGCAGAACGGCCCGCGGGCCGAGCTGGCGACCGCTCCCGGTCCGTTCCGGGACCTGCTCGCCGCCAGCGCCTCGCACGCCGCCGACGACGGGCTGCTCGAGGAAGGCCCCGAGGGCGAGGGGCCGGACGACGCCGCCGCACCGGGTGCCACGGCTCGGTCCGCCGCGGCTGAGATCGGCACCCCGCACCGGGGCGCGGTCTCGCCAGCCGGCAGCATCGCGTCCCGGGCGCCGGGCGCCGAGCCGGAGGCCGGCGCACCGTCGCCGGCCGACAGCGTGGGAACCAGACGGCGGCGCGGGACGCCGCCCGAGATCGAGGACCCGGGCCACGGGCCGAGCCTGGCGCGCAGCGTGCTGCACGCCGTCTTCGTGCGGCCGCAGTGGGGCTTCTTCGGGGTGATCCTCTTCCTGCTGTTCAGCATGGTCAACGCCGCGGGTGTGCTCACCACGTTCCTGTGGGGCCGCATCGTGGGCGACGTCAGCTCGGGCGCCGGCATCCCGGTCGCCGAGTTCATCGGGTTGCCGATCCTGCTGGTCGCCTCGCCGATCCTGCTCGCGCACGCGATCTACATCTACCCGAAGTGGTGGATCGAGCTCCTGCTGCGGATCCGCATGTCGGTGATGGCGGGGCAGACCGCCCAGCGTCGGCTGCCCGCGACGCCGCCCGGCGAGATCGTGGCGCGCGCGATGGACGCGGACCGGTTCGTGAACTACACCGACCGCTGGATCGACTTCGGCAACAGCCTGATCGTGACCGCCGTCGCCGCGCTGGTCTCCCGGTCGTGGCTGGTGGGCGGGGTGCTGTTCAGCGTCATGGCGATCTCGGCGCTGGCCGCCACGATCGGCCGGCCCATCGCGGGGCGGTCGGCGACGAAGTCGTCGGCCGCGCGCGCCCGGTTCGGGCGGGCGCTCGTCTCGGCGCTGGACTCCGCGCGGACCGTCAAGCTCGCCGCGCGCACGTCGGAGGTGCACGAGCACCTGCGCCAGGTGGACGGCGGACGGGTGCGGGCGGCGATCTTCGAGCACCGGGTCTACACCGTGCTGGAGGGCGTGCCGGGCGTGGTGCTGCAGGCCGGGGTCGTGGTGGCCTGGATCCTGCTGCTGCAGGGCACGTGGGACCTGGCGACCACCCTGATGGTGGCCGGGGCGGTCGCCGGGTTCGGCTGGTTCGGCATGGTCGCGGGCATGGTCGTCACCGAGGCACCGGGCACCCGGAACTGGCAGAAGGCGACCAGCCGGTTCGCCGGCGGCGTCGACCTCGTGAACCGGACCGACGGCGTCGACCTGCACACCGGCGCGGCGCCGGCGCCGGAGCCCGGCCCCCGGGAACCGCTCGACCACCTCGAGCTGCGCGGCCTCACCGCCGTGCACGACGACGGCACGATCGGCGTCTCGGACGTGGACCTCACGGTGCGGCGCGGCGAGCTCGTGCTGCTCCTCGGCCAGGTGGGCTCGGGCAAGTCGAGCCTCCTGTCCTCGCTGGCCGGGCTCATGGAGCACACGGGCGAGATCCGGTGGAACGAGACCGAGGTCACCGACGCGCAGCTCTTCCTGCGCCCGGGCCAGGTCGCGTACGTCGCCCAGATCCCGCGCGTGCTGTCCGGGACCTTCGCGGACAACGTGCGCCTGGACCACGACCGCGAGCTCGACGGCCCGGTCGAGGCGGCCCGCCTCGCCCCGGACATCGCCGACGCCGGCGGCCCGCACTCGCTGGTCGGCCATCGCGGCGTCCGCCTGTCCGGCGGCCAGGTCCAGCGCCTGGCCCTGGCCCGGGCCCTCGCGGCCGACGCCGAGCTGCTCCTGGCCGACGACGTCTCGTCGGCCCTGGACGCCGCCACCGAGATCGAGCTCTGGGAGGCCCTGCGCGAGCGCGGCACCACGGTCATCGGCGCCACGTCGAAGCGAGCCGCCCTGGCCCGCGCCGACCGCGTCGTCGTCCTCGACGAGGGCCGGATCGCGGCGACGGGCCCCTGGCGGGACCTGGCCCCCCGCTGGAGCCACCTGGCGGGCTGACGCGCCGCCGGGCGGGATGTCGTTCGTGCGACCGGGGTTGCGCACGACCGGCATCCCGCCCGGCGACGCCTCGCACGTGCGCGCCCGGATACCGTGGCGCCATGGACATCACCTTCCGGGACGCCGTTCGTGACGACCTGCCACGGATCGTCGAGCTCATCGCCGACGACGCCGTGGCGGCAGCGCGGACCGGGGCCTTCGGCGAGGCGCACCTGCGCGGGTTCGAGGCCATCCAGGCGAGCCCGGACAACGACCTCGTGGTCGCCGAACGGGACGGTGCGGTGATCGGCTGCATGCAGCTGACCTACCTCCCCGGGATCTCGCGCAACGGGGCGAGCCGGCTCCTCGTGGAGGCGGTCCGCGTCGACAGGGAGCTCCGAGGGGCGGGCGTCGGCCGTGCCCTGATGGAACACGCGCACGCACGCGGCCGTGCCCGCGGCTGCACGCTCGCCCAGCTCACCAGCGACAAGCAGCGCCCGGACGCCCACCGCTTCTACCTGTCGCTCGGGTACGCCCGGTCCCACGAGGGCTTCAAGCTGCCGCTCACCCCGTGACGCGCCCGGGTCCCGGCAGCCGTTTCGCTCCCGGTACGTCCCGGTCGCGGTAGCATCCCCACGACCATCCGACCCGGGGGATCAAGTGAACACCGAAGAGCGCGACCACCTGGCCTTTCGATCGCATGCGAACGCGCTCGCCCGGCTGATCGCGGCCCGGGCGACGGCCCCGCCGCTCGCCGTCGCGCTGCTGGCCGAATGGGGCGGCGGGAAGTCGGCCTTCCTGCGGCTGCTCGGCGACGCGATCGAGGGCCTCACCACGAGCGGGGACGCGCAGGTCGTCGACCGGCTCTCGGTGGTCCGGTTCAACGCCTGGCACCGCAGCGACCGGTCCGTCCTGGTGGGGATCTTCGGCCGCGTGGTCGAGGCCTTCGGGGAGCACGACCACGACGCGCGGGACGTCCGCCGGGACGGTGCCCGGCGCCGTGCCGCGCGGCGCCGGGCGGCCGCCGTCGGCTGGATCGAGCGCCTCGACGAACGCGAGGAACGGCTCGAGCACGAGGCCGCCCGGCCCGCCCCCGGGCCGTGGTCGGCGCTGTGGCGCCGGCTCAAGCTGGTCGCCCTCGTCCCGTGGGCGCTCGTGCAGGGCAGCTGGCGCACGGCGGCCGTGCTGACGGTCCTGCTCGTGGTGGCGCTCGCGCTGGTCCTCGGCCCGTTCGTGCTGCCGCTGATCGACAAGGAGCTGAACGGATGGCTGTCGGGCGCCGAGGCCTGGGTCAACGGCGCGCTGGCGTCGTCCGGTGTGGCGGCCCTGGTCGCGGCCCTGGTCGCGGTGTACCGGATGCGGGTCAGGAGGGCCGCCGGCACGGACGAGGACGGCGCCGGATCGCTCGCCGGGCTCATCGCCGCGACGATCGACCAGGAGCGGGACAAGGCCGAGGCGCGCATCGCCGAGATCGACGCGGAGGACGCCACCCGCGGCATCGCCGACCTGGTGCACGACGGCGACCGCCGCGCCCGCCTGGAGGCCGCCCGCGGGTTCGTCGGGCACCTGGGCAACGAGCTGGGCGACTTCGCCGAGCAGGTGGCCGCGGCGGAGGACTACTGGCGGCGCCGGGCCCAGGCGGACGGCGGCGGCACGGACCGCGTCGTCCTGCTCGTCGACGACCTGGACCGCTGCCCCCCGGAACGCGTCGTCGAGGTGCTGCACGCCCTGGCGATGCTCCAGTACACGAGCCTGTTCGTGGTGGTGATCGCGGCGGACCCGCGCTGGCTCCGCCGGTCGGTGGAGGTCGCGGGCGACAGGACCGGCACCGAGGGCTCCCACCTCGAGGGATACGTCGACGACGCCGTCGCCTACCTCGACGCGGCCTTCCAGATCCCGTTCGCCCTCCCGCAGACCGTCCGGTCCGACGGCGGGCGCTACCTGCTCGCCACGGCGGCCGACCAGGACCTCCTGCCCCCGCGCATCGAGCTCACCGCCGCAGGGCTCTCCCGGGTCCCGGTCGCCGACCCGGGCCCGGCGGCCGTCCTGGGCGAACCGCAGCGGTTCCTGGGCGAGACCGCCCCGTTCACCCCGCACGAGATCCGGACCCTGGCCGCCGTCTCCGGCGTGCTCCCGCACCCCCGCGCCGTGAAGAAGTTCCTGGTGCTCTACCGGCTGGTCCGGATGGGCACCCACCTGCCGGGCCACGCCCGGTTCACCGACCGCACCGGCGAGCACCGCCCGGTGGCGGTGCTGCTCGCGCTCCTCGTCGGCGTCCCGGCGCAGGCCGCGCAGGTCCTCCGTCAGCTGGACGACGTCGCCGACGACGCCGCCCTCGCCGACGTCGTCGCCTCGCTGTCCGGCCAGCACGCCGTCGCGGGCCACGAGCCCTGCGGGGAGTGCCTCGCCTGGCGCCGCACCCGCGCCGTCGTCGCACAGGCCGCCGAGGCGGGCGCCCCGCTCACGGTGGGCCCGTACCGCGGCTGGGCGGACGAGGTGTCCCGCTTCTCCTTCCGCACCGACCACCTCGCCTGAGGCCGCGGGAGCCGGGCGGGCCGCCCGGCTCCACCCCCGCGCCTCCGGCGAAAGGAGCCCGGCAACCGGGCGGCCCGGCCCCGGCCCCTCGGCGTGCGATGAGTTCGCCGGACCGGCATCGTCGGTACCGGCAGCAGCGACCCCGGAGCGGCCGGGGCCCGGATCCAGGAGGACTCGTCCCATGGCCAAGATCTCTTCCAGCATGTTCATCTCGCTCGACGGCGTCGTCGAGGTGGGCGAGGGCGAATGGCACTTCCCGTACTTCGACGAGAAGCTCGGTGAGGCCGTCACCAGGACGCACGCCGCGCCCCGCATGCTGTTCGGCCGGGTCACCTACGACAGCTTCGCCGGGGCCTGGCCCGAGCGGGAGCTGGCCGGCGAGGAGGACGCCCAGATGGCCAAGGATCTGGGCGACAAGCGCAAGTACGTGCTGTCGAGCCAGAAGCTCGACCTCACGTGGCGCAACTCCGAGCAGCTCGAGGGGGACTTCGTCGAGGCCGTGACCCGGATCAAGGACGAGCCGGGCGACATCTTCCTCTCGGGCTCGCCGTCCGTGGTGCGCCAGCTCGTCGAGCACGGCCTGCTCGACGAGCTCCACCTCTTCGTGCACCCGATCCTCGCCGGCAACGGCCTGGCCAGGCTGTTCCCCGAGGACGGCCCGCGGACGCCCCTCCGGCTCACGCACCACGAGGCGTTCCCCACGGGCATGCTCCACCTCACCTACGTCCCGGACACCGAGCAGCGCACCGGCGGCTACGAGGAGGCGAGGCAGCACATCGCCGGGTGAAGGGCTGAAGGGATTCTGAAACCGTTGTCCGCTGGACTGGTCCCAGCCCGCGGAGTGCTGCGGCGTGTCCACGAGACGAGGAGGCATCGATGTTGCGGATCCGCTTCTCCGCGGATGATCTCGGGCGAGTCCGGTTGGCGCAGGCTCCCGATCCTCTGTGGGAGATGCGGCTCAGTGCCCAGCTCCTGATGCGCACCGGCACCCCGCACCGGTTCCTGCGGTGGCGCTCCGACGTCGTGCGCACGATGCCACGTGAGGCGCTGCCGTACCTGCTGCTCACGCCGCGCAACGGCGTCGGCCCCGAGTTCCTGACGCCGGACGCCGGCTCGGCGTCGTTCGACGACGGTGTCGACGAGGTGCTCGCCACCCCGACCCACCGCCTGAAGGCGGACCTGGGCGAACTGACCGTGCCGCCCGGCATCGCGCGCTGGGTGGAGGACCTCGCGGGCGGATCGCCCCAGGCGTCGGAGCTGTTGCGGCGCAGCATGGTGGCGTACCACCGGCACGTCGTGGCGCCCCTCTGGGACAGGGTGTGCCGGGCCGTCGCCGGCGACCTCACGCTCCGGGCCCGGGAGATGGCGACGGGCGGGATCGAGCGGACCCTGTCGACGCTGCATCCCGGGATCGAGCTCGGGAGGTCGGTCCTGGCCGTCCACGGCTGCCCGGGCGACCGGCAGCTGGACCTGTGCGGCAGCGGCCTGGTGATCCGGCCGGCGTACTTCTTGCCCGGCGGTCCCGTGTTCCGCGCGGGACGCCCGGACGGGGGCACGCTCGTCATCCCGGCGGCGTACGACGTCGCCGCGGGGCAGGATCGTGGCGAGGCGCTCGGCGCGCTGCTCGGCCGCACCCGCGCGGCCGTGCTCCGCGCGATCCAGTCCGCGGCACCGACGACGTCCGCCCTGGCGCGGATGCTGGCGATCACGCCCGCCTCCGCGTCGGAGCACGCCTCGGTGCTGCGGGCCGCGGGGCTCATCACGTCGGACCGGGACGGGCGGCGCGTGATCCACCGCGTCACGGCGCTCGGCTCGAGCCTGCTCCCGGAGGCCCGGACGGCCGGAGGCGTGCCCCGGGACGAGACCCCGGCCCGGACCGGGAGCCTGCCCCGGGACGGCCGCTCCGTGGTGCCCGTCGCCTGCGGCTCATGACATCGTGCCGGCACCGGCTCTCAGGAGGCGGTCGAGGAGGTCCTGGCGGTGGAGCGACCTGGCGTCGATGGCGGCGCCGCTGTCGACCAGCTCCAGGGTCTCCCGCCAGGTCGTGATCGCCTGCTCGGTGCGGCCCTCCGCGAGTTCCAGGTCGCCCAGCCTGCGCAGGATCTCGACGGTGACCCACGGCCACCGGATGGATCCGGCCAGCTCCCGCGCGTGCTCGAGGACCGGCCGGGCCTCGTGGAGCCTGCCGAGACCGGTCAGGATCTCCGCCCGGACGATGCGCGCGAAGCCGGATGCCCTCTCCGCTCCCAGCTCGTCGAAGCGGGCGATGGCCGCGTCGATCGCCTCCAGGGCCGCGGCGAGGTCCCGGACGCCGAGGTGGACGTGCGCCAGGTGGTACCAGGACCGCGCCTCGCGGACCGACCCGATCCTTCGCGCCACCTCGACGCTCTCGAGGGCGGCGGGCAGGGCGAGGTCGTTCCGCCCGGCTCGCCGGTACGCGTGCGAGAGGTTCTGCGTCGCCGCGACGACGCCGCTGTCGACGCCCAGGCGCAGGTAGATGCTCCGCGCGCGGACGAAGTGCGCCTCGGCCTGCCGGACCGCCTGCAGCCTGAGGCTGCTGTTGCCGAGCTCGTTCAGGAGCGCGGCCTCCAGGACGTCGTGGCCGTGCTCCCGGGCCGCGTCGAGGGCGCGGGCCTGCAGGCGCGCCCCGGTCATCGGCGGCTCGAAGTCGAGCAGGTACGGGAAGAGACGGGCGACCAGCACGGCCGCGGCGGCGCGGAGCTCGGCCTGCCCCAGGCCGAACTCGGCCACCTGGATCAGCCCGGGTCCCTCCAGGAGCACCCACTCGCGGGCGGGTTCCGTGCCGGTGAACCGCTCGACGACGACGCCCGGCTCGGGGGACGTCGTGACCTCGTCGAGCACGAGCGTCGGGTCCGTCGCGACCGACGCCGCATGCGCGCCGTGCGATGCCCAGCTCGTCAGCCGGCGCAGCGCGGCCGTTCGCTCGTCGCCGGACCGCACGGCCTCGCGACCGTAGCCACGCACCAGGTCGTGCATCTCGTGGCGGCCCGGCGCCGAGGACTCGAGGAGGCTCAGGTCCGTGAGCCGGGCGATCCGGCGCGCGGTCTGCCGCTCGCTCGTCCCCGCCAGCGACGCGGCGGCGGGCACCCCGAACGAGCAGGTGGGACTCAGCGCGGACAGCCGGAACGCCCGCGCCGCGTCCGCGTCGAGGGACCCGTACGACCAGGAGAAGACGGCCCGCAGGTCGGTGCGCGGGTCGCCGTCCAGGTCGAGACGGGCCAGGCGCTGCACCTCGCCGCCGAGGTCCCGCAGGGTCGCCGCGAGGGCGGTGGCGCAGTCCGCGCCCTCGTCGCGCTGGTCCCGCACGTGCTCGGCGATCAGCCGGACGGCGAGCGGGTACCCGTCGGCGATCCCGGCGAGCGCGGCGAGGGCGGGTCCGTGCCCGGGCGCGGCGAACTCCTCGTCCAGGCACGCGCGGAGCAGGGCCACGCCGTCGGACGCCTCCAGCGGCCGGACCGCCAGGTCCCGCGCCTCGCCCCGCGCGGTCAGGCTCCGCATCCGGTTCCGGCTCGTGACCAGGACGTGCGCGCCGCTCGCGGGCAGCAGCGGCCGCACCTGCTCGGCCTCGTACGCGTTGTCGAGCAGGATCAGGATCCGCCGGTCCTGCAGGACGCTGCGGAACAGGGCCGCCGCGCCGTCGAGATCGCCGGGGATCTCCCGGGCGGGCACCCCGAGCGAGCCCAGCAGCCGCGCCAGGGCGTCGGTGGGGCGGACCCGTGCGGCGGGGTCGAATCCCCGCAGGTTGACGTAGAGGGTCCCGTCCGGGAACTCGTTCTCGACACCGTGCGACCAGTGCACGGCCACGGCCGTCTTGCCCACGGCGCCCGGCCCGTGGAGCACGGTGACGACGGGATGCGTGCGGTCGTCGGCGGCCAGCCCCGCGTCGAGGGTGCGCAGCAGGTCCGCGCGGCCGGTGAATCCTGTGGAGTCCGCGGGCAGCTCCCGCGGGATCACCCGGGCGCGGCCGGTGCGGGCCGCCCGGAGCACCCGGTCGCCGCGGAGCAGGGAGGCGTGCAGCTCCCGGAGCTCGGGCGCCGGGTCGACGCCCAGATCCTCGGACAGGCGCCGCCGGAACCGCTCGTACTCGGCGACGGCCTCGGCCTGGCGCCCGTTGCCGGCCAACGCCCGCACGAGCCGCAGCCACAGGGACTCGCGGAACGGATGCCGCTCGCCCTGCTCGCGCAACCGGTCGAGCAGCTCACCCGGCCGCCCGGCGACGTGATCGAGATCCGCCGCCTCCTCCAGCACGTCGAGGTACTGCCCGGTCAGGCGATCCCGTGCGGGGCCGGCCAGCCACTCCGACCGGCCGTCGGGGAACGGCTCCCCGCGCCACAGGGCGATCGCCCCGGCGAGCGCGGCGCGCCGATCGGCGGCGCTCGCATCCGTCTCGCGGGCCGCGAGCGTGCCGAACCGCACCGCGTCGACATCGGCCCGCTCCGGCGACAGGCGGTACCCGCCGGCCCTGGACTCGATCACCCCGCCACCGAGCGCCGCCCGCAGCCGGGCCACGTACGTCTGGAGTGCCGACCGCGGCCTGGCCGGCAGTCCGTCGGGGTCCCAGACCCGTTCGGCGAGCACCTCGGTCGGAACCGTCTCGCCCGCCGACAGCGCCAGGACCGCCAGCACGGCCAGGGGCCGCCGTCCGACGACGTCGATCCTGCGCCCATCCACGTCGACCACCAGTGGTCCGAGAAGCTGGATCCGCACATCCGTCATATGTCCAGCATGAGCGTTTCGGCCGCTGACAGCCAGGAACGTGAAGGTGATTAACTAAAATCCACCAGGGGCCTCCGGTGCGACGATCGGGGCTTGCTGCAAAATTTTGCAAGCGTTACAGTCGCCGTGGTCCACCGCCGTCACGCGTGGACTCCCACCCAGGACGACGAAGGAGTCTCCATGCCAGCCGCACCCCCACCTCGCGCGCCCGGCCGCCGCCCGGCCGCGCTCCGGGCCCGGGCGCTCCGGACCGGTACGCCCGGCCGCAACGCGTTGCGACGCCCGGTGGCGACGGCCGCCGTCGGCTCCCTGATCGCCGTCACCGGCCTGGCCGGGATCAGCGCGGGGACGGCCGCCACCGCAGTCGCGGCCGACGCCGCCGCGGGGTCCGCCACCCTCGTCGGCAACCTGCAGACCGCCGTCGGCTGCGCCCAGAACTGGGACCCCTCCTGCGCGGCCAGCAGCCTCACGCCCGCGGGCGACGGCACCTTCACCGCCGAGTTCGAGCTCCCGGCCGGCACCTACGAGTACAAGGTCGCCCTCGACGGCACCTGGGACGATTCCTACGGCCGCGAGGGCGGCGCGGACAACGCGCCGCTCCACCTCGAGGCCCCGGCCACGGTCCGGTTCACGTACGACGACGCCACCCACCTCACGGCCCTGGTCCCCCTGGACCTGGCCGGCGAGTACACCGAGGCCGACGGTGCCCTCGTCGCCGAGCCCGTCCGCCAGCCCGGCTCCGACGAGCGCTTCTACTTCGTCATGACGGACCGCTTCGCCAACGCGGACCCGTCGAACGACGAGGGCGGCCTGGCCGGCGACCGCCTCACCACCGGCTTCGACCCCACCGACAAGGGCTTTTACCAGGGCGGCGACATCGCCGGCCTGCGCGGCAAGCTCGACTACATCGAGGGAATGGGCACGACGGCGATCTGGCTCACCCCCAGCTTCCTCAACCGCCCCGTGCAGGGCGAGGGTGCCGACGCCAGCGCCGGCTACCACGGCTACTGGATCACCGACTTCACGCGGATCGACCCGCACCTCGGCACGAACGCGGAGCTGAAGGCCCTCATCGACGACGCCCACGCGCGCGGCATGAAGGTCTACTTCGACATCATCACCAACCACACGGCCGACGTCATCGACTACGCCGAGGGCGAGTACACCTACGTCGACAAGGCCACCGAGCCCTACCGCGACGCCGCGGGCACCGCGTTCGACCCCGCCGACCACGCCGGCACCGGCACCTTCCCGGAGCTGGACCCCGCCACGAGCTTCCCCTACACCCCGGTGATCGCCGAGCAGGACAGGGAGGTCAAGGCCCCGGCCTGGCTCAACGACCCCACGCTCTACCACAACCGCGGCGACTCGACCTGGGCGGGCGAGTCGAACACCTACGGCGACTTCGTGGGCCTCGACGACCTCATGACCGAGCACCCGACGGTCGTGAACGGCATGGAGGAGATCTACAGGTCCTGGGTCGACCTCGGCATCGACGGCTTCCGCATCGACACGGTCAAGCACGTCAACCTCGAGTTCTGGCAGGAGTGGAGCACCACCATCCAGGACCACGCCCGCGCCCGGGGCAAGGACGAGTTCTTCACGTTCGGCGAGGTCTACGAGGCCGACGCCGCCAAGACCTCGCCGTACGTGCGCGGCACCGACATGTCCTCGGTGCTGGACTTCGCGTTCCAGGCCTCGGCCACCAGCTACGCGAGCGGCAACAGCGCGCAGCGCCTCGCCGACCTGTTCGCGAGCGACGACCGCTACACCACCCCGCACTCGTCGTCGACCGCCCTGCCGACCTTCCTCGGCAACCACGACATGGGCCGCGTCGGCTACCTGCTCGCCAACTCGGACGACCCGCTGCAGCGCGACGAGCTCGCCCACGAGCTCATGTACCTGACGCGCGGCCAGCCGGTCGTCTACTACGGCGACGAGCAGGGCTTCGCGGGCCCGGGCGGCGACAAGGACGCCCGCCAGACCCTCTTCGCCACGCAGGTCGAGGCGTACGCGAACCAGCAGCTCGTCACCGGCGAGCAGGCCGGCAGCACGGACCGCTACGACACGAGCGCGCCCCTCTACGAGCACATCAAGGCGCTCGCGGACCTCCGCGAGCAGCACCCGGCCCTGGCGACCGGCGCCCAGATCGAGCGCTTCGCCGCCGACGGCCCGGGCGTCTACGCCTTCAGCCGCGTGGACCGCACGGAGCAGGTGGAGCACCTGGTCGCGCTGAACAACGCGGCCGAGCCGTCCACGGCGTCGTTCACGACGCTGACGCCGGGCGCGTCGTACCGCGTGCTGTACGACGACGGCGCCGGGGCCCAGCCGGTCTCGGCGGACGCGAACGGCGAGGTCACCCTCACGGTCCCGGCCCGCTCCGCCGTCGTCCTGGTCGCCGACCGCAAGGTCGCCGCGGACGCCGACGGCTCGGTCGCCGTCGTCCCCGGCGAGGCCATGCGGCCCGGCGCCGCCGTCAGCGGCACCGCCCCGGTCGCCGCCGGGATCGACGACGCCTGGGCCGAGACGTCCTTCGCCTGGCGCGCCGTCGGCACGCAGGAATGGCACGCCCTCGGCACCGCCGAGGACACCACGCCGCGCGTCTTCCACGACCTCGAGGGCCTGCCCGAGGGCAGCCTGATCGAGTACCGCGCCGTCACGCAGGACGCCGACGGCGACCGCGCCGCCGCGAGCTCGTTCGGTTCGGTGGGCGTGGACGTGAGCGGCGTCGCGCCCGACGGGGGCGAGGACCCCGGCGACCTGTTTGTCACGGTCCCCGGCAGCCACAACTCCGAGATGGGCTGCGCCGGCGACTGGACCCCGGACTGCGAGGCCGCGCGCCTCACCGTCCGGGAGGACGGCACCTATGCCGGGACGTTCGAGGTCCCGGCGGGCAGCTACGAGTTCAAGGTCGCCGTCGGCGGCTCGTGGGCCGAGAACTACGGGGCCGACGGCGCCCGGGACGGCGCCAACCTCGCCTACTCCACGGGCGGCGGTCCGGTCACGTTCACCTGGGACCCGGGGACCAAGGTCCCGGCGGTCGAGACGGGCACGCCGGGCACGCCCGGCGAGGGCGGGCAGGCCGCGCACTGGGTGCGCGAGAACCTCGTGCTGGTGCCCGCCGAGAGGTTCGGGACGGGCGACGACTGGCGCCTGGTCGCGGGCGAGCCCGTGGCAGCGGAAGCCGGCGCGGAACCCGCGAACGGGGGAGCCGCCGGTGAGGACGACGCGGCAGGCGACGCGGCGTCGTCGTACACGATGACGCCGGGCGAGCTGCCCGACGACGTCGCCGCGGACTTCCCGCACCTGGCCGCCTACCGCGCGCTGCGGATCGAGGGCATGGACCGGGCGGCCGCGACGGCCGCGCTCCAGGGCGCCCTGCGCGTGGACCGCTTCGACGCCGCGAGCGAGACGCCCGATGAACCGACGGCCACCACCGGCGTGCAGCTCCCGGGCGTGCTGGACGACCTGTTCGCGCAGGACGCGGCGGACCGGACGCTGGGCGTCACGGTGGCGTCGAACCTCAGGACGGCGTCGTTCGCGCTGTGGGCGCCGACGGCCCGGAAGGTCGCGCTGCAGGTCTGGCCCGCGGGCCGGGACCTCGGGGCGGCGCCGGATGCCGTCGCCGCCGAGCGGCAGGCCGACGGGACGTGGACCGTCGACGGGAAGCGCGTCGTCATCGGTGGCAAGCACGGCAAGGACTACCCCTGGTACGGCGCGCGGTACCGGTACGCCGTCGAGGTGTACGTCCCGGCCACGGGGCAGGTCGAGACCAACGTGGTCACCGACCCGTACTCCGTGGGGCTGACGCTCGACTCGACGCACTCCGTCGTCGTCTCCCTCGACGACCGGCGCCACGCGCCGAAGGCGTGGCGGACGACGCCGGCGCCGGTCGTCGAGCGGCCGGTCGACCAGACGCTGTACGAGTTGCACGTGCGGGACTTCTCGATCTCCGACGAGACCGTGCCCGAGGCCCTGCGCGGGACCTACGGCGCCTTCGGCGTGCGCGGCTCCGACGGCATGACGCACCTGCGCGAGCTGGCCGACGCCGGGATGACCGGCGTGCACCTGCTGCCGACGTTCGACATCGCGACCATCACCGAGGACCGCGACGCCCAGGCCACCACCGGCGACCTGACCGGCCTCGCGCCGGACGGCGAGGAGCAGCAGGCCGCGGTCGCGGAGATCCAGGCCGACGACGGCTTCAACTGGGGCTACGACCCGTGGCACTTCTCGGTGCCGGAGGGCTCGTACGCGCGGCGGGCCGACGGCGGGGCGCGCGTGGCGGAGTTCCGCGGGATGGTCGGTGCGCTGCACGGCGCCGGGCTGCAGGTCATCCTCGACCAGGTGTTCAACCACACGACGGCGTCGGGCCAGGCGGACCGGTCCGTGCTCGACAAGGTCGTGCCGGGGTACTACCACCGGCAGAACGCGGTGTCGGGCGCCGTCGAGACCTCGACGTGCTGCCAGAACCTCGCCACCGAGCACGCGATGGGCCAGAAGCTCATGGTGGACTCCGTGGTCACGTGGGCGCGGGACTACCGGGTGGACGGGTTCCGGTTCGACCTCATGGGGCACCACTCGAAGGAGAACCTGCTCGCGGTGCGGGCGGCCCTCGACGAGCTGACCCTCGAGGACGACGGCGTCGACGGCAGGAGCGTGTACCTGTACGGCGAGGGCTGGAACTTCGGCGAGGTCGCGAACGGCGCCCGGTTCGAGCAGGCCACGCAGGGCAACCTGGGCGGCACCGGCATCGGCACGTTCAGCGACCGGCTGCGCGACGCGGTGCACGGCGGCTCGCCCGTGGACGGGTCCTCGATCTTCCGGCAGGGCTTCGGGACGGGGCTGTTCACCGACCCGAACGGCCGCGAGGGATCGCTCGGCGACGCCGGCTCCGTGAACGACGGCGACGCGGCGGAGTCCGCGGAGCTCGCGCACCAGACGGACCTGGTGAAGCTGGGCCTGGCGGGCAACCTGCGGGCGTACGAGTTCACGACGTCCGACGGCGCGACCCGGCGCGGCGACGAGATCGACTACCGGGGCGCGCCCGCGGGCTACGCGGACTCGCCGGAGGAGGTCGTCACCTACGTCGACGCGCACGACAACGAGACGCTGTTCGACCTGCTCGCGCTGAAGCTCCCGGCGGACACGCCGATGGCGGAGCGCGTCCGGATGAACACCGTGTCGCTCGCGACGACCGCGCTCGCGCAGACGCCGTCGTTCTGGCACGCCGGGACGGACCTGCTGCGGTCGAAGTCGCTGGACCGGAACTCGTACGACTCGGGGGACTGGTTCAACGAGATCGACTGGAGCGGTGCGAGCAACGGCTTCGGGCGCGGCCTGCCGATGGCGGCCGACAACGAGGACAAGTGGCAGTACCTGGGCCCGCTCCTCGCCGATCCGGCGCTCGCGCCGTCGTCGTCCCACATCGCGACGGCGTCCGGGCGGGCCACGGAACTGCTGGAGCTCCGGGGCTCGACGAGCCTGCTGCGGCTCGGCTCCGCCGGGCTGATCCAGGAGAAGGTCACCTTCCCCGGGACGGCGGCGGGCGCCGGTCACGAGGACCTGCCGGGCGTGATCGCGATGTCGGTCGACGACCTGGCGGGATCCACGGACGCGGACCCGGCGCTGGACGGTGTCCTGGTGGTGTTCAACGCGTCGCCCGACGACGCCGAGATCGGGCTCCCGGAGCTGGCGGGCCGTGACTACGAGCTCTCGCCGGTCCAGGCGGGCGGCGGCGACGCCGTCGTCCGGCGCACCACCTGGGACGCGGGCGCGGGGACGGCGACCGTACCCGCGCGGACGGTCGCGGTGCTGGTCAGCCCGCAGAACTGACGGGCACCGGGAGGACGGGTCCGGGCGCCGGCCCGAGCCGGCCGGATCGGGATGGGGAGAAGTCCCCGTCTCGATCCGGTCTCAGGTGGGGGTTTGTGGTGGCGGCGGAGGGTGTCTTGTGGGAGTCTCCGGTCGCACCTATCTGTCGAAAAATGTGAGGAAATCATGACGTACTCCGACGCCGGTCAGCAGCAGCAGCCCGTGGCCGGTGCCGAGGACCCCGGCAAGACGATGGGCGTCGTCGGCCTGATCCTGGCCTTCATCGCTCCGCTGATCGGCCTCATCGTGTCGATCATCGCGCAGAACAAGTCCAAGGCGGCAGGCTTCCAGAACGGCCTGGCCAAGGGCGGCATCATCGTCAGCATCATCGTGATGGTCCTCGCGATCGTCGCGACCATCATCATGGTCGTTCTCGCCGCGCAGGTCGGCACCGACGCGATGCAGCAGGTCTGCGACGCCTACGGCCCGGGCGTGCACGAGGTCCAGGGCCAGTCCATCACCTGCGAGTGACGGCGACGCCACCGGCGTGATCCCGGGTGGCCGTGACCGGCCGCGGTTCGGCAGTTCCGAACCGTGGTGGTCACGGCCACCCGGCGTTTCCGGGCCCGCGACGGCGCCGGAGGGCGGATGTGAAGATTCTGTGGCAGCCTGCTGGGACGGGTGCTCGTCCGGCGCCCGGACTCGAGGGAGGGCCACCATGACGATTCCCGGACCGGGGCAGCCGCAGTCGCCCGATCCCTACGGGCAGCAGCCGTCCGGGCAGGAGCCCTACGGCGGGCAGCCGTACACGCAGGGCCCTTCCGGGCACCAGCCCTACGAACAGCCGGCCGGCGGCCCCGGCAGCCAGAACCCCGGCAAGACGCTCGGCATCGTCGGGCTCGTCCTGTCGATCCTCGGCTGCACGGCTCTCATCGGCATCGTCGTGTCGGTCATCGGCCTGGTGAAGTCGCGCAAGGCGGGCCTGGGCAACGGCCTGGCCTGGGCCGGCATCATCATCGGCGTGCTCTGGCTGGTCATCGGGGGCATCGGCCTGGCGACCGGCGTCGGCGGGCTGATGGACAAGTGCTCCGAGCTGGGTCCGGGCACGCACCAGGTCGACGGCGTCACCTACACCTGCCCCTGAGCCGCCGCCCGGGTCAGCGGAAGACCACCGTGCGGTGGCCGTCCAGGAGGACCCGGTGCTCGGCGTGCCAGCGCACCGCGCGGGCCAGGGTGCGGCGCTCGGTGTCCTCGCCGATGCGGACCAGCTCGTCGATGGTCGCGGCGTGGTCGACGCGCTCCACGTCCTGCTCGATGATGGGGCCCTCGTCGAGGTCGCCCGTGACGTAGTGGCTGGTGGCGCCGATGATCTTGACGCCGCGGTCGTGCGCCTGCCGGTACGGGCCGGCGCCCTTGAACGACGGCAGGAACGAGTGGTGGATGTTGATGATCCGCCCGGCGTGGTCGCGGCACATCTCGTCCGACAGGATCTGCATGTAGCGCGCGAGCACCACGAGTTCCGCACCGGTCCCCGTGATCAGCTCCCGGATCGCCGCCTCCGACTCCGCCTTGGTGTCCCTGGTGACCGGCACGTGGTGGAACGGCTTGCGGTAGAACTCGGCGATGTCCTCGAGGTCGCGGTGGTTTCCCACCACGCCGACGACGTCGATCGGCAGGTGCTGCGACCGTTCCCGGTACAGCAGGTCCACCAGGCAGTGCGCCGCCTTGGAGACGAGCAGCAGCGTCGGGATCGGGCGCCCGGCGACGTCGAGGTCCCAGGTCATGTCGAAGCGCTCGGCGACGCCGCCGAGCGCCGTCGTCAGCTCCTCGCGCGACGCCGCGGCCTCCACCTGCACCCGCATGAAGAACCGTCCCGAGTAGGGATCGCCGAACTGCTGCGACTCCGTGATGTTTCCGCCGTGCTCGGCGAGCACGCCCGCCACGGCGTGCACGATGCCCGGCCCGTCGGGGCAGGAGAGCGTGAGGATCCAGTGCCGGGGCCGGTCGTCCGGGAGGTTCTGCGCGGTCACGAGGGAAGCGTATGGCGGACGACGCCGCCGCGCGCGCACGTCCCATCGCCGGATCGCGGCGGCCCCCGGCGCGGGATGCCTCGGGACACCTGTCCACGGAGCGCGAACAGGGCCCTGTCGCGGCCCGGACTCTGCGACGATGTCCGCATGAGCGACGCACCCACGAAGATCGCGTTGGTCGAGGACGACCACGCGGGCGAACTTCTCACCCTCCGCCGAGCCGCGTTCGTGACGGAGGCGCAGCTCTACGACGACCCCAGGATCCCGCCGCTGACGCAGACGCTGCACGAGCTGCGCGAGGACATGGCGCGCGACGACGTCGTGACCGTCGGCGCGTGGGAGGGCCACCGCCTCATCGGCTCGATCCGCGTGGAGCTGGAGGGCTCCAAGGCCACGCTCGGCCGGCTCGCCGTCGCGCCCGACAAGCAGGGCCTGGGCATCGGTACGCAGATGCTGATGGCGGTGGCGCCGTACCTGCCGCCGGACATCACCGAGGTGTGGGTGTTCACGGGCAAGGACTCGAAGCAGAACCTGTCGCTGTACACCAGGAACGGCTACGAGGAGCAGTTCGACCAGGCGGCCGGCGACCTCACCTACACCTACCTGCGGCGGGTGCTGGGCTCGGTCGAGGTCAAGGACGAGACCCCGGCGCAGTAGGGCCGCGCAGCGGGGCCGCCGCTACCTCCGCAGCCGGGTGGCCCCCGTGATCGCCGCCACGACCGCCTCGTGGGTGACCTCCGCCGCGGTGAACGAGCCGTTGTTGTGCCCGTGGCGGAGCACCTCGACGCGGTCGGCGACGGCGAGCACGTCCGACAGGTTGTGGCTGATGAGGATCACGCCGTGACCGAGGTCGCGCAGCGACTGGACGTGGGTCAGCACCTCCGCGGTCTGCGCGACGGACAGCGACGCGGTCGGCTCGTCGAGCACCACGACCTTCGGGTCGCCGAGCTGCGTCCGCGCGATGGCCACCGTCTGCCGCTGCCCGGCCGACAACGCCGACAGGGGCGTGCGCACCGACGGGATCCGTGAGGTCAGCGACGCGAGGATCTCCCGCGCGCGGTTCTCCATCGTGGCCTCGTCGAGGCCGAGGCCGCCCTTCCCGGCGAGCTCCTGCCCGAGGAACAGGTTCTGCACGACGTCGAGGTTCTCGGCCAGCGCGAGGTCCTGGAACACCGTGGCCACGCCGAGCGAGCGGGCCGTGGCCGGCGACCCCGGCGGCACGGCCTTCCCGTCCACGACGACGGTCCCGGCGTCGGGCGTGAGCACGCCCGCGATCACCTTGGCGAGGGTCGACTTCCCGGCCGCGTTGTCGCCGACCAGCGCGACCACCTCGTGCCGGTGCACCTCGAGGTCGACGCCGTCGAGCGCCCGCACGGGGCCGAAGGACTTGTGGAGGCCGCGCACGGAGAGCACGGGCTGGGAGCGGGTCACGACGTCGTGCCTCCCTGGGTGAGTTCGATCTGGGTCTGGCGGCGGGCCAGGGCGAGTGCGCCCAGTATCTCGGCTCGCTCGCCGAGTTCGCCCGCGAGCACCGGTACCGGGCCGTGGGTGGTCCGCACGGCGCGGGAGGCGACGGCCTCCCGCAGGGGCTCGAGCAGCACGTCACCGGCGCCGGCGAGCTCTCCGCCGACGACGACGGCCTCGGGGCCCAGCGTCGTGGCCAGGTCGCCGACCACCCGGCCGACGGCGCGCCCGGCGTCGGACAGGACGCGGCGGCAACCCGGGTCGCCGTCGGCCGCGCGCAGCAGCAGGTCCTTGAGCGTGAGGTCGCCGTGGCTCGCGCGGAGCAGCCCGAGCAGGGCCGGCGCGCTGACCACGGTGTCGAGGCAGCCGCGGTTGCCGCAGCGGCAGACCGGGCCGGACGGGTCGACCTGCACGTGCCCGATCTCGCCGGCCGTGCCGCCCCGGCCGCGGTGGAGGTTGCCGTCCAGCAGCAGGCCCGCCGTCGTCGTGTGCCCGATCCGGACGTAGGCGACGTCGCGGCGGCCGCGGGCCGCGCCGAGATCGTGCTCGGCGATCGCGCCGAGGTTCGCGTCCTTGTCGCCGTGCACGGGGCGTTCGATCCGCCGGGACAGCATGGTCGCGAGCTCGGTGTCCTCCCAGCCGCGCATCGCGCCGCGCAGGGCGAGCTCGCCGGTGGCCCCGTCGACCGGCGCCGGGAGCGCGAGGCCCAGCGCCAGCAGCTCGTCGTCGTCGGCCCCGACCTGCTCGAGCAGGTCCGCCACGAGCAGCGCGGCGCGGTCGAGCGTCGTGTCGACGCGGTGGTCCAGGGGGAGCGGCATGGACTGGTCGGCGACGACGTCGAGCGCGAGGTCGCTGAGCGCGACGCGCAGCGTGCGCGGGCCGACCTGGACGCCGGCCACGAGGCCGAGCTGGCGGGCCATCGTCACGCGGGTCGCCCGGCGCCCGGAGCGGGAGGTCGAGTGCGTCTCGACGACGCCCGCGGCGAGCAGCTCGCGCACGATCGTCGACACGGTCGCCGTGGAGACGCCCGTGGCCGACGCGAGCTCGACCTGGGTCAGCCCGCCGTACCGCTTGACCGCATCGACGATGCGGGCCCGGTTCGCCTCCCGCATGGAGGTCGCAGAGCCGGGCGTTCGGCTCCTGGTCACGCCGGAACTCTAACGCGAACGGGTCGGGGGTGACCGTGGCTTTGCGTTAGGGACTCGAACACAATAAGGTCACGATTCGCCGGACTGAGGTTGAACCCCGAACTCAGGGTGCTAGCGTCCGGGCGACCGGTTTTTCGACGACGAAAGAATGAGGAGACGACGATGTCACTGCGCCGTTTCGGCCGCATCGCCGCGGCACTGGCTGCCACCACACTGACCGTCGGCACCCTGGGCGCGTGCAGCGCCGAGCGTGCCGCCACCGAGGAAGAGGGCGGCGACGAGACGCTGGTCGGCATCGCGATGCCGACCCGCTCGCTCGAGCGCTGGAACAACGACGGCACCCACCTGGACTCGCTGCTCAAGGACGCCGGCTACGCCACCAGCCTGCAGTACGCCGACGACAAGGTCGAGCAGCAGATCACGCAGATCCAGAACATGGTCAACGACGGTGCCGACATCCTCGTCATCGCCTCGATCGACGGCACGGCCCTCGCGCCGGTGCTGCAGGAGGCGGCCGACAAGGACATCACGATCATCGCCTACGACCGCCTCATCAACGAGACCGAGAACGTGGACTACTACGCCACGTTCGACAACGAGCTCGTCGGCACGCTGCAGGGCGAGTACATCGTGGACCAGCTCGGCCTGGAGGACGGCGAGGAGGGCCCCTTCACGCTGGAGCCGTTCGCCGGGTCGCCCGACGACAACAACGCGAAGTTCTTCTTCAAGGGCGCCTGGGACGTGCTGTCCCCGTACATCGAGGACGGCGTGCTCGAGGTGCCGTCCGGCAAGGCCCCGGAGACCGTGGACGACTGGACCGAGGTCGGCATCCAGGGCTGGAAGACGGCCGGCGCGCAGTCCGAGATGGAGACGCGGCTGAACTCGTTCTACTCGGGCGGCGACAAGGTCGACGTCGTGCTCTCCCCGAACGACTCGCTGGCGCTGGGCATCGAGCAGGCGCTCGAGGGCGCCGGCTACGAGCCGGGCAAGGACTGGCCGCTCATCACGGGTCAGGACGCCGACGAGGCGAACACGAAGAACATGCTGGCGGACAAGCAGTCGATGACCGTCTGGAAGGACACGCGCACGCTGGGCGAGCAGGTCGCCACGATGGTGGACCAGATCGTCAAGGGTGAAGAGGTCGAGGTGAACGACACCGAGTCGTACGACAACGGCGTGAAGGTCGTGCCTTCCTACCTGCTGCAGCCGCAGGTCGTGACGAAGGACGACGTGGAAGAGGTCCTGGTGGGATCCGGGTTCTACGACGCGGCGGACCTGGGTCTCTGATCCGGGCTTGACGCCTTGAGTTTGCCCGGCTGCGCCGGGCGGGACGTCCCCGCCCGGCGCAGCCTCCTGGCCGACCGAGGCGACGGAAGCATGCGGCCTGGATCTGACTTCGGGGCACGGGAGAGAACATGACTGAGGTAAGCGGGGACCTTGTCCTCGAGATGCTGGGGATCACCAAGGAATTTCCTGGCGTGAAGGCCTTGCAGGACGTGAACCTGCAGGTCCGGCGTGGCGAGATCCACGCGATCTGCGGGGAGAACGGCGCGGGGAAGTCCACGCTGATGAAGGTGCTGTCCGGGGTGTACCCGCACGGGTCGTACTCCGGGGAGATCCGGCTGAACGGCGAGGCGGTGGAGTTCCGGGGGATCCGGGACAGCGAGGCCCGCGGCATCGTCATCATTCATCAGGAGCTGGCGCTGATCCCGCAGGTCTCGATCGCCGAGAACATCTTTCTCGGGAACGAGAAGGCCGGGGCCGGGGTGCTGGACTGGAATGCCACGCACCGCGCCGCCGCGGATCTGCTGGCCCGGGTGGGGCTGAAGGAGAATCCGGGGACGACGCCGTCGGAGCTCGGGGTCGGGAAGCAGCAGCTGGTGGAGATCGCCAAGGCGCTCTCGAAGAAGGTCGACGTCCTGATCCTCGACGAGCCGACCGCCGCGCTGAACGACGACGACTCCGAGCACCTGCTGCAGCTCCTGCGGGAGTTCCGGGACCAGGGGATGACCTGCATCATCATCAGCCACAAGCTGGGGGAGATCACCTCGGTGGCGGATCGGGTCACCGTCATTCGTGACGGGAGGACGATCGAGACGCTGGACCTGCACGGCGCGGAGCCGGTGACCGAGGACCGGATCATCCGGGGGATGGTCGGGCGGTCGCTGGAGAACCGGTTCCCGTCGCGGAACGCCACCATCGGGCAGGAGGTGCTGCGGATCGAGGACTGGACCGTGCACCACCCGGTGGACACCGAGCGGGTCGTCGTCGACCACGCGAACCTGAACGTGCGGGCCGGGGAGATCGTGGGGCTGGCCGGGCTCATGGGGGCCGGGCGGACCGAGCTGGCGATGTCGCTGTTCGGGCGGTCCTGGGGGACCAACATCTCCGGGCGCGTGTACAAGCACGGCAAGGAGATCCAGCTGCGGAACGTGCCCGAGGCGATCCGGCACGGGCTGGCGTACACCACCGAGGACCGCAAGAGCTTGGGGCTCAACCTCATCCAGACGATCCGGGAGAACATCTCGTCGTCGGCGCTCGGCAAGCTGATGGACTGGATGGGCGTGATCCGCGGAGAGGAGGAGATGACCGTCGCGGAGCGGTACCGGCGTGACTTCGGCATCAAGGCGCCGACCGTCGAGTCGGTGGTCGGCAAGCTGTCCGGCGGGAACCAGCAGAAGGTCGTGCTGTCCAAGTGGGTCTTCAGCGACCCGGACGTGCTCATCCTCGACGAGCCGACGCGCGGCATCGACGTCGGCGCCAAGTACGAGATCTACTCGCTGGTGAACGCCCTCGCCGAGGCCGGCAAGGCCGTCATCGTCATCTCGTCCGAGCTGCCCGAGCTGATCGGCGTCTGCGACCGCGTCTACGCGGTGTCGCAGGGCCGGATCACCGGCGAGGTCCCGCGGGAGCGGGCGACACAGGAAGAACTCATGCGGTACATGACCATGGAGAAGACCCGATGAACACCGTCACCGAATATCTGGGTCGCAACGCACGTCAGTACGGGATCGTCGGTGCGCTGCTGCTCATCGTCCTGCTGTTCCAGTGGATGACCGGCGGGCGGCTGCTGCTGCCCGACAACATCATCAGCCTGATCCAGCAGAACGCCTACGTCATGATCCTCGCCATCGGCATGGTGATGGTGATCGTGGCGGGGCACATCGACCTGTCGGTCGGCTCGCTGGTCGCGTTCATCGGTGGCGCGGCCGCCATCATGATGGCGGACTGGGGCTGGGGCTGGCCGGCCGCGATCCTGGTCTCCCTGGTGCTGGGGCTGCTGATCGGCGCCTGGCAGGGCTTCTGGGTCGCGTACCTGGGCATCCCGGCGTTCATCGTGACGCTGGCCGGCATGCTGATCTTCCGCGGCCTCGCGATCGTGATCGTCGGCGAGACCAAGGCGGGCCTGCCGCAGGAGTTCATCGCCATCGCCGGCGGCGAGCTGCCCTCGGTGCTCGGCTTCGCGGGCGCGCTGGACGCCCTGACGCTGCTCATCGGCGTGCTCGGCATGGCCGGGTTCGTGTTCTCGCAGTGGCGCGCGCGCCGCGGCCTCATCAAGCACGACCTCGCCGTGGAGCCCATGGGGATCTTCCTCGCGAAGAACGTCGTGGTCGTCGTGCTGATCGGCATCCTGACCTACTGGATCGCGCTGCGGGCCACGCCTATCGTGCTGCTCGTGGTGGGCGGCCTGGTGCTGCTCTTCACGTTCGTGCTCAGCCGGACCGTGTTCGGGCGGCACATCTACGCCGTCGGCGGCAACCGGCACGCGGCCGAGCTGTCCGGCGTCCGCACGCGCCTGACCGACTTCATGATCTTCGTCAACATGGGCCTGCTGTCCGCGGTCGCGGCCATCGTGACGACGTCGCGCGCCGGCGCGGGCGTCGCGGCGGCCGGTCAGCTCTACGAGCTGGACGCGATCGCCGCGTGCTTCATCGGCGGCTGCGCCGTCCGCGGCGGCGTCGGCCGGATCTCGGGCGCGATGATCGGCGCGCTCATCATGGGCGTGCTGAACATGGGCCTGTCGATCCTCGCGGTCGACGCCGCCTGGCAGCAGACGATCAAGGGCCTGGTGCTGCTCCTGGCGGTGGCCCTGGACATCGTCAGCAAGCGCCGCGGCGCCTACGCCTGAGTCGTCACGGGGTGGAGCGGGGCGGCGCGGTGCTGCTCCGCTCCACCAGGCGCACCGGCACGACCTCGTGGGTGTCCGCCAGGTCCTCCGCGTCGCGGACCTGACGCAGGAGCAGGTTGACCAGGCGGCGGCCGATCTCCGCGAAGTCCTGCTCGATGGTCGTCAGCGGCGGCCAGAGCTGCGCCGACAGGTCGATGTCGTCGAACCCCACCACGGAGACGTCGCCGGGGATCGCGCGCCCGGCCTCGTGCAGGGCGCGGATCAGCCCGGCCGCCATCTCGTCGTTGGCCGCGAACACGGCGGTCACGCGCGGATCCGCGGCCAGCGCCCGTCCGGCGTCGTACCCCGACGCCGCCGACCAGTCCCCGCGCACCACCTCCGGCGCGGTCGCGCCGGCCTCGGCGAGCGCCTTCCGCCAGGACTCCTCGCGCTGCCGCGCGGGGGTGGAGTCCTCGGGCCCGGCCAGGTGATGGACGCATGCGTGCCCCAGGCCCAGCAGGTGTCCGACGGCGGTGCGCGCGCCCCCGGTCTGATCGGCGCCGACGGCGGGGTGGTGGCCCACGAAGCGCGAGTCGGACACCACCACCGGCAGGTGGGCCGGCAGCGCGAGCGTGTCGGGCGTCGCGGTCTCGGCGCGCACGATGATCAGCCCGTCGATGTCCTGGTGGGACAGCCGCGCGACCGCGGCCGAGACGTCGTCGGGCTCGGGTGAGGCGACGTCGACCAGCGTCACCGTGTACCCCTCCGCCTGCGCGGCCTCGACCACGGCCTCCACCGTGCGGGACTCGCCGGTGCGCGCGAGGCGGTGCGCCACCATCCCCACCGTCCCGAACTGCCCGTACCGCAGGGCGCGCGCGGCGCGGCTGGGGGAGTAGCCGAGCTGCTCCATCGCGTCACGCACGCGCCGGGCGGTGCCGGGCCGCACCGTGGCCTCGCCGCGGGCGACCCGGGACACGGTCTGTGCCGACACCCCCGCGAGCGCCGCCACGTCCATCATCGACGGGCCGGGCAGGGCCGGCCGTCGTCGGCCACCTGATCTGCGGCTGGACTCGCTCATGGAATTGACCTTACTGTGCGGCGACGTTGCGGTGGGGTAACTGTCGCCCGGGAATGTTTGCGTTAACAGTGCGCCGTGCGCCACAATCGCGTCACCCGATGCCGACGAGAGGACGAGGATGTCCGCACCACCACCCGTCGCCCGGCCCCGCCCGGCCGGCCGGCTCACCGCCCGCGTGTCCCGCGCGGGCATCGGCTTCGTGACGCCGTTCCTGATCGCGTTCGCCCTGGTCTTCGTGGCGCCGCTGGTCTACTCCCTGTACCTGAGCCTGTTCCGCACGCAGCTCATGGGCGGCACGCGGTTCGTGGGCCCGGCCAACTACGCCGAGGTGTTCCAGGACCCGAAGTTCTGGGACGGCGCCCTGCGCGTGATGCTGTTCCTCGCGGTGCAGGTGCCGGTCATGCTGGCGCTCGCCCTGCTCGCGGCGCTGGCGATCGACTCGGGACGGCTGCACGGCAAGCGGTTCTTCCGCGTGGCGCTCTTCCTGCCGTACGCGGTCCCGGGCGTCGTGGCAGCGATGATGTGGGGCTTCATGTACTCCGACCGGGTGGGCCTGACCGGCTCGCTCAACGACCTGGCGGGGTTCGAGCTCCTGGCGCCCTACACGAGAGGCTGGATCCTGCCGTCCATCGGCAACATCGTGACGTGGGAGTTCGTCGGCTACAACATGCTGATCCTGTACTCGGCGCTGAAGACGGTGCCGACGGAGACCTACGAGGCCGCGGCGATCGACGGGGCCGGCCAGTTCGGCGTCGTGCGCCACATCAAGCTGCCCGCCGTGCGCGGCGCGCTCGTGATCGCGACCGTGTTCTCGATCATCGGCAGCTTCCAGCTGTTCAACGAGCCGCAGATCCTGCGCGAGCTCGCGCCGAACCTCATCGCGACCTCGTACACGCCCAACATCTACGCCTACACCCTGAGCTTCCGGGGCAACCAGGTGAGTTACGCGGCCACCGTCGCGATCGTGATGGGCGTGATCACCGCGCTGATCGCCTACCTCGTGCAGCTGCGCGGGATGCGGAGGGAGGACTGATGGCGGGCTACAGCTACTCGCGTCCGCGCAAGTCCGTCACCCTGACGGTGCTGCTCGGTTTCCTCGTGGTCTACTCGATCCTGCCGCTGACCTGGATGCTGTTCGGCATCACCAAGGACCAGCCGGACCTGCTCGGCTCGTTCGGCCTGTGGTTCGGCGACAGCTTCTCGCTGTTCTCGAACCTGCGGGAGGTGTTCACGTACGACGGCGGCATCTTCACCCGCTGGTTCGTCAACACGGTGATCTACGTCGTGGTGGGCGCGGGCGGCGCGACGCTGCTGGCCACCGCCGGCGGCTACGGCCTGGCCAAGTACCGGTTCCGGGGGCGCAAGGCGGTGTTCGCGGTCGTGCTCGGCGCGATCGCCGTCCCGGGGACCGCCCTGGCCGTCCCGACGTTCCTGATGTTCAGCGAGATCGGGCTGACCAACACGATGTGGGCGGTCATCCTGCCGTCGCTGGTCTCGCCGTTCGGGCTGTACCTGATGTGGGTGTTCGCCGCCGAGGCGGTGCCCACCGAGCTGCTGGAGGCCGCGCGGGTGGACGGCGCGAGCGAGCTGCGCACGTTCTTCACGATCTCGCTGCGGCTGCTGGCCCCGGGCGTCGTCACCGTGCTGCTGTTCGCGATCGTCGCGACCTGGAACAACTACTTCCTGCCCCTGATCATGCTCAACGACCCGAACTTGTTCCCCCTGACGCTGGGCCTGTACCGCTGGCTCGCCGATGCCTCCGGCATCGGCGCCGCGCCGGTGTTCCACCTGGTCATCACGGGGGCGTTCCTGACGATCGTGCCGATCGTCGTCGCGTTCCTCGTGCTGCAGCGGTACTGGCAGTCCGGCCTCAGCGCGGGGTCCGTCAAGCAGTAGGCCGTACGACGACGTCGCCGCCGGCCCGCGGCGCAGGTGGCGGGCGCGGCGTCGTCGTCGGACACGAACCCATTCCTACCCACGAACCACCTCACCGACAACGATGCGGGAGATCACCATGAGGAACCACACCATGCGACGGGTCCTGGCCGCGGGCGCCGGGATCGCCCTGGCCGGGGCGCTCAGCGCCTGCACCCCCGACGCCGGTCCCGCCGGCGGCGGCGGTGGCGAGGGCGCCACCGCCGAGGAGATCGAGGCGGCCCTCGAGGAGGGCGGCGAGATCGACTACTGGACGTGGACGCCGCAGGCCGAGGCGCAGATCGCGGCCTTCGAGCTGGCGTACCCGAACGTCAGGGTCAACCTGACCGACACCGTCGGCGCGGGCGAGGCCAACGAGAAGCTGCAGAACGTGCTGGCCGCGGGCGACGGCGTGCCCGACGTCGTGCAGATCGAGTACCAGTCCCTGCCGCAGTTCCAGCTGCCGGGTCACCTGACGGACCTGAGCGCGTACGAGTTCGGCGAGCTGGAGAGCCTGTACACGGCCTCGACCTGGGGCGCCGTCGCGCAGAACGACGGCATCTGGGGGCTGCCGCAGGACAGCGGGCCCATGGCGTTCTTCTACAACGAGTCGGTGTTCACCGAGCTCGGCGTCGACGTGCCCGCCACCTGGGACGAGTACCTCGAGGCGGGCAGGGCGATCAAGAAGGCCGACCCCGACGCCTGCATCGGCAACGACACCGGCGACCCCGGCCTGACGACCAGCCTCGTCTGGCAGGCGGGCGGGCAGCCGTTCCGGACCGAGGGCGAGTCCGTCACGATCGACCTGGCCGACGAGGGCACCGCGCGATGGGCCGAGACCTACCAGGAGATCATCGACGCCGGGATCCTGTGCGACATGCCCGGCTGGAGCGACGAGTGGTACGCGGGGCTGAACGACGGCACGATCGCGGCCGTCACGCTCGGCGCCTGGATGCCCGGCATCCTCGAGGACGGCGTGCCCGAGGGCAAGGGTGACTGGAAGGTCGCCCCGATGCTCACCTACGACGGCACGCCCACGAACGCCGAGAACGGCGGGTCCGCCGAGGCCGTGCCCGCGCAGGCGCCGAACAAGCTGCTCGGCGTCGGCTTCCTGAAGTGGCTGAACTCCAGCGACGAGTCGATCTCCGCGTTCCTGGAGACGGGCGGGTTCCCGGCCACCGTGGAGCACCTCGGGTCCGAGGAGTTCCTGGGCTACGAGTCCGAGTACTTCGGCGGGCAGAAGATCAACGAGGTGCTGGCCGCCGGCGCCTCCGACGTGAACGAGGGCTGGCAGTACCTGCCGTGGCAGTCGTACGCGAACGACATCTTCGCGGACACCATGGGCCCGGCGTGGCTCGGCGAGACCACCCTCGCCGACAGCCTCGCGGCCTGGCAGGCCGAGAACGAGGCCTACGGCGCCGACCAGGGGTTCACGGTCGGCGGATGAGCACCTTCGAGATCGGGGAACGGGACTTCCTCCTGGACGGGGAACCCCTCGCGCTCGTCAGCGGGGCGCTGCACTACTTCCGGGTCCACCCGGACCAGTGGGCCGACCGGATCCGCAAGGCACGGCTCATGGGGCTGAACGCCGTGGAGACCTACGTGCCGTGGAACTTCCACTCGCCCGCGCGCGGGGAGTTCCGGACCGCGGGACGGTACGACGTCGGGCGGTTCCTCGATCTCGTCGCCGCCGAAGGGCTGCACGCCGTGGTCCGGCCCGGGCCGTACATCTGCGCCGAGTGGGACGGGGGCGGGCTGCCGGCGTGGTTGTTCGCGTCCGGTGGCGGTGGCGCCGACGGTGACGGCGACGGTGGCGGTGGCGCCGACGGCGGCGGCGCGGTCGGCGTGCGGCGGGCGGAGCCGCGGTTCCTGGAGGCGATCGGGGAGTACTTCCGCGAGCTGCTGCCGATCGTGGCGAAACGGCAGGTCAGCGTGGGCGGGCCCGTGCTGATGGTGCAGGTGGAGAACGAGTACGGCGCCTACGGGGACGATCCGCCGCAGGCGCGTGCGGAGTACCTGCGGGCGCTGGTCGGGCTGATGCGGGAGCACCTCGACGTGCCGCTGTTCACCGTGGACCAGGCCGACGACCACCACCAGTCCCGGGGCGGGTTGCCGGGGCTGCACAAGATGGCGTCGTTCGGGTCGCGGGCCGCCGAACGGCTCGAGGTGCTGCGGCGGCACCAGCCCGACGGGCCGCTGATGTGCATGGAGTTCTGGAACGGCTGGTTCGACTCGTGGGGGCAGCACCATCACGTGGCGCCGCCGGCGGTGAACGCCCAGGACCTGGACGACCTGCTGGCGGCCGGGGCGTCGGTGAACCTGTACATGTTCCACGGGGGAACGAACTTCGGGTTCACCAGCGGCGCCAACGACAAGGGCACGTACCTGCCCATCACGACGTCGTACGACTACGACGCGCCGCTGGCGGAGCACGGGGCGCCCACCGCGAAGTACCTCGCGATGCGCGAGGTGATCTCGCGGTACCGCGAGGTGCCGGCCGAGGTACCCGAGGCGCCCGCACCCGCGCCCGTGCTCGACGTCCCGCTCTCCGGGCGGGTCCCGCTGAGCCGCGTCCCGGCCCGGCCCGGGACCGCCGGGCGGCACGACCGGCTGCCGGCGCACGACGACGTCGGGCACTGGTCGGGCCTGTCCGTGTACACCACCCGCGTCCGGGCCGACGACGGCGCGATCACCTTCGGCGAGGTGCGCGACCGGGCGATCGCGCACGTCGACGGGCGGCCGATCGGGACGCTCAGCCGGACGCTCGGCGAACGGACCCTGCCGCTGCCCCCGGTGGACGGGGAGCTGACGCTGCTGGTCGAGGACCAGGGGCGGGTCAACTACGGGACCCGGATCGGCGAGGCGAAAGGGCTGATCGGGCCGGCCCGCACCGCCACGCGGGAGGTCGCCGGGTGGGAGGTGACGCCGCTGGCGCTCGAGGGGCCCGACGGGCTGCTCTCGGACGAGGTGCGCGCGGCGCTCGCGGAGGCGGCCGCGGTGCGGCCGGAGCAGCCCTTCGCCGGGCCGGTGCTGTGCCGCGGGGAGTTCCGGAGCGTGGCGGGCGCGGACCACTTCCTGCGGCTGGACGGCTGGACCAAGGGCCTGGCCTGGGTGAACGGCTGGCCGCTGGGCCGGTACTGGAGCCACGGCCCCACGCGGACGCTCTACGTCCCCGGACCGGTGGTCAAGGAGCGGAACGAGCTCGTGGTGCTGGAGCTGCAGGGCGCGGCGTCGGCTCACGCGCGGTTCGTGGCGGAGCCGGACCTGGGTCACGACGAGGAGTAGCGGCCCGCGGTCGTGCCTCCGGGTGGGGCTGGAACGGCGAGGTACGGCTCCCGGGTGCCCGCCGGAGCCCGGCGGTGCGACGTCCGCGTGCCGTCGGGCTCCGGGAGACGGCGGGGATCGTTCAGGGCGTCAGCGCGGTGAGGTCGATCTCGATCGGGAACGGGACCGGGGTGGTCAGCTTGTCGCGCGCGACCTGGACGCGGGTGTACGTCGTCGTGACGTCGTCGAGCTCGTAGACGGAGACGGCGACGTCGCCGCTGGCCTCCTGCTCGACGATCCACATGTTGCGGATGCCCGCCTCGGCGTACTTCGCGGGCTTCATCTTCTTGTCGCGCTGCTCCGATTCCGGGGAGACGACCTCGATCACGAGTTCGACGTCGCCCGCCGGGATGGATGTCCTGGAGCCGTCGTACGGCGTCGTCGACACGGTGACGTCTGGCTCCGGACGGTTCTTCTCGTCGAGGAGGATCGTCATCTCGCGGTACGCGTGATGGCCCGCCGGTGCCTGCGGCCGCAGGGCCGCGCGCAGGGAGTCGACGACTTCCATGTGCCAGAAGCGTTGCGGGGACATGCTGAGGATCAGGCTCCCGTCGATCAGCTCGGTGTGTCGTGGAGCGTTCGGCAGGTGGTCCAGGTCCTCGGCGAGCCAGCCCTCCGGGCGCGGAGGGCGCATCCAGTCAGGGAGCTCGGTCATGGTGACACGGTAGCAACGTGCAGGAGGCGCGTCCTGACCGTTCGCCGGAACCAATGTCGATCGCACAGGCCAAGACGCTAGACGATCCGGTGCTTGATTGCTTGGGAAACCGGTGCGGATCCGTACCAATGTGAATCGAATCGGGGGATTGACCCGATGTTAACGTTGCCATAGTCTCGCCGAGAGTTCGATCGAGAGCTCGGCAATCTTGCCCGCTGCGATGGAGGAGTGTGGTTCGGATGAGACGTCTCGGTGCTGTGTTCGCGGCGCTGGTCTGTGCGATCGGGTCGAGTCTGGTGCTCGCGCCCTCCGCCTCGGCGTCCGAGGTGACGGTGCCCAACGCGACCCAGTTCACCGCCGTCGACGGGAGCCCCGTGCACGCGCACGGCGGCGGTGTGGTGAAGGCGGGGAGCTACTACTACTGGGTCGGGGAGAACCGGCAGCCGGACGGCAACGGGTTCCGGTACGTGAGCTGCTACCGCTCGGCCGACCTCGCGCGCTGGGAGTTCGTCGGCAACGTGCTGACGCAGTCGAGCGACCCCGAGCTGCAGTCGTCGAACATCGAGCGGCCCAAGATCATGTACAACAAGGCCACGGACCGGTACGTGATCTGGGCGCACAAGGAGCTCGCCACGGACTACAGCCAGGCGCGGGCCGCCGTCGCCGTCTCGACGACCAACCAGCCGTGCGGCAGCTACGACTACCGGGGCAGCTTCCGGCCGCTCGGCCACATGTCCCGCGACATCGGCGTCTTCGTCGACGGCGACGGCACCGGGTACATGTACTCCGCGGCGCGGGAGAACTACGACCTGCACATCTATCGGCTCACGGCTGACTACACGGGGATCGCGCAGCTCGTCGCCGATCCGTGGCACGGGGGTCACCGTGAGGCGCCCGCCCTGTTCAAGCGAGGGTCCACGTACTTCATGCTGACCTCCGGCGCCACGGGCTGGTCGCCCAACCAGCAGCAGTACGCGACGGCGCCGAGCGTCGCCGGGCCGTGGACCGCGATGAAGAACGTGGGCGACTCGACGATGTACGGGTCGCAGACCGCCTTCGTGCTGCCGGTCCAGGGCACGCAGGGGACCGACTACCTGTACCTGGGCGACCGATGGGGCAACTCGTTCGGCGGGATCGTGAACGACTCCCGGTACGTCTGGCTCCCGGTCGAGTTCCCCGGCAGCACGACCATGCGGATCGACTACTTCCCGGAGCTGGGCATCGACACGGCGGCAGGGACCGTCACGGGGCGGGGCGGGCCGTTCCTGACGCTGCGGCCGCGGCACGCGAGCACGTGCGCGGACGTGTCGAACAACAACGCCCGGGCCGGTGAGCAGCTCAAGACGTACGGCTGCAACGGGCAGGGGAACCAGAAGTTCTGGTTCCGCGACTCAGGCAGCGGGTACGTCACCGTCGTGACGCAGCACTCCGGGATGTGCCTCCAGGAGAACGCGTCGACCATCACGCAGGAGCCGTGCGACGGCGGGACCGATCAGCAGTGGTCGAGCACGTCCTCCGCCGGGTACCTGACGATCCGGGCGCGCGGCACGAACGAGTGCCTGGACGTCAACGGGGGCTCGACGGCCGCGGGCGCGTCGATCATCACGTACACCTGCAACGGTCAGCACAACCAGCAGTGGACCCGGAGCTAGGCGCCGGGCGCCGGCACCTCCGGTGACCGGCACGGGGCCGTGGGCTCCGTGCCGGTCGCGCTGCTCGGGTGACCTGGGGCGGGGCGACCCGCGGCGGGCCGACCTGGGGCGGGGCGACCCGCGGCGGGCCGACCTGGGGCGGGGCGACCCGCGGCGGGGCGACTGTGGCGGGGCGACTGTGGCGGGGCGACTGTGGCGGGGCGATCGCATCTGATCGGGTCGCGGAGACTTCCGGGCCTGTGCCTGCCCGGTGTCCCGCGCGGTGCGTTCACTGCGCGGGCGTGCGGCTGGAGCCGCGCACGATCAGGTGCGGGCTGAGCTGGACGCGGTGCACGGGGCGATCCGGGTCCGCGACGCGCTGGACCAGGAGGTCGAGGGCGGTCGCCCCGAGGGCCGCCTTCGCGGGGCGGACGCCCGTGATCGGGGGATCGGCGAGACCGGCCAGCTCGTCGTCGTAGGCGACGACGGCGAGGTCGTCCGGGACTCGCAGGCCACGGTCCCGGGCGTGTTCGACGAGACTGATGGCCTCGGGATCGGAGTGCACCAGGAGTGCCGTCGTCCCCGACTCGCGGCAGGAGTCGAGCACCCTTGCGGCATCCTCGTGCCAGCGCGGGTCGCGGTGCGGGACCGTGTCGAGGTCCGGGACGTCGGCGGTGAGGCCGAGCTCGGAGATCGTCTCCCGCCAGCCGCTGCGGACACCCCGGGTGGTGGGGCTGGTACGGGAGCTGACCAGCCCGATCCGGGTGTGGCCCGCGGCCGCGAGGTGCCGTGCGGCCATGGCCGCGCCCAGCGCGTGATCGGTCACCACCGACTCGACGGGCTCGCGCAGCGACCCCGCGTGGCCGGTGCGCTCGACGAGCACCACCGGGACGTCCAGCGAGGCGAGCCACTCGGCGAGTTCCGGGGCGTCGACCGGCGGGGTGACGAGCAGGCCGTCGCAGGACGGCACGAGGGCCGTCACCTGCCGGCGGACCTCGTCCGCGGCGTAGGTCCCGTTGCGCAGGATGATCCGGGTGCCCGGGCCCGGTGCGCCGGTCCGCACGCCCCGGATCACCTCGGGGTAGTAGTAGTCGAGGCTCGGGACCACCATGCCGACCGTCAGGGTGCGCGCGCCCGGCTCCCCGGCGGCCCGCCGGCCGGCTCCTCGGGACCCGTCGGCGCCGTCGGGACGGCGCGCCGCCGGGTCGTGGCCCGCGCCCGGGGTGATGACGGCCGCGGGCGATCCGGGGCCGGGCGGCGTGGCGTACTGGGCGTCCGGGACGAGGCGCGCCCCGCCGCGGACGCGTTCCAGGACGCCCTCCTCCGCGAGCTGGGCGATGTCGCGGCGCACGGTCACGGGCGTGACGCCCAGCGCGTCGGAGAGATCGGAGACGCGCGCCCAGCCGTCCTCGCGCAAGCGGTGCACCAGGCGCGCGCGCCGCTCGGCGGGCAGGAGTGCCGCGGGTTCGGCAGTCATCTCCTCGTCTCCTTCGGTCGGATCGCTCCGGCGGAGTTCCTCCGGCCGGGTGATGATCGGAACTGATCGCTTCGTGCATCCTACTGCGCACATCGGCACTTGCGCATCCGGTCGTGCATGCGCTTGAATGTGTGATGGCGATCATGGTTGATCGAAACTGAGCGTCAAGCGATCAATGGAGAAACGATGGAGGCGTCCAGGTGAAGCGACCCGAGGTGCTGCTGGTCATGTCCGGCGAGACGTACCGCACCCAGTTCGGCCCCGTGGAGCGGGCGCGCCTGGGCGAGCTGGCGACCCTGGGCGAGCCGGTGCAGGTCGAGAGCCTGGACGAGCCCGCGGCCCGCGAGCGGCTGCCCGCCGTCGAGGTGCTCCTGACCTCGTGGGGCGCGCACGCGCTGACGCCCGAGGTGCTGGCGGCCGCGCCACGCCTGCGCGCGGTGATCCATTGCGCGGGGACGGTGCGGTCGATCATGACCGAGGCCGCGTGGGCCCGGGAGCTGCTGGTGACGAACGCGGTGGACGCGAACGCGGTCCCGGTCGCGGAGTTCACGTTCGCCGCCGTCATCATGGCCGGCAAGAGGGCGCCGTTCCTCGCGGCGCGTGCCCGTGCGGCCCGCGCCGGCTGGTCGTCCGGCGAGTTCGGCGAGTTGTCCAACCGGGACCGGACGATCGGGATCGTCGGCTTCTCGCGCATCGGCCGGCGGGTCGTGGAGCGGCTCGCCGGGCTGGAGACGCGCGAGGTGCTGGTCTTCGACCCGTTCGCCGACCGCGACGAGGTCAAGGCGGCGGGCGCTCGTCTCACCGGCCTCGACGAGCTGCTGGCGGCGAGCAGCATCACGTCCCTGCACGCACCCGCGCTGCCGAGCACGCGCCACATGATCGGCGCGCGCGAGCTGGCCCTCATGCCGGACGGCGCGACCCTGATCAACACGGCGCGCGGCATGATCGTCGACACCGCCGCGCTCGAGGCCGAGTGCGAGACCGGGCGCCTCCACGCGATCCTGGACGTGACCGAGCCCGAACCCCTGAACGCGGACTCCGTGCTCTACGACCTGCCGAACGTCATGATCACCCCGCACATCGCCGGGTCGCTCGGGAGCGAGACCCGCCGGATGACGGCCGCCGCGCTGGACGAACTGGAGCGCTACGCGAGCGGCGAGGACCCGATCGCGCCGGTGACCCGCGAGAGCATGGGGACGAGCGCATGAGCGCGGCACGTACGGCAACGGCCGGGAACACCCGCAGCCACGGCCGCGAGGGCATGACCCGCGAGGAGCTGGGCGGGTACGCCGACACGCTGCTGGACGCCGCGTGGCGGTTCGCCTCGCCGTCGGGCAGCCTGATCACCCTGCCGGGCGCGCCCGGCGGCTACGGCACGGCGGTCGACGGGCTCGAGGGGTTCGCGCGGACGTTCCTCGCCGCCGGGTTCCGGCTGGCGGGGGAGCGGGGCTCGGATCCCGGCAACCTGGCGGAGCGGTACGCGCGCGGGCTCGCGGCCGGGACGGACCCCTCGCACCACGAGCGCTGGGTGACGCCCGTCGAGTCCGCCCAGGCCAAGGTCGAGGCGGCGTCGATCGCGCTGATCCTGGACATGACGCGGCCGTGGATCTGGGACCGGCTCGACCCGAGGGCGCAGGAGCAGGTCGTCGACTACCTGAGCGTGGTGGTGGGGGACGACACCTATCCGCGGATCAACTGGGTGTGGTTCCGGGTCGTCGTGGAGACGTTCCTCCGGTCGGTGGGCGGGCCGTGGTCGGCGGCCGACCTCGAGGCGGACCTCGCGGCCCACGACTCGTTCCTGCGGGCCGAGGGCTGGTACAGCGACGGGGAGGAGCGCGCCTACGACCACTACGCGGGCTGGGCGCTGCATCTCTACCCGGTGCTGTGGGCGCGGATGTCCGGCGCGTCCGAGGCGGACGGGCTCGTGCCCGGCCCCGGGCCGGAGCCGATCTCGCGGCGGCGGCGCGACATTGCGCACCTCGACCGGTACCTCCGCGACGCCGTCCGGCTGATCGGGGCCGACGGCGGCCCGCTGATCCAGGGCCGGTCGCTGACCTACCGCTTCGCGGCCGCGGGCCCCTTCTGGGCGGGTGCCCTGGCGGAGGTCCCGGGCACCTCGCCGGGCCGGCTCCGCCAGGCGGCGACCCGCATCGTCGGGCACTTCCTCGACCACGGGGTGCCGGGTCCCGATGGCCTGCTCACCCTGGGCTGGCACCACGAGTGGCGTCCGATCGCCCAGAGTTACAGCGGCACCGGTTCCCCCTACTGGGCGGCGAAAGGTCTGCTGGGGCTGGCGCTCCCGGCGGATCACCCGGCGTGGACCGCGGAGGCGGAGCCGCTGCCGGTCGACCACGAGGACCACGTCGGCGTGCTTCCCGCACCGGGCTGGGCGGTCTCGGCGACCGCCGGCGACGGCGTCGTGCGCGTGATCAACCACGGCACGGACCACGCGCGCCCCGGCGACCTCTCGGGCGACTCGCCGCTGTACGCCCGCCTCGGCTACTCGACGGCGACCGCACCGTTGCTCGACGCCGGCGCGTGGGAGCGCCCGGCGGATCAGTCGGTGGTGCTGCTGGACGAGGCAGGACGCGCCACGCATCGCACCGGCTTCCGGACCCTGCGGGCCGGCATCGTCTCCGCCGCGGGCCCCGGGCCGGCGTCCGGGACGTCGCCGCGGCCGGCCGGTGACGCGGCAACGACGTCCGCACCCGGCGGGTCGCACCGGCACGGCGACGCGGCGGTCCTGGCCTCCGTCGCGGATGCCCGCTGGCTCGAGGCCGGGCCGGCCGGCCCGGACCACGGATCCGGGGTGTCCGGTGCGGTGACCCCCGCCGGAACCGTGACCACGGTCTCCGTCGTGCGCGGTCCGTGGGAGGTCCGCCTCGTGCGCGTCGACGCCCTGCACCGGCGTGACGACGGCGTGCCGCCGGCTCGCGCGGTGGAGATCAGCGGGTGGGCGGTGAGCGGCCACCGCGCCGTCCGGAGCGGGACGGGCGACGCCACGGCGAACGGGCTGCGGTCACGCGTCGTGCCGCTGAGCGGCCCGCTGCTGCCCGGCGTCCGCACGGCCACCGGTGCGACGCCCCTGGGGGCGGAGGCGGCGGTGCCGTTCGCGCACGGGATGCTGGACGAGGCTGCGGCCGGGACCTGGCTCGCGGTCGCGATCGGCCTCGGCCGGGTCGGCGGTGCCGCCATCGCCGCGGAACCATCGGTCGACTTCCCCGGATCCGGTCCTGACGTCGCCGTGCACTGGCACGACGGCGTGCGGACCGCGGTCGTCCTCCCCGCGCCGGGCGGAGCGTCCGGCGCGGCGTGAACAGCAGTCCTTGCGGTTCGCCGGCCGGCGGATCGCATGTCGGAAGACACTCGAAGGAGAGTATGGCAATGAAGCGCAACACCCTGGTCATCACCGGCGCCGCTGCAGCGGCGTCGCTCGTCCTGGCGGGCTGCGGCGGCTCCTCGTCGCCCGAGGCCGCCGACGGGCCCCTCACGATCACCCTCGCGGGCTGGGACTTCGCCTCCACCCCGGAGTTCCAGACGCTCGCGGACGGGTTCTCCGAGGCGAACCCCGACGTGAAGGTGGAGCTCAAGGAGTACCCGGCCGGCGACGACTACGACACGGCCCTGACCGCGGACCTGTCGGCCGGGTCCGGGCCCGACGTGTTCATCGTCAAGAACCTGAAGAACTACGTCACGTTCCAGGCGGGCGGTGCGCTGCTCGACATCTCGGACGTGGCGGCCGAGCTCGACCCGGCCACGGGCGGCCTGGCCGCCATGGAGGTCGACGGCGCGACCTACGCGGTGCCCTACCGCCAGGACTCCTGGCTCCTGTACTACAACAAGGAGCTCTTCGAGAAGGCGGGCGTGGACACGCCCGACGGTTCCTGGACCTGGGACGACTACGCCGAGGCCGCGGAAACGCTGACCGAGGAGATCGGCGGGAAGGACGTCACGGGGACCTACCTGCACGGCTGGCAGTCCACGGTGCAGGGCTTCGCGCTCGCCCAGACCCAGGGCGCGTCGCTCGACGGCGGCGACTTCGGCTACCTGGCACCGTTCTACGAGCGCGAGCTCGCCACGCAGGCCGGCGGCGCCGAGCCCACCTACTCGACGGTGACCACGAACGAGCTCACCTACCAGGCGCAGTTCGGCACGCAGAAGGCGGCGATGCTGCCGATGGGTTCGTGGTACATCGCCACGCTCGTCTCGGAGCAGGCGTCGGGCGCCGCCGACGAGTTCGAGTGGGGGATCGCCCCCGCCCCGCAGCTCGACGAGTCCACGACCGGCACGGACAACACCCCGGTGACCTTCGGCGACCCGACGACGATGGGCGTCAACGCGGCGATCGACGAGGAGAAGATCGAGGCCGCCAAGGAGTTCCTGGCCTACGCCGCGGGCCCGGAGGGCGCGGCCGACCTCGCCGGGATCGGCATCACGCCCGCCCTGATCGACGACACCGTCGCGGACACGATCTTCGGGCTCGACGGCGTGCCCCAGGACGACCTGTCGCGGTTCGCCTACACGACGCACGAGACGCTGCCCGAGAACCCGGTGGGACCGAACACCGCGGCGCTCCAGACGATCCTCGGCGAACTGCACTCCGCGGTGATGTCGGAGTCCACGCCGGTGGACCAGGCGATCGACGAGGCCGAGCAGCGCGCCGCCGACGAGGTCGGCTGACCGGCGCCCCGAGGAAACGAGGAAAAACCATGACGGCTTCCGTCGTCGAGATCCCGGCGCCCTCGGGTGGGCCCCGTCGCGCGGGCCGGCCGCCCGCGCGACGGGGCCCGCGGGGCCGCCTCCAGCTGCGCAACGCGCTGATCGGCTGGACGTTCATCCTGCCGAACTTCATCGGCTTCGCCGTGCTCACCCTCGTTCCGGTGGTCACGCTGTTCTACCTCTCGCTGACGAGCTGGAACGCGTTCGGCGCCGCGAAATGGGTGGGCCTGGAGAACTTCGTCGAGCTCGCGGGGGACAAGAGCTTCCACACCGCGCTCGGCAACACGGTCTACTACGCCGCGCTGCACATCCCGCTGACGATCGTGACGTCGCTGGGGCTCGCGCTGCTGCTCAACCAGAGGCTGCGGGGCGCCGCGTTCTTCCGCACGGTCGCGTTCTTCCCGTACATCACGTCGATCGTCGCGGTCGCCGTGGTCTGGAACATGCTGTTCAGCCCTGAGTTCGGGCCGGTCAACCAGCTGCTCCAGGCGCTCGGGGTCGCGACGCCGCCCGGCTGGACCGTCTCGAAGGACTGGGCGATGCCCGCGGTGATCATCGTGGGCACGTGGAAGGACATGGGCTACTACATGCTCCTGTTCCTCGCCGGCCTGCAGACGGTGCCGGCCGAGCTCCACGAGGCCGCGCGCATCGACGGCGCGGGCGTGTGGCAGCGGTTCTGGAACGTCACGCTGCCCTGCCTGCGGCCGACGATGTTCTTCGTGACCGTGATGGTGACGATCCAGAGCTTCAAGGTCTTCGACCTGATCCTCGTGATGACCGACGGCGGCCCGGGCCAGGCGACGCTCGTGCTGAGCCAGTACATCTACCGCAAGGGCTTCGAGCAGTTCCAGTTCGGCTACGCCTCGGCGGTCGCCGTCGTGCTGTTCTTCATCTGCATCAGCGTGACGATCGTGCAGTTCCTGTACAACAAGCGGAGGGACGCGTGATGGCGGCTCGTTCGAGGACCGTGCGCGTGGCCGGGCGGGTCCTGCTCTACGTGGTGATGACCGTGGCGGCCGCCGGCATCATGCTGCCGTTCGCCTGGATGGTCGTGGCGTCGCTGAAGACGAACAACCAGGTGTTCACCGTCCCGGTCGAGTGGATCCCGGACCCGGTGCAGTGGCGCAACTACATCGACATCTGGGTCAAGGCCGACATGGTCACCTGGGTGCGCAACACGATGCTGCTCTCGGTCGTGGTGACGTTGCTCCAGGTGGTCACCGGGAGCTTCGCGGCCTACGGCTTCGCCAAGATGCGCTTCCCCGGCCGGGACGCCCTGTTCCTGCTCTACATCGGGACGATCGCCGTGCCCTGGCAGTCGTACATGATCCCGCAGTTCCAGATGCTCACGAGCTGGGGGCTGAGCAACACGCTCTGGGCCATCATGCTCCTGCAGGCCTTCGGCGCCTTCGGCGTCTTCCTCATGAAGCAGTACTACGAGTCGATCCCCGACTCGCTCTCGGAGGCGGCCCGCATCGACGGGCTGTCGGAGTACGGCATCTGGTGGCGGATCATCATGCCGCTGTCCGTCCCGGCGCTCGCCTCGCTGACCATCATCACGTTCGTTCAGACCTGGAACGACTACCTGGGCCCGCTCATCTACCTGCGGGACCGGGAGCTGTGGACGATCCAGCTCGGCCTGCAGTCGTTCATCGGCGAGTACAACACCGAGCACGCGCTGATCATGACGGGTTCCGTGCTGTCGGTGCTCCCGATCGCGATCATCTTCCTGCTCGGCCAGCGCTACTTCGTCCAGGGCATCGCCACGACGGGCGTCAAGGGGTGAGCGCCGTGACGAACCTTCCGGGGACGACGGCGGCCGGGGCTTCCGCGACCGCCGGCGGGGCGGGCAGCGGCCTCCGCCAGGCCATGCGCCTGCGGCCCGAGACGTACGAGCTGGTGTTCGGCACGGTCTACACGGGCCTGGCGGCCAATCTGCTGCTCGTGGTCTCGTGCCTCCCGGCGCTCTTCCTGGTCCTGGCGACCGACCTCACGGCGACCTGGCCGGCGCTCGTCGTGGCGGCGCCGCTGTGCGGGCCGGCCCTCGCCGCGGTGTTCGCCCTGTTCGGCGAGTTCAGCGCCGAGGGGTCGGTGCGGCCGGTACGCGCCTTCGCGCGCGCCTGGCGCCGGCACCTGCGGCGGGGGCTGCTCCTCGGGGCGCTCGGTACCGCCGTGACCGCGGTGCTGACCGTGGACATCGCCTACTTCTGGGGCCGGACCGCCGGCGCGGTCGCGATCCCCGTCCTGGCCGTGCTCCTGGCGGGCACGGTCGTCACGGCCGTTCTCGCTCTCGCGGCGCTCCCGCAACGCGCCGACGCGTCGCTGCGGCAGATCCTCGCCGCCGCCCTGTTCCTGGGCGCTCGCCGCTGGTATGCCGGTGCCGCGATCGTCGTCGTCCTCGTGCTGCTCGTCTCGCTGACGGCGGCGCGCCCGGCGATCGCCCTCGGCTTCGCGGCGTCCCCGCTGCTCTACGCGGTCTGGGGCGCGGCCCGCTTCGCGCTGCGCCCGCCGAGCTGAGCTCCGCCGCACCGGCGGCCGCCGCACCGGCCGCCGCCGCGCTGGCCGCCGTCGTGCCGATCGCTGCCGCACCGGCCGCCGTTGGGCCCGCTGCCGCCCCGACCGGCCGCCGGGCCCGCCGTCGCCAGCCGTTCGGCGATCGCCCGGGACCACCGTGCCCCCGGGCCGTCGCAGCACGCCGGAACCCGGCGCGGGCGGATCACGCGCCCGCCGAGCGCTCCGCCATCTCGACCACGTTGGCCAGCAGCATCGCGCGGGTCATCGGCCCGACGCCGCCCGGGTTCGGCGAGTACCACGACGCCTTCTCGCGGGCGGCCGCCGAGATGTCGCCCACCACCTTCGACCTGCCCGTTTCGGGGTCCGTCTCACGCGAGACGCCGACGTCGATCAGCACGACGCCGTCCTTGACCATGTCGCCCGACACGATGTCCTTGACCCCGGCCGCCGCGACGACGACGTCCGCCCGGCGCACCAGGCTCTCCAGGTCCTTCGTGCCGGTGTGCGTCAGCGTGACCGTCGCGTTCACCGAGCGCCGCGTGAGCAGCAGCCCGATCGGCCGGCCCACGGTCACCCCGCGGCCCAGCACGACGACCTCCTTGCCCGCCAGGTCGACGTCGTGCCGCAGCATCAGGTCGATGATGCCGCGCGGCGTGCACGGCAGCGGCGAGGTGATCTCCTCGTTGACCCGCAGCACCAGGCGCCCCAGATTGGTGGGGTGCAGGCCGTCGGCGTCCTTGCCCGGATCGATCATCTCCAGGATCCGGTTGGTGTCGATGCCCTTCGGCAGCGGCAACTGGACGATGTAGCCGGTGCAGGCCGGGTCCTCGTTGAGGCGGCGGACGGCGGCCTCGATGTCCTCCTGCGTCGCGTCGGCGGGCAGGTCCTCGCGGATCGAGGCGATCCCCACCTCCGCGCAGTCCTTGTGCTTGCCGTTCACGTACCACTGCGACCCGGGGTCCTCGCCCACGAGCAGCGTCCCGAGCCCGGGCGTCACGCCACGCTCGCGCAGCACCGCCACCCGCTCGCCGAGCTCCGCCTTGATGGCCGCGGCGGTGGCCTTCCCGTCAAGAATCCGTGCGTTCATCAGTGCTCCAGGAAATGAGCGCCGGTCCGGTGCCCCGGGCGAGGTCGTTTCGCGGGGCGGCACCGGACCGGCGTCGTCGGATCAGAGGTTGGGGTAGAGGGGGAATTCCGCGGTGAGCTTGGCGACGCGGGCGGAGAGGGCGTCCACGTCGGCCGAGGCGCCGGCCTTCAGCGCCGTGGCGATGATGTCCGCGACCTCCGTGAACTCCGTGTCGCCGAACCCGCGCGTGGCCAGCGCGGGCGTGCCGATGCGCAGGCCGGACGTGACGCGCGGCGGGCGCGGGTCGAACGGGACGGCGTTGCGGTTCACCGTGATGCCCGCGTCGTGCAGGAGGTCCTCGGCCTGCTGGCCGTCGAGCGGGGAGTCACGCAGGTCCACCAGCGTGAGGTGCACGTCGGTGCCGCCGGTGAGCACGGAGACGCCGGCGCCGGCCACGTCCGCCTGGTTCAGGCGGTCCGCGATGATCCGCGCGCCGTCGAGCGTGCGCTGCTGGCGCTCCTTGAAGCCGTCGGACGCCGCCACCTTGAACGCCACCGCCTTCGCCGCGATGACGTGCATGAGCGGGCCACCCTGCTGGCCCGGGAACACGGCGGAGTCGATCTTCTTCGCGTACTCCTCGCGCGCCAGGATGAAGCCGGAGCGCGGCCCGCCGATCGTCTTGTGCACGGTCGACGACGTCACGTCCGAGTGCGGCACCGGCGACGGGTGCAGCCCGGCGGCCACGAGGCCGGCGAAGTGCGCCATGTCGGTCCACAGCTTCGCGCCGACCTCGTCCGCGATCTCGCGGAACGCCGCGAAGTCGAGCTGACGCGGGTACGCCGACCAGCCCGCGATGATGACGTCGGGCCGGTGCTCGAGCGCGGCCTTGCGCACCGCGTCCATGTCGATCCGGTAGGTCGTGGGGTCCACGCCGTACGCGCCGACGTCGTACAGCCGGCCGGAGAAGTTGATCTTCATGCCGTGCGTGAGGTGGCCGCCGTGGGCCAGCTCCAGGCCGAGGATCTTGTCGCCCGGCCTGATCAGCGCGTGCAGCACGGCCGCGTTCGCCTGCGCGCCGGAGTGCGGCTGGACGTTCACGTGCTCGGCGCCGAACAGCGTCCTGGCGCGGTCCTTCGCGAGGTTCTCGGCGATGTCGACCTGCTCGCAGCCGCCGTAGTAGCGCTTGCCGGGGTAGCCCTCGGCGTACTTGTTGGTCAGGACCGAGCCCTGGGCCTCGAGCACGGCGGTGGGGACGAAGTTCTCCGACGCGATCATCTCGAGCGTGTCGCGCTGGCGGGCCAGCTCGCCGTCGAGCACGGCGGCGATCTCGGGGTCCACCTGCGCCAGCGGCGCGTTCATCACGTCGGCGGGAAGTTCGGGAGTCTGAGCGCTCATGTGCGTCTCCTCATGGGCTGGCCGAATCGAAACTGACAACGGTTCTCGTATCGGGCCCGCCACACCGCGACCGGGAGTCGGGCGGGGCACACCTCCTACGAGGTGACCCCGGGCCCAGGCGAACGACCCGTCGTCGGCACAGTACGTCGCTCCCCGGTGGTTGCTCCACCTCGTCCCGCCGGGCATGCTGGGAGGCCCGGCGCGACAGCGCCAGTCGCGACGGGCAAAGCCTAGCAGTGGCGGCCGCGCAGCATGTGAAACGTGTCGCCGCCCCGCCGCGTCGTCGTGCCAGGATTGAAGCCATGCCTTCCTCGCCGCAATGGCTCGATTCCTGGGCGCCTGCCGACGGCGCCGAGCGCGTCCGCACCCTGTTCGCCCGTTCCTTCGAGGGCGCCGGGCCCGACGGCGTCTGGTTCGCGCCCGGCCGCGTCAACCTGATCGGCGAGCACACGGACTACAACGCCGGGCTCTGCCTGCCCACGGCGCTGCCGCACCGTACCTACGTCGCGCTCCGGGCCCGCCAGGACGACGTCGTCCGCCTCGTGTCCGCGCAGACCCCCGACGAGCCGTGGGAGGCGAAGCTGGCGGACGTCGCGCCCGGGACCGTCCGGGGCTGGGGCGCCTACGTCGCGGGCGTCGCCTGGGCGCTCGCCCGGGCGGGGCACGAGGTGCGCGGGTTCGACGCCGTCGTCGACTCGTGCGTGCCGTTCGGTGCGGGCCTCAGCTCGTCGGCGTCGCTGGAGTGCGCGTTCGCCGTCGCGATCGACGACGTGTCAGGCCTCGGCCTGGCAGCCGACGACGAGGGCCGCACCCAGCTCGTCGAAGCCTGCCGCCGCGCCGAGAACGAGATCGCGGGCGCGCCCACCGGCGGCCTCGACCAGTCCGCGGCGATGCGCTGCGGCGAGGGCACCGCGCTCCTCCTGGACTTCCGCCCCGGCCTGTCCGCCGTGGAATCCGGGCAGCCGGTGCCGTTCGAGCCGGCGTCGGGGGGCCTGGAACTGCTCGTCGTGGACACCCGTGCCCCGCACGCGCTCGTCGACGGGCAGTACGGCGCGCGCCGCGCGTCCTGCGAGCGGGCCGCGGAGATCCTCGGCGTGGACAACCTGCGCGAGATCGTGCCCGCGGAGCTCGACGACGCGCTGGCCAAGCTTGCGCCGTCGGACGACGACGGCGTGCTGGCGCGCCGCGTGCGGCACGTCGTGACCGAGACCGAGCGGACGGCCGCGTTCGCGGAGCACGTCGCGGGCGGCCGGGTCGCCGAGGTCGGCCCGCTGATGACGGCGTCGCACGCCTCGCTCCGTGACGACTACGAGGTCTCCTGCCGCGAGCTCGACCTGGTGGTCGACACGGCCGTGCGGGCGGGCGCCGTCGGTGCCCGGATGACCGGGGGCGGGTTCGGCGGTTCCGCGATCGCGCTGGTGCCGAAGGGCGATGTCGGGCGTGTCGTGGCCGCCGTCGACGGCGCGTTCGCCGCCGCCGGTCTCACGCCTCCGGCCTTCCTGCTGGCCCCGCCGTCCGCGGGCGCCGGAAACGGTTAGGCTCCCCACGGGTTACCGCCCTGGCCGGGCGGTCCGCTATTTTGTGGCGCACGCGGTGTCGCGGGGCGCCGGGTACTCTACACGAGGGGATCTACGAGGTGCCACGGCGGATTGTGCCGACGAGACGGATCGGTCTGCGGGTCGTCCACGCGGCCCTGGGGGCGGCGCTCGCCGTCGCCCTGGCCGGTTGCGACATGGGAGCGCGGGTCGTGTCCAACGGGTTCGCGCCCGGCGACGACTTCTCCTACATGGCCCAGGCCAAGCGCGGTGGCGGGACGACGTTCGGCCTGATCTCGGGCGCCGTCTCGTCCGACGGGTCGATCGCGGGCGAGCTGCAGGTCGTCCGGGTCGAGGGCGGCGCCGTGAGCAAGGAGACCGCCGAGCTGGCCGGCACCGCGAACGAGGACGGCACGGCCGTGTTCCGGGGTATCGGCCCGGACGGGGCCGATGTCACCGCGACCCTCGAGGAGGAGCGCGCGGTCATGATCACCGACAAGGAGCCCGGCGTGCCCGCCACCGAGTGGCAGCGGGCCTCGCTCCCGGCGTTCAACGGCGCCGTGCAGAACGCGTCGCAGGGCTGAGGCCGGCGGCACCGGCGGCCCCCCGCCGCGCGCCGGGGCTCAGAGCTCGTAGGTGGCGACCACGGCGGCGTGGTCGCTCCACCGGGCCTCGTAGCTGTCGGCCCGCTCGACCTCGACCTTGCGGCACGCCGGCGCCAGCGCCGCGTTCGCGAGCTGGTAGTCGATCCGCCAGCCGGAGTCGTTGTCGAACGCCTTGCCGCGCCACGACCACCAGGTGTACGGCCCCGGGCCGTCGCCGCCGTGGGCCCGGCCCAGGTCGGTCCACCCGAGCCCGGCCCAGCGGTCGAGGTACTCGCGTTCGCGCGGGAGGAACCCCGCGCTCTTCAGGTTGCCCCTCCAGTTCTTGATGTCCGCGTTGGTGTGCGCGATGTTGACGTCCCCGGCGACGACGGCGGGAACGGGCGCGGCGGCGAGCTCGGCGAGCCGCGGCGTGACGCGGTCGAGGTAGGCGTACTTCGCCTCCATCGTCGCCTCCTGGCCGGGGTTCGTGGAGCCGGAGTGCTGGTAGGTGGACACGACGGTGAGCGTGCCCGCGCCGCCGGGCAGCGTCAGGTCCGCCTCGATCCAGCGGCCGGTGTCGACGTCCGGCTCGGTGCCGTCCGGGATCGGCAGCCCGCGGCGCACGGCGGCGATCGGCAGCCGTGAGGCGACCAGGACGCCGGCCCTGCCCTTGATCGCGCTCGGCTCGTGCGCCACGTGCCAGCCGTCGAGGTGCTTCTCCACGACGGCGTCGGGCGCACGGACCTCCTGCAGCAGGAGCACGTCCGGCGTGCGCGCGGCGATCCAGTCCTCCATCCCGCGGCGGACGGCCGCGCGGATCCCGTTGACGTTGGCGGTGGCGATGATCAGCTCGGGCATGCGCACAACTGTACGACGCGGGCCGCATCCGACGCGGGGGGCCGGGCGGAGCCTGTGGACGACCACCCCGCGATGTCGGTGTCCGGTGGCACGATGTTTCCCGTGCGACGTTCCACGACGATCCCGTTGATCTCCCGGCAGGCGCCGGCCGCCTCGCTTCTGGGAGCGGTCGGGCGCGCGTCGGCGGGGCGGCCCGGGCTGGTGCTCGTCGGAGGTGATGCCGGGGTGGGCAAGACGCGGCTGGTGGGCCATGTCGCGCGGGAGGCGGGTGCCTCGGGCGCCCGCGTCGTCGTCGTGCACTGCGTCGATCTCGGGCAGGTCGGGATCCCGTACCTGCCGTTCACCGAGGCCCTCGCGCAGCTCCAGGCCGGGGTCGCCGGGCCGGAGGCCGCCGCCGAGGTCGCCGGGCTCGCGGCCGAACGCCCCGCGCTGTGGCGCCTGCTCGAGCCCGGCGGGACCGCCGGGGCGGAGCACGACGAGCGCCTGCAGCTCTTCGAGGGCATCGCGCGCAGCCTGGGCGCGGCGGGGGAGCCCGGGCACCCGCTGGTCCTCGTGGTGGAGGACATCCACTGGGCGGACGCCTCGACCCGCGACGTCCTGCGCTTCCTCGCCGTGCGTGCCCGTTCGGAGAACCTCCTGGTCGTGGCCACCTACCGGGCCGACGACGTCGATCGCCGGCACCCCCTGCGCCCCGTGCTGGCGGAGCTGTCCCGGCTGGAGCACGCGGACCGGATCGATCTGGGGCCGTTCGACGAGCACGAGCTGCGCGACTTCACGACGGCGCTGGCGGGCAGGGCCCTGACCGCCGCCGAGTTCTGCGACGTGCGGGACCGCTCGGAGGGCAACGCGTTCTTCGCCGAGGAACTGCTGGAGGCCGGTCCCGGCGCGGGTTCGCTGCCCTGGACCCTGACGGAGGTGCTGCGCACCCGGCTCGAACGGCTCGATCCCGACGTCCAGCAGGCCGTGCGCCTCGCGTCCGTCGCGGGCCGGCGGGTGCGGGAGGAGGTGCTGCGCGCCGCGGCGCGGCAGCAGGTGGGTCACGACGTCGACGCCGCGCTGCGGGAGGCCGTCACCCAGCAGGTGCTCGTGGTGGCCGGGGACCACCTCGAGTTCCGGCACGCGCTGCTGGCCGAGGTCCTGTACGCCGATCTGCTGCCCGGGGAGCGTATCGGGATGCACCGCGCCTATCTCGCGGCGCTCACGCAGCAGGGCGCGGACGGCCGGCCGCTGGGCGGGCCGGCCGAACGTGCGCACCACGCCGTCGAGGGGAACGACCTGCAGGCGGCCCTCCGGGCCGCGCACGAGGCCGCCGTCGCCGCGCGCAACCTCCTGGCACCCGCGGAGGAGCTGGGGCATCGGGAGCAGGTCCTGGAGCTCTGGGACAGCGTGCCCGACGCCGGCGCGATCCTCGGCACGGACCTCACCGACGCGGCCGTCGCCGCCGGTGAGGCCGCGGCCAAGGCGGGGGACCCGGAACGCGCCGTCCGGCACACCGAGGACGCCGTCGGCCGGCTCGCCGGTGATCCCGCGCGGCAGGCGGCGATGCAGCACGTGCTCGCGCGCCGGTACCTCGATCTGCCCGAGGACGGCGGCCACATCGAGAGCAGCGTGGGGGCCCTCCGGTCGGCGCTGGAGATCCTCCCCGACCCGAGCCCGGACCGGGTGTGGAGCTATGCCCTGCTGGCGCGGCTCGCCATGGCCCTCGACCGGGACGACGAGGCGCGCGCCGAGGCCCGGCGCGCCGTCGCCGGGGCACGCGCGCTGGGCGAGCACGGCGCGCTGGCCGAGGCCCTCACCACCCTCGCCGTGCTCGACGTCGCGGACGCCGACGCGGCGGCACGGCACCTCACCGAGGCCACCGAGGCGGCCGTACGAGCCGGTGACGTCCTGACCGAGGTGCGCTGCCTCTACAGCGCGACCGCGAACCGCTTCTACGCCGGCCACCTCGACGACGCGGAATGCCGGGCCGCCCGCACGCTCGCCCGCGCCGACGAGCTCGGCCTCACCTGGAGCACCTACGGCGTGGTCACGCTGATCCTCCAGGAGGTCATGCTCTACTTCCGCGGCGACCTCACCCACCGCCCGGTCGGGAGCGTGCCGCCCGCCTGGCGGCGGGTCCTCGAGGCGACCCGGCTGTACGCGGCGGTCGCCCGCGGCGACGAGGACGCGATCTCCCGCGGCGAGGCCCTCAACGAGCACTGGCGGGAGGACGGGCAGATCGCCCTCCTGGCGGGCGGGTGCCTCACCGACGCCTGCACCTGGGCCGGGCGGTACGACGACGCGCTCGGCAACGCGCAGCGCGTGATCGACCATCTCGGCAAGGTCTGGGACGAGCACTTCCTGGGCGGCATCTGGATCTCGGCCCTTGCCCTGGCGGCCCTGGCGGACGCCGCCGAGGCCGATCGGTCGTCCGGCCGCGCGGGTCAGGCGGCCAGGGGATCTGGGGCGGACCAGCCGGGCGGCACGCGCGACCAGCGGATGGCCGGACGGCTGGAACGGGCGGACGCGCTCCTTGCCCGGGCGCAGGAGACCGCGCGCCGCGGCCGGCCGCGCGGCGGGGTCCTGGGCCCGGAGGGCCGGGCCTGGCTCCTGCGGGCCGCCGCCGAGCACGCCAGGCTGCGCGCCGTCGTCCACGGCGACTGGGCCGCGGCCGCCGGCGTCTGGCGGGAGACCGTCGACGCGTTCGGTTTCGGGTACCGGTACGAGCAGGCCCGCTCACGGTACCGATGGGCGGAGGCGCTGCTCGGCACCGGCGAGAAGGAGCAGGCCACGACGGCTGCGGCCGAGGCGCTCGCGGAGGCGGAGGCCATCGGCGCCACGCCCCTGGCGGAGGCGGTCCGCGCGCTGGGCAGGCGAGCGCGCCTCGGGCTGCCGATGCCGGAGGGGGCACCGGGATCGCCGGCCGCGTCGGGTGGCGGGCGTGACGCCCGGGACGGCCTGCCCGAACTCACGGACCGGGAGGCCGAGGTCCTCGCGCTCGTGGCCGACGGCCTGTCGAACCGGCAGGTCGGCGAACGGCTGTACATCTCCGCCAAGACGGCGAGCGTGCACGTCTCGAACATCATGGCGAAGCTCGGCGCGTCCGGGCGGGCGGAGGCGGTCAGCCTCGCGCACCGCCGCGGGCTGCTGGACGGGTGAGGCGGCCGGGTCACGACGCCGGGGCGGGAGTCTCCTCGCCGTCGTACGCGGCCTCGAGGGCCGCGACGTCGATCTTGCCCATCTGCAGCATCGCGTCCATCGCACGGCGGTTGGCCGCGGTGGTGTAGTCGCCGCACAGCTCGTAGAGCCGCCTGGGGATCACCTGCCACGAGACGCCGAACCTGTCCTTGCACCAGCCGCACGGGCCGGGCTCGCCGCCGTCGGACGTGAGGATCTCCCAGTACCGGTCCACCTCGTCCTGCGTGTCGACGTCGAGCAGGAAGGAGAACGCCTCGTCGAGGCGGAAGTTGTCGCCCGCGTTCAGGCCGGTGTACTTCTGCCCGGCCACCGTGAACTCCACGACGAACGGCTGCCCGGCGGGCGCGCCGACGATGCCGTCGGGCTGCGGCGACACGATGACCTTGTCGACGCTGCTGCCCGGGATGTGCCGCGCGTAGAACTCGGCCGCCTCGTGGGCGTCGTTGCCGCCGAACCACAGGTGGGAACGTACTTCGACCATGGTCGTCTCCTCAGGTGCGCCGGAACCCTCCCTGTGAGGATCCCCTGCGAGGTACGACGACGCGCGGCGGGCGGAGTCATCGGTCCGCGCGGCCGGCCCGGGGCGGCCGCGCGGGGCGGGAGTGCGGGGCGGCGGCTCAGGCCGGCGTGACCCCCAGCTGCATCCCGGCCAGCCCGCGCCTGCGTGCCGCCAGCCCGCGCGCCACCTCCCGCAGCACCCGGGCGCCCGGCGACTCCGGCGCCGTCAGGACCACCGGCGTCCCGCTGTCGCCGCCCTCCCGCACCGCCACGTCCAGCGGGACCTGCCCCAGCAGCGGCACCTCGGTACCGAGCGTGGCGGTCAGCCGCCGCGAGACCGACGCCCCGCCGCCCTCGCCGAACAGGTGCAGCCGCGACCCGTCCGCCTGCTCGAGCCATGACATGTTCTCCACCACGCCGACCACGCCCTGCGCCGTCTGCGTCGCGACCGAACCCGCCCGCTCCGCCACCTCGGCGGCCGCCGCCTGCGGCGTCGTCACCACCAGCACCTCCGAGCGCGGCAGCAGCTGCGCCACCGAGATCGCGATGTCGCCGGTCCCGGGCGGCAGGTCGAGCAGGAGCACGTCCAGGTCGCCCCAGTACACGTCGGCCAGGAACTGCTCCAGCGCGCGGTGCAGCATCGGCCCGCGCCACACCACGGGCTGCCCGGCCGGCACGAACATCCCGATCGAGACCACCTTGACCCCGTGGGCGACCGGCGGCAGGAGCATGTTGTCCACCCGCGTCGGCTGCCGGTCCACCCCCAGCATGCGCGGGATCGAGAACCCGTAGATGTCGGCGTCGATCACGCCGACCCTGAGCCCGTCGGCGGCCAGCGCGACCGCGAGATTCGCCGTCACCGACGACTTGCCGACGCCGCCCTTGCCCGACGCCACCGCGTACACCTTGGTCAGCGAACCCGGCTGGGCGAACGGGATCACGGGCTCGCCCGTCCCGCCGCGCAGTTTCGTGCGCAGGGCCGTACGCTGATCCGGCGTCATCACTCCCAGGTCGACGGTCACGGAAGCCACGCCGTCGACGGCGCTCGCGGCTGCCGTGACGTCCTTGACGAGCGTCGATTTCATGGGACAACCGGCGACAGTGAGGTCGATCCCGACGACGACGTGCGCGCCCGCGGCGGCGTCGGCCTGCTCGACGGCGACGGACCGCACCATGTCCAGTTCCGTGATGGGCCTGTGGATCTCGGGGTCCTGGACACGGCTGAGCGCGTCCCGGACAAGGGTCTCGACGGTCGGGGATTTGGCGGATGTCACCCCCCGATCCTATGGTCCGTCACCAGTGCCGGGGGTCCGGCCGGGCATTTTAGGGCGGGTGCGGGCGGTGCGCGACCGCCGGAAACGGCACTCCTCGGATTGCCCGCGCGTTAGGCAATTGCTCGGTTACGACCGATAGGGTTACGTCAGGCGGACAGGGAGGTGTGGCATGGCGAACGGGACGATGAACGTTTCCGTGCCCCCCGACCTGCACAAGATCGGGAGCGAGGAGGAAGCGCGCGAATTCGCCCGGTTTCTCCAGGTACCGAATCGCGCGTGGCCCGTCGTCGTCATCTCCACCCCCGCCGGGCGGACGACGCCGTACGTCGACCCGCAGCGCGTCCTGGACGACGTCGCCGGGCTCGCGGAGGTCGTCGTCATCCCCACCGGCGACGTGTCCTGGGCGTTCTCGCGCGGGATGCCGGAGTACACGCAGGTGTACGGCGGGGCGTCCCGGGTGTACCCCACGGGCCTGGACTGGATCCACGACCTGCGGCGCTCGCCCCTGCACTTCGCCTACTCCCTGGCCGACGGACCCAAGGTGCGCGAACGGCTGGTCGGGGACGCGCTGTCCGCCGCCGTGCGCGCCGGGCTCACCGGCTCGGCCGGGCCCGTGCCCGGCGCCCCGGGGGCGTCCGCCGACACCCACGGCACCGTGCAGGGCGTGCTCGGCTCGCGCGCCCTCATCGAGCTCGACGACGGCGGCCAGGCCTCCGTCGCGGAGGAGCTGACGCTCCCCGGCGTGCCGCTGCAGGGCATCGTCCGCCGGGGCATGCGGGTCCGCGGCCGGCACGACGCCGGCCGCGGCACGCTCGACATCCGCGGCATGCTGCCCGACGACGCCGCGCAGCGCCGGGCCGTCAGGAACACCTACCGGGTGGGCAAGGTGGTGCTCGGGCGCGTCGAGGCGGTCGCCGAGGCCGCGGTGACGATCGCCGTCGCGCCCGGCGTGCACGTCCGCGTGCATCGGGACCGCGTGACGGGGAACGTGCTCGACGCCCTCGACGACCTCTTCACGCCCGGCGAGGTGGTGCTCGGCCGCGTCATGCAGGCGCCCGGCGACGCCATCATGCTCCGGCTCGACGACGTCGACGAGTCCGAGGAGCCGCTCCCGGCGCTGTCCCTGCTGGAGGGCGGCCCCGCCTGGCTGGAACCGCCCGATCCGTCGGCCGCGGAGCCGGAGTCGTCGTCGGGGCCGATCCGGATCCCGACGCCCGCGGAGATGATGGGCGGCGGGCTCGGCCGCGGCGCCGGCGTGCCGTCCCCCGCGGTGGAGGCCACCGGCCCGCCGGGGCCGGGAACGGGCGTCACCACCCCGGCGGACGTCTTCGGCCGCGGCAACGGGGTGGGCGCGGAACCCGCCGTCTCGCCGGAGGCGATGAGCCGCGCCGGGGCGGGCCTGGAGGAGGTGGCGCCCGCCGGGGTCGCGGCGACGAGGCGGCGCCCGACGCCCGGCGACATCGCCGCGAAGATGGCCGGCGAGTACTCGGCACCGCTGCCGGCGCCGCCGCCGGAGAGCCTGCCCGGGCCGCCGCCGGGGAGCGCGTACGCCGCGGGCGGCAAGGGCGCCGTCCGGGACCTCAGCCTCGCGCTCGACGCCGAGAAGGCCCAGGTCAAGCGGCTCGACAAGGAGATCATCGACGTCAAGGTCGAGAAGCGCCGCGCCGAGGTCGAGCTCGACGAGCTGCGGCAGTACGTCGCCGAGCTGCGCGACCAGATCGACCGGCGGGACCAGCAGCTGGAGCGTTCGCGGTCCCAGCTGCGGGCGGAGAAGTCGAAGTCGGCCGCCTACCGGCGCGAGCTGGGGCGGGACGTCGAGGTCGGCACGGAACGGTACTTCACCGATCCCGCCGAGCAGTTCCGGTTCGAGGTGACGCAGACCTGGGCGCAGATCGTGCCGGCGGGGGAGAAGGCCCGCTGGCCGCTCGAGGACTACTCGCTCGGCTCGCGCTTCCTCGAGTCGCTGGAGACCGTCGAGGGCGTCTCCCGGGACAAGGTGCTGCGCACCGTGGTCCACGTGGTCACGGGCCGCGCCCCGGAGATGAACGGCCTGCAGGTGCATCCGCTCCGGACGGGTCTCGGTGGTGACGACCCGCAACGCATCCGGGACGACGGCGCTGTCTGCTGGCGGGTCTCGCTGCAGGTCAACACGCCGTCGGCCCGTCGGATGCACTACTGGCGGCTCCCGGGAGGCGGCTACGAGCTGTCCCGGGTGGTGCTCCACGACGACATGGAGCCCTGAGCCGGGCGTCAGGCCGACTTGATCTCGGAGCGGGCCACCCGGACGAGGCCGAGCACGAGCGGGAGCAGCACCCAGATCGTGATCGCGGTGCCCAGGTGAGCCCATTGGTTACCGGTCAGGGCCGCGGCGTCGTACATGACGGGTTCCGTGGCAGTCGACAGGTCGATCCACGGCATGGCGTCGCGCAAGGCGGGGACCATCGGCCCGAACAGGGCGAGGGCGACGGGCAGGCCGAAGAACGCGACGATCGCGCCCGCGCTGTTCTGGATCAGCGCGCCGAAGGCGACGCCCTGGGCCATCCAGAGCACCGTGAGCAGCAGGCCGCCCCAGAGGGCGCCCGCCGGGAGGTCCCAGGCGAAACCGGCGTCCGTGAACGCGACCACGGCGACGTGGAACGCGGCCGCCAGCCCGACCGCGAGAGCGAAGAACACCACTCCCGAGCCGAGCGCGCTCGTGAGCTTCGCCAGCCCGACCCGCGTGCGCCGCGGCTCCAGCGTGAACGTGATCAGGCCGGTCCGCTGCGACCACTCGGAGGTCGCGGCGAGGATGCCGACGACCGGCAGCAGGATGCTCAGCGGCGTGGAGGTGCCGAAGAACAGCGCCGGGAAGGTCGTGGCGACGTCGCCGATGAAGGCCATGACCGCCAGGACCGCCGCGATCAGGAGCGCGATCGAGATCAGCAGCCAGCGGCCCGAGCGGGTGTCGAGCTGCTTGCGCCACTCGACGAGGGTGAGGCGGGCGAAGGGGATGGTGTTCATCGGGCGTTCTCCCTGGTGGGGCGGGCGGACGAGGGGCCGGCCGGGACGGCCGCGGCGGGGCCGGCGGGAGCCGGGCGGGGCAGGTCGCGTGCGACGCCGGAGGTGAGCTGGAGGAACAGGTCCTCGAGGTCCATCCCCGACTGCGAGACGAGGTCGCGCGTCGTGCCCTGCGCGACGATGCGGCCGTGGCCGATGACGACGATCTCGTCGGCGACCTTCTCGACCTCGTGGAGCAGGTGCGAGGAGAGCAGCACGGTCCCGCCCGAGCGGGCGAAGTCGCGGAGCAGGTCGCGCATCCACCGGATGCCGGCCGGGTCCAGGCCGTTCGCGGGTTCGTCGAGGATCAGCACCTCGGGTTCGCCGAGCAGGGCGTTCGCGATGCCGAGGCGCTGCCGCATGCCGAGCGAGTAGCCCTTGACGCGGCGGTTCGCCTCCTTGGGCGTGAGGCCCACGAGGTCGATGACGTCGTCGACCCGGCGCCGGGGCAGGCCCATGAGCATCGCCGAGACGGCGAGCGCCTCGCGGCCGGTGCGGCCGGGGTGCTGGGCGGCGGCGTCGAGCAGCACGCCGACCTGGCGGCCGGGGTTGGCGAGCTCCCGGAACGGCTTGCCGAGCACGTGCGCGATCCCGGACGTGACGGGGGTGAGGCCGCACAGCATGCGCATGGTGGTGGACTTCCCGGCGCCGTTGGGGCCGAGGAAGCCCGTGACGAGGCCGGGGTGGGCCTCGAACGAGACGTTGCCGACGGCGGTGAGGTCGCCGTAGCGGCGGGTGAGGTGGTCTGCGGTGATCATGGCCCCACGCTCTCGCGGCGCCGCCGTGCGGCACATCGGCCGTGAGCCTGCGGTCCGGGGGCCTGCCGGCCCCCAGCGGGTCGTCCGAACGGAGGGTGTCAGGATCGATCGAAAGGACGATGCCCGACGACGGCCGCGGCGGGTAGTTTCGAGGGGCTACCGAGGCACCCGGACACGAGGAGACGTGATGGAGGGCTTGGCCCTGTTGGCGGCGGCCCCGGCGCTGCTCGCCACGCTGGCGGGTCTCGCGCTGGTGGACAGCACGAGCATCGGCACGCTCGGGCTGCCCGTGTTCATGCTGGCGCAGTCCCGGGTCCGGGCCGCGGTGGTGGTCGTGTTCCTCGGGACGATCGCCGCCTTCTACTGGGTGCTGGGCCTGGTGCTGCTGGCCGCGGCCGGTGGCGGCCTGCGATTCCTGGAGGGCGCCGGGAACTCGCGGGTCGTGGATGTCGTCCAGCTGATCCTCGGCGTCGGCCTGTTCGTCGCGAGCTTCTGGTTCGACCAGAAGCACGCGCGGAAGCGGCAGGAGCGGCGCGAGCGTCTCGGCAGGACGTCACCGGTGCAGCGCTGGAAGGACAGGCTCACGGGCCCGCACGCGACAGCGGGAACCGCCGTCGCGACGGCGGTGGGCGCTGGGCTGATCGAGGCCGCGTCGATGCTGCCGTACCTCGGGGCGATCGGGATGCTGACCGCGAACGGGATCGGGGTCGCGCCGGGTGCCGTGGTGCTGGCCGCGTACTGCCTGCTGATGGTGCTGCCCGCGCTGGTGCTGCTCGTCGTGCGGATGGCCGCGGCCCGGTGGGTCGAGCCGTTGCTCGTGCGGATCAACGGCTGGTTCGAGAAGCGGAGCGCGGAGATGCTCGGCTGGATCCTCGGGATCGTCGGCTTCCTGGTGGCGAGGGATGCCCTGGGGCGGCTGCAGGCCGCCGACGCCTTCGGAGGGCTGCTGTGAGCGCGGCGGTGGTCGGGGTAGTCCGCGCGCCCGCGGCCCGTGACACCGGCGCGGCCGGCGGGGCCGCCCGGCGTCCGGTCAGGCAGGGGGCTCCGCCCGAGCAAGGGTGGGGCCGGCGGGCCTGGGGGGCGATCTGGCGGACGCTGGTCGCGGTGTTCCTCGGGATGGTGGCGGTCGCCGGCGTCCAGTGGCAGATCGACTCCGGCGAGCGCGCCCTCGGATCGGACGCGCTGGCGGCGCTCGACCTGTTCCTCGGCGTGATCGCCCTGGGACTCATGCACCTGCGGCGCAGGTGGCCCCTGACGATCGCGGTGACCCTCGCCGCGTTCCTCGCCGTGTCGAACCTCTCCGTCGGGGCGGCCAGCGTGGTGGCCGTCTCGCTGGCGACGACCCGGCGCTGGATCTCGGTCGCCGCGGTCGGCGTGGTGTTCACCGCGAGCAGCCTGGTGTACGTCGTGCTGAACCCCTATCTCTCCGATCCGCTGGTCAACCGGGCCGTCGACACCGGCATGGGCATGCTGAGCTACGGGCTCCTGGTCGCCGTCGGCGCCTACATCGGCCTGCGCCGGGACCATCTGCGCTCGCTGGTGGTGCGCGCGGAGACGGCGGAGCGGGAACAGGCGAGCCGGGTCGCCCAGGCCCGGTCGAACGAGCGGGCCCGGATCGCGCGGGAGATGCACGACGTGCTCGCCCACCGGATCTCGCTCGTCGCCATGCACGCGGGTGCGCTCGCCTATCGCAAGGATCTGCCGCGTGAGCAGGTCGAGAGCGCCGCGGAGACCATCCGCGACGAGGCGCACCGGGCGATGTCCGAGCTGCGCGAGATCCTCGGCGTGCTGCGCGAGCTGCCGGACGGCGGGGGCGTCATCGGGCACGAGGGCGACGACGTGCACCGCCCGCAGCCCACCCTCGAGTCGCTCCCGGCGCTCGTCGGCGAGAGCCGTGCGGCGGGTCTCGACGTCACCTTCCACGACGATCGCGCGACGCCCGCGACCCTCCCGGAATCGACCTCGCGGACCGCTTTCCGCATCGTCCAGGAGGGGCTGACGAACGCCCGGAAGCACGCGGCGGGGCGGCCGGTGGTCGCGACCGTCGCGGGGGCTCCGGGCGACGGGCTCGCCATCACGGTGGCGAACCCGCTGCCGCGCGGCGAGGCGGCCACGGAGGTTCCCGCGTCGGGCCTGGGGCTGATGGGGCTCACCGAACGCGCCGAGCTCGGTGGCGGCACCCTGCGGTACGGCGTGGAAGGTGGACGGTTCGTGGTCCGGGCCTGGCTACCGTGGGCGGCGTGACCTCGATGAACCCGCTGAGCCCGCCGAACGGCAACGGCAGCCGGACCGGCCCGTCCTCCCGCGTGACAGCCGGCGTGCCGGGTGAGACCGGTGCGCCCGGCCGGGACCCGTCGTCGTCCCGGATCACCGTCGTGCTCGTCGACGACGAGATGCTCGTGCGGGTCGGGCTCAAGCTGATCCTCGGGGGAGCGCCGGATCTCGAGGTCGTGGGGGAGGCCTCCGACGGCGTCGCCGGCGTCGAGCTGGTGCGCCGGCTGGTGCCCGACGTCGTCCTCATGGACATCCGCATGCCGCGCAGCGACGGGCTCACCGCGACGCGCGAACTGATGGCCGCGGGGACGGCGTCGCGCGTCATCGTGCTGACCACCTTCGACACGGACGAGATGGTGCTGGACGCCCTCCGGGCGGGCGCGGCCGGGTTCCTGCTGAAGGACACGCCCCCGGAGAAACTCGTCGAGGCGGTCCGCGCCGCCGCCGCGGGCGAGCCGACCCTCTCCCCGAGCGTCACGGCCCAGCTCATCGCCTCGGTGGCCCAGCCCAAGGACGACCGCGTCGACCGCGCCACCGCCCGTCTCGAGGCCCTGACGGGCCGGGAGCGCGACGTCGCGATCGCCATCGGCAAGGGCCGCTCCAACGCCCAGATCGCCACCGACCTGTACATGAGCGAGTCCACGGTCAAGACCCACGTGGGCCGCATCCTGACCAAGCTCGAGGCGGACAACCGCGTCCAGGTGGCCATCACGATCCACGACGCGGGGCTCGTGTAGGGGGCGGAGGCCGGCCCGGGGCCGTTGCGGTGCGGCGGCGGGCCCGGGCCGCCGCGGTGCGGCCGCCGCACCGCGACGGTCGATCAGGCTCCCCGGTTCCCGCCGGTCAGGCGGTGCATCACGATCTCGATCGGGCCGCGTGACCAGTACCTGAGCCAGAGCGGAGCGAGGACCATCAGCAGCGCGCTGATCCCGGTCCAGAGGGCGATGGTGCGGACCACGCTCCCGTCGGCCAGCCCGAGTCCCCAGTCGTAGCAGAGCCAGGACGCGAGCACGTTCTGCAGGACGTAACAGGTCAGGGCGGTCCGGCCGACGGACTCGAGACCGCGGCGCAGGAGGCCCGGCCTGTTCGCCTGCGACCGGGCGACGAGGCTCGTGCCGAGCGCGAGGATCCCCAGTGCCACGAGCGGCGGGACGAGGTACCGGTCCACGAGCGACCAGTCCGGGCCCGCCCAGGTCGTCAGCGCGTTCAGCGGGACGCCGGCGCCGAGGCCCACCCAGGCCAGCCGGTTGCGCAGCCGCGCACCGGACGCGGTCGCGGTGAACAGCCCGGCCCGCACCAGCCGCGATCCCACCAGGAACAGCACCACCGCGGAGGGCACGATCAGGATCAGCTCGATCCGGTAGACCCCCATCTCCGTGAGCCGGGCCTGGACCTGGTCCGGCCAGCTCGCGCTGCCGTACGCCGGCGGCCCGCTCGGGGTGCTCCCGGTTTCCTCCGGGAACGCGATCATCAGCGCGGTCAGGCCGAGGATCGCGGCCACGTAGATCCCGCCGACGACGCCGGCCCACGTCCGCACCACCAGCTCGCTGCGGCCGACGAGGAACGCGACGATCATCGAGGCGATCGCGTATCCCATCAGCACGTCGAACTCGAAGACGAGCACGTAGTGCACGAACCCCTCGGCGAGCAGCACGAGCGCGCGCAGCAGGTACCGCCCGGGCCAGCGCAGACCACGGCGCACGGCCGACCGGTACTGCAGCTCCATCCCGATCCCGAACAAGAGCGTCAGCAGCGCCAGGAACTTCCCGTTCGAGAGCGCGGTCAGCCACGTCTCGGCGTCGGTGGGGCCGCCGCCCCAGCCGGCCAGCCACGCGGCCGCGCCACCGGGACTGGTGAACAGCCAGATGTTGGTGCCGAGCGTGCCCAGGATCGCGATGCCTCGCAGCAGGTCGAGCGCGGCGATCCTGCCGGGCGCGGCGCGTTCCCGCGTCGATCCGCCGTCCTGCCCGACCTGCTCGTCCGTCACAGTCATGCGGCAACGTTCCCGCGTCCGGCGCCGTCGGCACATCGGTCCATGGCCCGCGGCTCCGTGTCCGAACCGCCGATGCCGGCTCGTCCGATCGGCGAACGTCGTCGTCCTCCGAAAGGACGACGCCGTCCTCAGAGGTCCACGGTCTCCAGGGTCACGGCGACCGGTTCGCCGGCTTCCAGGGACTCCTTCGTGCGGACCGCCTTCTTCATCGGGAGGACGTAGGCGCTCTCACGGTCGGACGGGAACACCGACGTCTGCCAGGTGGTCGAGCCCACCGTGACGCGGACCCGGACCGAGCCGAAGCCGCGCGGCGGGAGCGGCAGGTCGGCCAGGTCGTCGGACACGTCAGCGGGGACCGTCACGAACCACCAGGACTCGGTCCGGGCCTCCCACTGCCACAGGGGAGCGGTGAACGATGCGCGCACGGAGTCGATCGTATGTGCAGGACGGCCGCCCGTGGCGGGCCCGTCAGACCGTCGCCAGGACCAGCGCCACCAATCCGACCACGATGACCGCGGGAACGCCGAAGATGACCCACAGCACCCAGGCGCCCTTGCGCCGCTGCGGCGTCAGGCCGATCTCGCCCGTCGTGAACTGGTGCAGGGGCGGGGCGTAGTACACCTCCACCACCTGGCCCGGCGCGACGTCGACCTCCGTCGCGGCCTGCCCGTACCGGCGCATCCACTGCGCGAACACGTCCAGGCGATGACGCCCGGCCTCGACGGGGATGTCGACGGCGCCCGCCATGCGCGTGGGCGCCTTGAACCCGTCGATCAGGAGGGTGGGCGGCACCAGGCTCGACGTCATCACGTTCCCCTGCACCACGAACCGCAGGGTGGCATTCGGGGTGAACGACGGCCGGGGCGAGATCTGCCCGTACTGACGATTCTCGTACTGACTCACGCCGCGAGCATAGGCCCTCACCAGGCCCGGCCCTCAGCGGTCCGGCCGGCTCGGGTCCTGGCGGTCGCGGCGGTCGTCGAGTTCTTCCAGGAGGGTGCGGAGCTCCGATCGCACGTAGTCGCGCGTCGCCACCTCGCTCAGGAGCATGCGGAGCGAGGCCATCTCCCGGGCGAGGTACTCCGTGTCCGCGAGGTTCCGTTCGCCGCGGCGGCGGTCCTGTTCGGCCAGGACGCGGTCGCGGTCGTCCTGGCGGTTCTGCGCCAGGAGGATGAGCGGCGCCGCGTAGGACGCCTGCACCGAGAAGAACAGGTTGAGCAGGATGAACGGGAACGGGTCCCAGCGCAGGCCCCACAGCCCCACCGCGTTGATGGTCACCCAGACGATGACGAACAGCGTCATCCACATCAGGAACTGACCGGTCCCCATGAACCGGGCGAACGCCTCCGCGCCCTTGCCCACGAGGTCCGGGTCCAGCCGGGGCGCGCGGAAGCCGGCGACCTTCGGCCGGTCGAGACGATCAGCCACGAGACCCCCCGCCGTCGCCGGCAGCGCCGCCGCGCCCGCCGGTGCCGTCCCCGCCGGCACCGTCCGGTCCGCCGTGATCCGGCCCGACGCCGTCGGCCGTCGTCACCCTCTCGTCGTGCGACTCCCGCCAGTCGTCGGGGAGGATGTGGTCCAGCACGTCGTCGACCGTCACCACCCCCAGCAGCCGCTGCTCCGGGTCGAGCACCGGCAGCGCGAGGAAGTCGTAGGCGGCCAGCAGCCGCGTGACCCGCCCGATCGGCGCGTCCGCCGACAGCCACCAGCGCGAGTCCGCGTCGAGCACCGACGCCACCGCCGCGTGCGGCGGCTCCCGCAGCAGCCGCTGGAAGTGCGCGACGCCGAGGAACCGCCCGGTCGGCGTCTCCGTCGGGGGCCGCACCACGAACACCATCGATGCCAGCGCCGGCGGCAGCTCCTTGCGCCGGACCTGCGCGAGCGCCATCGCGATCGTGTCGTCCGCGCCCAGGATCACCGGCTCGGTCGTCATCAGGCCGCCCGCCGTGTCCTCGCCGTACTCCAGCAGCCGCCGCACGTCCGCGGCGTCCTCGGGTTCCATGAGCGCCAGCAGGTCGTCGGCCTGGGCCTGGGGGAGCGCGTGCAGCAGGTCGGCGGCGTCGTCCGGCTCCATCGCCTCCAGCACGTCCGCCGCGCGGTCCACGTCCAGCTTCGTGACGATCGCGACCTGGTCGTCCTCCGGCATCTCCTCCAGCACGTCCGCGAGCCGCTCGTCGTCGAGCGCCCGCGCCACCTCCACGCGCCGGTCCGGCCCGAGGTCGTGCAGCGCGTCCGCGAGGTCGGCCGCTCGCATGTTCTCGTACGCCTCCAGCAGCCGCGCCGCCCCCTGGTCGACGTTCCTGCGCGCCAGCCCGGTCACGGCGTCGGCCGCGACCGTCAGCGTCGGCCCCTTGCGCCGCAGCGACAGCGCCGCCACCCGCTCCGGCCGCCGCCGCACGAACAACTGGTCCACGAGCCAGTCGCCCGTGCGCTGCCGCGTGATCGCCACGTCCTCCACCGTCGCCTCACCCGACCCGTCCGCCAGCTGCACCCGCCGGTCCAGCAGCTCACCCAGCGCCAGCGACTCCATCGCCCGCTGCTCGAACCGCCGCATGTTCACCAGCCCCGTGCTGATCACCTGGCCGGGCGCGATGCTCGTCACCCGGGTCAGCGGCAGGAACACCCGCCGTCGTCCCGGAACCTCCACCACCAGGCCGACCGCGCGCGGCGGGCGATTCGCCCGCATCAGCACGACGACGTCCCGCACCCGCCCCACCTGGTCCCCGATCGGGTCGAACACCGCCGTGCCCGCCAGACGCGCCACGAACACCGGGGAGGCCGCCGGGCGCGGGGTCGCGACCCCGCCGCGCCGCCCGGGCAGTTCTCCTGGTGAGACCGTGCTCATGGTCGTCAGGCTACGCCGTCGGTGAAGGGTTCTCGCGATGTCCAGGCGGATGGGGAAGACTGACCGCATGACCATGTCCCGCCCCGGCGCCATCCCCAAGGTCCCCACCCTGCCCGCCGGAGACGAGGTCGCGGCGTTCCCGACCTACCTCCAGGCGCAGCAGGCCGTCGACTACCTGTCCGACAACAAGTTCCCCGTCGAGAACGTCACCATCGTCGGGACCGACCTGCGCATGGTCGAACGCGTCACCGGACGCCTCACGTACGGGCGGGTGGCGCTCGCGGGCGCCCTGTCCGGCGCGTGGTTCGGCCTGTTCGTGGGGCTGCTGCTGACGCTGTTCGCCGGGGAGGCGGGCGGCGGCGTGCTCTTCGTCGGCATCGGCCTCGGCGCCGGTTTCGGGCTGCTGTTCAGCGTGCTGTCGTACGCCTTCACCGGCGGGCGCCGCGACTTCACGTCGTCGTCCCAGATCGTGGCCGCGACGTACGCGATCCTCTGTGCCGCGGAGCACGCCGGCGACGCCCGGTCCATGCTGCTGCAGTCCCCGAACGGGGTGGGGCGCCCGTCGGGCGCGTCGGTGCCGCAGGGCAACGGGAGGTACGACGGCGGTGCGCCTGCCCCGGCCGTTCCTGCCCCGGCCCCGGCGACCCCCGCACCCGCCTCCCCGGACGCACCGGCCCCGCGTCCCTCCACCCCGGACCCCCGCTTCGTCACCCCGGAGGGCAAGCCCCGCTACGGCGCGATGCGCCCGTCCCCGGCCCCGGAGCCGACGCCGGAACCGGAGACCCAGCCCGCGGCGGACCCCGAGGCGCGGCCGGCGGCGGAGCCGGGACCGGGTGCCCACGGGACGACCCCGGCGGCCACCGACCAGGACGGCACGACCCGCTGATCCGGGCGTTCAGACGCCGGCAGCCTGTCAGTGGCCGAGGAGCAGGTCCGGGTGCTCGATGAACTGGGCGATCGCCGTGGCGACCATCTGGACGGCGATCGCCGCCAGCAGGACGCCCGCGATGCGGGTCACCAGGGTGACGCCGTCGTCCCGGAGCACGCGCTGGATGATGTTCGCGAAGCGCATCGACAGCCAGACGCAGACGTGCACGGCCACGACGGCGGCGCCGATCACGGCCCACGACCGGACGTCGGCGTGCTCCTCCACGAACACCATGATCGCCACGATCGTGCCGGGCCCGGCCAGCAGGGGCGTGCCGAGCGGCACCATCGCGACGTTCGTGTTCGACGACGCCTCGGGCTCGTCGGCCTTCCCGGTCAGCAGTTCCATCGCGACCCAGAGCAGCAGCAGGCCGCCCGCGGCGCGCAGCGCCGGCAGGGAGATCCCCATGTAGGTCAGCAGGTACTTGCCGAACACCGCGAAGATCACGATGACCAGGAACGACACGAGGATCGCCTGGCGTGCCGCGCGGTTGCGGCGCTTGTGGTCCATCGACGACGTCAGGCCGAGGAACACCGGGACGGTCCCCGGCGGGTCCATGATGACGAACAGCGTCACGAAGACCGTCGCGAACAGGGTCAGGATCTCGTTCACGAGCGGGCCCCCCGCAGCACCGGCAGCGTCCCCTGCCGTTCGATCTCGGCGAGCGACTCCGGCGTCGTCGTGCACTCGCCGATCAGGTTGACCTTGCCGCGGCCGTGGTAGTCGCTCGATCCCGTGACCAGGAGCCCGTGCTCGGCCGCGAGACCCGCGAGGCGGCGTCGTGCGTCCTCGTCGTGGTCGCGGTGGTCCACCTCGAGACCGGCGAGCCCCGCGCCGGCCAGTTCGGCGATCGTCGCGTCCGGGACGATCCGGCCCCGGCCGTCGGCGCCCGGATGGGCGAACACGGGCACGCCGCCGGCGTCCCGCACGAGACGGACCACCTCGAGCGCCTCGGGAGCATAGTGCCGCACGTAGTAGCGGGTGCCGGGGTGCAGCATCGTCGCGAACGCCTCGTCGCGATCGGTCACCACGCCGGCCGCGACCAGCGCGTCCGCGAGGTGCGGGCGCCCGATCGTCGTCCCCGGCTCGGTCTGGGCCAGGACGTCGTCCCAGGTGATCGGGTAGTCCTCGGCGAGCAGCTCCACCATCTTCTCCGCGCGGGTCTCGCGGGCCTCACGGGTCCTGTCGAGCTCCACCCGGAGCCCCGCGTGCGCGGGATCGTGCAGGTAGGACAGGATGTGGACGCTCACGTGCCGCTCGCCCACCAGCGCGCGGGCCGAGATCTCCATGCCGCGGACCAGCGCGATTCCCGCCTCCGCGGCCGCGTGCGCGGCCTCGTCCCAGCCGGAGGTCGTGTCGTGGTCGGTGAGCGCGACGACGGCGAGCCCGGCGGCGGCTGCGGCCTTCATCACCTGCGCCGGGGAATCCGTTCCGTCCGACGCCGTGGAATGGGTGTGGAGGTCGATCACTCCCCGAGTTTATTGCCCCGTGAGAGCGCCGTGGTGCCCGCCTGACCCGCTGCCGGTCCGCACCCTGCCGCCAGACCGGTGGTCGTGAGGGCAACAGCGTGGTGCGAGACTGAGGGGATGAGCGAGAACACCACCTCGTCCGCCCAGTCCATCGAGGAGCGGGGAGCCAACCGCTCGCAGCGACCCCTCTCACGAGCCTTCAAGGACTTCGTCATGTCGCGGTGGGCGCCGCGTGCCGACCTCGGCGCCGCGCCGTCGCGGGCCGTGCCCTTCACCGCGTCCCGCCGGGCCGCGCTGTCGGCCCGGCTGCCCGGAGCCCGGCTGGTGATCCCGGCGGGTTCCCTGCGGACCAGATCCAACGACACCGACTACCGTTTCCGGCCCCACACCGCGTTCGCGCACCTCACGGGCCTCGGCACGGACCAGGAGCCCGACGCGGTCCTGGTGCTGCACCCCGTCGAGGAGGGCACCGGCGACCCGGACGCGGACGGCACGCCGTCGAACCACCACGCGGTGCTCTACGTGCGGCCGCTCGCGCCGCGCGACAACGACGAGTTCTTCTCCGACTCCCGGTACGGCGAGTTCTGGGTCGGCGCCCGGCCGACCCTGGCCGACGTCGGGACGCTGACGGGCATCGAGGCCCGCCACGTCGAGGAGCTGAAGAACGCCCTGGCCAAGGACGTCGGCGCGGACGGCGTGCTGCTGCTCGTCGTGACCGGCGCGGACGAGGCGGTCGAGACGCTGGTCGACGCGATCCGCGCCGAGGCGGGGCTGGACCTCGCCGAGCGCGCGGAGGCGGGCGTGACGGAGGCCACCGAGACGGAGGTCACCGCGGCGTCGTCGGACAGCTCGGACGACACGGTGAACGACGCGTCCCTGGTCGAGGCCGTCTCCGAGATCCGGCTGGTCAAGGACGCGCTCGAGATCGAGCACATGCGCGAGGCCGTCGCGCGCACGATCGAGGGCTTCGAGGCCGTGGTGCGCGCGCTGCCGCAGGCGGTCGCGCACCGGCGCGGCGAGCGCGTCATCGAGACGACGTTCGACGCCCACGCGCGGCTCGAGGGCAACGCGGTGGGCTACGAGACCATCGCCGCCGCCGGGGACCACGCCACGACGCTGCACTGGATCCGCAACGACGGCGAGGTGCGCGAGGGCGACCTGGTGCTGCTGGACGGCGGCGTCGAGGTCGACGCCCTCTACACGGCCGACGTGACGCGGACGCTGCCGGTGTCGGGGGAGTTCAGCGACGTGCAGCGGCGGATCTACCAGGCGGTGCTGGACGCCGCCGACGCCGCGTTCGAGGCGGCCGTGCCGGGTGCGCGGTTCCGGGACGTGCACGCGGCGGCGATGGTGGTCATCGCGCAGCGGCTCCAGGAGTGGGGGCTGCTGCCGGACGGCGTGACGGCCCAGGTGGCGCTCACCCCGGACGGGCAGCAGCACCGGCGCTGGATGGTGCACGGGACGAGCCACCACCTGGGGATGGACGTGCACGACTGCGCGCAGGCGCGGCGCGACCTGTACCTGGACGGGGTGCTGACGCCCGGGATGGTGTTCACGATCGAGCCGGGGCTGTACTTCAAGGCCGATGACCTGGCGGTGCCCGAGGAGTACCGGGGGATCGGCGTGCGCATCGAGGACGACGTGCTGGTGACGGAGTCGGGGAACGAGAACCTGTCGGCGGGGCTGCCTCGGCGGCCGGAGGACGTGGAGGCCTGGATGGCGGGGCTCCGCGGCTGAGGGGGATGCGACCTCGCCCGGTCCGGCGTCGTCGTCCTGTCGGACGACGACGTCGGACCGGGTGACTGCTCAGGCGTCGGGGGCCGCCGGAGCGTCCGGGGCGGAGGCCGAGCCGTTGCCGCGGGTGCGGCGGCGGGTTCGTGTCCGACGACGACGGTCGGTGCCGTCGCCGTTCTCCGCGGAGGACGCCGGGGCGGAGGTCTCGGCGGCGGCCTGGGGGGCGCCGGAGCGGGTGGCCGTCGTGCGGGCGGCGTCGTCGCTCGTGCGGCCGCTGCCGGAGCGACCGGTGCGGCTGCCGGAGCGCTCACCCGCACCGGGACGAGCGCCGCGGTTGCCCTCCGAGCGGCCCTTGCCGGCGCGCTTGCCGGTCTCGCCGAGGTCCTCGAGCTTCTCCGCGTCCAGGCCCTCCAGGGTGCGCTTGTCCTTGGGGAGGCGGCCCTTGGTGCCCTCGGGGATGCCGAGGTCGGAGAAGAGGTGCGGCGACGTGGAGTAGGTCTCGACCGGTTCCGGGATGTTGAGTTCCAGGGCCTTGTCGATGAGGGACCAGCGGGGGACGTCGTCCCAGTCGACGAACGTGACGGCGGTGCCCTTGTTGCCGGCGCGGCCGGTGCGGCCCGTGCGGTGCAGGTAGGTGCGCTCGTCCTCGGGGCACTGGTAGTTCACGACGTGGGTGACGTCGTCGACGTCGATCCCGCGGGCGGCGACGTCGGTGGCGACGAGCACGTCGATCTTCTCGTTGCGGAACGCGCGCAGGGCCTGCTCGCGGGCGCCCTGGCCGAGGTCGCCGTGGATGGCGCCGGCCGCGAAGCCGCGGTCGCGCAGCTCGTCCGCGACCTTGGCGGCCGTGCGCTTGGTGCGCGCGAACACGATCGTGCGGCCGCGGCCCTCGGCCTGCAGCAGGCGGGCCAGCACCTCGACCTTGTCCAGCGCGTGGGCGCGGTACACGACCTGCTTGATGTTCTTGACCGTGGCGCCCTCGTCCGGATCCGCCGCGCGGATGTGCGTGGGCTGCTTCATGTAGCGGCGGGCCATGTTGACGACCGCGCCGGGCATGGTCGCGCTGAACAGCATCGTGTGCCGCTGCGCCGGGGTGTTGGCGAGGATCTTCTCGACGTCGGGCAGGAAGCCGAGGTCGAGCATCTCGTCCGCCTCGTCGAGGACGACGGTGCCCGCGCGCAGCAGGGTGAGGTGGCCCTGGTTCATCAGGTCGATCATGCGTCCGGGCGTGCCGACGACGACGTCGACGCCCTTCTTCAGCGTCGCGACCTGCGGCTCGTAGGCGCGGCCGCCGTACACCTGCACGATGCGCACGTCGCGCCGGGCCGACGCCGTCTCCAGGTCGTTGGCGACCTGGACCGCGAGCTCGCGCGTGGGGACGACGACGACGCCCTGCGGCTTGCCGGGCGCGACGAGCTGGTCGTAGCCCGGCTCGCCGGGCGCGATGATCCGGTGCAGCAGCGGGACGCCGAAGCCCAGCGTCTTGCCGGTACCGGTCTTGGCCTGGCCGATGATGTCGTGCGCGCTCATCGCGACCGGCAGGGTCATCGCCTGGATGGGGAAGGGGTGGGTGATGCCCGCGTCACGCAGGGCCTCGACGATCTCGGGGCGGACGCCGAAGTCCGCGAACGTCACGTCCTGGGCCTGGATCGCCGACGGCGTGCTGTAGTCGGGGGAATCGGTGGGCGTCTCGGCCGTGCTGGTGGCCGGGCTGTCGGTGGTGGTCACTGGCGCCTTCATCTCTCGTCGGCGCGGAGGTGCCCCCTGTGGGCCGTCGGCCCGCGCCGTTCGTGCGGCAGCCGATCGTGAATTTCGTCGCGCGCCGGGTGCCTGTCGTGGCACCGCGGGCTGCGCGTCCCGCGGGCGGCCGCGAGGGCCGGAGGCGAGTCGGAAGTCGTGAACAGGACGACCGGGCAACCGATTACGGGCTCATGGTACGCGGTCGAGGTTTCGTCTGCGTTTTCCGGCGGCTCGCCGCCGTGTCGCGGGGCCGGGCCGGCGTGTCAGGCCAAGGCTCCTGGCCCGGCCGCGGCCGGGCGGACGCCCGGGTACGGCGTCCGTCCGGCCGCGGCCGTTAATTCGGATTAACGGATCGGTCCCTGGCCCGAAGGGGTCAGAGGGAGCCGAAGCCCACCCGGCGCTGCTCCTCGGAGCCGATCTCCACGTAGCCCACGTGCTGGGCGGGGATCATGACGCGGCGCCCGCGCGTGTCGGTGAACTCCAGCACACCGTCCGGCAGGGCCTTCTTCACCGCGGCCACGACGGCGTCCGCCCCCTCCTCGGTCTCGACGACGACCTCGCGCGGCAGGTGCTGCACACCGATGGTGACTTCCACGTTCTCTCCTTCGCGTGCGCCCCTCAGGGGCGGCCGGTCGCCGGGTAATCCGGCTCGTCGCGATCCTAACCGCGGCCCGGGAGGCGGGCCGTGCGTTTTCGCCCAGGGCCGATGAACGGTATCGGACCGCCCGCGGCTCACACCGAAGGAGGAACGTGACCGGGTCGTGACCTACGATGAGGGCGTGACCAAGGCTCGCCGACCCGGCCGGACCGTACTGGCGCTTGCCGCCGTACTGGTCGTCGGGCTGACCGCCGGTACGGCCGTGACCGCCTGGCAGAGCCCGCGGGAGTCCTACGCGGCGGTCCAGGGGATCCTCGGCGTCGAGACCGCGGACGCCGCGTCGTCGGGCACGCATCGGGCCGGCGCCGCGTCCTCGGGCACGGCGTCGTCGGACACCGTGCACGCGGCGCTCGGCGCGGCCGGCGTGAGCCCGGCGCCGGCGCCGGGGCTGCTGGTGCGCCAGGTCGCCCCGCGGCTCGTGCGCGAGCCCGTTCCCGAGCCGGGGTCGGGGCTGCTCGGGGACGACATCGAGGTGCCCGAGAACTTGTCCGGAAGGCTCGGTACGGCTCAGGGGCGGGTGCGCGCGCCGGGGGACGGCGAGGTCCTGCGGGTGCGGGTGCGGGTCGAACGAGGGCTTCCCGTGGACCGGGACGTGTTCGCGGACGCCGTGATGAAGACGCTGAACGACCGGCGCGGGTGGTCGTCCGTGGACGGGGTGACCTTCGCGCGGACCGACGGCGCGGACCACGACTTCAGCGTGGTGCTGGCCGGGCCGGACACCACCGACGAGCTGTGCGCGCCGCTCGACACCGGCGGATCGCTGTCCTGCGGCGTCATCGGGATGGCCGTGCTGAACTTCAGGCGCTGGGCGTTCGGGTCGCACGCCTGGGACGACATCACGGAGTACCGGAAGTACCTGGTCAGCCACGAGGTCGGTCATGTCATCGGGCACGGCCACGACCTCTGCGCGGGCAAGGGCGAGAAGGCCACGGTGATGGTCCAGCAGACCAAGTCGACGCGGGGCTGCATCCCGGAACCGTGGCCGGCCCCGGACGCCGGGCGCGCGGAGCGGCGCTGATCGCGGGCTGATCCGGCCGGTGGCGGCGCGCTTCGCGGCCGGCGTGACGCGCGCCTCCTGAGGGCGACGGCGCTCGCGCGGCGCGGGTTTTCTGTGACGGTCCGGACGTCCCGCACGGCGGCAGGCCGGGGCCGGTCCGGCGTCCTGGGCGGGCACGCCGCGCGTACTGCGGTGACCGCGCAGGTCCGGGCGAATGTCAGTGGCTCGTGATGTGATGCTCCGCGTGACGACGGCTCTCCCGAGACTCCGGTTGGTGCCGCCCGCGCGACAGGCGGGCGGCACCGGTGCGCCCGCGCTCGACGCGGCGCAGGCCGAGGCGGTCGCGGTCGCGGCGGCCCGGCCGGTCACGCTCGTGGCGGGCGCGCCGGGGACGGGGAAGACGACGGTGGCCGCGCAGGTGGCGGTCGAGGCGCTGGCCGGGGGCCTGCAGCCGGAACGGGTGCTGGTGCTCGCCGCGTCGCGGCGGTCGGCGGCACGGATGCGGGACGACGTCGCCGCGCGGGCCGGCCGGACGGTCGGGGCGCCGATGGTGCGGACCGTGGCGTCGGCGGCGTTCGCCGTGCTGCGCACCCGGGAGCTGGCGCTCGACGGACCGCCGCCGACCCTTGTCTCGGGGCCCGAGCAGGACCTGGTGCTCGCGGAGCTGCTCGCCGGCCATGCCGCGGACCAGGGGGCGGCGCTGGAGCTGCCGCCGGGCCTGCCGCCCGAGTCCCTCGGACTGCGCGGCCTGCGTCAGGAGCTGCGCGACCTGCTGATGCGTGCGGCGGAGCGCGGGCTGGGGCCCGTCGAGCTGCACCGGCTGGGCCGTGCCCACGAGCGGCCGGAGTGGGTGATGGCCGCCAAGCTCTACGAGGAGTACCTGGACGTCATGACCCTGCGGTCGGGGACGCCCGACACGGGGGCGCGCTTCGACCCGGCGGTCGTCGTGGACGAGGCGGCCCAGGCCCTGCGGTCCTGGGAGGCGGACCTGCCGGATCTGCCGCGGCCCCGGTGGGACCTCGTCGTGGTGGACGACTACCAGGAGGCCACCGCCGCGACCGCCCGGCTCCTGCACGTGCTGCGCGACGACGGCGCCCGGCTCGTCCTGCTGGGCGACCCGGACAGCGCGGTGCAGGGATTCCGCGGTGCCGCCCCGGGGCTGGTGGGGCGAGCCGCGGGGAGTTCCGGCTCCGGGGTCGTGGGAGCGTTCGACGCCGCGCTGGTCGTGCTGGGCACGGCCTGGCGGCAGGGCGCGGAGCTGCGTGCGGTGACGCGAGCGGTGACCGGGCGCATCCCCGTGCTCGCGAGCGCGCTGCACCGCCGGGCCGCGGCGAGGCCGGAGGATCTGCCGGGCGCCGGCGGGGCAGGCGGTGCCAGTGGGGCAGGCGGCGCTGGTGGGACAGGCGGCGCCGGCCCGGAAGCCGGTGTGCCGCAGGACGGCGCGCGGCAGGACGGCGCGCGGCAGGACGGCGCGCCGGAGGCCGGGGCCGGGCGGGCGGCCGCTGGATCGCTGCTGCCCGTCGGCCCGTCCGGTGCCGAGGTCGCCGTGCTGCCCGGGGCGGCGCAGGAGGCGGCGTGGATCGCGCGGGAGCTGCGCGCCGAGCACCTGCTGTACGGGACGCCGTGGGAGCGCATGGCCGTGATCGCGCGCAGCGGTACGCGGCTGGCGGCGCTGCGGCGGGAACTCGCGTCGGCGTCGGTGCCGGTGGCGTTCCTGGGGTCGGACCTGCCGCTGCGGGACGAGCCCGCCGTGGCCCCGCTGCTCGCCGCCGTCCGGGTGGCCGCGGGGGCGCCGAGGGGAAGCCTGGAGGCCCTCCTCGCGGCCGAGATCGACGGGCCCGGGGCCGGGTCGCTCGATCCGGTCACCGCGGCCCTGCTGCTCACCTCGCCGGTGGGCGGGCTCGACGCCGTGGCGCTGCGGCGCCTGCGCCGCGCCCTGCGCTCGGAGGAGCTGGCGGCCGGCGGCGGGCGCAGCTCGGACACCCTGCTCGTCGAGGTCCTCGGGGATCCGGCGCGGGCCGAGCTGCTGCCCGATGCGGTGCGGCGGGCGCCGGTCCAGGTCGCGCGAGTGCTCGCGGCGGGCCGGGTCGCGGCGGCCGAGCCGGGGGCCACCGCGCAGACGGTGCTCTGGGCGGTGTGGGACGCGACGGGACTGGCCGAACGCTGGCGCAGGTACGCGCTGGGCGGCGGCCCGGGCGCGCTGCGCGCCGACCGCGACCTGGACGCGGTGCTCGCGCTCTTCCGCGCCGCGGAGACCTTCGTGGACCGGATGCCCGGGGCGCCCGTTCCGGCGTTCGTCGACTACCTCGAGTCACAGGACCTGCCCGCGGACTCGCTGGCGGCGGCGGGCACGGGGGCGGGGGCCGTCGAGGCGCTCACCCCTGCCGGGGCCGCGGGGCGCGAGTGGGACGTCGTCGTCGTCGCGGGCGTGCAGGACGGCGTCTGGCCCGATCTGCGCCTGCGCGACTCGCTGCTCGGTTCGCAGGCCCTCGTCGAACTGTCCGCGGGCCGGACCGACGACGCCCGCGTGCACGGCGCCGAGGCGCGCCGCCAGGTGCTGGCCGACGAGCTCCGCGCGTTCGCGGTCGCGACCTCCCGTGCCCGGCGCCGGTTGCTGGTCACCGCCGTCGAGGACGCCGAGGACGCGCCGAGCGTGTTCTGCGACCTCGTCGCCCCGAGGAACGACGACGGCGAGGGCCCGGATCCCCGGCGCACGGAGGTCGGCCCGCCGCTGGACCTGCGCGGAGTGGTCGCCGCTGCCCGCGCGGAACTCGTGCGCGCGATCACGGCCGCGGCCGCGGCGATGCCGGCCGCGGGTCCCGTCGACGGGGCGGACGTCGCCGAGCCCGCGCGGGCTGCCGCGCGGCTGCTGGCCGAGCTGGCCGGGGCCGGGATCGCCGAGGCGGATCCCACCACGTGGTACGGCGTGGCCGGGGCCTCGAGCGAGGCGCCGCTGTGGGGGCCGGGGCAGTCGGTGACGGTGTCGCCGTCGAAGGTGGAGACGGTCTCGACGTGCGCGCTGCGCTGGGTGTTCGAGGCGGCGGGCGGCACCGCGCCGGACGCCACCCACCAGAGCCTGGGCACCCTGCTGCACTCCATCGCGCAGGAGCATCCGGCCGGCGCGCTGCACGAGCTCAAGGCCGAGCTCGACCGGCGCTGGCCGGAACTCGCCCTGCCCGAGGGCTGGCCCTCCCGGCAGCTGCGCGGGCGGGCCGAGCAGATGGTGGAGCGGCTGGCCGCCTACCTCGCGGGCTCGGGCGAGCCCCTGCTCGTCGAGGCGGACTTCGACGTGCGCGTGGGCCGGGCGCGCCTGCGCGGCCAGGTCGACCGGGTCGAGGACGCGGGCGAGGGCGGCGTGCGGGTCGCAGACCTCAAGACGGGCAAGTCGGCGCAGTCCAAGGCCGAGGCGACCGAGAACCCCCAGCTCGGGGCCTACCAGCTGGCCGTGGACGAGGGCGCGCTGGACCTCCCGGAGGGCACGGTCAGCAAGGGCGCGAGCCTCGTCTACGTGGGGACGCCGACCGTCGGCGCGACCGTGCGTGAGCAGCCCTCGCTGGAGCCCGGGCCGGACGGCCGGTCCTGGGCGCACGAGGTCGTCGAGAACGCCGCGGACACCATGGCCTCCGCGAGCTTCGCCGCGCAGCGCAACAAGCTGTGCGACATGTGCGCGGTGCGCCGCTCCTGCCCGCTGCAGCCCGAGGGCCGGAAGGTGGTCGAATGAGTCAGGACGCCCTGTTCGGTGACGACCTCGTCATCAACGAGGATTTCCTCACCTCCCGTGACGCGGCCTCGGATCTGCGCCGCACCCAGGACCGCGCGCTCTCCGAGGCCGGGCGCCCCCGGCTGTCGGCGCGCGCCATCGCGCGGCTGCTCGGCCGGCCCGAGCCCACGCACGAGCAGGAGGCCGTGATCGAGGCGCCGCTGGAACCCGCGCTGGTGGTCGCGGGCGCCGGTTCCGGCAAGACCGAGACGATGGCGGCGCGCGTGGTGTGGCTCATCGCCAACCGGCTCGTGTCACCGGAGCAGGTGCTCGGCCTGACGTTCACCCGCAAGGCCGCCGGGGAACTCTCCCAGCGCGTCCAGACCCGGCTCGCGCAGCTGGCGCGGGCGCTCGGCGAGGAGTCGGGCGAGGCCCTGCCGGGAGCCGCGGACCTCGCCATCGACCGGCCCACCATCGCGACCTACAACGCGTACGCCGCCTCCCTGGTCGCCGATCACGGCCTGCGGCTCGGGGTCGAGCCGAGCGCCCGCCTGCTCGGCGAGGCGGAGCAGTGGCAGCTCGCGTCGCAGGTGGTGGAGTCCTGGGCGGGCGACCTCGACACGGACAAGGCCGTGAGCACGGTCGTCGCCGCGGTCGTCGCGCTGTCCGGTGCGCTGGGCGAGCACCTGATCGACCCCGCCGACGCCCGCTCGCGCCTGCTCGCCATGGCCGAGCACCTGGACGGGATCCCCCTGGGGGACAGGCAGCGCAAGCGCACCAAGGACGTGGACCAGCTCATCGCGTCGGTCGCCGAACGCGCCCGGCTGATCGACCTCGTGGTGGAGTACCGCCGGCGCAAGCGCGTCGCCGAGACCCTGGACTTCGGCGACCAGGTCGCGTTCGCCGCGGAACTCGCCCGGTCCGTCCCGGCGGTCGGCACGGCGGAGCGGTCCCGGTTCGCCGTCGTCCTGCTCGACGAGTACCAGGACACCTCGTACGCGCAGGTGGAACTGCTCAGCGGGCTGTTCGGCGACGGGCACCCGGTGATCGCCGTCGGCGACCCGCACCAGTCCATCTACGGCTGGCGCGGCGCGTCGGCCTCCGGCCTCGCGCGCTTCCCCGAGCGCTTCCGCCGGGACGACGGCGTCGCCGCCGGGGTCCACTACCTGTCCACCTCCTGGCGCAACGACGCCGCGGTCCTCACGGCCGCCAACATCGTGTCGGCACCGCTGCGGGAGCCGGGATCGGGCGGCGGCGCCGCGGGCGGAGACGGCCCGGTCGCCGGAGGAGGCACGACGACGCCGCGCGCGGGCGCGCGGGTCCACGTCCCGCCCCTCGACCTTCGTCCGGGCGCCGGCACCGGACAGGTCTCCGCGCACGTCGCGGCGACCATGGAGGAGGAGGCCGCGGCCGTCGCCGAATGGGTCGCCGGGCGCTGGCGCCCCGGCTCCCACCCGGACGGCCGCGTCACGGCGGCCGTGCTGTGCCGCGCGCGCTCGCAGTTCACGGCGGTCGAGGTCGCGCTCCGGTCGCACGGGCTCCCGGTCGAGGTCGTGGGCCTCGGCGGCCTGCTCACCACGCCCGAGGTGGTCGACGTCGTCGCGCTCCTGGAAGCCGCGCACGACCCGTCGCGCGGGGACTCGCTCCTGCGCCTCCTGACGGGACCGCGCGTCCACCTCGGAGCGGCGGACCTGCTCGCCCTGGGCTCCTGGGCCGCCGACATCGCCCGCGAGGACGACCCGCGCCGGGCGGCGCCCGCCGACGGGCCCGCGACGGCGGCCGGCACGGATGCGGGGACGGCCCGGAGCTCGGGCTCGCGGTCCGACGGTCCGCGGCCGGGGCAGGGGACGCCGGCCGGCGCCCTGGCCGGCCGAGCCGGCGAGCCCGCGTCGGAGAACGCGACCGGTGCGGACGAGGACGTGACGGTGGTCGAGGGCGACGTCGTCGACCACCGGTCGATCATCGACGCGCTCGACGACCTGCCCGAACCCGGGCACGCGGCTCGCGACGGCCGCGTCCTCACCCCTGAGGGGCACACCCGGCTGACGGCCCTCGCGGAGGTGCTGCGCGGCATGCGCGGGCTCACCTACCTCTCGCTCCCGGAGCTGGTGGTCCAGGCGGAACGCGCGCTCGGCCTGGACGTCGAGGCGGTCACGGCGGCCACGCTCACCGCCGCGGGTGCCCTGGGCGCGGTGAGCGATCGCGGCCGGGAGCACCTCGACGCGTTCCGCGACGTGGCGGCGTCGTTCGCGCAGTCGGCCGACGTCGCCACGCTCGGCGCGTTCCTCGCCTGGCTCGGTGTCGCCGGCACCCGGGAGAACGGGCTCGACATGCCCGTCCGGGAACCGGACCCGGATGCCGTCCAGATCATCACCGCGCACGCCGCCAAGGGGCTGGAGTGGGACGTCGTGGCGGTGCCCGGCCTGGTCGGCGGCGTCTTCCCGGCGTTCGACCGCGGCGCGCGCTCCGGCGAGAAGTCCAGCGGCTGGCTGAGCGGCCTGGGCGAGCTCCCGTACCACCTGCGCGGCGACGCCGAGGATCTCCCGGCGTTCCGCTGGGAGGCGGCGTCGGACACGAAAGACCTCGTGGCGCTGCGCGAGGAGTTCAAGGAGGACTGCGGCACCCACCGCCTGGCCGAGGAACGCCGCCTCGCCTACGTCGCGTTCACGAGGGCCCGCCGCGACCTCCTGCTGACGGGCTCCTGGTGGGGCACCGCGACCCGGGTCCGGGAACTGTCGGTCTTCCTGGAGGAACTGACCCAGGCGGGCCTGATCTCGACCGAGGGCTGGGCCGCCCCGCCCGCCCCCGACGCCGAGAACCCGCGCGGCCTCGTCACGGAAGCAGGGATCTGGCCCGCCGGGGCAGCGGGCGCCGAGCCGGCGGATCGCGCGGAGCCCGAGCCGCGCGCGCCCGTCGTCGTCGCCCGCACGGTGCTGCGTGCGACGGCGGCGCTGGTGCGCGCGGAGCTGGTGAGCGCGGAGCTGGCCGCCGGCCGGGAACCGTCGCCCGGCGACGTCCTCGCCGCGCCCACGGGCGTGCTGTTCGACGCCGCCGGGCACGATCTGGTCGAGCTCACCACGATGCTGCTCGCCGAACGCGCGGCCCGCGACGAGGGCGTCGTGGAGTTCCCGGCCCATGTGTCGGCCTCCGGGCTGGTGCGGCTGGCCGCCGACCGTGACGCGTTCACCCTCCAGCTGCGCCGGCCGATCCCCACGGAACCCACGATCCACGCCCGCCGGGGCACGCAGCTGCACGCCTGGGTCGAGCAGTTCTACCGTTCGGCGTCCCTCCTCGACGTCGACGACCTGCCGGGCGCGGAGGGCGACGACGTGCCCGCCGACACGGATCTGACCAAGCTCCGCGAGACGTTCCTGGCCTCGGAGTGGGCCTCGCGCATCCCGATCGCCATCGAGGCCGACGTCGAGACCCCCGTCGCGGGCGTCATGCTCCGCTGCCGCATGGACGCCGTCTTCCCGGACCCGGACGGCGAGCCCGGCAGCGTCGTCGTCGTCGACTGGAAGACCGGCCGCGAACCCCACGACCCGGTGGCCCGCGCGGCCCGCGAGGTCCAGCTCGCCGTCTACCGCCTGGCCTGGTCCCGCTGGACGGGCCTCCCCCTGGACAAGGTCAGCGCGGCCTTCTGCTACCTGGGCTCATCCGCCACGGTCCGCCCGGAGCGCCTCCTGACTGAACGGGAACTGGAATCCCTCATCCGCGGCGAGTGACCTCGGCAGATCGCGCGCTCCGCACATCGACCAGTGCGTTGACCTGCAAATTTACAAAATGACAAACCCGTCACGCCAAGTATTGTATATTTGAGGTTATATTAGTTGCAAGGGCTTGATGCTTGATTTTGCTCAATCCATCGCCAGCCCTTCCTGAGTGCTTGTCAGGCCTCAGCCGCCCAGGCTCGCTGCTCGGCGGCGATCGACAGGATGATCCTGATCCACAGGACGCAGCCGACGATCATGACGACTGCCTCGTACACCGAGCTCGCGAAGAAGCCGAACCGGAATCCTGCGGCGCCAGTGGCTCCGAAAGTGATCGGCCCGCTCGTCGTGCCGAGCGCCGACGCGAGCGGGCGGACCGCCATCATCACCGCGTAGACAGCGGCGACGACGACCGCTGCCTTCGTCAGGCGCGCGTCCACGACAGGACGCCGGGCAGGCGCGAGAGACATCGGGAACTCCAGGCTTTGACGGATCGGACGCCGACCAGGCTCCCCGGCACAGCAGCGCACAACCTAACAGCCAGGCCGTCATCCGATAAGGATGAAAGCGCCCCTCAGCGAGCGGAGCGTCAGCCTTCCTCGCGCGTCGCCTCGTCCAGGTCGGCCAGCATCGCCGTCGCGTCCTCGACGACCTCCGGCAGCTTGTGCCGCACGCCGTGCAGCAGCCAGCGCGCCAGCGCCAGCTCGCCCACCAGCAGCGCGCGGTCCTGCAGGCGCGGGTCGCTCAGCTCGGTGCGGCGCAGCAGGTAGGCCTCCATGATCGAGTCCGCGGCTTCCACCGGCGCAGCCACGAGCAGCCAGGCCAGGTCGTCGGCCGGATCCGCGACCTTCGCCTCGGACCACCCCGAGATCGCCACCACGCGCCCCCGGTCCACCAGCATCTGGTCGGCGGCCAGGTCACCGTGCACGACGACGGGCTGGAACTTCCACAGCGAAACGTCCTCGAGCGCGGCCTCCCAGCGGTGCAGCAGCGTGGACGGGATGCGCCCGGTCTTCGCCGCCTCGTCGACCTCGGACATCCGCCGGTCGCGGTACTCGGCGGCGGTGTAGCCCGGCAGCCCGCACCCCTCGACCACGGAGGCCGGCAGCTCGTGGATCGCCGCGATCGCCCGCCCGAGATCCGCGGCGAGCCCCGGCCCGGGCGCGAGCGCCTCGACGTCGAGCCATTCCCCGACGATCCGCCGGTGCACCACGGCCCGCCCGCCCTCGGGCAGCAGCGCGAACCCGGCGATCTGCGGCACGACGAACGGCAGCACCCCCGTGTCCACGTACAGCTTGAGCGATTCCAGCAGCTCGATCTCCGCCTCCAGGGCGGCCCCGGCGACGGTGCTGCGCGGCGCACGCACCACCCACTCCTGATCGTCCTGGCTGGTCACGACGGCAGTGTCGTAGTCACCGGGCATGCTGTCGGTCCGGACCGACGCCGCTTCCAGCCCCGGGACGGCCGCCGTCGACAGGGCGGCGAGAGCGAGGGGAGTACGTGCCACGCCCCGAGGATAGATCCCCGGAGGTCGTCGCCGGACCAGCCACACCGGCCCTTCGCCGGTCAGGTTCCGGGAAGTCCGGGAATGCGGCGGTCCTCGATGCCTCGCCTGACGCGGCCATGGGCGTGTGGTGACGCGGGACGCTCGCGGGATACGTTCAGGACATGCTGGAGCTTCCCCTTGCGCAGGTCGCGCACGATCGTGCTGCCCACCGTCGGAGCGAGACCGGACTGGTCGAGGGCCTGCTCGCGCAGGACACGACCAAGGTGCTCCTGGTGGGTGCGGGGCGGGTGGTCGCCGCCGGGCACCGGCCCGCGCTCCTGTCGGTACGCGAGGCCGCCGACGCGGTCGGCGCAGACGGCGCACGCGCGGAGGCGGTCGTCGCCGCCGGGCGAGCGGAGGCGGACGGTGGTGCCGGCAGGGGAGCCGATGCGAGCGGCGCCGCCGGCGGGGTAGCGGAGGCGGACGGCGCCGAGTACCTCTTTCTCGGGGAAGCCGACGGCGTGTCGTACGTCGCGCGGGTGCTGCCGGAGGCGTCCGACGACGACGGCGCAGGGCTCCCCGGCGGTCTCGGCTGGATCGCGCTGCGGGACCTCGCCGACTCCGGCGATCCGCTGACCACGGGGCTCGCCGTCGAGGCCGTCGCGCTCGCGAACTGGCACGCGGTCACCACGCACTGCCCGCGCTGCGGGAAGCCCACCGAACCGGCGCAGGCCGGGTGGGTGCGCCGCTGCCCGGGCGAGGACATCGAGCACTACCCGCGTACCGACCCCGCGGTCATCATGTCGATCGTCGACGACGCCGGCCGCCTGCTCCTCGGCCGCGCCCCCACCTGGCCCGCGGGCCGCATGTCGGTGCTGGCCGGCTTCGTGGAGCCGGGCGAGAGCGCCGAGCAGGCCGTGGTGCGGGAGGCCGCGGAGGAGACGGGCGTCGTCGTCGGGCAGGTGGAGTACCGGGGCAGTCAGTCCTGGCCGATGCCCTGCTCGCTCATGCTCGGCTTCCACGCCCGCGCCGAGACGACCCGGCTGACCCCGGACACCGAGGAACTGGCCGAGGCCCGCTGGTTCACCCGCGAGGAACTCCGGGCGGCCTGCGCCGACGGCACCCTGAGCCTCCCCGGCCACGCCTCGATCGCCCGCGCGCTCATCGAGTCCTGGCTGAGCTCCTCGGCACCGCCGACGCCGGGCGATGAAATGGCCCAAGCGACCTGAGCATGCGGTCGGGAGATTGCGGATCGAGGTCGGTCCGAAGTCGAGCAGTCGGTTCCCCGGGAAGCCGACCGTACAGACATCCTGCCGACCGCTCGACAGAGGACCGACGACACCTGCTCCCTGCCACCGCCTCAGTTCGCCAGCGCGGCCTTCACGTCCGCCAGCGACGGGTTCGTCGCCGCGCTGCCGTCGGGGTAGACCACGGTGGGCACGGTGCGGTTGCCGCCGTTGACCTGCTCGACGTAGGCGGCCGTCTCGGGCCGCTCCTCGATGTCGATCACCTCGTACGCGATGCCCTCCGAGTCGAGCTGCGTGCGCAGCCGCCGGCAGTAGCCGCACCAGGTGGTCGAGTACATCAGGACGGTTCCCTCGGCGGGGATGGGCGTCGCAACAGGAGTCGTGGCCTCGGTCATCTCGCTGTCCCTTCATCGTGCACGACGGCGGTCGCGGGTGCCCCGGCCGGTTCGTGTCAGAGTCTCCTGGAAGAATCGCGGGCATGGCGACGCCCGCGCACACCCTGAACCACGCAAGGGGCCCGGTTCATCCCGATGCGATCCTCGACGCGCTCGACCCCGAGCAGCGCGAGGTCGCGCTGGCCCTGCGCGGACCCGTCTGCGTGCTCGCCGGTGCCGGCACCGGGAAGACGCGTGCCATCACGCACCGCATCGCCTACGGCGTGCGCACGGGCGTGTACAAGCCGAACGGCGTCCTGGCCGTCACCTTCACCGCCCGGGCCGCGGGCGAGATGCGCACCCGCCTGCGCGAGCTCGGCGTCGAGGGTGTGCAGGCCCGCACCTTCCACGCCGCCGCGCTGCGGCAGCTGGCCTACTTCTGGCCCCGGGTCGTGGGGGGAGCCCCGCCCCGGCTGGTCGAGCACAAGGCGCAGTTCGTCGCCGAGTCCGCACGCCGGCTGGGCCTGTCCGTCGACCGGGTCGCCGTCCGCGACCTCTCCTCGGAGATCGAGTGGGCCAAGGTCAGCCTCATGACCGCCGACGACTACGAGCGCCTCGCCCCGGCCCGCGGCCGCGCCGCGCCGTCGGGCCACGACCACCAGACCATGGCCCGTCTCATCACCATGTACGAGGACGTCAAGACCGAGCGCGACGCGATCGACTTCGAGGACGTCCTGCTCATGCTCGGCGACATGCTGAACAGCCACAAGCCGATCGCCGACGAGGTGCGCGGCCAGTACCGCCACTTCGTCGTGGACGAGTACCAGGACGTCTCACCCCTGCAGCAGTTCCTGCTCGACCAGTGGCTCGGCGGCCGCGAGGAGCTCTGCGTCGTCGGCGACCCCTCCCAGACCATCTACTCGTTCACCGGCGCCACCCCGCGCTACCTGCTCGACTTCCGCCGCCGCTTCCGCGACGCCGCCGAGATCCGGCTGGTCCGCGACTACCGGTCCACCCCCCAGGTCGTGGGCCTCGCCAACGATCTGCTGCGCCGCGCCGGGCGCGGCGCGGCGCAGGCGCTGGAACTGGTCGCCCAGCGCAAGCCGGGCCCGCCGGTCGCGTACACCGCGTACGACGACGACGAGGCGGAGGCCGCCGGCATCGCCGCCCGCGCCGCCCGGCTCATCGACCGCGGCGTCCCGGCGCGCGAGATCGCCGTCCTGTACCGCACCAACGCGCAGTCCCAGGTGTTCGAGGCCGCGCTCGCCGATGCCGGCGTCGGTTACCTCGTGCGCGGCGGCGAGCGCTTCTTCCAGCGCAAGGAGGTGCGCGACGCCATCGTGCTGATCCGCGGCGCCGCCCGTTCCGCCGATCCGGACCGGGCCATGCCCGGGCAGATCCGCGACGTCCTCGCCGCCGCCGGCTGGGCCGAGGAACCCCCCGCGGCCCGGGGCGCCGCCCGCGAGCGGTGGGACTCGATGCAGGCCCTCGTGGCGCTGGCGGACGATCTCGCCGCCGCGGCGGGCCCGGACTCGCCCGCGACGATCGCCACCCTGGTGGCCGAGCTCGAGGAGCGGGCCAAGGCGCAGCACGCGCCGACGGTCGACGGCGTGACGCTGGCCTCGCTGCACGCCGCGAAGGGCCTGGAGTGGGACGCCGTGTTCCTCGCCGGCGCGAGCGAGGGCCTGATGCCGATCTCCCTGGCCGAGACGGAGGAGGCGGTCCACGAGGAACGCCGCCTGCTCTACGTCGGGATCACCCGGGCGCGGGTCCACCTCGAGATCTCGTTCGCCCGCAGCCGCAACCCCGGTGGCCGCGCGACCCGTAAGCGCACGCGCTTCCTCGACGGGCTGTGGCCCGACGCCGAACCGGGCCGCGCCCGCCGTACCCGGGCCCGGGACTCGGCTCGCACCCAGCTGACCGGCCGGCACGATCCCGCGCTCTTCGACGCCCTGCGCACCTGGCGGGCCGAGGTGGCCCAGGAGACGAGCAAGCCTGCCTACACGATCCTCACCGACGCGAGCCTCGCCGAGATCGCGGAGCGGCGGCCGTCGTCCACGGCCGAGCTCGCCCGGGTCAACGGCATCGGCCCGGCGAAGATCGACCGCTTCGGCCCGACGGTGCTGGCGATCGTGCGGAGCGCTCCGGGCCCTTGACCAGGGCCGTGGACAGCGCTTCCACGAGGTCAGGAACCTGCCTGACGGATCCGGGAGAACTGTCAGCAAAAAACTTCGGAAAAAAAGTTGGACGATGCCTGACCGGCGTCATAGTCTGCACGTGTCCTTGAAGAAAGGGTGCCGCCGAGAAGGCGGGGCCCCGAGCGCGTGAGGAGGTGGGAAGCCCGATGGAGATCATGAAGCAGATCCAGACCTGGACGGATTCGCTGTGCGGCACGGCTGTGCCGTCTTACGCGAACCGGCCCGTCTCTGCGCGCGCGGAAATCTCCGCCCACACGCCGCGACTGCGCGGCAACGGCGTCGGCTTCCCGAAGCACAACCCCACCCCAGACTCCGCTCCAGGAGCGCATCCGGCTTAGACCAGCCGGAGCACCCAGGCCGCGGAGTCCACCCAGGATCCGCGGCCTGATTTTTTTCTCCCGCAACGTCCCGGCCCGACCCGGCCGGACGGACGGGAGAAGGACGGCACTGGATCCTGCATCACCAACGTTCACCGACGACGTTCATGCAACAGGATCTCAGGAGACAACCGTGCGCCTCACTGCGCTCCTTGACACCCTTCCCCAGGGCGGATCCGGCCCCTGGACCCCTTCGACCGGCAACCTCTCGACACACCCCGTCACGAGCGGTCCCGCCGACACCCGCGAGTTCGACCGGATCATGGACTCGCTGCTGCCGTGCCGTACCAACGACCCCGAGCTCTGGTTCGCCGAGCACGCCACCCAGGTCGAGCAGGCGAAGGCACTCTGCCGTGAGTGCCCCCTGATCGACGGCTGCCTGGCCGGTGCCCTCGAGCGGAACGAGCCCTGGGGCGTCTGGGGCGGCCAGGTCTTCGTCGACGGCGCCGTCGTGGCGCAGAAGCGGGGCCGTGGCCGGCCCCGGAAGTCGGCGCAGGCCGCGACCGCCCCGCAGGCGGTCGTGGCCGCCTGACCGGCGTCAGGGCGTGAGGGTGATGCAACCGCACCGCGGATGCGGATCGACGCGCCGGACCCGGGGCAGGCATTCCGGTAGCGAGATCTCGAGGCAGGAGCCGACGGCCGTCGGCCGGTGCCCGTCCAGCTGGGCGAGCACCTGGCCGGCGGCCGTCGCCGCTGCCAGGGCGCTGAGCGCCGCCTCCTGCGGTTGCTCGGGGCCGCGCCGCAGCTGCGCGCCGATCAGGTGCCAGTCGCCGTCCTGATCGGCGCGCACCGCGTCGAGGCACCCCACGCAGGTGCTGTGGCCGGGCCGGACGAGCGGCCCGACGACGACGTCCGCCTCCCGCACCACGATCGGCAGGTGCGGGATGCCCGCGCTCATCAGCCGCGCGAACCGGGCGGGCAGCGTGGCCCGGGACTCGACCACCACGGCCAGGTCCGGCTCGGGGTCGCCGTCGGTCAGCACCTCGACGGCCGGGGACCGCCCGGCGACGACGCGGGCGAGTGCCTCGTCCCGGGCCTGCCCCACGTCCTGTTCCGTGAGCGCGCCGAGCCCGGTGTCGGCGGTCTGCACCGGCCGGGGATCCACCAGGGCCAGGCGCCCGACGCCGGCCGCGGCGAGGAGCAGCGCGATCACCGACCCGATGCGGCCCAGCCCGGTGATCGCCACCGTGGCCGCGGCGCGGCCCGCGAGCGTCGCGAGCCCGGCGCCGTCGGGCCGCAGCACGCCGAGGGCGCGGGCGTCGGCGGTCGCCGCACCGGGCCCGGCGCCGTGCTCGGCCGACGGCGCCACCAGCATCCCGGCCCGGGCGAGCACCCCGAGGATGAGATCGCGGCGGTGCGGTGTCACCCCGCGGCGGGCGGCCGACTGCCCGGGCGAGACGTGGCGGCGCTCGGTGAGATCCCGCAGCCACGAGCCCTCGACCGGGGTCAGGCCGTCCAGGACGACCGACCAGCGGGGGTCGGTCCCGCACTGCACGGATCCGTCCGACCGCATCAGCACCGGGGTCCCGGGGCGCAGACGCATCGTGGCGGCCTCCATGTGGCTCCTCCGGGCTCGTGCTCAGGTCGGGACGGCCTCGTGACGGGCCGGGTCCACGGTGCCACCACCGGAGGGAGGTTGCTCTTTATCCACAAGCAGGCTCGCCGAGGGCGGAAATGTTTGTCCACAGTTTTTCTTGGACAGGGCGTGTTCTTGACTGCTTCCCGCCGATAACCGCTACGGTCATGCTGTGGCCCACGACGCTCCGACGTCCGTGGAGGTGCGCCGGAGCCGCCGTCGTACCGCTACGGTCAGCGCGTATCGCGACGGTGACAGAACCATCGTCGCTATTCCCGCGCGCTTCTCGCGGGCCCAGGAGCGGGAATGGGTGGCGAAGATGCTCGCCCGCCTCGACGACAAGGAGCGCCGCCGCAAGCCGTCCGACGACGAGCTGATGAGCCGGGCCGAGGCGCTCTCCGAGCGCTACCTCGGCGGCCGCGCGAAGCCGTCCAGCGTCCGCTGGGCCTCGAACCAGGGCCGGCGCTGGGGTTCGTGCACGCTGCTGGACGGTTCGATCCGGATCTCGACGCGGGTCCAGGGCATGCCCGGCTGGGTGCTCGACTACGTGCTGCTGCACGAGCTGGCCCACCTGCTGCACGCGGGCCACGGCCCGAGCTTCTGGAAGATCCTGGAGGCCTACCCCAGGACGGAACGCGCCCGCGGTTTCCTGGAGGGCGCGTCCTTCGTCCAGGACGACGCCGGGACACCGACCTCGGACGAGGAGGACTGAGACGGGGCCGGCCCCTGCTCAGCCCTCCTCGCCGAAGATCTCCTTCAGCGCCGCGTCCACGTCCGCGTGCTCGTCGGCTGACGCCGCCCGGCGCGCCGGGTAGCCGGCCGGATCGTCCAGGTCCGCGGCCACCGGGAGCAGGTCCGGGTGGTCCCAGACGCTGTCGCGGGCGGCCGGGCCGCCGTCGTCCATCAGGACCGTGAAGAGGCGGGCGGCGTCGCGCGAGCGGCGCGGCCGGAGCTCCAGCCCGACGAGCGTGGCGAACGTCTGCTCGGCGGGGCCGCCGGCGGCGCGGCGCCGCCGGATCATCTCGCGCAGCGGGACCGAGTGGGGCAGGTGGGGGAGCGCCGCCGCGGCGGCGACCTCGTCGACCCAGCCCTCGACCAGGGCGAGGGTGGTCTCCAGGCGCAGCAGGACGGCCTTCTGCTCGTCGGTGTTCTGCAGGCCGAAGACGCCGCCGGACAGGGCGCCGCGCAGGGCGTCCGGGTCGGACATGTCGATGTCACGCACCTGGGACTCCAGGACGTCGAGATCGATGGTGATGCCGCGCGCGTACTGCTCGACGATGCCCAGCAGGTGGCCGCGCAGCCACGTGACGTGGGTGAAGAGGCGGGTGTGGGCGGCCTCGCGCAGGGCGAGGAAGTGGCGCACCTCGCCGGGCGGGGCGTCCAGGCCCTCGGCGAACCCGTCGATGTTCGTCGGCAGGAGGACGGTGTGCGGCTCGTCGAGCAGCGGGAGGCCGATGTCGGTGGCGCCGAACACCTCACGGGAGAGGGTTCCGGCGGCCTGGCCCACCTGCATGCCGAACACGGCGGAGCCGAGCCGGCGCATCATCGTCGCGGGATCCATGCCCAGGCCGGCCAGGGCGCCGGCCGGCATCCCGGGCATCGCGACGCCGTCGTCCACGCCCTCGGGGAGCTGGTCCGCGAGCACGGTGGCGAGCGCGTCGGCGACCGACGTCGCCACCGGCGCGGCCAGCTTGTTCCAGGCGGGCAGGGTCGCCTCGACCCACTCGGACCGGGACCAGGCCCGCGACGTGCCGACCGACGGCGGCAGGTCGGTGACGGCGTCGAGCCACAGCTCCGCGACCGACAACGCGTCGGTGACGGTCCTGGCCTGCCCGCCGGTCAGGGACGGGTCCCCCTCGGCGACGGCGACCTGACGCGCGACGTCGTGCGCGACGTCGGAGTTGACCGGGCCCGCGCCCGGCGCCGACAGCATCCGCTGCACCTGGGCCAGGGCGTACTGCATCATTATCGGATCCGGGTTGCCGGACATCGTGGACGGGTCGAAGCCGCGCGCCCGCATCTCGGCGAGCACCTCGTCGGCGCCGTCGCCGAGCACGGAACGCAGCATCTCCTCCCAGGGCTGATCACCCGGGTCGCGATTCTCGGTCATGCTGCTCCTCGTTCGTTCGGGCGGGACCTGCCGTGCGGGGTCCCTGACCGCTGGGGACGGTCCGTGGCCACCGTATCCACGGATGAAGAACCGCGGGGACCTCGTGGCGGGTTCCCGACTTCGCTCTGGGCGCACAACGCGGGCGCCGGACGCGGCACACAGGGATCATCGAGCGGGATGAGGGATGATGAGCCGGTGACGTCGAGCGACCTGGAGAACGCAGCGCAGTCCGGAGCGGGGCCCGGGGCGCGGGCGGGATCACCGCCCGCGGCCGGCGAGCTACCCGGCGAGGGCGCGGACCTGACCGCGGCGTCCGCCGGACACCCGCCCGCACCGCCCGTCACGCGCCGCACCGTCACGCTGGGCGTCTCGCTGCTGGTGACCGCCGCGCTGGCGGCGGTGGCCCTCGTGCTTCCCGTGCCGTACGCGGTGCGCGCGCCCGGGCCCACGCAGGACACGCTGGGCGAGCAGGACGGCAGGCCGCTGATCGAGATCGAGGACGCTCGCACGTACGAGTCCTCGGGACAGCTCCGCCTGACGACGGTCTCGGTCTCCGGCGGGCCGGGCTACCCCGTCACGGCGGGCCAGGCCGTGCAGGCGTGGGCGGACCCGACGCGTTCCGTGGTCCCCGTCGAGTCGGTCTTCCCCGAGGAGACCAGCGCCAAGGAGCAGAAGCAGCTGAGCCAGGCGGAGATGCTCACCTCCCAGGAGTCCGCGACCGCCGCCGCGCTCACCGAGCTCGGGCGGGAGGTGCCGGCCGTCCTGAAGGTCGCCGGCGCCGAGCCCGGGACCGGGGCCGACGGCGTGGTCCGCGAGGGCGACGTCGTCGTCTCCTTCGAGGGCGAGCGCGTGCCGACGTACGCGGCGCTCATCGAGCGCCTCGCGGCGACGACGCCGGGGGACGACGTCGTCCTCGGCGTCGAACGCGACGGCGAGCCGAAGGACCTGACCGTCACGACCGGCAGGGCCGAGGGCGAGGACCGCGCCGTGATGGGCGTGTACATCGACCCCGAGTACGACTTCCCGGTCGAGGTGAAGATCCAGATCGAGGACATCGGCGGGCCGAGCGCCGGCACGATGTTCGCGCTGGGCGTCATCGACAAGCTGACCCGCGAGGACGAGGCGAACGGCGCGCGGATCGCCGGCACCGGGACGATGAGCCCCGAGGGCGTCGTCGGGCCGATCGGCGGCATCGAGCAGAAGATGCACGGCGCGCTGCGCGACGGCGCCACCTGGTTCCTCGCGCCCGAGGGGAACTGCCCCGAGGTGGCGGGGAACGTCCCGGCCGGGCTGCGGGTGGTCAGCGTCGCGACCTTGCACGACGCGCGGGAAGCGATGACGGCGATCGGTGCCGGCACGGGGGACGAGCTTCCCACCTGCTCGCAGCAGGCGTCCTGAGGCCGTCGCACCGGCGATCATTGTGGGAACCTTGTGTCCGTCCCGCCCGTTGCCCCTGGGTAGCACAGTCAGCCGACGTGAGTTCGACGAGAGTTGAGGTAACAACGCCGTGTCCTTCGCCGTACCGCGACCCCGCCCAGCGGGCCCTCCCCCTGCTCGCCGACGCAGTCCCCTCGGGGTGGCGATCGTGGTGGTCGCCGTCGTGGTGGTCGCACTCCTGTTGATGGCCCAGTTCTGGACCGAGATCCTCTGGTTCGACCAGCTCGGCTACTCCCGCGTCATCTGGACCAACTGGCTCACCCGCGGGCTCCTGTTCGTGCTGGGCTTCGTGGTGATGGGCGGGGCGGTCTTCGCCTCGTTCGCCGTCGCGTACCGCTCCCGGCCGATGTACGTGCCGAGCGCCGAGCAGGTGACGCTCGAGCAGTACCGCGAGGCGATCGAGCCGCTGCGCCGGGTCGTGACGTTCGCGGCGCCGGTGCTGGTCGGGTTCTTCGCGGGGGTCGCGGCGTCGGCCCAGTGGCAGGACGTCCTGATGGCGCTGAACGCCGAGTCGTTCGGCGAGCGGGACCCCGAGTTCCACATGGACATCTCGTTCTACGTCTTCCTGCTGCCCGCGCTGCGGAGCCTCACCGGCTTCCTCATGGCGGTGGTCATCATCTCCGGCATCGCCGCGATCGTGACCCATTACCTGTACGGCGGCCTGCGGGTCGGCCCGGCGCAGGGCAACCTGCCCCGCACCACGAGCGCGGCGCGCATCCATCTCGCGTCGCTCGGCGCGGTCCTGATGCTGCTGTTCGCCGCCAACTACTGGCTCGACAGGTACTCGATCCTCAGCGCGGCCGGCGACAGGTTCGACGGCGCGACCTACTCCGACGTGCACGCGGTGATCCCGGCCAAGGGCATCCTGGCGGTCGTGGCCCTGCTGGTCGCGATCCTGTTCGTCCTGGCCGCCGTGCGCGGCAACTGGCAGCTGCCGGCGATCGGCGTCGCCCTCATGGTGGTCTCCGCGGTCGTGATCGGCGGGATCTACCCGGCCGTCGTCCAGCGCTTCCAGGTCAGCCCGAACGCGCAGGAGCTGGAGCAGCCCTTCATCCAGCGCAACATCGACGCGACGCTCAAGGCCTTCGACATCGACGACGTCGAGACGCAGACCTACAACGCCACGACCGAGGCGGTGGAGGGCGCGCTGCGCGACGACGCCGAGACGACGGCGTCGATCCGCCTGCTGGACCCGGAGATCGTCTCGCCGTCGTTCCGGCAGCTGCAGCAGAACAAGCAGTACTACAACTTCAGCGACTCGCTCGCCGTGGACCGCTACGAGATCGAGGGCGAGAGCCGCGACACGGTGATCGCGGTGCGCGAGCTCAACCAGGACGGCCTGGGCTCCGACCAGCGCAACTGGGTCAACGACCACACCGTGTACACGCACGGCTACGGCGTCGTGGCGGCGTACGGCAACCAGCTCGGCCAGAACGGTCAGCCCGCGTTCTTCGAGGGCGGCATCCCGTCCGAGGGCGCGATCACCGACCTCGAGGGCCAGTACGAGCCGCGCATCTACTTCTCGCCGTCGACGACGACGTACTCCGTGGTGGGCAAGCCGGACCCCGAGAAGGATCCCTGGGAGCTCGACTACCCGGCGGACGACACCGACGAGGGCGACCAGGTCAAGAGCACGTTCACGGGCGAGGGCGGCCCGGAGGTCGGCTCGTTCGGCAGCAAGCTGCTGTACGCGCTGAAGTTCGGCGAGGAGCAGCTCCTGCTCTCGGACCGCGTGACCGAGGAGTCGCAGATCCTGTACGACCGCGACCCGCAGCAGCGCGTCGCGAAGGTCGCACCATGGCTCACCCTGGACAAGCAGGTGTACCCGGCCGTGGTCGACGGGCGCGTGAAGTGGGTCGTCGACGCCTACACGACGACGAACCAGTACCCGTACTCGGCCTTCACGCAGATGCAGGAGGCGACCACCGACACGCTCACCCTGGAGCAGGACGCCACGGCACCGGTGAACCTGCCGGCCGAGGTGAACTACATCCGTAACTCGGTCAAGGCCACGGTCGACGCCTACGACGGCTCGGTGGACCTGTACGCCTGGGAGCCGGAGGACCCGGTGCTCAAGACGTGGCAGAACGTGTTCCCCGGCTCGATCAAGCCGATGTCGGACATCTCCGGTGAGCTCATGAGCCACGTGCGGTACCCGCAGGACCTGTTCAAGGTGCAGCGCTCGCTGCTGACCGAGTACCACGTCACCGACGCGAGCGACTTCTTCTCCGGCAACGACTTCTGGACCAACCCGGAGGACCCGGCCGCGGAGGCGACCGTCAAGCCGCTGCAGCCCCCGTACTACCTGACCCTGCAGATGCCGGGCCAGGAGGAACCGTCCTTCTCGCTGACCTCGACGTTCATTCCGGGCGGTAACACCCCGCGCGAGGTGCTGACCGGCTTCCTGGCCGCGGACGCGGACGCGGGGTCGGCGGAGGGGGAGAAGGCCGAGGGCTACGGCACGCTCAGGTTGCTGGAACTGCCCCGGGACACCACGGTGCCGGGCCCCGGGCAGGTCCAGAACAACTTCAACTCGGACCCGGACGCCGGTGAACAGCTGCGCATCCTCGAACAGGGCCGCTCGACGGTGCTGCTCGGCAACCAGCTCACCCTCCCGGTGGGCGGCGGCCTGGTGTACGTCCAGCCGGTGTACATCCAGTCGGCCTCGGGCACGACCATCCCGCTGCTGCACAAGGTGATGGTGGCGTTCGGCGACGAGATCGGCTACGCGGACACCCTGGACGAGGCGCTCGACCAGGTCTTCGAGGGCGACTCGGGGGCCGAGGCGGGTGACGCCGGCGGCGATACCGCGGGGGCACCGGCCCCGACCGACGAGCCCACGGCGGAGCCGACCGACGAACCCACGGGTGACCCGGCCGACGAGCCCACCGAGGAGCCGACGGAGCCCTCCGACGCGCCCACGGGCGATGTCGCCGAGGCCCTGACCCGGGCCTCGGAGGCGATCCAGGAGGCCGAGCAGGCGCAGCAGGACGGCGACTGGGCGGCCTACGGCGAGGCCCAGGAGAAGCTGCAGGAGGCGATCGAGGACGCGGTCGCGGCCGAGGAGGCCGCGGCGGAGTAACGCTCCGGCAGGCTCGGCTCACACCCGGCGGGCGACGATCATCGAGTTGATGACGTCGCCCCCCGGGTGTTCCACGTCCAGCACCTCGAAGCCGTCCATCGTGCCCGGATCGATCTCCGGGTACAGCAGCGCGCGCAGCCCGTGCGCGCTGCGCGCCAGCAGGAGCGCCCCCGGTCGCATCCGCGCGGCGAGCGAACGGATCAGGCCGGCCTTCGCCGCCGTCGTCGTCCCGACGAGCGCCGCGAGGACCACGAGGTCGTGGCCGTGCAGGGGGACGCGTTCGGCGTCGTCGTGGACGACGACGCCGCCGGGCGCGGGTGCGACCTCCGGCCGGCCGCCGGCGGCGGGCCCGCCGACCTCCGGGAGGCCGGGCGCGCCCGGATCCGCGGGCGCGGGGAGCGTCGCGAGGAACGCGCGCGCGGCGGCGACCGCGGACGCGTCCCGGTCCACGGCGACCGTCCTGGCGCCGAGCCCCGCGGCGTAACCCGTGGCGGTCAGCGGCAGCGGCCCGCACCCGAGGACGACGACGGACGCGGGCGCCCCGGCGGTCAGGTGCCGGCGCAGCAGGGCGAGTTCCAGGCCGATCAGCTCGCGGTAGTTGCCGAGGTACGGGAACCGGGCGAGCTCGGCCGGCGGCTCCGGCGCGCCGGCGATCCGCTCCGCCCAGTGGGCCTCGAGCGCCGACTCCCCGCGGGCGCCGAGGGAACGCAGCCGCTCGGCGCGGGCGCGGACCGCCGGGTGGGCGACGACCCGGCGGGCGGCGGCGGGCGGCGTCGTCGTCACGGTACGGACCACGGCGCCGAACAGATGGTTCGTGGCCGGGCCCGGCGCCAGCGAGTCGAGAGCCGCCAGGCGGTCCGTGAGGTGGGCGAGCCGTTCGGCGACGGCGTCCGCCTCGGCCGTCGCCGCCTGGTCCTGCTCGGCCTCGGCGCGGGTGGAGGGGGAGGTCACGTCGGCGGGCATGAGCAGGAGCCTGGCACGTCGGAACGGTTCGATCACGTGTGACCTGCGTCTCCACGGCCGGATCGAGTTGCGTTCGCCGTCCCGGTCGCGTAATGTTCATTTCACCGACGCGGGGTGGAGCAGCTCGGTAGCTCGCTGGGCTCATAACCCAGAGGTCGCAGGTTCAAATCCTGCCCCCGCTACAAGATCAGGCCCGGAGATCATAGATCTCCGGGCCTGAGTACTTTTGCCGCACCGGTGTCGTGCCGGATCCGGGGGCGCACCCCCGGAGCGGTACGGCGGCTGGCCCCAGAGACCGTGTCGTCCGGGCTGCCTACGGTCGGGGCATGGACATCTCGCCTGGAAAACGGCCCGTGCGCTCCGTCGGCCGGCGGCTCGCCGAGTTCGGCGTCGTCTGCCTGGTGCTGACCTGTGCGCCCTTGATCTGGCTCGTCGCCTCCGGGGCGGAGATCGGCACCGGCGCCGGACGGGCGGCCTTCGCGGTCGCGACCTTCGGGCCCACCCTGGCGGCGTTCGTGATGTGGGTCCGGTACCGCGAACGGCATCCGGGCCCGCGGGTCCGGTGGTCGCCCGGCTGGCCCGTCGCCGCCGTCGTCCTGGGTGCCGCCGCCCCGTTCCTGGCGGGCCTCGTCTCGAGCGGCGGCGACCTGGCGGCGATCGACGCGCACTCCCGCGCGGCGATCGCCTCGGCCGGCGGGCTCGCGGGCGCGCTGGCGTTCACGCTCCTGGCGGGCCCCGTCTCCGAGGAGTTCGGCTGGCGGGGGTACGTCCAGCCGTGGCTCCGGCTGCGCCACGGCCGACTCGTCACGGTGCTCGCGCTCGGCGCGATGTGGGGAGCGTGGCATGTCCCGCTGTTCCTGGTTCCCGGGACCGGGCAGCACGAGCTGGGCCTGCTCACCCCGGGTGCGCTGATCTACTTCCTGGAGATCCTCCCGGTCACCTACCTCATCCTGTTCGTCTCGGAACAACTGCGCGGCGGGGTTCCCGCGGCGATCCTGCTCCACGCGGCGTGGAACCTCGCCGGCGAACTGGTCCCGAAGGCGGGCGTGCCGGGCCAGCTGATCGAGCTCGGCGTCGTCGTCGGCCTCGCTCTGGCCGTCGCGGGAGCCGCCGCCGTGAGGGGCGGCGGCACCGCGCCCGCGGCTCCGGCCGCGGAGCCGGCGGCACCCGTGTCTCCGGCCGCGGAGCCGGCCGCGCCCGCGCGGACGAGCTGATCCGGGACTCTGACCGGCGGCCGGAGGGGGAGCGATGAGTTCCCCGCTCCGGCGTCGTCCACCCCGCATGAGCATCGAACTGATCGAGCAGGACCAGCTGCCGGGCGGGAATCTCGAGGGCTACCTCCACGGGTCGTCCGTGTCGATGATCTTCGAGCGGGACGCGCCGCCCGGTTTCGGGCCGCGGCTGCACCGGCACCCGTACGACGAGACGTTCGTGCTGCGGTCGGGCCGCGCGTTGTTCACGGTCGGCGACGAGCAGATCGAGGCCGTCGGCGGCCAGATCCTCGTGGCGCGGGCCGAGGTCCCGCACAAGTTCGAGGTCGTGGGCCCGGAGCCGTACAACGCGGTGCACATCCACGCCGGGGACCGCTTCGAGACGGAGTGGCTGGAGTAGCCGGGGCCGGTGAGAGGGCGGGTTCACCGGGCTTCGTACCACACGTCCGACGCCGTTGCCGCGCAGGCTCTCACCCGCCCTCTCTCGCCGCGGACCCCAACCCCTCGGGTATCTGACCGGCCGTGATCCACTCTAACGCAGATCGAACACACGTTCTACCACGGCATCACGATCCAGCCGTCGAGACGTCGGGCGAATCGATTCGACAACGCCCGATCCACGGCCCTACGATCTCCGCTGAGATGACCAGGAACCTCACGGCCGGCCCACCCGCCCGCCTCATCGTGCGCTTCGCGTTGCCGCTGCTCGCGGGCAACCTCTTCCAGCAGCTCTACCAGTTCACCGATGCGATCGTCGTCGGCCGCCTCGTCGGCGTCGACGCGCTCGCCGCCGTCGGCGCCACCGGGTCGATCGTCTTCGTGCTGATCGGGATGTCCTGGGGATCGGCCGCCGGCCTGGCGATCCCCGTCGCCCGCGCCTTCGGTGCCGGGGACGACGCCGCGCTGCGCCGGGCCCTGGCGGCGGGCAGCGCCGTCTCGGCCGCCCTCGCGCTCCTCATCACGGTGGTGGGCGTCGCGACGGCCCGGCCGTTCCTGGACCTGCTCGGGACGCCGCCGGAACTGGTCGACGACGCCGCCGCGTTCCTGGTGGTGACGTTCCTGGGCGCGCCGGTGGCCGTCGCCTTCAACTACCTGACGTCGGTCGTCCGGGCCGTGGGCGACAGCCGGACGCCCCTGGTCGTCCTCGTCGCGGCCTGCGTGCTGAACGTGGGCCTGGTCCTCGGCTTCGTCGGGGTGCTCGGGCTGGGGGTGGGCGGGGCGGCGTTCGCCACGGTGCTCGCGCAGTTCCTCGCCGTGCTGCTCTGCCTGGTGGTGATCCGCGGCCGTATCCCGCAGCTGCGCCTGCGCCGCGAGGACTGGCGCCTGCGCCGGGAGGACTTCGGCGAGCCGCTGCGCCTCGGCACCTCGATGGGGCTGCAGATGTCGGTGATCGGCATCGGCACGGTCATCCTGCAGTACGGCGTCAACGGCCTCGGGGCCGACGCCGTCGCCGCGTTCACCGCCGCGGTCCGCGTCGAGCAGCTCGGGATCGCCCCGCTCAACTCGTTCGGCGCGGCCCTGGCGACCTACGTCGCGCAGAACCGCGGGGCGCTGGACTGGCTGCGCGTCCGGCAGGGCGTGCTCCGCACCACCTGGATCAACTGCGGCGTGGCCGTCGCGCTCGGGCTGGTGGTGATCGCGCTGGGCGTGCCGATCGTACGGCTGTTCGTCGGCGACGGCGTGCCCGGGGTGGTCGCGATGGCCCACCAGTACCTGGTGATCAACGCCTGCCTGTACGTCTTCCTCGCGCTGTTGTTCGTCTACCGCAACACGATGCAGGGACTCGGCAACGCGTCGTCGTCGACCGTGTCGGGGATCGCCGAGCTCGTGCTGCGGTCCGTCGCCGGTCTCGTCCTCATCCAGCAGTTCGGCTTCCTCGGGGTGTGCCTCGCCGCCCCGCTCGCCTGGATCGGCGGACTGCTCCCGGTGGCCGCCGCCTGGTTCTCGGCGCGCCGCGACCTGGTCGGCGTCGTCGGGCGAGGGGCCGCGGCCCCTCGCCCGACGACGCCGCGCTGACGGACCGCCTACTCCTCCGGCTTGCTCCCCGGCACCGGCGGGTTGGCCGACCGCTTGCGCACCGACGAGGCGCGGCGGGCCTCGCCGTCGGCCACCTCGAAGAAGCCGCCCAGGCCCTCCAGCACGCGCCAGGCCGGCTGGTCCGCCGCTCCCGTGACGGGCTCGCCGAGCACGGGGATCTTCGTGACGAGCTCGTCGATCGCCATCGTGCCGCCCGGCGACGGCAGGCACTCGTCGATCCTGGCCTGCAGCGACGGGGTCATGAGCGTGTTGCGGACCAGCGTCGCGGACCGGCTGTCGATCTGCTGGGCGTGCATGTTCGAGATCTCGAACCGCTCGGCCAGCTTCGCCAGGTCCTCGCGGGGCTCGGCGAAGCGGCGTGCGACCAGGATCGTCCGCGCGCGCTCGTCGAGGTACCCCAGCGTCGAGTCGAGGCGCACGTTGAGCGGCCGCTCGAGGTCCGCCGGCGCGGGCGGCGTCGGGCCGCCGGCGGGGGCGGGGTGCCGCAGCGAGCGGTAGACCAGCCGCTGCACCAGGGTGTTGAGCGTCTTGGAGCCGTAGTGCGGCAGGAACCGCAGCTCCGCGATGGTGCGGCCGGTCAGGTCCCCGAAGGTCTCGATGCCCTTCTCGCGGAACCGCTCGGCGTGGCTGTCCGGGATCTCGAGGTCCGACATCGTGTCCGTCGGGGCGATCGCCGGGAAGATGACGCTCACCGGCGCCGCGGGCAGCTGGTCGATGATGAGCGACGTGAGAGCGTTCACCTGGTGCCGCAGCCGGCCGCGGGCCTGCGGCTCGAAGTCCCACGACGACGTCTTCACGCCGTGCCCGGCGAGGTCGAGCGTGATCAGCCACGGGAACCAGGCGGTCCAGGCCGGGCGCACGTTGCTCTTCGACACGCGGAAACTCGGCGCGGGACGCCGGGCGGGCAGCCGGGTGCCCTTCGCCGGTGCCTTCGCGGCGGCCGGTCTCCCTGCCGCGGCCTCCTTGGCCTGGGTGTCGCGCGAGGCGCCGTCGAGCCTCAGCGTCTGCACGAGGAACGCCCACACGGGCAGGTTCGTGCGCGGGACGGTCTCGGTCAGGACCGGATGCTGCGGGAGCAGCGTGGCCAGGGCCACGGTGCTGTTCTCCTGGCGCATCGCGTCCACCAGCGCGTCGTGATCGGGCCCGCGCGATGCGCCGGCGATCCGCTTGGTGGCGCGCTTCTCGGTCTCCACGACGTCGTCATGGCTGATCCCGAGTTCGTCGGCGAGGGTCGTGTACGACGACGGGCGCCGGGCCAGGGCACGACCTCTGAGCACGTAGTACTCGTCGTCGGACAGCTCGGACAGAACCCCGGCAAGCCGCTCGGTGAGCGAGGGGCCGGTCTGGGCAGGGAGGGGGGGTCCCTGGGTTTCCTTCGGCAAGATTTCACTCCTCCGCAGACTGCTGGGGGTGACAGTACCGGAGTTGGACGCTTGTCCATGAATCCGGATGGTCACAAACCTGCGGCGGTGTGCCCAGCTTTCCCGGAACGGGCGTGGAATGTCGGGCTTGAGCGGGTCGAGCGGGAGCGGCCGATCCCGCGGGGCCGGGGATACAGTGGCCGGCAACGTCGTCGACCAGGGCACCTTCCCACCGGGCGTGCCGTGGCGGAGCATCTCACGGGGAGTCGCAGCACATGATCGGTCGGGCCCGCAGCCGCCGCGTTCTCGCTCGCCTCGCACCCGCCGTCGTCGTGCTCACGCTCGCCGCGTGCGCGTCGCCCGGCGACCGCGCCGCCTGCGCCGAGGTCTACGTCCCCGTGATCGAGGCCGTCGAGGGCGTGGAGTCGGTCGACGCCGAGTGCTCCGCGCGGCTGGACGGCGGCTGGGCGCAGGTGAACGTCTATCTCACGACGAACGACAAGGACGAGGCGCTCGCGACGGCCGACCGGATCGAGCGGGCGATGGCGGCCGCGCCGGAGCTGGAACCCGGCTGGTACACGCCGTCCACCTACTGGTTCCAGGACGGCACCGGTTACGTGGCGGAGCCGGTGACGGTCGGTGACCTCCGCGAGAAATGACCCGGACTTCCACAACCCGGGCCGGGCTGGCCGTCCCGGGGGTTCGGGGCGGCGCCGGACCGCCGTTCTTGTCCCTTGATCGGGTGTTACTTCCCTCATCTCTGATGCTTCCTACTATCGTGGACGTTGCGGGCGAACTGCCGTAGCGTTTCCGCGGGCCCACAGGTCCGGGGGGACGACGCAGCGGCGCAACGGTCGGAGCGCTCCCCGCGTCCGCGGGCGTTCGACGACGTCAGACCCCAGGAAGGCACCCCCGAGATGACAGCGACAGCTCCTGCCCCCGGCGCGCGCGCGGATCGCGGCAACCCGCCGGGGCCGGGCCACGAGCAGCAGATCGCTTCGCCGCCCAAGATGCGCCGTCGTCCCGCGATGATCGCCGCGTCGGTGGCCTGCATCGCCGTGGGCGGTCTCGTCAGCGCATGGGCGTGGCAGACGACGTCGAACACGAACAGCGTGCTCACGGTGCGCCAGGACGTGCTGCGCGGGGAGGTCGTCACGCGGGACGACCTGGTCGTGGTGCAGGCCGGTGCCGACCTGGCGATCAAGGCGGTGCCGGGGGAACTCCTCGAGGAGGTCGCCGGGAAGACCGCCGCGCTCGACATCGCGGCGGGCAGCGTCGTCACCCCGGGCCAGCTGACGGACGAGCCGGTGCCCGCCTCGGACCGGTCCGTCGTCGGCGTGAGCCTGGCCGCGGGTCTGCTGCCGGCGGGCCAGGTGCACAACGGCGACCGGGTCCGCGTCGTCGTGACGGAGGGCGGCGGGGAGGCCGGGACGACGTCGGGTACGGCGGGCTCGGTCGAGGGGATCGTGCGGGGCATCCAGTCCGACGAGGTCACGGGCAACACCCTCGCCAGCGTGGAGGTCGCGGCCGACGAGGCCGTCCGGGTCGCGTCCGCCGCGGCGGCGGGCAAGGTCGCCCTGGTGCTGGAGCACCAGGTGGTGCCGGGCGACGCGGCCCCGGAGGGTGGTGCGTCCCCCGCACCGGAGGGCGGCGCGTCCGCCGCGCCGGAGGGCGAGGCCGCGCGGGGCGACCAGGCGGCCGGCGACGGCGCGGGGGAGTGACCTCATGGCGCTGATCACCCTCATGTCCGCGAGCGGTTCGCCGGGCGTCACGACCACGGCCGTCGGGCTGGCGCTGTCCTGGCCGCGGCCGGTCGTCCTGGTCGACGCCGACCCGACCGGCGCGCGCGCGATCCCGGCCGGATTCCTTAAGGGGGCGCAGCTCCCCACCGATCACACCATCGTCGACCTGGCGGTCTCGCACCGGCAGGGCTCGCTCGCCGAGGACCTCCCGAAGATGGTCATGCGGATGCCCGGGTCGAACGTGCAGCTGCTCGCGGGCCCCCTGAACCACTACCAGGCGCGCGCCCTCGACGGGCTCTGGGAACCGCTCGCGGCCGTCTTCAAGTCGCTGGAGCGCAACGGCCAGGACGTCATCGTGGACGCCGGACGGCTCGGCCTGGAGGGATTCGGGCTGAAGCTCGTCGCGCAGGCCGACCAGGCGCTCCTGGTGACCCGCACGAACCTCCCCGCCCTCGTGGCCGCGAGCTCCTGGGCGCCCACCCTGCGCGAGACGTTCACCAAGGCGGGCGGCCTGGACAGCCTCGGCGTGCTCGTGGTGGGCGAGCAGCGCCCCTACGGGAACGGCGAGGTGGCCAAGGTGCTGGGCCGCCCGGTCACGGCGTCGGTCGCGTGGGACCCGGCCTCGGCCGTGGTGTACTCCGAGGGTGCCGCCCAGCCGCGCAAGTTCCCGGGATCGCCGCTGAACAAGTCGCTGCGCGCGGCGATCCAGGGCGTCCAGTCGAACATCGTCCGGTCGCGTGCGGCGCTGCAGGTCGCAGGGCGGGGTCCGCGATGACCGGCGGGCAAGCCGGTCATCCCGACCGCACCGACGCGCACGGGCGGTACGCCGGCCCGAACGCCGGGTACGCCGACGCGTCCGGCGACCCGGCGGGGCACGACGGCGGGTCGCCGCACGACGGCGGGTTGGCGCAGGACGGCGCGTCGTGGCACGACGGCGTGCTACCGCACGACGGCGCGTTGCCGCACGACGGCGCGGGGAGCGGCCGGACCGGCCCGTCCCACGAGCAGGCCGCGACGGCGCCCGTCACCCGGGTTCCCGCTCCGCAGCAGCCCCGGCCCGGGGCGCACGCGCTCGCGGGACGGATCGGCGAGCAGCAGTCCCGGCCCGGGCCCGCGGAGTCCGGGGCGCCGCCCGCCGCGGAGTACGTGCGGCACGATCCCGGGCAGCTCCCCGCCGAGCCGTACCAGTCCGCGCAGCAGCCGCCCCGGCGGCAGTCCGCGCTCCACCGGCCCGACCAGCAGCCGGCGCACCGGCCGCCGGCGCCGGAGGCCGCGCCGCCGCCGTCGAACGGCAGGCATCACCAGCCCCAGCAACAGCACCCCGAACCGCGATCCCAGCACCAGGTCATGCCACAGCACCCCGAGACCACGCGCCGGCCCGAGCCGCAGCCCGGCGGACAGTTCGAGCAGCAGAGCGGCCAGCAGTTCGACCAGCAGTTCGACCAGCGGAGCGGACCGCACGAGCAGTACCCCGGCACGCGGTTCGAGGTGCGCGAGCAGCCGCCCGCGCAGGACCCGTCGTCGTACCCGACGGGCGAGTACGGCGAGTACACGCCGCCCCCGCAGTCCGTCGAGCTGACCCCGGCCACGGAGTACGCGCCGCCGATGCCGCCGCACGTGCTCGCGTCGCTCCTGGGGGCGTCGCAGCCGCCGGACCCGGCGCAGGGCTCGTGGCCGTACGCCGGGACGGCGCCCGAGGCGTACCAGCAGCCCGAGGTCTACCGGCAGCCGGATGCCTACCAGCAGCCGGACGCCTTCGAACGGACCGGGTACCACCAGCCCGGCTCCTACCAGGACCCGGGCTCGTACCAGCAGTCCTACGGGGATCCCGGCGCCTACCCCGCCCCCGGCGGCCACGAGACCGGCGCGGGTTCGATCCCGGCGTCCCTGATCGGCACGGCGGCCTCCTACACCGCGACCCCGGCGCCGGATCCGCGACCGGCCGCGGGAGCCCCGTCGTCGTCGGCGAACATTCCCGTGGACTGGAACACGGTGGCGATGTTCCGCGCGCAGGCGTCCGAGAGGCTCGTGGAGCGGCTCGGTGAGGACCGCGGCCGCGACACGGCCGCGGAGAAGGAGATGGGGCGGGAGATCATCCGCACGATCGTCGACGACGCCGCCGCGGACCTGCTGCACGACGGCGAGAGGGCGTGGAGCTACGAGGAGCAGCAGGCGCTGGAGACCGCGGTCTACAACGCGCTGTTCGGGCTCGGGCGGCTGCAGCCGCTGATCGACGACGACTCGGTGGAGAACATCATCATCTCCGGCGCCGAGAACGTCTGGGTGGAGACCACGGACGGCGAGCTGATCCGGAAGGACCCGGTGGCGGGCTCGGACAAGGAGCTGCTGGAGGAGCTGGCGTTCGTGGCGCAGCGGTCGGAGTCGAACGCGCGGAACTTCACCTCGGCGCATCCGCGGCTGCACATGCGGCTCGACGGAGGGTCGCGGCTCGCGGCCGCCGCGTGGGTGACCGCGCGGCCCTCGGTGGTGATCCGGCGGCACCGGCTGCGGCGGGTGTCGCTGGACGACCTGGTGGGTCGCGAGATGCTGTCGGCGAACCTGGCGTCGTTCCTGGCCGCGGCGATCAAGGCGCGCAAGTCCGTGGTGGTCGCGGGGCCGCAGGGCGCCGGGAAGACGACGATGGTGCGCGCGCTGTGCGCGCAGATCCCGCGGCACGAGGCCATCGGCACGTTCGAGACCGAGTTCGAGCTGCACCTGCACGAGCTGCCGGACGTGCACGAGATCGTGCACGCCTGGGAGGCGCGGCCGGGCTCCGGCGAGGTGGGGCCGGACGGGCGGCAGGCGGGCGAGTTCGGGCTGGACGAGGCGCTGTACGACTCGTTCCGGTTCAACCTGTCGCGGCAGATCGTGGGCGAGGTCCGCGGCGCGGAGGTGTGGGCCATGATCAAGGCGATGGAGTCCGGCGCCGGTTCCATCTCCACGACGCACGCCGCCGACGGCGAGGCCGCGGTGCGCAAGCTGGTCACGTGCGCGATGGAGGCGGGGTCGCACGTCACGCGCGACCTGGCCACGACCAAGCTCGCCGAGACGATCGACCTGGTGGTGCAGGTGTCGGTCCGGACGACGCAGGATCCGGACGACCCGCGGGTCTGGCGCAAGACGCGGCGGGTGACGGAGGTCGTGCACGTGTCGCCGGGCGAGGTGGCCAAGGGGTACGCGACCACGCACGTGTACCGGGCCGATCCGCACGGCGGGCCCGCGGTGCCGGGCACCATGCCGGACGAGCTGCGCGACCTGGAACGCTGGGGCTTCGACCTCACCGGCTACCTCGCCGCCGAGGGCCGGGAAGCGGGTGGGCTGCCGTGATGCTGCTGATCGCGCTCTGCGGGGCGCTCGTGGTGGGCGGGGCCATCGGGCTGATCGCAGGCCTGCGGAAGGTGCCGGTGCACGACGGCGTCCCGGTGCGGCGCCGGTCGGCGGTGGTGGCGCGGCTGATGAAGCTGGACCGCCAGGAGCGGATCTTCGCCGTCGTGGGACTCGTCGGCGGTCTTGTCATGTACCTGGTCACGAACTGGACCGTCCTGGTGGTCCTGGGTCCGCTCGCGGGGGTGGGGCTGCCGATCCTGCTCAGTACCAGTGGCGCCGGGTACACGATCAAGCGCCTGGAGGCTCTCGAGGAGTGGATCCGCAACCTGTCGGGTGTGCTCACGGTGGGTGCGGGCCTGGAGGAGGCGATCCGGCACACGCTGCGGTCGGTGCCGCCCGAGATCCGTCCGGAGGTCACCACCCTGGTGTCGCGGCTGCGGGCGAGATGGGGCACGGAGGACGCGCTGCGTGCCTTCGCGGACGACATCAACGACGCCACGGGCGACGTCGTCGCGGCCAGCCTGATCCTCGGTGCGCGACGGCGCGGGGCCGGCCTGGTCTCCGTGCTGGAGTCGACCGCGCAGTCGGTGGCCGAGGACGTGCGGGCGCGGCGGGAGATCGAGGCGGAGCGCGCCGGACCGCGGGCCACGGCGCGCTGGGTCACGATCATCACCGCGGTCGTGCTCGGTGTCCTGGCTTTCACGGGCGACTACGTGGAGCCCTACCGGTCGTTCCTCGGGCAGGTCCTGCTGACGGGATTCCTGGCGGCCTACGTGGGCCTGCTCGTGATGATGCGGAACATGTCGAAGGGCAAGCCGATGCCTCGCTTCCTGGGTGAGCAGGCGCGTCAGGGGAGGGTTGCCGGATGACGACGGGACTGCAGATCGCGCTGGTGGCGGGCGCCCTGATCGGGCTCGGCCTCTCGCTGCTGGTGTGGCGGCTCGTTCCTGCCGCGCCGGACGTGGTCGACGTCGTGCGACGGTACTCGCCGGAGGCCGTGCGGGAGCGGGCCGCGGTACGGGCCGATCCGGACGCCTTCGGAGCCGTCGAGCAGATGGGCCTGTGGGCGATGAAGCGGCTGCCGCCGTTCGCGCTGGGCAAGGCCCCGACCCAGGAACTGCTGCTGCTGCGGATACCGGTGCACCGGTACTACGGCAACAAGGTCATGTTCGCGCTGGTGGGGCTGGCGCTGCCGCCGCTCGTGGGGTACTTCTTCATCATGATCGGGCTACCGATCCCCGTGCCCGTCCCGGCCGCGGGCTCGCTGGTGGCGGCGGGCATCTTCTACACGTTCCCCGACATGAACGTCCGGGGTGATGCGCGCGCCGCGCGGGCGGAGTTCGCGCGGGCACTGGGGGTCTACATCGACCTCGTGGCCCTGGAGCGGCTCAGCGGCGCCGGCCCTCGGCAGGCGATGGAGAGCGCGGCCGAGGTGGGCGACAGCTGGGTGTACGTCCGGATCGCAGAGGAACTGCAGCGCTCCCGCTGGAGCGGCGTCGCGCCGTGGGACGCCCTGCAGAAGCTCTCCGACGATCTCGGTCTGCCTGAACTGGGTGACCTCGCCGATGTCATGCGCATGAGCGGTGAGGGGTCACAGGTGTACGACAACCTGCGGGCGCGGTCGGCCGCGATGCGGTCGGCGATGCTCAACACCGAACGAGCCAATGCCAACGCGGTGAGCGAGCGCATCAACATGCCGATGTCGATGCTCGGCGTCGTCTTCATGGTCATCCTCATCACCCCGGCCCTGCTGCGGATCATGCTGGGCACGCTCTGACGGTTTATACCGACACCTCCGACTCATCCGACATACTTGATCCGAACTTCACCGAATCGAAGGGCAATCCCATGCAGCACCTCGTCGCCATGCTTCACCTGCTCGGCCTTGACGCCATGGATCGCCGGCGTGCTCGCGCCGACCGTGACCCCGAGCGCGGCAACGTCACGATGGAGCAGGTCCTGTGGGCCGTGGCGGTGATCGTGATCGTCGGCATCGTCGTCACGGCCGTGACGAACTACGTGACTGCCGAGACCGGCAAGCTCACCCCGTCGGGCTTCTGAGACCGGTCCGCGAGTGAGCGGCGAGCGGGGTTCCACCTCGATCCAGCACATTTTTCTCCTGCCGGCGCTGTTCACCTTGATGTTCACCTTCGTGCAGGGCGCGATGTACTACCAGGGAAAGACGATCGCCATCGCCGCGGCGGAGGAAGGTGCCCGGGTGGCGGCCGGGGAGGACGGCACGATCGGGGACGGGGAAGCGGCCGCCGTCGTGTACGTCGGGAACACGACGCTGGGGCTCAGCGACACCTCCGCGGTCGGCAGCACGACCGGCGACACGGTCACGATGACCGTCACCACCCATACCGTCTCGGTGATCCCGGGGCTGGATCCCAGGGTCGTCCAGACGGCGAGCTTGCCCCTCGAGCAGCTGACGGCGGGATGATCCCGTGTCCGCCGCGGTCGTGACGACCGTGGCGGCGTCCGGCCGCCGCGGCGGGTGCCGTCCGGCGCAACCGATGAACCGTACGACAACCGAGCAGGCGAAGGGCCGGGCGAGCGCGATGCATCCCCAGAAGAACAGGGCCGGATCGGCACCGGACCCCCGCGAGCGAGGATCGATCTCCTCGTGGTTCATCACGGGGTCGTTCGTGCTGATCCTCGGGGTCGGGATCGCGGTCGACCTGACCGGTCAGGTGCACACGCAGGTGCGGGCCAACAACGTGGCGGCTCAGGCGGCCCGGGTGGGCGGGCAGCAGCTCGGCGGCGGTTCGATCTCGGGCGGGACGCCGCAGGTCGACGCCGGGATGGCCGCACAGGCCGCGCAGGCGTACCTCGCGGGAGCCGGCATGTCGGGGACAGTCGGCGTGCCGGGTGGTGCCGTCGTCGTCGTCGACACGCGCGACACGTATCAGCCCAAGTTCCTGTCGATGATCGGCATCTCGTCGATGCCGGTGAGCGGGCACGGGGAGTCGCGGAGCATCCGCGTGGTGGACGGGGCGGAGCAGTGAACCGGCGCGGGCGAGGCGCCGCGGTACGGCGCGCCGAGCGGGGCTCGGCCGCGATCGAGGCCGTCATCGGTATCACCGCTTTCGTGGCGCTCGGGTCGATGATCATCGCGGGCGGGCGGATCGCGATCACGCAGCAGGCGGTCGAGGCGGCGGCGGCGGAGGCCGCGCGGTCCGCGTCGATCTCGCGTGACGCCGGGACGGCGGCGGTCGTGGCCCGCGACCGCGGCCTGGCGAGCCTCGAGAACCAGGAGGTGCCGTGCCTGCCGGTACCGACGGTCGTCGTCGAGGTACCCGTCGTCCCGCTCGGGGTGTCCGCCAACGCGAGGGCGACGGTGACGTGCCGGGTGGACCTGTCCGACGTCGCCATCCCGAACTTCCCGGGCAGCATGACGATCGAGCGGACGATGGAGAGCCCGATCGACGCCTACCGCCAGCGATGAGGCACCCGCTCGCTCGCCGGGGCGCAGCCTCTCGCGGGTCCGGGCGAAATCTGTGACTGATCCGACATACTGGTGCGAGACGACGGTTTGCCGTGGGAGGCCGAGGCGATGACGTACCAGTACCAGCAGCAGCACCCGCAGGCCCGGGGCCCGCGACGGGTCTCGGCCGGGCAGCGGATCCAGGGGGCGTTCGCGCTGCTGGTGATCCTGGGGCTCACGGTGGGGCTGCCCTACGTGCTGCTGCTCGTCGCCGGGAACCCGCTCACCAACGGGGTGCTCGATCCCGGGCGGCTCGCGCGTATCCTCACCGCCCCGGACGACGGCACGTTGCTCCTGTCGCTGTTCCAGATCGTCGGCTGGGTCGCGTGGATGCTGCTCGCGCTGTCGATCGTCGTCGAGCTGTCCGCGCAGCTGAGGGGTGTCCGCGCGCCCCGGCTGCCCGGGCTGGGCATGCCGCAGGGGATGGCCCGTGGCCTGGTGGGCGCGGTGATGCTGCTGTTCACGGTGATGCCCGCGGGCACCGCGGTCGCCCTGACGCACGACGCCGCGGCCGCCCAGGGCCCGCAGGCGTCGTCGTCGGTGTCGGCGACCGTCGATCAGCGGGTGCCGGGGACGCACGGTTACGGCGGGACGATCGCACCCGGGCCGTCGTCGGACCTGGATCACCGGCACGACCAGCGCGGCGGCGGGAGCGAGGCGCGCGCGACCGAGCGCGCGCACGACGCCGGCCGTGGGCACGACGCCGGCCGTGGGCACGACGTCGGCCGCGGGCACGCCGAGCGCGCCGACAAGGAGATCGTGGTCGAGTCCGGCGACACTCTCTGGGGGATCGCCGAGGCGGAGCTCGGCGACGGCTCGAAGTATCCCGAGCTGTTCGACGCGAGCCGCGACGTGCACCAGCCCGGCGGCGCCCACCTCACCGACCCGGACCTGATCCGGCCCGGCTGGACCATCGAGGTCCCGGGCGCGGGCGACGTGGTCCGGCACCAGCACGCGCCGGAGCGGCAGCAGCAGGCCCCTGCCGCCGAGACGGCCGGGGCCGCGGCGGTGGCGGAGACCGTCGTCGCACACGAGGACGGTCCGGGAGGTCCCGGTGGTGCCGGCGGCGGTGCCCTCGAAACGGGCGGCGGACACGCGGGGGCGGGGGCCGCGGGCGCCGTCGAACGCGATGGACGTGCGGGGTACGGCCAGGAGCAGGCCACGGGCGGTTCCGCCGAGCTGACCCGGGGCGCGCGGCGCTTCGAGGAGAAGACGCCCGCGCCCGCCGTCGGCCACGATGCTGCTGGTCGGGCCGCTGGTGCTGCTGACGCCGCTGCCGCGACGGAGACCGCGGACGCGGCCGCCGCGGAAGGCCTGTCCGTCGAGGTCCCGTGGCAGGTCACGACGGCGACGGGCGTGGGCACGCTGCTCGCGGCGGGTGTCGTCGGGCTGCTCGCGGCCCGACGACGCGACCAGCAGCGCACCCGCAGGCCCGGCCAGGACCTGCCGCTGCCCGCCGGCCGGCTCGCGACGTTCGAGCAGGCCACGCGCGCCGGGGCCGACCGGCCGTCCGTCGAGGCGATCGACCACGCGCTGCGTTCGCTCGCGGACGCCTGCCTGCGCGGCGGGCGGCCGCTGCCCGTGGTGCGGGCCGCGCGGCTGACGTCGCGCGCGCTCGAGCTGTACCTCCAGGACCCGGCGCTGCTCCCGCGGCCGTGGGGCTACGCGGGCGACACCACGGTGTGGTCGCTGGCGACCGCGGACCTCGCGCGGCTCGGGCCGGTCGACCCGAAGGCGGTGCCGGCGCCGTACCCGTCGCTGGTCACGATCGGGTACGACGACGAGCAGGGCCACGTGCTGCTCAACCTCGAGCACCTGGGCGCGCTCGGCATCACCGGCGACGTCACGGTCACGGACGAGATCCTCGCCGCCGTTGCCCTCGAGCTCGCCACCTCGGTCTGGGCGGACGACCTGCAGGTTACCGTCGTGGGCGCGCTCGCCGGGCTGGAGCCCGCCGTGGGGACCGGCCGCGTGCGGCACGTGCACGACGCCGCCCGGGTCGTCGACGACCTGCGCCGCCGCGCCGAGGAGGACCGCACCGCGCTCGCCTCCGCGCAGGCGGCCGACCTCTACACGGCCCGCGTCACCGGCGCCGCCCCCGACGCCTGGGAACCCGAGATCGTCCTGCTCGGCGGTCCCGTGCCCGAGGCGGACCGCGCGGCGCTCGCGGCCCTCGTCGCGGAGCTGCCGCACGTCGCGCTGGCGACGATCACCAGCGGCGACGTCGTCGGCCCCTGGGCCCTGCACATCGAACCCGGCGGGCAGACGGCGACGCTCGCGCCGATCGGGCTGCGGCTGCGGCCGCAGCGCCTGCCCGCGCCGCAGTACGAGGCGATGCTGGCGCTCGGCGCCGTCGCGAACGCGGGCGGCGTGGCGGGGGCGCCGTGGCCGGAGCCGACCGTCGCGGAGGTCGACTTGATCCGGCCGGTTGCCGAGCCGGAGTCCGCGGACGAGCGCGCCACGCAGGTCGTGGCGGGCGTCGAGGGGTACACGTACACCGAAGGGCTCGGCACGGCGGAAATCCCGGTGGCAGGGCCGACGATCCCGGCCTCGGTGGGGGCGTCGGCGGTGGCGGGGACGGGGTTCGAGATACACGCGCCGGAGGCGCAGACGCCCGCCGGGCCCCGGGTCGAACCAGCGGTCAATGGCTTCGGGCCGCAGGAGGGCGTGCGGACGCCGACGGCGGAGGTGCCGGTCGTCGGCGCGACGCCGGTGGGCGCGGCGTCCGCGGACGGGATCCCGGCGGCGGGCGGAGTTCCGGCGTCCCCTGCGGGGATCGGCTGGAGCCCGGACGGCGACGAGCATCGTCAGGCCGGCGGCGTTGCCGGCTCAGGCGTCGTGACCGGCCACGGCGTCGTCGTCCCTGAACCGGGCGGCGACGCCGCCGGGAGCCCGCGGACCGCGGAAACTCCCGTCGTCGCACCCGGCGGTGCGAGCGTCCGCCGGGCGACGTTCGAGGCGGCGCACGTCGCGCCGCGGATCCTGCTGCTCGGGCCCGTGGAGGTCGCCGGGACGCGGGGCGTGGTCGACGACCGGGTGCGGGACCGGCTGCTGGAGCTCGCCGCCTACCTCGCGGTGCACCGCGGCGCCGCGCCCCAGGAGGTCCTGACCGCGATGTGGCCGAACGGCGAGGGATCCCTGCCGGTCCTCACGTCGACGACGGGGCGGCTGCGCCGCTGGTTCGGGCAGGACGACGCCGGGGACCACTTCCTGCCGCGCCACCAGGACTCTCTGGCGTTCTCCCCGGCCGTCACCACGGACATCGACACGTGGGACATGCTCGTGGGCGAGGACCCGCGGCAGGCGCCGACGCCGAACCTGATCGGCGCGCTGCGGCTGGTGCGCGGGCTGCCGTTCGAGGGCGTGCACCGGCGGCGGTACGCCTGGGCGGAGCTGCTGCGCCAGCGGCTGATCGCCGAGGTCGTGGACATGTCGTTCGAGCTGGCGCGGCGGCACCTGGCCGACGGTCGCTGGGCCTCGGCGGAGGACGCCGCGGCCGTGGGCCTGCGGATCGAACCGGCGCAGGAGAGCCTGTGGCGCCTGCGCATCCTGGCCGCGCACCAGAGCCACGACGAGGCGAGCGAGCAGGCGGCGATCGAGCGACTGCTCTCGATCACGGAGCGCCTCGAGTGCGCCCTCCAGCCGGAGACGGAACGGCTGCTGGCCGGCCTGAAGAACCCGGGCGACGACTTCGACCGCATCATGGCCAACGCCCTGTAGCCCACGGAGACGTGGCCGGATGTGTCGCGGCTGCCGGGATCAGCCGCGACACACCCGGCCGGCTCCGGGGCGGCCTCCGCCTGGGGGGCCGGGCGTCCGTGACCTGTCGGACCAGGAGTGTCCCGGCCCTGGCAGGTCACGGACCTTCACGCGGTCAGGCGCAGGTGACCGTCGAGGACGGGGCCGTGCCCGTGGCCGTGAAGCCGTAGGTCGCGGACTGGCCGGCTCCCAGGGTCCCGTTCCAGGAAACGTTTTTCGCGGTGACCGTGGAGCCGCTCACCGTGTGGGTCGCGTTCCACAGGCTGCTGACCGAGGAGCCGGACGGCAGCGCGAACGTCGTCGTCCAGCCGTTGGTGCCGCTCGAACCGGCCGTGACCGTGACGTTGGCCTGGTAGCCGCCGCCCCAGGAGTTCACGACCGTCAGGCGCGCCGAGCACGTGCCGGTCACCGGCGGCTGGGACGTCGGCGGGGCCGTCGTGGGAGGCGGCGTGGTGGGCGGGGCCGTGGTGGGCGGCGGCGTCGTCGGCGTGCTGCCCGACGCCGCGACGGCGCGTCCCGTGCTCGGCGAGATGTGACCCGTGCACAGGTTGCGGTTCTGCAGGTCCTGCAGGATCCCGGGCAGCGCCTGGACCGTCGCGGACGGCCAGTCGTGCATGAGGATGTTCTGCCCGTTGGTCAACTGCGCGGCCCGCTGCCGGATGGTCGACGACGACGCGTTGTTCCAGTCCGTCGAGTCCACGTCCCAGATGATCTGGCGCATCCCGAGCGACGACGCGATCTGCTGGATCGTCGAGTTCGACTCGCCGTAGGGCGGCCGGAACAGCTGCGGCCGGACGCCCGTCGTCTGCTGGATCACGTTCGACGTGTTGGACAGCTGGGTCTGGACCTGGCTGGAGCTCAGCTGCGTCAGGTGCGGGTGATCCCAGGAGTGGTTCCCGATCTGCAGTCCGGCGTTCTGGTAGGCCTGCATGAGCGAGGCGTTGTTCTGCGCGTTCTGCCCGGTGGGGAACATGACCGCGGTCGCGCCGTACTGCTTCAGCGTGTTGATGATCTGGGTCGAGGTCCCGGAGTTCGGGCCGTCGTCGAACGTGAGGGCGACGTAGCCGGACGAGCAGTCGGCGGCGGTCGCGGCGGGCGCCGCGACCAGGCCGGTCAGGACGGCGGCGGCTGCCGCGCCGGCGGCGGTCAGGACCCGCGCGACGCGGCCCGTCCGGGGCCGTGCCACCGTGGTAAACGTTTTCGACATGGGAGTGCACTCCTTCGTGCAGATGATGACGGGGGACGCGATCAGTGTTCGACGACGCCGGGTCACCGTCAAGACCCGGGCACCAACCCAACCGGTTAAGAGTTTCTGCGGACGGCCCATTGTCGAGCGGTCGGTCCCTTGTCAGTGCGGTCGGCCCCTCAAGGAGCCGACTTCTCGCCATTGGACCGACCTCCCCCGACAGCCGGCCGACGGCTCGCGCCGACCCGGGGGCTCGGCGGGGGGTGCCTCAGCCGTGCAGGGTTCCCGGATCCCCGTACTGCGGCTCCGTCTCCTCGAACACCAGGAGCGTGCGTGTGCTCAGCACCCCGTCCATCCCCTGGATCTCGTCCAGCACGATGCGCCGCAGGTCCGCGTTGTCCCGCGCCCGTACCAGCATGACGACGTCGAACTCCCCGCCCACCAGCGCGAAGTGCGCCACGCCCGGCATCTCCTGGAGCCTGGCCCGGATCCCGCGCCACTTGGTCTGCACCAGGTTCAGCGTCACGTACGCCGACGTCGCCATTCCCGACGCGACCGGGTCGATGTCGGCGTGGAACCCTCTGATCACGCCCTCGCTCCGCAGCCGCCGCGTGCGCGCGTAGGCGTTGGCCCGCGAGATGTGCAGCTGCTCCGCCAGAGCGCGCATCGACAGGCGTCCGTCGTGACGTAATGCGTCGAGGATGCGCTCGTCCGTGTCATCGAGTGCCACTTGTCTTGCCTCCGGTTCCCGGCACGGCGACCCGCTGGACGATCGGCCCCGGCATCGCACCCACCACGACACATCTTCTCGACCTTTGCCAGGTCATGGCAACCAGATGGCCACCGGACACAGAATCGGAGGATGAAGCCTGACACCACGGGGCTGCTGCCGGCGACGACGCCGGTCACCCTGATCGACAGCGACGGAGCGCCGGTCACCCCCGGGCCCTCCGCCGTGACCTCCGACCCTGCCCACCGGTCTGGCGACGCCACATCGTCCGGTGTCGCCACAGCCCCCATGACGTCCGCCGACGCCTCCGGACCCGCGACGTCATGGACGATGCCAACCGACGCCGCGCTGACCGAAGCCCTCCGCGCGATGACGGTCGCCCGCCGGTTCAACGACCAGGCCTACGCCCTGGTCCGCCAGGGCCGCCTCGCCGTCTACCCCTCCTCCCACGGCCAGGAGGCCTGCCAGATCGCCGCCGCCCACGTGCTCGCCGACGGTGACTGGCTGTTCCCCACCTACCGCGACACCGCCGCGGTGGTCGCCCGCGGCGTCGACCCGGTCGAGACGCTCACCCTGCTGTCGGGCGAGTGGCACCACGGCTGGGACGTGAAGCGGCACCGCATCGCACCGCTGACCACCCCGCTCGCGACCCAGCTGCCGCACGCCGTCGGCGTCGCGCACGCCGCCCGGCTGCGCGGCGAGGACACCGTGGTCCTCGCGCTCTGCGGCGACGGCGGCACCAGCGAGGGCGACTTCCACGAGGCCCTGAACTTCGCGGCCGTGCTGCACGCGCCCGTCGTGTTCCTCGTGCAGAACAACGGCTTCGCCATCTCGGTGCCGCTCGCGCGTCAGACCGCCGCGCCGTCGTTCGCCCACAAGGGCGCCGGCTACGGCATCCCGGGCGAGCGGGTCGACGGCAACGACGTCGCCGCCCTGCTCGCCGTCGTCGGCTCCGCCGTCTCCGCCGCGCGCGCCGGTCAGGGCCCGCGCCTCGTCGAGGCGCACACGTACCGCATCCAGGCGCACACCAACGCCGACGACGCCGCCCGCTACCGCGACGACGCCGAGGTCGCCGCCTGGACGGGCCGCGACCCGATCGCCCGCCTGCGCACCTATCTCACCGGCCGCGGCGTCGTCGACGACGTCGTCCTGCGGCAGTTCGACGACGACGCCGAGGCCCTCGCGGCCCACATGCGCGAGGGCCTCGGCAAGGACCGCCCCCACGACGTGTCGGAACTCTTCGAGCACGTCTACGCCACCCCGACCCCCCAGCTCCGCGAGCAACTGACGATGCTCCGCGACGAGGCGACCCGAGACCGCCCACCCACCACCACTCCGGCCGACGACCATGTCATCCCGGTCGGTGGTCACGCTGCCATCGACCGAGATGACATGGTCGCCACCAGGCCCGCCGCAGGGCAGCGCGGGGGTGCGCGGTGAGCGAGAAGATGAGCATGGCGCAAGCGCTGAACCGGGCTTTGCGGGATGGCATGGGTGCCGATGAGACCGTGCATGTGTTCGGGGAGGATGTCGGGCGGCTCGGCGGGGTGTTCCGGGTGACCGACGGGCTCGCCGCGCAGTTCGGGGAGGAGCGCTGCTTCGACACGCCGCTCGCGGAGGCCGGGATCGTCGGGCTCGCGATCGGGATGGCGATGAACGGGCTGCGGCCGGTCGTGGAGATGCAGTTCGACGCGTTCTCCTACCCGGCGTTCGAGCAGATCACCAGCCACGTCGCCAAGATGCGCAACCGGACCCGCGGGCAGGTGCCGCTCCCGATGGTGATCCGCGTGCCGTACGCGGGCGGGATCGGGGGAGTGGAGCACCACAGCGACTCCTCGGAGGCGTACTTCGCGCACACGCCCGGGTTGCACGTGGTCACGCCGGCGGACCCGGCGGATGCCTACGGCCTGCTGCGGGCCGCGATCGCCTCGGACGACCCGGTGATCTTCCTGGAGCCGAAGAAGCTGTACTTCGCCGCGCACGAGGTGGACCTCGACATGCCGGTGCCGCCCGTGGGCCGCGCCGTCGTGCGCTGGCCCGGGACCGATGCGACGCTCATCGCGTACGGCCCGTCCGTACCCGTGGCGCTCGACGCCGCCGCGGCGGCGTCCGCGGAGGGGAGGCACCTGCAGGTGGTCGACATCCGCTCGATCGTGCCGTTCGACGACGACACCGTGTGCCGGGCGGTGCGCTCCACCGGCCGCGCGGTCGTGATCGCCGAGGCGCCCGGCTTCGCGAGCGTCGCCTCCGAGATCGCCGCGCGCGTCACGGAGCGCTGCTGGGACGCGCTCGCCGCGCCGGTCGCCCGCGTGACCGGCCTCGACATCCCGTACCCGCCGCCCAAGCTCGAGCACCTGCACCTGCCCGACGTGGACCGGATCCTGGACGCGGTCGACGACCTGCGCTGGCAGGAGGCGTCATGACCGGGAACGGCGGAGCCCCCGGTCAGGACGACCGGCCGGGCGCGGGCGCCCCGCGAGATCGAGGCACGACCCGCACCTTCACCCTCCCCGACCTGGGGGAGGGCCTCACGGAGGCCGAGGTCGTCAGGTGGCTCGTCGCCGAGGGCGACGACGTCACCGTCGACCAGGCGGTCGCCGAGGTCGAGACCGCCAAGTCCCTGGTGGAGGTGCCGACGCCGTACGCGGGCGTCGTGACCCGCCTCTGCGCCGCGGAGGGCGACACCTTGGAGGTGGGCCTGCCCCTCCTGGAGGTCGGCGAACGCGACGGCGCGCCGGTGGCACGGGCCGACGACGCCGCCCTGCCTACTGCGGGGGCCGACGCCGCCGGGCGCGCCATGCACACCGGCGGCGATGCGCCTGCGGCGGATCCCGCCGACGGCTCGACGCCCGTATGGGCCGACGACGCCCGGCCCGCCGTGCGTGCCGGCGGCGACGAGGTGTCCGCCGTAGGGGCCGGTGGCGATGCCGCGCACGAGGTGCCGGGTCCCGCGGCGGCCGGCGGGGCGGAGCTGACCGGTGCGCCGCAGGTCGCGTCGTCGTCCCTGGACGAGGCGTACCGGGAGGAGGAGCGGGCCGGGTCCGGGAACGTGCTCGTCGGGTTCGGCACGCAGGGCGGCGGGGCGAGCGGGCCGCGGCGGCGTCGTCGGCCCCGGAAACCCGAGGAGCTCGCGCATCCGCCACGTGCCGCCGTACCTCCCGAGGCCGCCGCCGCGCCACCCGCCGAGACCCGGGTCGCGATGAGCGGGTTCCAGAGGGCCGCGGCGGCGGCGATGTCGCGCAGCCGGGCCGAGATCCCCGAGGCCACGATCTGGGTCGACGTCGACTTCACCGCGTTGTGCGAGCTGCGCGCCACGCACCACGAGGGGCCGGGCCTGCTCGCCTACCTCGCGCGGTTCGTGGTGGCGGCGCTCGCGGATCACCCCGTGCTCAACGCGCGCGTCGACACGGAACGCCAGGAGATCGTGCAGCTCGGCACCGTGAACCTGGGGCTGGCCGTGCAGGGCGAGCGCGGGCTGATCGCCCCGGCCGTGCTCGGGGCGGAGCGGATGACGACGGCGCGCCTGGACGCGGCGATCCGCGACGTCGTCGCCCGTGCCCGCGAGGGCCGGACGACGGCGGAGGAGCTGACCGCCGGCACGTTCACGCTCAACAACTACGGCGGCCTGGGCGTGGACGGCAGCGCGCCGATCATCAACCACCCGCAGGTGGCGATGCTCGGCGTCGGGCGGGTCATCGACCGGCCGTGGGTGGTGGACGGCCAGGTCACGCCGCGCAGGATCGCGCAGGTGAGCTTCGTCTTCGACCACCGGGTGTGCGACGGCGTGGAGGCGGCCGCGTTCCTCCGGGCCGTGACCGGCGCGGTGGAGGATCCGTCCTCGGCTATCGGGAGCCTGTGAGGAATCCGGCGATCTCCGCGGCCACCTGACCCGGCGTCTCGTAGTGGGTCAGGTGGCCGACCCCGGGGATCAGCCTCAGGGTCGCGTCGGGGAAGCGGGCCGCCAGGGCGCGCTGGTGCGGGACCCGGGCGAGGTCGTCACGGGCGCCGCCGATCAGCAGGGTCGGCACGTGGATGTGCGCGGCGGCGTCCAGCACGCTCTCCCGGATCGACGCGTCGAACGCCTCGAGCAGCGACCGGCGGGTCGCGAAACCCGCGAAGTACCGGCCGTGCTCCTCGTGGATCCAGCGGCGCAGGTCGCGGTCCGGCGTGCGGACCATCGCGACGCTCGCGACGCGGGTCAGCAGGGGGTGGCGCAGGATCCAGGAGCCCGCGGCGTCGGGCAGGATCCCGGCCAGCCGGTGCAGCACGGCCGTCGATCCGACCGAGACCACGCCGCTCCCCGACAGCGGCGGGCGGGGGATCGGGTTGACGAGCACGAGCTGGTCCACGGGGCCGACGGCGTCGTCGTCGCTCGCCATGGCCGCCGCCGCGACGACCGAGCCGAAGGAGTGGCCCGCCAGGACGACCTCGCCCTCCTGCGCCAGTTCCGCGAGCAGGCCGTTCGTCCAGGCGGCGTAGCCCTCCAGGTCGTGACGGGTGCCCTTCAGCGGGCTCGACCCCCCGAATCCCGGCAGGTCCGGAACGGTGATCCGCAGGTCGGGCCGCGCGGCCACGAGCCGGGCGACGACGGGCTCCAGCCCGTGGTGGTCGCCCCGGAATCCGTGCAGGAAGATCACATCGCGCGTGGCGTCGTCGGACCCGTACCGCCACAGCTGCGTCGTGCCGCCGCACACGCGGACGGACGACCGCACGACGGGCGTCGCGGCGATCGCCGCGGCATACGGGGAAAGGGCCGGAACAGTGGACTCCGGGCGGTTGAGAAGTGCCATCTACGCCGAGCCTAACCAAAACGTTGGGGTGCGGGAGGTGAGGATCTTGAGACTTTCCGGACCACTGAATCCAAGTTGGGGGTGAACCCCCGATGAATAGGGGGAGACCCCCATGGATAGGGCGTCCGACGGCATACAGTATGGCCCCATGACGTACCTCGCCGTCGGCCTGACGCTCTTCGGCGCCGTGTGCTTCGCCGCAGCCTCGGTGCTCCAGCACCATGCCGTGACGACGACGCAGCACCCGGACGAGAGCGCAGGTCACGACACCGCCGCGGCCGGGAGCGGACGCGGACGCCACCTGAACTTCCGCCACCTGCTGGCCATCATCAGGCGTCCGCGCTGGCTCCAGGGAGCGGGCCTCGCCGCGATCGGTTCCGTCGTGAACGGGATCGGCCTGCTGCTGGCGCCGCTGCGCGTGGTGCAGCCGGTGGGCGTCCTCGCGGTCCCGCTGGCGGTGCTGATGTCGGCCTGGCGGTCGCGCCGGGCGCCGTCGGCGGGCGTCATCGTCGGGGCGGTGCTGACCGTCGCGGGCATCGCGCTGTTCGTGCTCGTGTCCGAGGGCTCGGCGACCACCACGACGCCGTCGGCCGCGCGGACCGTCATCGCGGGCGCGGCCACCGCCGGGCTCGTCGCCCTGCTCGGCGTCGCCGGGATGCTGCGGCACCGCAACGGCATCCTGCGGTGCCTGGCGCTCGCGGGCGCCGTCGCCGCGGCCTACGGCCTGCTGTCCGCGCTGGTCCGGGTGGCGGCCCAGGCAGCCAAGGAGGACGGCATCTTCTCGCCGTTCGTGCTGGGCTGCGCGGGCGCCGCGCTGGTCGCGTTCGTCGTCGGCGCCTGGCTGATCCAGCACGCGTACCACGCGGGTGCGCCGGAGATCGTCATCGCCTGCCTCACCGTCGGGGACCCGCTCGTGGCGGTCATCCTCGGCGCCGTACTGCTGGGCGAGGGGTCGAACACGCCCCTCGCCGACTGGGGCCTGCTCGGCCTCACGGCCGCGGTCGCCGCGGCCGGCGTGTTCATCCTCGCCCACCACCACCCGGAGGCCGTGGCCGCCCGCGCACAGCGCGAACCGGTCGAGGCCGCCGGGTCCTGATCCCGACCACAACCCATCGCCGTCCTTGTCCGTGTGACACAGGTGCAGGCACTAGCGTGTAATTCATCGCCCCGCGCGGGGCAGTACCAGGAGAACCCACCGTGAACATGCTTCGGATCCTCGTCGGTGCCGAGACGTTCGCCCCGGACGTCAACGGCGCCGCGCGCTTCGCCGACCGCCTCTCCGCGGGCCTCGCGGCCCGCGGCCATGAGGTCCATGTCGTCGCACCGTCCCCCGAGGGGAGGGGAGGCGTCGAGGAGCGCGACGGCGTCGTCGTGCACCGCGTGACCTCCCGGCACGCCCCGGGTCTCGACGCGATGCGCGTCTGCCTGCCCTGGGACGCCGCGCGCGAGGTGCGGGACATCTTCACCCGCGTGCGGCCCGACGTCGTGCACACCAACGGGCACATGTCGCTCGGCCGCGCCGTCGTGAACAACGCGCGGCGTACCGGCGTGCCGCTCGTGGCGACGAACCACCTCATGCCCGAGAACATCGTCGGCTACCTGCCGATCCCGGAGTCCATGCACTCCGCGTTCGCGGAGTGGATGTACCGCGACCTCGGGCGCGTGTACTCGCGGGCCGACGCCGTCACCGCGCCGACGCCGCGGGCCGTCGAGCTCATCGCGAGGCGGGCGGGCCTGACCGCCGCGTTCCCGGTGTCGAACGGCATCGACGCCGACGCGTACGAGCGCGCGCGTGCCGGGGCCCGTCGGGGCATCGCCGCCGGGCCGCAGGCAGTCAAGGAGCCGACCGTCCTGTTCGTGGGCCGGCTCAACCAGGAGAAGCGGGTCGACGAGCTGATCCGGGCGTTCGCCCTGATCGCGCCGGACGTGCCGGGCCGCCTCGACGTCGTCGGCGACGGCGAGCGGGCCGGTGCCTGGGAGGCGCTGACCGCCGAGCTCGGCATGAGCGAGCGCGTGCGGTTCCGCGGTTTCCTGTCCGACGACGAGCTGCTGGAGGCGTACGCCACGGCCGACCTGTTCTGCATGCCGGGCGTGGCCGAGCTGCAGTCCATCGTGACGATGGAGGCCATGGCGGCCCGCCTGCCGGTGATCGCCGCCGACGCGATGGCGCTGCCGCACCTGGTCAAGCCCGGTGCGAACGGCGAGCTGTTCCAGCCCGGCGACGTCGAGGAGCTGGCGGGCCACCTGCGCACGCTGCTCACCGACGCGACCCTGCGCGAGCGCTACGGCGACGCGAGCCGCGAGCTGATCCAGGCCCACACGATGGGTGCCACCCTCGGCGTCTTCGAGTCCCTCTACGAGAAGGTCATGGGCGCGGTGCCGATGGGCGTCTGATCCTTTCCTCCGCCGAGAATCAGCGCGCCGTCGGGCGCATGATGGAAGCAGCGCCGCCGGAGACGGCAGCGAGGACGCGAGGAACGAGCGGCTGAGCCCGGCCGTCCGCGACGGCGCTGCTCGCCCGGCGAGGAGGGGATCATCATGAAGGCAGCAGTGGGAGACCGGATCGTGACGGCGTCCGGCGTGGTCGGCGGTGCGACGCGGGACGGCGTCGTCGTCGCGTGCCCGCACGGCGACGGGTCGCCGCCGTACCGCGTGCGCTGGTCGGACACCGGGGACGAGACGCTCGTCTACCCGGGGACGGACACGTTCATCGACCATTCCGAGCCGGTGTTCGCGCCCGACGACGCCCGCGGGGCGGCGAGCCGGACCGTGACGTGGCAGGTCGAGATCACGCTCAACGAGGCCGCCGGGAGCACGACGGCCGAGGCGACCGTGCGCGGCATGCCGGAGATCCGCGCCGTCGGCCACGCGCGCAAGGCCCCCGACGACGCCGAGGTCCCGGAGATCGGCGACGAGATCGCCGCGGCCCGGGCCCTGCGCCGCCTGGCGGATCACCTCCTGGCCGTGGCGGAGCGTGACGTCTCGGCCGCGGTGGGCCATCACGCCCACGTCCACGCCTGAGAACACGCTGCTGCCGACGGTGGTGTCGGCAGTGATGTCATCAGGTGGTGTCACGGGGTTGACATGACACCACGGTGGTGTCATGATTCTGGACATGGACATCACGCGTTACGTCGACGACCTCAACCGCCGCATCGCCCTCGCGGCCGATGCCGTGGGGGAGGACGCGCGGCAGGTCGCCCAGCGGCTCACCGCACCGATGGACGCCGCGGTGCGCCTGGTCCTGCTCGACGCGCTCAGCTCCGCGGCCGGCGAGATCTCCGCGGAGCTCGCGCCGGGCTCCGTGGACGTGCGGCTGCGCGGCGGCGAGCCGGAGTTCGTCGTCGTCCCTGCGCCGGTCACCGAGCCGGCCGCCGCAGCTTCCGCCGCGCCTTCCGCGCCGCCCGCGGCGGCCCCGGCGTCGTCGTCCCTTCCGGCCGTCGACGGCGAGGGCGGCGCCACGACCCGCACCACCCTGCGGCTGCCCGACCACCTCAAGGCGCAGGCCGAGGTCGCCGCCGCGGTGGAGGGCGTCTCCGTGAACACCTGGCTCGTGCGGGCGGTCGCGGCCGCGCTCGAACGGCCGGGCGTGCCGGCCGCGCCCCAGCCGCAGGGCTCGACGCGGGGCCGGAACCGGCAGACCGGGTGGGTGCGCTGACACCCGCCGCCGCACCGGCGCCACGGCGCCGCGATCCCTGACACCACAACTCCCGCTCTGACACCAAGCCGACACCACCTCGGAGGATTCGTCATGCCCGCTTCTCCCGCCCCCCGGTCCTTTCCCGCCTCCCGTCCCGTTCCCCTGCACGTGGACGTGCCGTTCGCCAATCTGTACGTCGTCGCCTCCGAGCGGGACGAGGCCGTCGTCACCGTGCTGCCCACGACCCCCGGGAAGTCCGGGAGCATGAAGGCCACCGAGGAGATCGTCGTCGAACAGGACGGCGACGCGATCTCGGTGACCTACCCCGGTGCCTGGAAGCAGTGGGTGCTGCCGTTCGCCGCCGGCACGGCCGACATCACGGTCGAGCTGCCCACCGGTTCCGGTGTGAGCGGCAAGACCGGTTCGTTCCGCGCCGAGGGCGAGCTCGGCATCGTCGACCTCACGCTGTCCGCCGGTGACGTGCGGGTCGAGGCGGCCGAGCGCGTGTTCGTGAAGCTCGCCGCCGGGTCGGCCGTGATCGGCCGGGCCGGCGTCCTGAACGTCAGGTCGAGCGCAGGATCCGTCCGCGTCGACGAGGCGGCCGACGGCGCGATCAAGGCGAGCAACGGGACGATCACCCTCGGGCGCGTCACCGGGAGCCTGCAGGTGACCGGGTCGAACGGCGACGTCGTCGTGGACGTGGTGCGCGGCGATCTCGCCGTGAAGTCCGCCCACGGCGGGATCCGCGTCGGCAGCGTCGAGCGTGGCAGCGCCCGGGTGGCGACGTCGTACGGCTCGATCGAGGTGGGTGTCCCGGAGGGGACCGCGGCCTACCTCGACGTCTCGTCCGAGCACGGCGCCCTGCGCAACCAGCTCGCGCCCGCCGAGGGTCCGGCCGGTGACGAGGCCTCCGCCGAGATCCACGCCACCACGGGCTACGGCGACATCATCATCCGCCGGCCGTAGGCGGCCCGCCGCCCGGCCGCCGGGCGGCGCCCGATCGGCCGGCCGTCGCACGACCGGTCGCCCGGTCTGCCGGTCGTGCGACAACCCGCCGACCGAACGACCCCCGGAACCAGCGCACCCGGCTCCCTGCCTGAGCGCGCCCGAGAACCAGCGCACCCCGGTCCCTACCCGGGTGCGCCCTGAAACCGCCCCCATCTGACTGGAGGAGTCATGTCCACTTCCGTGCACGAACCGGCGATCGACGTCGTCGGGCTGACCAAGTCGTTCGGCAGGACCGAGGTGCTGAAGGGCGTCACGTTCGACGTCCGGCCGGGCGAGATCTTCGCCCTGCTCGGCTCGAACGGCGCCGGCAAGACCACCACGGTGAACATCTGCACCACCCTGCTGCGGCCCGACGGCGGCACGGCGCGGCTCGCGGGCCACGACGTGATCCGCGAGGCCGAGCAGGTCCGGCGGTCGATCTCGCTGACCGGCCAGTTCGCCGCCGTCGACCAGGTCCTGACCGGCCGGGAGAACCTCGAGCTGATCGCGCGGCTGCGCCGCGTGCCCGGGCCGCGCACGGTCACGAGCGGGCTGCTCGCGCAGTTCGGGCTGTCCGACGCCGCCGACCGCCGCGCCGGCACCTACTCGGGCGGCATGCGGCGCCGGCTCGACATCGCGATGAGCCTGGTGGGCTCGCCGGGGATCATCTTCCTGGACGAGCCGACCACCGGCCTGGACCCCGAGGCGCGCCTCGAGGTCTGGCGCACGGTCAAGGGCCTCGCGGCCGACGGCACCACCATCCTGCTCACCACCCAGTACCTGGAGGAGGCCGAGCAGCTCGCGGACCGCATCGCGATCCTGCACGAGGGCACCATCATCGCCAACGGCACCCTCGCCGAGCTGAAGAAGATGTTCCCGCCCGCCAAGGTCGAGTACGTCGAGAAGCAGCCCACCCTCGAGGAGATCTTCCTCGCCATCATCGGCAAGACCGGCGTCACGGAGGCCAACTGATGTTCCACGACACCTGGGCGCTCACCGGGCGCCTCATGAAGCAGATCCTGCGCAGCCCCGACACGATCATCACGGTCGCCGTCACGCCGATCGCGATCTTCCTGCTGTTCCGGTACGTGTTCGGCGGGGCGATCGCGACCGGCGGAGCCAACTACACCAACTACCTGCTGCCGGGGATCCTGCTGATCACCGTCGGGTCGAGCGTGGCGTACACGGCGCTGCGGATCTACAACGACACCAGCGGCGGGATCACCGCGAGGCTGCAGACGATGCCGATCTCGCGGTCGGCGGTGCTGTGGTCGCACGTGCTGACGTCGCTGGTCTCGAACGCCGTGACCGCCGTGCTGATCGTCGGGGTGGGGTTCGCGATGGGCTTCCGGCCCGAGGCGGACCTGCTCGGCTGGCTCGCCGCGATCGGGGTGCTCACGCTGTTCACGCTGACCCTCACCTGGATGTCGGTGATCCCGGGCCTGACGGCCACGTCGATGGAGGGCGCGGGCGCGTTCTCCTACCCGCTGATCTTCCTGCCGTTCCTCAGCTCGGCGTTCGCCCCGACGGAGTCCATGCCCGGTCCGGTCCGCTGGTTCGCCGAGAACCAGCCGGTCACCTCGGTGGTGGAAACCCTCCGCGCGCTCTTCGAGGACGAGCCGGTGGGCAACGACATCTGGATTGCCCTGGCCTGGATCGTCGGCATCGGCGTCCTCTGCTACGTCCTCGCGCTCCGTACCTACCGGAAGGCGGTCTGACCATGACCCGGCGATCTGTGGAAGCCGCATCCGTCTCGCCTGACCGCGTCACGATGCCACGCCTTGCCGCCGGAGCCGGAGCGGCGATCCTCACGGTCGCGCTCCTGGCGGGCGCCGCGGCGCCGGCGACGGCCGCGCCGGGAGCTGCCGCCGACGCCGTCTCGTCGGCCGCCGGTGTGGCGAGTGCCGGTGCGGCGGCCGCCGGTGCGGCCACCGCCGGTCCGTTGGCCGCCGTCGGCTCCGGGGAGACCGGCCCGGAGAACCGGCCCGAGCTCCGGCGGGCGCTCCAGCGCCTCGTCGACGCCGGAGCGGTCGGCGCCCAGCTCCGCGTGACCGACGAGAACGGCACCTGGACCGGCACCGCCGGCCGGCGTTCGCTGGGCGGCCACGGCGGCGTCCCGGCGGACGGCCGGTTCCGGATCGGCAGCGCGACCAAGACGATCACGGCGACGATCGTCCTCCAGCTCGTCGCCGAGGGCCGGATCGGGCTCGACGACCCCGTCGCCGGCGTCGTCCCCCTCGACGGGCTCGACCCCCGGATCACCGTTCGCATGCTGCTGCAGCACACGAGCGGCCTGCTCAGCTACAGCGGCGCGATCGACGCGGACGGGACCTACGTCCCCGGCATCGCCGGGACGCTCGACGAACTGATGGCGAACCGGCTGCGCGGCCACGAGCCGGAGGAACTGGTGCGGTACGCGCTGGACCGCCCGGCCCGCTTCGAGCCGGGGACGGCGTGGGAGTACTCCAACACGAACTACACCCTGGCGGTGCTGCTCGTCGAGGCGCTGACCGGGGAGTCGTACGGGCAGCAGGTGGCCGAGCGCATCGTGCGGCCGCTCGGCCTGCGGGACACCTTCGCCCCCGGGGACCGCACCGCGATCCCCGGCCCGCACGCCCACGCCTACTACCGGTTCGCCGACGGGCATGTCGAGGACGTCACCCGGATGAACCCCTCGGGGTTCGCCGGCGCGGGCGACCTGATCTCGACCACCGCGGACCTCGGCACGTTCGCGACGGCGCTGGCCGCCGGCGAGCTGCTGCCGTCGGCGCTGCTGGAGGAGATGCGCACGCCGCTGGCGGGTAGCGGGGTCCCGGTCTACGGCGAGTACGGCCTGGGCCTGTTCGTCCAGGACCTCGGCCCGGGCTGCGGCGTCGTCGTGAGCCACAACGGCGGCCTGCCGGGCTACGCGACCCTGATGTACACGAGCCCCGACGGCGCCACGACCCTGACGGGCTCGGTCAACTACACGGACGACGCCACGAACTCCCTGGCCCCGGAGTTCATCGCCACGACGGCACACCTGACCCGCGAGGTCTTCTGCGCCTGACGGCCGACACGGCCCGCTGCCCCGGCCCCTGCCCGGGGCAGCGGTCGTGGTTCTTGGCTCAGTAGCATCTCGAATCCATTCGAAGCGGCGAGAACGGGGGCCAACGTGCTACTGACGCCCCCGCGGTCAGGTGAGCCGCGGGTAGGGTCGTGGGGTGGGTTCTCGGGTGAGTGTTGAGGAGCATCGGGACGACGTCGCGCGTCTCCTCGCCGGAATCTCCGGCGAGGTTTCCGGGACGACGACGGTGGGTGCGGAGGTTTCCGGGACGACGACGGTGGGTGCCGAGAGTTCGGGGGCGACGGCGGGCGGCGCGGAGGTTTCCGGGACGGCGACGGTGGGTGCCGAAGGTTCCGGGACGACGACGGTGGGTGCGCAGCTCGTTCCGGTCGGTGATGCCCTCGGCCGGGTGCTCGCCGGCGACGTCCTCGCGCCGGAACCCCTGCCCCGGTTCCGGAACTCGCAGATGGACGGGTTCGCGGTACGGGCCGCCGACATCGCCGGCGCGACCGTCGGTGCTCCGGTGATTCTTCCCGTCGCCGGTGAGATCGCGGCCGGCTCCGCCGCCGCGCCCCTCGCGCCTGGCACCGCCGTCCGCATCATGACCGGCGCGCCGGTCCCGGCGGAGGCGGACGCGGTGGTGCCCGTCGAGGACACCGACGTCGGCACCTTCAACCACGACCACGCTGCGGCGCGAGGCAGTGCTTCCGGCCGCGAAACGAACCCGCCCGCAGACCCCGCCTCGCGGCTGGAGGCACCACACGACCCCGACGCAGGCGAACGCAAAGCCGGGGGATCCGGGACCGCTCCGGTCGGGTCCGGGTCCGCCCGGATCGGGTCCGGGTCCGTGCCGGTCGGGTCCGGGTCCGCGTGGGTCGGGTTCGGGTCCGTGCGGATCATCCGGTCCCGGGCGGCCGGGGAGTTCGTGCGGGAGGTGGGGTCCGACGTCGGCGCCGGGGACCTCGTGCTCTCCGCCGGGACCGTGCTGGCTCCCCATCATCTGGCCGCGGTGGCCGCGTGTGGTGTCGCGGAGCTTCCGGTACGACGGCGGCTCCGGGTGGCCGTCGTGTCGACGGGCACCGAGCTGGTCGCGCCCGGCGAACCGGCCGGTCCGGGACAGATCTGGGACGCGAACGCCGTGGCGCTCGCGGCCGCGGTCCGGGCGGCGGGGGCCGAGGTGGCGGGTACGTACCGGATCACCGACGACCCGGAGGCCGCGCGGAGGGCGCTCCGCACCGCGGCGGCGTCGTCGGACCTGGTGATCACCTCCGGCGGCGTGAGCCAGGGGGCGCACGAGGTGGTCAAGGACGTGCTGTCCGGCGCGGTGTTCCGGTCCGTGGCGATGCAGCCCGGCGGGCCCCAGGGGTTCGGGAGGCTGGACGGAACGCCCGTGGTGACCTTCCCCGGGAATCCGGTGAGCGCGCAGGTGTCGTTCGTCGTCTTCCTGCGCGACCCGCTGCGCCGCGCCGCGGGGCTGCCGACGGTGGGAGAGCTGCGCGCCGTCGTCGGGCATGCCGGGGAATCCGGCGGATCCATCGCCTCGCCGCTCGGCAGGCGGCAGTATCTCCGGGGCCGGCTACGGCCGGCCGGTGGAATGCGGGGGACGGTCGGTCCGAAGTCGGGAAGTCGGTTCCCCGAGGGGCCGACCGCAAGGACATCCGACCGACCGCTCCTCCAGGTCGACGTCGTCGGCGGGGCCGGGTCGCATCTGGTGGCGTCCATGGGGGCGGCCGACGTGCTGGTCGAGGTGCCCGCCGACCGGAGCGCACTGGATCCCGGGGACGAGGTCACCCTCCTTCCGCTGGGATGAGGCAGAGATGAGGCAGATCCGCGAAGTGGTCGCCGTCCTTCGGCTGGGGTGAGGTAGCTCTGCGAAGTGGTCGCCGTCCTTCGGCTGGGGTGAGGTAGGTCTGCGAAGTGGTCGCCGTTCATCCGCTGGGGTGAGGTTGATCTGCGAAATGGTTGCCCTTCTTCCGGTGGGGTGAGGCAGATTCGCAGGGAGGTCCCTCTGCTGGGTTGAGGCGGATCCGCGCAGAGGACCTTTTCCTCGCCGGGGTCGACGGGGTTCGTGCCGGAATCCGGGTCCGGGGAGGTTCCGGCGCCAGTAGATTGGCCCGGTGAGCTCCGATCCGCTGACCGTCGCCGTCGTCTGCGACTACGCGCTGGACTATGTCGGCGGGGCGCAGACGGCGCTGGTCGAACAGGTCGCGGCGCTGAGGGGCGCCGGGTGCGGCGTGGTCGTCGTGTCGCCGGTGCGGGGGAAGGGTGCCTTGTCCGGCGGGGCGGACGGGCCGTTCGCCGGCGACGTCGCGCACCTGCGGGTTCCCGCGCGCTGGGTGCTGCCCGGAGTGGACCTGCCGGTGGTACGGAACTCGGGGCGGGTGCGCGGGCTCCTGGAGCAGGTCTTCGCCGAGCACCGCGTCGACGTGGTGCAGCTGCACTCCGAGTTCGGGATGGCCGCCGCGGCGATCGACGTCGCACGACGCCGGGGCCTGCCCGTGGCCCACACCGTGCACACCTTCTTCTGGCAGACGACGGCGCGGCCGCAGGGACTGATCGCCGCGGCGGTGCGCGGCTTCCACCGCTGGATCACCGGCATCGCCCCGACCCGCGCCGCGCTCGCGGCCCGGCCCGCCGACAGCGCGCTGCGGAACATGACCCTCGCCGTCGCGCAGCGCGCGGACGTCGTGGTCTCGCCCTCGGCCCACCAGGCCGAACGGCTCCGCGAGGCGGGACTCGCCGACGTCGTCGTCGTCCCGAACACCGTGACCACGACGGGCCGGGCCGGCCAGATCCTCGATGCCGATGTCGATGCCAATGCCGATGCCGACGTAGACGCCCCCGGCGCCAGCGCCGATGCTGACGCAGACGTCGCCGGCGCCAGTGCCAGTGCCGATGCGGACGCCGGCATCGCCGATGGGGGTGTCGCCGCCGCCGTGGCCGCCGCCCCGTACGCCGCCGCCGCCGATCCGGAGGCAGCCGCCGACGCCGCAGCCGCCGACGAGGCCGCCGACGCCGCAGCCGCCGACGCCGACGAGGCCGCCGACGAGGCCGCCGCCGCCGCCGCCGCCGCCGCCGAGGCCGCCGACGCCGCAGCCGCCGACGCCGCAGCCGTCGACGAGGCGGCCGTCAGGCCGGACGGCGCAACGCCGGCGAGCAGGCCGGAACTCGGCCGGCCCGGCCGACCCCTGCGGGTGGTCTGGATCGGCCGGTGCGAGCCGGAGAAGCGGATCCTGCCGTTCGTGCGGGCCGTCGTGGCCGCGCAGCGGGAGCTCGGACCGGGCAGGTTGCACGTCGTCGTCGTCGGCGACGGCAGTCAGCTCGACGACGCGCGGCGCCTCGCGTCGGCGTCGGGCGACGGGCCGGGCGCGGACGACGGCCCGGCCGGGCCTCCCGGGATCGAGTTCCTCGGGCGGCAGGACCACGGCCGGATCCCGCGGATCCTCGCCGGGTCACACCTCGCGGCGCTGACCTCGTACGGCTTCGACAACCAGCCGATGACGATCGTGGAGGCCGTCACCGCCGGTCGCGGCGTCCTGTACTGCGACCCCGCGCTGAGCGAGGGGCTCCAGGGCCCCGGCATCCGCATCCCGCGCGACGAGGCGGAGATGGCCACCGCGCTGGCCGACGTCGTCCGCGATCCCGGGCGGGTGCTCGCGGCCTCCCGCGCCACGCGGCACGCGCGCGAGGAGTTCGCCCCGGAGACCCATGCGCGCCGGATGATCGCCGCCTACGAGAACGCCCGGAAGCGCTGACCGGGCAGCCGTCCTGATCGGGCCGGCGCCGCCGGCGACCGGTTGCGGCGGGACGGCCGATTACAGTGAGGCGGTGAGCGAAGTCAGCACCGTGACCGAGGCCGTCCTCGGGGAGTCCGTGACCCGTGACGTCGAGGCGGCCGTGGCAGCCCCCGAGTGCGGCGCCGTCGTCACGTTCCGCGGCGTCGTCCGGGACGACGACGGCGGGCGCGCCGTGACCAGCCTGGACTACGAGGCGCACCCCGATGCCGCCGCCACCCTGCGAAAAGTGTGCCAGGCGGTGGCCGAGGAGACCGGGCTTCGTGTCGCCGCCGTGCACCGGTACGGCCACCTGGAGATCGGCGACGTCGCCCTGGTCGCCTCCGCGTCGGCGGGCCACCGCAAGGAGGCCTTCGAGGCGTGCTCCCTGCTGGTCGAGCGCATCAAGGCCGAGGTCCCCATCTGGAAGAAGCAGCAGTTCACCGACGGCGAGTCGGAGTGGGTCGGGCTGTAGCCCCGCACCGCCGCGGCGCCGACCGGGCCTGGATTCGCCGCGGGATTCGCCCGTCGGGTAATTCTTGTCGAACGGTCGACCAACTTCTCCCGTTCCCCATTCCGATATCCCCTGATCAGGTCGATCATAAGAGCTGTGCATGACGAACTCGTCCACGTAGCCCTTCATGCAACCCACCCCGAGAGCGGCGCCGCGCGCACGAGCCTGGCCGGAATCGTCGCCGACCTCGCGCAGCCCGTTCAGGTCGTCGACGCCGACCTGCCCATCCGGGACGTCAACCTCTACTTCCGCGACCCCGAGGTCTCCTGCGTCGTGGTGCGCCGTTCCCGCCCGACGACGCGCGTGGGCATCCTGATGCGACAGCATTTCACCTGGGTCTACACCGGCCGTCTCGGCTACGGCCGGGCGATGCACGACCCGAAACCCGTCTCCATGGTGACCGACTGGTCCCCGCTCGTCGCGCACCCCGCCTCCCACGTCGCCGACGTCGCGGCGCAGGTCATGGTGCGCGACGCCAAGCAGCGGTACGACGACGTCCTGGTCCAGGACACCCGCTGGGGCGTGACGAGCGCCGCCGCGATCATGCGGGCGCTCGTGGGGGCACTGTCCGAGCGCTCGACGCACGACCCGCTGACCCGCCTCAAGACCCGCGCCGCCATCTGGTACGACCTGACCCGCCGGTGCGACACGGCGCGCCCGGGGACCGCTCAGTTCCTGCTCCTGTTCGACGTCGAGGGCCTGCACCGCGTCAACGCCGCGTACGGTCTCGCGGCGGGCGACCAGGTGCTGATCGAGGTGGCGTCCCGCCTGGTCGGGGCCCTGCCCGCGGGCAGCGAGATCGGCCGGGTCGACGGGGGCACGTTCGCCGTCGTCATCAGCCTCCCGGCGGTCGACGACGTCGGCGCGGCGATGTCCGCGGAGTCCCTGCGGCAGCGGTTCGCCGACGCCCTCGCGGAGCCGCCGCGCACCCTCCCGCACGGCGCCTGGCCCCGGGTCCGCGGCGTGGTGTCGTGGGCGACGACCCCGTCCTCGGCGGAATCCCTCGTCCTGGACGCCGAGACCCGGATGCGAGAACGCCGCAACCCCTTCGCCTGACCGACCCCCTGAAGCATCGACCCCCCGGCCGGCCGGCTCCGGAGGGTGACCATGTCATTCGAGTCGATGGTCACGGTCCCATCGACTCAGATGACATGGTCGCCGCTGCCGGTCAACCGTGGCTGCCGGTCAACCGCCACTGCCGGTCAGCCGGCGGCTGCCCGTCAGCCCGCGGCCGGCGGTCACGGAACTGGTCAGCCGCCGATCGCGCCCATCGAGCGGGTGGTGTCCGCGAAGGCGTCTCGGGCCAGGTCCGGGGCGTCCGAGCCGTGGGCTCGGGGCTTGGCCCACATCGCGCCGCGCCAGGCGTCGGCGAGCTGTTCGTCCGTCGCGCCCGAGCGCAGCAACGCCCGCAGGTCCGTCTCCTCGTCGCCGAACAGGCAGGAGCGCACCGTTCCCTCGGCGGTGAGGCGGGTGCGGTCGCAGTCCCCGCAGAAGGACCGAGTCACCGAGGCGATGATCCCCACCGTCCCCGGGCCGCCGTCGACCAGCCATTCCTCGGCCGGCGCCGCGGGATCCTCGCGTCCCGCCTCCGTGAGCGTGAACCGTTCGGACAGCCTGCCGAGCAGGTCTGCGGCCGAGACGACGTCGGACCGCGCCCAGTTCCCGTCCGCGTCCAGCGGCATCTGCTCGATGAACCGCAGCCGGCAGCCGTGCTCCAGCGCCCAGGCGAGCAGATCCGCCGCGCCGTCCAGCACCTCCGGCAGCAGCACCGCGTTGATCTTCACCGGTGCCAGCCCCGCGGCGATCGCCCCGCGGATCCCGGTCAGCACGTCGTCGAGCCGGTCGCGCCGCGTCATCGCGGCGAACGCCGCCCGGTCGACCGTGTCGAGGCTCACGTTGATCCGGTCCAGCCCGGCCGCGACGAGCCCGGCCGCGCGCTTCTCCAGCCCGAGCGCGTTCGTCGTGATCGCGAAGCTCACGGTGTCCGACGACGCCGCGTCGGCCGCTCCCCTCGCCGCCCGCAGGATGTCCTCCAGGTCGCGGCGCATCAGCGGCTCGCCGCCCGTGAACCGGACGTCGCGGATGCCCGTCCGGACGCCGAGGCCGATCAACCGTGCGATCTCGGCCGGGGTCAGGAGCTGGTCGCGGGGGATCACGGGCAGGCCCTCGGCCGGCATGCAGTAGGTGCAGCGGAGGTTGCACGCCGTGGTCAGCGAGACGCGCAGATCCCGCGCCACCCGCCCGTACCTGTCGATCAGCCGGTCGTCCTCCGGGCGCGGCGGCAGCTGCGCCGTCGGATCCCCCGGCCGCGACGAACCCCGTACCGACGGAATCCCGAGCGTGACCACAGCCATTCCCCGAGGGTAGCCGGGCTGCCGGACATCCCGTAAGGGTGTCCCGCCTGTCGGCGTCCGCCCTGCTCAGCCGGCTCGGCTCAGGCGTAGCCCGCCTTGACCACGAGCACCGGTGCGGGGGAGTCCAGCAGCACCTGCTGCGTCGTCGAACCGACGAGGAACGTCCCGACCGTCGAGTGCTTGCGGGCCCCGATCACCACCAGCGACGCCTTCACGCGCTCCGCCGCGTCGATGATGGACTCGGCGACCTCCTCGGACTCCTCCCGGTAGGCGACCGGCGCCACCGTGACGCCCGCCGGCACGCTGTCCAGCAGGTGCGCCAGGTCGGAGGGGACCTCCGGGCCCTGCTGCGGGGTGAGGACGAGCACCGACAGGTTCTGGCTGCGCCGTTCCGCCTCGGCGGTGGCCGCTCGGAGGGCGGATTCGCCCTGGGGCGACGCGTTGTACGCAACAAGGACGGTCATTGCCGTGAGCACCTCCGCGGGCCGATCTTTCCGAGTTTCTCCGAGTGCACAGCGTGGCAGGTTACCGCCGCCTGAACTCTCTCACATCTACGTACGTCCGGCCGGGTGGCTGCAAAAGTATGCTCGACGTGTGCGTTGAGGCAGGCGTCGTCGTCCCCGGACCGGCCGCCGCCACCTCGGACGACGCCGGTTCGTCCCGGCCTGGGAAGAACCTACCGGAGCGGGCCCGCCGCCCGACACCTCCCGTCCGTCGGTAAGCGCATTCCGAAACCTCGCCCGGATCCCCTAGGCTTCGCATGTACCCGTCCAACGACGTCGTTCGGAGCACACTCGATGTCAGCGAAGTCATCGTCCCCCGCCCAGGCCGGCCACGACCTGGATGTCCTCGAAGAACTCGGCCGCGCCCGCGTCGTGCCCGTCGTCGTCGTCGACGACGAGACGCAGGGTCTCGGCGTCGCGAAGGCCCTGTCCGACGGCGGGCTGCCGGTCGCCGAGGTCACCTTCCGCACGGCCGGCGCCCGGGCCGCCATCGCGGCGATCGCCGCGGAGCACCCGGACCTGCTGCTCGGCGCGGGCACCGTCGTGACCCCGCAGCAGGTCGACGAGGCCGTCGCCGCGGGCGCGAAGTACCTCGTGTCGCCGGGCACCAGCGCGAGCGTCGTGCGGGCCGCCCAGGCCGCCGGCATCCCGATCCTGCCGGGCGTCGCCTCGGCGTCGGACATCATGGCCGCGCTCGACCTGGGCGTGACGACCGTGAAGCTGTTCCCGGCGGGCGTCGTCGGCGGACCGGCCGCGATCAAGGCGCTGTCGGCGCCGTTCGGCCAGGTGCGCTTCGTCCCCACCGGCGGCGTGAGCGCCGCCAACCTCCCCGAGTACCTCGGCCTGCCGTCCGTGCTGGCCGTGGGCGGTTCCTGGATGGTCGAGAAGAAGCTCGTCGTCGCGGGCGACTTCGCCGAGATCACCCGCCGGACCGCTGAGGCCGTTTCCATCGCCGCGCGTCCCGAAGGAGCCTGAGCCATGAGCAACCCGTCCCTGTCCGTCCGCCCCGCCGCCGAGTGCCGGTACGACGTCGTCGCCCTCGGCGAGGTGATGCTGCGCCTCGACCCGGGCGACCGCCGCGTGCGCAACGCGCGCCAGTTCTCCGTGTGGGAGGGCGGCGGCGAGTACAACGTCGCCCGCGGCCTGCGCCGCTGCTTCGGGCTGCGCGGCGCGATCGTGACGGCGCTGGCCCGCAACGACGTCGGCAGCCTCGTCGAGGACCTCATGCTGACCGGCGGCCTCGACACCTCGTGGGTGCAGTGGCGCGACTACGACGGCATCGGCCGCGAGGTGCGCAACGGCCTGAACTTCACCGAGCGCGGCTTCGGCGTGCGGGGCGCGCTGGGCGTGAGCGACCGCGGCAACACCGCGGTCTCCCAGATGAAGCCCGACGACGTCGACTGGGAGGCGCTGTTCTCCTCCGGCGTGCGCTGGCTGCACACGGGCGGCATCTTCGCGGCCCTGTCGGAATCCGCGGCCGACGTCGCGGAGGCCGCGATGGCGACGGCCCGCGAGCACGGCACGATCGTGTCCTACGACCTCAACTACCGGCCCTCCCTGTGGAAGGGCATCGGCGGGGTGGAGCGGGCGCGCGAGGTGAACCGGCGCCTGGCGAAGCACGTGGACGTGATGATCGGCAACGAGGAGGACTTCACCGCGTCGCTCGGCTTCGAGGTCGAGGGCGTGGACGAGAGCCTGACGGACCTGAACACCGGCGCGTTCCGCGCCATGATCGAGCGCGCGTCGGCCGAGTACGAGAACTTCCAGGTCATCGCGACGACGCTGCGCGGCGTGAAGACCGCGACGATCAACGACTGGGGCGCTATCGCCTGGTCCCGCGCCGAGGGCTTCGCCGAGGCGACCCACCGCCCGGACCTGGAGATCTTCGACCGCGTGGGCGGCGGCGACTCCTTCGCCTCGGGCCTGGCCTACGGGCTGATGGAACTGGGCTCCCTGGAGCAGGCGGTCAACTACGGCGCCGCCCACGGCGCCCTGGCCATGACCACCCCCGGCGACACCACCACCGCGACCCTCGCCGAGGTCGCCAAGCTGGCAGGCGGCGGCAGCGCCCGCGTGGACCGCTGACCTGGCCCCCGCCGAACCGTCACCTTTCTCGCCACCCCCGCCGAATCGTCGCTTGTCTCGGTTCCATTCTGTCCCGGTGCGACCGGGCGACGGTTCGGCGCAAGATGTGGGAACAGGTGGCGGTTCGGTGTGTCGTCAGGTGACGTCGGCCGGGTCCGGCTGCGCGGTCAGGAGCGTCTTGAGCTCCGCGACGGCCTCGTGGATCGACTCCTGATGAGCTTCCAGGCGTTCGATGATCCCGCTCGTGAGGATCCGTTCGCCGTCCGGGGTCACGGTGGCGACGTCCGTGCGATCGACGAGATGCACCCCCGTTGCCTCCTCCAGTGCCGTCAGTTCGCGGCGCAGCTTGCGGTCCGAGATGAACATGCGGCCGGCCGCGGCTCGGAACCCTGGGGTCTCGTGTAGTGCTTTGAGGCATCTCAGCTGGACGAGGAGTGTTTCGGCCTCGCTCATGACGGTTTTGTCCCCCTGGTCTCGTGCCCGGATCGCCTGCGTGGAGGCGGTCGCTCGTGTCAGAAAAGACGGCCATCGGGCGAAATACCGCTTTGGCCCCGGTGAACCTGGTTATTATGTACCACAAGCGAAAGTAGTTGGGATGGCGTCCGAGAATTTTCGCAAGAAGCACAAGCATATCTTCCTGGCGCCCGAAGACGAAGCGGGGCTCGAAGCTGCTATCTATGATGCCTGGCCGGGTGTGCGGCTGATCGACACAGCGACGCATTATGGAAAAATTGTTCCGGAGATTAATGCTCCGCTTGATGGGAAGGTGGCAGGTATTTGGAATCCTGACATTTTCCCAACGCTAGCGGTACGTACGCGGGAAGATGGATCTTCGTGGACCGACGATCCGCATTCACTTATCCTGTGGGGTGGCTGCAGGCCTAAGTCAACTGATGGGATTCGGGTTGGCTGGTGGTCCACGTTCCCAAGCCTCGGGTCCGCGCAAGCTGAGGTCGATTTTCGCATATTTGTCGATAGCTGCTGGCGAATCATGATGCGGTTGACTCATGGAGGAGTTGTTGCGCACACAAAATCGGGTATTAAGGAACTTGGGAGGTACAGGATTGGCGAGGTGGCGAGAGAGCGAGCCTTGGCGGGCGAACTTGCGTTGTGGGATATGCGGGCCCGTCTTGAAGCTTCTTAGACCTCGTTTCAGAATGACCGTCCGGGGAGTTTGCGTCAGCAGATGATGGCGCAGGCCAGGTGCATGAGGCCGAGGTGGAGGTCGGCGCGGATCTCGTAGCGGGTGCGTAGTCGTTTGAACTGGTGGAGCCGGGCGAAGCCGCGTTCGACGACCCAGCGTTTCTTGCCCAGGCCGGAGCCGTGAGCGGGGCCAGGACCGCCTCGTGCAGTCGCGGCCACACGCCCGCCTCGGTCCACTTGGCCAGCCGGCGCCAGCAGGTCACACCCGAGACGCCAAGTTCCCGGGCCGGGACCTGCCGCCAGCCGACACCGTGCCGCAGCACGAACATGATCCCGGCCAGCGCCGCCCGGTCATCGGCTCGCCGCCGCCCGTGATGCCGGTACGGACGCGGCTTCGGCGCCGGCACCAACGGCGCGACCTGTTCCCACAGCAGGTCAGGAACCAAATCCTCGATCACGAGCCCACAGCCTGCCCGAACCAGCCAGCCCGGCATAGCGGACACGGCAGCCATTCTAAAACGAGGTCTTAGAGCGTCACTCGGTTCGCGAGCCGCGGTATGGGATCGCTATCTCTGTGACCAATAGTCGAATGCAATCGACTGGCGGAAGTAGGGGGTGTCTAAGTGAATGGGCGGGCTGGAATGGTGATAGATATTGGTGCGCATCCGGTTCCGGACGGCTTCCTGATGGAACTTTTCGGGAGTTTTTATCGAGGCACTTGCTGACGGGAACGAGGGGCGGGTTGTTAGAGTATTCCCGGGGTGAAGGAAATTGTCGGGAAACGGAATGGGCAGACAGGAATGCAAATCAGATTGGGTCTTGAGCGAAGGAATCGCGCGAACTATTGAAGAGTTGGTGCAACTGAGGCCTGGCGCCCGAGCTGTTATCCCCGCGGGCGATTTCGAAGAAATATGGACCGAGGCTACTACTGTTGGATGGCCTCCTCTTCTTCCGGAAGAAGAGGGTTGGAGAGCCCGGCGGATTTCAGACCATGAGGTTTTCTCGCCCGCGAAGCGTCGAGGCCAGTCCTCAAGAGAGCCGCTGCGGTGTCTTCATTCTTCCCTATCGTTGCCTCGCTCGGGGACCCGTTGGCGGCTGAGCTGCTGGTTCGTGAGGATGCCGCGTGCCTGCTGGCTGCACTGGAGGCAGTGCCGGATCCGCGTGATCCGCGTGGGGGTGAGGTTCGAGTTGCCGGTCGTGCTCGGTTTGGTGGTGTTCGCGGCGTGCTGCGGGGCGACCTCGTTCGTCGAGGTCGGTGAGGTCGCGGCCGATCTGGAACCGGTGGTCCTGGCGGGGTTCAGGTGCACGCGCCGGACGCCGTCCGCGGCGACGTTCCGCCGCCTGACCGGGACTGAAACGCTGACCGCTGGACGACGCGTGACGGGCCGTAGCCGGTCAGGCGCGGACATGCGTGTGCGAACTGCTCGACCTCGTCCGGTCTCGTGGTGCCCGGCGAGTTCGTCGGGCACCACGAGACATACTCCTCCGCCGGTGGGATCCGGCGCGTTCACGGATCGGAGGTCAGTACTGTTGTTGTGACTGCGGGTTCAGTGCCGTCAGGTTCTTCCGTGCGGTGCTGTCGATCGTGGAGTCGAACCTGAAGGTCTCGAAGCCGCGTGACGTGTCGCTGGAGTAGACGTACCCGTTGTAGTAGTAGGAGGACCAGGTGCCGAGGTCGCTGAGGCCGGCGCCGCGGTCGTACCAGGCGATTTCCTTGGGGTTGTTCGAGTCGCTGAAGTTGAACGCGGAGATGCCGCCCTGGTACCAGGACTGGACCATGATGTCCTTGCCGGGGATCGGGACGAGCGAGCCGTTGTGGGCGACGCAGTTCTCGTCGGCCGTGTTGATCCGCGGGATCTTGTAGTACGACTTGAACTTGAGCGTGCGGTCCACGATGTTGTAGATGCCGTTGCCGCCCTGTTCGGGGCGGAAGTCGCCGGTGCACGTCGCGGCGAGGCCGCCGCCGAGTTCGTCGGTGAACACGACCTTGGTGCCGGCGTTGTTGAACGTCGCGGAGTGCCAGAACGCGAAGTTGGTCGTGTCCCGCACGCGGCTGATGACGGTGGGGTTCGCGCGGTTCGAGATGTCCATGAGGATGCCGTCACCCATGCAGGCGCCGGCGGCCAGGTCGAACTTCGCGTAGGTGGTGATGTCGTGGCAGCCGGAGGTCGACTTGTAGCTGTCCACGCCGTCGGGGGACGTGTAGCCGCCGTTCGGGAACAGGATCGGCTTCGACACGACCCTGGCCGCGGTCAGGTCGCTCTTGGGGATCTTCACGACGGAGATCTTGTCGTGCGGCCGCTTGCAGTTCGCCAGGGAGTCGTTCGGGAAGTACGACGAAACGTACACGAAGACGCTCAGCCCGTCCTTGGACGGCGCGAGGGAGTTGGTGTGCGAGCCGCACTGCGTGGCCACCGCCTTGCTGTACCTGGGGTGTGTGGGGTCGGAGATGTTCCAGACCCGGATGCCCTCCCAGTAGCTGGTCCCCGACGTCGAGGCCTCGCTGCTGCACGAGCTGTTCGTGCGGCGCGAGTCCGTGGACGTGACCAGGATGTTCCCGTAGATCGACACGTCGTTCTGCGAACCGGGGCAATAGACCTGCGTCACCTGACGCGGGGCCGACGGCGTCGACAGGTCGAAGACCGTGAACCCGTCGTAGTTGCCGACGAACGCATATTTGCCCTTGAACGCGATGTCCGAGCCGACATCCGTGAGCGCGCCGTTCCTGGCAACGGTGCTCTTGCGCGACAACCTGTAGTGCCCGACCTCGCCCGGCGGGACGTCCGCCGTCACGGCGGCCTCGGCGTCGGCCGACAGCGTCGTCGACGTCGATGCCCTTCCGGAACCGTCACCGGGCGTCGCCGTCGAAGCCGGTGCCACTGCGGTCAGGGCGACTGCCGCCAGGGTGAGTGACAGTGCCGCTCCTGCAGCACCCCTGAGCGAACTCTTTCGGGTAATTGGACGCATACGCGCCACACCTCCTTGCTAGGGTCGCTCGGAAGTCTCGCGAGCTGAGGGGTTTTAGTCCAGCGGCTTCGACCAACCTTTACTCGTCACTGACTCAATTGGTGCGGCGGATTCTGCCGCACCAGGAATCACGAACTTCCCTTGGAGCAATCGATGGAGTATTTCCGCAGTTCAGCCGTCTCTCGGGGCCGACGGCGGCCGTGGCGGGCCCGGGCGGTCGGGTACGGCGTGCTCGTGGTCGCACTGGGCGCGGTGGCGTCGGGCTGCACTCCCGAGGACGAGCCGGAGGCCGTGTCGACACCGTCGTCCGTCGTGCTGAAGCCCGGCAAGCCGGGGGAGGAGGCCGAGGTCGTCGCTCCCGAGGACTTCGAGGGTGTGCCGGCCGAGGACGACTGGAACGAGGCCGACGCCGGGTTCGTGACCGGCATGACCCGCCATCACGACCAGGCCGTGACGATGACGGCATGGGTCCCGGAACGCTCCGCGTCCGAGCAGGTCAAGGCCCTGGCTGATCGTATGAACAACATGCAGGAGGCCGAGATCGGCTTGATGTCGGACTGGCTCACCGAGCGCGACCAGCCGGTCCCGGCCCTCGCCGACGGCGGCGACGGCGGTGACGGCACGGGGCCGCGGGTGCCCGACGACGCCCACGAGCACGACCTCATGCCGGGCATGCTCACCGAAGCCGAGATGACCGAACTGGAGGCGGCGTCGGGCAAGGAGTTCGACCGGCTGTTCTTGGAGGGGATGATCAAGCACCACGAGGGCGCGATCACGATGTGCACGGACATCATGACGACGGGCGTCGACCAGAAGATCCAGGAACTCGCGGCCAACATCGGCGTCGACCAGGCCGCGGAGATCGATCGTATGAAAGACCTCCTGGACGCCCTCTGATCCGGGATCCGCGAGAAGTTCGTCCGGGCGGTCCGGCAGCGGGAAGCGCCCCTTCTGCCGGACCGCCAGAGCCTGTCTCTACTTCGTGGCCGCGGCGTCGGCCCCGGGGCTCGCGGAGGGCGCGGGGCCGGGTGCCTTGCGCTGCGGTCTCGGGTTCTCTCGCATGATCCTGTCGAACTCATGGCCCAGGTAGGGCGTGAGTGATCGCGCGAACGTCCCGGTCAGGTGTCGTCCGTCGCGGTAGACCACGGCGTGCCCGATGACCGGCGCACACACGTCCTGGCCGCAGTAGAGGTAGCTCAGGTCGATCAGGTGAGCGTTGGGATCACGCTGCACGGCGGGCACGTGGCTGTCGGTGAGCAGCACTCGTTCGCGGGGTAGCGCGCATGCGGTCGCGGCGTCGTCCCCGGCGCGTTCGATACAGGTGATCACGTCACGTGCGTACGCCGCGCCGTTTGCGTCGAAGATCGGGTTGTCGCGGATGGCGATCACGGGAACGGTGCGGTCGGGACGCTTCGCCCAGGCCTCCACCTTCCCCTTCACCAGCGCCTCCTCAGGCGTTTCGCCGGCCCGCGGCAGCACCTTCGCCTTGGCGGAGTGGGTCACGATGATCGCGTCGATGCCGGATCCGGCCCCGGCGCGCTTCTTGATGCCCGCGCTGAGCTCCTTGATCCAGCGGACGCAGCCCTGTGCATCGGCGGGGTTGGCCTTCTTCGGGGCGCGGGTGGACCAGAAGCATCCGGCGCGCCCGGCGACGTCGATCCGCCAGTTCCGGTTCTTCGCGATCTTCCGGTACGCGCCCAGCAGCGTGTTGTTGTGCGAGTCGCCCACCGCGAGCAGGTGCCGTCCGTACCCCTTCTTCGGGCCCACCGTGCACCACTTGAGGTGCTGGTCACCGGTGGCCCAGCCGCACGTGTTGTCGTCGTCCTGTCGTAGCCCGGTGAGCGGGGGCAGCCGCAGGCCCTCCAGCGACGGGTCCTCGCAAGGAGCTAGCTTCGGATCCATCGCGGCCGCGCCCAGGCACGTGGCCTGCTTCTCGACGGCGGCCGCCTGCTCCACGAGCGTGCGTGAATGCGCGTCCATGGCCAGGGACGACGCCGTCAGCCCACCCGAGAACACGAGCGCGCAGGTCACCGTCGCACCGAGCATCACCCGGGCGCCCGTACGGGTCCCGAGCCGCTGCACCGGCCCGGAAACGAACCTGTCCGTCAGCCAAGCGAGCAGTACCGAGACCACCAGGATCAGCAGGGCACCCTTCTCGCCCGGGTCGCTGGACCTGCGCAGGTAGGTCCAGGCCATCAGCAGCGGCCAGTGCCACAGGTAGATGGCGTACGACAGGTCCGCCAGCAGCGTCAGCGGCCGACCCTCCAGCAGGCGGCGGGGACCCCAGCCGCTCGCCGGCCCCGCCCCGAGCAGTACCGCGAATGTCGCCGCCACGGGCCACAGTGTCCACGGGCCGGGAAACACCGTGGCGCCGTCAAGCACGAATCCGCACGCCACCACCATCAGCAGACCGGCCCAGGCCAGCGGAGCGCGCAACCATCCGGGGACGGACAGGTGCGGCCAGGACAGGGCGAGCAGAGCTCCCGCGCCCAGCTCCCAGAACCTGGCGAACGAGTCGAAGTACGCCCGCGGCTGGTCGACGAGGTGCAATTGCGCCGCGTACACGAACGACGCGACGGTGGCCGCCGCCGTCAGTGCGGTCAGCGCGACGAGCGATACGCGGCTGACCGGCGGGAGGACGCGCGGCCGTCGTCGTCCCGCGGCGATGACGCCGAACACCACCAGCGGCCACACGAAGAAGAACTGACCCTGCACCGACATCGACCAGAAGTGCTGCACGAGGCTCGTCTGCGGGCCTGCCGCGCCGTAGGCGAGCTGTCCGCCGATCATCTCCCAGTTGACCCAGTAGCCGGCGGCCGCCGCGATCTCTCGTGCGCTGGTCGCCCAGGTGCCGGAGTGCATGAAGGCCACGGCGATCCCTGCCGTGGCGACCAGCACGATCAGTGCGGGCGGTACCAGCCGGGAGAACACGTTCCCGTAGTAGGCCGCCAGCGACAGGTCGTCCCGCCGGGCCCGCGACAACAGGGAACGGGTGGCCAGAAACCCGGAGACAACCAGGAACACGTCCACGCCCCCGGACACCCGCCCGGCACCGAAAAGATGGAATACCACCACCAGCACGAGAGCCAACCCGCGCAACCCGTGTAACTCCGCGATGCGCTCCGAGCGTGCGGGGGTTGCGCCGCGCTCGTTTTCGACCATAGCTTGGGGATATGTCAGCACATAACGGAATCTTAGCCGCGTCGCATCAGGCTTCGAGCCGATTGATTGGGCGAGCGTATTTTGCTTTTCACCCTATTACTGTGTTGCCGCAGGTCAAAGGGGCTGTGCGACGAACCTGGATTTCACCCGTGCCGGCGTCGGCGCCCATCCGGACAGCATGCCGACGCCGGAATGAGCACTATCTGTCGAGGTAGATCACGACCCCGATCGCGGCCGGTACCACCACGTGACCGCCGAGCAGGCGGTGTCCAAACGACCTCTGGCGGATCCGGCTAGCAAATCAGTTCGTGACCTCTCGGCTGACCTTCTGGCCCGGGCCCGTACCTCGCTCCTGAGAGGTGCGGGCCCGGCATCGCTGGTGGGATGGTTCGGGTGGAACAATGCCGGGGCCCGGGACGTTGAGACCAGGCCGCCGACCAGTAGGGAGACCAGTGCCCCAGACCGCCCTGTCCAGCTCCGCCCGAACCCGCCCGGACGGCCGGGCCACCCAGGCCGCCGTCGAACAACGGCACGTCGACGAGATGTACGCCCTGCTCGACGCGCAGGCCGCGGCCGCGCGGGCCGAGCTCACGCGCGTGCTGCGCGAGCGTGCGTCCGGCCCCGCCGAGGCGCAGGAGCGCGAGGTGACCGCCGCCCGGCTCCGGGCGCGCGCCGGCGCGCTCGAGGGCGCGGCGCACGCGCTCTGCTTCGGGCGGATCGACCGCACCGACGGGACGTCGGTCCATGTCGGGCGGATCGGGCTGCGGCCCGACGACGGCGAGCCGCGCCTGGTCGACTGGCGCGCCGAGGCGGCGCGGCCCTTCTACGCCGCGACCGCCCTCGCTCCGGACGGGCTGCGCCGGCGCCGGCACCTCAAGGCCGACGGGCGCACGGTCACCGAGGTCAGCGACGAGATCCTGGACGGCTCCGCACCCGGCCCGGACGACGTCGTCGGTGACGGGCCGCTCGTGGAAGCGCTCACCGCCCGCCGCACCGGGCGGATGCAGGCGGCGGTCTCCACGCTGCAGTCCGAGCAGGACAGGATCGTGCGCTCGCCGCATCGCGGGGTGACCGTGGTGCAGGGCGGGCCCGGGACCGGCAAGACCGTCGTCGCGCTGCACCGCGCCGCCTACGTGCTGTACGCGCACGAGCGGGTCGCCGCCGCCGGCGTGCTGGTCCTCGGGCCCAACCCGCGGTTCCTGGAGTACATCTCGCACGTGCTGCCGTCGCTCGGCGAGAACGACGTCGTGCTGGCCACGTGCGCCACGCTGACCGGCCGGGACGTACGGCCGGCGTCCGACGCCGAGGCCCGCGCCAAGGGCGAGGCGTGGCTCGCGGCGGCACTCGCCCGCGCCGTCGCCGACCGGCAGGCGCCGCCAGGGCCGTTCCGCACGCCGGGCGACCTGCCGGACCTGCCCGCCGCCGACGTGGCGGCGGCCCGCGCGCAGGCCACGGGCATCGGGCTGGCGCACAACCCGGCGCGCGCGGTGTTCAAGGAGCACCTGATCGACGCGCTGACCGACGCGCTGGAACTGGCCGGGCAGGACGCCCTCAACGAGGTCGACCAGCAGGTCGCCGCGGCGATGGGGCGCGACGTCGCGTCCCTCGACAAGGCGGTGGCCTCGGACCTGGCGAACCTCGGGTTCGACGGCGTCGTGGGGACGGCTCACGACGACTTCGACCCCGAGGCGGTGCGGGCAGAGCTCGCGGCCGACCGCGGGGTGGACCGTGCGGTGGAGGAGCTCTGGCCGCGGCTGGACGCGGAGGAACTGGTGCGGGAGATCCTGCGGGCGGGTGGCCTCGACGGCCGGCCCGTCCCCGGTGCGGGGCCGGACGCCGGTGCGCGTTCGGACGGCGGGGAACCCGGCCGGCCTGGCGCGGACTGGTCCGAGGCCGACGTGCCGTTGCTGGACGAGGCCGCCGCGCTCCTGGACGGGCTCCCCGGGCGGACGTTCGGGCACGTCGTCGTCGACGAGGCGCAGGAGATCACCCCGATGCAGTGGCGCATGATCGCCCGGCGCTGCCCGTCACGCTCCATGACGGTCGTGGGCGACTTCGCGCAGGCGGGTCAGGTCTCGACCGTGCGGGACTGGGACGAGGCGCTCGCGGACATCGCAGACGGGCGTACGCAGACCTGGACCCTGACCGTCTCCTACCGCACCACCGCGGAGATCCTCGGCGCGACGCGCGACCTGCTCGCCCGCATCGCGCCCGGCCAGGAACTCAGCACGGCGGTCCGGCAGGGACAGGAGCCGCGCCGCGTCGTCGTCGGCCGTCCGGGGATCGCCGAGGCGATCCGCGGGATCGTGTCCGACGACGTCGCCGCCCACCCGGGCGCCCAGCTCGCCGTCATCTGCGCGGACCACCGGGCGGCGGACCTGGCGGGCGTCGTCGTCCCGCCCGCCCAGGTCCTCCCGGCGTCACAGGCCCGCGGCCTGGAGTTCGACGCCGTCGTCGTCGTTGCCCCCGACGAGATCGCCGCGGCCCGGCCCGGGGGCGAGCGCGACCTGTACGTCGCCCTCACCCGCCCGACCCACCGCCTCACGATCCTCGAGACGCCGGACGCCGGGGCCGCCTGAACGACGCCCGCGGGGCTAGGTCACCCCCCGGACCACGGTTCCGCGAGACGTTTACCGGTGCGTGAAACCGCGCCCTTCCGACGGGCTGCGTGAAAACGGGTTTCACGAGGTCAGGCGGGTTTTTCACCGTTGTGATGAAGGATCTTCAGGGGATCACGTCCTGGGTGTGCGCGGCCTGGGCCGTCGCCCTACTCTCAGCAGATCGAGCTCCTGTGAGATCGGGCCGGCCACGCCTCGATCGCAGGCGTCAGGCGGGTGCGGCCGGGGAGCGCGGTTTCCGATTCAGGATTCGATCTCGCAGGGGAGACGAGTTGACCATGCATGCGACCGAGCTGGAGCCCTCCGGTCCTGGTGCCACGTCCGTGCCGGCGGCGGGGGCCGCCCGCGGCGGCCGGCGGGTGCACCGCTGGATCGTGATCGGGGTGGTTCTCGCGGTCGCGGGGACCGCGCTGACCGGCTGGATGGGGGCGGCGCAGGCCGCGACCACGGATCAGCTCCAGGCGCTGCGCGGACGGCTCGGCGAACGCGTCGAGGTGACCCGGGCGACGTCGGCCCAGCTCGACGCGGCGATCGAGGTCGCGCGGGGCGTCAGGGAAGACGCGGCCGGGCTGGGCCGTGCGGAGCGGGCCGAGCTCGGTGAGGCGATCCGGAGCGCCGAGGCGATCGCCGGTCAGCGGCTCACCACCCAGGAGCCGGGGACGGTCGCGCAGGCGGAGATGCTCGTGCGGCAGGCCGGGCTGCTGGAGGAGACGCTGGCGCTGGCGGCGGAGGATCTGCGCACCGCGGTCGACCAGGTCCGGGTCCACCAGGTCCGGGCCGGTAGGGCCGGGGCGGGTGCGGGCGAGGCGGGCTTCCGGTCCGCGGGGTATCGGCCCGGCGTCGGCGCGACGGCCGTTGCGCAACCGTGACGGTGAGGGTGCAACGGCGTCGTCGGCCCTGACACAGATGGTCATGGGACGGCGTCGGCCGGCATCGTGACCGTCGCGTGCCGGCGGGCGGGGCGGCGTCGTCCGGAATCCGGGTCCCGCGACCCGGATCGTCCGACGACAGGGAGACGCCATGACCCGCACCATGCGCCAACGGATCGCCGCCGCGGCGGCGATCACCGCCGTTCTGACGCTGACCGCCTGCTCCGGGACCGAGGGTGGGGCCGTCGACGCCGGTATGGCGATGCCGGAGCCGCTCGGGGAGGTGGCCCCGAGCGAGGGGCCCGCCTGGCGGAACGTGCCCACGGATCCGCAGGAGGAGTACGACGACGCCGTCGAGCAGCCGTTCCAGAAGGTGGCCACCAGCCCGCTGTCGACGTTCGCGGCCGACGTCGACACGGCGTCGTACAGCAACCTGCGGCGCCAGGTGAACGACGGCGTCGCGCCCGAGGGCGTGCGCATCGAGGAACTCGTCAACTACTTCGACTACGGGCACGCCGCGCCCGCGGCCGGCGACGAGGTGCCGTTCGCGGTGACCACCGAGGTGGCGGAGGCGCCGTGGGCGCCGGGGCATCAGCTGGCGATGGTCGGGGTGCGGGCGACCGAGGCGGTGCCGACGTCGGCGGGGAACAACATCGTGTTCCTGCTCGACGTGTCCGGGTCGATGGACGAGCCGAACAAGCTGCCGCTGCTCGCGGAGTCGTTCTCGCTGCTCGCGGAGAACCTGGGGCCGGACGACGTGGTCTCGATCGTGACCTATGCCGGGGACAACCGGGTGGTGCTGGACTCGGTGCGCGGGGACGACCGGGAGACGATCACCGGCGCGCTGGAGTCGCTCGAGGCGGGCGGGACGACCGGCGGGTCCGCCGGGCTGCACACCGCCTACGAGCTGGCGGAGAAGAACTTCGTCGAGGGCGGCAACAACCGGGTGATCCTCGGGACCGACGGCGACTTCAACGTGGGGCCGTCGACCCCCGGGCAGCTCGTCGAGCAGATCGAGGCGGCGCGTCAGGGCGGGGTGTACATCTCGGTGCTCGGGTTCGGGATGGACAACCTCAAGGACAACACCATGGAGTCGATCGCCGACCACGGGAACGGCAACTACGCCTACATCGACACGCTCGACGAGGCGCGCAAGGTGCTCGTGGACGAGTTCGACTCGACGATGTTCGTGGTGGCGCAGGACCTGAAGGTGCAGGTGGAGCTGAACCCGGCGGTGGTGTCGCGGTACCGGCTGATCGGGTACGACAACCGGCGGCTGGAGGACGAGGACTTCGACGACGACACCAAGGACGCCGGGGACGTCGGGGCCGGGCACGCGGTGACGGCGTTCTACGAGCTGGTGCCGGCCGGCGGCGCCGCGGCGGGGGACGAGCTGAGGTACCAGGACTCGGTCGCGTCGGGGTCCGGCGACTTCATGACCGTGCACGTGCGGTGGAAGGAACCGGGGGAGAAGGCGAGCACGGAGCAGGAGTACCCGGTGACCGCCGGGGAGCTCACGGACGCGCCGTCGGAGGACTTCCGGTTCGCGTCCGCCGTGGTGGAGGCGGGGCTGATCGCGCGTGGCTCGGAGTACGGCGGCGACGCGTCGCTGGAGCGGGCACGTGAGCGTGCGGCGTCGTCCCTGGGCGAGGACCCGTACGGCCTCCGCGCGGAGTTCGTCGACCTGGTGACCAAGCTCGACGGCCTGCTCTGACGTCGCCCTCGGTCCCGAGGCGGTGCTCGACGCACCACCTCGGGACCGACCGCGGCTGATCAGGCTGGAATCGCGCATGAGCGCGCTCTCTCGAGCGATTTCTGCCTGCCCGCCGGGTGAGGGCTAGCGCGTGGCGGGGGCGGGGTCGGGCATGCGGTCGAGGGCGTGGGTGGTGAGGCTCTTCAGGAGGCGGTAGCCGTCCGCGGAGAGGACCGACTCCAGGTGGCCCTGGACCGAGGCGACCCGGGGGCCGCGCAGGGAGGTCAGGACGCCGTTCTCGTCGACCGTGGGTTCCAGGGCGAGGCGGGCCACCGGGTTGTCCGCGTCGTTCGCGTCCAGGGTGCTGACGCGGGCGCCGAAGGTGTTGTAGTAGCCGACGGCCGCCGTCGTGCCGAAGACCTCCGACTCCAGCCGGACACCCTGGCGCGGCCCGCCCGGCAGCGGGTCGACCGGGAACCCGGCGAGCGTGGCCAGGACCTGGTGGCTCAGGCAGACGGCGAGCAGCGGCTTGCCCGACGACACGCGGGCCAGGATGCGCTCGGTGATGGCGGCGATGCGCGGGTCGGAGGTGTCGCGCGGGTCGCCGGGGCCCGGGCCGAAGACGACGAGGTCGTCCTCAAGGACGTCGCCGACGGCGTCCCAGCGGACCACCCGGGCGTCGAGGCCCAGGTGGTGCAGCTGGTGGGCGAGCATCGTCGTGAACTGGTCCTCGTGGTCCACCACGAGGACGCTCGGGCCCCCGGCCGGATCGACGGGATCGGGCGTGGCGCCGTCCTGCGGGCGCACCCAGAAGTCGGCGAGCTTGCTGTTGCGGGCCAGGAGCGCGTCGGTGACGCCGGGCTGCGCGGCGAGGTCCACGACGGCGGCCGGGTCGGCGCCCCGCGGCATCAGGCCGAGCGAGGCCAGCACCCCGGACGCCTTGGACCGCGTCTCGGCGACCTCGTGCTCCGGGACGGAGTGGCGCACGAGGGTCGCGCCCGCCGGGACGGTCACGAGGCCGTCGTCGTCCAGGTAGGCCGTGCGGATGAGGATCGGGGCGTCGAGGGAGTACGCGTTCGCGGGGGGCTGGTGTGCGGGGGCGCTTGCCTCGGGGAGCTCCGGCGAGCCCGGGGTGCCGGCCGGCGGGGTGAGGAGCGCGAGGAAGCCCGAGTAGTAGCCGCGCGGGCGGGTCTCGTGCCGGGTGATGACCGTGCAGGCGTTCTCCATGGGGGAGCCGGTGACGGTCGGCGCGAACATCGTGAGGCGGAGCGCCTCGCGCGGGTCGAGGGTGGTGCGGCCCTCCAGGAGGTACTCGGTGTGGCTGAGGCGGGCCATCTGCTTGAGGTACGGGCCCACGATGCGACCGCCCCCCGGGCAGACCGCGCTCATCATCTTCATCTCCTCGTCGACCACCATGAAGAGCTCCTCGTTCTCCTTGGTGTCGGCGAGGAACTCGAGGATCCCGTCCCGGGTCGGGCCGTCGGCGGGGTGGCGGTAGGTGCCGCTGATCGGGTTCATCCGGGCCAGGCTGTCGTCGATCGTCAGGTGCCGTTCGGGCGTGGCGCCGGCGAGCGAGAGGGTCGCCGCCGCGGGACCCTCCGGGGTGCCGGCGGGCGCGGGGGCGTGGACGGCGAAGGTCCAGTACGAGCCGACCTCGTGGGTGAGCAGCGCGCGGAACCACGAGGTGAGCGCCTGCACGGGCGGGGCCTCGGTGCGTGCCTCGAAGCGGCGCATGACCACGAAGTTGGAGCCGGCGCCCTGCCCGATCTCGTCGTCGATGACGCGGCGGACGGTGGCCGCGTAGTCGTCGTCGGGGATGTCGAAGCCGAGGGGTTCGGCGGCCACCGGCTCGGCCGGGAGCGCGGCGACGGCGTCGGGCAGGTGGATCCGCTCGCTCTCGCGCACGACGAGGCAGCGCAGCGGGACGCCGTCGTCGTGCACGGTGAAGCCGCGCTCGCGGGCCTGCCGGAAGGGCACGACGGACAGGACGGGCGCGCCGTCGAGGGGGATGTCGGCGAGGTGCTCGACGTCGACGACGTCGCCGAGCAGCACCTCGATCTCGGTGCCGCCGTGCCTGCGGAGCAGGGCGAACGGGAGGGTGCCGTCGGAGCGCAGGACGCGATCGAGGAGGGGATGCCGGCTACGGGCAGGTTCGTCGTGGGCCGGGTCCGGGTGCGGGATGTGGGACATGTGCTGCCTCTCGGGTCAGGGCTACCCCGAGCGGGACCGAGCCTCGCTGCGCGCGAGAACGACCGCCCCGTTCGAGGCGGTCGCGGACGTGTCGGTGTACGTCGCGGAACCCGCCTAGGAGGCGGGCCACCAGTCGGTGCGGATCAGGTGCGACGTCATGTCCGGAACGCTAGCGGGGGCGCGGGCGGGGTGTCCACTCCTGGGGCGGGAGAACCGGGGGGCCGGGCCTCCGGAAAGTGGCGCGGGCGAAGGGTTGACGGGAACGGGCGGGCGCCCGGGCGGGGCCCTGCGGTCCGGGCTCCCGCTGGTGAGGGTGGCGTGGCCGGCCTAGCCGGGTCGCGCCGGGGAGGGAGACCGGCCTGGCCGGGTCGCGCCGGCGAGGGTGGCCGGTCCGGCCGCGCGGGTCATCGCTCGGGCGGGTCACCGGCCGCGGCGTGGCCTGGCGTCGTCGGGGGTGAGGGGGCGGACGCCGTCCGCCGTGGCGAGGAAGAACCCGGCGACCTCGATGCCCGACTCGGCGGCCGCGGCGTGCAGGGCGGCGCGCCAGACGCGGTCGGAGTCCTGGACGGCCTCGGCGCCCGGACGTTCCAGCATGAGCACGATGCTCGCGGGCGGGGCCGGGGCCGGGGGCGCGGCGTCCGCCCAGATCCTGCCGAGCTGGGCGACGAACGGCACACCGGGCTCGGCGGGCAGCTCCTCGAACTGCGCGATGACGGGAAGCAGCCGGCGTCGCGGGCCGAGCAGGGCGAACCAGAGGGACCGCATCCGCGGGCGGACGCCGTGGTGCAGGAACTCGGCGAGGGCGAGCAGCGACTCGTCGTCGGGAAGGAGGTCTCCGGGCTGGATGGGAGTGAAAGTAGTCATGTCATCCATTGTCCAACTGGATCCTGCCGCCGGATGGTGGTTATCCACAGACTCCGAGGCCTGTCCGGATTGCTCTCCGTGTCGCCGACGCCCGGGATGCCGCACTGTGACGTAGCCTCATGGCATGGCGAGAGAGACCCCGTATCAGCCGGGCCGAGATCTGCTGACCTGCTGGTTCGCTGGTCTTGCCACGCTGGACGTGATCCACCGGGCGACCCGGCCCGAACGGGACCAGAAAGTGACCGCGGCCCGGCAGGACGTCTCGGCCGGCGGCCCCGCGGCCAACGCGGCGGTGACGGCCGCGGCGATGGGTGTGCGGGCGGTCCTGGTCACCGCTCTCGGGACGAGCGCCGTGGGGGCTGCCGCGCGCGCCGACCTCGAGCGGCACGGCGTGGAGGTGCACGACGTGGGACGCCGCGACCACAGCCTCGCGGTGTCCGCCGTCCTGGTGGACGAGGCCACCGGTGAGCGGTCGGTCGTCTCCGCCGACGGTGCCCTGACGCAGGTCGCGGCGCCCGGCACCGAGGAGCTCGCGGCGCTGCCCGTGCCCGACGTCGTCCTGCTCGACGGGCACCACCCGGCGATCGCCCGTGCCGTGCTCGCGTACGCACGCACGCTGCGCGCCAGACCACCCGTCGTGCTCGACGCCGGACGCTGGCGGCCGGTCTTCGCGGATCTCCTGCCCGCCGCCGACGTCATCGCCCGCTCCGCCGCCTTTCGGGTACCGGACGGGCGCGAGGGCTGGTACGCCGGCCTTCCCGGGGCCACCGTCGTGACGCACGGGTCGGGCGCCGTGGAATGGTGGCACCGGGATGCCGCCGGGACCGTGGACGTGCCTGCGGTGACGGCCGTGGACACCCTCGGTGCCGGTGACGCCTTCCACGGCGCGCTCGCGGTCGCCGTGGCGCGCGGCGCGGAGCTCCCGGCGGCCTGCGCCGAGGCGGTGCGGGTCGCCTCGTTGCGGGTGCAGCACATCGGCCCGCGGGGCTGGCTGACCGAGCTCGCGCCGCCCGCGGCCGGGGGCGACGAGCCGGTGGCCAGGGCGCTTCCGGCGACCCGCGCGGCTCGGGCCGTGGCCCCTGGGCCGGCTGCGCCGGACGGGGCCTCGGCGCAGGCCGGAGGTTCCGTCCGGTCCGCGGCGGACGCTTCGTCGGTCCCGGCGGTCTCCCTCGGATCGGCGCTGCCGGACTCGTCCTCGGCTCGGGCCGTGCCGCCGGAACTCCTGGACCGCGCCCGCGGCCTCGCGGCGGCGGGCGAGGGGGGACCGGCGATCCTGGGCATCACCGGCCCGCCCGGAGCGGGGAAGTCGACCCTCGCCGCGGGGCTGGCGGCGGCGCTGGGTCCGGACCTCGCCGTCGTGGTGGGGATGGACGGCTTCCACCTGGCGAACGTGCTGCTGGAGGCCCGCGGGAGCCGTGAGCGCAAGTGCGCGATCGACACGTTCGACGACGCCGGGTACTGCGATCTGATCCGGCGGATCGCCGAGGCGCGCCCCGGTGATCCGCCGGTGCTCGCCCCGGAGTTCCGCCGTGAGATCGAGGAGCCGGTCGCCCATGCGGTCGTCGTGGCGCCGGGCGCGCGCCTGGTCATCACCGAGGGCAACTACCTGCTCGCGGAATCGGGGCAGTGGCCGCGGGCGCGGGCGTACATGACCGAGGTCTGGTATGTCGACCTGGACGACGACGTCCGGCTGGAACGTCTCGTCGCCAGGCATCATGCCCACGGGAAGACGCTCGAGGCCGCGCGCGAGTGGTCGCTCGGATCGGACCAGCGCAACGCCGAGCTCATCGCCGGGACACGCCACCGGGCGGACCGGCACGTGACGCTCTAGGAGGCCCGGCACCAGGCCCGCCGGGGCGGGCACCTGCGCTCGGGGCGGGGGTGCGGTCACGTCGTCACCCCAGTTCCAGGCAGGTGACCTTCCAGGTGCCACGCCTCGCCTCGAGGCGCACCGCGGCCGCACGCACCCGCTCGCCGTCGTGCAGTACGACCGTCGCCTCGGCGGAGAGCGGCCCGAGGCGCATGAGGCGTACCCGGCGGATCCCGACCCGGTGGGCGGACGGCCGCCGGCCGCCCGGCCGGGCGGCGCTCATCAGACGCTCCCGGGCCACGAGCTGGTCGTACACCTGGGCCGAGGTCCACCGGGCGAGCTGCGTCGCGGGGCGTTCGCCGCGCAGCACCTCGATCGCGGCTCGCGCGACACGGCACACGAGGGAGGTCGGATCGGGCAGGTCGGGTTCCGGTTCGGGTGCCGGCCGCTCCTCGATCTGGTGCAGCACCTCCTCGGCGCGCGCCAGGTCCGGGTCGGGCCCGCCGATCTGGACCTTGCGCAGCGTGCGGCGCGGCTCGCGGGCGACGGGTGCGGCGGGGCGCGGCGGCGCCGGTACGCCGCGGGCGCGGATCGGCTGCGGGGGTTCGGCGATCGTGGTCACGGGCGGGCTCCCTGGAGGCGTGCGACGGGTGGGTGCAGGACCGTCCCGGGCCGGACGAGGTCAGGATCGGGGCCGATCACGTCGCGGTTGGCGGCGTACCAGGCGGCGGTCTCACGGGCGACGCGGGCGGGCCGGGGTGGTCCCGTGCCCGGGCCCTTGGCCCGCGCTGCCAGCTGGGCGGCGGCGATGGACCACAGCGAGTCGCCCTCGGCCACGACCACCGTGCCCGCCTCGCTCGGCGGGCGGTCGTCTCCCCAGCCGTTGTCTCCCCGGCCGTCGCCGCGCGCGGGAGGATCCGGTTGGCGCTCGTCCTCCCGGTCTCGTGCCGGACCGGCCTCACCGGCCTCGTTCTCCGGCGGCCCGCCCGTCGTCGGCAGCCAGCCGAGATCGATGACCTCGACCGCCGCCGGGGCGTCCCGGCCGTCGGGTCCCGGTGCGGCGAACGCGCCGGGGGCCGCGAAGCCGATGCCCACGCCTGCCGTCACGACCACCCCGGCCAGCCGGCGCACGACCGCCGGGCTGCAGCGCGTGAGGAACGCCCGGCCGGTGTGCCACTCACGCCCGGCGCTCCGTGCGGCCGCGTAGGCCAGGCCGACGACGGCCCCGACGGCGATCCACGCCGCGCAGGCCGCGGCTCCGGCCTCGACCGCGATCTCGACCACCTGGTCGACGGTGCCGGCGCCCTCCCGCCAGGCCTGCTCGGCCCGCAGGCCCAGCCCGAGCGCGGCCGCGACCGCGGCGAGCGCCACGGCGGCGAGCGTGACCGGACCCGTGCCCGGCCGGCGCTCCACCTCGTTCCCTGTCATGAAGTACCCCCTGTGACCTGAAGCCCGGATCAACATCTGCATCAACGATCAGCCGATGTCGGTTGATGCTTCTATTGAACACCGGGTCGCTGGTACCGGCCACCGATGTGCGGGAGGGCTGTGGACAGCGCAGAGTAGGCCCGTGGACACCTGGGACAGCCGCTGGTCGAAGCTGGCCGCGGATCTCGACGCCCTCGCGGCCGCACAGGAGGCCGCGGAATCGGACGCCACGGTCGCGGACCTGACCCGCGCCGAGCACGCGACCATCGCGCTCGCCGACCGGCTGCGCGCGGCGATCGGGGCGGAGGTGATGGTCGACCTCCCGGACGGCGAACCGGTCCGGGGTCTCCTGGTGGAGGCGACGGCGACCTGGCTGCTCGTGCGCGCAGCCGCGCGGGAATCGGCGGAACATTTGATTCCGCTGCCGGCGGTCGACGGGGTCGCGGGGCTCGGCCCGGGCGCCGCACCGGCCGGCGGCCGGGAACCGGCGCTCACGCAGCAGCTGCGGGCCCTGCAGCGGGACCGGCGCGCGGTCCTGGTCCGCACCCGGGCGCGCCTGCACCGCGGCCGCATCGCGCGCGTCGGCGCGGACCATCTCGACCTGGACGTGTTCGACGGCCCAGGGCCCAGGGCGCGCGTCGTGCCGTTCGCGGCACTGCTCTGCGTCAGCCTCGCCCCGGCCGGCCTGGAGCCGTGAGGGCGCACGCCGTGGCGTGCGAGAGGCGGCGCATCCGGGTGGGGTGCGCCGCCTCGGGGTGGTTCATGGGCCGTCCTGTTCAGCCTTCTCCGGCCTTGAGGCGCTCGCGGCTCTTGGCGTACTGCCGCTCGATGTACGACTCGAGCTCCGATGCCTCGATGCGCCAGACCTTCTTCGGGCCCACCTGGATGGCGGGGAGGTCGCCGGTGCGCACCAGGGCGTAGCCCTGCGCCATGGAGATGTTCAAGGTCTCGACCACGTCAGCCAGAGAGAGAAACCGCTTATCCATGACACCACTATGGCACAGGTTCACGGCAAGGGCGGGGAAATTCACAGTTATCCACAGGAAGCCTTCATCGGATGCCGGATCCCGGAGCTTAGCTCACCATGTCTGGGGGACGTTAACCGCCGTTACACCCTGGGAGGGAACCACATGATCGACGCGCCGCCCGCACCGGGCGAGGCCCGGAGAGCCGTCCGGCTCCGCCCGCCCGGCTGGAGGGACCCGCGGCTGCTCACCGGCATCGTGCTCGTCGCCGCCTCGGTCGCGCTGGGGTCATGGCTCGTTGCCTCCGCGGGCCGCACAGTACCGGTGTTCGTGGCCGACGGCGCGCTGACACCCGGGGATCCCGTCACCCGGGATGCGCTCCGCGTCGTCGAGCTCCGGCTGAGCGCCGGTGCCGAACGCTACCTGCGAGCCGATGAGGACCTGCCGTCCGGCCTGGTGGCACAGCGTGTCGTCGCGGACGGCGAACTGGTCCCCGTCTCCGGCCTCGGCGCGGGCACCACGATGCGGTCCGTGACCCTGCCGATCACGGGCGGGGTGTCGGAGCGGATCCGCCCGGGCGTGGTCGCCGATCTCTGGTTCGTGCCCGAGGCCGGTCCCGGCGCCGTGCCGCGCGGCCCCCAGGCGGGCTCACCGCAGGCCGCGCGAGAGCCACGGACGCTCGCGCGCGACGTCGTCGTCGAACAGGTCGAGGCGCCCGACGGGGCGCTCGTCGTGGCGGGGACGACGACGCTGCACCTGCTCGTCGAGCAGGAGGCCCTGCCCGAGGTCCTGGCGGCGCTCGCCGAACCGGGCACCCTGGCCGTCGTCCCGGTCGGGGGCGAGGCCCGGTGAACGGGCCGGAGCTGCTCACGATCCTCTGCGCGGTGCTGGGGCCCGCGGAGACCGACGCCGTGCGCAGGCTCGAGGCCCCGGGCAGCGGCACCACGGTCACCCGCCGCTGCGCCGACCTGGTCGAGCTGCTCGCCTCGGCCGAGGCGGGTGCCGGCCGGGTGGCCGTCGTCTCGGCGACCCTGCCCGGGCTCGGCCGCGAGGCCGTGGCGCGCCTGAACCAGGCGGGCGTCCGCGTCGTCGCCCTCGACGACGCGCCGGAGCCCAGCACGGAACGCCTGAGGGCCATCGGCGTGACCGGCGTCGCGCGGTCGGTGGACGCACTGGTGAGCCTCGTGCGGGACGAGACGGCCGGCGCGCCCGCCACCGCGCACGAGCCGGCCGCGCCTGCCGCCGGGGTACCGGGAGACAAGGGCGCGGGACGGATCGTGACCGTCTGGGGCCCGACGGGCGCCCCCGGCCGGACCACCACGGCCATCGAACTGGCCGTCGCACTGGCCGCCGGGCCGCGGGACGCCCGGAGGCCTGCCCGCCGCGGACGCGGACCACGCCGGGGAACGGGGCGCGCCCGCGGGCCGGGGGCCGTGCACGGCGGGGCCGCGGCACAGGCCCTCCTGGCCGACGCCGACACCTACGGCCCCTCGGTGGCGTCCCGCCTGGGGATCCTCGACGAGTCGGCCGGCCTGGGCGGCGCGGTGCGCGCGGCCGCCCTCGGGCCGCTCGACGTCGCGACCCTGGCACGCCATGCTCCCGAGGTCATGTCCGGCGTACGCGTGCTGACCGGGCTGGCGCGCGCCAACCGCTGGGCCGAACTGCCCGCCGCGGCCCTCGACGCGGTGTGGGAACGCAGCCGGGACCTCGCGGACTGGACCGTCGTCGACACCGGGCCGGTGCTGGAGACCGACGAGATGCTCTCCTACGACACCCGTGCCCCGCAGCGCAACGCCGCGACGCTCGGCGCGCTCGCGGCGGCGGACGTGGTGGTGGTCGTCGGCAGCGGCGACCCCATCGGGCTGCACCGGCTGATGCGCGGCCTGGACGAGCTGGCCGCCGTGCCCGCGGCCGTCACCGCGCACCGGATCGTCGTGGTGAACCGGGTCCGCGCCTCGGCGGTCGGGCCCCAGCCCCGGGTCACGATCCGGAACACCCTGACGAGGTTCGCCGGCGTCGACCCGCACCTGGTCCCCGACGATCCCGCGAGCCTCGACGCCGGGCTGCTCAGCGGGCGCTCGCTGGCGGAGTGCGCGCCGGGCTCACCGGCCCGCGCGGCCTTCGCGGAACTCGCGGACAAGGTCCGCCGCGCGGCCGGTCTGCGCGCCCTGGCCGACGCCGACGCGTGGGTCTCCGCGCCCGGAGCCGTCGTGCCCCTCGGCCCGATCGGCCCCCACGACCCGGGCCCCGCGGGCCCGCCCGCCGTCATCGCGGGATCGCCGTGACCTCGGACCAGTCGTACCAGAGCAGATCCCGCTCCTCGAGCCGCAGCACCGCGTCGGCCAGCGCGTCGTCGTCGTCCGCCTCGACGGCGGCGCGGACGGCCTCGACGTCCGGTGCGGCGTCGGGCTCGTCGGCGTGCACGCACACGATCGGGACCCGCTCCACGGCCCGGACCAGCCGCAACGCGGAGGCGGGCGCAGCCCCTCCCGCAGCACCGGACGGGCCTGCGAGGCCGTCCCGGCCGGCCAGCGCGTCGTCGGGCACCTCGACGGTGACCACGGCCCGCAGCGGCGGCGCGTCCGGACGCGCGGCGAGCAACCCCGCCGCGGCCGTCGCGGCGTCCAGGAACGCCTCGTACTCGAGCTCCTCCTGCTCCTCCGGGCCCCCGGGACCTCCCGCGGCAAGCTCCGCGACGAGCCGCTTCGTCACGCCGTTGACCTCACGTGGCGTGATCCCCCAGAGGGTGGCCGAGCTCCCGGCGTCGACGCCGTCGAGTTCGTCGAGAGTGGCGGGCACGTAGATGCGCATGAGCAAAGTGTGCCTCCTGCACACGTGCCGTTCAGCCTCAGCCCCGGTTCAGGAGCCCGCGCACCTCGTCGTGCAGCAGGCCGTTGGTCGCCAGCCCGTTCGCGCCCCACGGCCCGGGCTCGCCGTCCAGCGAGGTGAACCGCCCGCCCGCCTCCTGCACGATCGGCACCAGCGCGGCCATGTCGTACACCTCGAGCTCGGGCTCCGTGGCGATGTCCACCGCGCCCTCGGCCACGAGCATGTACGACCAGAAGTCGCCGTACCCGCGCGTCCGGTAGCACCTGCGGGTCAGGTCCAGGAAAGCGTCCAGCTTGCCGCGCTCCTCCCACCCGCTCAGCGACGCGAAGCTCAGCGACGCGTCACCGAGCCGCCGCACGCCGGACACGGACATCCTCGTGGCGGCGTGCAGCCCCTTGCCGGTCCATGCCCCGGATCCCTTGGCCGCCCACCAGCGCCGCCCCAGTGCCGGGGCGCTCACCAGCCCGACGACCACCTCGTCGCCGTCGGCCAGCGCGATCAGCGTCGCCCACACCGGCACGCCGCGCACGAAGTTCTTGGTGCCGTCGATCGGGTCGACGATCCAGCGCCGGGCGCCGCTGCCCGCCGCGCCGTACTCCTCGCCGACGATCGCGTCGCGGGTGCGGGCGCGCTTGAGCGAGGCGCGGATCATCTCCTCGGCGGCCCGGTCGGCGTCGGAGACCGGCGTGTTGTCAGGCTTCGTGTCGACGTGCAGGTCGAGCGCCCGGAAGCGCGACATGGTGTGCGAATCCACCTGGTCGGCGATGACGTGCGCGAGGCGCAGGTCATCGTCATAGCTTGTCTTGGTCACGGCGGCCACGCCCGCCACCGTAGCGGTAAATCCATTCCCCCCGCCGGAAACGCCACGGCCCGCGAGTCGCGGACGAACCGGCCGGGCCTGACCGGTAGCGATAATCTCGGCACCATGACCGATGCCCCCATCGCACCGACCTGGGCCGCCCCGACGGCCGTCGACCCGCTCGACGCCACCGTCGAGGTGCCGGGGAGCAAGTCCCTGACCAACCGTCTCCTCGTTCTCGCCGCGCTCGCCGACGGGCCCGGCACCCTCCACGGCGCGCTGCGCAGCCGCGACGCGGACCTCATGATCGCCGGCCTGCGCGCCCTCGGCTCCGAGATCACCGAGGGCGAGACCCCCAGCACCCTGCACGTCACGCCGGGCGCCAAGCCCGTCACCGAGGCCGACATCGACTGCGGCCTGGCCGGAACCGTCATGCGCTTCCTCCCGCCCGTCGCCGCGCTCGGCGCCGGCCCCGTCCGGTTCGACGGCGACCCCACCGCCCGCGTCCGCCCCATGGGCCCCGTCCTGGCCGCCCTCCACGCCCTCGGCATCACCGTGACCGGCCCCGACGGCGGCCTGCCCGCGCACCTCCCGTTCACGATCGCCGGCACCGGCAGCGTCCGGGGCGGCGCGGTCGACGTCGACGCCTCGGCGTCGTCCCAGTTCGTCTCGGGCCTGCTGCTCGCCGCCGCGCGCTTCGAGCAGGGCCTGACCCTGCGGCACATCGGCACCACGCTGCCGAGCCTCCCGCACATCGAGATGACCGTGGCCACCCTGCGCGAGGCCGGCGTCACCGTCGACGACTCGCGCGACGGCATGTGGCGCGTCGAGCCGGGCCCGATCGCGGCCCGCGAGGTCCGCGTCGAACCCGACCTCTCCAACGCCGCGCCGTTCCTCGCCGCCGCGCTCGTCACCGGCGGCACCGTCCGCATCCCCGGCTGGCCCGGCGAGACCACCCAGCCCGGGGCCCTGCTCCCGGACCTGCTCGGCCGGATGGGCGGCACCGCCCACCTCGCCGACGGTGTGCTGTCGGTCACCGGCACCGGCGACGTGTACGGCGTCGACCTCGACCTGCAGGCGGCCGGGGAGCTCGCCCCGACCTTCGCCGCCCTGGCGACCCTGGCCGACTCGCCCACCCGCCTGCGCGGCATCGCCCACCTGCGCGGCCACGAGACGGACCGGCTCGCGGCGCTCGCCCGCGAGATCACCCGCCTCGGCGGCCAGGCCGAGGAGACCCGCGACGGCCTCGTCATCACCCCGCGCCCCCTGCACGCCGGCACCTTCCGCACCTACGAGGACCACCGGATGGCGACGTCGGGCGCGCTCATCGGCCTGCGCGTGCACGGCGTCGAGGTGGAGGACATCGGCACCACGGCCAAGACCATGCCCGAGTTCCCGTCGATGTGGCAGCGCATGCTGGGAGCCGCCACGTGACCGCCGCCCGGAAGGCCGGCCGGCCCTGATGGCGCGGCGTACACCGGCCGACGAGTCCGACTTCCGGTCCCGTCCGTCCAAGCGTGGCTCCCGCCCCCGCACCAAGCGCCGGCCGAGCCACGAGGACGCGGTGACCGGCATGGTGATCGCGGTCGACCGCGGCCGGTACACGCTGCTCCTGCCGGAGACGTCCGACGACGGCGCCCGTGCCGGCGCCCGCGAGGAACGTGACGGTTCCGCCGCGGGCGCCCCGGCGCCGTCGGGCGGCTCGTCCGGCGTCGTGCTGTCCGCGATGAAGGCGCGCGAGCTGACGCGCACGCGCGTCGTCGTCGGCGACCGCGTCGAGGTGGTCGGTGACGTGACGGGTGCCGAAGGCAGCCTCGCGAGGATCGTGCGGATCACCGAACGCACGTCGGTGCTGCGCCGCACGGCCGACGACGACGACCCCTACGAGCGCATCGTGGTCGCCAACGCCGACCGGCTCGTGATCGTCACGGCCCTCGCCGACCCGCCGCCGCGCACCGGCATGATCGACCGCTGCGTCGTGGCCGCCTACGACGCCGGCATGGACGTGCTGCTCTGCCTCACCAAGGCCGACCTAGCCTCACCCGACGAGCTCCGCGGCCTCTACGAGCCGCTCGGCGTCCAGGTGGTCGTCACGCGAGCGGACTCGACGGCCGGCGACGGCGCCGCGCTCGACGGGGCGTCGGTGGAAGAGGTGCGGGCGCGCCTCCGGGGCCGGACCTCGGTGCTGGTGGGCCATTCCGGCGTCGGCAAGTCGACGCTGATCAACGCCCTCGTGCCGACCGCGCGCCGGGCCACCGGTGACGTCAACGACGTGACCGGCCGGGGCCGGCACACCTCGACGTCGGCGGTCGCGCTGGCCCTGCCCGACGGCCTCGGCGACGACGCGCAGCCCGACGGCTGGGTGATCGACACGCCCGGCGTGCGCTCCTTCGGCCTGGCGCACGTCGAGGTGGGCAACCTGCTGCGCGCGTTCGAGGACCTCGACGCGGCCGCGGCCGAGTGCCCCCGCGGCTGCACGCACCTGGCGGACGCGCCGGACTGCGCCCTGGACGAGTGGGAGGCGGCGGAGCCGGACACGGAGGCCCGGGCGCACCGGACCCTCCGCCTCACGTCGTTCCGCCGCCTCCTGGCCAGCCGCACGGGAGCGGCCGGCTAGAGAGAGGCACTCAGGCCGCGGCCCTCGCCGCCGCCCGCGCCTCCCGGGCGGCCACCCGCGCGGCCCGTGCCTGCTGGACGCGCCAGGAGATCCCGGGGCGCCCTTCCGTGTCGACGCCCGCGATCAGCGCCGCGCCGATCGCGCCGAGGTTCCCGACGAACCGCTGGGCGCGCTCCTCCCGGGTGGCGTCCGACGCGGTGAACGGCTGGTTGACGACCGCGAGCGGCACCGTGAGCAGGGCCAGTGCGAGCGCGGAGGTGCGCGGCGCCTTGCCGAGCGCCAGCAGCGTGCCGGCCGCCGCGATCGCCACGCCGTGCGCGCGGACGAGCGTGGTCACCTGTTTGTCGCTCAGCGGTTCGGCGCCGAGCGCCTTCGTCACGAGACCGGAGCCCTGCCTGGCGGCCTGCACGTGTTCGCCGGGCCGGCGGGCGGCCTGCACGCCCGACGCCACGAACCAGGAGGCCAGCAAGGGTCTTGCGATGTGTCGCAGCACCATGCGGTACACACTGTCAAAGGTCGGGCGTTCCGTCCACGGCTGGGGCGACGGCGGCGTGTCGGGCGAGGTCAGGCCGATGGTGCGCGGCCGGGCCGCGGGACCGGCCGCTCCGCGACCGGGCGTCGTCAGGCCGGCATGACCCGGATCTGCTCGCGGATCCGCAGCCGCAGGGTCTCGGGCGCCCGCTCCGCGCAGGAGCGCTTGACGAGCTGCTTGACCAGGTCCTCGACGCTCAGTTCGGCCAGGCAGGGCGAGCAGTGCGCGACGTGTGCGCGCATCAGGGCCTCGTCCTCGGGCGTCATCTCGGAGTCGAGGAACTCGTACAGGTGGTGGAGCGCGTGCTCGCACTCGTTTCCCGGGGTGTCGTGCGGGATGGGTTCCACTGCCGGCGCGGCGTCCCGCGTGTCGTCGTTCACTGCGCACCTCCGGGTGCCTCTTGCTTGACCAGTCCACGTCCCGCCGCGTAGTCGGCGAGGAGTTCACGCAGCTGCCGGCGCCCGCGGTGCAACCGGGACATCACCGTCCCGATCGGTGTTCCCATGATCTCCGCGATCTCCTTGTAGGGGAAGCCCTCGACGTCGGCGTAGTACACCACCATGCGGCGATCCTCCGGGAGCTCCGCCAGCGCGCGCTTCACGTCGCTGTCCGGCAGCCGGTCCAGCGCCTCGACCTCCGCGGAGCGCAGGCCCTGCGAGGTGTGCGACGCCGCCCGCGCGATCTGCCAGTCCTCGATCTCCTCCGCCTGCGACTGCTGCGGCTGGCGCTGCTTCTTGCGGTAGGAGTTGATGAAGGTGTTCGTCAGGATCCGGTACAGCCAGGCCTTGAGGTTCGTGCCGGGCTTGTACTGGTGGAACGCCGCGAACGCCTTCGCGAAGGTCTCCTGCACCAGGTCCTCGGCGTCGGCGGGGTTGCGGGTCATCCGCAGCGCCGCGGAGTACAGCTGGTCCAGGTACTGGAGGGCGTCCCGCTCGAACCGTGCGGCGCGCGCGGTGGCGTCCTCCTGCTCGGGAGCACGCGGTCCCTCGTCGGGGATGCTGGTCTGCGGCTGATCGGTCATCGACGTCGAGCCTAGTTGTGTCGGGCGATCCTTTCCTGCGACGTCCACGACGCCGGCAAGATCGGGCAGGACGACGACGGCGCCTGGCGCGACCCGCCCGGCGGCGCCGGGCACGCGGGCGCCGGCGACGGACAAGGCGACGGGCGAGGCGGGGGCCTCGAGGCAGGACATCACGTTCACGCAGAACGACGCCCCGGGCGGATCCATTCCCGCGTACTACCTTGGGAGCATGACTTCCATCACGGACACGACGCGGGGTTCCGAGTTCTGGCGCCTGCTCGGGGAGCAGATCGGCCACGAGCTCGCCGCGCACCAGCAGTACATCGCCATCGCGGTCTGGTTCGACGGGCACGACCTGCCGCAGCTGGCCGCGCACTTCTACCGCCAGGCGATCGAGGAACGCAACCACGCGATGATGATCGTGCAGTACCACCTGGACCGGGACGTGCCCGCGGCCATCCCGGGCACGGGTGAGATCCGGAACGAGTTCGCCGACGTCACCGAGCCGCTGCAGCTCGCGCTCGACCAGGAGAAGCAGGTGACGGCGCAGATCGAGGAGATCTTCCGGGCCGCCCGTGCCGAGGGCGACGCGCTCGGCGAGCAGTTCCTGCTCTGGTTCCTCAAGGAGCAGGTCGAGGAGGTGGCCGGCGCCAACACGCTGCTCACGGTGGCCCAGCGGGCGAAGGACAACCTGTTCGACCTGGAGAACTTCGTGGCCCGCGAGACGATCGGCGACGCGGGCGAGTCCGCGGACGCCCCGGAGGTGGCGGGCGGCGCCCTCTGACGGGGTGCGCTGCGCGGGGCGGCGCCGTCAGGCCCCGCCCCGCGCAGGCACTACCCGGCGCCAGGACTCACGCGCGGGTGATCACCGTGGCGCCCGAGACCGTGTTGGTGGACAGGTAGCAGGCGGCGCCCGGTTCCGCGTGGTCGACGACGACGGTGCGCTGCGCGCCCGAGGCGATCGGGGCGCCGTCGACCGTGACCTTGCCGGTCACGCTGCGGGCCCGGAGGTTGACCGGCGTGCCCGGGTCGAGGCTGATGGTCACCGCTCCGGCCACGGTCTTGGCCGACACGAGCGGCGTCGAACCCGACGAGGACACGTCGACCGGCCCCGACACGCCGTTGACCGTCACGCGCCCCAGGGCGCCGGAGATCGCGGCCGGGCCGGAGGCCTGGTTCACGGTCACGTCCCCCTGGTGGTCCGTGACCGCGATCGCCCCGGACACCGACTTCACGTGCAGCGGCCCCGCGGTGCCGGTCACCACGACGGCGCCGGTGACGCTCTTGACGCTCACGCGGGCCCGGCTTCCGGTCACGCTCGCCTCGGCGCCGACCGTCGTGGCGTCGACGGCGGTCGTGGCGGGCACGGTGATCCGCACGACGGCGGAGTCCTGGTCCCGCAGGCCGCGGAAGCGGTCCACGAAGCCCTCCACGCCGGGGAAGTCGTAGGCGACGCGCAGCGCGCCGTGCTCGGCGAGCACCTGAAGGGGGCGCGAGGACACCTCGAGCACCTCGACGACCGCGCCCGACATGCGCTCGGGGTCGGCGATGATCTCGGCCCGGCCGTTCGTCAGGCGGGTGGTCAGGGAGGTCGCGTCGGCGACCTCGATGGTCTGGGGGGCGGCGACGCTCCAGGACTCGGTGGTCATGGTGATGCTCCGTTCGTCTCGCTGCGGTGGTTCGTGTTCTCGGCGGTCGGTGGTCGTCAGGAGGATGGTGCGGACGTCTCTGTCGGTTGCCCCTCGGTCATTCTGGTCGATTCCGGTCCCACTGGCAGCCCGAAGATGTCCGACGGCGTGTCTCCCCGGGTTCGTCACGAGGTCAGCACCCGCGATGTGCGGGCAGTACCGTCCGCATGGGATCATGTTCCGAGCCAATTTCGTCATCTGTCAGGAGACACCCATGAGCAAGCGTGGCCGGAAGCGCAAGGACCGCAAGAAGAAGGGCGCCAACCACGGCAAGCGCCCCAACGGCGGCTGACTCGGCCGGCGCAGACGAAAGGGCCGGAACCCCGAGGGTTCCGGCCCTTCGCCATGCCCGGTGCCGGCCGTCGCTACGGCGTCGTGGCCGGCACGTCGCCACGGTTCACCACTTGGCCGCGACGTGTTCCTTGATCAGCTCGTCGTAGATCTCGCGCACCCCGGAGCTGAACAGCGGCCCCAGCGCGGCCGCGTTCCCCGCCGCGGCGTTCGCGCGGGCCTGGTCGGCGTTGCGTGCGCCCGGGATCACGGTGGAGACACCCGGCTGCTGCCACACCCAGGCGATGGCCGCCTGCGCGGCGGTGAGGTCCTCGCCGAAGCACTTGGCGGACAGCTCGGCGAACCGTACCGCAGCCTCGACGCCGACGTCGTACGGCACGCCGGAGAACGTCTCGCCGACGTCGAACGCCGAACCGTCCCGGTTGTAGTTCCGGTGGTCGTTCTCCGCGAACCGGGTGTCCTTGGAGTACTTGCCCGAGAGCAGGCCGGAGGCGAGCGGCACGCGCGCGATGATGCCCACCCCGGCCTCCGACGCCGCGGGCAGCACCTCGTCGAGCGGCTTGAGCCGGAACGCGTTGAGGATGATCTGCACGGTGGCGACGTTGGGCCGCGCGATCGCGGCCAGCGCCTCCGCCGTCGTCTCCACGGAGACGCCGTAGTTGGCCGTCACGCCCTCCTCGACGAGCGTGTCGAGCGCGTCGAACACCTCGTCCGAGGAGTACACGGCCGTCGGCGGGCAGTGCAGCTGGACGAGGTCCAGCCGCTCCACGTCGAGGTTCTTCCGGGACCGGTCCGTCCACTGGCGGAAGTTCTCCAGCACGTAGTTCTCCGGCACCTGGTCCATGCGGCGGCCCATCTTGGTGGCCACCGTGATGCCGGCGTTCGGGTGCTCCTTGAGGAACGCGCCGATCACCTGCTCGCTGTGGCCGTCGCCGTAGACGTCCGCCGTGTCGAAGAAGGTCACTCCGGCCTCGAGGGAGGCCTCCAGGGTCGCCCGGGCGTCGTCGTCGGAGACATTGCCCCAGTCGGCGCCGAGCTGCCAGGTGCCCAGGCCGACGGCCGACACGAGGCGGCCTGACCTACCGAGTACCTGCTGTTCCATCGATCCTCCTGCGCATGTCACGGACCGGGGTCCGTGTGGCCCGCGCTCGGGCCAGTGGTGAACGCAGCGTGAAGGGCGCTGCTTGCTCATAGTCTTCTGTCCCACGCTATCCGCACCGGACTGAAACTTCCTGGTTCGCTTGACCCAATTAAGGTGGGAGGGTGATGACAGACCCTTCGACGGTACCCGCGCCGTCCGGAATCCAGCACAGCATTTCGTACGGCGAACAGCGTGTGACCGTCACCGAGGTCGGGGCGGCGCTTCGCGAGTACGTGGTCGGGGGACGCGACGTCGTCGTCCCCTTCGCCGCCGACGAGATCAACCCCGTGTTCAACGGGGGTGTCCTCGTGCCCTGGCCCAACCGCCTGCGCGACGGCGTCTACGAGGCCGACGGCGTCCGGTACACCCTCCCGTGGACCGAACCCGACCGCCGGAACGCGATCCACGGCCTCGTCGCCTTCTCGCGCTGGAGCCTGGTCGACCGGACGGACACGTCGCTCACGCTCGCGCTCGACCTCGTGCCGCAGCCCGGTTACCCGTTCCAGCTCGCGGTGCAGATCACGCACGAGCTGTCCGACGCCGGCCTGTCCGTGACGCTCGTCGCGACGAACGTCGGCGCCGGAACGGCGCCCTACGGCGCCGGGTTCCACCCGTGGCTCTCCACCGGTGGCGCGGATCTCGACGACTGCGTCGTCCGGCTCGACGCCGCCACCCACGTCACGGTCGACGACCGGCTCCTGCCGACGGGCACCGAGCCGGTGCACGGGCAGTTCGACATGCGCGAGCCCGGCAGCCTGGCGGGCCGCGACCTCGACGACGCGTTCGTGGACGTGCTGCGGGACGACGACGGCTTGTCGTGGATCCGGTTGACCGGGACCGACGGCCACACCGCCGCGGTCTGGATGGACGAGTCGATGGACGTCTGGCAGGCGTGCTCGGGCGACCACGTCGGTGAGGGGTACCGCCGCATGGGGCTGGCCGCCGAACCGATGAGCTGCTACGCCGACGCGTTCGCGACCGGTGACCGCCTGGTGCGCCTCGCGCCGGGCGACTCGCACCGGGTGCGGTGGGGGCTCGCGCTGCTGGCCGACTGAAGTCGGCGCGCCTGGACGCGAAATCCCAGGTGGTCCATCCCGGTTGGCCGACAATGTTCTCGGCCGGGGCGATCTGCGATCGGCCGCCAGGGGGCACGAGCACTTGAGTCAAGGAGAGGTCCGTGCAGGAACGCGAGGTGCGCATCTGCGTCGTCGGCGACGAGCTGGCCACCGGTGTCGGCGACGCGAGAGCGCTCGGCTGGACCGGTCGCGTCGTCGCGCGGACGAACTTCACCCGGCCTGCCATGGTGTTCACCCTGGCCATCCCCGGCGAGACGTCGACCCAGCTCAGCACCCGGTGGGAGCCGGAGACGGCCGTGCGGTTCGGGCCCGAGCACGAGGTCGAGAACCGGCTGGTGGTCGCGCTCGGCCGGCATGACGTCACCGCGGGGCTGTCGGTCGCGCGGTCGCGCCTCAACCTCGCGAACATCCTCGACATCGCCGAGGCGAACCGCACCCCCACGTTCGTCGTCGGGCCACCGCCCGGCGCGCCGGAGAAGGGCGAGCGGATCGCCGAGCTCTCGGACGCCTTCGCCGATGTCGCGAGCCGCAGGCGCGTGCCGTACGTCGACACCTACACGCCTCTGGCGGCCCACGAGCAGTGGCTGGCGGACCTGGCCCAGAACGGCACGATGTACCCCGGCCAGGCGGGCTACGGCCTGATGGCGTGGCTGGTGCTGCATACCGGCTGGCATGCGTGGCTGGGCGTCAGCCAGGAGGAGAACTGACGGCCGGCGGGAGCCGGCGCGAACCGGGGCGAGACGCCCGAGCGGGAACGGACCGGGAGACCGGGTACGACGAAGCCCGCTGATCCCTGAGGTACCGGGGTCAGCGGGCTTCGTCGTGGTGCACGCGAGCTCAGCGGGTGAAGACCTGCTCCAGGAGCAGCTGCTGCTGGGCCTGGTGCAGCTTGGCCGTGCCGGCCGCGGTGCTCGCGCTCGCGTCGCGGCTGATCACCTCGACGCGGGGGAGGTCCTCCGGCATCGCGAGGTGGATGTAGGACCAGGCGCCCTGGTTCTTCGGCTCGTCCTGCGCCCACACGACCTTGGCGTTCGGGTACCTGGCGAACTCCGCGCGGATCTGCTCCTCCGGGAACGGGTAGAGCTCCTCCAGGCGGACCAGCGCCACGCCCTCGTCGCCGCGCCGGGTGCGCTCGGCGAGCAGGTCGTAGTAGATCCGGCCGGTGCACAGGACCAGGCGGTCGACCTTGGCCGGGTCCGCCGTGCCGTCGCCGAGCACCGGCTGGAAGGTGCCGGAGGTGAAGTCCTCGACCGAGGAGGCGGCCGCCTTGAGGCGCAGCAGCTGCTTCGGCGTGAAGACCACCAGCGGGCGGCGGGGCCGCGCGTACGCCTGGCGGCGCAGCAGGTGGAAGTACGACGCCGGGGTGCTGGGCTGGGCGATGGTCATGTTGTTCTCCGCGCCGAGCTGCAGGAAGCGCTCGATGCGGGCCGACGAGTGGTCCGGGCCCTGGCCCTCGTACCCGTGCGGCAGCAGCATGACGGTCGACGCCGACTGGCCCCACTTCTGCTCCGCCGACGAGATGAACTCGTCGATGACGGTCTGCGCGCCGTTGACGAAGTCGCCGAACTGGGCCTCCCAGAGCACGAGGGCGTCCGGGCGCTCCACGGAGTAGCCGTACTCGAACCCGAGGGCCGCGTACTCGCTGAGCGAGGAGTCGTACACCCAGAACTTCGCCTGGTCCGGCGTCAGGTACAGCAGCGGCGTCCACTCGGCGCCGGTCTCCCGGTCGTGGAGCACCGCGTGGCGCTGCACGAAGGTGCCGCGGCGGGAGTCCTGGCCGGCGAGGCGCACCGGGACGCCCTCGATGAGCAGCGAGCCGAAGGCCGCGAGCTCGCCGAAGCCCCAGTCGATGCCGCCGTCCTTCGACATGATCTCGCGCGTCTCGAGCAGCTTGGCGAGCTTGGGGTGGACCGCGAAGCCCTCCGGCGGCGCGGTGTGCACGGCGCCGATGCGCTGCAGCACGTCGTGGCTGATCGCCGTCTGCCAGCCGACCATCGTCCCGGCGTCCTGGAGCTGTGCCTCCGGCCGCTCCAGGCCGGCGATCAGCTCGCTCTGCGGGGCCGGGGTGAAGTCGGCCTTGGTCTCGGTGAAGACCCGCTCCAGTTGCTTCTGGTAGTCCTGCAGCGCGGCCTCGGCCTCCTCGACCGTGAGGTCGCCGCGGGCCACGAGGTTCTCCGTGTACAGCTTGCGCACCGACCGCTTGGCCTCGATGAGGTTGTACATCATCGGCTGTGTCATCGAGGGGTCGTCGCCCTCGTTGTGGCCGCGGCGGCGGTAGCAGATCAGGTCCACGATGACGTCCTGGCCGAACTGCTCGCGGAACGCGAAGGCGAGCTCCGCGACGCGGACCACGGCCTCCGGGTCGTCGCCGTTCACATGGAACACCGGGACCTGGTAACCCTTGGCCACGTCGGTGGCGTACGTCGTCGAGCGCGAGGACTGCGGGCCCGTCGTGAAGCCGACCTGGTTGTTCACGATGATGTGGATCGTGCCGCCGGTGCGGTAGCCGCGCAGCTGCGCGAGGTTCAGCACCTCGGGCACCACGCCCTGGCCGGCGAACGCGGCGTCGCCGTGCACCAGGATCGGCAGCACGGAGAAGCCGTCGGCGCCCAGGTCGATGCGGTCCTGCTTGGCCCGCACGATGCCCTCGAGCACCGGGTCGACCGCTTCGAGGTGGGAGGGGTTCGCGGCGAGGTAGACCTTGGTGGTCGCGCCCGTCTCGGCGGTGAAGGTGCCCTCGGTGCCGAGGTGGTACTTCACGTCGCCCGAGCCCTGCACCGACTTCGGGTCGAGCTGGCCCTCGAACTCCTTGAAGATCTGCGCGTAGCTCTTGCCCGCGATGTTCGCCAGCACGTTGAGGCGCCCGCGGTGCGCCATGCCCAGGCCGACCTCGTCCAGGCCGTTCTCCGCGGCCTTGGACAGGATCGCGTCCAGCAGCGGGATGAGCGACTCGCCGCCCTCCAGCGAGAAGCGCTTCTGGCCCACGTACTTGGTCTGCAGGAACGTCTCGAACGCCTCGGCGGAGTTCAGGCGGCGCAGGATGCGCAGCTGGTCCTCGCGCGGGGTCTTGGCGTAGCCGTACTCCAGGCGCTCCTGGAGCCACTTGCGCTGGGACACGTCGGCGATGTGCATGTACTCCACGCCGATGGTGCGGCAGTAGGAGTCGCGCAGCAGGCCCAGGATCTCGCGCAGCTTCATCTTCGGCTTCGGGCCGAAGCCCGCCGTCGGGAAGACGCGGTCGAGGTCCCACAGCGTCATGCCGTGGTTCTGGATGTCCAGGTCCGGGTGCTTGCGCTGGCGGTAGGCGAGCGGGTCGGTGTCCGCCATCAGGTGGCCGCGCGAGCGGAACGCCTGGATGATCTCGGCGACCTTGGCCGGCTTGGCGGCCTCCACGTCCGAGTCCACCGTGTTGTCGCGCACCCAGCGGATCGGCTCGTAGGGCACGCGCAGCGCCGCGAACACGCGGTCGTAGAAGCCGTCGAGGCCGAGCAGCTTCTCGGAGATGATCTTGAGGAACTCGCCGGACTGCGCGCCCTGGATGATGCGGTGGTCGTACGTGGACGTGATCGTCATGACCTTGGACACGCCCATGCGGGCGAGCTGCTCGTCGGACGCGCCCGCGAACTCCGCGGGGTAGTCCATGGCGCCGACGCCGATGATCGTGCCCTGCCCCTGCATGAGGCGCGGCACGGAGTGCACGGTGCCGATGCCGCCGGGGTTGGTGAGCGAGACGGTGGTGCCCTGGAAGTCGGGGACGCCGAGCTTGCCCCCGCGCGCCTTGCGCACCAGGTCCTCGTAGGCCGCGACGAACTCCGCGAAGTCCAGCTCCTCGGCCTTCTTGATGCTCGGGACCAGGAGCTGGCGCGAGCCGTCCGGCTTGGCCAGGTCGATCGCGAGGCCGAAGCCGACGTGCGCCGGCTGGTTGACGCCGGGCTTGCCGTCGACCAGCTCGTAGTGGGCGTTCATCACCGGCATGTCGCTCAGCGCCTCGACCAGCGCGTAGCCGATCAGGTGGGTGAAGGAGACCTTGCCGCCGCGCCCGCGCTTGAGGTGGTTGTTGATGACGATGCGGTTGTCCACCATGAGCTTGGCGGGCACCGCGCGCACCGACGTCGCGGTGGGGACCTGGAGCGAGGACTCCATGTTGGTCACGACGCGGGCGGCGGGGCCGCGCAGCTTCTGCACGTCGTCGACGGCGTCGTCGTGGTGCGGCTTGGGTGCCAGCAGCGACTGGCCGTAGTCCTGGAGCGCGGGCGTCGCGACGGGCGGTGCGGCGGCGGTGACCTTCGGGTCGGCGGGGATCGCCTTCTCCGCGGGGAGCTGTGCGGCCTCGCCGGCGGCGGTGCCCTGGCTTCCGGCGGGTGCGGCCGGAGCGGTCTCGGCGGGAGCGGCACCGGGCGGCGCGGTCGGAGCGGGCGCCGTGGCCGTGGACTGCGGAGCGGCCCCCGTGACCTTCCGGCCGGTGTCCGGCGACGGGGTGTAGTCCTCGAAGAACTCCCACCACGCGGGGTCGACGGTGCTCTTGTCCTTCAGATACTGCTGGTAGAGCTCGTCCACAAGCCATTCATTGGCTCCGAACGACGAGCTCGCCACGCTGATCGACTCTGAACCAGCCTTAGGGGACACGCGCGGATCGCCCACCTTCACCCAATAGTCTTGCGCTCTGTGAGGGGTACCGGCGCTGACCGGTCACGGCCTCAGCCCGATGGTTTCGGACTACACAAGGGTATGCCTTACCAGCCCCGGACCGGAGGGTGTGTCCACAGGTTCCCGGCCCGCGCCGGAGCCGAGGGCCGATGCTTCGTCATGAACGCGCCGGGGCAGGCAAACGGTCGGCAACTTTCGTTCTGGAACCCGTCAACATGGTGTTTCCGTGGCGCGCACCGGGCGGACAATCCCTGATTCTTGTGATCGAGATCACGGAACCAGTTCCTTGTCCTTTTGCCCGAAATCCCTATTCGGCGCCGATCCGTTCGGCCGTGACCCCCGGCGCCGGGTGAGCCCTCGCGGGAAGCGTGACCCGCATGGTCGCCCCGGCGGGGGAATCGGCCACCTCGACGTGCCCGCCGTGCAGCTCCACCGCCCACCGCACGATCGCCAGGCCGATCCCGGTCCCGCCGCTCGCCGGCGGCCCGCCGCGGGACCTGCCGGCGCCCGCCGCGCCGTCCGCCGTCAGGCCCGCGCCCGTCGTCGTCCCCGAGACGGAGACCGGCGACGCCGAACCGCGGGCGAACCGCTGGAAGATCCGCTCCCGGTCCTCCGGGGCGATGCCGGGCCCCTGGTCGCTGATCTCGATGACGATCGAGTCGTCCAGCGGGTAGGCGTCCATCCGGACCTCGCCGTCCCGGGGGGAGTGCCGGATCGCGTTCTGCACCAGGTTCGTCAGCACCTGGTGCAGGCGCTCGCGATCGGCCTCGACCTTCAGGTTCGGCGGCGTCACGTCGATGACGTAGTGCAGGTCCTTCGCGGCGTCGACCATCTGCAGGCCGTCGGCGCACTCCTCCATGAGGTCGCCGACGTCGAACTCCGACACGGACAACGCCGAGGCGCCGGCCTCCAGGCGCGACAGGTCCAGCAGGTAGGTCACCAGCCGCGTCAGCCGCTCGGTCTGGGCGTGCGCCTGCTCCAGCGTCGCGGGCGTCGCCGGGACGACGCCGTCGACCATGTTCTCCAGCTGCGCCTGCAGCGCCGCCACCGGCGTGCGCAGCTCGTGCGACACGTTCGCGATGAGGTCGCGCCGCGTCTGCTCGACGGACGCCAGATCCTCCGACATCTGGTTGAACGCGGCCGCGAGCTGGCCCACCTCGTCGCGGCTCGTGGCGCGCACGCGGGTCGTGTAGTCGCCGTCCGCCATCGCCTGGACGGCGTGCGTCATCTCCCGCAGCGGGGAGGTCATGCCGTGCGCGAGGAACTGGGTCAGCACCAGCGAGAGCACGATCGCCAGGGGGAAGGTGCGGCTCGGGCCCATCTCCAGCTGGGTCAGGCCGAACCAGGTGATGAGGCACGCCATCGTCACCGTCGCGGCGACGATGATGCCGAGCTTGAACTTGATGGAACGCAGGGGGTCCAGCGGGCGCACGTCGCGCAGGATGCGCGCCACGCCGGGCAGTTTCCGGCTCATCGGGTCAGGTCGTCCGGCTCAGATCGCCGGGGGTTCGAACGCGTAACCCACGCCGTGCACGGTCCGGATCAGGTCCGAGCCGAGCTTCCGCCGCAGCGCCTTGATGTGCGAGTCCACCGTGCGGGTACCGCTCGCGTCCGCCCAGTCCCAGACCTCGGCCAGCAGGCGCTCGCGCGTCAGGACGGTCTTGGGGGAGGAGGCGAGCATGACGAGCAGCTCGAACTCCGTCGGGGTCAGGTGGATCTCGTCGCCGCCGCGGTAGACGCGGCGCTGCGCGCGGTCCACGGTCACGTCGCCCATCGCCATCGGGGGTTCCGACGGCGCCGCGACGGCCGCCTGGGCCGCGCGGTCCACCCGCCGCAGCAGGGCCTTGAGCCGGGCCACCAGCTCACGCATCGAGAACGGCTTGGTCATGTAGTCGTCGGCGCCGACGCCGAGCCCCACGAGCATGTCCGTCTCGTCGTCCCGCGCGGTGAGCATGAGGATCGGGACCGGCTGCTCGGCCTGGATGCGCCGCGTGACCTCGAGCCCGTCGATCCCCGGGAGCATCACGTCGAGCACGATCGCGTCGGGGCGCAGGCGCATCGCGGCGTCCACCCCGGACAGCCCGTCGCGGGCGACCTCGACCCGCCAGCCCTCCGCGGACAGGCGCTGGGCGATCGCGGTCGCGATCGTGGGCTCGTCCTCCACGACCAGGATCGTGGCGCTCTGCTGGCCGGAGCCGCCCGGGCCGCCGGAGCCAGGAGCTGCGTGTTCGGGCCGGGTGGAGCTGCCCGGTTGCTGGGGCGTACCTGAAGACATGGGTCCATCTTGCACCCACACGCCTGAAAGGATGCTGAACCCGGGCCGGGAGCTGTGGACAACGCCCGTGTGACCGCGGCGGATCGCAGGGAAATTCCGCGTGCGTCACACACCGGCGCTACGATCGGCACACCATGATCGAGCACCAATCCTGGAGCATCCGAAGTACGCGGGGGACCGTCCGATGAGCGCCGACTGGATGATGGTCGCCGTCGGAGTGCTCCTCACCGCAGGTACAGCGATCTTCGTGGCGGGGGAGTTCTCCCTGGTCACGCTCGACCCCGCCGTGGTCGGCGGGGACGACGAGGAGGGCGACAGTCCGGCCCCGCCCGGTCATACCGCACCACGGGTCCGCCCCCGGCGGGACAGCCCCCGGCGCGACCGCGCGGTCCGCGCCGCGCTGAAGAGCCTCTCCACCGAGCTCAGCTCGGCCCAGGTCGGCATCACCCTCACCACCATCCTGCTCGGCTACACGGCGCAGCCCGCGCTCGTCACGCTGCTCACCGGGGCCTTCGGCGCCTTCCCGCTCTCCGGGGCGGTCGCCCTCGCGCTCGCCACGGTCCTGGCCCTGCTGCTGGTCAACGGCTTCTCGATGCTCTTCGGCGAGCTGATCCCCAAGAACTTCGCGCTGTCGGCGCCGCTCGCCTCCGCCCGCCTCGTCATCCCGCTGCAGCGCGCGTTCACCCTGCTCTTCAAGCCGGTCATCCTGCTGTTCAACGGCTCCGCCAACGCGCTGCTGCGGCGGGTGGGCGTCGAGCCGCGCGAGGAGCTGTCCGGCGCCCGGTCCGCGACCGAGCTCGCGTCCCTGGTGCGCCGGTCCGCGCAGGAGGGCACGCTCGAGAAGTCGGTGGCGCGGCTGCTGACCAACTCGATCGAGCTCGACGAGCTCAGCGCGCGCGACGTCATGACCGACCGGATGCGGATGGTCGTCGTCGAGCGCCACGCCACGGCGGCCGACGTCGTCGGCCTCGCGGCCCGTACCGGCCACTCGCGGTTCCCCGTCATCGGCCAGGACCGGGACGACGTCGTCGGCCTCGTGCACCTGCGCCGCGCCGTGGGCGTGCCGCACGACCGCCGCGGTGAGGTGCCGGCCGTGGCGCTCATGGTCGACGCGCCGCGGGTCCCGGAGACGGTCAGCCTCGGGCCGCTGCTCGTCGAGCTCCGGGACCTGGGGCTGCAGATGGCCGTCGTCGTCGACGAGTACGGCGGGACGTCCGGCGTCGTGACCCTCGAGGACGTCGTGGAGGAACTCGTCGGCGAGGTCGCCGACGAGCACGACCACGGCCGCGCCGGCGTCGTCCGCGCGGGGAGCGACGACGGCGCGTGGCTGGTCCCCGCGGTCCTGCGGCCGGACGAGCTCGAGGAGTACACCGGGATCGTCGTCCCGGAGGGCTCCGCGTACGAGACGCTCGGCGGCCTCGTGATGGCCGCGCTCGGCCGCGTGCCGCACACCGGCGACGAGGTCACGGTGCCGGGCGCGACGCTGCGCGTCGAGGCGATGGACGGACGGCGCGTCGAGCGCGTCAGAGTCGTTCCCGTGTCCGACGACGGCGCGGGCGGGCAGCGTGCCGGTGAGGCCGGGTCCCGTCCGGCCGGCCACCGCGGCACCGGGACGGAGGCCCGCGGATGAGCACCACCACCGCGATCCTGATCGCCGTCGCCCTGCTGCTCGGGAACGCCTTCTTCGTGGGCGCGGAGTTCGCCGTCCTGTCGGCCAAGCGGTCCGCGATCGAGCCGCTCGCCGAGGCGGGGGACCGCCGCGCCCGGACCGTGCTGTGGGCGATGGAGCACGTCTCCCTCATGCTCGCCTGCGCGCAGCTCGGCGTGACCGTCTGCTCCACGGGCCTCGGCATGGTCGCGGAGCCCGCGCTCGCGCATGCGCTGGAGGGGCCGCTGCACGCGATCGGGGCGAGCGAGGACCTGGCGCATCCGATCGCCATGGCGATCGCGCTGGCGATCGTCGTCTACCTGCACGTGGTGCTCGGCGAGATGGTGCCGAAGAATCTCGCGGTGTCCGCGCCGGAGAAGGCGGTGCTCTGGTTCGGGCCGGCGCTCGTGCTGCTCGCGCGGGCGGTGAAGCCGGTGATCACGGTGCTGAACTGGCTCGCCAACCACGTGGTGCGCCTGGCCGGCGTCGAGCCGCGCGACGAGGTCGCCTCGGCGTTCACCGCCGAGGAGGTGCAGTCGATCGTCGAGCACTCGCGGGCCGAGGGCGTGCTGCAGGACGAGCAGGGACTGCTCGCCGGCGCGCTCGAGTTCTCCGGCAAGACCGCGGGTGACGTCATGGTCCCCGTGGGATCGCTCGTCACGCTCGTCGAGGGCGTCACCCCCGACGACGTCGAGCGCCTCGTGGCCGAGCACGGGTACTCCCGGTTCCCGGTGCTGTCCGGCGGGCGCCTGATCGGGTACCTGCACCTCAAGGACGTGCTGTACGCGACCGGCGCGGCGCGGTCCGAACCCGTGGCGCTGTGGCGGGTGCGGGCGCTGGCCAGTGTGCGGCCGGGCGACGAGGTCGAGGACGCGCTCCAGGTCATGCAGCGTTCCGGCGCGCACCTCGCGCGGGTCGCGGGGGAGGACGGCGAGCTGCTGGGCGTCGTGTTCCTCGAGGACATCATCGAGGAGCTGGTGGGCGAGGTCCGCGACGCGATGCAGCGCAGGTAGGGAAAGGATTGCCGGGTGGCACCGCGGGATTGAGTGTGTTATTTCCTACATTTACGTAGTACCGGACTTGGCAGTGGCGAGAGCGGTCGCTAAGGTCAAGGCCGGATAACGATCCGCCGCACTGGGGGGTAGCGGCACGGACCTGGAGGAGCAGTGGAGCCACCGGCCGGCACGGGCCTGCAGCCCGGCTACCCGACGCGCCGAGCGCGGCGCGAAGCCCTGGAGCGCGCCCAGGGCACCCGGCGGGTCTCCCGCCCCGTCCGCAAGGTCCGCGGATCCGGGGCCGAGCGCACCGCGCCCGCCCAGCGCTTCCTGTCCCGCACCGCGGTGCTCGGCACGCTCGCGGCGGCCACGATCGGCGTGCCGCTGGGCCAGCAGGCCGAGCGGTCCGGGGAGTCGCCGTTCGAGGTGGAGGCCGCTCCCACCGGCCCCTCGCCGCTGGACCTGGTCACCGAGCCGGAGACCGCCCCCCGCGCGTCGGAGAACGTCATGGCGGCCGCGCCCCTGGAGCGCACCGGGCGACAGGCGGTCAGCCGTGAGGCGGAGCGCGGGCCGCTGCCGGACTGCGACTTCGACGCCCCCGTCGAGGGCGGCAACGGGCTGCTCGCCGACCACTCGCTGTGCGAGCTGTGGCAGGACCAGGAGTTCCTGCGGCCCGACGCCGCGGTCTCCCTCTCCGCGCTCAACGAGGCGTTCCGGACCGCCTTCGGGCGGGACCTGTGCCTCGTGGCGAGCTACCGCGACCTGGAGACGCAGTACGCGGTGAAGGCCGCGCGCGGCTTCTGGGCGGCCTCGCCCGGCACCTCGATGCACGGCTGGGGCCTGGCGATCGACCTGTGCTCGCAGGAGACGGGCAACAGCGAGGTCTACTCCTGGCTCTGGGCGAACGCCCCCGCGTACGGCTGGCAGAACCCGGCCTGGGCCCAGGTGGGCGGCGAGAAGTACGAGCCGTGGCACTGGGAGTACGTCGCAGGCGTCCAGGAACTGGGCCTCTGGGAGGGCTGACCTCCGCCGTCAGATCGGGACGCGGAGCGTCGCGGCGTAACCCTTTGCCGGCCGAGCCCTTCGCCGTGCGCGGTGTCAGGTCGCCAGGTGGGTGTTGGGGCCGAAGTCGTCGCGGAAGCGCGGGCCCTGGGCTGCCAGCTCGGCGTCGAACCCGGCGGACCAGGTGCGGTACGGGGCTTTCGCCAGCTGGTCGTTGGAGAAGCGGGCGTCGTCGGTGATCTCTGTGACGCAGAAGTCGGGGATCTGCAGGTCGGTGACCGGGCCGGAGCGTTCGCACTCGGCGACGACCAGGGGGTGGTTCGCGCCGCCGAAGACGTCGATCGACCAGCCGTCCGCGCCCAGCCAGGCCGCGTAGCGCGTCTTGACGATCGGCGCACCGCCACGGCTCACGAGTTCGACGGCGATCCCCGGGTCGAGCGGGCGTTCGGCCTCGTAGCGGGTGCCGCCGACCGCCGGTCCCTTGACCGTGACCGCCGCGAAGTCGATCGCCGCGGTGTGCTCGCGGAGCAGGTCGGCGAGGGCCGTTCCGGGTTCCTGGGGCGCGTCGACGTCGCTCGCCTGGACGCGGACCCGCAGCGCGTAGCCGTCGTCGGCCACGAAGTAGGACTGCACGATGAGCGCGGGGGCGTCGCGGAGCTCGCGCGGGAAATCCCGCACGAAGAAGCGTCGCTCGAACTCGAAGTCACCGTACGTGGTCTCGGAACCGACGTCGTGACCGGTCTTGTCGAGGTCGCTCACAGCTGATCCCCTGTCGCCCGTGCCAGGTGCTGCCCCAAGTCTACAGGACCCATTTCGCCCGTTCGCCGCGGCCTGTCCGTGTCCGTGGAACACGACGACCTCGGACCGGCGGGCCGACCGGCGGGCGGCCGGCCGCGGGATCGCCGGCCGGCGAGCCGCCGCGCGCGGCGGCTCTCCCGTTGCCGGACGCACAACGGGAGAACCGCCGGTCCGCGGCGCCGGCTCAGGCCGGGACGTGCTCGGCCAGGGCCGCCTTGATCTGCTCGGACGTCGCGTCGATGCTCCCCGGCTTGAGGATGACGGGCGTGCCGGCGAGCCGGGCGTTCGTGGTGGCCGCGACCCGGCGCAGCGGGCCGCGCTGCCGCGCGATGACGGCCGCGGGGTCGACGACGTCGACGGCGACCACCGGGCGTCCCGCGACGTGCGCGTCGCGGATGCCGGTGACCTCGCTCCACTCGACGCGTTCGCTGCCGAGGTTGGGCAGCCAGTCGGTGAAGCCCTCGTCGTCGACGATCAGCACGGGCCACCGCGCCACCAGCATGCGGCGGAGCGCGATGAAGGCGGCGCCGAGCGCCATGACGGCGCCGACGGCGCCCGCGCCGGTGACGACCAGCGCGAGGGTGGACGGATCGGTCTGCACGGCGTTGAAGCCGACGACGTCGGCCGCCCCGCAGACGACGGCGAGGATGAGGGCCGCGACCGCGAGGACCGCGGCATGGCCTCGCGACGGGTAGAACCGCACGACGTCCTCGGGGGCGCCGGCGGTGGTACGGGTGGTCTCGTGCGCTGTCGCTTCGGACATGACCCGGACCATACCGCCAACCCGCCCACGGGTGAAAAGCCGCTCAGCGGACATGCCGCCGGAGCCCGTCCGGAGGTCAGCCCTGGTCGAGCGCCAGGAGATCCGCCTCGGTTTCCCGGCGGACCAGCACGCGGCTGGCACCCTCGCGTACGGCCACGACGGGCGGCCGCGTGAGCATGTTGTAGTTCGACGCCATGGAGCGGCCGTAGGCGCCCGTCGCGGCCACGGCGAGCAGATCGCCCGCCTGGATGTCGCCCGGGAGCATGACCTGGTGCACCACGATGTCGCCGGACTCGCAGTGCTTGCCGACCACGCGCGCCAGGACCGGCTCCGCCGCCGAGGCGCGGCCCACGATCCCCGCGTGGTAGTCGGCGCCGTACAGGGCGGGGCGGATGTTGTCGCTCATGCCGCCGTCGACCGAGACATAGAGCCGGGTGAACGGCTCGGCGCCGTCGTCCCCGCCCACCGTCACGGGCTTCACCGTGCCGACCGTGTACAGCGTCAGGCCCGCCGGGCCCGCGATCGCACGGCCCGGCTCGATGGAGAACCGCGGCAGCGGTGTGCCCAGGCTCGCGGCGACGTCGGCCACCGACGAGGCGATGTCCTTCGCCACGCGCTCCGGGTCGAGCGCCACCTCGCCCGGCAGGTAGGCGATGCCGTAGCCGCCGCCGAGGTCGACCTCCTCGACCAGCACGCCGGAGCGCGCGGCCAGCGCCGCCCGCAGGTCCAGCACCGCGCGCGCCGCCGCCTCGAAGCCGTCCGGGTCGAGGATCTGCGAGCCGATGTGCGAGTGGATGCCCAGCAGCTTCAGGCTCGGCTTGTCCAGGACCCGCAGCAGGGCGCTCATCGCCGGGCTGTCCGGAGCCGGCGACGCCGCGCCGGCCGCCGCGCCGGTCGCCGTCGAGTTGATCGACAGCCCGAACTTCTGGTCCTCGTGGGCGGTCGAGATGTACTCGTGGCCGCCCGCGTGCACGCCCGTGGTCACGCGCACCATGACCGGTGCGACGACGCCGCGCTCGGCGGCCAGCGCCGCCACCCGGTCGATCTCGGCGAGCGAGTCCACGATGATCCGGCCCACGCCGTGCTCGAACGCCCGCAGGATCTCCGCGTCCGACTTGTTGTTGCCGTGCAGCCCGATCGCCTCGCCGGGCACGCCCGCGCGCAGGGCGGTCGCCAGCTCGCCGCCCGACGCCGTGTCGACGCGCAGCCCCTCCTCGCGCGCCCAGCGCGCGATCGCCACGGTCAGCAGCGCCTTGCCCGCGTAGTACACGTCCACGCCCGTGCCGACCGCCGCGAAGGCGGCCTCGAAGGCCGTCCGGTAGGCGCGCGCCCGCGCGCGGAAGTCCGCCTCGTCCACGACGTACGACGGCGTGCCGTGCTCCGCCGCGAACTCGGTGACCGCGACGCCCGCGACCTCGACCTCGCCGTCGTCCCGGCGCCGCACGCCGCTCGACCACGGCGGCCCGGCCGGGCCGACGGGAAGTCCCGGCGTCACCCTTGTGACCGCCGGGCTCGTTGCCGGATCGGCCTGCCCGGTCCCGGCCGCCGTCGTCCCGGAGCCCTGCGTCACGGTTCCGGCCGTGCCTGCGTCCTTCGTGGTGCCCACGCCGCTCACATCCGTTCCGGGGCGCTGACGCCCAGCAGGTCCAGGCCGTTGGCGAGGACCGTGCGGACCGCGTCGTTCAGCCAGAGGCGGGTGCGGTGCGCGTCGGTCACCGCTTCGTCCGGGTACGGGTTGGCGCGCAGCTTGGCGTCGTCGTTGTACCAGGAGTGGTAGTCGCCGGCGAGCGCCTCGAGGTAGCGGGCGATCCGGTGCGGCTCGCGCAGCTCGGCGGCCTGGGCCACGATCCGCGGGTACTCGGTCAGGCGGCCGATGAGGGCGCTCTCCGACTCGTGGCTGAGCAGGGACGGGTCGAAGGCGTCCTCGCGGCGCACGCCGCGCTCGGCGGCGTTCCGGTCGACGGCGCAGGTGCGGCTGTGCGCGTACTGCACGTAGAAGACGGGGTTGTCGTTGGTCTGCTTGAGCATGTCCTCGCCCTGCAGCTCCAGCGGCGTGTCCGCGGGGTAGCGGGACAGCGAGTAGCGCACGGCGTCGCGGCCGATCCACTCGACCAGGTCCCGCAGCTCGATGATGTTCCCGGCCCGCTTGGACAGCTTCGCGCCGCCGACGTTCACGAGCTGGCCGATCAGGATCTCGATGTTCTGCTCCGGGTCGTCGCCCGCGCAGGCGGCGATGGCCTTGAGCCGGTTGATGTAGCCGTGGTGGTCGGCGCCGAGCAGGTAGATCTTGCCGGGGAAGCCGCGGTCCTTCTTGGACAGGTAGTAGGCGGCGTCGGCGGCGAAGTATGTGGGCTCGCCGTTGGCGCGGATCAGGACGCGGTCCTTGTCGTCCGTGAAGTCGGTGGTGCGCAGCCAGATCGCCCCGCCGTCGTCGTACACGTGGCCCTGCTCGCGCAGGCGGTCCACGGCCTTGCCGACGGCGCCGGAGTCGTGCAGCTCGCGCTCCGAGAACCACACGTCGAAGTGCACGCCGAAGCCGTCCAGGACCTCGCGGATCTCGGCGAGCTGGAACTTGTAGCCCTCCTCGCGGGCGACGGCGACCGCCTCGTCGTGGGGCAGCTCCGGCAGGTCCGGGCGCACCTCGAGCACCTTGGCCGCGAGTTCCTTGACGTACTCCCCGTTGTAGCCGCCCTCGGGGATCTCGCCGCCGGTCGCCCGGGCGAGGATCGAGCCGCCGAAGCGGTCCATCTGGGCGCCCGCGTCGTTGATGTAGTACTCGGCCTTCACGTCCGCGCCCGCGGCGCGCAGGATCCGCGCCATCGAGTCGCCGAGGGCGGCCCATCGGGTGTGGCCGATGTGCAGCGGGCCGGTCGGGTTGGCGCTGATGTACTCCAGGTTCAGGACCTGGCCGGCCAGGGTGTCCGTGCGGCCGTACCCCGCGCCGGCCTCGACGATGGTGCGCGCCAGCTCACCCGCCGCCCCGGCGTCGAGCGTGATGTTCAGGAAGCCGGGACCGGCCACGTCGACCGACTTGATGCCCGGGTTCTCGCCGAGCCGCGCGGCCAGGTCCTCGGCCAGCGCCCGCGGCGTCGTGCCCGCCTTCTTGGCGAGCTGGAGCGCGATGTTCGTGGCCCAGTCGCCGTGCTCTCGCTGCCGGGGTCGCTCCACGTGCACCGACGCGGGGATCGCGTGGGCGGGAAGCTGGAGGGTGCCGTCGGCGACGGCCGCGGCAAGGGCAGCGCTGAGCGCTCCGGAGAGCTCGGTTGGGGTCACGTCACGATTCTACGGGCGGCGCCGGACACTCTCCCGGCGTTTTCCACAGGCCGGGAACGGCGCCGCCGGTCCGCGTACCCGGGCCCGCGGGGCCGGCGCCGAACGAACGTCGGTCGGTCGGCAACCTTCCGTCCGGATCCGACGTCTATGGTCGAATCCGCCGTCACGAACCCGAGAGGCGCACATGACCACCGACGACCAGCCTGCGGCGACCCGGCCGCACCCCGGCGAACGGGTCCAGATCCTGGCCAGAGGCGCCTCGGCCGAGGAACGCTTCACCGCGTTCGCTGAGGCGAGCATCGCGGGCCTCACCCGGATCGCCGTCATGCTCTGCGGGGACGAGCACCGCGCCCACGACCTGGTCCAGGTGGCGCTGGAACGCACGTACCGGGCGTGGCACCGGGTCGGCGACGGAGAACCGTTCGCCTACGCCCGGAAGGTGATCGCCACCGCGCGGATCGACACCTGGCGGAGCACCCGCCGCGACCTCCTGGTGGACCCGCACCAGCTCCGCGGTGCGGTGACCCGGGACCCGGCCGAGGCCGTGCTGCACCGCGACGAGGTGGTCCGCGCCCTGCGCATGCTTCCGCCCGCGCAGCGGCGGGTGATCGTGCTGCGGTACCTCCTCGACCAGACGGAGGCGCAGACCGCGGCAGAACTGGGGATCTCCGTCGGGGCCGTGAAGTCGGCCACCTCGCGCGGCCTTGCCCGGCTCCGCGTCCTGCTCGACGGCGCTCTCGTGGCGCCCGGACCCGTGCCCGTGAACCTGGACGGCCGGACCATGGCCGAGCGTGCCGTCCGGCGGGAGAAGCGCCGCCGTGCGGTGCTGGCCGTCGGTGCCGCCGCGCTCGCTGCGCTGCTCGTCGTCGTGGGGATGTGGGCGGTTCCCGGCCTGTGGACTGCCGCTCCGGTCCTGCCCGGTCAGCGCACCTCCGTCCTGGGCCCGGCGCCGTCGTCGGATCCCGCGTGGAGCGACCCTCCCCGGTACGAACCCCTTGCGCGGCCGGCCGGCTCCTGGACCGAGGAGTCGGTCGGATCGCTCCGGCTGTCCGTCCCGTCCGGCTGGACACGCGGCGGCAGTCCAGCGGATACCCGGCGTGGCTCGTGGTACGACGGCCCGGCCGAGGTCTCGAACGACCGCGCCGAGCTCTACGTCCACCGTCAGGCCGAACGTTATCCGTGGGACAAGACGGTCGCGGCTGACGTGACGCACGTCGAGGTGGACGGCGCGGCCTCCGTCCTCGTCGTGCGGGACGATGATGTGGGCGACTTCGATCGGCCGGTTTTCAGCGCCGTCGCCGAGATCGTCCTGGAAGAAGGCGGCGTCTACGTCGTCGAGTACACGGCGCCCGACGGCGCCCAGCAGGAGCAGCTCCTCGGCACGATCCTGGGGTCGCTCGCCGTCGACCCGTAACAGGCCGCCCGGGGGCGGCAACCTTTCCGGTCCTGGTGACGTTCGTGCTCGGCATTCCGGTCAACGAGGAGGATCTGATCCGATGACGGTCGACGACGGTACGGCGCGGCACCCGCGCGCCGGCAAGGACACCAGCCATCCGGCGCGCCCCAGGGTCGCCGCGGCCGCGGTCACGCTGCTGGTCGGGGCAGGAGGGCTGACGGCGTGCACACCGTCGGCCGAGGGCACGGCTCCCGGCGGCTGGGAGCGGCACTCGGCGAGCGGGGTCTCGTTCGCCGTGCCACCGGGCTGGGAGTATCACGAGCGTCAGGCCTGGCCGGGTGTCTGGACCCCGCCGGGGACGGACCCGGACACCCGGGGAGGCCCTCGCCTCACCGTCCGCTCCGGGAACGTGTTCGGCGGGGGCTTCGGCGGTGAGGCGCGGGAACAGGAGATCGACATCCCGGGAGTTCCCGGCGCCACGTACTACCACCACGACATTCCTCCGGAGGACCACGACGTGCACGAGCTCGTGGTCCGGCTGTCGGAAGGCGAGCCCACGTTCGCCGACTTCGTCGTGGTGGTGCTCGAACTGGAGGCCGGCGACCTGGCCGACGCCGAGTCCCGGGAGACGTTCGACCAGATCGCGGCGTCGATCCGGGTGGAGGGGGAGACCGACTACGAGGCCGTCCGCCGGTTCGGGGGCGCCTCCGAGCTGTCACGCGCCGACGACGTCGCGGACCTGCCGGACCTCGCCGATCTCCCGGCCGGGATCCCCGACGGCTGGTCCTGGGCGGGGCCCAGCGGCCTGCGGATCACCCTTCCCGACGGCTGGCTCCCCGACGAGGACGAAGGAACGCCCGGCTGGATCCACCCCGGGACCGGTGCGCGGATTCGTGCCGACGAAGCGCCCTCGGCCGACGCCTGGGAGGTCCCGGGGGAGGGCACCCCGTTCGTCATGCGGGGCGCCGACATCGCGGTCGCCAGCGGCTACACGGTCACCGACAAGACCGGTCAGGAACTCGTCGAGGTCCGGGTCGACGTCCGCCGGGAGGGCGGGCGTGGGTACACGGCCTTCGTCGACGCACCCGCCGAGGATCTCGAGGAGATCCTGGTCCCCTTCCTGGGGTCGCTGAAGTTCAGCCCTGAGGCGGGCGGGACCCAGTGGGTCAACGAGCTGCCCGAGTACCCGCACCTGGCCACGCCCCCGGCGGCCTGGGGCAGGTCCACGGTCAACGACCGCCTGGAGCTCGCCGTGCCGGACGGCATGGACGAGGGAATCGAGGGCTACTGGACCAAGGCCGGCGAGGACGAGGCCATGCTCTCCGTCGCCTTCAACCCCGGGGACATGGGACCGATCGAGAAGCCACGGCCCGGTCAGACCTCCGTGCAGCTGGACGGCGCCACCTCGGTGCTCGTCATCGAGGTGGAGGAGCACGACGGCCCCCCGGACATGTTCGTCGGCGTGGCCGAGTTCGTGCTGGAGTCCGGCGAGGTCGGCTCCATCGCGTACCACGCGGACGGTATCGAGCGGTCCCGGAAGGTCTTCGGCCAGATCCTCGGTTCGCTCGAAGTGGTCGGTGAGTCCTGACGCCCGGGTCGACGGCCACGTGATCGCCGGCCGGCCGGCGCCGTACGGTCCTGGCACACGCTGCCCGGCCACAACAGGCCGGCCGCCGGCAAGACGCTCGTCACACGGATTCGATGCGTGCACCGGGCCTGCCACCTGGTAGTCTCGGTTCGGCCGTTGAGGTGAGCGATCACCAGCACGCGGCTTCCGCGCCTGTAGCTCAGTGGATAGAGCGTCTGCCTCCGGAGCAGAAGGTCGGGGGTTCGAATCCCTTCAGGCGCACCAGACGGATGGGCGGAGTGTGTTCGGGCTTGCGGCCGAACCACTCCGCCTCGTCATTTCTTGCGGGGCGCAGCCCCGCATCCGTCCGGGGACCGCGCCCCCGGACCCCGCGGCGGGTGAGCTCCGCGGGTCGGCTCACCTGCGGGCCGGGCGGATCCCCAGGTCGCCCGCCAGGCGCATCGCCACCTGGTCGTACCAGGCCTCCAGGTCCGTGACCGAGCCCGTGAGATGCCCGAACAGCTCGAACGAGATCGTGCCGAACAGCTGGGTCCAGGCCATGAGGGTGCGGGCCACGGACTCGGCCGGGACGTCGTCGGACAGCAGGCCCCGCGTGACGACGAACGTGCGCGCGCCCGCGACGACGTCGTCGACCGGGCCGGCGCCTTCCGGCGGCGGTAGCGGGCGGGCGCCCGCGCGGTGCGCGTCCTCCACGATCCGGACCAGGGTCAGGATGACGCGCGTGGCCGGTTCGATCGTGTCCTGCGGGGCCGCGTAGCCGGGGATCGGCGTGCCGTAGAGCAGGGCGAAGTCGCCCGGGTGACTCACGCACCAGGCGCGCAGCGCGCGGCACGCCGCGAGCCAGCGCCCGAGGATGTCGTCCTCGGCCACGGCCGCCTCGGCGTGCTCGACGGCGTCGCCGAGCTCGCCGTACGAGTCCAGCAGGAGCCGGGTGAGCAACGCGTCCCGGCTCGGGAAATAGCGGTACACCGCCGACGAGACCATCCCCACGTCCCGTGCGACCGCGCGCAGCGACAGGGCCGACGGCCCGTCCGTCCGCAGGCGCTCGCGCGCGGCGTCCAGGATCTCCTGCGTCAGGGTCTCGCGCGCCAGTGCGCGTGCCGTTCGTGGCGTGCTGCTCATGGCGCCCAGCGTGCCATCCGAGATCGCTGCACGCAAAGCAGAGCACTGCTCTTGAAACTGATCGCCGGCCGTGCCATGATCGTCCTCGAACGAGAGCACTGCTCTCGTTTCGAACCGCCGATCACGTTGCCCAGCACCAGCCCAGGAGCCCTCCATGAACACCACCGATCACCACGTCGTCGCCGGCGCCGGCCCCGTCGGCCGCAACGTCGCCGCACTCCTCGCCGAGCGCGGCTCCCGCGTCACGGTCGTGACGCGATCCGGCCGCGACACCGGCATCGCCGGCGTCGAGCACCTCGCCCTCGACGCCACCGACGCCGGCGCGCTGGCCCGCGTCGCGGACGGTGCCGCCGTGCTCTACAACTGCGTGAACCCCGGCAGCTACACCGAGTGGGCCAAGACCTGGCCGCCGCTCGCGGCCTCCCTCCTGACGGCGGCCGAGCGCTCCGGCGCCGTCTACGCGATCACCGGCAACCTCTACCCCTACGGCCCGGTCACCCGTCCCATGACCGAGGACCTGCCCGACGCCGCCACGGACCACAAGGGCGTCCTCCGCGCCCGCCTCTGGGCCGACGCCCTCGCCGCCCACCAGGCGGGCCGGGTCCGCGCGGTCGAGGTCCGCGGCTCGGACTACGTCGGCGTGGGCGTCGGCCCCAACGGCCACGTCAGCCGCGTGGTCCCCGGCGCGCTCCAGGGCAAGACGGTCCAGATGATGGGCCGCGTCGACGTCCCCCACACCTTCACCGACGTCCAGGACGTGGCCCGCACCCTGATCGCGGCCGCGCAGGACCCGGACGCCCAAGGCCGCACCTGGCACGTCCCCAGCAACCCGCCCGTCACCCAGCGCCAGGCCCTGACCGACGTCCTCGCCGCGGCGGGCAGGCCGCCGGTGAAGATCCGCGAGATCCGCGGCGTCACGCTCACGGCCCTCGCCGCCGTCGTCCCGCTGATGCGTGAGCTGCGCGAACTGATCCACCAGTTCGAGGCCCCGTACATCCTGGACGACTCCGCCGCCCGCGCGCGCCTCGGCCTCGAACCCACCCCCTGGGACGAGGTCTGCCGCCGCACGGCGGGTCTGTGACGCAGGTCCGTGAGACCCGGCGACCGGCGGCATGACGCCGCCCCGGGCTCTCCAGGGGGTGCGGAGAGCCCGGGGCGGGCGAGCCGGGGCGATGACCACGCAGGGAAGAGGAGCCTGCGCGGTCGTGCCCCGCGGGCGGCGCCCTCCGCGCCCCCAGAAGGCGCGG
>NZ_BAAANL010000001.1:779908-1146457 GCF_039529775.1 Myceligenerans crystallogenes
CCTGCGGGGTCGTGCCCCGCGGGCGGCGTCGTCCTCCGGGGACGACGACCCCGCCCGCCGGCACCCTCCGCGCCCCCAGAAGGCGCGGTTCCGTCTGCCTCGGAATCCGGAGGGTGCCGGCCGGGAGGGCCTACGGCTGATCGGCCGGAGAACCCACCAGGTACTGGGAGTACGCGCCGAGCGTGAGGAACGACGGGAAGTCGTCGCCCAGCGCCACGGAGCGGAAGACGGCCGTCGCGTCGTCGAGACGGTGGCCGTGCGGCCGCGGCAGCTCGGCCAGGACGTCCAGGATCAGCGACTCGACGCGGTCCCGGGTGATGGTCCGCCCGTCGTCGTCGGTCCGCGTGCCCGCGGCGATCCACTGCCACACCTGCGACCGGGAGATCTCGGCGGTGGCGGCGTCCTCCATGAGGCTGTCGAGCGCCGCGGCGCCCGTGCCGCGCAGCCACGAGTCGAGGTACCGGATCGCGATCGACACGTTGGTCCGCAGGCCCTGCGACGTGACCGTGGCGCCCGCGCGCCGCAGCGAGGCGACGTCGAGCAGGTCGTGCGGCGTCACGCGCACGTCGTCGCGCAGGCGGGAGACCTGGTGCGGAGCGGCGCCCAGCACGGCGTCGAACTCCGCCTTGGCCACGGGGATGAGGTCGGGGTGCGCCACCCACGAGCCGTCGAACCCGTCGCCGGCCTCGCGGCGCTTGTCCGCGGCGACCTTCTCGAACGCCTGGCGCGTGACCTCCGGGTCGCGCCGGTCGGGGATGAACGCGCTCATGCCGCCGATGGCGTGCGCGCCGCGCTTGTGGCACGTCGCCACGAGCAGTTCGGTGTAGGCGCGCAGGAACGGCGCCGTCATCGGGACCTGGCCGCGGTCGGGCAGCACATAGGACTCCCCACGCGAGCGGAAGCACTTGATCACGCTGAACAGGTAGTCCCAGCGGCCGGCGTTCAGCCCGGCGCAGTGATCGCGCAGCTCGTAGAGGATCTCCTCCATCTCGAACGCGGCCGGGAGGGTCTCGATCAGCACCGTGGCGCGGATCGTGCCCCGCGGGAGCCCGAGCGCGGCCTGGGCCACCTCGAACACCTCGTTCCACAGCCGGGCCTCGCGGTAGCTCTCCAGCTTCGGCAGGTAGAAGTAGGGGCCGCGACCCCGGGCGATCAGCTCCGCGGCGTTGTGGAAGAGGTAGAGCCCGAAGTCCACGAGCGCGCCGGACGTACAGGTCGCGTGACCCTCCGGGCCGGTGTACCGCAGGTGCTTCTCCACGAGGTGCCAGCCGCGCGGCCGGAACACGATCGTGGGCAGGTCGATCAGGTGGGGCGAGCGCAGGGCGTAGTGCTTGCCCGCCGCGCTGGTGTGCTCCAGCGTGCCGCGGATCGCGTCGTGCAGCGCGAGCTGGCCCTCGACGACGTTGGGCCAGGTGGGGGCCGACGCGTCCTCGGCGTCGGCCAGCCACACCCGCGCGCCGGAGTTGAGCGCGTTGATCGTCATCTTCGGGTCGGTGGGGCCCGTGATCTCCACGCGCCGGTCCTCCAGCCCGGGCGCGCCGGCGGAGCCCGCGACCCGCCAGGACGGGTCCTCGCGCACGGGCCGCGTCACCGCCCGGAAGTCGGGGTCGGCGCCGGACGAGATCTCCTCCCGCCGGTGCTCGCGCTGGGCGAGCAGGCGGGTGCGGCGGGCGGCGAACCTGTCGTGCAGCAGGGCGAGGAAGTCGAGGGCCTCGGGGGTGAGGATCTCGTCGTACCGGTCGCCGAGCGCGGCGGCCACCCGCACCGTGCCGCGCGGGACGACGCCGAGGACGCCGCTCTTCGCGACCGCCCGCGGGGCCGCCGGGGTCGCGGGCGGCGCGGCGTCGTCGGCCACGTCGTCGGGCATGCCGGCGACCGCGGTGCGCGGAGCGCTCGAGTCGATCGTGCTGGTCATGATCGTTCCTCCATCCTCACAACTACGTCCTCGGAAGCTCACGCGAGCTCCCCCGTCCATCGGGACCCGGGCCGGCTAGAACTGGGCCGACTCCGTCGACTCCGCCATCGCCGTCGTCGACGACTCCGGGTTGAGCGCCGTCGAGATCCGGTCGAAGTAGCCGGTGCCGACCTCGCGCTGGTGCTTGGTCGCGGTGTACCCGCGCGCCTCGGAGGCGAACTCGCGCTCCTGCAGCTCCACGTACGCCTTCATCTGCTCGCGGGCGTACCCGTGGGCCAGGTCGAACATCGAGTAGTTCAGGGCGTGGAACCCGGCCAGCGTGATGAACTGGAACGTGAAGCCCATCGCGCCGAGCTCCCTCTGGAACCGCGCGATCGTGTCGTCGTCCAGGTGCTTCTTCCAGTTGAACGACGGCGAGCAGTTGTACGCGAGCATCTGGTCCGGGAACTCCGCCTTGACGGCCTCCGCGAACTTCTTCGCGAGCTCCAGGTCCGGCGTGCCGGTCTCCATCCAGATCAGGTCGGAGTAGGGCGCGTACGCCTTGGCGCGCGCGATGCACGGCTCGATCCCGTTGATCACCTTGTAGAAGCCCTCGGCGGTGCGCTCGCCGGTGACGAACGGCTTGTCGCGGTCGTCGACGTCGGACGTGATGAGCGTGGCCGCCTCGGCGTCCGTGCGGGCGATGAGGACCGACGGCACGTCGGCGACGTCGGCCGCGAGGCGCGCGGCGTTCAGCGTGCGGATGTGCTGCTGGGTGGGGACGAGCACCTTGCCGCCGAGGTGGCCGCACTTCTTCTCCGACGCGAGCTGGTCCTCCCAGTGCACGCCCGCCGCGCCGGCCGCGATCATCGACTTCATCAGCTCGTACGCGTTCAGCGGGCCGCCGAAGCCTGCCTCGGCGTCGGCCACGATCGGGGCCAGCCAGTCCCGCGTGGGCTCACCGTTCTCGGACACGTCGATCTCGTCCGCCCGCAGCAGCGCGTTGTTGATGCGGCGCACCACCGCCGGCACCGAGTTGGCGGGGTAGAGCGACTGGTCGGGGTAGGTCTGGCCCGAGAGGTTCGCGTCGCCGGCCACCTGCCAGCCCGACAGGTAGATCGCCTGCAGCCCGGCCTTGACCTGCTGCACGGCCTGGTTGCCGGTCAGCGCGCCGAGCGCGTTGACGAAGTCCTCCTCGTGCAGCTGCTTCCACAGCCGCTCCGCGCCGCGGCGGGCGAGCGTGTGCTCCTCGCCGACGGAGCCGCGCAGCGCGACGACGTCCTCGGCGGTGAAGGTGCGCTCGGTGTGCGCCCAGCGCGGGTCGGTCTTCCAGTTCTCCGCCAGGGCCTGCGCGCCGACCGTCCGGTCGCCGGCGCGGGAGGCGTTCGCGGCCGACGACGGCGCGGGGGAGCTGCCGTCCCCGGCGGCCTGCGGCGTGGCGGCCCCGGGAAGGGTGCGGCGGGTGACGATGGTCGGTGCGGTCATGGCGGGACCTCCTGGTGAGATGCGGCGAGGCGGGCGGCCGTCCCTCTGGCCGGGCGTTCGTCGCTGTGACTGATCCGACCTTCTGTCATCGAATCGCTCCGGATCTACCAGTACCCAACAGAAATTATGAGCTTCTTCTGCTGGACGGAACGTTCTCGGTGTGTCACCCTCTGGTATGCCCACGACGACCTCGAATCGCGGAACCGAGAGAAATGATCTCCCCGCCGCGGTGGCCGGCGCCGGGACGGCCGCCGAGCCGGAGCCGGACGCCCTGACGATCGGCCGCCAGGTGCGCTTCCTGCGCACCCGCCAGGGAATGAAGCTGGAGGAGCTGGCCGCCGCGATCGGCCGTGCGCCGTCGCAGGTCAGCGCGCTGGAGAACGGCAAGCGCGAGCCGAAGTTCTCCCAGCTGCAGGCCCTGGCCCGGGCCCTGGGCGCGAGCGTCGACGACCTGCTCGACCCCACGCCGCCGTCGCAACGCGACGCCCTGGAGATCGAGCTGGACCGCGTGCAGCGCGGGCCCCTCTTTGCCGCCCTCGGGCTCGACGGCGTCCGCATCGGCAAGTCGCTGCAGGACGACGCCCTGCGCACCATCCTGGGTCTGAACCGCGAGCTGGAGCGGCTGCACGCCGAGCGCGCGCTCACCCCCGAGGAGGCGCGCCGCGCCAACGCCGAGCTGCGGGCCGAGATGCGCGCGGCCGACAACTACATCCCCGAGCTGGAGAGGGTCGCGCGGGAACTGCTGGACGACGTCGGGCACACGGGCGGCCCGCTGCCGCAGCGGATCGCGGCCGAGATCGCCGAGAACCTGGGCTTCACGCTGCACTACGTCCCGGACCTGCCGCACTCGACCCGCTCTGTGATCGACAACCGCAACCACCGGCTCTACCTGCCCGCCGGCGGCCCGCGCGGCCGGTCCAACACCCGTTCGGCGATGCTGCAGGCGCTCGCCTCGCACATCCTGGGCCACACCGAGCCGCACGACTACGGCGAGTTCCTGCGCCAGCGCGTCGAGGCGAACTACCTGGCCGCGGCCCTGCTCGTGCCGGAGAAGAGCGGGGTGAGGTTCCTGCGGGACGCGAAGGACTCCAAGACCATCGCGATCGAGGACCTGCGCGACGCGTTCGCCGTGTCCTTCGAGACCGCGGCGCACCGGTTCACCAACCTCGCCACGAAGCACCTCGGCATCCCGGTGCACTTCATGAAGGTCCACGAGTCCGGGATCCTGCACAAGGCCTACGAGAACGACGGCGTGAGCTTCCCGGCGGACCCGCTCGGCGCGGTCGAGGGGCAGCACGTGTGCCGCAAGTGGACCGCGCGCGTGGTGTTCGGCGTGGAGGACAAGTTCAACCCGTACGCCCAGTACACGGACACGCCGTCGGGCACGTACTGGTGCACCTCACGCGTGGAGAACACGTCGGACGGCGCGTTCTCGGTGTCGGTCGGCGTGCCGTTCGCGCACGTCAAGTGGTTCGCGGGCCGGGAGACCTCGGCCCGTGACCAGTCCCGCTGCCCGGACGAGTCCTGCTGCCGCCGGCCGCCGTCGGAGCTGGCGGAGAAGTGGGCGGACTACGCCTGGCCGAGCGCCCGCCCGCACGCCTCGATGCTCGCCGCGATGCCGGCGGGCGCCTTCCCGGGCGTGGAGACCCGCGAGGTCTACGCCTTCCTGGAACGCCACGCCCCGGCCTGACCGACGCGGGCCCGGGCGTCAGGACGAGGCCGGGCCGGAGCTCGCGTCTCCCAGCAGGGCCTTGCGTTGCCGGAGCGCCTCCGCTCGGAGGCCCTCGAGGACCGCGGCGACCGCCGGGCGGCGCCAGGACTCCGGGTGGATGACGGCGTGGTACGGGAGCCGGTCGCGGACCTCGCCGGGCAGCAGGCGGACGAGGTCCGGGTGGCGGTCCGCCATGAAGCACGGCAGGAACCCCAGCCCCGCGCCCGCACGGGTGGCCTCGACGTGGACGAAGACGTTCGTCGAGGTCAGCGCGTCCCGGATGCCGGGCAGCAGGCGCCGTGGCACGTCGAGGTCGTCGACCTGCAGCATCGAGTCCACGAAGTAGACGAGGTGGTGCGCGGCCGCCTCGGCGACCGACGACGGCGTGCCCTGCCGGGCCAGGTAGTCGCGCGCCCCGTACAGCCCGAGCTCGTACTCGGCCAGCTGGACCGCGCGGCCCCGGTTCACCTGCGGTGTGCCGACCACCACCTCGACGTCCACGCCGGACCGGTGCTGCGCCGCGCGGCGGGTGACGGTCACGATCTCGACGGACAGGTCCGGGTGCTCCTCCCGCAACCGCGCCACGGCCGGGGAGGCGAGGTACGCGGCGAACCCGTCCGTCGTCGTCATCCGGACGACGCCGGTCACCCGGTCCGCCGCGGAGCCGCCGTCGGCGAGCGCCGTCATCGCCTCGGCCACGCCCTCGGCGGCGCGTGCCGCCCGTTCGCCGAGCGCCGTCAGCTCCCACCCGTCGGCCCCGCGCACCAGGACCCGCCCGCCGAGCGCGCGGTTCAGGGCCGCGACGTTCCGGGCGACGGTCGTGTGGGTGAGCCCGAGCGCCTGCGCCGCGCTCGTGTACCGCCCGGAACGCGCGACCTCCAGCAGCACGAGGAGGTGTTCGGGCGAGGGCTTCCGGACCGGCGGCACGGCACCCAGGCTACCGGTGATGTGCGAATTCGTTCACCGTGTGTGCTGACATGCGCGTTGCACGCACATCGGGGCCGCTGCCAGACTCCCCACGACGTCATGGCGCGGCACCGCCCGCGCCGCGTCGTGAGGAGTCCTCGCGCCGGCAACGGAGCCGGTGCGGGTGTCGACGAGGACAACCGGAGGAATCATGGCCACGAGCCAGACCCAGGACCCGCCCGCGTCCGGGCCCGCACCCGAGAGATCACTGCTCCGCAGGGTCGTTGCCGCCTCGATGGCCGGCACGGTCGTGGAGTGGTACGACTTCTTCCTGTACTCCACCGCCTCGGCGCTCGTGTTCGCCAAGGTCCTGCTTCCCGAGATGAACAACGTGTACGACGGCATCATCGCCGCGTTCGTCACGTACGCCGTCGGCTTCGCCGCCAGGCCGCTCGGCGGGATCGTGTTCGGCCACCTCGGCGACAAGCTCGGCCGCAAGCACACCCTGCAGCTCACGATCATGCTGATCGGTGCGGCGACGGTGCTCATGGGCTGCCTGCCCACGTACGGTCAGATCGGTGTCGCCGCTCCGATCCTGCTGGTCCTGCTGCGGTTCGTGCAGGGCCTGGCGCTCGGCGGCGAGTGGGGCGGGGCGGTGCTGCTGGTGGGCGAGCACGCGCCGGACGACCGCCGCGCCACGTGGACGGCCTGGCCGCAGGCCGCGGTCCCGGTCGGCAACCTGCTGGCCACCCTGGTGCTCACCGTCATGTCGGGCGTCCTGACCGAGGAGGCGTTCCTCTCCTGGGGCTGGCGCGTCGCGTTCTGGCTGTCCGCGCTGGTGGTCGTCGTCGGCTACTGGATCCGGACGACCGTCTCGGAGTCGCCGATCTTCGAGGCCGCGCGCGCCGGGCAGAACCAGGAGAAGCACGCGGGCTACGGCGTCGTCGAGGTGCTGCGGAAGTACCCGCGCGGCGTGCTGACCGGCATGGGCCTGCGGTTCGCCGAGAACATCATGTACTACCTGGTGGTCGCCTTCTCGATCGTCTACCTCAACGAGGGCCTGGGCATGGACACCACGCGCGTGCTGAGCCTCGTCGCCGTCGCGCACGTCAGCCATTTCGTGGTGATCCTGGCCGTGGGCCGGGCGATGGACGGCCTGGGCCGCAAGCCCGTCTACCTCGCCGGGGCGATCCTCGGCGGCACCTGGGGCTTCTGGGCCTTCCCGCTCCTGGACACCCGGAACACTGCGCTGATCCTCACCGCGATCGTCGTCGGCCTGGTGTTCCACGCCATGATGTACGCCGGCCAGCCGGCGATCATGGCCGAGATGTTCCCGACCCGGATGCGGTACTCGGGCGTGTCCATCTCCTACCAGGTCACGTCGATCTTCGCGGGCTCCCTCGCGCCGATCCTCGCCACCACCTGGCTGCGGGACACGGGCCACTGGTGGCCCACCGCGGTGTACCTGCTGGTGGCGGGCCTGATCACGGCCGTGACGGTGGTGTCCATGCGGGAGACCAGGGGCGTCTCCCTGCACGAGGTCGACGCCGCCGATGCCGCCGGGCGGAAGGCGGCCGCCGCGTGACCGAGCCGAGCCTCCCGGCCCCGGCCCTGGCGGGCCGCAGGGCTCTCGTCACGGGCGGCGCGTCGGGTATCGGTGCGGCCGTGGCCCGCGAGCTCGCGGCGCGGGGCGCGCACGTGACCGTCGCGGACGTGTCGGCCGACGGCGCGCAGGCCGTCGCCCGTGAGATCGGCGGCGACGCCTGGGTGGTGGACCTGGCGGACACGACGGCGCTCGACGACCTGACGCTCGACGTCGACGTGCTGGTCAACAACGCCGGGATCCAGCACGTCCGCCCGATCGAGGAGTTCGCCCCGGACATGTTCCGGACCATCCACTCGATCATGCTCGTCGCCCCGTTCCTGCTGATCCGCGCCGCCCTGCCGCACATGTACGACGGCGGGTGGGGCCGGGTGGTGAACGTGTCGTCCGTGCACGGCCTGGTGGCCTCGCCGTACAAGAGCGCGTACGTGTCGGCCAAGCACGGGCTCGAAGGGCTGAGCAAGGTGACGGCGCTGGAGGGCGGGCCGAAGGGGGTGACCAGCGTCTGCGTCAACCCCGGGTACGTGCGCACGCCCCTGGTCGAGAGGCAGATCGCGGATCAGGCGGCGGCCCACGGCATCGGCGAGGACGAGGTGCTGGCGCAGGTGCTGCTCAAGGAGCAGGCGGTCAAGCGGCTCGTCGAACCGGCCGAGGTCGCCTCGCTGATCGGCTGGCTCACCGGGCCCGACGGCGCGATGGTCTCCGGCGCCTCCTGGACCCTCGACGGGGGGTGGAGCGCGAGGTGACGGCACGTCCGGGTCCCGCTGGAGCGACACTGGACGTGCCGGGCGTGGTGTTCACCACGACGTCGGCGGTCGTGGGTGCAGGATGAGAGTTCCGGGCGAGACCCGCCGGGAGGACAAGGAGTCAACGATGACCGGACTGGACAAGCAGGTCGCCACAGCGGCCGATGCCGTGGCCGACATCCCCGACGGAGCCTCGCTCGCCGTCGGCGGGTTCGGGCTCTGCGGGAACCCGATGGCGCTGATCAGCGCGCTGCTCGAGCAGGGCACCACCGACCTGTCGGTGGTGAGCAACAACTGCGGCGTGGACGACTGGGGCCTCGGGCTCCTGCTCGGCGCCAAGCGGATCCGCAAGATGACCTCCTCGTACGTCGGGGAGAACAAGGAGTTCGAGCGGCAGTACCTGTCCGGCGAGCTCGAGGTCGAGCTCACGCCGCAGGGCACGCTCGCGGAGAAGCTGCGCGCCGGCGGGTCCGGCATCGCGGCGTTCTTCACGCGCACGGGCGTCGGCACGCAGATCGCCGAGGGCGGCCTGCCCATGCGGTACGACGGCGCCGGGGGCGTCGCGCTCGCGAGCCGGGCCAAGGAGGTCCGGACGTTCGAGGGGTACGACGGCGCGCACGAGTACGTCCTGGAGACCGCGATCACCTGCGACTTCGCGCTCGTCCACGCGCTGCGCGGCGACCGGCACGGGAACCTGGTGTTCAACAGGTCGGCCCGGAACTTCTCGCCGGTCGCGGCGATGGCGGGGCGGATCTGCGTCGCGCAGGTCGAGGAACTCGTCGAGCCGGGCGAGCTGGACCCGGACCAGATCCACCTGCCCGGGGTGTACGTCCACCGGGTCGTGGAGGTCGGCGGCGACATCGAGAAGCGCATCGAGCGCCGCACGGTCACGAAGGAGGCGGCATCATGAGCGGAGCTCTGACGCGACAGGAGATGGCCGCGCGCGCCGCGCGCGAGCTGCAGGACGGCATGTACGTCAACCTCGGCATCGGGCTGCCCACGCTCGTGCCCAACTACGTGCCCGCGGGGCGGGAACTGGTGCTGCAGTCCGAGAACGGGCTGCTCGGGGTGGGGCCCTACCCCACCGAGGACGCCGTCGACCCCGACCTGATCAACGCCGGCAAGGAGACCGTCACCCTCAACCCCGGAGCCTCCGTGTTCGACGCCGCGACCAGCTTCGGGATGATCCGCGGCGGCAAGATCGACGCCGCGATCCTCGGGGCCATGCAGGTCTCCGCCGCGGGCGACATCGCCAACTGGATGATCCCCGGCAAGATGGTCAAGGGCATGGGCGGCGGCATGGACCTCGTGCACGGCGCCCGCCGCGTCGTCGTCCTCATGGAGCACGTGGCCAAGGACGGCTCCCCGAAGATCGTGCGCGAGTGCACGCTCCCGCTGACCGGCAAGGGCGTCGTCGACCGCATCATCACGGACCTCGCGGTCCTCGACGTGACCGACGACGGCCTGGTCCTGCGCGAGCTCGCCCCGGGCGTCACGGCCGACGACGTCGCGGCGGCCACCGAACCGGACTTCACCGTCGACCTGGCCGAAGCGCCTGCCTGACCCCCACCAACGGCTGCCATGAAGCGCGAGGTAGTGCGCGTATCACGCGGTAGTGCCTTCCGCAGGCGCGATCCGATCGGGCGCTACCTCGGCAGGGCGCAGAATGAAGGAGTGAACAACACAATGACAAGTGAGCACGACGACGTGGTCATCGTCTCGGCGGCGCGAACCCCGCAGGGACGGCTCAAGGGCGCGCTGGGTACCCTCGGCGCGGCGGAACTCGGCGCGGTGGCGGCGAGGAAGGCCCTCGCGGACGCGGGGGCGCTCGCGGGCGACGTGGACCGGGTGATCCTCGGTCAGGTGGTCCAGGCGGGCGCCGGGCAGAACCCGGCGCGGCAGGTCGCCGTCGCGGCCGGGATCTCCTGGGACGTCCAGGCGGTGACGATCAACAAGGTCTGCCTGTCCGGGCTGACGGCGATCATCGACGGCGCGCGGATGCTGCGCACCGGCGAGGCGACCGTCGTGCTGGCGGGCGGGCAGGAGTCGATGACGAACGCGCCCCACCTGCTGCTCGGGTCGCGCGCCGGGTACGCCTACGGCCCGGTGACGATGCAGGACTCGCTGGCGCACGACGCGCTGACCGACTCGTTCGACCGGGTCTCGATGGGGGAGTCGACCGAGGAGCACAACCGGGGCGACGTCGAGGTGCCGCGCGAGGAGCAGGACGCCGTCGCGGCGGCCTCGCACCAGCGGGCGGCCGCGGCCTGGAAGGACGGGCTGTTCGAGGCGGAGCTGGCGCCGGTGTCCGTGCCGCAGCGGCGCGGCGAGCCGGTCGAGGTGCGCACGGACGAGGGCGTGCGGCCCGACACGACCGCCGACGGGCTCGCGAAGCTGCGGCCGGCCTTCCGCGAGGGCGGGACGCTGACGGCCGGGAACTCGTCGCAGATCTCCGACGGCGCGGCCGCGGTGGTCCTGACCACGCGCGCGCGGGCGGAGGCGGCGGGCGTGCCGGTGCTCGCGACCGTGCGGTCGTGGGGCCAGGTGGCGGGGCCCGACAACTCGCTGCACTCGCAGCCGGCGCGCGCGATCGAGCAGGCGCTGGAGCGCGAGGGCTGGACGGCGCCGGACCTCGACCTCGTCGAGATCAACGAGGCGTTCGCCGTGGTGGCCGTGGTGTCCGCGCGTCGCCTGGGCGTGCCGATGGAGCAGGTCAACATCCACGGCGGCGGGATCTCGCTGGGCCACCCCGTGGGCGCCTCGGGTGCGCGCCTGGCGGTCCACGCGGCGCACGAGCTGGCGCGCCGGGGCGGCGGCCGCGCCGCGGTGGCCCTGTGCGGCGGCGGCGGTCAGGGCGAGGCGCTGCTCCTCGAGGCCTGATGCCTGCTCCGTGGACGAGGCGACGGACGTCGTCTCGTCCACGGGGCGACCTCAGCCGTGTTCCCTGCGGTCCTGCTCGTCGCCGATGTAGCCCTCGATCTCGTCGGTGACGCCGTCGACGTTCATGTCGGCGGTGCGGGCCTTGCGGGCGTCCCAGCGGAGGGCGAGGGCGCCCAGGAGGGCCGCCAGCAGGGAGCCGGAGAGGACGGCCACCTTGGCGCCCGCCGCGAACTCCTCGTGGGCCGGGTCCGTGAACGACAGCTCGCTGATCAGGAGGGACACGGTGAACCCGATCCCCGCCAGGAGGCCGACGGGGAGCAGGTCGCGAACCCCGATGCCCGGCGCGAGCCGCAGCGGCGTCGCCCGCGTGACGATCCAGGTCGTGCCCACCACGCCGATCAGCTTGCCGAGGACGAGCGCGGTCACGATCGCAGCGACGACGGGCTGGCCGAGGACCGCGCCCGGGCCGCCGTCGTCCACCATCGTGACGCCCGCGGAGAAGAAGGCGAAGACCGGCAGGGCGATGCCCGACGACGTCGGGCGGAGCCCGCGCTCGAAGGCGTGGGTGCGGGTCTCCGGCTCGCCGTGCAGCACGGACGCGGGGACCATGAAGCCGCACAGGACGCCCGCGACCGTGGCGTGGACGCCCGAGGAGTGCATGAAGACCCAGGCGAGCAGCGCGAGGGGGAGCAGGATCCACCAGCGCGGCGTGCGGGCGCGGACGTGCAGGCCGAACAGGGCCACGCACGCGAAGGCCGCCAGCAGCGGCCACCACGCGATCTCGGAGGTGTAGAAGACCGCGATGACGACGATGGCCAGCAGGTCGTCGACGACGGCGAGGGTGAGCAGGAAGGTGCGGATCGCGGTGGGCAGGCCCTTGCCGAAGACCGCCAGGACGGCCAGGGCGAAGGCGATGTCGGTCGCGGTGGGGATGGCCCAGCCGTGCAGGAGGTCGCCGTGGCCGGACGTGAGCAGGAGGGTGCTGTAGATCGCGGCGGGCACCACCATGCCGCCCACCGCGGCGATGATCGGGACGGCCGCCTCCTTCGGGCTGCGCAGGCTGCCCGCGACGAACTCGTGCTTGAGCTCGACGCCCACCACGAAGAAGAAGATCGCGAGCAGGCCGTCGGCGGCCCAGTGCGCGAGCGACAGGTCGAGGTGGACGTCGAGCCCGAACAGGCGGGCCGGGCCGACGACGGTGTGGGCGAGCTCCTGGTACGCCTCCCGCCAGGGCGAGTTCGCCCAGAGCAACGCGAGGACGGCGGCGCCGATGAGGAGGGCGCCCCCGGTGGTCTCCCGGGTCACCCACCTGCGGAGAGTCTGGAGCGGTCCGGGGGTGCCTGCGGGGGCGGTTGCGTGCACGAGATTCCGTTCGGGGTCGCTGGATGAGGACGCCGACCAGTCTTCCCGGCACACCTTCGCCCTACCTTACCCAAGGCGACGCCATACCTCCCGCCGGTCAGGGGCTGGTGGTCGCGGGAGCTGCCTGGTCACGACAGATCCTCGACCATCTCGACCAGCCGCGTGATCGTGTTCCAGTTCCGGCCCGTCAGGGTCGTGCCGGCGGCCCGGTCGAGCGCGTCCGCGGTGATCTTCGACCGCCCGATCCCGTCGACGTAGTGCACGTAGACGATGCCGTCGGCCACGCCGATGTGCTCCCGTCCGCGGTGCTGGAGGTCGAAGCGGGCGATGCCGGCCTCGTTCACGGTCCCGAAGGGCACGTGGGCCTGGAGGTGCGACGGGTCCTGGCGGGCAGCGGCGGGGAAGGGGTTCTCGGCGACGACGGCGAGGACCCGGTCGGAGGTCAGGGCGATCGCGGGGACCTCGGTGTCCACGCGTCCGGTCAGCTGGTCCGTGACGAGCCGGGCGACGTCGTCGGCCGTGACGGCGCCGGACGTTCCCGTGGTGAGGACGAGGTTCCCGCTGTTGAGGAGGGTGCGGACGTCGGCGAAGCCGGCGTCCAGGGCGGCACCGCGCAGGTCGGCCGCGGGCACGCGACGGTGCGGCCCGAGGTTCACCCCGCGGAGGAGGACGACGTATGCAGCCATCGCAACATCGTGTCGGATCGTTCTGAGCGGCGCCAGGGTCCGGTGTGAATGCGCGCCGGGCAAGTCTGTGTCAAGCTGTCTTCTTGACCGTTTCTTGGAGTTGAGGCCAAGAAGTTACAAAGTTGTGAACAGTGTGTGACATCTGGGGACCCGGGAGCATCTGGGTCTGGTCAGAACTTCCACAGCGGCGTACGTTCACGTAACAAGGACGGCACCCAGTCGTTCTTCGGGAGGCCACCTATGGAGTTATCGCTCCGTGGAGAGGGCCGGTCCCGGTCCTGCGCCACCGGGGTGTGCGCCAGGGGCGGGCCGACCGCTCATCCACCAGCACCGTAGTCCCACGACGTTGCTGCGACGGCGCCTCGGCGCCGGAGGGAGCAGTTGCCATGACCCGTTCCGCCGCTGTCTCGAACCACGCCCTCCCAGATCGTCACAGCGGGGCCGCAGGCCCCGGCTCGGGTAGCTCCCCGATCGACCAGGCCGGGGACGACTCCTCGGCCGGGGACGATCGTCGCACCTTCGTCATCGACACCTCCGTCCTCCTGAGCGACCCCCGGGCGATGTTCCGGTTCGCCGAGCACGACGTCGTGCTCCCGGTCGTCGTCATCAGCGAGCTCGAGGCCAAGCGGCACCACGCCGAGCTCGGCTACTTCGCGCGCAGCGCCCTGCGCATGCTCGACGGCCTGCGCGTGCAGCACGGCCGGCTCGACGCGCCCGTCCCGGTGGGCGACGCCGGCGGCACCCTCCGGGTGGAGCTCAACCACATCGACCCGACCGTCCTGCCCGCCGGGTTCCGGCTCGGCGACAACGACACCCGCATCCTGTCCGTGGCCGCCAACCTGGCGGCCGAGGGCGTGCCCGTGACCGTGGTGTCCAAGGACCTGCCGATGCGGGTCAAGGCGTCCGCGGTCGGGCTCGCGGCGGAGGAGTACCGCGCACAGCTCGCCGTCGACTCCGGCTGGACCGGGATGCGCGAGCTGGACCTCACCGACCGGCAGATGTCCGAGCTGTGGGAGGCCGAGAGCCTCGACGTCGCGGCGCTGGCCCCGGAGGTCGTCGAGGCGGCCGCCCCGCTGCTCGTGCACACCGGCATGGTGATCCACTCGCCGGGCAGCTCCGCGCTCGGGCGCATCACCCCCGACAAGCGGGTCAAGCTCGTGCGCGGCGACCAGGAGGTGTTCGGGGTGCACGGCCGGTCGGCCGAGCAGCGGATCGCGATCGACCTGCTGCTCGACGAGTCGATCGGCATCGTCTCGCTCGGCGGGCGGGCCGGGACCGGGAAGTCCGCGCTCGCGCTGTGCGCGGGCCTGGAGTCGGTGCTGGAGCGGCAGCAGCACCGCAAGGTCGTGGTGTTCCGGCCGGTCTACGCGGTCGGCGGGCAGGACCTGGGCTACCTGCCCGGGACCGAGGCCGAGAAGATGAACCCCTGGGGGCAGGCGGTCTACGACACGCTGGAGGCGCTGGTCTCCAAGGAGGTGGTCGACGAGATCATCGCCCGGGAGATGCTCGAGGTGCTGCCGCTGACGCACGTGCGCGGCCGCTCGCTGCACGACGCGTTCGTCATCGTCGACGAGGCGCAGTCGCTGGAGCGCAACGTGCTGCTCACGGTGCTGTCCCGGATCGGGCAGAACGCGCGGGTGGTGCTCACGCACGACGTCGCGCAGCGCGACAACCTGCGCGTGGGGCGGCACGACGGCGTCGCGGCGGTCATCGAGGCGCTCAAGGGGCACCCGCTGTTCGCGCACGTGACCCTGACCCGGTCCGAGCGGAGCCCGGTGGCTGCGCTGGTCACCGACATGCTGGAGAAGCTGGAGGTCTGACGGAGGGCGTTCGCCGACGGGATTCCGTCCGGGCAGCAGCAGAGGCGCGCTGCCCGGACGGAAGCCCCCCAGCCCCGCGGGTCCCGGCAGCGCGCCTCTGCCGTGTACGTAGTACGGGCCGGAGCGTAGCAGATTAGGTAAGGCTTACCAAAGCTGCTCGCCCGGCCGGCGTTCAGGCCTGCGGCGGCCGCGTCATCTTCAGGACGTCGAGGGCCTCGTCGAGCTGCGTCTCGGTGATCTCGCCGCGCTCGACGAAACCGAGGTCGACGACGGCCTCGCGGACCGTGAGCTTGTTCGCCACGGAGTGCTTGGCGATCTTCGCGGCGGCCTCGTAGCCGATCACGCGGTTCAGCGGCGTCACGATCGACGGCGAGGAACCGGCCAGCGCGGCGGCGCGCTCGACGTTCGCGGTGATGCCGGTGACCGTCTTGTCGGCGAGCACGCGCGACGCGTTCGACAGCAGCCGGATCGACTCCAGCACGCCCTGCGCGATCACCGGGATCTGCACGTTCAGCTCGAACGCGCCCGACGCGCCGGCCCACGCCACGGTCGCGTCGTTGCCGATGACGCGCGAGCAGACCATGAGCACGGCCTCGGGGATGACCGGGTTCACCTTGCCCGGCATGATCGACGAGCCCGGCTGCAGGTCGGGCAGGGCGATCTCGCCCAGGCCGGTGTTCGGGCCGGAGCCCATCCAGCGCAGGTCGTTGCAGATCTTGGTGAGCGAGACGGCGATGGTGCGCAGCGCGCCGCTCAGCTCCACGAGCCCGTCGCGGGCGGACTGCGCCTCGAAGTGGTCGCGGGCCTCGGTGATCGGCAGGCCGGTGTCCTCGGCGAGCAGCGCGATGACCCGCTGCGGAAACCCGGCCGGGGTGTTGATGCCGGTGCCGACGGCGGTGCCGCCCTGGGGGACCTCGGCGGCGCGGGGGAGGGCGGCCTCGACGCGCTCGACGCCGTAGCGGATCGCGGCCGCGTAGCCGCCGAACTCCTGGCCCAGCGTGACCGGCGTCGCGTCCATGAGGTGCGTGCGGCCGGACTTCACGACAACGGCGAACTCCTCGGACTTCGCGGCGAGCGCACCGGAGAGGTGCCGCAGCGCCGGGACGAGGTCGTTCACGATGCCCGACGTCGCGGCCACGTGGACCGAGGTCGGGAACACGTCGTTGGACGACTGCGACGCGTTGACGTGGTCGTTCGGGTGCACCTCTTTGCCCAGCGACTGCGTCGCGAGGGTGGCGAGCACCTCGTTCGTGTTCATGTTCGACGACGTGCCGGACCCCGTCTGGTAGACGTCCACCGGGAAGTGCGCGTCGAACTCGCCGGACGCGACGCGGTCGGCGGCGGCCACGATGGCGTCGGCGATGTCCTGGTCCAGGACGCCCAGCTCGGCGTTGGCCTGGGCGGCGGCCTTCTTGACGCGGGCGAGGGCCTCGATGTGGCCGCGCTCGAGCGGCGTGCCGGAGATCGGGAAGTTCTCCACGGCGCGCTGCGTCTGGGCGCGGTACAGCGCGTTCCTCGGGACGCGGACCTCACCCATCGTGTCGTGCTCGATGCGGTACTCGGTCTCCTCGGCGGCGCCGGACGGCGCGGGGACGGCGGTGTCGGAACTCATGCCCCAATCCTGCCGCACCCGCGCCGGGCCTTCGTGGTGAAACCTGTCACGTGACGCGCTGCCCGAGGCGCGTCACGTGACCCGCCGGCGGCCACCCCGGCGGTCATGACCTGGCGATCGCCCGGTGGCCGTCAGCGGCTGCGGTCATGCCGCAGCGGTCACTCCGCCGGTTCCTCGCCGACGTCGCCCAGCGTGTGGATCAGCTTGGCGGCGCCGTCGGCCAGGTCGTACTCGACGCCGACGACGGCGCAGCGCCCTGCGGCGACCGCGGACGCGAGGCCCGCCGAGTAGGCGTGCAGCATGCCCACGGTGTGCTTGACGTGCTCGCGCCGCAGGACGTCCTGGTCGGAGAGCGCGGCCACGTCGATGCCCGGATCGCCCGCCGTGATGTTCACGATCGACGGGATGACCCGGTCCACGACCGCGCGCACGAACCCGCTCTGCTGCTCACCGGTGGCCAGCGTGTGCGCCGCGGCGGCGACCGCGCCGCACGAGTCGTGCCCGAGGACGACGACGAGCGACGCCCCGAGCAGGTCCACGCCGTACTCGATCGAGCCGATCACCGTGGTGTCCAGGACGTGCCCCGCCGTGCGGACCACGAACACGTCGCCCAGGCCCTGGTCGAAGATGATCTCCGCCGCGACCCGGGAGTCCGAGCAGCCGAAGATCACCGTGTGCGGGTGCTGGGCGGCCTTGAGCTCGGCACGCCGCGCGGCGTTCTGGAACGGGTGGGTCGGTGCGTCGGCGACGAACCGCTCGTTGCCGGTACGCAGCCGCGTCCATGCGGCCTGAGGGGTCAGTCGCTCGATCTCGCCCGCGCCGATCATCGTGCCGGTCATGCGAGCTCCTCCTTCCGCGGGGGGTTCGCCCCCGCGCGGGACACGGTGACGGCGGCGACCGCGACGCAGCGCTCGAGCACCGCGGTCACGGTCTCGGCCGTGATGTCCCGGAGCGCGCCGCGGCGTGCCACGCCGAGCAGGTCGTGCTCCCACAGGCCGTCGATCAGGGCGCCCATGAACGAGTCGCCGGCGCCGACCGTGTCGACCACCTCGGCGCGCGGCGCCTTCACGTCGACCTCGCCGCCCGCGAAGATCGCGACCGCCCCCGCGCCACCCTGTGTGACGACGACCAGTGCCGGGCCCGCCGCCGCAGGCAGCGCGCTGTCCCCGCCGCCGGTGGCCCGCCAGCCGCGAGCCGCCTCGATCGGGTCCTGGCCCGGGTACAGCCAGCCGAGATCCTCGTCGCTCACCTTCACGACGTCCGCCAGCGAGACGAGCGCCTCGATCGGCCCGCGTGCCGCGTCGGCGGATCCCATGATCACGGGCCGGGCGTTCGGGTCGTACGTGATGGTCGAGGTCGCCCGCGCGGACGTGACGAGCTCGCGCACCTGGTCCCCGCCCGGTTCCAGCACCGCCGCGATCGACCCCGTGTGCACGGCCAGCGTGTCCGGCCCGGCCGCTGCCTGTGCGGGAACCTGCCACGTCAGGTCGAACTCGTACGACGCCGAGCCGCCGTCGTCCAGCGTCGCGACCGCCACGCTCGTGCGTTCCGCGCCGTCACTGCCCTCGGCGAGCGCGACGCCGGACTCCGCGAGCCACGAACGCACGGTGTCCCCGCGCTCGTCCCGGCCCAGCCAGGTCGCGAGGCTCACCTCCCGGCCCAGCCGCCCGAGCGTCAGCGCGACGTTCGCGATGCTGCCGCCCGGGTGCTCCGCCACCGACCCGTCCGGCCGGTGCACCTCGTCGATCAGGGCCTCGCCCACGGCGAGTACGTGACTGCTCATTCACTGACCTCACTGTCGTTGCTCGTAGGGCCGCTGCCCGATGCCGCCTGCGCCGCGGCGAGCCGCTCCCGCGCGCCGTCCAGCCACTCCTGGCACCGCGCGGCGAGCGCCTCGCCCCGCTCCCAGAGCGCGAGCGAGTCCTCCAGCGGTTCCCCGCCGGCCTCCAGTCGCTGGACCACGCGAACGAGCTCGTCCCGTGCCTGCTCGTACGACAGGTCGGCGACGTCGGGTACGTCGGTCTTCTCGGCATCGGTGTTCACAGGCACAAGTCAACAACACGTCACCGACATCCGACGGAAGTTGTCCACAGGCAGCGGGCGGGACGCAGAGCCGATCGGTGCGTCCTGTCGAAGCGTCTGGTGCTTCTCGGGCCGACCGGGCTGACTACTCCCGCCCGCTCGCTGTCGTACCTGAGCGGTCCCGGTCAGCGTCGGACGATGCGGACCGCGCCGTCCGTCAGACGGTGCATGTCCTTCGGATCTGAGGTGTAGATGGTGGCCTGCTCCTTGTCACGCAGCGCGAGCTCAGCGACTGTCGAGTCGATCGCCGCGCTGTGTCCGTGCATCCCGGCGGACCTCAGGAGTGACACCGACTCGACAGCGGATGTCTTGGTCACGTGCTCCACCTGCAGTTGGTCCAGTACCCAGGCGAGTCTGGCGGGGTGTGTCCGGGGATGCGTGCCCTCGATGATCGTGTTCGCCGTCACGACGATCCGCGCGCCGGACTCGTGCAGGCCCTCGTATTCGGCCCAGGCGTCGCGGTCGTCCCGGAGCAGTGCGGAGAACATCTCCGAGTCGAGGACGGCGACTACTCGTCCGCGCGTCGTGATGCTCACTTCGAGTCCTCCTCGTCAGGGACGTAGACCCTGTTCAGCCGGGCGCGGGCCGCCGCCCGCTCGTCCTCTGTGAACGGGCCGTGCTGTTCCTGGTACTCGGCCAGGGCGCGGCTCCGGTTCCAGGAGCGGATGTGTTCGCTGACAGCGTCTGCGACGAAGCCGGAGATGTTGGTCGTGTACTGGCGCATCAGTTCAACCTGCTCGGTGGGCAGAGTGACCGTGATGCGCTTCGTCCCGCTCATGGCAAGAGCATACTCGGGTATGAACGGCTTCGGCGGGGGCGCGACGGGTGGAAAATCGATGGTCTCCGGCGGTCGTTCGGGAGCGATGGTCATGCGCTTCCTTTTCTTGGGTTGGTGAAGCGGGAAGTGGGGTCAGACGGAGGCGACCCGGGCGCCGCCCGAGACCAGGTCGGTCAGGGTGCCGACGTCGGAGGTGAGGACGGCGGCCGTGCCGGGGGAGCGGAGGGCGAGTTCGGCGACGGCGGCGTCGACCACGTGGCTGCGGAGGGCCTCGGCCTCGCCGGCCGAGAGGTGGAAGGTGAAGCTCTCGGGCTGGGGCTGGGGCTGGGGCTGGGGCGCGGGGTACTGCCGGGTGAGCGGGGGAGCGAAGTGCAGGTCGAGCTCGATCGGCTCGATCAGGACGGCACCGCTGGACCAGCCGGGCGGCGGCTGCCGGGCGTCGCTTTCCGGTGGCGGTCCGGCCGATCTCGCGGCAATCTGAAATTTTCTCGGAAAGTGGCGTGAGATCCCGCTGCCCTCCGCGTCACGGGGGCATGCAGGACAAGACGCCCGCCACCGAATGCCCCGAGACCCGCGCCGCGATGCGCGACTACCTGCGCAACCGCATGCTCCCCGGACGCCGGCGCCGGATGGAGGACCACCTGGTCGGATGCGCGGGATGCATCCGGGAGTACGTCGACCTGCGCCAGTCGCGCTGGACGGCGGCGCCCGTGACGACGCGGCGCGCCCGCCCCGCCGTCGACCTCTCCGTCCTGCCCCGGGCCGTCCTCGTCGCGGTCGCGTGACGCCGCTCGCGGCGCGGCACGCCGATCGCAGGATCCGAGGGCCCGGCGATCGGCGTGCCGCGTCACGAGCGACGTCGCGGCCGGCTCAGGCGAGGCCGCCGAAGAACGTCCGGAGGTCGGTCGCCAGCAGCTCGGGCTCCTCCATGGCCGGGAAGTGACCGCCCTGGGTGAACTCGCTCCAGTGGCCGATCGCGTGCGACGGGTCCAGGACGCGGCGCATGAGCGGGTGGGTGCCGAAGACGGCCCAGCCCGCGGGCACGTCGGAAGGCGCGATCCAGTTCAGCCCCGAGTGCTCGGCCTCGTAGTAGAACTGCGCGCTCGACGCGCCGCTGCGGGTGAACCAGTACAGGCTGATGTTCGCCAGGAGCTGGTCGCGGTCGACCGCCTCCTCGGGCGTCGCGAACGCACCGCTGGTCCACGCCTTGAACTTCTCGGCGATCCAGGCGAGCTGCCCGGCGGGCGAGTCCACCAGCGCCGGACCGATCGTGTCGGGGCGGTGGTTCTGCAGCTCGTAGTACCCGCGATCGGCGGCGCCCCGGGTGCGCACCTCCTCGATCTGGGCGATCTCGTCCTCCGACAGCCCCTCGGGGAACGGAAACTTCTCGCCCACCAGGCTGAGCATCTGGCTGTCGCAGGCGATGTGCGTGCCGAGGACGCGCTCGGGGTGGACCGCCCCGAGGCGGCCGACGACGCCGGAGCCGATGTCGGTGCCGTGGGCGCCGAACCGCTCGTACCCGAGGCGGGTCATGATCTCGGCGTAGGCCTCGGTCGTCCGGGCCAGCTCCCAGCCCGTGCCCGACAGCGGGGTCGAGAACCCGAAGCCCGGCAACGACGGGACCACGAGGTGGAAGTCTCCGGTCAGCAGCGGGATCAGGCCCTGGTACTCGACGAACGATCCCGGCCAGCCGTGGCACAGCAGGAGCGGGGTGGCGTCCGGGTTCGCCGAGCGCACGTGCACGACATGGAACGTCTGCCCGTCGACGACGGTGGTGAACTGCTCGTACTTGTTGAGCGCCGTCTCCTGGGCGCGCCAGTCGAAGCCCTCGCGCCAGTGGTCCGCGAGCCGGGTCAGGTAGGCGAGCGGCGTGCCGCGGCTGAAGTCGGTGGCGTCGCCACGGCCCGGCACGGGGTGCGGCCAGCGGGTGCCGTCGAGCCGCCGGTGCAGGTCGTCGACGTCGGCCTGCGGGACGTCGACGCGGAAGGGGATGAGTTCGCTGTTCTCGTTCATGGGTGTCACTGTTCCGGCTATCGCGGCAGGTTCCCTTCCGCAATAGCTGAGATGATCGGGACCATGTTGGAGACCTCGGCCCGCCTGCTCGAACTGCTCTCGCTGCTCCAGCTCAAGCGCGACTGGACGAGCTCCGAGCTCGCCGGGCGGCTGGGCGTCAGCACGCGGACGGTCCGCGCCGACGTCGGCAAGCTGCGGTCGCTCGGCTATCCCGTCGATGCCCGCCCGGGCGTCGCGGGCGGCTACCGCCTCGCCGCCGGGACGGCGATGCCGCCCCTGCTGCTGGACGACGACGAGGCCGTGGCCGTGGCGGTCGGGCTGAGCACCGTCGCGACCGGGCGGCTCGGCGTCGAGGAGACGTCGCTGACGGCGCTCGCGAAGCTGGAACAGGTGCTGCCCGCGCACCTGCGCCGGCGCGTCGAGGCGGTGCGGGAGGCGACGAGCGTCGTCCCGGGCGTGGACCCGCCCCTCGATCTCTCGGTGCTGGGCGTGGTCGCCGCCGCGGTCCGCGCCCACGAGCGGTTCCGGTTCGGGTACACGAAGCCGGGGGACACCGAGACGTCACGCCATGTCGAGCCGCAGCGACTGGTGAGCTGGGGGGCGCTCTGGTACCTGCTCGCCTGGGACCTCGACCGCGACGACTGGCGCGTCTTCCGCGTCGACCGCATGACGCCGCGCCCGCCGACCGGTGCGCGGTTCCGGCCGCGGATGATCCCGGAGGACAAGGTCGTCGAGTACGTCGTCCGGCGGGTCAGCAGGGCCGCCTGGAAGTACCGCGCACTGCTGCTCGTGCACGCACCCGTCGCGGAGGTCACGGCGAAGATCCGCATCCCGCTCGCGATCGAGGCGGCCGGCGACTCGAGGTGCCGCGTCGAGCTGGGCTCCGACGACCCGGACCGGCTGGCGCTGTGGCTGGCCCAGCTCGACGCGGACATCGAGATCCTCGAGGGCGACGAGCTGGCCGCGGCCTTCGGCCGGCTCGCCGGCCGGTTCCGCCGCGCGGCGGGCGGTCCCGGACCCCGGCCGTGACTCGCCGCACGGTACGCCCGGGCCGCACCTCCCGGTCGACGGCATTCCCGTGCGACTCGGTGCGCCGGGAATCGCGCGGCTCATCTCCCGGCCGACGTGACCCGCCGCCGGGTGCGCCGGGAATCGCGCCGTCTCAGTTCCCGGTCGACGTGACCACCGCCCCCAGCGCGCCGTCGGCCAGCCGGATCTGGACGTCGTCGCCTTCGGCGACCTCGCCGGGCGCGCGCACCACGTGACCGTCCGTGCGCTGCACGACCGCGTAGCCGCGCTCCAGGGTCGACGCCGGTGACAGCGCGCGCACCTGCGCCTCCAGGCGCCCGATCTCGCCCGACGCGCGCAGCAGCAGGGCGTTCAGCGCGTACCGCGCGTGGCCGATCGCCTGGGACACCTCGCGGTCCCGCGACTCGAGCATGGTGTGCGGCGCGGCGAGGACCGGGCGCGAGCGGACGCCGTCGAGACCGTGCTGCTCGCGGTCGAGCAACGCCGCGACCGCGCCCCGGATGCGCTGCCTGGCCTGCACCAGCCGCTGCCGCTCCTCGGAGACGTCCGGCACGATCCGCTTGGCGGCGTCCGTGGGGGTCGAGGCCCGGTAGTCGGCGACCAGGTCGAGCAGCGGGGCGTCCGTCTCGTGGCCGATCGCGCTGACCACGGGGGTACGGCAGGCGGCGGCCGCGCGCACCAGCGCCTCGTTGCTGAACGGCAGCAGATCCTCTACGGACCCGCCGCCGCGCGCCACGACGATGACCTCGACGTCCTGGCGCGCGTCCAGCTCCGCGATGGCGCGGCTCACCTCGGGGACGGCGCTCACGCCCTGCACGGCCACCTCGCGGATCTCGAACCGCACCTGCGGCCAGCGCGCCCTGGCGTTCACGACGACGTCGTGCTCCGCCTTCGACTCCCGGCCGCAGACCAGCCCGATCACCCCGGGCAGGAACGGCAGCGGCCGCTTGCGGTCGAGGTCGAACAGGCCCTCCGCGGCCAGCACCCGCTTCAGTTCCTCGATCCGTGCGAGCAGCTCGCCGACGCCGACGGCCCGGATCTGATCGGCCTGCAGCTGCAGCGTGCCGCGCTTGGTCCAGAACGTGGGCTTCGCGTGGACGACGACGTGGTCGCCCTCGGCGGGCACCTTCGCCAGCCGTGCCAGCGCGCTGCTGTAGATGGTCACCGGCAGGGAGACGTCGCGATCGGCGTCGCGCAACGTCAGGAACTGCATGCCGGAGCCGTTGCGCTGGTTGAACTGCACGACCTGACCCTCCACCCACACGGGCGGCATCCTGTCGATGTATCCCTTGATCTTGTCCGACAGGACGCGCACCGGCCACGGCCGGGCGGGGCTCGTGTCGAGCGCCTTCTCGGGCAGCGGCAGCGGGGCGGTCTCGTCGGTCACGGGAACCATCCTGCAACGGCTCACTGACATCAGCCGTCCGCCGACGTGTGGTGCGCCCGTGCGCATCATGCGGAGGGACGACGACGTCACAGCGCACCCCGGTGATCCGGCGCCGAACGGCCCATAGACTGATCGACGTGACTTCCCCGATGTCCACGCTCACCAAGCGCGTCCTGCTCGCCGCCCCCCGCGGATACTGCGCGGGTGTCGACCGCGCCGTCGTCGCCGTCGAGAAGGCCCTGGAGACCTACGGGGCGCCGGTGTACGTCCGCAAGGAGATCGTGCACAACAAGTACGTGGTGGAGACGCTGAGCGAGCGCGGCGCGATCTTCGTCAACGAGACCGACGAGGTGCCCGAGGGCGCCCGGCTCGTCTTCTCCGCGCACGGCGTCTCGCCCGCGGTGCGCGAGGCGGCCGAGGCCCGCAGCCTGGACACGATCGACGCGACGTGCCCGCTGGTCACGAAGGTGCACAAGGAGGCCGTGCGCTTCGCGAAGGACGACTACGACATCCTGCTGATCGGCCACGACGGTCACGAGGAGGTCGAGGGCACCGCCGGTGAGGCGCCGGACCACGTGCAGGTCGTGAACTCGCCGGACGAGGTGGACGAGGTCGTCGTGCGGGACCCGGCCAAGGTCGTGTGGATCTCGCAGACCACGCTGTCCGTGGACGAGACCATGGAGACGGTGCGCCGCCTGCGCGAGAAGTTCCCCTCCCTCCAGGACCCGCCGAGCGACGACATCTGCTACGCCACCCAGAACCGCCAGGTCGCCGTGAAGAAGCTGGCGCCGGAGTGCGACGTCGTGATCGTGGTGGGCTCGGCGAACTCGTCGAACTCGGTGCGCCTGGTCGAGGTCGCGCTGCAGGCCGGCGCGCGGTCCGCGTACCGCGTCGACCGCGCCACGGAGGTCGCCCCGGAATGGCTCGACGGCGCGACGACGGTCGGCGTGACCTCGGGCGCCTCGGTACCGGAGATCCTGGTGCGCGACGTCATCTCGCTCCTGGAGGAGCGCGGGTTCGACGACGTCCAGGAGGTCCGCACGGCCACGGAGGACCTCATGTTCTCCCTCCCGCGCGAGCTTCGCGCCGGCCTCAAGGCCGCGGGCGAGGACGACAAGCGCCCGCGCAAGGAGACCCGCAAGGAGCTCCCGCTCGCCTGAGCGTCGCCGCCGGCCTCCTGCAGGTCAGTCGGCGAGTTCCCGGACCAGGTGGAGGGCCAGCGCCGTCCTGTCGGGCTGGCCGAGCTTGCGCAGCAGGGCGGAGACCGTGTTCTTCACGGTGCCGTGCGCCAGGTGCAGCGTCGCGGCGATCTCGGCGTTGGGCAGGCCCCGGGCGACCAGCCGGGCCACCGCCCGTTCCGCCTCGGTGAGGTCCGGGCGACGCGGTTCCGGCACCGGTGACAGCGCGGCGCGCGCCACGCGCGGGTCGAGCACGAGCCCGCCCGCGACCACCTGCCGGATCGCGTCGGTGAGCACGTCGGTGGAGACGTCCTTGAGCAGGAAGCCCGCGGCCCCGGCATCGAGCAGCTCGCGGACGAGCCGCGCGTCGTCGAACGTGGTGAGCGCAAGCACCGGCAGGCTGGGATGGTCGGCCGCGCAGCGGCGGGCGAGGCCGGCGCCGTCGAGCACCGGCATCCGGGCGTCCGCGAGCACGACGTCCGGGGTGACCTGGGGGATCAGGGCGAGGGCCCGCCTGCCGTGCTCGGCCTCGCCGACCACCTCGATGTCCTTGTCCGTCTCCAGGATCATCCGCAGCCCGCGGCGCAGCAGCTCCTGGTCGTCGACGACCAGCACGCGGATCCGGCTCACGCGACGGCCTGCGTCGGCTGGACCGCGGGCGCCACGTCCGCCGCGGGGACCCGGGGGAGCGTGACCGCCAGCCGGAAGCCGTCCGGCGCCGGCCCCGCGTCGAGGCCTCCGCCGAGTGCCTCGGCGCGCGTCCGCAGGGCACGCAGGCCGAAGCCCTCCTCGACAGAGGAGACGACGTCGCCGTTGTCGGTCAGGACGGCCGCGACCTCCTCCGGGCCGACGACGACGCGCAGGACGGCCGAGGTGGCGTCGGCGTGGCGCACCACGTTGGTCAGTCCTTCCTGCACGAAGCGCAGCAGCAGGAGCGAGTGCTCGTGCGGCAGGGAGGTGTCCGGGCCGTCCACGGACACCGTGATGTCGATCCCCGTGCCCCGGAAGGCGTCCGCGACGGCGTGGAAGGCCTCGGCGTCGCGCAGCGCGCCGAGCTCGACCGGATGCATGGCCCGCACCCCACGACGCATCGCGTCCAGCGACTCGCCCACGAGGCTGCGGGCCCGCGTGACCTCCGCGTGGGCCGCGGCCTCGTCGCCGACGCGGGCGACGTAGTCGAGCGAGAGGCCGATGGCCGTGAGCCGGTGCCCGAGGTCGTCGTGCAGGTAACGGGCGGTGCGTTCCCGCTCCTGGGCGAGGACGAGGTCGCGGTCGGTGTCGAGGCGCCGGCGCAGTTCCTCGTTGACGGTGTCCAGCCGCACCAGCGCGTCGTGCAACGACTCGCCCACCTGGCGGCTGTCGCGCAGCACGACCGACACCGCCGCGGCCATCCCCGCGAGGAACGCGGCGGCGACCGCCTCGACGAACGCGACCTCGGGCGGGCTGCCCGCGCTCAGGTGCAGGACGATCACCAGCACGACAAGGCTTGCCGTGTAGCCCCAGAGCACCGCGCCGGCGGCGAAGGTGACGCCGAGCATCAGGCAGGCCGTCCAGACGATGCCGTAGAACATCGGCCCGTTGCCGAGCGCCATCGTCGCGGCGGCGACCACGGCGAAGGCGCCCGCCGTCAGCCGCGACCGCTGCCCCGAGCGGCGCCAGAGAACCCAGAGCGCGACGGCGCCCGCGAGCAGGGTGACGACGGCGCCGCCCACCCAGCTCGGCCGCCCGGCCGGCGAGTACAGGTTCATGAGCGCCGGCCCGGCCAGGCCGATGCCGGCCGCGACATCCAGGAGCGCGTGGCGCGAGGTCGGGAGGCGGGGCACGCTCCTCAGCGTAGGCCGGTTGGTCCGGGTGGTGAACATGACTCCGGTCATGAATCGTGCGCGGGAGCCGGTGACCCCGGTCATGACCAGCGGTGACCGCAGGGGGAGTCGCGACCGCCGGTGGTCTCCGTAGCGTCCCGGACATGAGTTCATCCCTGTCGCCCGCAGCGGCGTCGTCGTCCGCCGCACCCGGAACCGCGCCCGGAACCGCACCCAGGCTCGGCCTGGGCCCGTTCGGGATCGCCTGCCGCGTCGTCGTCGCCGTCGTGATCCTCCTGGCCGCGAACCTCGGGGCCAACCTGGTGCTCGGCGTCGTCGCCCTCGTCCCCGGCGTGCGTGCGGCGGTCTCCGGGCAGTCACCCTGGGCCTTCGTGTTCGCCCTCGGGATGCAGGTGCTCGTTCTCGTGCTCGTGGCGCTCGCGGTCCAGGCGTGGATGCGGTGGATCGAGCGCGGCACGATGCGCGACATCGGCTGGCGGTGGGACCGCCGTTCGGTCGTCTGGCTGCTGCTCGGGATCGCCGTCGCCGCCGGAAGCGTCGTCGTCGTGACGGCCGCGCTGCCGGACATCGCGCCGCCGCCGGGCGGCGCGGCCCTGCTCGGCGAGCAGGAGGCGCACCCGGCGGTGATCGCCGGGCTCGTCGTCCACTACCTCGGTCTGGCGTTCCTGCAGCAGGGCCTGCCGGAGGAACTCCTCTTCCGCGGCTGGCTCCTGTGGCGGCTGCGGCACCGGCCGGTGACCGCCGTCGTCGTGACGACCCTGGCCTTCACGGTGATCCACCTCGTCTCGAACGGCGGTCAGGAATCGGCCTGGGAACGCGTGCTCTACCTCGCGCTGCCGCTCGGGTTCGCCCTGCTCGCCGTCGGCCTGCTGCTGTGGACCGGGTCGCTGTGGGCGGCGGTGGGGGTGCACGGCGGTTTCCACGTCGGCAACTACCTCGCGACGGCGCTCCTGCCGCAGGCCGACGCCGTGACGTCGTGGCTCGCGATCGGCGGCGTGCAAGCGGGCCTCGGGCTCGCCCTCACGGTCACCGCGCTCCGCAGCGGCAGGCGGATCCTCGGCCCGAAGGGCTGAGGGCGGTGCTGTGGTGCACCGCAGCACCGCCCCGGGCGGTTCATCGCACCCGGTCGACGCGCCGCTCGTCCCAGACGGGTTCCGGGGTCTCGCGGACGACGCCGTCCGAGCCGAAGACCAGGTAGCGGTCGAAGGAGCGGGCGAACCAGCGGTCGTGCGTCACGGCGAGGACCGTGCCCTCGAACGCCTCCAGGCCCTCCTGGAGGGCCTCGGCCGACTCCAGGTCGAGGTTGTCGGTGGGCTCGTCGAGGAGCAGGGCCGTGCAGCCCGCCAGCTCGAGCAGGAGGATCTGGAAGCGGGCCTGCTGGCCGCCGGACAGGCGGTCGAAGGGGCGGTCGGCGGCGTCGGTGAGCTCGTAGCGGCGCAGGCGGGACATGGCCTTGCCCTTGTCCTGGGCGTGCTCGGTCCACAGGATCTCCAGCAGCTCGCGGCCGAACAGCTCCGGGTGCGCGTGCGTCTGCGCGAAATGGCCCGCCACGACGCGCGCGCCGAGCTTCCACCCGCCGGTGTGCGCCACGTCGCCGCCCGCCAGCAGCCGCAGGAAGTGCGACTTCCCGGAGCCGTTCGACCCGAGCACGGCCACCCGCTCCCCGAAGAACACCTCCAGGTCGAACGGCTTCATCAGCCCGGTCAGCTCGAGCTTCGTGCAGGTCACAGCGCGCAGACCGGTGCGCCCGCCGTGCAGGCGCATCGAGATCTCCTGCTCGCGCGGCGGCTCCGGCGGCGGCCCGATCTCCTCGAACTTGCGCAGGCGCGTCTGCGAGGCGCGGTAGCGCGACGCCATGTCCGGGCTGTTGGCGGCCTGCTGCCGCAGGGTCAGCACCAGCTTCTTGAGCTGGGCGTGCTTCTCGTCCCAGCGGCGCCGGAGTTCCTCGAACCGCTCGAACCGCTCGCGCCGCGCCTCGTGGAACGTCGCGAACGAGCCGCCGTGCACCCAGGCGTCGGCTCCGGCCGGTCCCGGCTCCAGGGAGACGATCCGGTCGGCGGCCCGGGCCAGCAGCTCGCGGTCGTGGGACACGAACAGCACGGTCTTGCGGGTCGCCCGCAGCTGCTCCTCGAGCCAGCGCTTGCCGGGCACGTCGAGGTAGTTGTCCGGTTCGTCGAGCAGCAGCACCTCGTCGGTCCCGCGCAGCAGGGCCTCGAGCACCAGCCGTTTCTGCTCGCCGCCGGACAGCGTGCGCACCTCGCGGTGCCGGGCGCGCTCGTAGGGGACGCCCAGCGCCGCCGTCGTGCACACGTCCCACAGCGTCTCGGACTCGTAGCCGCCCGCCTCGCCCCAGTCCACGATGGCCTGCGCGTACGCCATCTGCGCGGGCTCGTCGTCGACCGTGAGCATCGCGTGCTCCGCCTCGTCGAGGGTGCGGGCGGCGTCGCGGATGCGGGGCGCGGAGACCGAGGCCAGGAGATCGCGCACGGTGGACTCGTCGCGCACCGACCCGACGAACTGCCGCATCACCCCGAGCCCGCCCGTCACCGTGACCGACCCGGCGTCCGGATCCAGCTCACCCGTCAGCAGCCGCAGCAGCGTCGTCTTGCCCGCGCCGTTCGGCCCGACGAGCGCCGTCGCGCTGCCCTCGCCCACCCGGAACGACACGTCCCCGAGCAGCGCCCTCCCGTCGGGGAGGTAGTACTCGAGATGCGCTGCTTCGAGGTGGCCCATGGCCACATGGTCGCCGGTCGGGGCCGGGATCCCAAACCCATTTCGCGGCCGGCGCCGCACGGCGGGGCGGGACGCCGGATGCTCCGGCACCCCGCCCCGCCGTGCGGCACCCGCTGATGACGCCGGCCGACGACGACGCCCGCGTCGCGGCCGGTGCGACCTCAGCTACCGGCCGTGAACAGGCGCGGCAGGAAGTCGATCAGCGACTTCTGCCACACGTCCCAGCTGTGCGGGCCCGCGATGATGGGCGCGAACTCGTGCTCGACGCCGCGGGACTCCATCGAGTCGACGAGGGCGAGCGTCGGGGCGTAGGTGAAGTCCTGCTCGTCGCCGGAGTACACCCGGAACAGCTCGGTGCCCGCGTTGACGGCGTCGACGTCGGCCCCCGCCGGCACCGTGCCGAAGGTGGACATCACACCGATGTACCCGAACTCCCCGGGATGGGCCCACAGGGTGCTGAGCGTGTGGCCCGAGCCCATGGACAAGCCCGCCAGCGCGCGCCCGGACGGTTCGGTGCTGATGTTGTACCTCTCCTCGGCGGCCGGCGCGATGCGCGTGGTCATCTCCAGCGGGAAGTCCACGCCGTTGCCGTTGGCCATCACGACGACCATCGGCTCGATGGTGCCGTTCCGGAAGTGGTTGTCGAGGATCCGGTCCGCGCGGCCCACCTCGATCCAGTGGGTCCACGTCTGCCCGCCGCCGTGCTGCAGGTAGAGCACGGGGTACGGCTCGGCCCGGTCCGCGTCGTAGCCCGGGGGAGTCCACACGTACGCCGAGCGCTGTTCCTCCCCGGCGGTGCTGGCGTAGCCCATGACGCCCACCTCGCCGCGCTCGGCGGCGGGCACCTGAGCGGTGTACCGGCCGCGGAGGGTGTCGCCCTCGACGGTGAACGTGCTCCACGCCGGTTCGTTGGTGACGGACGTCGGGTTGTGCGTGTCCTTCTGGTCGACGCCCTCGACCTCGAACTTGTAGTAGTACGAGCCGCCCTCGAGCGGCATCGACAGGCGCCAGGAGCCGTCCGCCTGCCGTTCCATCGGCGTGCGCGGCCAGCTTCCCGCCGGGCCGAAGTTGCCCCAGACGGTGACGCGGGAGGCGTCGGCGAACTCGGGGCCGGCCTCGAAGGTGACGACGCCGTTCGCGTCGACCCACGGGGTGGGCGCCGTGCCCGGCGCGGGCACCTCGCGGGGTGCGAAGGGCAGGTGGCCCGCGCCGGGGCCGTCGTCACCGGCCGGGCGGAACAGGCGCCCGGCGAAGTCGTGCAGGTTCTCGCGCCAGGTGTCCCAGGTGCCGCCCGCGGCCGGGTTCGAGCCGTCGGACCGGAACTCGACGCCCGCGCGGGTGAGCGCGGCCTCCAGGGCGACGACGTCGTCGTACGCCGGGTCGGTGGCGTTGCCCCCGTAGACGCGCAGCAGATCCGTGCGCCGGTTGATCTGGCGCGCCTTGCCCCGGTCGATCCGCTCGTCGAGCCCGCCCGAGAAGGCGCCCACGGACGCGAAGGTCCCGGTGTCGGTGACCAGCGTGCGCAGGGCCTGCCCGGCTCCCCGGCCGATGCCGGCCACGGCGCGGTCGTCCGGGTCGGAGGACAGGTGGAACGCCCGCTGCGCGGCGGGGAGCAGCGTCCGGGTGAGGTCGCGCTGCGCCGTCGGCCGGTCGCCGTCGGCCATCACGACGACCATCGGCTCGGCGTCGCCGGAGAGCACGAGGTTGCCGAGGATCTGCCTCAGGCGGCCGAGCTCGGCCCACTCGCGGTGGCTCTGCCCCGCGTCCTGCAGCAGGTAGAGGGCGGGGTACGGCTCGTCGCGGTCCGCGTCGTAGCCCGGCGGGGTCCACACGAGGGCCTCGGAGCTCCCGCCGCGTCCGTACCTCAGCGTCCGGAGCGCGCCGCCGTCGGCGGCGTCGGCCAGCCACTCCGCGCCCGGGCCGGGCACGAACAGGGTGCGCAGGTGCGGCCGCGCCGTCACCTCCGGCTCGGTCCCGGGGTTGCTGAACGCGACCGCGTCGGCGTCCGGCGCCGGCCGGACGGCGTACTGGTACGTGTACACGCCGGGTTCGAGCGGGCCGAACACGGCGACGCGGTCCGCCCCGCCGGACCCCCGCGGCGCGTCGGCGTTGAACTCGGTCCACGTCCCGCCGGGGCCGAAGGTGCCCTGCACGGTGACCTGGCCGTCCTCGATGCCGGTCGCCGCGGTCATGGCCTCGCGGGGCACGGTGAACCGGTACACGTTCTCGATCGGGTTGTCCGGCAGCTCGGCCACCCAGGGGTCGCCGCTCACGGCTGCCTCGGTGGGCGACGCCGCCAGGAACGCGCCCGTTCCCGCCGCGACCGCGACCGCGGCGACGGCCGCGAGCATCGTGCGTCCGGGGCGGTACGGCCAGGCGGTTCGTCGTGCGTGAGTCTCCGTCATCGTCGACTTCCTCTCGTGCCATGTGCTCGGCAGGGCAGGGCGGCCGTCCCGTTGGGGTACGACGCCGCGCCGGCCCTGGTCAGGGTTTCGCGGTCGTCGGACGAAAGCGTCTCTTCAAACGTTTTCGAATCGACGCACCTAGGGTGATATATCGATAAACAGAAGTCAAGGACGCGGTCACCCCGATCGCGGCGAGCGGGGTTTCGCCTGGTCGCCGCCATGTCGGCCCGGTCGCCGCGGCGTCGGTCCGGTCGCCGCCGCGCGGGCCTTGGCCGCCGCCGTGCCGGCCCGGCCGGCCGCGGGTCTCACGGACGACGCCGCCCGCAACCCCGGCACCCCTCGTTGACAATGAGAATGGTTCGCATTAGCGTCTAGCCTGCCTGGTGACGAGCCGTGCGCGGGATGTCCGCGCGCCCGTTTCCCGGCCCTCCTCCGCGCCGTTCCGAGCCGCCCCCCGGCGGTCCGGCGGCGCGCCCCCACGAGAGACGGAGTGATCGACCCATGCGAATTCCCAGCCCTTGGGCCGCGGCGTTGCCGGTCCTGGCGATCCTGGCGACGGCAGGCTGCGTCGCCGCGGCCCGGAGCGACGACGCGGCCGGCCCGGCCGGCCGGTCCGTCACGATCGACAGCTGCGGCCGTGAGGTGGTGTTCGACGCGCCGCCGCAGCGGGTGCTCGCGGTCGGCTCGGAGGCGCCGTCGTTGCTGGCCGCCGCCGGTGCGGGGGACAAGGTGACGCACTACGCCGGCACCCTGGAGGTGCCGTTCGACGCGGGGACCAGGGCCGTGGTGGAGGCGGCCGAGCGGGTCACGGAGGACTCGCACGACGTTTCCTACGAGATGATCGTCGCGTCGGGCGCCGACGTCGTCATCGGCACCGACATCACCGCCGGCCTGGACATCGACGCCCTCGCCGAGCGCCTCGACCAGGCCGGGGTGCAGCTCGTGACCGTGAGCGGCTACTGCGCCGGCATCGAGGGGCGCTCCACGGACGGTGTCAGCGGGTTCGACCTGATCTACCGCGACATCGAGACGTACGGCCGCCTGTTCGGCACCGAGCAGACCGCGGCCGACGCCGTCCAGGACCTGCGGGACCGCGTCGCGGCCGCGGGGGAGCTGGCCGGCGAGCGATCCGGCCGGAGCGCCGTCCCGCTCTACGTGCCCGTCGAGGGCACCCTCGGTTCCTACGGCGGCCAGTCCCTGGTCTCGGAGCAGATGACGCTCCTGGGCCTGGAGAACGTGTTCGCCGACGTGCCGAAGCGCTACTTCGAACCCAGCACCGAGGAGCTGGTCGGACGCGCGCCCGACCTGGTCTTCGCGATGTACCTGCCCACCGGTTCGTCGGCCCTGGAGACGGACGCGGACGTCGTCGGGGCGCTGCGCGCCCGCCCGGAGCTGGCCGGTCTCGGGGCGATCGACGACGACGCCGCACTGGTGCCGCTGAACTACTACTACACGTCACCGGGCCCGCTGGCCGTGGACGGGCTCGAGCTGCTCGCCGAGCGGCTGACCGCGTCATGAGCGGCCCGGGAGTCGTGCGCGACGGCACGGCCCGCGAGCGCCGGCACGTCGCGCACGCCGCGTCGTCGGGCACGGTGACGGCCACGGCGCGGACCGCGACCGAGGTCGAGTTCGTCAAGCTGAGCCCGACGCAGAACATGACGGTGCTCGTGACCAGCCGGCACGGCTCCGGCGACTACCGGGCCATCGCGGCCCAGCTCCTGCCCGCGGGGCACGTCCACGCCGAGCAGGTCGGCTTCGTCGAGGCTCCGGTGTCGGCGGGTGCCCACGGGCGCCTGCACATGGCCGGTGACGAGTTCTGCGGGAACGCGTCGATGGCGCTGGCGGCGTTGCAGGCCGCCGGACGGGGCCTGGTCGCCGGCCGGCGGACCCAGGTCGTCCTGGAGGTGTCGGGCGCCGCGGAGCTGGTGACGTGCCGGGTGGAACGCCTGGCGGACGGCTACGACTGCGAGCTCACCGCGCCCCGGCCGAGCGGCGTCGTGCCGTATCCGGTTCCCGGGACGCCGGCCGGCGGTGCCGCGCTGGTCCGTTACCCGGATGCCGCGCATCTGGTGGTCGAATGCGACCTGCCCGATGCGGCTCTGCCCGATCTGGTGCTGCGGGACCGCGCCGAGGAGCTGGCGGTGCGGCTGGGTGCGGCCGAGGACGTGTCCGTGGCCGGGGTCATGCTCTACGACCCGAGCCGGGGCGAGCTCGCCCCGCTGGTCTACGTCCCGGCGCTGGACAGCCTGGTGTGGGAGCGGAGCTGCGGTTCGGGGACCGCCTCCGTCGGCGCCTACCTGGCCGCGCGGCAGGGCGGCGAGGTGCGGGCGAGCGTCCGGCAGCCCGGCGGCGTCATGCGGGTCCGGGCGAGTCAGGGGCCACGGGGGCTGACCGAGCTGACGATCTCCGGTCAGGTCCGGGTCATCGCCGAGGGAAGGGCGTACGTTCATGTCTGATCTCTCGTCCGGCACGTCCCGGACGCTGAGTGCCGCCGCGTCGGGCCTGCTCGGCGTCCTGCACGAGTACCTCCGGCGCTTCACCGCGGCCGCCGACGGCTACGACGGGTCGACGTCGCGGGCCGCCATCCTGGAGACGGCCATGGCCGGGTACTCCGAGCTCGTGACCGACGAGCGCAACATCGCACCGTTCGCCGAGCTCGAACGCGACCGGGCCGCCGAGACGGCCGAGCTGGTGACCGCGCTGCGTGCCCGGTCCGCCCGCTGCGCCGCGGTCTCGGAGAAGTACCGGGCCCTGCGGCTGCTGGAGGGCCGCACCGGAACGGGCGGCTACTTCGACAACGTCGAGTCCTGCATCGAGGAGGAGTTCGGGGCGGTCTCGCCGGCGGGCACGTCCAGGGTGCTCCTGGTCGGGTCGGGATCCTTCCCGATGACGTTGCTCAACGTCGCCGCCCGCACCGGGGCGGTGGCCGCCGGGGTCGACATCGACGCGGAGGCCGTCGACCTCGGCCGCCGGGTCGTACGGCTCCTGGGCGGCTCGTACGACATCACCCTGGACTCCCGGCCGGTCGGGGAACTGCCCTTCACCCGGACCGCGACCCACATCGTCTTCAGCTCCACCGTCGCCGCCAAGTACGACCTCCTGCACCGGCTTCACGCGGGCACCCGCGACGACGTCGTCGTCGCGATGCGGTTCGGCGACGGCCTGAAGTCGCTGTTCAACTACCCCATGCAGGACGTCGACCCCGCACGGTGGCGGCTGCTCGAGACGGTCCGCAGGCCGGACCAGGTGTTCGACGTCGCCGTGTACGTGAAGCACGACGCCGGGAGCGAGGCCGGTGACGCATGAGCGACCTGGGAAGGATCCTGATCGCGGGGACGGGGCCGACCGCGGTGCAGACCGCGGTGCTGGCCGGCCGGCTCCCCGGAGCGGTCGGCGTCGCGGGTCGTGAATCCGCGCGCGCGGACTCGTTCTTCGCCGCCCTCGCCGACGCCGGCGGCGTCCTGCGGGCGGAGGTGCAGAACGAGCAGCACCGGGCCCTGGCCGGCCGGTGCCGGGTCCGGGAGGTCTTCCGCGGGTACGGGACGGTGACCGGCGAGTGGGACACGCTGATCCTCACGGTGACCGCGGACGCGTACGTCCCGGTCCTCGGGCAGCTGGACCGGCGGGTCCTGGCGCGGCTCGGCCGGATCGTGCTGACGTCGCCCACGCTCGGTTCGGCGGCGCTGGTGCGGGAGTACGCCCGCCGCCTGGGCGCGGACCCGGAGGTGATCAGCTTCTCCAGCTACCTGGGCGACACCCGGACGCCGGGCGGGACCCCGGGGGCCACCGTGCTCACGGCCGGGGTCAAGCGCCGGATCTACGCGGCGTCGACCACGCCGTCGTCGTCGGCCCTCGAACGGCTGCGTGCCCTGCACGCGTCCGCGGGCGTGCACGTCGAGGTCCTCGGCGGCCCCGTCGAGGCGGAGTCGCGGAACATCTCCCTGTACGTGCATCCCGCGCTGTTCATGAACGACGTCGCCCTGCGGGCCGTGTTCCGCCCGTCGGGGCCGCCGCGGTACGTCTACAAGCTCTTCCCCGAGGGGCCCGTCACGCCGTCGCTGGTCCGCACGATGGTCGCGCAGTGGCGGGAGCTGACGGACGTCGTCGTCGCGCTCGGCGGGGCGGGCGTCAACCTGCTCGCGTTCATGCTCGACGACAGCTACCCGGTACGCCCGGAGAGCATCGGCCCGGACGACGTCGCCCGCTTCGAGGAACTGCCCGCCGTCCACCAGGAGTACCTCGTCTACGTGCGTTACGCGTCCCTGCTCATCGACCCCTTCTCCGAACCGGACGGCGACGGGAGGTACTTCGACTTCTCGGCCGTCCCGATCCGGCCGGTCTTCCGCAGCGAGACGGGGGAATGGGACGTGCCCCGGATGCCGCGGGAGGACTACTACCGCACCAAGGTCATCCAGGGGCTCGCCCGGCAGCTGGGGGTGGCGTGCCCGACCATCGACGGGCTGCTGGCCGCCTACGAGGACGAGCTGCGGCGGGCGCCGGGGGAGCGGGCGGGGGAGCCGCTGTCCGCGGCCTTCGTGGTGCAGGACTTCGGCACCGACCTCGACATCATTCGCACGGCGATCGGAAAGGCGTCATGAGCCGTATCGACGAGACCACCACCCACGAGACCAGAACGGACGGGACCAGCGGTGGCGAGCCGCCCGGCGGGGAAGGGCCCAGCGGGGAGCCGACCGGCAGTGAGGCGCTGCCCGGCGAGCGGCAGATCATCGCCGCCGTGTGGCCGGCACTGCTCGCGTCGGCCGTGGGGCTGCTGCCCTTCACCGTCTTCAGCACCTACCTGGTGCCCATCTCGGACGCGGCCGGCGGGGCGTACGCGGAGATCGGGTCCCTGCGCGGGCTCGCCGGGATCGGCGCGGTGCTGACCGGCGTCGCGCTGGCGCCGCTCATCGGCAGGATCGCGCCCGCGCGGGTGGCATCCGCCGCGCTGGTGCTGCTGGGCGTCGCCGCGCTGGCCGGCACCGCCGCGCTGCTCCCTGCCCTGGCCGTGTTCTGCGTGCTCACCGGGATCTCCAACGCGCTGCTGTACCCCGCGCTCTCCGCCGCGGCGGCCGACCGGTTCGGGTCCGGGCCCGCCGCCGGGCGCGCCGCGACCCTCGTCATGACCGCCCAGACGCTCGCGTCCACGCTGGGCGCGCCGCTGATCGTGCTGCCCACGCTGTGGTGGGGGTGGCAGGGGGATCTCGTCGCGATCGCCGTGGTGGCGCTGGTCCTCGCGGTGGTGCTGTTCCGGCGCGGCAGCGTCGAGCGGGCCGACGACGACGCGGGCCGGCGGCTCGGCTACCTGGCCGCCTTCCGGGCGCTCGCGGGCATCCAGGGGGCCGTCCCGCTGCTGCTCGTGGCGTTCGGCCGGGCCGGGGCGTTCATGGGGCACCTGGCCTTCCTGGCTCCGCTCTACTCCGAGAGGTTCGAGCTGTCGGCCGGCATGTTCGCGTTCGTCTGGAGCCTCAGCGGGGGGTCGTTCTTCGTCGGGCACCTGGCCGCGGGCCGGCTGCTCAACCTCGACGAGTCGGACCACCGGGCCCGGCGGGTGATGGTCCTGAGCCTGCTGACGGGCCTGGGCGCGCTGGCCGGGGTGTACCTCGCGCCGGAGCTGCCGATCGCCCTGGTCTGCACCGCGGTGCTGTCGGGCAGCCACGCGGTGGTGGCGGCCGCGGTCACGACGCTGCTGGTCCGCCGGTGCGCGCAGGTGCGCGGCACCGCGCTGAGCCTGAACGCCGCGGGGATGAGCCTCGGGCTGTTCCTCGGCACGGCCGCCGCCGGGGCCGGGCTGGCGCTGGTGGGTCAGGAAGGCGCCGCGGTGGTGCTCGGCGGATTCACGGCGTTCGCCGTCGTCGCCGCCATGACCGTGCGGACGGAGCCCCGATGACCGCGGAACGAGGTTCCGTCGCGGCTGCGACCGCATCGGGCGAAGACGGCGTCGTCGGCGACCTCGTGGAGGACGGCCCGGACGACGGCGTCGGCGGCCAGGATGACGGCGTCGGCGGCGTGGACGCGGGCGATCCCGGGCGTGCCGCCGGCGTCGACGACCTCGACCACGACGGGCGCCGTCGGCGTACCGTCCTCTGGATCGCCGGACTGTCCGTGGCTCTTCTGCTCAGCCTGCCGATCGCCGTGGGGATCGGGCCGATCGCCGTCCCGGTCGGGACCGTGGCGCGGATCGTGGGCTGGAACCTCGTCGGCTTCCCGGCCGAGGTCACCTGGTCGACGACGGAGGACTCCATCGTCTGGCTGCTGCGCGTGCCGCGCGTGCTGCTCGGCGCCGCCGTCGGGGCGGGACTCGCCGTCGCCGGGGTCGCCCTCCAGGCGCTCACCCGCAACATCCTCGCCGAGCCCTACCTGCTCGGCGTGACCTCGGGGGCCTCGACCCTGGCCGCGGCCTCGATCCTCTTCGGGGTCGGAGCCGGGATCGGCTCGGGGTCGCTGGCCGGGAGCGCGTTCCTCGGGGCGCTGGCCGCGGGGGTGGGGGTGTTCCTGCTGGCCAGGGTGGGAGGGCAGATGACCTCGACGCGGCTCGTGCTGGCGGGGGTGTCGGCCGGGTATGTGCTCCACGCGCTGACGTCGTTCCTGATCTTCGCCTCCGACGACCCCGACGCCGGGCGCTCAGTACTGTTCTGGACGCTGGGGTCGCTGACGCTCGCTACCGGTCAGTCGGTGCTGGTCACCTGGGTGGTCGTGCTGCTCACGGGTGTGCTGCTGCTGGTCTGGGCGCGGCCCCTGGACGCCCTGGCGCTGGGGGACAACACCGCCCGGACGTTCGGGATCTCACCGACCCGGCTGCGCGCGACGGTCATGGTGGTGGTCGCGCTCTGCGTGGGTGCCCTGGTCGCGGCCGCCGGCGGCATCGGGTTCGTGGGGCTGATCATCCCGCACGTCGCGCGGATGTGCGTCGGGACCGCCCATCGCCGCTTGCTCCCGGTCGCCGCGCTGCTCGGCGCGGTCTTCCTCGTGTGGGCGGACGTGATCGCCCGGATCGCCCTCGCCCCGCAGGAGCTGCCGCTGGGCATCGTCACGGCGATCATCGGCGCGCCGCTGCTGTTCCTGCTGGTCCGCCGCCTCAACCCGGCCCGATGACCCACGACCCCGCAAGGAGGATCTCACCGTGATCTCAGCGAGCGACGTCTCCGTCGGCTACGACGGCAGGATGGTGGTCGAAGGCGCCGGGCTGCGGGCCGGGCCGGGCGACGTGGTCGGGCTGATCGGGCCGAACGGCAGCGGCAAGACGACGTTCCTCCGGACGTTGTACGCCGCCCTGAGGCCGCGGGCCGGGCTCGTCACGATCGACGACCGGCCCGTGGCCGGGCTGCGCGGGAACGAGCTCGCCCGGCGGATCGCCGTCGTCGCCCAGGAGACGTCGTCGGACCTGCCCGTCACCGTCGCGGACCTGGTGCTGCTGGGCCGGTCCCCGCACCGCGGAGCCCTCGCGTCCTTCGACCGGGAGGATCACCGGGCCGTGGCGGCCGCGCTGACCCGGGTCGGCGCGCGGCATCTCGCCGATCGCGGCTACCACACGCTGTCGGGCGGGGAGAAGCAGCGCGTCCTGGTCGCCCGGACGCTGGCCCAGCAGGCCGACCATCTCCTGCTCGACGAGCCGACCAACCACCTCGACATCCGCTACCAGCACGAGCTGCTGCGGCTGGTGGGGCAGCTCGGCGTCACCACCGTCGTCGTCCTGCACGACCTCAACCTCGCCGCGCGCTACTGCACGACGCTGGTGCTGCTGGCGGCCGGCCGGGTCGTCGCCACGGGCACGCCGGACGAGGTCCTCACCCCGGACCTGCTCCACCGGGTCTACGAGATCCGGGCCGAGCGCGTGACGGTGAACGGCTGCCTGCAGCTCGTCTTCAGCCCGGACGACGGCGCGGGGTCTGCCGCGGTGCCCGTGGCGTCCGGGCTCACAGCGGTCCCAGCACGTCCGGGCCCGCGTCGAGCGCGAGGGTCTCGAGGACGGTGAGCAGCTGCCGTTCCTCGTAGCGGAAGTGGCTCTCCATGATCGCGGAGATGCCTTCGAGGTGCCGGGACAGGTCGCCTGGTGACGCCTTCGCGTCGACGGCGGCCTGCAGCCCGGAGATCAGGTAGGCGATCATCGAGTGGTCCTGCTCCAGCTTCCGCAGCGTCTCCCGCAGCTCCGGGTGCTCGGCCGCGATCGCGGGGAACAGCACGCGGTCCTCACCCTCGTGGTGCCCGGTGAGGGCGGTGCAGAACCCGTGGCAGAAGAGCAGCAGGTCATGGCTCGCGACCTCTACGGGCTCGCCCGAGGCGAGGGCCTCCTGGGTGAGTGTCAACGCCTTGCGCAATCGCGCGTGCATGCCGCGCAGTTCATCGCTCCAGGCCACCAGCCTGGTCTTCTCGCCCTCAGTCACGAGAGGGCGAAGGGGCGGACGCGGTCATCGTCCTTCTCCTTCGGGTCCCACGCCTCCATGCCTGACACGGCCTGCCACCAACACGCGACGCTACAGGGAATCTTACTGGCCAACACCCGCTGAGGTGGCATCAGCAGCACTTCGAATCCATTCGAAACTCGTGTCAGCGGGCGTGAAGTTCTACTGATCCAAACTCCAGTCCCGGTGTAGCCACTCCCGCAGCAGCGGGTTCGTGGATCTCGTGGTCGACTGGTCAATTTTCCTGACCATCAGTACCCTCGGGGAACTCGGTGAGGTTCCGTTCGGGGGCTTATCGGGTGTCACGGCGAAGGAATCGAAGGACGGCATGACGGACGAGCGGCGGAGCAACATGGGGATGTCGTTGTTCATCCCCTACCGGTACACCGAGGACAAGATGTTCCGAGCCGTCCAGGAGGCCGGGTTCGACGACTGGACCCTCACCCAGTGCCGGGTGCTGCAGCGCATCGCCCGCGACGGCTCGCGCCTCACGGACCTCGCCGAACAGGCGCAGATGAGCAAGCAGAGCGCGGGCGTGCTCGTCGACCAGCTCGAGCGCATGGGGTACGTGCGCCGAATCCCTGACCCGTCGGACGGCCGCGCGCGGCTGATCGTGCTCGAGTCACGAGGCAAGCAGGCGGTCGAGGTCGCGATGGCGACCCTCGACGAGATCCACGCGCAGTGGAAGGCCCATCTCGGCGCCCGCAACTTCGCGCTGCTGCAGGAGCTCCTGGACCAGTTGCGCGAGATCACCGACCCCTACGCGCGATAGCCCCGAGCGCGACGCGACCACAGGATCGCGCGATCACGGGTCCGGTCCCATTTGAAGTAGTCAACATCATTGACTATGATGGTCAATGTTCCTGACGATATCTCGTCGGCGGAACGAGTCACTGCCCCTTCGCCGCCACCGGCGCGGGACACCTCTGCCGAACGGCCGGATCAGCGTCACATCGCACGACGTCCAGAGAGGGCGAACCACCATGAAGTTCCTCGTCATCGGAGCAACCGGCCGCACCGGCCGCCTCTTCACCGCCCAGGCCCTCGGCGAGGGCCACGAGCTCACCGCCCTGGTCCGCAGGCCCGATGCCGGCGTCGACCCCCGCGTCCGGCTCGTCACCGGCTCCGTCACCGACCCGGCGGCCGTCGCCGAGGCCTCGCAGGGGGTCGACGCGATCGTCAGCACCCTCGGCGTGCGGAGCATCCGTGAGACCCCCACGCTGATCACGGACACCGTTCGCGCGATCATCGCCTCCACGAGGACCTCCGGCGTCGACCGCGTCGTCATCGTGTCCGCGTTCGGGGTCGGCGAATCGCTCGCCAAGGCCTCGTTCCTCGTCTCGCCGCTCTTCCGCACCGTGCTCCGCAAGGCCTATGCCGACAAGGCCGCTTCCGAGGAACTGCTCCGGGCCAGCGACCTCACGTGGACCCTCGAGTACCCGGGTGCGCTGAACGACCGGGACGGCACCTCCTACACCGCGGCCGCGCTCGAGGACGTCTCGAAGCTGCCGCTCTTCCCGTCCACCTCTCGCGCCAACGTCGCCGACTTCCTGCTCCGTTCGGCGGTGGAGGGCACCTACGTGCGTCAGGTCGCCGTGGTCGTCGACGCCAGGTAGGCGACGGGCGCAGGGGAGGGAGATCTGTCGATGAGCGGCGAAACGACACCAAGGATCGCCGATCCTGAGCTGGAGGCCTGGCTCGCCGGCCTCCAGGGACAGGAGCCCGGCGCTCCGTCGACGGCGCAACTTCGCGAGAAGCGATCCCGACCCGGCGGGCCCGAGATCCCGCTGGTCCACGACCTGCTGCTTCCCTCCGGAGACGACACCGCCGTCCCCGTCCGCGCGTACCGGCACGACACCGGGACGACGCGCGCCACCTGTGTCTACGTCCACGGCGGAGCATTCGTGTTCGGTGACCTCGATTCCCACGACCGCGCCTGCCGGCGCCTCGCAGCTCTCGGCGGGATCGATGTCGTCGCGGTGGACTACCGACGCGCGCCCGAGCATCCGGCTCCCGCAGCCGTCGAGGACGTCCGCACAGTTCTCGAGTCGCTCGGCAGGAGCGCCGACGGAGACCGGCCGTTGGGCCTCGCCGGAGACTCCGCGGGAGCCCTCATCGCCTTCCTCGCGGCGGGTGCGACCGACATCACGGTCGACCGCCTCCTGATGATCAACCCCAACGTGGACCTCACCCTCTCCCGGCCCAGCGTTCGGACCAAGGGCACAGGCTGGGGCCTGAGCTCACGGGATCTCGGCTGGTTCGTGTCGCAGTGGGCACCGACGGCCGCTCTGCGCGCCGGCCCGGCGCTCAACCCTTTGCGACAGCCGGCCGCGGCGGCTCCGATGACGACGATCGTCACGAGCGAGCACGACCCGCTGCGCGACGAAGGGCTGGCCCTGGTCGAGCACCTGCGCCGGGCGGGACGACTCACGGCGCACCACCACCTCGACGGCATGGTCCACGGTGTGATCAACCTGGACACCATCTCCCCGGCAGCGCGTCGGCGGGGCGACCAGTTCCTGACGGAGTTCGCCGAGGACCTCATCGCATCGAGAGGTTGAAGCGGAACGCGACTACAGGTTGAAGCGCGACTCCACCAGGTTGCTGTTCAGGAATCGCTTCCGAGACGGTCAGCCAGCTCACGCGCACCGGGACCGGCCAGGTCGCCGAGGGCGGTGCCCCGGCCGGACGCGGCCAGCAGGAGTGAGAGGAGCGGTCCGGTCACGGACGGACCGCCGCCGATCGAGACCTCCGCGTCGTCCGCCTTCAGCGTCAGCCCGGCGACGAGTTGCTTGCCGCCGCCGAACGAGACGGGCGTCCTCACCTGGTACCGCAGGGCACGTTCCACCGCCCCCAGCGGATAGTCCCCGGAAGTGCCGAGCGGCCGGCGGATGTCCTCCCCGTGCACGATCGCCTCGACGAGGCGGGTGTCCGGCGAGGCGGGCGGGGTGGATGTCCGGCCCGCCACGGCCCGCAGGCCGGACAGCGTCTCCCTGGGCGTCGCGCCACGTTCACGGGTGACCCCGAGCGCGTTCTGCCGGTCGAAGTCGAACCCGGCCCTCGCCATGCCGGCGATGAAGTTCAGCCGGGTCGCCTTCGCCGAGTCGATCAGGTGCGCGACGACGTCGTGCACGCTCCACCCGTCGCACAGCGACGGCACGTCCCACTGATCGTCGTCGAGCGACTCCAGGAAGACGATCAAGGCGCGCCGTTCGGCGTGCACCACCGGCCAGACGTCACTCACTTCGTGCCTCTCGGACGTTGAAACGGATCCCCACCACGTCGCCGCACGAGGCAACCTCTCGGTGAGCGATGCGAGACGCCTGTCACGCGAGGAAAGCGACGGGAAAGAGCTCCGTCCGGCTCACCACCCGGTCGCGTTCCGCGGCGAGCGCGAGCCTCCGAGGGTCCGCGAGGTAGGAATCAAGCGATGACTGCGAGGGAAAACGGTAGATCTGCACCTCGTTGGGGCCGGCCTCGTCGGACGTCCTCCGGACGCGCTGCAGCACCTGCCCGCCGTGGTCCGGGATCAGTGCCAGCACGCGATCTTCGTATGCCTCGAGACCTGCGGCTTCATCCGCTCGCGCCCACAGCAGGCAGCAGAGGTCCACGCCATCGATATTGCTCATCGCTGAGTCGTCATCTCCCTGCACACTTCGGGAACGGCACCGGAACGCGACTAGACGTTGAAGCGGAACTCCACCACGTCGCCGTCGTGCATGACGTAGTCCTTGCCCTCGATGCGGACCTTGCCGGCTGCCTTGGCCGACTGCATGGAGCCCGCCGTGACGAGGTCGTCGTACGAGGTGACCTCGGCCTTGATGAAGCCGCGTTCGAAGTCCGTGTGGATGACGCCCGCGGCCTGCGGGGCGGTCCAGCCCTTGCGGATGGTCCAGGCGCGGGCCTCCTTGGGGCCGGCCGTGAGATAGGTCTGCAGGCCGAGCGTGTGGAAGCCGACACGCGCGAGCTGGTCCAGGCCGGACTCCTCCTGGCCGGAGTCGGCCAGCATCTCCGCGGCCTCCTCGGGCTCCAGCTCGGCGAGCTCCGACTCGAACTTGCCGTCCAGGAAGATCGCGTCGGCCGGGGCGACGAGCTTGCGCAGCGCCTCCTGGGACGCGGTGTCGGCGAGGCCCTTCTCGTCGGTGTTGAAGACGTAGATGAAGGGCTTGGCCGTCATGAGGTGGAGGCTCGCGATCTCGGCGAGGTCCAGCCCGGCGTCGGCCGCACCGGCGAAGAGCGTGGTGCCGGCCTCGAGGATCCCCTGCGCCTTCTGCGCCGCGGCCAGCAGGACCGGGTCGCCCTTCTTGATCTTGACCTCCTTCTCCATCCTCGGCAGGGCCTTCTCGAGGGTCTGGAGGTCGGCCAGGATCAGTTCGGTGGAGATGGTCTCGATGTCGCCGGGGGCGTCGACGGAGCCGTCGACGCGGACGATGTCGGTGTCCTCGAACGCCCGCGTCACCTGGCAGATGGCGTCGGCCTCGCGGATGTTCGCGAGGAACGCGTTGCCCATGCCCTCACCCTCGGACGCGCCCTTGACGATCCCCGCGATGTCGACGAACGACACCGTGGCCGGCAGCTGGCGCTCGCTCCCGAAGATCTCCGCGAGCTTGCCGAGCCGCGCGTCCGGCAGCGGGACCACGCCGACGTTGGGCTCGATCGTGGCGAACGGGTAGTTCGCCGCGAGCACCTGGTTGCGGGTCAGCGCGTTGAAGATGGTGGACTTGCCGACGTTGGGCAGGCCGACGATGCCGATAGTGAGTGCCACGTCGCGCAAGTTTACGTGTCACGGGCGGTTCATGGACGCCTGGCGGCGTGAGGCGGGCCGACGACGTCGCGCTCGCCGCCGGCCCGCACCCGTCACGGGAAGCCCTGCACCTGCTGGAGGAGCTCTGGGCCTCGCCGGTCGTAGATCCGCGCGCCGATCCGGACGCCCACCACGAGGAACAGCACCGCTTCCGCGATCCCCACCAGCAGGGTGATCCACCCGACGAGCTGGTTCGCGGACGTCAGGGCCCAGATCCCGAGGCCGACCACCGGCACCGACAGGGCGGCGACCACGAGCATCGCCAGCATCTGCGCCACCATCGTCGCCATCGCGGCGCCCTGCGGTGACTTGAGCGGGCTCTCGCCCGGCTTGGGCACGGGGTAGACGAGCCGGGCGGAACTCACGCTCGACACCCCGAGCGTGAGCCCGAGAGTGCCGAGGCAGACCCCGAGGACCGCCGGCAGCACGCCCCACTGCCCGGAGAGAGCGGCCGCCACGAGGACGACGATCACCACGAGCGGCGTACCGAGGTAGAGCACGGGCAGGACCCGGCCCCAGCGGTCGGCCCGTCCGTCCACGCCGGTGGCGACGTGCAGGGCGAAGGCCGTGTAGTCGTACCCGATCTCGTTCGAGACGCTGAAGCCCAGCACCCAGGCGACGATCGGCCCGGCCAGCAGGAGGATGCCGAGATTCTCCGCGCTCTGGGCGGGCAGCCACAGAATAACGGGCATCAGGAAGATGATGCTGATGCCCGCCGAGTACCGCGGGTCCCGGATCCAGTAGGTCGCACACCGCGCGGCCACGGCGCCCATCGGGGTGTCCGGGAACCGCGCGAACCAGCCCAGGCCCTTGCTCCTCGCGCCCTTGCCACCGCCGACTGCCGGGGTGACCAGCGCCTTCGCCAGCGAGCGGTCCCAGATCAGCCAGAGCACCGCGAGGGTGGCCAGGGAGATGGCGAGCCGGGCCGCCACGGCGCCCCAGGCGCCGTCGTGCACCGCGACCGGGAGCGACCACGCCGCGCCGAGCGGCGTCCATGCCACCAGCTCACCGAACCGCGCGACGACCGCACCCAGGACGGATCCGTCCGCGGTGACGGTGACCGAGTCGCCGGTCGTCTCGCTGGAGACGGCGCCGATCTCCTCGCTGATCCAGCCGATCGCGGGGCCGATGAGCACGATCGGCACGATCGCGAAGGCCGCCAGGACCTCCCGGTACCGCCGCGACTCCAGCAGCGGCGCGAGCGCCGTCGTGATCGCCCGTGAGCCGATGATGCACGCCGCGACGCCGAGCGCCGAACCGAGCAGGGCGGCGGGGATCAGCCACGGCTCGCGCCACCACGCGAAGGAGACGCCGGCCGCGGTGAGGGCGGTGGCCACGCCCGGAACCGAGACCAGGCCCGCGACGGCCAGACCCGCGAGGAGCGTGCGGCGCGGGATCGCGAACGTGGTGAACCGCTGCGGGTCCAGGGTCTGGTCGACGCCGAACGCGAAGACGGGCACGACCCACCACGCCAGCACCGCGAGGGCTCCGGCGATCGTGATCGCGTGCCCCGTGACGACCGGATCCCGGCCGCCGCCCGCGATGGCCGTGGCCACGAGGAACGCGACGACCCCGAACGCGTACAGCAGGGCGACGGCCAGGCCGATGACCTGCCAGACGCTGCGCCGCAGGGTGTTGGCCAGCAGCGTGAGCTTGAGCCTCAGGAACTGTGCAACCATTCCAGCCCCTCCGCTCGCGTGCGGCCTCCGACGAGGTCGACGAACCTGTCCTCGAGGGTCTGATCGCCCCGGACCTCGTCGACCGTCCCGGCCGCGAGCACCTGGCCGGCGCCGACGATCGCCACGTGGTCGCACATCCGCTGCACCAGGTCCATCACGTGGCTGGAGACGATGACGGTGCCGCCGCTGGTGACGTAGTCCGCGAGGATGTCCCGGATGTTGGCGGCGGACACGGGGTCGACGGCCTCGAACGGCTCGTCGAGCACGAGGGTGCGCGGCGCGTGGATCATGGCGCTGGCCAGCGCGATCTTCTTGGTCATGCCGGCGCTGTAGTCGACGACGTAGGTGTTCGCGTCCGCCGTGAGGTCCATCGCCGCCAGCAGGCTCTTCGCGCGCTCGGCGACGGTGTCGCGGTCCATGCCGCGCAGGAGGCCCGCGTACGTGACGAGCTGCAGGCCGGTGAGGCGGTCGAAGAGGCGGACGCCGTCGGGCAGGATGCCCAGCGTGGCCTTGGCCTGCTCCGGGTGGGCCCACAGGTCGGTGCCCCGGACCTGGACCGTGCCGAAATCGGGCCGCAGCAGGCCGGTCGCCATGGAGAGCGTGGTGGTCTTCCCCGCGCCGTTGGGGCCGACCAGCCCGTAGAAGGACCCGACGGGCACGTCGAGGTCGAGGTCCCGCACGGCGACCTTCTGCCCGAACCGCTTCCACAGCCCGCGCAGGCTGAGCGCCGCGCCGGGATCGGGTGGACGGGTCGTGGTCGGCTCAGGCGTCACGCCGTCCGACGGCGTGCCGGGTGCCCGGCCGCCCGCCGGCTCGCCGGTCTGGGGTCCGGTCTCGAAGGTCATGCGCACAACGTAGACGGCGACTCCGACACGGAAGATCCGCCGCGCGGATGATCTGGGGTCCGGCGCGAGGTTGAACCTGGTGGGTGTGCGGGGCGAGTGGCTCGTTCCTCGCCCCTCACCCTGCGCGTCGCCCTTCGTCGACGGCGGTGCCGATGTGCCATCTCCTCGGGCTCCGCTCCGGGCGAGTGGCTCGTTCCTCGCCCCTCACCCTGCGCGTCGCCCTTCGTCGATGTCAGTCACCCGTGGCAGCCTGGGGGCATGGAACTCGGCTCGATTCTCGTGGCGCTGCTGACGCTCGTGGCCGGCGTGCTCGTCGGCTGGCTCGGGCACGCCATGCGAACGTCGGCCGCGGTGCGGGAGGCGGAGCTGGAGACCGCTCGGCTCGGCGCCCGCGTCGAGGCGGCCGAGCGGGAGATGGCCGGTATCCGGGAGCGGGCCGAGGCCGACGTGCGGGTGGCGCGGGATCGCGCGGCCGAGCAGGTCGCCGCGGCTCGCCAGGAGCAGGAGCGGGCCGCCCAGCAGTTCAAGCTGCTGGCGGGCGAGGCGCTGGAGGCCAACACCCGGCAGTTCCTCACCCTGGCGGAGCAGCGGTTGTCCACGGCGACGGTGCGGAACGAGGAACAGCTCGCCAAGCGCGAGCAGGCCGTCCGCAACCTGGTCGACCCGCTGTCCAAGGTGATGGACAGGCTCGGTACGCAGGTGGAGGAAGCCGAGAAGGCACGTGCCCAGGGCCACGGCCAGCTCACCGAGCAGCTCCGGCAGGTCGCGGAGGAGTCCGCGCGCCTGCGCAGCGGCACCAGTGACCTCGTGGCGGCCCTGCGCACCTCGGAGGTGCGCGGCGCCTGGGGCGAGCTGCAGCTGCGCCGCACGGTGGAGGCCTCGGGGATGCTGAACCGCGTCGACTTCACCGAGCAGGAGGAGTTCAGCTCGGACACCGGCCTGCTGCGGCCGGACATGGTGATCCACCTCGCCGGAGGCAAGAACGTCGTCGTCGACTCCAAGGTCGCCTTCATCCGCTACCTGGAGGCCCAGCAGACGGAGGACCCGCATCACCGCGAGCAGCTGCTCGACGCCCACGTGAGGCACATGCGCAAGCACGTCGACGAGCTCGCGGGCAAGAAGTACTGGGCGCAGTTCGACGCGGCGCCGGAGTTCGTCGTCATGTTCGTCCCGGCCGAGGCGTTCCTCGCGGCGGCCGTGGAACAGCAGCCCGACCTGCTGGAGTACGCGGCCCGCAAGAACGTCATCCTCGCCACGCCGATGACCCTCATCGCGCTGCTGCGCACCGTCGCGTTCGCCTGGCGCCAGGAAGCGCTCGCCGAGAACGCGGCGAAGGTCCACCAGGTGGGCAAGGAACTGCACTCGCGTCTCGTGACGATGACGGGACACATCACGAAGATGGGCCGCTCCCTGGAGTCCTCCACCAAGGACTACAACAGGTTCATCGGCTCCCTGGAACGCAACGTCCTGAGCTCGGCCCGCAAGATGGTCGAGCTGGAGGTCGTCGACCCGAAGGACGCGATTCCCGAACCCCGCGAGATCGAGGAGGTTCCCCGCTCGATCACCCGCTCGGAACTCCTGATCGCCGACGAGGGCGGCGTCGTCGCGATCGAATCGGCCCGCGACGCGTCGTCGGACGCCAAACGGCCCGGCGACGGCGAACGGGACGACGAGGCCCTTGACGACCTGCTGATCCAGCAGGTCGAGGTCACGGAACTGGCCACGACGGACCGGCGGGCCCTCACCGCCACGGACACCACGAACCGCACCCACGCCTCGGGCAGCTGAGAACAGGCAGGCCGCGGCCCGCCCGGGAACCGCCCGGTGACCGGCCGGCCAGAACACGGTGGAGTCTAGATTTGCGGTCTGACGTCTGCTGACATCGGGCGTGGATGCCGAGCACTCGCCGGGGGCGGTCACGTCTCCGTCGTGAGGTCTGCACCGAGTGGATCGAACTCGGCGCACATCGTCGAGAGCAGCGTCAGGGCGTCTGCGGACGCAGAGCCGGGCTCGGCGGTGTAGGTGGTGAGGATCAGGTCCCGGTCGGTCTGGAGCTCCATGCCCTCGTACGCGAGCTCGATATCTCCGACGACGGAGTGATGGAGCCTCTTCTTCCCGGAACGGTGCTCGCGGACGCGGTGCTCGGCCCACATGCGCCGGAATGTCTCGCTCTTCGTGGAGAGCTCGCCGATGACGGCCTGCAGGGCGAGGTCGTGCGGGTCCTGGCCGGCTCGCGTGCGCAGGAGTGCCACTGTGAGCTCCGCGGACTCGTCCCAGTCCTGATAGAAGCTCTGGGAACGAGGATCGAGGAAGACGTACCGAGGAAAGCTCGGGGGCTTCTGCTCCTGGTCGAGGACCTCGGAATAGAGCGCGGCGCCGAGCGCATTGGTGGCGACGAGCTCGTAGCGGCCGTTCTGCACGATGGCGGGTACGCCGGTCATGGCGTCCAGCAGCTGCTGCAGCGCTGGGTGAACACGCCGTCGCTTGGGCCTCGATGGCCTCCCCGGAGTCGGTGAGTCCGCGGCCTGGAGGAGACGGCGCAGGTGGTCGGTCTCGAGATCATCGAGCTGCAGGGCGCGGGCGAGGCCGTCGAGGACAGCGGGGGAGACCCCCGTGGCGACGCCGCGCTCGAGGCGGTTGTAGTACTCGACGCTGATTCCGGCCAGGAGAGCGACCTCCTCGCGGCGCAGGCCCGGCACGCGACGATGTCCTCCGTAGTCCGGCAGGCCGGCCTGCTGCGGGGTCAGCCGGGCGCGGCGGGTCGTCAGGAACTCCTTGATGTCGCCTCTCGCCTCCATGGTCTCGACTTTATGCGGAGAGCTCTCGCTGAGGGTGGCCCTGTCAGTGCCTGTATGAGGCGGGCGTGGCGGCGGTGGGGCAGCGATCGTCTACTGGATGGTGACCGATCCGCCTCCGAAAAGGACACACGAACGATGACTGATCACAAGGTTTGGCTTGTCACCGGTGCCGCGCGCGGGATGGGCGTCGACATCGCGAAGGCCGCCCTCGCGGCAGGGCACCGGGTCGTCGCCACCGCCCGCTCCGTACAGAAGGTGACCGAAGTGCTCGGCGAGCACGAGGACCTGCTCCCGGTCGCGCTGGACATCACGGACGAGGCCTCGGCCCAGGCTGCCGTCCGGACCGCCGTCGACGGCTTCGGGCGCATCGACGTGCTGGTGAACAACGCAGGCATGTTCTACGCCGGGTTCTTCGAGACCCTCAGCGCCGCGCAGATCCGCGCGCAGATGGAGGTCAACTTCTTCGGCACGCTGAACGTCGCCCGGGCCGTGCTGCCGGTCATGCGCGCCCAGCGCAGCGGCCGGCTCGTCACGATCACCTCGCTGGCCGGGGCTGTGGGCGGGGAGTTCACCTCCGCCTACGCCGCCTCGAAGTTCGCGCTCGAGGGGTGGATGGAGTCGATCGCTCCGGAGCTCGCTCGCTTCGGCATCGGCGCGACGATCGTCGAGCCCGGGTTCTTCCGCACGGAGCTGCTCGTCGAGGGTTCCTCGACGATCTGGCCCGAGGTGAGCGTCGCGGACTACGACGAGTCCACGGCGCGGACCATCGAGGCATGGAAGGGCATGAACGGCCGGCAGTCCGGCGATCCCGCCAAGCTCGCCGCCGGCCTGATCGGGGTCCTCGCGCTGGAGGAGCCGCCGGCGCGCTGGGTCGCCGGAGCGGACGCCGTCGAGGCGGTCGCGGACAAGGGCCGCCGGCTCACCGCGCAGGCCGCCGCGCACCCGGACCTGTCCACCGGTCTCGGCCACGACGACTGACGACACCGCCGCACACTCGGACCACCCATCGAAAGGACTCCTCGGCGTGAGCACACTCACCGGAACCGTCGCGGGGTGATCCGGCGATACCGGGAGAGGCCCGGCCTGCGGATCCCCTAGGGTGCGGGGTGTGAACCTGCACGTCGCGAAGTCCGGGTCCGATGACGCTCCCGGAACGGCCGAGGAACCCCTTTGCACCATCGGCGCGGCCGCGGCGCTGGCCCGGCCGGGGGACACCGTCGTCGTCCATGAGGGTGTGTATCGCGAGTGGGTGAACCCGCCGCGTGGCGGCACCGCCGACGCGCCGATCACGTATCGGGCCGCGGAGCGGGCGGACGGTGGATTCGAGCCGGTCACGATCTCCGGGGCCGAGGCGATCACCGGCTGGCGGCCCCATCCCGGCCCGGGACACGACGGCCGGGTCTGGGTGGTGACGGTTCCGAACACCCTGTTCGGCGCGTGCCATCCCTACGTCGAACGCATCGGCGGGGACTGGTTCTTCGACGAGACCAGCACGTGGCACACCGGCGAGGTGTACCTCGACGGCAAGTCCTTGTACGAGTCGCAGACGCTCGGCGGCGTCGTACGTCCCGAGGTCATGGCGGACTCGTCCGACCCGGCCGGCTCCCTGCTGACGTGGTACTGCGAGGTGGGCGACGACCTCACGACGATCTGGGCGAACTTCGGTGGTGCCGACCCGGCGGCACATCAGATCGAGATCAACGTGCGCAAGCACGTCTTCTGGCCCGCGGTCACCGGCGTCGGCCACATCACGGTCCGCGGTTTCACCCTGACGAAAGCTGCCACGCAGTGGGCCCCGCCCACCGCGTTGCAGGAGGGCCTGATCGGTCCGCACTGGTCGAAGGGCTGGGTGATCGAGGACAACACGATCACCGACTCGAAGAACGTCGGCATCGCGCTGGGCAAGGAGATCAGCACCGGTCAGAACGAGTGGACCACCGGGGCGAAGGGCGCCAAGGGCGGTACCCAGCGTGAACGTGAGGTCATCCAGCGGGCGCTCGCCCTCCGCGGGCCCGACGCCGGGGAGCCGCACCCGTGGACCCGGGAACACGTCGGCTCCCACACGGTGCGCCGCAACACGATCCAGGACTGCGAGCAGGCCGGGATCGCAGGGCACCTGGGGGCGGTCTTCTCGACCATCAGCGACAACCACATCCGGCGCATCCACGTGAAGCGGCAGTGGCACGGCGCCGAGGTGGCGGGCATCAAGCTGCACGCGGCCATCGACACCGTGATCAGCGGCAACACGATCCACCACACCCACCGTGCCCTGTGGCTCGACTGGCAGGCGCAAGGAACGCTGGTGCGGCGCAACGTCTTCTACGCCTCGACCGCGGAGGATCTCATGGTCGAGGTCTGCCACGGCCCGTATCTCGTGGACTCGAACCTGTTCCTGTCGTCGTGGGCCGTCAAGGACATGTCCACCGGCGGTGCCTACGTGCAGAACTACATCGCGGGCCGCATCGCGAACTGCGTCGACCACCACCGGTACACCCCGTACCACCTCCCGCACGGCACAGCCGTGCACGGCGTGGCGAACATCCTCGGCGGCGACAACCGCTTCCTCAACAACGTCTTCGTCGGCGACGCCGACGCAGGTCGCACCGATCCGCACGGAGCACCGGAGCTCGCGAGCTTCTGGACCGGTGCGGTCGACATGGACGGCGTACCCGGCCAGGCCGCCTTCGTGCCGACCCCGGTGGGCACGTCGCAGTACGACTCCTACCCGATGCCGGAGGAATACCCCGGCGACGGCGGCGGCCCGACGGACGGGCAGCGCCTCCCGGTCCACATCGAGGGCAACCTGTACGCGGAGGGTGCGGAGCCGTTCCGCGGGGAGCGCGGTGCCGTCGTCGTGGGCACGGCACCGGTGCGTGTCGAGGTGCTCGACGGCATGGCGGGCACCGTACGCATCGACGTGACCGGACCCGAGGGCTTCCCCGCCGTGGCGCCCGTGACGACCGCACGCCTCGGGACGTCCTACCAGGCCGAGATGGCCTGGACCAACCCGGACGGCACCGAGCTGGACCTGGGCGCCGACATCATCGGCAACCCGCGGGACGTGGCCGTGCCCGGGCCGTTCGCCCCGTCGCCGGCACCCGGGCACTCGGTACGCATGGACCCGGCGCCTGATGGCCGGCCGGGGCGGCGGAACCGGCGCACGTGACGACCCGGCGCCCCGGGTCAGCCCTTCAGGCTCCTGAGGGGTGCTGGACGGCGGCATCGATCACGACGGCGCGTGCGACGCACGTTCTCAGGAGCTCGCGGCGCGCCTCGTGGATCGCCACCGGCTCGTCGGAGGACGCGGCGTAGACGTTGCTCACCGGCGACCATGCCATCGACATGCCGATGACAAGGGCCATGATGTCGAAGGGATCGCCGGGGACGACGGTCCCGTTCGCCTGCGCGTCGGCGATGAACCGCAGCTTGCGGCCGTCGAGGCGATCGGCGTCGTCGACGAGGTGCCCCGTGGGGCGGCGTTCGAGCCGGGCCCATGTGGCGAGGCGTATGAGGTCCGGGCGGCGCAGGTACTCGTCGTAGAGACGCACGGCCCAGCCCGGCAGGTCGGAGGCCTCGATGGGGACCACGTCGAGGATCCGCTCGAGGGATGCGCGGAAGACGGCGTCGAACAGGCCCTCCTTGCTCCCGAAGTAGCCGTAGAGCTGGGCCTTGTTCGTCCGTGCCGCGGCGACGATGCGTTCCACGCGCGCTCCGGCGATGCCGTGGGCGGAGAACTCGTCGGCGGCCGCGTCGACGATCCGCTGGCGGGTCGCCGCACCCCGTGCCGTCAGCTGCTTCTCGGCCATGGTCGGCAGGCTAACAGACAGACCGGTTGGTTTGCATTTCGCCGCGGCCTGTCGCATGCTGTAGCAGACCGAACAGTCTGTTTAAGGAGTTGTCACGATGAGGACCACACGGGGCTGGGTGTCGCACGGGACGACCGAACTGCGCAGGGCGGAACTGCGCCGGCGCGAGCTGCGCGCCGACGACGTCGCCGTGCGCATCGACTACTGCGGCGTGTGTCACAGCGATCTCCACGCCGTCCACGCCCACGATCCTGACTCGTCGGTGCCCCTCGTCCCCGGTCACGAGTTCACCGGCACCGTCACCGAGGTCGGGCGAGACGTGCGGAACCTGGCCGTCGGGGACGCCGTCGCGGTGGGCAACATCGTCGACGCGTGCCTGGCCTGCGACATGTGCCGGGCGGGACAGGAGAACTTCTGCCGCGCGTTCCCCACGTTGACCTACGGGGGAGTGGACCGTCGTGACGGGACCCCGACATCCGGTGCCTTCGCCCGCGAGTACGTCGTGCGGGAGGGCTTCGCCTACCGCCTGCCGCGGGGCCTCGATCCCGCCGCGGCCGCGCCCCTGATGTGCGCCGGGGTCACCGTGTGGGAACCGCTGCGCGCCCTCGGTGTCGGGCCCGGAACCCGGATCGCCGTCATCGGTCTCGGAGGGCTCGGTCACCTCGCGGTCAAGCTGGCCGTGGCGCTCGGGGCCGAGACCACCGTCGTGAGCAGGTCGGCGGACAAGGCCGACGACGCGCGCCGGCTCGGGGCCCAGCACCTGATCGTCTCCACCGACGAGGCGGCCATGACCGGAGCTCGCGGGCAGTTCGACGTGGTCCTGGACACGATCGCGGTGGCCCATGACCTGGCGCCCTACCTCGCACTGCTCGCACTGGACGGAGAACTCTCGTTGCTCGGCTACCTCGGCCAGGTCTCCGTCGAGACCACCGATCTGCTGATCGGTCGCAAGAAGCTCTCCTCGGGCGGCAGCGGTGGCAGAACCAGGACCGCGGAGCTTCTCGAGTTCTGTGCCGAGCGCGGCGTGGTCGCCGACATCGAGCTGCTGCCCTCGTCGCGTGCCGGGGAGTCGCTGGAGCGGCTGGCCCGGGGCGACGTGCGGTACCGGTTCGTGCTGGACATGTCAGATCTGGACGCCGGGCCGGCGCCGGTCGTGCCGGTGCGCGGGTGAGCCGGCTGCGGTCGCGCAGCAAGAGGGCCTGAGCAACCCCGCCGACGTCCGTCCCGGTCAGCCGGCCTTGCCGCTCGGGAGCGCGGGGAAGAGCGGGCCTCCGGCTCCGGTGGATCGGGTGCTCGCCGCGTCGTTCTGCCCGAAGGTCCACAGGGCGTACGCCCCGGGCCCGACGCGCAGGGTCGAGTTCCCGATCCGCTCGGTGTGCGTCTCCGCGGCGGCTTCGTTGAGCGCGAGGGCGATGTGCCGCACCCCGGCTTCCTCGGCCGGGACCGGGACCAGGTGGATCGCCGTCATACCGTCGAACGCCACCACGCCTCCGTCGCGCAGTTCGCGCACGGCGAGCCCGCCTGCCCGCCACAGCGGCACCATGGCCTCGATGTCGGCCGCGGTCGTCGCGATCCGGACGCCGACGACGTCGCGCAGCTCGTGCTCGAGGTAGCGGTCCGCGTTGTACCGGTCGCGGCTGACGTCGCCGTCGTATGCCGGTGGCGGGAAACCGAACCGCGGGTCGCCGAGGAACTCGTCCCGGTACTCCATCGCCCAGGCGAAGAAGGTGTCGTACTCGCCGGAGGTGAACAGCACGTCGAACCACGGGATGGGCACGCCGTCGCCCGGGTCGGTCACCTGCGTGAACTCCTGCGGTTCGACGCCGAGCTCCCGCAGTGCGTCCGACGCCGCCGCGAGGTCGCCGTCGTCGTCCGCGGACACCGCCAGCCCGGTGTCGCCGACGACGGCTCCCGGCGCGTCCCCGGGCCCGAAGAACTCGAGGTAGGTCTCCTTGCCGCGCAGGTACCGCCCCGTCCAGGTCTGCGACCCGTCGTTGCCGGTGCGGACCTGCCGGTCCGCGAACTGCCCGAGGTACTCGGAGTGCTGGACGGCGTCCGCGGTCTCCTGGTCGACCATCGCCCACGCGTGGTTGAACGCGAGGAGCGGTTCCGGGTGACGGGAAGCCTGCGGGCCGACAGCGTCGTCGGCCTGTGCGGGGAGGGCGAACGCCCCGGCGACCAGAGCGACGACGGCCACCAGGACGCCGATCAAGGATGGAATTCTCCGTTGAGTCCGCATGCGCTCCAGTGTGGCCGCCGGGACCGGCACTGTCACCTGCAGTCGCCTGCACTCCTCGCACCCGTGTCAGCAGCGGACGCGCACGTTCGTCTCCCAGAGGTCAGCGGCGGACACGTGACGGTGCCGGGAGAGCCACAGCTCCGTGCTGACCAGCGTCTCCAGCGCCCGGACCGTCGTCACCCGGGCAGCCTCCCGCCGCCCGCCACCACGGTCCGCCGCCGGTCCGCCGGCCGCACCGCCGGCCGCCCCATCGGCCCGCAGCGCCTCCAGGTCCCGCTCGATCGCCCGCGCGTCCAGCAACCCGTGGGCCACCAGCTCCGACCCGGCCAGCAGCTCCCGCACCGCCGCCAGGTTCCCCGTCACGCCCAGCCGCCCGTCGTCGTCCGCGCGCCCGGCCCCCCGCTCCACCGGCTCCTCCCCGACGGCCTGCAACGCCGCGGTGAGCAGCGGCGTGCGCTGATGCAGGTGGAGGTGCTCGTGCACGGGCACCGCGAGCGCCGCCCGCACCACCTCGTTGTCCAGGAACGGGGCGGACAGCGCGCACCCGGCGGCCGCGGCCTGCGCGGCCAGGCCCGCGAACCGCGGGCCGGTCAGGTGCACCTCGTCCCAGATGCGGCGGGCGCTCATCCCGATCGCGATGTCGTGCGCGCGCATCGCCACGCCCTGCACGACGGCGGCTGTCGCCACCCGGGCGGCCGGCGTGAGCCAGGCCGCCGCGCCGGACGGGGGAAGCCACGAGATCGCCCGGGCTGCCGCCCGGCCCGGCGCCGTGATGCCGTCCGCGAGCTCCCGCAGCGCGGCGCTGTACGACGTCCGCGCCAGCAGCACGCCGGCGCGGTACACCTCGTGCGTCGCGAGGCCCCGTCGTCGCGCCTGCGTGACCGACGCCCGCCACAGCGCCAGGTGCTGCCCGGTGGCGGCGAGATCCGCGAGCGCCGTCACCGGCGCGGTCAGCAGCTGGTCGCGGCCCGATCCGACCAGGTGGAGGGCGCTGCCGGCGCTCGCGGCCCGCCGGTAGCGGTCCCGCAGCTGGGGCCAGCGGACGGCGTCGGCGAACGGCTGGTCCGTGAGAGGCGAGCGCTCGAGGTCCCAGAACGCGGCGGGGGCGGGCAGGGGGGCGACGATGCCGGGGTCGAGCAGCGGCGAGCGCCGTACGGTCAGGCGTCCGAGCGAGGTGGTGTTGTCCTCGCCGGAGGTGTCGGCGCTGACCAGGCCGCCGGCGTTGCGGACGCGGACCTCGACGGCTCCGAGCAGGGCGTCGCGGAACCGGTCGACGCCGTCGGCGAACGGTGTGCCCTGGCCCAGGGGTTCGTAGGGTCGTGTGCTGCCGGCGTCGTCGTCGACGGTGAACAGGTGCCCGCCGGGGACGCGGCGGACGCCGCGGAACGTCGTGGTGAGCGGGGCCAGTTCGCCGAGGTCCGGGGTCACCATGGTCTGCACGATCGCCTCGTGGTCGGTGCGTGCGCCCGTGAGCGCCGCGAGCGGCGTCGCCTCGGTCGCCCAGACGGCCTCGCCCCGCAGGCGCGCGTGGAAGACGGGCCGCGCCCCGGCGAGGTCGGAGAGGACCACGGTCCGGTTCCGGTGCTGGGCGATCACCCAGTAGGAGCCGGGCCAGCGGGTGAGGAACCGCCAGGCCTCGCGCCGGACGTCCAGGAGGGCCCTGCGCAGCTCGTCCTCGCTCACCCAGGCGTCGCCGACGACGGCGAGGCGTGCGTCCGTGGACTCACAGGTCCGCACGCCGGGGAAGTCGCCGTCGTCGACGACCCACACGCGATGCGACGAGGTCTCCTCCTGCCAGAGGGGGCGCCCGCCGAGCGGGGCGACCGGGGCCGTCGTTCCGCAGATCCATCCCATCCACGTGCCTCCACTTCACCAGGACCGGGTGACCGGTCAAGGGGGTGACATGCATCGATCGCGTGCAGTACCATCCCAATCCCAATGAAGTGTGATTTATAGGCCGAGCGGCGGTCACGCACGGTTCACGCACGCTCACGCCCGGTACGGAGAAGCGTTGGACAGCACCCAGGGAAGCTCCGCCGTTCCGCGGTTCGCCGCCGAGTTCGGCAGGTGGCGTGAGGCGCGGGGCCTGTCCCGGGCTGCCCTGGCCCGGCTGATGGGGTACCACCGGTCCTACATCTCGAAGGTGGCGTCCGGCACCGAGCACGCCTCCCAGGAGTTCGCCGCGGCCGCCGACGACGCGCTCGACGCCGGGGGAGCGCTCCGGCGGGCCTGGCAGCTGCAGGAGCAGGAGAACCTCCGGGGCAGGCACCGGGATCCGCGGCCCCAGCGCCAGGACGCGACCCCGCCCCCGGACTGGGACCCCGCCCCGCTCCCGAGCCCGCCCGCCACGCGGGGCCTCGTCGTCGCGCACGACGACGCCACCCTGCGCTACGAGAACGGGATCTACGAGGCGACCATGCGCCGTCGGCTCGTGAACAACGGCACCACGCCCATCACCCGGTACCACATCCGGATCTCCGTGGACCGCTATCCCGGCGACCCGCAGCGCTCCAACGAGCTGTACCGGAACGACCCGCTGACCTGGCGGGAGATCAACCTGCGGGCCTGGCACGGCGAGGGCCGGCGCCAGCCCATGACGTGGACCGTGCAGCACGACCGGGACGCGTTCAAGGAGGTCTGGCTCCAGTTCTCGGACGACCGGCTGCGGTTCCCGCTGTACCCCGGGCAGAGCACCTGGATCGAGTACGTGTACACGGTCCGGGACTACAAGTGGGGCCACTGGTTCCAGCGCGCGGTGCGGCTGCCGACCGAGCGCATGTCGGTCACGCTCGACCTGCCGAGCGAGATGGGGCCGTCGGTCTGGGGCCTGCACACCTCGATGGCCGCGGAGTCGATGCCGTTCGAGAACGCCATCCGCGAACGCGCCGACGGCGACCGCATGCTCTACTCCTGGTCCACCGAGAACCCGCCGCTGCACGCCCGCTACCGGCTCGAATGGCACCTGCGCAACGGATCCCTCGAGGGTAGCCACGAGAAGACCGCGCGGTCCGTCACGGACACCATGTCCGCGCTCGGCATCGTGCAGGACGGCGATCCCGGGCTGCGCCGTGCGGCGCGCCCGCTCACGCTGCCCGACGACGCCGAGGTCGCGCGGCGCATCGTCTCCGAGCTCGCCTCGGCGGCCCGCCGGGTCGCGGGCGCCCACACGTTCGGCAAGGGCCTCGGCGTCGCGGCGCCGCAGATCGGGATCGACCGTGCCGCCGCCATCGTGCTGCCGCCCGACGGCGAGGACCCGCTGGTCCTGTTCAACCCGCAGGTCATCGAGTCCGGGGCGGAGCGGGACCAGCAGTTCGAGGGCTGCCTGAGCTTCTTCGACGTGCGCTGCCGGGTGCCCCGGGCGCTGACGATCCACGTGCGCCACACCGACATCGACGGGCACGACCGCATCACGATCTTCGAGAACGGCATGGCGCGGCTCGTCGCCCACGAGATCGACCACCTCAGCGGGATCTTGTGCAAGGACCACATGACACCCGGCGAGGAACCGCTGCCGATCGAGCAGTACCGCGGGACCGGCAGCGGCTGGAGCTACCGCGCGACCGGCTGAGCCGGACCGGCGCACGGCGCGGGCGTCGCGGCGTCGTCCGGGCGCACGGCCGGGCTCAGCGCGGCGTGCGCGCCCCGCGGAACCGGTCCGTCGTCTCGAGCAGGTGATGCAGGATCCCCGGCTCGTCGAAGGCGTGCCCCGCGTCCGGGACCACCACCAGCTCCGACCCCGGCCACGCCCGGTGCAGGTCCCATGCGGTCACGGGCGGGCAGACGGCGTCGTACCTGCCCTGCACGATGACGCCCGGGATGCCCGCCAGCTTCGGGGCGTCCCGGATCAGCTGCCCCTCGCCGAGCCACGCGCCGTGGCGGAAGTAGTGGATCTCCAGCCGCGCGAACGCCGCCGCGAAGGCCGGGTCGGCGAAGGCGTCCACCAGCTCGGGACGCTCCACCAGAGTGATCGTGCGCGCCTCCCAGCGCGCCCACGCCACCGCGGCGGGTTCGCGGACGGCGGGATCGGGGTCGTCGACCAGGCCGGCGAACGTCTCCAGGAGGTCGCCCGTGTCACGGCCGGCCGGGATCACCGCCAGGAGCTCCTCCCACGCCTCCGGGAAGATCGCCGCGAGCCGGCCGCCGTAGATCCAGTCCAGCTCGCGCTCGCGGATCGTGAAGACGCCGCGCAGCACCAGCTCCGTGACCCGCCCGGGGTGGGTCTGCGCGTACGCGAGCGCGAGCGTGCTGCCCCACGAGCCGCCGAACACCTGCCAGCCCTCGATCCCGAGGTGCTCGCGCAGCAGCTCCAGGTCGGCCACGAGGTGCCAGGTCGTGTTCGCGCCGAGGCCGGCGGCCGGGTCGCTCAGGTGCGGCGTGCTGCGCCCGCAGCCGCGCTGGTCGAGCAGCACGACCCGGTACGCCTCGGGGTCGAACAGGCGCCGGTGGTCCGGCACGACGGCGCCGCCCGGCCCGCCGTGCAGGAACACGGCGGGCTTGCCGTCGGGGTTCCCGCAGGTCTCCCAGTAGACGTGCTGGCCGTCGCCGACGTCCAGCGACCCGGAGTCGTACGGTTCGATCGGCGGGTAGAGGTCGCGCATGCCCCCATCCTCGCGCAGGCCGCGGCGGGAGGCGTGCGGTCAGACCGTCGCCGGCCGTTCCGCCATCGGCTTGAGGCCGCAGGCGGCGGCGAAGCCGTCCGACTCGATGCCGAGGGCCACGTTGGTACGGGTGGTGAGGTTGGCGAACGCGATCACCGACGTCAGCTCGACGAGCGCCTCCGCGCCGAGCTTCTTCAGCAGGCGGTCCACCATCTCGTCCGTGACCGTCGGTTCCGTGGTGCTCATCGCCTCCGCGTACGCGAGGACGTCGCGCTCCAGGTCCGTGAAGACGGCCGAGTCCCGCCAGCGCGGGATCTCGCGGGCCTTGTCCAGGTCGAGGCCCTCGTCGTGCCCCTTGAAGTAGTTGAAGTCGAGGCACCACGTGCAGCCGATCATCGACGCGACCGCCATGTGGGCGAACGACTTCAGGCTCTTGTCGCAGGCGTCCCACTTCTCGATCTTCCCGCCGATGCCCATCGTGCCGCGCAGCACCTTCCGGTTGTTCCACAGCACGCCCAGCGCGGCCGGCACGGTGCCGCCGAGGCGCTTCCTGGCGTAGAACCTGACCATCGCACCGGTGAGGCCGGTGAGCTCGACGGCAGGGACGCGGGCCGGGTGGTTCATGTCTGGCTCCTTCTCTCGGTGGTTGCATCCCCTCCGACACGGCACGCCTCCCGGACGTGACACCGCCGGCACCCGGGAAGCCCGCGGTGGGCGAGATCCGGAGGATGGCCTGGGCGAACCTCGGGCGCGGGTCATAGACTCGCGAAGAAGTGTTCTCCAGAGGTTGAAGGTGATGAGAGTGGTCCAGGGTCGGGTGATCCGATACGACGAGGTGCGCGGATATGGTTTCGTGGCGCCGGACGAGGGCGGGGACGACGTGTTCCTGCACGTGAACGATCTTGATTTCGACAAGCGCAAGCTCGTGGTGGGGGCTGTCGTGGAGTTCGAGACGGAGGAGGGGGACAGGGGCCCGAAGGCGTCGCAGGTGACGCTCGTGTCCACGCCGGCGGCGCAGCCGCAGGCGGCGCCCATCGCGGTCCCGGTGCTGAACGGGACGACGGCGGCCGCGGGCGCGCCGATGATCGTGCTCCCGGACACGGGGGCCGACGACGGCGACGCGGTGACCGACCGGCAGCTCACCGCCGAGGTGACCGAGATGCTGCTGGCGGGCGTGCCGACGCTCACCGCCGAGCAGGTGGTGCTGACCCGGCAGGCGATGGTGGCTCTGGCGAAGGCGCACGGCTGGGTCGAGACCCAGGCCTGAGCCGGTGGTGAAGGAACAGGATCAAGCCCGAAACGATCGGTTCGGGTACAAATCTCGGTAGAAGCCGATCAAATCCCCTATGGGTAGAGTGACCGGCAAGCATGATGTGTGCCTTGCCGGGTGCCGGCCCCCGGCGATCTGCGCCGAGGGCCGGCCGGGCTCCCGGGCCACATCACTTTCCTACAGGAGGAACAAGTGAAGATCAGGCGATGGAGCGCCGCGCTCGCGGCGGGTGCCGCGGGGGCGCTGCTCTTCTCGGCGTGCTCCAGCCCGCTCGGTGGCGAGAAGCCCGCCGAGGCTGACAGCGTGCCCGTGGCGCAGGCCGAGGGCCCGTGCAAGGCCGACCTCGACCTGGGCGACGTCACCACCGCCGAGGGCGACATCAAGGTGGCGAACGAGTCCGAGATCTTCGGCTACAACTCGCTCGTCTACACGAAGTACTCGGCGTACAACAACGCCGTGACCGAGCGGATGATCGGCAGCTTCCTCGACTGGGGCACGGACGGCACGATCTGCCACGACGAGGAGTTCGGCCACTTCGAGGCGACGACGGACACCCAGGTCGTGTACACGCTGAGCGACGCGGCGACCTGGTCCGACGGCACGCCCGTCACCTACGCGGACTACCTGCTGGACTGGGCGACACAGGCGATCACCGAGGACGGCACGGTCACCGAGGACGGCTCGGAGGTGCCGCTGTTCGATCACATCGGCGGCCTGTACCTCGGCGACTTCGCGCCCGAGCCGCCGGAGGCGGACGCGGCGGACGCCAAGGAATTCACCTACAACTACGAGCGCACCAACGCCGACTGGGAGATCCTCGTCACCCGCGCCTACCCGGCGCACGTCGTCGCCGACCAGATCGGCGTAACGACCGACGAGCTCGTCGACGCGATCCTGGAGCTCGACAAGGACGTCCTGCGGGACGCCGCCACGTTCTGGAACACGGGCTGGGACTTCGACAAGCCCGGCGAACTGCTGGATCCCGCGCTGACGCCGTCGAGCGGCCCCTACATGTTCGCCGAGGACGGCTGGTCGGCCGGGCAGTCGGTCACCCTCACCGCGAACCCGGGGTGGTGGGGCACGCCGCCCGCGACCAGGACGATCACGTTCCGTCAGATCGGCGCGGACGCGCAGGTCCAGGCCCTGGCGAACGGCGACCTCGACGTCATCCAGCCGAACGGCCCGACCGTCGACATGGTCGAGCAGCTCGAGGAGCTGGGGGAGGCGGTCCACGTCGAGACCGGTCAGACGATGAGCTGGGAGCACCTCGACCTCAACTTCGCGCAGGGCCCGTTCTCGCAGGACGAGGGCGGTCCGGCCGCGCGTGAGGCGTTCGCGCTCTGCGTGCCCCGGCAGAAGATCGTCGACGACCTGGTCAAGCCGGTCGACGAGTCCGCGGTGGTCCTGAACGCCCGCGAGCGACTGCCCTACCAGGACACCTACCAGGAGGTCGTCGAGGCCTCCTACGACGGCCGGTACGACGACGTCGACCTCGACGCGGCCCGGGAGAAGTTCGCCGAGGCGGGCCTCCACGAGGGCACGAAGGTCGAGATCGCCTACCTCAACGACCCGCCGAACCCGCGCCGCACCGACACGGTCGAGCTGATCAAGGCGTCGTGCGACCAGGTCGGCTTCGACGTCGTGGACGCGGGTACCGGCACGTTCTTCGAGGAGGAGCAGCCCAACGGCGACTTCGACGCCGCGCTCTTCGCGTGGGGGGTGTCCGGCCAGGTGACGGCGGGCGAGGGCTTCTACGCGACGACCGGTTTCCAGAACTACGGCGGGTACTCGAACGAGACCGTCGACAAGGCGTGGAAGACCGTGTCGGCGTCGCTGGACCCGGCCGTCCACCTCGAGCAGACCAAGATCGTGGAGAAGCAGCTGTGGGAGGACCTGTTCAGCCTCCCGCTCTACTCCCACCCGGGCCTGTGGGCGAGCAGTTCCTCGGTGCGCAACGTGCGCCCGATGGCGGCGCAGTCGGGCATCGCCTGGAACGCCGACCAGTGGCAGCGCGCCGGGTGACGCACTGACCCCGGCCCGCGGGGAAGGGACCCGGCGTCCCTTCCCCGCGGGCCGTCCCCGCACCCCCGAAGAATCCCCGGCCGTCCCGTCCGGCCGTCCGCGAAGGGTCACGAGCCCGTGCTCAGCTTCCTCCTCCGGCGCACGCTGATCTCCGTCGTCGTCCTGGCGCTCTCCTCGGTCCTGATGTTCTGGCTGACCGTCAACTCCGGGGATCCCCTGGCGGACCTGCGCGGATCCAGCGCGAGGAACGCGCGCCAGCTGATGGCGGCGCGCGTCGAGGCGATGAATCTGGACCTGCCCTGGTACGAGCGCTACGGGCTCTGGCTCGAGGGCGTGGCCGGCTGCTTCGCGGGCGCGTGCGACCTGGGCACCACCCGCACGGGGCAGGACGTCCTGTTCCTCACGGGCCAGGCGGCGTCGTCCACCCTGCGGCTCGTGACCGTGGCCACGGTGATCGCGATCGTCCTCGGGATCGGGCTCGGCGTCCTCACCGCGATCCGGCAGTACTCCGGGTTCGACTACGCGGTGACCTTCGCGGCCTTCCTGTTCTTCTCCCTGCCGGTCTTCTGGGCGGCGGTACTGCTCAAGGAGTTCGGTGCGATCCGCTACAACGACTGGATCGCGACCGGACGGGTCGAGCCACCGGTGATCCTCCTGGTCGCCGCGGTGCTCGCCGTCGTCGTGGCCGGTGTGGCGGGCGGTCCGCCGCGGCGCGGGCTCGTCGCGGGCGCCGCGACGTTCGCGTTCGCCGTCGCCGTGCTGTTCCTGCTCAACGCCCTGGACTGGTACCGCGACCCGCGGGCGGGCTTCGTGTCGGTGCTCCTGGTCGCGGGCGGCGCGGGCGTGCTGGTCACCGCGATCGTGGCCGGCCTCCGCGACCGGCGGGCGCTGTACGCCGCGCTGACCACCGCCGTCGCCGGGACCGTCGCGTACGCCGTGCTCGCCTTCACGCCCCTGCTCGCCGAGCCGTCGTGGGCGGGCCTGACCGGGCTGTTCGTGCTGGCCGTGGTGGTGTCGCTGGGGATCGGGTTCGCCTGGGGCGCCCGGGACCGGCGGCGGATCCTGCTCGTCTCGGGCGTGACCGGGGTCCTGACGTCCCTCGTCGTCGTGGCCGACATCCTCGTCGCGTACTGGTCCTCGTTCCTGGGGCTGAAGCCGCGGCCGATCTCGACGATCGGCTCCCGGACCCCGAACTTCACGGGCGACTTCTGGCAGCAGCTGCTCGACCTCGGCACCCAGCTCGTGCTGCCGACCACGCTGCTGGCGCTCGTGTCCGTCGCGGCCCACTCCCGGTTCGCGCGGTCCGCGATGCTCGAGGTGCTCGACCAGGACTACGTGCGCACGGCCCGCGCCAAGGGGCTGCCGGAGCGCGAGGTGGTGGTCAGGCACGCGTTCCGGAACGCGCTCCTCCCGATCACCACGGTCGTCGCGCTCGACTTCGCGGCGCTGATCGGCGGGGCGGTGATCACCGAGACGGTGTTCGGCTGGAAGGGCATGGGCCAGCTCTTCCGGGACGGCCTGATGGCCGTGGACCCCGCGCCGGTGATGGCGTTCTTCCTGGTCACGGGTGCGGCCGCGATCGTGATGAACCTGCTCGCCGACCTCGCCTACGCCTGTCTCGACCCGCGGATCCGGCGCTGAGCGCCGTCCGCCAGGAGAACTCATGAACGATCACGCCCTCAGGGCCGACGACGACGCCGCGCCCGCCGCGAGCCCCGGCACCGCGCCCCCCGCCGCCGCCCGCCCCGCCGCCGCGGGCGCACCGCCCGGCGACCCCGGCGCGCGGCACTACACCGCCGGCGGGCTCGTGCTGCGCCGGTTCCTGCGGCACCGGGGCGCGATGGTCGCCACGGCGGTGCTCGTCGTCGTCGTGCTCGCCGCGTTCACGTCGATCGGCGTCGGCCCGGTCCCGGGCTGGTGGGACAAGGACGTCGCCACCGCCTACGACAAGCTCGGCGACGGCGCCCCCACCTGGGAGCACCCGTTCGGCCAGGACACGATCGGCAAGGACTACCTCGCGCTCGTCATGCGCGGCACGCAGGTCTCGCTGTTCATCGCGTTCGGGGTGGGCGTCATCTCCACCGTCGTCGGGACCGTCGTGGGCGCCGTGGCCGGGTACTTCCGCGGGTTCCTGGACGCGATCCTGATGCGCGTGACCGACGTCGTCATCATCGTCCCGCTGCTCGCGATCGCCGCGGTGCTCGGCCGGACGAGCGACGGCAACCTGGGCCTGCTGGTGCTGGCCCTCGGGGCGGTGCTGTGGACGAGCCTGGCGCGGCTGGTGCGGGCCGAGGTGCTGAGCCTGCGCGAGCGGGACTTCGTCCTGGCCGCGCGCGCCGTCGGAACGGGCCCGGCCCGGATCATCCTGCGGCACCTGCTGCCCAACGCGGTCGGCGTCGTCATCGTGCAGGCCACCCTCACGATCGCGGTCGCGATCCTGCTGGAGACGAGCCTGAGCTTCCTCGGCTTCGGGGTGCAGCGGCCGGACGTCTCGCTCGGCTCGCTGATCTCGGAGTACGAGGGCGCGTTCAGCACGCGGCCGTGGTTGTTCTGGTGGCCCGGCCTGCTGATCCTCGCCGTGGCGCTGTGCGTGAACTTCATCGGCGACGGGCTGCGGGACGCGTTCGACCCCCGGCAGACGAGCGGCGGGACCCGGGCCCGCGGCCCGCGCACGGCGGCCCTGCCCAGCGGGAAGGCGGGGCTCTGATGGACACCCTCGGCCTCTCCGGCGCGGCGACGTCGTCCGGCGACGCGGTCCTGTCCTTCCGGGACCTGTCCGTCACGTTCCGGACCGAGTTCGGCGACGTGCACGCCGTCCGGGGCCTCGACCTCGACGTACGGCCCGGCGAGGTCGTCGCGCTCGTCGGCGAGTCCGGGTCCGGGAAGTCCGTGACCTCCACCAGCGCCCTCGGGCTGCTGCCGGGCAACGCCCGGGTCACCGGGGCGATCCGCGTGGCCGGCAAGGACATCGGCTCGCTCGACGGCTCCGGCCTGCGCGCGCTGCGCGGCAACGACGTGGCCATGGTGTTCCAGGAGCCGATGACGGCGCTCAACCCCGTGCTGACCATCGGCGACCAGCTCACCGAGGCCCTGGCCCTGCACGACGTCGCCCACGGCAGACAGGCCACCGCCCGTGCCGCCGGCCTGCTGCGCCGGGTCGGCGTCCCCGAGCCGGAACGCCGCCTGCGGCAGTACCCGCACGAGCTGTCCGGCGGGCAGCGCCAGCGCGTCGTCATCGCCATGGCGATCTCCTGCGAACCCGCGGTGATCATCGCGGACGAGCCGACGACGGCGCTCGACGTCACCGTGCAGGCCGAGATCCTCGACCTCCTGCGCTCGCTGACCCGGGACCTCGGCACCGCGATCCTGCTGATCACCCACAACCTGGGCGTCGTGGCCGATCTCGCCGATCGCGTCGCCGTCATGCTGGCGGGGAACATCGTCGAGACCGGCACCGTGGACCAGGTGCTCGGCCGGCCGCGGCACGAGTACACGCGCACGCTGCTCGCGGCGGTGCCCCGGCTCGGGGCGGGGCCCGGCGGGTCCGGCGCGGTGCGCCCGGCGGCGCCGTCGTCGTCGGGCGACGAGACGCCCGCGCAGGCGCCCGCGCAGGCGCCCGCGCTCGACCTGCGCAACCTCGTGATCGAGTACCGCCGCGCCGGGAGACGGGCGTTCCGTGCCGTCGACGACGTGTCGTTCCAGGTCGCGCCCGGCGAGGTCGTGGGCCTGGTGGGGGAGTCCGGTTCGGGGAAGTCGACGATCGCGAGGTGCGCGCTCGGCCTGATCCCGGTGCGCTCCGGTGCCGTCTCGGTCCTGGGGACGGACCTCCGGGCGGCGCGCGGGCGGCGCCTCAAGGAGCTGCGGCGCCGGATCGGCGTCGTCCTGCAGGATCCGGCCGCGTCGCTCGACCCGCGGTTCCCGGTGGGCGACGTCGTCGCCGAGCCGCTGGTGGTGCACCGGGCCGGGGACGCGCGCTCCCGCCGCGCGCAGGTCCTGGAGCTGCTCGACGCCGTCGAGCTGCCGCGCGAGGTGCGCAACCGGTACCCGCACGAGCTGTCCGGCGGGCAGCGGCAGCGGGTCGGCATCGCCCGGGCGCTCGCCCTGGGACCGGAGCTGCTGGTCGCGGACGAGCCGACGTCGGCCCTGGACGTGTCGGTGCAGGCCGGCGTCCTGCAGCTGATCACGTCGCTGCAGGAGCGGTACCGGTTCGCGTGCCTGTTCGTCAGCCACGACCTCGCGGTGGTCGACCAGCTCGCGGACCGGGTCGTCGTGCTGCGCGACGGCAGGATCGTGGAGCAGGGCCCGCGCGAGGACGTCCTGCACGCCCCGCGCGCGGACTACACGAAGCGCCTCCTGGCGGCCGTGCCCGTCCCCGACCCCGCCGAGCAGCGCCGCCGCCGCGCACCCCGGGACGCTACCCGGCGACCGCCGGCGTGATCCGCACGAGGCCGGGGTCCAGGGCCTTGCCGGCGGCCGTCCACTCGGCGGACTCACGCGTCCACACCCGATCGCCGACGCGGACCTCGATCACGTTCGTCTCCGCGGCCGCCGCCACCGCCCACTGGGCGACGGACCAGCCCGCGCGCGCGGGCTCGCCCTGCACCAGCGGCGCCGCGTCGACCTCGACGGTCGCGCCGCCCGGCATCGCCCCCGTCGGCCCGAGCCCCAGGTCCCGCCCGAGGCGGCCGACGACGACGTCCCGCGCGGCGCTCTCGCGAAGCGTCTCGGACTCCTCCACCGGAGCGATCTCGCACGTCAGCGCCGCGGGGGAGTGGCCCGTCAGGCTGGAGGCCCAGGCCCGCGACCGCACCTCGTGCCGCGCGTACGCGTCCGGGTAGCCGGAACGCTGCACCTCCTGCGCGGCGACGGTGATGGCCATGTCCTCGTAGCCCTCGACCTTCACCAGGCCGTCGTAGAAGGCGTTCGTCGAGTACACCGGGTCCAGGATCTCCGCCTGCGTGCCCCAGCCCATCGACGGCCGCTGCTGGAACAGCCCGAGCGAGTCGCGGTCGCCGTGCTCGATGTTGATGAGCTTGGACTCCTGCTGCGCCGTCGCCAGGGCGATGGTCGCGGCGCGCGCGGGCAGGCCGCGCCGCATCGCGGTGCCCGTGATGAGCGCGGCGTTGTCCGCCTGCGCGGGGGAGAGGTACCAGTCCGTCCCGTCCAGCACCGCCGCGCACCGCTCGGTGAGCGGCGCGGTGCCGGACAGATGGTTCAGCAGCAGCACGACGCCGACCGTCGCACCCGTCCCCACGACCGCTGTCGCGACCAGATACTTCAGGGCGCGCCGTACGGGGCGGCGCCGCGGCGTCGCGTCACCGGCCGTGTCATGGGCCGAGTGGGAGAGCAGAACCATGCGAACCTTCCGGATGACCTCGGACGTTGACCACCAAGTTTAGACGCCCGACGTCATCCGGTTACCAAGGTTGGGGTCAGTTCTTGTGGAGGGCCTCGTTCAGTTCGACGCCCGTCCCGGAGCGGTCCAGCACCTCCACGGCACCCGTGGTCGAGTTGCGGCGGAACAGCAGGTTGCTCTGCCCCGCGAGTTCCACGGCCTTGACGGTCATGCCGCCGCGCATCGTCACCTTCGTGCCCGCCGTGACGTACAGGCCCGCCTCGACCACGCAGTCGTCGCCCAGCGGGATGCCCAGCCCGGAGTTCGCGCCGAGCAGGCAGCGCTCGCCCAGCGAGATGACCTCTCGCCCGCCGCCGGACAGCGTGCCCATGATCGACGCGCCGCCGCCGACGTCGGACCCGTCGCCCACGGTCACGCCCCCCGACACCCGGCCCTCGACCATCGACGAGCCGAGCGTCCCGGCGTTGAAGTTCACGAAGCCCTCGTGCATCACGGTGGTGCCCTCGGCCAGGTGCGCACCGAGGCGCACGCGGTCGGCGTCGGCGATGCGCACGCCCGTGGGCAGCACGTAGTCCGTCATGCGCGGGAACTTGTCGACGCCGTACACGGCGACGGGCCCGCGCGCCCGCAGGCGCAGCCGCGTCGCCTCGAAGCCCTCGACGGCGCACGGCCCGGCGCTCGTCCACACGACGTTCGCCAGCACGCCGAAGATCCCGTCCAGGTTCTGCTCGTGCGGCCGGACCAGGCGGTGCGAGAGCAGGTGCAGGCGCAGGTAGGCGTCGGACGCGTCCTTGGGCCCGGTCGTCAGGTCGGCCACCGTGGTCACGACGCGCAGCGTGACGCCGCGTGCGTCGTCGTGGCCCTCCAGGGCCAGCAGGTCCGACGACGGCGCCGCCTCCGCCGCACCCTCGGCGGGCGGTTCGCCGAGCACGGGGGCGGGGAACCAGGTGTCCAGGACGGTCCCGTCGGCGGCGATCGTGGCGAGGCCGTGGCCCCAGGCGGCAGTGGGCGAAGACGCGCTCGAGCTCATGCCGCCAGCCTAGGGGGAACGCCCCCGGCCGGGCGGTCGTGTCCGCCAGTCGAGTCGGCCGGGCCGGACGGCGCGCCCCGCGGGCCGCGTTAACCTCGGGGGCGTGACCGCCTTCGACGACGCCCTCCTCGCCCCCGACTCCGACCTCGTGGGACTGACCGCCGCGATCTGCGACATCCCGTCCGTCTCCGGCGACGAGGCGGCGCTCGCCCGCGCGATCGAGGCGATGTTGCGGGCCCGGCCGCACCTGGAGGTCATCCGGGACGGGGACGCCGTCGTGGCGCGGACGAACCTCGGGCGGGAGCGCCGCGTCGTGGTCGCCGGGCACATCGACACCGTGCCGATCGCGGGCAATCTCCCGACCCGGCTCGCGGGGACCGCTGAGCCTGGCACCAAGGGAACCGGCGACGTCCAGGGCGACGACCGCGTCCTGTGGGGGCGGGGGACCGTGGACATGAAGGGCGGGGTGGCCGTGGCGCTCGCGCTCGCCTGCGAGATCGGGACTCCCGGCGTCGAACCCGGCGTCGATCTCACCTGGGTGTTCTACGACCACGAGGAGGTCGAGGCGGCGCGCAACGGGCTGGGCCGCCTCGCCCGGAACCGGCCGGACCTGCTGGCCGCGGACTTCGCGATCCTGGGCGAGCCCAGCAACGCCGGGATCGAGGGCGGCTGCAACGGCACCATGCGGGCCGACGTCGTCACGCACGGCGTCGCCGCGCACTCCGCGCGCTCCTGGACCGGCGAGAACGCCATCCACGGCGCGGCCGAGGTGCTGGCCCGGCTCCGGCGCTACGAGCCGCGCACCGTCGAGGTGGACGGGCTCGCGTACCGCGAGGGGCTCAACGCCGTGGGGATCCGCGGCGGGATCGCGGGCAACGTCGTGCCGGACGAGTGCGTGGTCACGGTGAACTACCGGTTCGCGCCGTCGCGCGACGAGGCGGAGGCGGAGAAGCACCTGCGGGAGGTGTTCGAGGGCTTCGACGTGACCGTCACGGACTCCTCGCCCGGCGCCCGTCCCGGGCTGGACGCGCCCATGGCCCAGGACTTCGCGGCCGCGGTCCTCGCCGTGACCGGCGGTGAGCCGATGCCCAAGTACGGCTGGACCGACGTCGCCCGCTTCGCGGGGCTCGGCATCCCGGCGGTGAACTTCGGGCCGGGCGACCCCCTGCTGGCCCACAAGGACGACGAGCGGCTTCCGGTCGCCGAGCTGGCCGCCTGCCGCGACGCCCTCCGGGCGTGGCTGCTGGGCTGACGCGCCGGGCGTCGTCGGCCCGCCGTCTGCGAAAGTGTCACAGGCGCGAGATAGGTTGGTGCGTATGAGCGACGACGGCATTCCGCAGCAGGGGCGCGGCTACCGGAAGGGTCCCGTGCTGCTGCGCGGCAACCAGATCCCCCTGGAGACCACCGACCAGCGCCTGCTCGCCTCCGGCGAGAGCGCGGCCTGGGTGCACTCCGACCCGTGGCGCGTGCTGCGCATCCAGTCGGAGTTCGTCGAGGGCTTCGGCGCGCTCGCCGAGATCGGCCCGGCCGTCTCCGTGTTCGGCAGCGCCCGCACCAAGCCCGACCACCCGGACTACGGGCACGCCGAGACGGTGGGCCGCCTCCTGGTCGAGTCCGGCTACGCCGTCATCACCGGCGGCGGGCCCGGGATCATGGAGGCCGCCAACAAGGGCGCGCGCGCCGCCGGCGGCGTCTCCATCGGCCTGGGCATCGAGCTGCCCTTCGAGCAGGGCGTCAACGAGTACGTCAACCTCGGCATCAACTTCCGCTACTTCTTCGCCCGCAAGACGATGTTCGTCAAGTACGCCCAGGGGTTCATCGTCATGCCCGGCGGCTTCGGCACGTTCGACGAGCTCTTCGAGGCGATCACCCTCGTCCAGACCCACAAGGTCACCGGCTTCCCGCTCGTGCTGTTCGGCTCCGAGTACTGGGGCGGCCTCCTGGACTGGGTCCGCACCGCCGTCCTCGACCGCGGCATGATTTCCGAGGCGGACCTCGACCTGCTGTACCTGACCGACGACCCGGCCGAGGCCGTCAGCCACGTCATGCGGCGCGGCGAGGCCCTCGCCGACGAGGCGCGCGCGCTCGCCGAGAAGCAGCACGCCGCGGTCGAACCGGCGTGACGGCCCCGGGTGCCGCACCCGGGGCGGGCGACGGCCGTCCGGACCACGGCGGCCCCGCCCCGGGCCGCGCGGCCCCGGCCGGGAACGGCGGCGGGCGCGAGGCGAGCCGTCCCGTGCCGCCCGCGTCACCGCCCCTCGTCCTGCGCGGCCGGGAACTCGGCCGCGACGGCACGGCGGTCCGGCCCGTCGTCATGGCGGTCGTCAACCGCACGACGGACTCGTTCTTCGCCCCCGCCAGGATGTCCGACGACGACGCCGCGCTCCGTGCGGCCGAGGCCGCTCTCGCCGGCGGCGCCGAGATCCTCGACATCGGCGGGGTCCGCGCCGGCGTCGGCCCGGAGGTCGGCGAGGCGGAGGAGATCCGCCGCGTCGTCCCCCTCGTGGCACGGGTCCGCACCGAACTGCCCGACCTCATGGTCTCGGTCGACACCTGGCGGTCCGGCGTGGCCCGCGCCGCGATCGACGCCGGCGCGGACCTGATCAACGACACCTGGTCCGGCCACGACCCCCGCCTCATCGAGGTCACGGGCGCGGCCCGCGTCGGCGTCGTCGTCTCCCACACCGGAGGCGCCCACCCCCGGACGGACCCGTACCGCGTCGAGTACCCCGCACGCTCCGCGTCGGCCGGCCGTGGCTCGACGCCGCAATCACCGCTCGCCCCGCGGGCACCCGGCGGGCCGGAGGCGGCCGCCACGGGGGACCCGCGCGACGGCGTGACCGACGACGTCGTGCGGACGCTGACCCACGGCGCGCGCCGCGCCGTGGCGGCCGGGGTGCCCGCGGCGTCCGTGCTCGTCGACCCGACGCACGACTTCGGCAAGAACACCTGGCACTCGCTGCACCTGCTGCGGCGGACGGCGGCGCTCGCGGACCTCGGGTTCCCGCTGCTGATGGCGCTGAGCCGGAAGGACTTCGTGGGGGAGACCCTCGACCTGCCGCCCGGCGAGCGCCTGGAGGGGACGCTCGCCGCCACCTCGGTGGCCGCGTGGCTGGGGGCGCGGGTCTTCCGCGCGCACGACGTGCGCGCGACACGCCGGGTGCTCGACATGGTGGCGGCGATCCGCGACGAGGCGCCGCCCGCGGCGGCGCTGCGTGGCCTGGCGTGACGGGCGCTGCCGGCGGTCCCGCCCATGGCCGGGCCGGCCGGCGCCGCGTCCGGCGGCTCCCGGGAGGAAACGGAACTGTGAAGACTGTGGTGCGAAACCCATTAGAATGGCCTGGTGCCCGTTGTCGCACGGTGGTAGTCGCAGGGCGACGGCGGACGAGCACAGTGTCACGGACAAAGGAATGGGAGAGCCACACATGGCTGCGATGAAGCCGCGTACGGGTGACGGGCCGATGGAGGTCACCAAGGAGGGGCGCGGCATCGTCATGCGTGTTCCGCTCGAGGGCGGCGGCCGGCTGGTCGTCGAGCTCAACGCGACCGAGGCGACCGAACTGGGCGAGGCTCTCAAGGGCGTTGTCGGCTGATCACGTGCCGACCCCCGGCGGGCTCGGCCCCGGTCGGACCGGGGCGGGCGAGCCCGCCGGTTCAGCGCCGTACCGCCAGTAGCAGGCCGTCGCCGCTGGGCACCATGGCGGGCATCACGCGATCGTCGTTGCGCACCGCCCGGCCGACCTCCCGCACGATCGTGGTGAGCTCGTCCCGCCGGGTCGGATCCGGGACGCGATCCCGGTACAGCGCGTTGTCGACCGCGAGCAGCCCGCCCGGCCGCAGCAGGCGGATCGCCTGCTCCACGTACTCCGGGTAGGCGTACGGCTCGGCCCCCACCAGCACGAGGTCGTAGTGCCCGTCGGTGAGCCGCGGCAGCACCTCGTCGGGCTTGCCGGGAATGATCCGCGTCCGGCGCGGGTCGATCTTCTCCTCCGCGAACGCCTCGCGCGCGGCGCGCTGATGCTCCACCTCGCGGTCGATGGTGGTCAGCTGACCGTCGTCGGGCATGCCGCGCAGCAGCCACAGGGCCGCGACGCCGGCGCCCGTGCCGACCTCCACCACCGCCCGGGCCCGCATCGCGGCGGCGAGCACGCGCAGCAGCGCGCCGCTGCCGGGCGGGATCGCGGGGCAGCCGAGGTCGGACGCCCGTTCGCGGGCGCGCAGCAGCACGTCGTCCTCCACGACGAACGACTCGCCGTACATCCAGGCGGCGGCCTTCACGTGACGGCCGCCCGTATGCTCCGTGGCTGCGCTGATGACATCCTCCCGGTGAGATTTGTCCCAAGGCTCGGCCAAGGCTACCGGTGTGCCGGGAACGACTGGAGACCCTCGCGCGTTGTGAGGGACGATGAATCTCGTGAGGACATCCCAGCCGTACGACGGCGGCCGCGTCGCGCCGTTCACCGACGTGGACCGGGGCGACGGCGCGGCCCCCGCCGCGGGTGCCTCCTGGCAGCCCCCGAGCTGGGAGGAGATCGTGCGCGAGCACTCCGCGCGCGTCTACCGGCTCGCCTATCGCCTCACGGGCAACCAGCAGGACGCGGAGGACCTGACGCAGGAGACCTTCATCCGCGTCTTCCGCTCCCTGTCCAGCTACACGCCGGGCACGTTCGAGGGCTGGCTGCACCGCATCACCACCAATCTCTTCCTCGACATGGCGCGCCGCCGCAAGCGCATCCGCATGGAGGCCATGGGGGACGACGACGGCGCCGTGGTGGCCACGGGCGAACAGGGCCGCCCCGAGCGGGAGTTCGAGCACGCCAACCTCGGCCACGACGTGCAGCGCGCGCTGGGCGAGCTGCGCCCCGAGTACCGCGCGGCCGTCGTGCTGTGCGACATCGAGGGGCTGAGCTACGAGGAGATCGCCAAGACGCTCGGGGTGAAGCTCGGCACGGTGCGCTCGCGCATCCACCGGGCCCGGGCGCAGCTGCGCGAGGCCCTGGAGCACCGGTCGCCGGACGCGGTCCGCGCCGGTGAGCCGGAGGGGTGGGAATGACGCACCTCGGATCGTGGATCTCCGCCCTGGCGGACGGGCAGCTGGACGCCACCGAGACGGAGCAGGCCTTGGAGCACGTGGCGGTCTGCCGCGCGTGCGCGCGCGAGCTGGACGACGCGCGGCGCTCCCGGCGGCTGCTGTCGGCGGCGTCGGAGGACCTGCGCCCGGACCCGCAGCTGACCGCGCGGCTCATGGCCCTGCAGGCCTCGATCCCCGACGCCGCCGACGACCCGCTGCGCAGCCGGCGCACGACGGGCTTCGGCTCGCCGGCCCTCGACGCGCCCTCGCGGCGCGGTGGCCCGGCGGGCTGGGGCGGGGTCCCGCTCCCCGGGCTGGTCGACGGCGTGCGGCTCACCGGGCAGCTCTCCACCGGGCGGCGTCGTACCGCGCGGTTCCTGGTGTTCGGCGCCGGGAGCGCGGGCGCGCTCGGCCTGGCGGCGCTCTTCGTGCTGGGGCAGGGCCCGCAGGTGGTCCCCGAGGTGTCGGCGGCCGACGCGATGACGATGCTCGCCCGCACCGGCCCCGACGAGCGGGCGGCCGGGGTGGACGTCCTGGCCGGGCTCGCCCCCGCGGGCGCGGTGCCGGAGCAGCGCAGCGCCGCCGCGCTCGACTGGGCGACCGCGCAGGGCTGGGTGGTGCCCGGCACGCTGCCCGACGGCCTGGAGGTCAGCGCGGTGCGGCTGGTGGGCTCCCGCGGCGAGATCCTCGAGATCGACCTCGCGGGCGAGGCGGGACACGCCGTCGTGCGCGAGCAGGTGGGCACGCTCCCCGGCGACGAGTCGGTCCACGTGCTGGGCCGCACTCCCGCGCATGTCGCGTGGCAGGCGGACGGCGTCGTGGTCGATGTCGTCGCCGACCTGCCCGAAGACATGCTCGACTCCTTCGTGGCATCCTTCCCCGCCGCTGGCTACGATGCCGGGGTCCTTTCCCGCATCGAACGCGGGTGGAGCACTGCCACGGGAGCGATCACCGGTCCATGACTGACGACGACAACCTCTTCGCGCCGCCGACGGCGCCCGGTCCGGTACCTCCGCGACTGCCGGAACAGGGCACGGCGGTGCCGGGCGGCCCGCCGTCGGCTCCTCCGCGGCCGGGAGCCACGGCGCAGCAGGCGGGCCCGCCGGAGCAGCCGGCGGCGCAGCACGTCGACACGGTGCGGTTGCCGCCGCCGTCGGCCGTGCCCCCGCCGCTCGTTGCCCCGCCGTCCGCGCAGCAGCAGCCCGCGCCGCCGCATCCGTCCAGGCACCCGCAGGCCGCACCGCCCGCCGGCGGGGTCCTGCCCACGGCGGCGATCTTCGGGTCGCAGCCCGCGCCCGCGCCGTTGCCGGCCCTGCCGCAGGCGGCCCCGGTCAAGGAACGGCGCCGGGGCCTCGGGCCGGGGGCCGTCGTGCTGGTCGCCGTGCTCGCGCTGGTGGCCGGTCTCGTGGGCGGGATCGGCGGGGCCGCGCTGCTGAACGCGAACGACGACGACGGCGCCGGGCTGCGGGCCGATGCCGCGCTGCCGGAGTCCGGGGGCCAGCAGGTCGAGCGACCCGCGGGCTCCGTCGCCGCCATCGCCGCGAAGGCGCTGCCGAGCGTCGTCTCGATCGAGGTGCGTGCCTCCGAGGGCGCCGCCACGGGTTCCGGGATGGTGCTCAAGGAGAACGGCTACATCCTCACGAACAACCACGTGATCGCCCCGGCGGCCGCGGGTGCCTCGAGCGCCCCGATCTTCGTGACGTTCGCGGACGGGCACGAGCAGGAGGCCGAGATCGTGGGCGCCACCCCGGACTACGACCTGGCGGTGCTCAAGGTCCGGGAGAACGGGCTCACGCCGCTCGTGCTGGGCGACTCGGACGAGGTCGTCGTCGGCGACGACGTGCTGGCCGCGGGCGCGCCGCTCGGGCTGGACTCCACGGTGACCACGGGCATCGTGTCGGCGCTGCACCGTCCGGTGCAGGCGGGGGAGCAGTCGTCGGCGGCGTTCATCGACGCGATCCAGACCGACGCCGCGATCAACCCCGGCAACTCGGGCGGGCCGCTGCTGAACTCGAACGGCGAGGTCATCGGGATCAACTCCGCCATCGCCCAGGCGCCCGGGTCGCTCGCCGCGACCGGGAACATCGGGCTCGGCTTCGCGATCCCGTCGAACCAGGCCCGCCGCACGGCGGAGCAGCTGATCGAGACCGGCCGGGCCACGTTCCCCGTGATCGGCGTGCTGCTCGACCCGTCGTACCAGGGCGAGGGCGTGAAGGTCGCCTCGGAGACGCAGCAGGGGCAGCCGCCGGTGACGCCGGGCGGACCCGCCGAGAGCGCCGGGATCCGGCCCGGCGACGTGATCCTCGCGATCAACGGGCGCCCGGTCTCGCAGTCGGACGAACTGGTCGTCGCGATCCGGGCCATGGCGCCGGGCGACGCGGTGACGCTCAAGGTCCGCACGGGCGGCCAGGGCGAGGGGCGCGACGTGCGCGTCGTCCTGGACGAGAAGGCCAGCGACGGCTGACGGCGGGGGTCGTGCGCGCGGCCCGATCGTGCCGGGTCGTGCGCGCGGCGTGCGCACCGGGCGGCTGTACCTGGCGCACGGCCGCAGCGGATAGGGTGGGCGCGTGCTGGGGATCAACGGATGGGAGCTCGGTCTCATCGTCGTGCTGGCCGTCGTGCTCATCGGGCCCGAGCGGCTGCCGGGGTACGCCGAGCAGCTGGGCCGCGCGGCCCGCACCGCCCGCGACTACCTGACCACGGCGCGCAGCCGCGTCGACGAGGAGCTCGGCCCGGAGTTCAAGGACGTCGACTGGTCCAAGCTCGACCCGCGCCAGTACGACCCGCGCAAGATCGTCCGCGACGCCCTGCTCGACGACTCCCCGCGTTCCTGGACCAACGGCAGCACGCCCGACGCCGGCCCGGCGTCGTCGTCCGCACCGGGGACGCCGCCGCCCGCCCGCGCCCCGTACGACACCGAGGCCACCTGAGCCCCTCCCGCAGGTGCGGGTGAAAAACGGGGTGGAAATTCGTCCGTCCGGCGGGCGGCCTGCCAGAATGATCCCCATGCCGTCCGAAACTCAGGTTGCCCACGACGCGGCGGTCGCGACCGCCCCGCGCGTGCGGCAGCGCATCCTGTCGGGGATGCAGCCCACCCATGACTCGCTCACCATCGGGAACTACATCGGTGCGCTGCAGCAGTGGGTGGCGTTGCAGGACTCGTACGACGCGCTGTACTGCGTCGTGGACCTGCACGCGCTGACGGTCCACCCGGACCCGGCGGTGCTGCGCGAGCGCACCCGCCGCACCGCGGCGCAGTACCTGGCGGGCGGCGTCGACCCGGAGCGGTCGGTGCTCTTCGTGCAGTCGCACGTGCCGGAGCACACCGAGCTGGCGTGGCTGCTGTCGTGCCAGACGGGCTACGGCGAGGCGAGCCGGATGACCCAGTTCAAGGACAAGGCCGAGAAGCAGGGTACGGAGGGCACCACCGTCGGGCTCTTCACGTACCCCGTGCTCATGGCCGCGGACATCCTGCTGTACGACGCCGCGCTGGTGCCCGTGGGCGAGGACCAGCGGCAGCACCTCGAACTCACGCGGGACCTGGCCGAGCGCCTGAACACGCGGTTCGGCGAGGGCACCGCCGTCGTGCCCGACGCGCACATCGTCAAGGCCGTGGCCAAGATCTACGACCTGCAGGAGCCGACGGCCAAGATGAGCAAGTCGGAGGCGGGCAAGGGCTCGCTGCTGCTGCTCGAGGACGTGAAGCGCACGGCGAAGAAGATCAAGTCGGCCGTCACGGACGCGGACGAGACGTACGCCGTGCGGTTCGACCCGGCGGCCAAGCCCGGCATCTCGAACCTGCTGACCATCTTCTCCGCGGTCACGGGCCGCGGCGTCGACGAGATCGCCGCCGAGTACGACGGCCGCGGGTACGGCCACCTCAAGGTGGCGCTGGCCGACGCCGTCGTCGCCTTCCTCGAGCCGTTCCAGGAGCGGGCGAACGGCTACCTCGCGGACCCTGCCGAGCTGGACCGCGTGCTCGCCGACGGCGCGGACCGGGCGCGGGACATCGCGCAGCCGGTGCTGGAGCGCGTCAAGAGCCGGTTCGGGCTGCTGCCGGCGCGTGCCGCCAGGCCGGCGGCAGCCGTGTCCCCGGCCGAGAGGGCGCAGTGAACATTCCGGACCGGGCACCGGGGCAGGTGCGGATCGGGATCGCCGTGGCGATCCCGGAGCCGCACGCGACCGAACTCGCCGCCGCCCGGTCCGCGGCGGGCGACCCGCTCGCGGACGTGATCCCGCCGCACATCACGCTGCTCGGCCCGACCGTCGTCGACCAGACGGACCTGGAGAAGGTGCGCGAGCACCTGCGGGACGTCGCGGCGCAGATCCCGCCGTTCACGGTGCGGCTGCGGGGCACCGCCACCTTCCGGCCGGTGTCGCCCGTGGTGTTCGTGTCGCTCGCCCAGGGCATCGCGGAGTGCGAGCAGATCGAGCAGCGCGTGCGGACCGGCCTGCTGGCCCAGGACCTGCGGTTCAACTACCACCCGCACGTGACCGTCGCGCACGAGGTGCCGGACGAGGCGCTCGACAAGGCGTTCCACGCCCTGCGCGACTTCGAGGCGGACTTCGAGGTCACGAGCTTCTGGCAGTACGAGCACGGCGACGACGGCGTCTGGCGGCCCCAGCAGCGGTTCGACCTGGAACGCTGAGCCCCGCCGGTACGGCGTGTGGCCGCCGCCGTGCGTGGCGCCCTCTGCCAGGCTGACGGCCATGGAGAAGCTCAAGGAGCTGTGGCGGCGCTGGCAGCGGTCCCGGGGCGGCCGGGCCCTGCAGCGGTACTCGGACCGGGGCGGTTCGGTGCTGTGCGGGGGCATGGCGTACACCGCGCTGTTCTCCCTCTTCGCCGCGCTGACCATCGGGTTCACGGTGTTCTCGGGCGTGCTGGGCCGGGACGCCGAGCTGAGCGAGCAGGCGCTGGCACAGGTCGAGGAGTGGGTGCCGGGGCTGGTCGACACCGGGTCCGGCGGTCTGGTCCGGCCGGAGCAGCTGATGCTCTCCGGCGGGTTCAGCCTCACGTCGGTCGTGGCGGTGCTGGTGCTGCTGTGGTCCGCGACGGCGGTGATGGGTGCCCTGCGGGTGTCGGTGCGCACCATGTTCGACCTGCCCGTCGACCGGACGAGCCCGGTCGTGGAGAAACTGCTGCAGCTCGCGGGATTCGTCCTGCTGCTGGCGGGCGTGCTCGTGGCGGCCGCCACCGGCGTCCTGGTGAGCACCGCCGCGCCGTGGGTGCTGGACCAGTTCGGGATGGCGGGCGCCAGCCGGGTCGTGGTCCGCGTGCTGGGTCTCGTGGCGAGCGTGGTCGTCGACGCCGTCGTGGTGGCCCTGGTCATCCGCTTCGTGGCGGGCGTGCGCCTGCCGGCCCGCGAGCTGTACGTCGCGGCGGCCGTGGTGGGCGTGACCACGGGCCTGCTCCGCTGGGCGGGCAGCTCCCTGGTGGTGGGCTCGGCGGCCCAGAACGCCCTCCTGGCGGGCTTCGCGGTCCTGGTCAGCGTCCTGGTCCTGGTCAACGTGGTGGCCCGGGTCCTCCTCCTGGCCAGCGCCTGGGCCGCGGAGGCGAACGGCAGGCAGCACGATCACGTCGAGGCGCCGGCCGCGTGAGGAAGCCGTGCGGGCGCATCGGGCGAACGAGCCGAACGGCGTCGTACGTGGCGCGGGGGCCCGCGGGCCAGGTCTAGATTCGAGGTGCCTGGCGTGGTCGCGCTCGCAACCTTTCGGGGGCGGCCTGCGTCATGTGATCAGGAGCGCGCCGCACCGGCGCGCCGCACACGGCTCCGGGGGTCTTCGATGAACACCAGGCCAGTCTCCAGGCGTCTCGCGCTCGCCGCGTTCGTGACCTGCGCCGCGCTGCTGCCCGCGACGGTCGTCTCGGCCGCCGGCCCGCCGGGCGCGGCGGGTTCTCCGCCGGCGGTCGCGCAGGCCGCGGGCTGGGCGTCCGGGTACGACGACGGCGCGCGGGCGCCAGGCACACCCGGCGGGCAGGGCAAGACCGCCGCCGACGTTCGCATCACCCTGATCACCGGCGACGTCGTCACGTACCGCCCCGGCGCCGCCGACGGCGACCCGGGTGCGCTCCTCCGCGTCGACCAGGCGGACCGGCCGTCCGGAGAGCGCCCGGGCTATCGCGAGGTGTTCCGCGACGGCCACCTCCACGTCATCCCGTCCGACGTCGCCCACCTCGTCCCCGGCGTCCTGGACCCGCGGTTGTTCGACGTCACCGGCCTCGCCGCGGCCGGGTACGACGACGCCTCGCGCGACACCCTCCCGCTGATCGTGGAACCGCCGGCGGCGTCGGGCAGCCGGCGGATCGCGCCACCGGATCTCACGTCCGGCCTGGAACGCCGCCGCGGCCTGAACGGCCTCGGCACCGGCGCCGTCGCCGGTGAGGTCGCACGGGACGGCCGCATGCCGGACGTCGTCAGGGAACTGCTCGCCTCGCGCGGCCAGGGGGGTGCGACCGCCTCGCCCGCCGGCGAGCCCCCGAGCGAGTCCGCGACCGACCAGCCCGCGAGCGTGTCCGCAACCGGCCCGTCCGCGACGTCCACGCCGTCGTCGTCGGGCGACCGGCTCGGCAAGGTCTGGCTCGACGCCCCCGTGCGGATGTCCGACGCCGACAGCATGCCGCAGGTCGGCGCGCCGCAGGCGTGGGACGGCGGCTGGACCGGGGACGGCGTGCGGATCGCGGTCGTGGACAGCGGCGTCGACGCCGAGCACCCCGATCTGGCGGGCGCCGTCGTCGCCGCGCGCGACTTCACGGGACTCGGGTCGGTGGCCGACGCCGTCGGGCACGGCACGCATGTCGCGTCGATCGCCGCGGGACGCGGCGTCGCCGACCCGGCGAACCGCGGCGTCGCGCCCGACGCCGACCTGCTCAACGCCCGGGTGCTGGACGCCGACGGCGCCGGCTTCGAGTCGTGGATCATCAGCGGGATGACCTGGGCCGCCGAGCAGGGCGCCGACGTGGTCAACCTGAGCGTCGGGGCACCCGGGAGCTGGACGGACGGCTCCGATCCGATGGCACGCGCCGTGAACCGGATCAGCCGGGAGAGCGGCGCCCTGTTCGTCGTCGCCGCCGGGAACGACGGCGGCCGGCGCACCGTGAACACGCCCGGCTCCGCCACGCGGGCGCTGACGGTGTCGGCCGTGGACGACCACGACGAGCTCGCCGGCTTCTCCAGCACCGGGCCGCGCACCGGGGACGCCTACCCCAAGCCCGAGATCGCCGGGCCGGGCGTGGGGATCGTCGCGGCCCGGGCGGCTGGGACGTCAATGGGCCGGATCGTCGACGAGAACTACGTCGCCGCCGACGGCACCTCGATGGCGACCCCGCACGTGGCGGGCGCCGCGGCCGCCGTGCTGGAGAAGCGGCCCGGGCTGTCCGCGCCGGACCTGAAGTCCGTGCTGATCGGCGCCGCGCAGGACGGCCCGCCCGCGACCTGGGCCGAGGGTTCCGGCCGCTTGTGGATTCCGGGCGCGCTGCGCCAGCCGGTGATCGCCCGGCCGGGGGCGCTGTCGTTCGGCCGCGTGCCGTTCGACTCGCCGAGCGTGACCAAGCAGATCACCTACGCCAACAAGACCGCCGCGCCCGTCACCTACGACCTGGACCTGGACGTCACGTACGACACCGGGGACCCGGCACCGGCCGGGCTGATGACCCTGGACCGGGACCGCGTCACGGTCCCGGCGGGCGGATCCGCGCGGGTCGGGGTCGTCTTCGACGGGAGCACCTCGGCGGGCGGGTCGTTCAGCGGCGTGCTCGTGGCGCGCGACGCCCAGGGCCGCACGGTCCGCACGCCCGTCGGCGTCCGTGACGAGCGGGAGATCGTCACGCTCCGGATCGAGGGGATCGACCGCGACGGCGGCCCGGCGAGCTCGGACCCCACCGGCGCCTACGACTACGTGGTCATGGCGAACCTCGACGAGAAGCTGGACAACCGCGACGAGATCGAGTTCACGGACGGCGTCGCGACGCTCGAGGTGCCGACCGGGACGTACTTCCTCGGCGGGACCTTCACGCTGGAGGACGACTCTGCGCAGACTCTCGTCTCGCACCCGGAGCTCGACGTCACGGGCGACACGACGGTGGTGCTCGACGCCCGGGACGGCGTCCCGCTCACCTTCTCCACGCACCGCCCGATCGACACCGACGAGGTCAGGCTGACCCTGTTCCGCCCGATGCTCGGCTTCGACTACGGGGAGGGCGTCGGCGGGGGCGGGCCGGGCGACCTCTACGTGCTGCCGACCGAGCCGGTCACGAAGGGCGAGCTGATCTTCCAGGCGGCCCTGCGCGGCAGCCAGCCGCTCATCGAGCTGCGGGCGGGCGGCGACGGCGGCGACCCCGTGCGCCTGAGGTACCTCGAGGACTCGGAGCACCTGATCGGCAAGGTCCGCACGGGCCTGGTCGACGGCGGCAGCGGGTCGCCGGAGGATCTCGCCGCGGCGGACGTCGCGGGCAACTTCGTCCTGGTCCCGGGTCCCGAGGAGCAGTACGGCGACGTCTCCCGGCTGGCCGCCGACGCCAAGGCCGCCGGCGCCCTCGGGCTGGTGCTGCACCACGAGGGCTCGTTCCTCTGGGCGAACCCCGGCGACTCCGGCCTCCCGGTCCTCTGGGCCGACGACGCCCAGGGCGACCGCCTGCGTGACCTCCTGGCCGCCGACGCCGTCGTCCCCCTCAGCGGCACGAGCCGCGACCGCGCGTCGTACCGCTACACGCTCGCCGAGGTCGAGCACGACGCCGTCCCGTCCCGCCCGGCCTACCGCGCCGACGGCTCGAACACGGCCCCGCTGACCCTCGACGTGCGTACCCTCGGGGGCCGCCACCAGGTGCTGACCTCGGCGAGCGCGAGCACGGGCGTCGAGTGGATGGGCCCGGTCACGTTCGAGTCGGAGCTGAGCGCGCCGTCGGTCACCACGGAGTACGTCTCCACGGACCCCGCCGTCACCTGGACGCACGGCGCGGCCGTCAACACCTGGGACAACGCCGAGTTCCCCCAGCCGTTCACCGGCGCGGCCCGGACGTATGCCCCGGGCGAGCGGGCCCGGCTGACGTTCGGGGCGCAGGCGCACCACGGCGGCCTGTACGGCGAGTTCCCCCACCCGGCGTACTCGTCGGCCTGGCGGGACGGCGAGCTGCTCGGCCTGCGCCTGCCCACCTACGTGGACGACGCGGGCCACTGGCTCGAGAACTACGAGTCCCAGGTCAAGGTCCGCTTCCGCCTGTGGGCCGACGACGAGCTGATCGCCGACGAGCCCTACGCGCCGTTCGGCACCGCCGAGATGCCGACGGAAGAGCGCGCCTACCGCCTGCGCCTGGACACCGAGCGGAGCCAGAAGTGGTGGACGATGTCGACCAAGGTCTCCACGCAGTGGCGGTTCCCGTCCGGCAGCACGGCGGAGCTCACGGTCCTGCCGCTGCTCACGCTGGACTACGGCCTCACCCTCGACGACCGCAACCGGGGCGACCGCACCGAGCGCGCGCTGATCTCGGTGGGTCACCAGCAGGGCTCCACGGCAGGGGAGGTGGCCGGCGTCCGCCTGTGGTGGTCCGCCGACGACGGCGCCACCTGGCACCGCACCCCGGCCACCCCGCGCGACGACGGCCGCTGGGCCGCCGACGTCACGGTCCCGGAGGGCACGGCGTACGTCAGCCTCCGCGCGGAGACCTGGGACGGTACCGGCTCCCGCCTCAAGGAAACGGTGATCCGCGCGTACAAGATCAAGTGACCCCGCCGGGCGGCGCGACCGCGGTCAGTAGCTGTTCGGCGCCAGCGTCGACTGCCAGTGCCACGGCTCCGGGTTGCGGCCGCCTGGCTCCGCGAAGGGCGGATGGACCCAGCCATGGCCCTCGGCGTGGGCCGTGAGCCAGTCGTACTGCGCGGAGCCGAACGCCTCGACGCCGCCGCCGATGTCGACGGCGAGCCCCGTCCCGTGGTTGGAGCACCCGGGCGGGGCCGCCGTCGGCGACGACGGGTCGTACAGCGCCGCCTGGTCCTCGTAGCTGCGGTAGGAGGAGTTGATCGTCAGGTTCACGCCGAAGGCCGCCCGGTAGGCGGCGTTCAGCGCGACGAGCCCGTCGACGACGTCGGCCCGCACGGCGTGCCCGGGTGCGAACGGCAGCGCGGCGAGCTTGCCCGCGGACAGGTGCCCGTTCTCGGGCGTCCACACCTGGTCGGGGTGGGGGCAGGTGCCGATGGCGGGCTCGTCGGCGGTGGGTTCGGGGGTGTCCTGCTCGCCGGACGTGTCCGGTTCGGCGGCGGGGCTCGTGTCCGACGACGCTGCCGCGGCGTCCGACCCGGCGGTCGCTTGTGCCTCGGCGCCGGCAGCCCCGGCCGTCGCCGCCTCATCCTCGGCCGGGACCGTGGGCTCGTCGTCGGCCGGAGCCTTCTCCGGGGGCTTCCGCAAGGGATCCGCGGCCTGCCGGAGCGGCGTCCCGGGACCGGCCGGGGACGGCGAGAGCGCAGGGGCCGCCACTCCGGCGGGCGCGCCGTCGTCCCCGGAACCCCCCGACTGGAACAGCGCGTAGGAACCTCCCGCGACAAGCGCCACGGAGCCCGTCACGACCACCGCGACCATCTGACCCCGGCGCGCGGCGCGACGGCGGCGCCGCTCCCGCCGCGCGGAGGCGGGTCCCAGCCCGGCGAACGGATCGATTCGGCTCTGCTGATCGGACCCGGTCACGGGCGGCCAGATCTCGGACTGGTTCATGCGACACCTCCCGCGTCAGGCGGCCGGCTACGCCTCGCCCTGGCCGGGCTCGGTGGCCTCCCGGCCCTCGCCGAGATCCTTCGCAGTGTAGATGTCGTCGTGATCCCGGACGACGGCGCGTGCGCGGTCCGCGCCCTACCTCTGGACGAACTTGTAGTCGACCTGTGGACGACCTTCTGATCGACTCCTGGACGCGCGGCCCGTCGTTGCTCACCGGCAGCTGGGGAGTAGAGCGGGCACGCTGTCAAGGCACTGGGCAAGGTTTTACCTTGAGTGTCCCTCCAGTTCCGAAGTCCTCCCGTCGCTGTGAAGCTGAAATGGCGCTCCCTGATACCCGGGGCAGCGCCTTTTCTGGCCCTCGACGAGATGGGGGAATGTCGTGGCACGGCATGCAAAGCAGGCGGGATCGTCGGTACGCGGGGTCGTGGGCAAGGCGATCGGGCTGGGAATCGCGCCGGTGCTGGCGCTCGGTGCGTTCGGTCCCGCGGCGGCGATGACGACGGCCGATCGGGCGTCCGAGGCCAACACACCGGACACCACCGGCTCCGCCCTCGCGGACGCCGGGACGACCGACGCCCAGGTCGACACGATCGTGCTGGCGGACGCGCCCGCAGCGGAGACCGAGCAGGTCGCGGACGTGACGCAGGCCGCCCCGGAGCGCGCCGGCGAGGCGTCCCAGGTCGAGGACGGCGTCGTCGAACTCGACACCAAGGACAAGAAGGGTCGCCTGGCGGGCACCGTCGAGGCGCCCGCCGGCTTCCAGACGGTCGGCGCCTCGTGGCCCTCCGAGATCGACTCCCGGGTCCCGGAGCTCCAGGTCCGCACCCGTGCGGAGGGCGGCGGCTGGTCCCGGTGGTCCCACCTGGAGAAGCAGACCGACGGCACCGACGAGGCGTCCGCCGTCCGGACCTCGACCCCGGTCTACGTGGGAGAGTCCGACGCCGTCCAGATCGCCACGGTCGACCCCGCCCAGGAGATCCCGAGGGACGTCGAGCTGAGGCTTGTCTCGTCCGAGCAGGTCACCACTGCGGCGGCGACGACGTCGGGCCCGGTCGCGGCCGAGACGACGTCGTCGGACACGGGCGGTCCCACGATCATCACGCGCGCGGAGTGGGGCGCCGCCCCGCAGTGCGAGCTGCCGCCCGACTATGACGGCGCCACCTGGCGGCCCGCGCCGGACGGCCTGAAGGCCGCGGCCGTGCACCACACGGTGAACCCGAACGACTACGACACGGTCGCCGAGGCGATGCAGCTGATCCGCAACGACCAGGCGTTCCATCAGGACGGCAACAACTGGTGCGACATCGGCTACAACTTCCTCGTCGACAAGTGGGGCAACGTCTACGAGGGCGCGGCCGGGAGCATCGACTCCGCGATCATCGGCGCCCACGCGGGCGGGTTCAACACGAGCACGGTCGGTATCGCGATGCTGGGGACGTACTCGACGGTCACGCCGTCGTCGGCGCAGCAGTCCGGCGTGGCGAAGATCGCCGCATGGCGGCTCTCCGCGTTCGGGGTGGTCCCGACGGGGACGACGACGCTCACGTCCGCCGGGTCGAACAGCAAATACGCGGCCGGGACCGAGGTCGAGCTGAACAGGATCTTCGGCCACCGCGACACGCACGACACCGAGTGCCCGGGCAACCTGGGCTACCCGGTGCTGGGGAACATCCGCACCAGGGCCGCGGCCTACTACGACGAGTACACGGTGACCGCCGAGGAGCAGCGCGCGGCGAACATCGTCCAGGCGATCTTCAAGGACAACACCGGTGCCGTGGCGACCGCCGCGCAGATCGGCACGTGGCAGGACAGGGTCGAGGCGAACGGCGCCGGGCCGCTGGCCACGTGGACGGAGACGTCGGAGAAGTTCCGCAAGCGGCAGATCACGCTGGCCTACCGCGCGGTACTGCACCGCGACCCGACCTCGACGGAGCGGGCCGCGCAGCTCGACGCGATCGTGGACGGCCGCCTCACGGTCGACCAGGTGCGGCTGAGCCTGCTGTGGTCGACGTCGTACCGGTACTCGTTCAGCGGCATGGACGCCTACGTCAAGGCGGTCTACCAGAACCTGACGAACACGACCCCGACCGCGTCCCAGGTGTCCACGATCAAGTCGTGGTTCGACGCCGACGGCCGCCGGAAGACCGTCCAGCGGCTGTGGAACAGCGAGGCGGCCGAGAACCACCGCGTCACCGAGGCCTACGAGCTGTACCTCGGCCGGACGCCGACGGCGAGCGCGGTGACCCGGTGGCGGGAGAAGCTGAAGAGCTCCTGGCTCTCGGACAAGGCCCTGCGCTACGGCCTGATGACGACCGCCTCCTACGCGGACCGCGCCGACGCCCGGTACTGACCCCTGATCGGGTCGCGGGCCGGGTCGCCCGAGCGGGCCAGGCGGTCGACCCGGCGCAGCGCGTCCGGGAAGCGGGCCTCGCCCGCCATGTCGCGGACCATCTGCGCAGCCTCGTCCGGCGGCAGGCCGAGGGCCGTGACGTACAGCGGTCGCCTGGACGACGCGCCTCGGGTCACCTCGATGGCGTGCGTGGCCGCCGCGAAGCGGGTCTTTGCCACGCCGACGACGACGGGCGCCAGCCCGGCCTGGTGCGCATGCGCCCCCAGGCCGGGCCGGCCCTCGGGGTCGAGCGTCACGTACCCGTCCACGACCAGCAGGTCCAGCGGCTCGACCGTGCCGGCCGCGAGCAGGGCCCGCATCGGCGGCAGCTCCCGCTCGTAGAAGTTGCCCGGCCGGTACTCCGCGACGCCGTCCACGAGAACGGTGCGCTCCTCGGTCACCTCGCCGAACGCCGGCGTCGGGCAGACCACGAGAGCCGCGCGGGCGCGGCCCTCCGGCAGGTAGTGGACGTCCACCGCGCCGAAGCGGCCCGTCACGAGTCCGCACCCCGTTCCTCCGCGAGCGGCCGGGCCACGCCGGGAGTCAGAGGAGTTCCTCCAGGTCCCGGGCCCGGACCGCGTCCACGATCTGCTTGACCTGCTGGGCGCGGGCGCGGGTGGTGACCAGGAGGGCGTCGGGGGTGTCGACGACGACGACGTCGTCCAGGCCGAGCACGCTGACCAGCCGCCCGCCGGCCGGGACCACCACTGAGCCCGCGCTGTCCACGCGGATCACCTCGCCCGCGTCGCCGAGGACCTTCGAGCCCCGGTCGTCGTCGGACGGGAGCAGCGCGGCCAGGGAGTTGAAGTCGCCGACGTCGTCCCAGCCGAACGTGCCGGGGACGACGGCGACGCCGCCGGCGTCGGCCACCGGCTCGGCGATGGCGTGGTCGATGGCGATCTTCTCCAGGCCGGGCCAGACCTCGGCCAGGACGCGGTCGCGGTCGTCGGTGTCCCAGGCCTTGGCGATGGTGAGCAGGCCGTCGTGCAGCTCGGGGCGCTGCTCGGCGAGGTGGCCCAGCAGCACCGACGTCTTGACCACGAACATCCCGGCGTTCCAGCGGTACTCGCCCGAGGCCAGGTACTCGCGGGCCGTGGCGGCGTCCGGCTTCTCGGTGAAGCCGCGCACGTGCTGAGCCGAGGGGGCACCGTCGACGCCCAGGGCGCCGTCGGACCTGATGTACCCGAACGCCGTCGACGGGCGCGACGCGGCGATGCCGATCGTCGCCACGAAGCCGGCCCGCGCGGCGGCCACCGCCTCGCGGACGGCGCGCTCGAACGCGGCCTGCCCGGAGATGACGTGGTCGGCGGCGAAGGAGCCGATGACGACGTCGCCGTGGCGCTCCGCGAGCACCGCCGCGGCCAGGCCGATCGCCGCCATGGAGTCGCGGGGTGAGGGCTCGGCCAGCACCTTCGTGTCGCCGAGGCCCGGCAGCTGCGTGCGGCAGGCCGCGACGTGGTGCGTGCCGGTGACGAGCATGACGCCGTCGTCGCCCGTGAGCGGGGCGAGGCGGTCGACCGTGGCCTGCAGCAGCGTGCGGCCGGAACCGGTCAGGTCGTGCAGGAACTTGGGTGCCTTGCGGCGGGACAGCGGCCAGAGCCGGGTACCCGCGCCACCCGCCGGGATGACGGCGTGGAAACCTTCGATGGGACCGACGGCGGTCTCGGATGCGGCACTGCTGGTGCCGGCGGGGTTGCTCATGGCCACGAGCATAGTGACGCCGGGAGGTGGGGCGACATCTCGTCTGTGCGATCTCTCACAAACGGCGCACGTCACGGCACATGGGGCCGCCTTCCGGACGATCCATGTGACTCCGTGTCAGTACAGTGGGAGCGCCTGCCTCAATTCATCACCGGATAGCCATAGGAGGCTCCCGAAGTGCCCACCGCATCAGGCGGCACGCTCTATCGCGGCCGCGAAGGCATGTGGTCCTGGGTCGCGCATCGCGTGACCGGGTTCGCGATCTTCTTCTTCCTGCTCGTCCATGTCACGGACACCGCGCTGGTACGCGTGTCGCCCGAGGCCTACAACGCCGTCATCGGCACCTACCAGACACCGATCATGGGCCTGGGTGAGGTGGGCCTCGTCGCGGCGATCGTGTTCCACGCGTTCAACGGCATCCGCATCATCCTCGTGGACTTCCTCGCCAAGGGGCCGCGCTACCAGAAGGTGATGCTCTGGGTCGTGCTCGGTCTCTTCGTCGTGACGATGGCGGGCTTCCTGCCGCGTCACCTGATGAACGTGTTCGGAGGCCACTGATGAGCGCGACACACGGCACCCCCGCGGTGGCCGAGAAGGTCGGCACGCTCGACGCGCCCCGCTCGCCCTACCGGCGCAAGGCCCGCACGCGCGGCAACGCCGAGCTCTACTCCTGGGTGTTCATGCGGGCCTCGGGCGTGGTGCTCGTCGTGCTCGTGTTCGGGCACCTGTTCGTGAACCTCATGGTCGGCGACGGCGTGAAGGCGATCGACTTCGCGTTCGTCGGCGGCAAGTGGACGAGCCCGTTCTGGCAGATCTGGGACCTGCTGATGCTGTGGCTCGCGATGATCCACGGCACCAACGGCGTGCGCACGATCATCAACGACTACGCGGAGCGCGACGTGACGCGCGGCATCCTCAAGAGCCTGCTCTACGTGGCCTTCACGATCGTGGTGGTGCTCGGCACGCTCGTCATCTTCACGTTCGAGCCGTGCCCCGCGAACGCCGACCCCGATCTGCTCGCCTCGTTCTGCACCGAGTAGGAGACTTCCTTGATCACCCACCAGTACGACGTCGTGATCGTCGGTGCGGGCGGCGCGGGCATGCGCGCGGCGCTCGAGTCCTCGAAAGAGGCGCGCACCGCGGTCATCTCGAAGCTGTACCCCACCCGCTCCCACACCGGTGCCGCCCAGGGCGGCATGTGTGCCTCGCTCGCCAACGTCGAGGAGGACAACTGGGAGTGGCACACGTTCGACACCGTCAAGGGCGGCGACTACCTCGTCGACCAGGACGCGGCGGAGATCATGGCCAAGGAGGCCATCGACGCCGTCTTCGACCTGGAGAAGATGGGCCTGCCGTTCAACCGCACGCCCGAGGGCAAGATCGACCAGCGCCGGTTCGGCGGGCACACCCGCAACCACGGTGAGGCCGCGGTGCGCCGGGCCTGCTACGCCGCGGACCGCACCGGCCACATGATCCTGCAGACGCTCTACCAGAACTGCGTGAAGCAGGAGGTGGAGTTCTTCAACGAGTTCTACGTGCTCGACCTCATCACGGACCGCGACCTGGCGGCCGAGGACGTCGAGGAGGGCGCCGAGGTCAACGCGACCGGCGTCGTCGCCTACGACCTCGCCACCGGCGAGATCCACGTCTTCCAGGCCAAGGCCATCGTGTTCGCGACCGGCGGCGCGGGCAAGATCTTCAAGACGACGTCGAACGCGCACACCCTGACCGGTGACGGCATGGCGCTCGCCTACCGGCGCGGCCTGCCGCTGGAGGACATGGAGTTCTTCCAGTTCCACCCGACGGGCCTGGCCGGGCTCGGCATCCTGCTGTCGGAGGCGGCCCGCGGCGAGGGCGGCATCCTGCGCAACGCCGACGGCGAGCGGTTCATGGAGCGCTACGCGCCCACCATCAAGGACCTGGCGCCGCGTGACATCGTCGCCCGGTCCATGGCCAACGAGGTGCGCGAGGGCCGCGGCGCGGGACCCAACAAGGACTACGTGCTGCTCGACCTGACGCACCTGGAGCCCGCGCACATCGACGCGAAGCTCCCGGACATCACGGAGTTCGCGCGGACCTACCTCGGCATCGAGCCCTACACGGAGCCCGTGCCGGTGTACCCGACGGCGCACTACGCGATGGGCGGCATCCCGACGAACGTGGCCGGCGAGGTGCTGCGCAACGGGCAGGACGTCGTCAAGGGCCTGTACGCCGCGGGCGAGGTCGCGTGCGTCTCGGTGCACGGGTCGAACCGCCTGGGCACCAACTCGCTGCTGGACATCAACGTCTTCGGCAAGCGGTCCGGCCGCTCGGCGGCCGCGTACGCGAGGACGGCGTCGTTCACCGATCTCCCGGAGAACCCGGCCGACGCCGTCGTCGCGCAGCTGACGGAGCTGCGCGAGCGGCCCGACGGCGAGCGCATCGCCGACATCCGCCGCGCCCTGCAGGAGACCATGGACGCGAACGCCCAGGTGTTCCGCACCGGCGAGTCGCTGAACCAGGCCCTGGCCGACATCCGCGAGCTGCGCAAGCGCTATCAGAATGCGTCCGTCCAGGACAAGGGCAAGATGTTCAACACGGACCTGCTGGAGGCGATCGAGCTGGGCTTCCTGCTCGACATCGCCGAGGTGACCGTGGTCGGCGCGCTGAACCGGAAGGAGTCGCGCGGCGGGCACTACCGCGAGGACTTCCCGGACCGCGACGACGCGAACTACATGCAGCACACGATGGCGTACCGGCGGCCGGCGGCCGCGGCCGACGAGGCGGACGGGCACATCGCGGGCTACTTCGATCACGTCGAGGAGTTCGACGGCTACAAGGTGGTGCTGGGCTCCAAGACGGTGACCCAGACCCGGTACGAGCCGATGGAGCGGAAGTACTGATGACTGCTGTCATGGAGAAAGCTGAGGCGAAGGCCGGAGAGATTCCCTCCTTCGACGTCACGATCAAGATCCGCCGGTTCAACCCGGAGGGCGATGCCGTCGGTGAATCAAGGTGGGACGAGTACACCGTCACCGCCTACGGCACCGACCGCGTCCTGGACGCGCTGCACAAGATCAAGTGGGAGCAGGACGGCTCGCTGACGTTCCGGCGCTCGTGCGCGCACGGCGTGTGCGGGTCGGACGCGATGCGGATCAACGGCCGCAACCGCCTGGCGTGCAAGACGCTGCTGAAGGACGTCAACCCGGGCAAGCCCATCCTCGTGGAGCCGATCAAGGGCCTTCCCGTGGTGAAGGACCTGGTCGTGGACATGGAGCCGTTCTTCGCGTCGTACCGCGAGATCATGCCGTTCCTCATCACGAAGGGGAACGAGCCGACCAAGGAGCGCATCCAGTCCGCCGAGCAGCGCGAGCGGTTCGACGACACGACCAAGTGCATCCTGTGCGCGGCCTGCACGTCGAGCTGCCCGGTGTTCTGGACCGACGGCCAGTACTTCGGGCCGGCCGCGATCGTGAACGCCCACCGGTTCATCTTCGACAGCCGTGACGAGGGCGCCCAGCAGCGCCTGGAGATCCTCAACGACAAGGAGGGCGTGTGGCGCTGCCGCACGACCTTCAACTGCACCGAGGCGTGCCCCCGCGGCATCGAGGTCACGAAGGCGATCCAGGAGGTCAAGCGCGCGATGATCACCCGCGCGTTCTGATCGCACGACGACGACGGGGGGCCGGGGATCCTTCGCGGGAAGGGTCCCCGGCCCGCCGCCGTGCGCGGGAGCGGCGTCCCACATGCCGGTCCCGGATGCTGAGACGTCGCGGCGCGGAGTGATATCGGCCCCGTTACAGTGGGGCGGGTGACGTCTACCCACCCAGTTCCGAGTGTCACGGAACTCGATCAGATCGTTTCGACCATGCCTGCCACCGTGTCGCGCGCCCACCTGACGAAACGTGTGGTCCAGCTCGCGGGCGAGCTGCAGGACGAGCTGGTGGCCTTCCGGCGTGACGTGCACGCCCATCCGGAGCTGTCCCGCCAGGAGTCACGGACGACGACGGCGGTGGCCGAGCGGCTGCGCGCAGCGGGCCTGGCTCCCCGCCTCCTGGACGGCACCGGGCTGGTCTGCGACATCGGGCCGGACACGGACGGCCGCACCGGCCTGCGCGCCGACCTGGACGCCCTCCCGCTGCAGGACACCAGCGGCGTCCCCTTCGCCTCCACCGTGCCCGGCGCCGCCCACGCGTGCGGCCACGACGTGCACACGACCGCCGTCCTGGGCGCCGGGCTCGTGCTCGCCCGCCTCGCGGACGAGGGCCTGCTGACCCGCGGCGCGCGGCTGTTCTTCCAGCCCGCCGAGGAGGTCATGCCGGGCGGCGCGCTGGACATCCTGGGCACGTCGGAGCTCGACGGCGTCGAGCGCATCGCCGGCCTGCACTGCGACCCGAAGATCGACGTCGGCACCGTGGGGACGCGCATCGGCTCCATCACGTCGGCCGCCGACGCCGTCTCGGTCACGGTCACCTCGCCCGGCGGCCACACCTCGCGCCCGCACCTGACCGGCGACGTCGTGTTCGCGCTCGGCCAGGTCATCACCCAGGTGCCGGCGGCGCTGGGGCGGCGCCTCGACCCGCGCTCCGGCGTGAACCTCACCTGGGGCACGGTGCAGGCGGGCAGCACGCCCAACGTCATCCCGAGCACGGGGACGGTCAAGGGGACGCTGCGCTGCCTCGACGTCAGCGCGTGGGAGAAGGCGGGGGAGCTGGTCAAGGAGGTGGTCCGGCAGGTGGTGCAGCCGTACGACGTGCAGGTCACCGTGCACCACACGCGGGGCGTGCCGCCCGTCGACAACGACTCGGCCGAGACGACCGCCCTGGAGGAGGCCGTCCGCGAGACCGTCGGGCCGGACGCCGTGGTCCTCACCGAGCAGTCCATGGGCGGCGAGGACTTCGGCTGGTACCTGACCAAGGTGCGCGGCACGATGGCGCGCCTCGGCACGCGCACCCCGGGCGGCCGGACCTACGATCTCCACCAGGGCGACCTCGTGGTGGACGAGCGCGCGATCGGCGTCGGCGTCCGCCTGCTCGCGCGGTACGCGGCGCGCTGATCGGGTCCCGGCCCGGGTATGTCGCTCCTCACAACCACCACCCCTGCTGAGTGACGCTTCGGTAACGACTTGTCGCCGAAACCGTCTCGATACGCGGAACAGCGGGTGTCGTGACTACTCTCGGTGCGTTGCAGGGTCGGAACCGCGCGACCCTCCAGAACCCATCGAGGAGCATCAGGTGAAGAAGTCTGTAGCGCTCACGGCGCTGACCGGTGCCGCCGTCATCGCACTGACCGCGTGCGGGGCGCCCCCCGAGGAGTCCACGGGCGAGGCGACCGCCAGCGACTTCCTCCCGTGCATCGTCTCCGACGAGGGCGGGTTCGACGACAAGAGCTTCAACCAGCTCAGCTACGAGGGCCTGCAGGCCGCCGCGGAGACCGTCGGGTCCGAGACCCGCGAGGTCGAGTCCACCAGCGAGAGCGAGTACCAGGGCAACGTCCAGTCGCTCGTGGACGAGGGCTGCGAGGCGATCGTCACGGTCGGCTTCGCGCTGTCCGCCGCGACGATCGAGTCGGCGACCGCCAACCCCGAGATCGACTACGTCCTCATCGACGACCCCGCCGACGCCGACCAGGACGGCACGGCGGACGCCGAGAACATCAAGCCGCTGCTGTACAACACGGCCGAGGCCGCGTTCCTCGCGGGCTACCTCGCCGCGGGCTACTCCGAGGCGGGCAAGGTCGGCACCTACGGCGGCGCCGAGTTCCCGACGGTCACCATCTTCATGGACGGCTTCAAGCAGGGCGTGGACCACTACAACGAGGTCAACGGCGCGGACGTGAAGGTCGTGGGCTGGGACGGCAAGACCGGCTCCTTCACCGGCGGCTTCTCGGCCGACGCCGCGGCCAAGGCCACGGCGGAGAACGTGCTCGGCCAGGGCGTCGACGTCATCCTCCCGGTGGGCGGCCCGATCTACCAGGCCGCGCTGAACGCGATCGAGGACTCGGGCGAGGAGGTCGCGCTGATCGGTACGGACGCGGACCTGTACGAGACCGACCCGGCCACGCAGGACCTCGTGCTCACCTCCATCCTCAAGGGCATGGACCTGTCCACGCAGCAGGCCGTCGAGGCCTCCGCCAACGGTGAGTTCGACCCGGAGCCGTACATCGGCACCCTGGAGAACGAGGGCGTGGGCATCGCCCCGCTGCACAACTTCGAGGACAAGGTCGACCCGGCCCTCGTCGAGGAGGTGGAGGCCCTCGAGGCCGACATCATCGCCGGCGAGATCGAGGTCAAGTCCTACCTGGCCGAGTGATCGGACGGTAGGCGGGGGCCGTGCGCGGTTGCCGCGCACGGCCCCCGAGTGCGTGAATGGGCACTAGTTCCGGACTGCCGGGAGGAGAATCATGCGGCTGGAGCTGCGGGGAATCACGAAGCGCTTCGGGGCGCTGGTCGCGAACGACCACATCGACCTGACGGTCGAACCCGGCGAGATCCACTGCCTGCTGGGGGAGAACGGCGCGGGCAAGTCCACGCTGATGAACGTGCTGTACGGGCTGTACGACGCCGACGAGGGCGACATCCTGCTGGACGGCGTCGTCCAGCGGTTCGGCGGCCCGGGCGACGCGATGGCGGCGGGGATCGGCATGGTGCACCAGCACTTCATGCTCGTGCCGGTGTTCACGGTGGCGGAGAACGTCATGCTCGGCCACGAGCCGGGCCGCCGCGGCGTGCTGGACGTGGAGTCCGCGCGGCGTCAGGTCCGGGAGATCTCGGAGCGGTTCGGCTTCCACGTCGACCCGGACGCGCTGGTCGAGGACCTCCCGGTGGGCGTGCAGCAGCGCGTCGAGATCATCAAGGCGCTGTCGCGCAACGCCGACGTCCTGGTCTTCGACGAGCCGACGGCGGTCCTCACGCCCCAGGAGACCGACGAGCTGATGGCGATCATGCGGCAGCTGCGCGACTCCGGCGCCGCCATCGTCTTCATCACCCACAAGCTGCGCGAGGTCCGCGAGGTCGCGGACCGCATCACCGTCGTCCGGCACGGCAAGGTGGTCGGCGAGGCCAGCCCCACGGCGTCGGACGCGGAGCTCGCCTCCCTCATGGTGGGCCGTGCCGTCGAGCTGACCGTGCGCAAGGGCGCGCCGGCCTACGGCGAGCACTCCCTGACGGTCAGCGGCCTGCAGGTGGTCGACGAGTCCGGCGTCGTCGTCGTGGACGACGTCTCCTTCGAGGTGCGCGGCGGCGAGGTGCTCGCCGTCGCGGGCGTGCAGGGCAACGGCCAGACCGAGCTCACGGAGGCGCTGCTCGGGCTGCAGGACGACGTCGCCGGGAGCGTGCTGCTCGACGGCGCGGAGCTGACCGGGAGAAGCGTCCGCAAGGTGCTCGACCGCGGCGTCGGCTTCGTGCCGGAGGACCGCACCCACGACGGGCTGGTGGGGGAGTTCACCATCGCGGAGAACCTCATGCTGGACCGGTCGGACGGCGCGCCGTTCGTGAGATCGGGGTCCCTGCAGCTCGGGTTCCGCGACACGTTCGCCCGCGACGCCGTCGCCGAGTACGACGTGCGCACGCAGGGCATCGACACGCCGGTGGGCCGCCTGTCGGGCGGCAACCAGCAGAAGGTCGTGCTCGCCCGCGAGCTGAAGCGCGACCTGCGGCTGCTGGTCGCCGCGCAGCCGACGCGCGGCGTCGACGTCGGCTCCATCGAGTTCATCCACAAGCAGATCGTCGCGACGCGCGACGCCGGGGTCCCCGTGATCGTCGTCTCGACGGAACTGGACGAGGCCGTCGCGCTGGGCGACCGGATCATGGTGATGTACCGCGGGCGCGTGGTGGGCATCGTCCCGGCGACGACGCCGCGCGACACCCTCGGGCTGATGATGGCGGGCATCGCGCCGCAGGAGCAGGAGGCGGCATGAACGAGGACAGCAAGCCCGGGATCGAGCCGGGCCTCGCCGAGGAGCTCGAGCAGGAGAAGGCGCGGCAGGCCGGTGCCCCCGCGGGCCCGGACGCCGCCGACACCGAGGCGTGGCTCGCCAAGGCGCTGCAGGACACGATGGCCCATCCGTGGACGACGGCGGTGGGCGCGGTGCTGCTCGCGGTGCTCGTCGGCTCGGTGATGATCGCGTTCACCGACGAGGACGTCACCGCCGCGGCCGCCTACTTCTTCAGCCGCCCCGGCGACACGTTCGCGGCGCTGGGCGACGCGATCGGCGGCGCCTACTCGGCGCTCTTCCGCGGCGCGGTGTTCAACCCGCGCGCGGAGGGCTTCGCGGCCCAGATCCGGCCGCTGACCGAGACCTTCAACTACGCGACGCCGCTCGTCGCGGCCGGGATCGGCATCGCGCTGGCGTTCCGCGCCGGCCTGCTGAACATCGGCGGCCAGGGGCAGATGCTCATGGCCGCGGTCTGCGCCGGCTGGGTCGGCTTCGGCGTCACCGGGCTGCCCGCCGGGCTGCACGCGGCGCTCGCCGTCGTCGCCGGCATGGCGGGCGGGGCGGTCTGGGCCGGGATCGCGGGCGTGCTCAAGGCCCGCACCGGCGCCCACGAGGTGATCGTCACGATCATGCTCAACTGGATCGCCTTCTACCTGCTCGCCTACCTGCTCGCGACGCCGGGCCTGCTGCAGGCCCCCGGGTCGGCGAACCCGAAGACGCCGCCCACGCTGCCCTCGGCGCAGCTGCCGCCGCTGCTGGGCGAGCGGTACAGCCTGCACTGGGGCTTCGTGCTGGCGCTGGCCGCGGTGGTGTTCGCGTGGTGGCTGCTGAACCGCTCCTCGGAGGGGTTCCAGTACCGCGCGGTGGGATCGAACCCGCGGGCCGCGCGCGTGGCGGGGATCGACGTCGGGTGGAGCACGGTCAAGGTGATGCTGCTGTCCGGCGCGCTGGTCGGGATCGCGGGCGCGTCCCAGGTGCTGGGGCAGGTGACCACCGGGTTCAGCGGGGACATCGACGCGGGCGTCGGGTTCGACGCGCTGACCGTCGCCCTGCTCGGCGGGTCGAGCCCGTGGGGCGTGCTGGCCGCCGGCATCCTGTTCGGCGCGTTTAAGGCGGGCGGCACCGCGATGCAGGCGTCGGAGGGCGTGCCCAGCGACATCGTGCTCGTGGTGCAGTCCCTCATCGTGCTGTTCATCGCCGCGCCGACCCTGGTGCGGGCGATCTTCCGGCTGCCCGATCCGGCCCGGCGGCGTCGTCCGCCCGGGAGATCCCGCAAGGCCCCGAAGGCCGCCGGGAGCACTGTCGCGAGCAAGGGAGCAGCAGCATGAGCGCCGTGGTCGAGACCCAGGGCGCGGCGGGCGCGCCGTCGTCGGGCGGCACGGAACGGCGTGTGACGCAGGTCGGCTGGAAGGCGGCGGGCGGGTTGCTCGCCGTGGGCGTGCTGTACGCGCTGCTGCTCGTGGCGACGCCGCGCGGCGGCGACGTGAACTTCGCGCTGTCGCGGCGCGCGGACGCGATCCAGATCCCGGTGATCTCCGTGCCGGGGATGCCGCTGGCGTGGGGCGCGCTGGTGGTCGTGGCGCTGGTCGCGGCGTTCTCCGTGGCGCTGACGCTGCGGAACCGCAGGACGCCGCTGTGGGCGATCGCCGTGTTCGGCGTCGCGATCCTCACCGGGTTCCTCGCGTGGGCGGGGTCCGGGAGCTCGGGGACGCTGTCGGTCGTGGGTCTGCTGGGCGGGGCGCTGCTGTGGTCCGTGCCGCTCGTGTACGGGTCCCTGAGCGGCGTGATCGGGGAGCGGTCCGGCGTGATCAACATCGCGATCGAGGGGCAGATGCTCGCGGCCGCGTTCACGGCCGCGGTGGCGGGCTCGCTGACCGGCTCGCCGTGGGTGGGGCTGGCCGGCGGGCTGCTGTCGGGCGTGCTCGTGGCGCTCGTGCTCGGGCTGTTCACGGTGACGCACAAGGTCAACCAGATCATCGTCGGCGTCGTGCTGAACGTGCTGGTGCTGGGCCTGACGACGTTCCTGTACACGCAGGTCCTGGTGCCCGACGCCGCCCGGCTCAACACGTCGCCGCGGTTCGGCAGCTGGGGGATCCCGCTGCTCTCGGAGATCCCCGTGATCGGCCCGGTGCTGTTCGACCAGACCCCGCTCGTCTACCTCATGTACCTGGTGGTCGCGGGCGTCTGGTTCGGGATGTACCGCACCCGCTGGGGCCTGCGGCTGCGCGCCGTCGGCGAGCACCCCAAGGCCGCGGACACCGTCGGCATCGACGTCGCCCGCACCCGCTACGGCGCCCTCCTGATCGGCGGCGCCTGCGCCGGCCTGGGCGGCGCGTTCTACACGACGGTGGTGCTGGCGCAGTTCGGCCAGAACATGACGGCGGGCGCCGGGTTCATCGCCCTGGCCGCGATGATCTTCGGCAAGTGGGACCCGGTCCGGGCGGCCCTGGCCGGCCTGCTGTTCGGCTTCGCGTCCAACCTGCAGAACGTGCTCAGCGTGGTCGGCTCACCGGTCCCGAGCCAGTTCATGCTCATGATCCCGTACGTGGTCACCCTGTTCGCGGTGGCGGGCCTGGTGGGCCGCTCCCGCCCCCCGGCGGCCAACGGCGAACCCTACGTCAAGGGCTGAGGCGTGGGCGGACCAGGAGGGATGGCGCTGTGAACGACGTCGACTGGGTGGGGCTGCGGGCGACCGCGCGTGAGGCCCTGCGCTTCGCCTATGCGCCGTACTCCGGTTTCCCTGTCGGGGCGGCCGCGATCACCGCCGACGGGCGGGTGCTCACCGGGGCGAACGTCGAGAACGCCGCCTACGGCGTGACGCTCTGCGCGGAGTGCTCCCTCGTGAGCGCGCTGATGATGTCCGGAGGCGGGCGGCTCGTGGCGTTCACGTGCGTGAACGGGGACGCGGAACTGATCATGCCCTGCGGGCGGTGCCGGCAGCTGCTGTGGGAGCACGGCGGGCCCGGCCTGCTCGTGGAGACGCCGCAGGGCGTGCTCACGATGGAGCAGGTGCTGCCGCAGGCGTTCGGACCGGAGGATCTGGCGCGGGTGTCGCGGCCCGGCCCGCCAGGAAGCGGAGAGGACAAGTCATGACCGAGCAGTTCGACGCCGTGGACGTGATCCGGGCCAAGCGGGACGGGATCGCCCTGTCGCAGGGGCAGATCGACTGGGTGCTCGACGCGTACACGCGGGGCGCCGTGGCTGACTACCAGATGTCGGCCCTGGCCATGGCGATCTTCCTGAAGGGGATGTCGCGCGCGGAGATCGCGGCCTGGACCCGCGCCATGATCGCGTCCGGGGAGCGGATGGACTTCTCCGGGCTGTCGCGGCCGACGGCCGACAAGCACTCCACCGGCGGCGTCGGCGACAAGATCACGCTCCCGCTCGCGCCCCTCGTCGCCTGCTTCGGCGTGGCCGTGCCGCAGCTGTCCGGGCGCGGGCTCGGGCACACCGGCGGGACGCTGGACAAGCTGGAGTCGATCCCGGGGTGGCGGGCCGCGCTGTCGAACGACGAGATGCTCGCGCAGCTCGACGACGTCGGCGCCGTGATCTGCGCCGCCGGCAGCGGCCTCGCGCCCGCGGACCGCAAGCTCTACTCCCTGCGCGACGTGACCGGGACCGTGGAGTCGATCCCGCTCATCGCCAGCTCGATCATGTCCAAGAAGATCGCCGAGGGGACGGGCGCGCTCGTGCTCGACGTGAAGGTCGGCTCCGGCGCCTTCATGAAGTCCCTCGGCGACGCACGCGAGCTCGCCCGCACCATGGTGGACCTGGGACGCGACGCGGGCGTGCACACCGTCGCCCTGCTCACCGACATGTCGGTGCCGCTCGGGCTGACCGCCGGGAACGCGCTGGAGGTCGCCGAGTCCGTCGAGGTGCTCTCGGGCGGCGGGCCGGCCGACGTCGTCGAGCTGACCGTGGCGCTCGCCGTCGAGATGCTGGCGGGCGCCGGGAAGCCGGCGTCGCCCGACGACGTGCGGGCCGCGCTCACCGACGGCCGCGCGATGGACGCCTGGCGCCGCATGATCGCCGCCCAGGGCGGCGACCCGGACGCGCCGCTGCCGGTCGCGCAGGAGACGGAGACCGTCACGGCCGACGCCGACGGCGTCCTGACCCGCCTCGACGCCTACGCGGTCGGGATCGCGGCCTGGCGCCTGGGCGCGGGCCGCGCCCGCAAGGAGGACCCGGTGCAGGCCGCCGCGGGCGTCCGGCTCCACGCCAAGCCGGGCGACCGCGTCATGGCCGGCCAGCCCCTGCTGACGCTCCACACGGACACCCCGGACCGCTTCACCCGTGCCGGGCAGTCCCTGGAGGGCGCCTGGGAGGTGGCCCCGGAGGGCACCCCGGAGGCGATCGCCGCGACCACCCCGGGCAAGCTGATCCTCGACCGCATCGCGTGAGGCGTCCGGGGCGGCAGCCCTGACGGTGCGGGCCGGAGGACGTCTTCGAGGAGCCGAGCCGCCGGGCGAGCTCGTCGTGGACGTATATCCCTGTGGATAGCTGAATTGCCCGGGGAGTGCTATGTGATGTCATGGCATGGTGACAGACGACGTATCGCTGCCGTCCGACCTCATCGTGCTGGCCCGCGGGCAGGCCGGTTACGTGAGCACCGCGCAGGTCAGCGGGTGCCGGATCTCGGACAGGCGGTTTCGTCAGCTCGTCCACGCCGGGCGGCTGGTCCGTGTGATGCGCGGCGTCTACGACACCGGCGTCCTGTCCCGGGACCTCCGGGAGCGGCACCCCTACGACCGTGAAAGACGGCGATCGGTGCGGCGCGCTCTGGTCGCGTACGCGAACGGGGCGGCCGTCGGCGCCGGAGCGCTGGCGTTGCACGGGGTGCGCGGGCTTCCCCGGGTGATCACCGTCGAGGTGGCGATGCGTGGCGGCGGCTACGCGCAACCGCGCGGCGACATCCGGGTCAGGCAGATCGACCTGCGCGGGAACACCGTGCGTATCGAGGGCGCGCCGGTCGCGCGATTGCCCGTCGCCTTCGTCCAGGCGCTCGACACCCTGGACCGGGAGTCCTGGGTGGCCTGCGCGAATGACGCGCTCCGACGCGGGCTGACCACCGGCGTCGAACTGGCGGACGCGCTGCACGCCGGCCGCGCCCGCCGGGGCGTCGCGCGGCGTCGTCATTGGTTCGGCCTGACGAACAAGCTCCTGGAGTCGCCTCTCGAGACGAGGGCCTGGCTCGCGCTGTGGGACGCCGACATCGTTCCCGACGAGCTTCAACGAGACATTCATGCCCCCGACGGCAGGTTCCTGGGCCGCGCCGACATGGCGTGGTATCTCGGGAGGGGCAGATGGTTGCTCGTGGAGATCGACGGCAGCGAGCACCACTCGAGCACCTCGCAGCTCGCCGCGGACGCGGTCCGCCAGAACGGCGTCCTCAACCAGCTCCGGTACCGGCTCCTCCGGTACCGGGCGCCACAGCTGTTCCCGCCGGACGGGTTCGTCGCGGAGATCGAGGCCGTCCTCCGAGAGGAAGCCTGGACCTCCGGCCGACAGGTCCCGGGCCCGACATCGGTGATTACCTCGACCTGACCACCGGCGGGCCCGGCGCGGCCGGGCAGACGTCGGCCCGGGGGCTGAGGACCACGAGGTTGCTGTCCGCCACCACGAGGTTGCGTCGCATCGTGCCAGGAAGACCGCACAGCAAACTCGTGGAGCGATCAGGAACCTCGTGGTCCCTCGTCAGTAGGTGTCCGGGGACTGCGGGGGTGCGGCCGGAGTGGCAGCGTCCAGGACCGCGGCCGTGGCGGAGAGGCCCAGACGGGTGGCGCCCGCCTCGATCATCGCCGTGGCCTTGGGCCAGTCGCGGATGCCGCCCGAGGCCTTGATGCCCAGGCGGCCGCCGACCGTGCGGGCCATCAGGGTGATCGCCTCGAGCGTGGCGCCGCCGGTGGGGTGGAAGCCCGTGGAGGTCTTGACGAAATCGGCGCCGGCGGCCTCGGCGGCCTCGCACGCCGCGACGATCTCCTCGTCGGTCAGCGCGCCGGACTCGATGATGACCTTGAGGACCCGGCCCGCCGGGACCGCGGCGCGCACGGCCGCGATGTCCGCCCGGACGTCGTCGAACAGGCCGGCCTTCGCGGCGCCGACGTCGATGACCATGTCCACCTCGTCGGCGCCGTCGGAGATCGACCGGGCGGCCTCGGCCGCCTTGGTCTCGCTCGCGTGCTTCCCGGAGGGGAAGCCGCACACCGTGGCGATCTCGAGGCGCCCGGCGGCGACCTCGCGGGCGTGCGCGACGAACGTCGGCGACACGCACACCGAGAAGACGCCGAGGGCCGCGCCCTCCTCGACGAGGGCGGTCACGTCGGCGGCGGTCGCCTCCGGCTTGAGGAGGGTGTGGTCGACGACGGCGGCGAGCGCCGCGCGGTCCATGGTCATGGGTGCTCCGTCCTGGTGTTGCCTGTCTCCCGGGCCTGCTGGTGCCCGGGCCTTACAGCGAGGCCCGCTCGATCTTCTGGAAACCGGGCACGATGACCTGCTCGACCAGCGCGCGGCGCTCGTCGTGGTGCGCGAACGCGCTCCACGCGGCGGTCACGGTGACGTCGAGCAGGTCCTCAAGGGTCCAGCCGGCCTCGGTGTTCAGGAGCATCATCTCGTGGCTCAGGGACGTGCGGGACATCAGGCGGTTGTCGGTGTTCAGCGTCACGGCGAAGTCGAGTTCCTTCAGCCGCGTGATCGGGTGGTCCGCGATCGAGGTGGCCGCGCCGGTCTGCGTGTTGGAGACCGGGCACACCTCCAGCGGGATCTGCTGGTCGCGGACCCAGTTCGCGACGGGGCCGAGGGTGGCCGAGCCGCCCGCGCCGTCGGACCCGGAGATCCGGTCGGTGCCCGGCGCCGGAGCGCCGTCGTCGGTCCCGAACGTGATGTCCTCGATGATCCGTACGCCGTGCCCGAGGCGCAGGGCCTGCCCGACGGCGACGGCGTCGGCGACGGAGCCGACGCCGGCGGCCTCGCCCGCGTGGATCGTGACGGGGATCTGGTGCGTGGCGAGGTGCCGCCAGACGCCGTCGTGCCGCGAGGGCGGGAAGCCCTGCTCGGGGCCGGCGAGGTCGAAGCCGAGGACGCCGTCGCCGCGCAGGGCGATCGCGAGGCCCGCGACCTCGGCCCAGTGGTCGGTGTGCCGCAGCGCGCACAGGATCTGGCCGGCGCGGAGGGTGCGGCCGTCGGCGGCGGCGCGGGCGATGCCGTCGTCGATCCCGGCCTGGACGGCCTCCACGGCCTGCGTCATGGTGAGGCCGCGGGCCAGGTGCTGCTCGGGGGCCCAGCGGAGCTCGGCGTGGACGACGCCGTCGGCGGCGAGGTCGAGCACGGCCTCGCGGGCGACCCGCTCCAGGGCTTCGGCGGTCTGCATGACGGCGACCGTGTGGGCGAAGGTCTCGAGGTAGCGCTCCAGCGACCCGGAGTCCGCGGACGTGGCGAACCAGTCGGCCAGGGCGTCCGGGGTGGCGGCGGGGAGCTCGTGCCCGACGTCGGCGGCGAGCTCGAGGACGGTCGCGGGCCGCAGCCCGCCGTCGAGGTGGTCGTGCAGGAGGACCTTGGGCAGCGCCTGCACGACGTCGGCCCCGAGATGTGTCATGCCACCAACCTACCTACTGCCCGGCGGAGAGGGCGTCCGGCGGCGGACCGGCGCGCCCCCGCGGCGGCCGTCCGGTGTGACGCGGGCCGCGTCGAACCTCGCGGCGATCGGGGTTAGGCTGACCTAACCATGTCACAGATCGTCGAGAGCCCCCCGGGTGCCGCGCCCCGTCGCGCCGCCCCGCCCGTCGTCGCCGTCGTCATCGCCGTGGAGCGGCTGACGCCGCACATGGTGCGCGTCACGCTCGGGGGTGACGCGCTGCGCGCCGTCGACCCGGGCGAGTTCACCGACCGGTACGTCAAGCTCGTGCTCGCGCCGCCGCCCGCGCCGGACGCGCGGCCGGTCGTGCGGGCGTACACGATCCGGCGCGTGCACGCCGAGGGGTGGGACGTCGACGTCGTCGAGCACGGCGACGTCGGGTACGGCGGGCCGTGGGCCCGGCGCGTGCAGGTCGGCGACGAGGTCGGCTTCCTCGGCCCGGGCGGCGCGTACGCGCCGTCGGCCGACGCCGACTGGCACCTCCTGGTCGGCGACGAGTCCGCGCTGCCCGCCGTGGCGGCGGCCTGCGAGGCGCTGCCGAGCGGCGCCGTCGCGCACGCGTTCATCGAGGTCGCCGGGCCTGCCGAGCGGCAGGAGATCGTGTCCGACGGCGCGCTGCGCGTGACCTGGGTGCACCGGTCCGCCGACGGCGTCACGCTGGCCGACGTCGTCCGCACCGCGCACGAGGCGGGCGACCTGCCCGGCGGCGTGCCGCACGCCTTCCTGCACGGCGAGGCCGGCGTCGTCCGCGACCTGCGTCGCTGGGCCCGCGCGGAGCTCGGCGTCCCCCGGGAGCTGCTCTCCGCGTCCGGCTACTGGAAGCAGGGCCGCGACGACGAGGGCTGGCGCGCCGAGAAGAAGTCCTGGAACGCCGCCGTCGAACAGGACGACGCGGCGCTGGGGTAGCGGCCGGCGCGGTGGCACCGCCCGGGGCTGCGGCCGGCCTCCGTGGTCGAGATAGGGTCGGGGCGTGGCCGAGAGACCCGTTACTGCTGGTGATGGCGTGTGGGTGCGGTACACGAAGTTCGACGGGAGTCCCCACTGGGAGTTCGGGGTCCGGTATCTCGGGTCCGACGAGTTCGGCGAGTGGGTCGGATATCCCGCCGGGACGCTGTTCGCGCGGCCCGGGCTCTCGTACCGGGCCGGGACCGCCGGGGTCGGGTGCTTTCCCGGCGCCGGGTGGACGCCCGCGTTCTACCCGCGCGACGCGGAACCCCCCGGCAAGAACCGCGTGTACGTCGACCTGACGACCGTCCCGGCGTGGCGGCGCATCGGCGGCGCGGGCCACGGCGGCGCCCGCGGGAACGACGACGTGCCCGACCCGCGCTGGGAGGTCACCATGGTGGACCTCGATCTCGACGTGATCGGCGTCCGCGACGGGCGCACCGACAAGCGCGGGCGCGGCCCGGCCTTCATCGACGACCAGGACGAGTTCGCACTTCACCGCGAGCGATACGGGTATCCGCCGGAGCTGGTCGCCCGGGTCGAGGCGGACGCGGAGTACCTGCTCGCGGCCGTGCTCGCGGGGACCGCGCCGTTCGACGACGTCGTCCCCGAACGGTGGTTCGCCGCGCTGGAACGGCTGCCGCGCGAGGAGGCTCGATGAGAAGGTCCGGGAACGAGCTGAGGGGAAGTCCTGCGGTTCGGGCCGAAGCGGACATTCGCCCGAGGCGCCTGCACGTACCATGGGCGCCATGAAGATCGCCGTCGTCGGTACGGGCTATGTGGGCCTGTCGAACGCAGTCCTGATCGCACAGAACCACGAGGTGTGGGCAGTCGATCTGGACGAGAAGAAGGTCGCGCTGGTCAACGAGGGCAGGTCGCCCATCGTCGACGCCGAGCTCGAGGAGTACCTCGCCGGCCGCGACCTCAACCTGACCGCGACGCTGGACGCGGACGCGGCCTACCAGGGCGCCGAGGTCGTCGTCGTCGCCACGCCGACGAACTACGACGAGGCCACGAACTTCTTCGACACCTCCTCGGTCGAGTCCGTGATCGCGCACGTGCTGCGCGTCTCGCCGGACGCGACGATCGTGGTCAAGTCGACGATCCCGGTGGGCTTCACGGAGCGCGTGCGCTCCGAGCACCCGGGCGCCGCGATCATCTTCTCCCCGGAGTTCCTGCGCGAGGGCAAGGCGCTGTACGACAACCTGCACCCGTCGCGGATCGTCGTCGGCGACCGGTCGGAGCGCGGCAAGAAGTTCGCGGACCTGCTGCTGGAGGGCGCGATCACCAAGGACGTGCCGATCCTGCTCACGGACCCCACCGAGGCCGAGGCGATCAAGCTGTTCGCCAACACCTACCTGGCCCTGCGCGTGGCGTACTTCAACGAGCTCGACTCGTACGCCGTCACCCACGGCCTGGACACCGCGCAGGTCATCGAGGGCGTCGGCCTGGACCCGCGCATCGGCTCGCACTACAACAACCCGTCGTTCGGGTACGGCGGCTACTGCCTGCCGAAGGACACCAAGCAGCTGCTGGCGAACTACTCCGACGTGCCGCAGAACCTGATCCAGGCGGTCGTGGACGCGAACACGACCCGCAAGGATTTCGTCGCCGCCGACATCCTGCGGCGCGACCCGAAGGTGGTCGGGGTGTACCGCCTCGTGATGAAGGCCGGCAGCGACAACTTCCGCGCGTCGGCCATCCAGGGGATCATGAAGCGGATCAAGGCCAAGGGCGTCGAGGTGGTCGTGTACGAGCCCACCCTCGGCGAGTCCGAGTTCTACCACTCCGAGGTGATCGACGACCTCGACGAGTTCAAGTCGCGCGCCGACGTCATCATCGCCAACCGCCGCACGGAGCTCCTCGACGACGTCGCGGAGAAGGTCTACACCCGCGACATCTACGGCCGCGACTGATCCGTCCGCACCGCGCGCAGGACGAACGACACACGGGGAGTTGCCCAGCGTGAAGGTACTGGTCACCGGCGGAGCCGGTTTCATCGGAGCGAACTTCGTCCAGCAGACGGTGCGGGAGCGCCCGGACGCGGAGGTCACCGTCCTGGACGCGCTCACCTACGCCGGGGACCGGGGCTCGCTCGCCCCGGTCGCCGAGCGGGTGCGGCTCGTCGAGGGCTCGATCACGGACGCCGGCCTGGTGGACGGCCTCGTCGGGGAGTCCGACGTCGTCGTCCACTTCGCGGCGGAGTCGCACAACGACAACTCGCTGGACGACCCGTCGCCGTTCGTGACCACGAACCTCGTCGGGACGTTCACGCTGCTGGAGGCCGTGCGCAGGCACGGCGTGCGGTTCCACCACATCTCGACCGACGAGGTGTACGGGGACCTGCCGCTGGACACGCCCGAGAAGTTCACCGCGGACACGCCGTACAACCCGTCGAGCCCGTACTCCTCGACGAAGGCCGGCAGCGACCTGCTGGTGCGGGCCTGGGTGCGCTCGTTCGGCGTCGCGGCGACGATCTCGAACTGCTCCAACAACTACGGCCCCTACCAGCACATCGAGAAGTTCATCCCGCGGCAGGTCACCAACCTGATCGACGGCGTGCGGCCGCGGCTGTACGGCGCCGGGCTGAACGTGCGCGACTGGATCCACGTCGAGGACCACAACGCGGCCGTCTGGGCGATCGTCGACAGGGGCCGGATCGGGGAGACCTACCTGATCGGGGCCGACGGCGAGAGGAACAACCTCGAGGTCGTGCGCACCCTGCTGGAGCTCTTCGGCCGCGAGCCGGACGACTTCGACCACGTCGCCGACCGCCCCGGCCACGACCTGCGGTACGCGATCGACGCCACCAAGCTCCGCGACGAGCTCGGCTGGACGCCGCGCTACACGGAGTTCCGGGACGGCCTGGCGGCGACCGTGGACTGGTACCGCGCCAACGAACCGTGGTGGCGCCCGGCGAAGGCCGCGACCGAGGCCAGGTACGCGAAGACGGGACAGTGAGGACGCGACGTCCTCACGGTCCCGCCGGGGCGCCCGCCGGCTCGGTCACCGCCTGGTCGCGAGGAAGTCGCCGACCGACTCCATCGAGGGCAGGAGGCCCTGGCGCCCGGCCTCCTCGAGGGTCGGGGCCTTGTCGTCCTTCTCCGACAGGAGCGGCGTGAGGGGGCTCCCGTCGCGAGCCGTCGCCGGCCACTCGATGCCGATCTGCTCGTCCAGCGGGTGGATGCCGTGCTCGCGCTCGGGCGCGTAGCCCGCCGAGCAGAAGTACATGACCGTGGAGTGGTCCTCCAGGGACAGGAAGGCGTGGCCCAGGCCCTCGGAGAGGTAGATCGCGCGGCGGTCGGTGTCGTCGAGCAGGACGCCGTCCCACCGCCCGAACGTCGGGGAGCCGACGCGGAGGTCGACGACGACGTCGAGCACCGCGCCCCGCAGGCACTGCACGTACTTGGCCTGGCCGGGCGGCACGTCGGCGAAGTGGATGCCGCGCAGCACGCCCGCCGCGGAGACGGAGCAGTTGGCCTGCTGCAGGTCGAAGGAGTGGCCGACGGCGTCCTCGAACGCGCGCGCCGTGAACGCCTCCAGGAAGAGCCCGCGCGGGTCGCCGAACTGCTTCGGGGTGATCTCGAACGCGCCGGGCACGGACAGCTCGCGGTACTGCATCGGGGCTCCTCGGGGCAACAGGGGTCCACCAGGCATCAGGTGGGTCACGGACCCTAGGATCGTACGCATGGAACACGACGCGGACGTGCGCGAACGATGGCTGGTCGTCGGCGCGGCCGGCATGCTCGGGCAGGACATGGCGGCGGCCGCCACGGCCGCCGGGCACGACGTCGCGGGAACCCGGCGGGCACCGGGCGGGGCGGGCGGGCCGGGGCCGGTGCTCGACCTCCTCGATCCGGTGGCCGTCGCCGAGGTGGTGCGGGGGTACGACGTCGTCGTCAACTGCGCGGCCTGGACCGCCGTCGACGACGCCGAGACGCACGAGGCGGAGGCGTTCGCCGTGAACGCCGCGGGGGCGGCGCATCTCGCGCGGGCCTGTGCGGCGTCGGGCGCCCGGCTGGTGCACGTCTCCACGGACTACGTGTTCGACGGCGCGGCGACGGCGCCCTACCCGGCCGACGGCGTCGTCGCGCCGCGGTCCGCGTACGGGCGGACGAAGGCGGCGGGGGAGTGGGCCGTGCGGGCCGAGGCGCCGGACGCCCTGATCGTGCGTACCGCGTGGCTGTACGGCGCCGGGGGCGGATGCTTCCCGAGGACGATGGCGCGGCTCGCGGCCGAGAGGGAGCTGCTGCACGTCGTCGACGACCAGGTGGGCCAGCCCACCTGGACACGGGACCTCGCGGACCTGATCGTGCGGCTGGTCGCGGCGGGCGCGCCGGCGGGCATCTACCACGGCACGGCGTCGGGCGAGACGTCGTGGTTCGGGTTCACCGAGCGGATCGTGGCGGCGTCGGGCGCCGAGGTGAAGCTCGAGCCGACCACGACGGACGCCTTCCCCCGCCCGGCCCCGCGCCCGGCCTACTCGGTGCTGTCGCACGACACGCTGGAGCGGGCGGGCGTCGAGCCGATCGGCGACTGGGCCGGGCGCTGGGCCCGGGCCGCGCCGGAGGTGCTCGCCTGAGAGCGCGGCGAGGCGCGGGGCGGGAGCCAGGATCGAGGCTCCCGCCCGCGGCCGCACCGGACGGGTCAGGCGTCAGGAAGCCCGCGCCTGGGACACCCGCGCCGCGTCGCTCTGGTCGTCCTGGGTGGCCAGGTCGCGGATGAGGCGGGCCGGGACGCCGCCCACGAGCGCGTTCTCCGGTACGTCCGCGGTGACCACCGCGCCGGCGGCGACGACCGCCCCCGCGCCGACCGTCACACCGCCCAGGATGGTGGCGCCGGCGCCGATCCAGGCGCCGTCCCCGATCTCGATCGGTGCCCAGTAGAGCTTGCCCGCCCGGCGCTGCGCCGGGCCGATCTCGTGGGTGTCGCTGATGAACCGCGCGAACGGCCCGACGTTCACCCGCTCGCCGAGCGTCGTGCCCGGCCGGATGTAGGCCGACCGGTTGATGAACGTGCCCTTGCCGATCTGCACGGGCCCGAGGATCTCGGTGTCCCGGTAGATCGTCACGAGGTCGCCGATCACCACGTCGCCCCGGTCGCTCTCCAGGAACCGGACGCCCGGGTCGATGGAGCACTTCTCGCCGATCGTGACGCCGTCACGGGCGGGGAGCTCCTGCGGCGGCGTGGTGATCCTGCCGAGGGCTCGGCGCAGCTTCCTGACGTACGGTCCTGTCGGTTCGGCATCCTGTACCGGCATGGCTCCATGCACCTCCGTGGTCCTCGCGGCAGGGGCCGGACGTGCGCCCCCTTCGTTCCTGGGTTAAGTTTGGCATACCCGATCGGTTAGATCGGAATTTACCACGCTGCTGCGTGCCGAGGCGCGTGGGCGACCGGACCATCCCCGGCCGGTCGTCCACGCGCCTCTCCTGGCCACGCGGCCCGCGGGCTACCCGTTCAGCAGGCCCAGCAGGTAGCGGCCGTAGCCGGACTTGGTGAGCTTCTCGGCGCGGGCGCGGAGCTCGTCGTCGGACAGGAAGCCGCGGCGCCAGGCGACCTCCTCCGGGGAGCCGATCTTGAGGCCCTGGCGGTGCTCGATGGTGCGGACGTAGTCCGAGGCCTCCAGGAGCGAGTCGAACGTGCCGGTGTCGAGCCAGGCGGTGCCGCGCGGCAGCACCTCGACCTGGAGCTTGCCGCGCTCCAGGTAGTGCCGGTTGACGTCGGTGATCTCGTACTCGCCGCGGGCCGAGGGCTCCAGGCCCTTGGCGATCTCGACCACGTCGTTGTCGTAGAAGTACAGGCCCGGAACGGCGTAGCTGGACTTCGGGTCCGCGGGCTTCTCCTCCAGGGAGATCGCGCGGAACTCGTCGTCGAACTCGACGACGCCGTACGCGGTGGGGTCGGCGACCCGGTAGGCGAACACGGCGCCGCCGTCGATGCCGGAGAACCGGGTCAGCTGGCCGCCGAGGCCGGGTCCGTAGAAGATGTTGTCGCCCAGGACGAGGGCGGCGTCGTCGGACCCGAGGAAGGACTCACCCAGCACGAACGCCTGCGCGAGGCCGTCCGGGGAGGCCTGGACGGTGTACTGGATCGAGACGCCGAACTGCGACCCGTCGCCCAGCAGCCGCCGGAACTGCTCGGTGTCGTGCGGTGTGGTGATGACCAGGATGTCCCGGATCCCCGCCAGGATCAGCGTGGACAGGGGGTAGTAGATCATCGGCTTGTCGTAGACCGGGACCAGCTGCTTGCTGACCCCGAGCGTGATCGGGTGCAACCGCGTACCGGACCCGCCGGCCAGAATGATTCCGCGCATGCCCGGATCCTTTCATGGCAAGCATTCCGGGCAATTCGAGGCGTGGTGCGTGGGTCAGAGACCCAGCGCCCCGGACAGCTCCTGCCTGAGGCGTTCCAGGCGCCGCTGCGCCGCGACCCGGAGGCGGCCCAGCTCCTGCGCGCCGGTGGTGCCGGCGACCGGCGTCGTGACCTCGAGGTAGCACTTCACCTTCGGTTCGGTGCCGCTCGGGCGCACGATGACCCGGGTGTCGTCGGCGGCGAGCAGCAGCAGGCCGTCGGTGGGCGGCAGGCCGTCCGCGCCCTCGGAGAGGTCCTGGACGCGGGTGACCAGGGAGCCGTCCAGGCTCGCCGGCGGGGCCCCGCGCAGCCGGGACATCGCGTCGCCGATGCGCGCGACGTCGTCGAACCGGGCCGCGAGCTGACCGGTGGTGAACAGGCCGTACGTCCGGGCGATGTCGTCGAGCGCCCCGAGCAGGCTGCTCCCGGACTCCTTGAGCCGTTCGGCGAGCAGCGCCACCTGCAGGGCCGCGGACAGCCCGTCCTTGTCGCGTACCGCCTCCGGGTCCACGCAGTAGCCGAGGGCCTCCTCGTAGCCGAACACCAGGCCGGGCGTGCGCGCGATCCACTTGAAGCCGGTCAGCGTGGTCGCGTGGCGCAGGCCGTGGCGTTCCGCGATCCGCCCCAGCAGGCGGGACGAGACGACGGAGCAGGCGAGCGTGCCCTCCTGCGTGCGCCGTGCGACGTCCCAGCCGAGCAGCGCCCCGACCTCGTCGCCGGTGAGCATCCGCCAGCCGTGCGAGCGCGCCGTCTCGGCGCCCTGGTACGTGCCCCAGTCCGGGTCGAGGACGGCCACGGCGCAGCGGTCGGCGTCGGGATCGTTGGCGATGACGACGTCGGCCCGCACGTCGGACGCGATCGACAGGGCCAGGTCGAGCGCGCCCGGCTCCTCCGGGTTCGGGAAGCGCACGGTGGGGAAGCCGGGATCGGGCTCCAGCTGCTCCTCGACGGGGATGACGTCGGTGAACCCGGCGTCCGCGAGCACCCGGGCCAGCGTGCGGCCGCCGACGCCGTGCAGCGCCGTCGTGACGATCCGCAGCGGCTGCGTGCCGGGCTCGTCGACGATCTTGAGCGCGGTCTGCCCGAGGGTCGGCGGCGGGAGATGCGGCGCGTGGGCGTCCCGGATCCGCAGGTCCGGGTCGCGCAGGGCGGCGACCCTCTTGAGGTAGGCCTCGTGGATCTCGCTGCCCAGCACGGTCCAGCCGGCGTCGGCGCGGGGGACCGCCGACGCGCCGCCCTCGGCGGACGCGAACCGGGAGATCTCCGCGGCGATGCGGGTGTCGTACGGCGGCACGATCTGCGCGCCCTGCCCGGCGTCGCCGACGACGCGGCCGCCGAGGTAGACCTTGTAGCCGTTGTCCGCGGCGGGGTTGTGGCTCGCGGTCACCATGACGCCGGCGTCCGCGTCCAGGTGCCGCACCGCGAACGCGAGGACCGGCGTCGGCAGGGCGGCGGGCAGGAGCGACACGTCCGCGCCCGCGGCCGTCAGGACGGCGGCGGTGTCGTGCGCGAACCGCTCGGAGCGGTGCCGCGCGTCGTAGCCGACGACGACGCGGGGCCGCGCCTCCTCGAGCTCGGACGTCAGGTAGGCCCCCAGGCCCGCGGCCGCCGTGATCACCACGGCGCGGTTCATCCGGTGCGGCCCGGCCGCCATCACGCCGCGCAGGCCCGCGGTGCCGAACTCCAGGAGGCCGGAGAACCGGTCGCGGAGCTCGGCGAACGCGATGTCGCGCAGGCGCGGGTCCTGGGTCTTGGCGAGCAGGGCGCGCAGGTCCGCGCGGTCGGCGTCGTCGACGTCGTCGGCGATCCAGCGCTCGGCCCGCTCGATCACGTCGTCGTGGGCGATCACGCCGTCGTCCAGGATGCTCATGGGACGTGCCACCTCAGATCTTCGCGGCGATGCGGGCGAGCAGGTCGCTGATGCGCGGGCCGGCCTCCTTGCCCGCTTCCAGCACCTCCTCGTGGGAGAGCGGCTGCGGGCTGATGCCGGCGGCGAGGTTCGTGACCAGGGAGATGCCGAGCACCTCCATGCGGCAGTGCCGCGCGGCGACGGCCTCGAGGACCGTGGACATGCCGACCAGGTCGGCGCCGAGGATCGTGGCCATCTTGACCTCGGCCGGGGTCTCGTAGTGCGGGCCGGGGAACTGCGCGTACACGCCCTCGGGGAGCTCCGGCTCGACCTCCTGGGCGAGCTTGCGCAGGCGGGGCGAGTAGACGTCGGTGAGATCGACGAACGTCGCGCCCTCCAGCGGGCTGCGCGCCGTCAGGTTCAGGTGGTCCTTGAGGAGGACCGGCTGCCCCGGGCGCCAGCCGATGTGCGTGCTGCCGCAGCCGTTGGTGAGGATCAGGGTCTCGGCGCCGGTCGCGGCGGCGGTGCGCACGCCGTGCGCCACGCGGCGCACGCCCTTGCCCTCGTAGAGGTGGGTGCGCGAGCCGAGCACGAGCGCATGCCGCACGGAACCGTCGGCCCGCTCCACGCGGATGGACCGCGTGGTGGCGCGGTGCCCGTCGACGGCCGGCGCGCGGAAGCCCGGGATCTCCGACGTGGGCAGCTCCGCGACGACGTCGCCGAGCAGCTCGGCCGCCCCGCCCCAGCCGGACCCGAGCACCAGCGCGATGTCGTGCCCGGCCACGCCGGACTTGCCCGCGATGTACTCCGCCGCGGCGGCGGCGACGTCGAACGGGTCGGTGCTGGGATCGTCGAGGTCTGGGACGGTGCTCATGGGATCGAGGTTAACCGCCGCTGACATGCCCGGCCAACGGCCGGGGAACGGGTGCGTCTGACAGACTCACCGGCGTAAAACTTGGGACGTCGCGCGTGCTGTGTCTAGAGTGGTGGCGTCCACGGACCCGAGAAGGGAACCCATGTCCTACGCGCACCTGACCGAACTGCGGTTGACGGCGTTCAAGTCGTTCCGCGACCAGGTCCTGCCGATCGACCCGACGACGATCCTGATCGGGAGGAACGGGTCGGGGAAGTCGAACGTACTCGATGCCTTGGATGTCATGGCGAGGCTCGTGCGTGGGGGGACTCTGGCCGAGGCGCTTCGACCGATTCGTGGGGGCGCCTCGGGGTGCGCGCCGCATGGGAGCGACTCGTTCCAACTGGGATGCACCGTAGATTCCAGTGAAGGGCAGTTCCGATACGACGTCGGCATTCGGATCAGGCCGAGGGTTGAAATTATTTCGGAGCGGATTGCTGTGACGTCTGGCGGCGACGAATGGCGAAATGTTATCGACATTCATGCCGCCGATGGCATCGAGATTCTGAGTATTAAAGATGAACCTGAGCAACATGTTCCGGCTGGACGGCTATCGACCGGCCCGATCGTCAATGTTCGGGCGAGGTCACAGTTCCCGAGCGGAAAAATGGGGGGCGATGCGGCTCAGGTAGTCATCGCTGAGGCGTTGAGGTCTGTATTTCACCTTGAACCAACCCCGTACTCGATGCGCGAATACGTAGCAGCTGACAGTTTCGCGCTCGAAAGGGGGGCTGCGAACATCTCCGCCACCCTGGCCAGGTTCGAGAATTCAGGTGATGGTCGTCGCCTGGAGCGCTTGCGGTCCCTTGTCGATGTCGTGTCAGATCTGGAAATCCAGAAACTCGCACTGATCAGGACATCCGTCAACGATGTCATGCTGAGTGTCTCCGAACAGGTTGGCCCAAGAGTTGAGGACTCGACGGCTCGCGAACTAAGTGATGGAATCTTGCGTCTTGCCGCGGTCGGTTCAGCGCTCGTGGCCCAGCGGGATGAGCTGGATCTGCTGGAGCCTCTGGTCGACAAGCCGACGACGACGCTTGTGATGGAGGAGATCGACAACGGACTGCATCCTGCGCAAGCCGAACGCGTTCTGGATCTCGTGCGCAGGACGACGGCTGAACTGGGCAACAGAATCGTCCTGACCACCCATAACCCGGCGTTCCTGGACGCAGCGACCGGAGAGATCAACAGTTCGGTCATCGTCTGCTACCGCGATCGGGAGACCGGACGCTCCATGCTCAGCCGCGTCACAGATCTACCGACCTACGCCCGTGACATGACCGTGGGTGGCATCGGCGAGGCGGTCACGCGCGGGAAGCTGAGCGGGGACCCTGAGCCGCCGCAGGACTACACCGAGTTCTTCGACTTCATGAGGTCTGCGGAATGATGCGGGTGGCCTTCATCGACACGAGTGTGCTCGACAACGTCGTCCCGGTGCCGGGCCGTGACCAGGACCGGGAGACCGTCGAGATCGGCCTGAAGGATCGTGTGGAACGTGGCGTCCGGCTCGTCCTTCCGGTCACGGCGGTCATCGAGACGGGGAACCATGTCGCCCAGGTCAAGGACGGCAGGGCTCGCCGCACGACCGCCGAGCGATTCGTCCGCCTGCTCGAACTGGTCCGGGACGGCAAGGCGCCCTGGCAGTTCAATCCGGCGGCCTGGTCGGAGGACTACTGGGACGCCCTGCTTCGTGGCGCTTCGACCGGACAGACGCTCCTGGACCTCCTGTGCCAGCAGATGGGCACAGGAGACCTGGCGATCATCGCGGAACGCGACAAGTACGTTGCCGCATCTGGGCTGCCGTCGGATTCGGTCGAGGTGTGGACGTTGGATGGTCTGCTCGCGGCCCAAGGCTGATTCGACGGGTCGGTGAGCCTGGGCGGTCCTGCATCACCGTGGTGGCCTCCTGCCGTCGTGCTTGCGGATCTGCCCGGGCCCTTCGCCGATGTGTCCGGCAAGCACCGAGAAGTACCGCAGTCTCGACCAGCGCTCGAGGTCTCCGAGGACGACGATCCCGCGCCGGGCGCGAGAGACGGCGACATTCGGGACGCTCGGGTTCATCGCGGCCCAGCTGATCGATTCGGTGGCAGAACCGCCCAGGACGAGTAGGACGACCTCTGCCTCCTTGCCCTGGGTCTTGTGCACGGTGCCGACGCGTTCCGCCCTTCTGGGGAGCAGGTCAGCGAGTTCCACCTCAAGTGTGTCAGCGACGTCGCGGTACGGGCTGATCACGAAGACCCTCTCCGCCAGGTTCCATGTCGCGCCGTGGCGCTCTTTCCCACGGGCGTCGATCCTGCCCAGCACGCTCCGTGCCCACAGCCCGAGCAGGGGATCCCAGCGTCCCGGGCCGGACGGTACGTCGATCCAGGTGTTGTGGTTCAGAAGGCGCGGGGAGTCGTCGTCCTTGACCCCGTGCACCATCATGCCGTCGTAGGCGATCGCGTTGCTGATCGCGAACATCGGGTTCGCGCAGCGGCGATGCACCCGTAGCGGCATCCCCACCCATACGTCGTTCCCGTCGTCGGCGGGCAGCAACGTGCCGAACGGGGTGACGCGGTCGGCCGTGGCCTGCACGGAGCGGTGCGAGGGCAGCCACTGGTGATCGAGGCCGAAGTGTGCGCGCAGGTACTCCTGCACTTTCGGGTCCAGGGTGACAACGGGATCGAGCTGGAGCGGGTCACCGACGATCACCGCGCGCTGTGACCGCCACAGGGCGCCCACGGCATGCTGCGGGCGGGCCTGCCCCGCTTCGTCGACGACGAGCCATCCGAACGCCTCGCGCCCGGTACGGTCGAACATTCGCGGAAGCGAATCGAATGTCGTGGAAACCATCGGGATCGCGAGGAACAGAGTCTGCCAGGCGGCGAGGATCCGGTCGGGGGAGACATCTGGTGGCACCTGGCCCTCAAGGACCTTCGTCATGGTGAACAGATTCGCGCGCACGACGCCGCCTGCCTCGACGAGCAGGGACTTGTGCAGGTCCAGCGCGGCGAGGAACAACGCCGACCGCGCACGGAAGAACTCCTCGTCCATCCAGGGGGACGACCTCTCCCGCAGTTCCATGGCAGAGACGTCGCGGCCTCCGGCATTCCATTCCGCGCCGGGGACCGTTCCGGGCCAGGTTTTTCTGACGTGCGCCAGCTCGGCGGCCCGCCGTTGTGCCTCGTTCTGGGCGGCGGATGCGGTCTGCTCGGTCCCTTGAGCAACTTCCAGTGCCTTGCGCAGTTCGGCGTGCTCGTCCGAGGCCGCCGACCATGCGACCTGGGAGGTGGCGAGCCCGGCGGACAACGTCTCATGGGTGCGGAGCCACTCCGTATACCTCGCGCGCCGGAAGAGACGCGTCAGCCATCCCGGACGCGCCGCGTTGTGGCTGTCGACAGCGGCAGTCGTCGCTCGCAGGCCGTCAAGGAGTTCGCCGACGCGTTTCTCGGCGTCGTCGGTCAGTGTCTGCGCCTGCTCCCGGGCGGTGACGGCTTCGTTGTGCCGTGTCCACGCGACGCGGTACTCCTCCGCCAGGAACTCCTCCGTGACCACTGGCTTCCCCGGTCGGACGAGGTCATCCGCCACGGACTGGCGGGCACTGCGCAGGCGTTCCACCAGGCGGAGAGCCTCGTTAAACCTGGCGACGGCGTCATGCCAGGCCACGACCGTTCCGTCGCCGGGGGCGGCCGACTTCAGGAATTCGTGGAGCCCGATTCGAGGGTCCGCGGGCAAGGCTTTGCGCCAGTGGTTCTCGACGAACCTCTCGCGGTGGTCCTTCTTGCCGAGCACCGCGGACACGGCACCCCAGGAGTCCTTTCCGGTGGCGATCCCCGCCTGCTCAGCAAAGTAGTCCGCATCGGGGTAGCTCTCGTGGTCGATGGACTGGCGTAGGGGCAGTTCCCGCGAGATGTTCTCGACCGCACCGTTGTTCGACGACGTGACGACCAGTTCGTATCCGGTCAGAGCGGCGATCGGCGGATGGACCCTTTGCTCCATCCCGGCCGCGGTCCTCCAGGTCAACGGGTCAGGGGCAAAGGCGTTCCTGGCGTTCGGAAGCGAGGCGAGTATCTTCGCTCGTTCGACGACGACGCCGGCGACGACGTCCTGCAGCATCGTCGTCTTACCTGTTCCCGGCGGGCCGTTGACGCTGCGTAGGCCTCGGCTTCCAGACGCGCCCAGGTCGGCGAAGATCTCGTTGATCGCGAGTTGCTGGCTGGCGGACAGACGGTACTCGCCTGGCCAGCACCCTGCGGGGATCCGAGTCGGCGACAGCCCGTCGAGCAGGGCGCGAGGATGCACGCGCAGGTCGGTGCGGGCCGAGTGATCCACGGCGTCGTCGTGCGTGAGATAGCGGGTGAGGGCTGGTCCGACGTCGTTCCGGCGCAGCGCCGTGGCAACCGTTCCCAGGTCGTGGGCCTGAAAGCTCGCGAGCATCGACGAGGAGTCCGAACCGGCGGAGACCTCGCGCCTGTGAACCCCGACGTGGACCGGTACCAGGGACTCGCGCACCCCGAAGGCCTCGGCGGCCCACTCGGTCAGCCCGGCGAGGTCGTCGTAGGTCAGCGCGTGGGGCCCGATGCTCGGGGCGGCCGGTCTCCTGCCGTCCGTTGCCGCATTCCTGGTGACCTCGTCACGGAGATCGTCAGTGGCCTTGGCGGCGATCGCCTCGCCGACCTTTTCGGCGACGATCGCAGTGAGCTGGCTGAGCACCGGTGCGGCCGCGGTGACTAGGATCGCGGGTATCGCTCCGATGCCCCCGGTCACGGCTGCAAGGGCCCAGCCGGCCGCGCCCGCCACACCACTCTTGCCGGTGGTCCGGCCGATGTCGATCACCCCAGCGCCGACCCCGGTGAGGATCGCGGCCAAGTTCTCCTGGGCGTCGTCGAACTGGTCGAACCAGTCCTCGTCGTTCTCCTTGAGGCGGCGAGCGCTCCCCACCGCCCAGGCACAACTGGAGATCGCGAGGCTGCCGACGATGTATCGACCTCGGTCATCCACGTCGAATGTGGCCAACGCAGATCGTCCGGACGCTCTGCGGCGTTTCCCGCCGGGATCCGCGGTCGGTGTCAGCTCGAGTGACTCGCACACCGCGTCGGCAACCCGTGCGAGATCGAAGATGCCGAGGTAGACGGTGTGGCGCCATACCTTGCCCAGCGTATTGGCCTCTGTGGCGTCCCACGGGAGTGGTTTCCCGGCTCGAACATCCACAAGACCGAGCCCTCGCGGCAACGGCTGCGGATCGAAGTGCTCGATCGTCTGCCAATAACGGACAACATCAGACATCTTACGGCTCTTCGCCATACGCCTCACGCGGGCAATAATCGCGAGTGGCCCCAGAGGCGTCAATTACCGCGAGGCATTTACCTGACGGTGATTCAGCGCTCCTGGACGCGGGCGTCCAGGACTCGTGCCGCCTCCGCCGTCGTGCCCGAGAGGGACGGGTAGATGGTGAACGTCGCGGCGACGTCGTCGACCGTGAGGTGGTTCCGGACGGCGAGGGTGATCGGGAAGATGTACTCGCTCGCGCGCGGCGCGACGACGACGCCGCCCAGCACGACGCCCGCCTCCGGGTGCGCGAACAGCTTGACGAAGCCGTCGCGGACGCCGGTCATCTTGGCGCGCGGGTTGCGGGCGAGCGGCAGCGTCGTGGTGATGTAGCGCGAGTTCTGGCCCTTGAGAGCCTCCTCGCTGTAGCCCACGGTCGCGATCTCGGGGGCGGTGAAGATGTTGGAGGCCACCGCGCCGAGCCGCAGCGGCACGACGGCGTCGCCGAGCGCGTGGTGCATCGCGATCCGGCCCTGCATCGCGGCCACCGACGCCAGCGGGAAGACGCCCGTGCAGTCGCCCGCGGCGTAGATCCCGCGCACGGAGGTGCGCGAGACCTTGTCGACCTCGATGTACCCGCGGTCGTCGAGGACGACGCCGGCCTTCTCGAGCCCCATCCCCTCGGTGTTCGGCACCCCGCCCACGGCCATGAGCACGTGCGACCCCTCGATCACCCGCCCGTCGGACAGGGTCACGGCGACGCCGTCGGCGGTCCGCACGGCGGACTCCGCACGGGTGCGGGACAGCACCGTCATCCCGCGCGAGCGGAACACGCCCTCGATCAGCTCGGCCGCGTCCTCGTCCTCGCCCGGCAGCACGCGGTCGCGCGAGGACACCAGCACGACGTCGGCCCCGAGCGCGTTGTACGCGCCCGCGAACTCCGCGCCGGTGACGCCGGACCCCACCACGATCAGCTTCTCCGGCAGCTCGGTGAGGGAGTACAGCTGCGTCCAGGTGAGGATCCGCTCGCCGTCGGGCTGCGCGGTCGGCAGCGTGCGCGGCGTGGCGCCCGTGGCCAGGAGGATGGTGTCGGTCTCCAGCACGCGGCCGTCGTCGTCCGGGCTGCCCGGCGCGTCGACGACGACGCGCGACGGGCCGTCCAGCCTGCCCGTGCCGTTGACGACCTCGATCCCCTCGCGTTCCAGCCGCCCGCGGATGTCGGCGCTCTGCGCCTCCGCGAGGGCCAGGACGCGCTTGTTCACGGCCTGCAGGTCGACGCCGAGGCCGTGCACCGACGTCCCGTCGGACGTGCGGATCCCCAGGTCGGGGGCGCGCTCGGCGATCGTCATCCACTCGGCGGTGGCGATGAGGGTCTTGGAGGGGACGACGTCGGTCAGGACCGCCGCCCCGCCCAGCCCCTGGCGTTCGACGACCGTGACGCGGGCGCCCAGGCTCCGCGCGACGAGCGCGGCCTCGTACCCGCCGGGACCACCCCCGATGACGACGACGTGGCTGGACGCGGACCTGGGTGACGGGGTGCTCACACGGTCAGCCTACCGAGCCGTCCAGCAGGATCTCTCCTTCGGCGAGGCGCAGGTTCGTCACGGTCAGGCCGGGGAGCTTGGCCTCCAGGAGCCGTTCGACGTCGACGGCGATCCTCGCGTCCTGCTGGATGTCGACGACGCCCGGCGGCAGCTTCTGCTGGGCCAGGGCCTGCTCGATGGGCCCCGCGGCCATCGACAGCAGCTTGTGGGCGGGCATCCCGGCGGCGTTGGCCTCGACCTGGAGCGTGGCGACGCCCGCGACGAAGGCGACCACGCGCACGTCGGCGCGCACGATGGGAGCGATCCGGACGGCGAGCTTGAGCGGGCCGGGTAGCGCGTCGATGCGCCGCAGGTCGGCGACGACGCGGACGACGTCGCCCTCGCCGCTCACCGAGGTGATCACGGGCGGGACGGGCTGGCCGGCGACCTTGACCAGGCCCAGGACTTCGGCGGGAGTGATGCGGATATGCACACCGCGACCCTATCCCGCCCCCGGCGAGGCGGGCGGACATCCGGCCACGTGGTCGCGCGGCGGTCTACGGCCGCGGCAGCAGGGCGAGCAGCTCCGGCAGGGCGGCGGCGAACGGCGGCAGCAGGGCGAGGGTGCCGAGCTCGTCCATCCGGGCCCAGCGCACGGTGACGCTCTCCGCGTCGGCGGCACGGGGGACGACGTCGGCCCCGGCCCGGACCTCGGCGACGATCGTGGTGTACGTCCAGGCGTCGTGCCGCAGCACGTGCTCGCCGACGACGACGACGGCCGCCGCGGCGACATCGGCCTCCTCGGCGGCCTCGCGCAGCGCGCCGTCGCGGGCGCTCTCCCCGGGGGCCAGCGCACCGCCGGGGATCCCCCAGGTGTCGCCCATGTGGGACCAGGGCGCGCGATGCTGCAGCACCAGGTGACTCGGGACGCCGTCGTCTCCGCGCCGGACGAGCAGCAGCCCGGCGGCGCCGTACAGGCCCCAGTGCCGGTGATCGCCGCAGGCGACCCACTCGTCCCCGGCGTGCCGGGGTAGATCGGCAGGTGGCTTCAGTGCTTCGGACACGCCCGCCAGTCTGGCAGACACGACGCCGGGCCGTCGGACCTGATCGTGTTTCAGGTCCGGCGGCCCGGCGGCGGGGTGCTGCGAGGGACCGGTCAGGCCGGGGAGCCCTCGATGGTGACCTTGCCGTCGTCCAGGACGACGCCGGTCACCGAGGCGACCTTGTCCTTCAGGACGTGGGCCAGGTTCACCGAGAAGGTGCCCGAGCCGAGCGACACGACGTCCTCGGGCAGGCCCTTCTCCTTGAGGAGGCCCTTGACGACCGGCTGGGCCAGGCCCAGCAGCTTGCCGACCGGGAGGCCCGCGGCGTCGGCCTTGAGGTCGAACGTCGCGACGCCGTCGGTCACGTCCCGGACCACGAACGACGCGTTGAGCGTCGGCACGATCTTGGCCGCGGCCTTGACGGCCGTCGGGGCGTCGACCAGCTTGCGCAGGTCGGCCTGCGCCGAGGCGGTGCCGTCGTCGACCTTGACGTCGCTGATGAACGTGGGCAGGCCGGAGCCGGGGCGAACGAGGGCGATGGCCTCTTCGGGGGTGAGTGTCAGTGCTTCAGTCACGGGCAAACACTAGCGGAACCAGGGAGGCCGAATGACCACGTCAGAGGGAAGATCGCGGGGCCCTGCGCCCCGGCCTCAGTCGCCTTGCGCCGAAGTGATCTCGCAGATCGCCGCGCCCGCCGTGACGCCCGCTCCCGGCTCGGCCGTCAGGGACGTGATCGTGCCCGAACGGTGCGCCACCAGAGGCTGCTCCATCTTCATCGCCTCGAGGACGACGACGAGGTCGCCCTCGGCCACCGTGTCCCCCTCGGCGACGGCGACCTTGACGATCGTGCCCTGCATCGGCGAGGCGAGCGTGTTGCCCGTGACCGCGGACTTCGCGCCGCCGGAACGGCGCGCCGGGCGGCGGGCGGCGTTCGCCGTGCGGGCACGGCTGGCGGCCACGCCCAGGCCCGCGGGCAGCACGACCTCGAGCCGGCGCCCGCCGACCTCGACGACGACGCGCTCGGCGAGCACCTCGGGCTCGGCCTCGGGTGCCGGGGCGGCCGGAGCGGTGCCGGCGAGAGACCTGACGGTCTCGGCGAACTCGGTCTCGATCCAGCGGGTGTGGACGCCGAAGCGCGCGTTCGCCGCGACGTCGTCGGCCGTCGTGCCACCGGGCAGGGTGCCGGCCGGCGACGCCTGCGGCGTCGCCCCGGCGACCGAGGCGGTCTGCAGTTCCTTGACCTCGGCCAGCTCCGGGACGAACGCCGGGGCCTCCAGCACCGCGCGGTGGAAGGGGACCACCGTCGGGATGCCCTCGATCCTCAGCTCGCGCAGCGCGCGGCGGGCGCGCTGGACGGCCTGGGTGCGCGTGGCGCCGGTGACGATCAGCTTGGCGACCATCGAGTCGAAGTTGCCGGAGACGACGTCGCCCTCGACCACGCCCGTGTCGACGCGCACGCCCGGGCCGGACGGCCAGACGATCTTCTCGAGCTTGCCGGGGGCCGGCATGAAGTTCGCGGCCGGGTCCTCGCCGTTGATGCGGAACTCGAAGGAGTGGCCGCGGATCTCCGGGGTGCCGTAGCCGAGCTTCTCGCCCGCGGCGACGCGGAACTGCTCGCGGACCAGGTCGATCCCCGTGACCTCCTCGGTCACCGGGTGCTCCACCTGGAGGCGGGTGTTGACCTCGAGGAACGAGATGGTGCCGTCCTGGCCCACCAGGAACTCGCACGTCCCGGCGCCCACGTAGCCCGCCTCGCGGAGGATCGCCTCCGAGGCCTCGTACAGGCGCGCGGTCTGCTCGGCGGTGAGGAACGGCGCGGGGGCCTCCTCGACCAGCTTCTGGTGGCGGCGCTGCAGCGAGCAGTCGCGCGTGGAGACCACCACGACGTTGCCGTGCGCGTCCGCGAGGCACTGCGTCTCCACGTGCCGGGGCTTGTCCAGGTAGCGCTCCACGAAGCACTCGCCGCGGCCGAACGCGGCCACGGCCTCGCGCACCGCGGACTCGAACAGCTCCTCGATCTCGTCGAACGTGCGGGCGACCTTGAGGCCGCGGCCGCCACCGCCGAAGGCTGCCTTGATCGCGATCGGCAGGCCGTGCTGCTCGGCGAAGGCCCGCACCTCCGAGGCGTCCGCGACCGGGTCCGGCGTGCCCGGGACCAGCGGCGCGCCCGCGCGCTGCGCGATGTGCCGGGCGCTGACCTTGTCGCCCAGGGACTCGATGGCCGACGGCGGCGGCCCGATCCACACGAGCCCCGCGTCCATCACGGCCTGGGCGAACTCGGCGTTCTCCGAGAGGAACCCGTAGCCCGGGTGGACGGCGTCGGCCCCGGAACGGCGCGCGACGTCGAGCAGCTTGGTGATGTCGAGGTAGGTCTCGCCCGCCGTGGTCCCGCCGAGCGCGAACGCGTCGTCGGCGAGGTGCACGTGCATGGCATCCCGGTCCGGGTCGGCGTACACGGCGACCGACGCGATCCCGGCGTCGGCGCACGCCCGCGCGACACGGACGGCGATCTCACCGCGGTTGGCGATGAGCACCTTGGAGATGCTGGCGCTGGGTACACGAGAACTGGGCACGGCTCACGGTAACGCGGGCGGGCGACCTCAGGGGTGTGGAAAGTCCGCCAAGCGGACCGGGGACCATTTGGAGGAATCCACCATGAGCGCTGGTGATCGGCGGTTCCGGCGGCTGATCAGGCGCGGGAGTCTGTGGATTTCCGCAACCTCCCCGGCTTCGCGCCAGAGCTCTGTCCGGGCCGGGGTTCCGCCGGGGCCCCGGTGCGGCGGAATTAGGCGGGGTCGGTGCCGCTCTCGCCCCCAACGTTCCGGAGGTTCCGCCAGGGAACGCCGATGTCGGCCAGGAGGGCGCGCAGCAGCGGCAGGCTGATGCCCACGACGCCGTGGTGGTCGCCCTCGATCCGCTCGACGTACGGCCCGCCCAGGCCGTCGATGGTGAACGAGCCCGCGACGTGCAGCGGCTCGCCGGTGGCGACGTAGGCGTCGATCTCGGCGTCGTCCAGCTCGGCGAACCAGACCGTGGTGGAACTGGTCGCGCCCAGCGTGGCGCCGGTGCCGCCGTCGGCGGCCTCGCGCAGGTCCACGAGCCAGTGGCCGGAGTGCAGCACGCCCTTGCCGCCGCGCATCGCGCGCCAGCGCTCGCGCGCCGCCGCGGCGTCGGCGGGCTTGCCGACGACGGCGCCGTCGATCTCCAGCATCGAGTCGCAGCCGACGACGACGCCGCCCGCGATCCCGGCTCCGGTTCCTGAAGGGCTCGCGACGTCCTCGGCCTTGGCCTGGGCGAGCCGCAGCACGGCGTCGGCAGGGGTCAGGTGCTCGTTGCCCGCGCGGGCCGCGGCGAGCACCGCGTCCTCGTCGACGCCGGACACCCGGACGAGGGGTTCCACCCCTGCCGAGCGCAGCGTCGCGAGCCGGGCGGGGGAACGGGAGGCGAGCACGAGTCGGACCACGGGGCCAGGCTAGCCGGGTGCGAGCAGGCGAGCGGGCTACGCTTCGCGGCGTGGGTCATATTGCGTGCGAGGTCAACGACGGCGTGGCGCGGGTTCGGCTCGACCGGCCCGGCAAGCTCAACGCGCTGAGCCTGGAGATGCTCCGGGACCTGGCGGTCACGGCGCGGCGGCTGCGGCGGGAGCCCGCGGTACGGGCCGTGATCCTCTCGGGCGAGGGGCGGTCGTTCTGCGCCGGGCTCGACCTCAAGGCGGCGGCCGGCGACCCCGGGGGAGTGGCGCGGGCCTTCGTTCCCACCTGGCGCGGGACCAATCTGTTCCAGGAGGCGTGCTGGGCGTGGCGGCGGCTTCCCGTGCCCGTCGTCGCCGCCGTGCACGGGCACGTCCTCGGCGGCGGGCTGCAGCTCGCGCTCGGCGCCGACCTGCGCGTGACCACGCCCGACGCGCGATGGTGCGTCATGGAGGTCGCGCGCGGGCTCGTCCCCGACATGGCCGGGATCCAGGCACTGTCCGAGCTGACCGGGCTGGAGACCGCCAAGCGGCTCACGCTGACCGCCGAGGAGTTCTCCGGGACGCGGGCGGTGGAGCTCGGCCTCGCCGGGACGGCGTCGGACGACCCGATGGGTGCGGCCGAGGCCCTCGCCGCGACGATCGCCCAGCGACGCCCGGAGGCGGTCCGCGCAGCGAAACGCCTGCTCAACGGGACCTGGCCCCGAGGGCCGCTGGCGACGTTCGCCGCGGAACGAGCGGCCCAGCTCCGCCTGCTCCCGGGCGCGCTCCGCCGCTGAGGTCCGGCCAGGTCGCGAACATGTCATGTCGGTCGATGGGAACGCGGCCATCGGCCGGGATGACATGGTCGCCCGGGCTCCGGGGGCTCGGGGGACCCGTCAGGCGCCGTAGGCGCGCTGGAGGCGGACCGGGGTGAGGGGGCCCAGGCCCGGGACCTCGCGTTCCGGCTGGCGGGTCAGGGCGTAGCGGGCCGGCATCGTCGCCAGGATGTCCGCGGTCGCGGTGTCGACCAGGACCGTCGACGGCTCCGACTGGTCCGTGAGGCGCGAGGCCAGGTTCACCGACGGGCCGAACACGTCGCCGAACCGCGACAGCACCCGGCCCCAGACGAAGGCCACCCGCACCGGGATCTCGGGCTCGCCGGGCTGGGCGGTGCCGAGGTCCGCGCCGGTGGCCTCCGCCAGGCCGAGGGCCACCTCGGCGCCGGTTTGCGCGTCGTCGGCCACGAACAGGATGGCGTCGCCGATGGTCTTGACGACGCGGCCGCCGCAGGTGGTGATGATGTCCCGGGCGCCGGCCTCGAAGCGCTGCACGAAGTCCGCGAGCTCCGCGGACCCGAGCCCGGCGGTGCGCTTGGTGAAGGAGACGATGTCGGCGAACCCGACCGCGCGGGGCAGGGGGAGCTGGTGGGCGTCGTGGTCGGCGTCGTCCCGGGCGCCCGCGAACTCGATCGCCATCCTGCCCGTGAGGGCGGCGAGCTGCCGCCGCCAGGCGTGCTGCAGCTCGCGGCCCAGCACCTCGGCGAGGTCCGGCAGCCGGTCGAGGGCCAGCAGGCGGGCCGACGTCTCGTCCAGGTCGTACCGCCGAGCCAGGTGCTCGACGAGCGCCTCGACCTGCCACAGCGCGAGCCGTTCCGTGGTGTGCCCCATGGCGCGGACGAACGCCATCCGCGCCCTGTTGTCCATCTCCTGGGCGCGGAACAGCTCGTCGACCTCCTGCAGCGCGAGGATGTCCGACGCCGTGAAGCGGGGGTCGGTCTCGTGCTCGTGGTCGACCGGCAGGCCCATCCAGCGCCAGAAGTTGTCGATGGTGTCCTCGTCCAGGCCGCTGCGCTCGACGAGCTCCGGGTACGTGAACTCGCGCGGTCCGCCGAGGATCGCCTCGTCGAGGCGCGTGGCGGTGTCCGAGCCGACGCCGTGGTGCGGGGTCTCGCTCTTCCCGGCGGCTTCGGCCCCGGGGCCTGTGGAGGTCCCGGGGGTCTCGGGCTCGGGATCGTTCTGGTCGCTGTGGCGGAGCACGGCACCAGCCTATTGGGTAGAGCTGTGCCGGCGGCTCGTGTGCTCGTGGTGCCGGGCTGTGCCGTGCCGAGCCGGCCGTGCCGGCCGTGCCGAGCCGTGCCGGCCGTGCCGAGCCGTGCCGAGCCGGCCGAGCCGAGCCGGGCCGACGACGCCGTGGCGGCCACTTGGCCGGGCCCGCCCCGTCATGCCGGCCGGTCCGAGGGCCGCAGGGGCCCGGCCTCAGGAGCGCCGCAGGTGGTGGACGTCGCCCGCCGCGACCGTTCGCTCCTCGCCCGCGTCCGTGCGGATCACCAGGGCGCCCGTCGCGTCGAGCCGCACCGCCTCGCCCACGATCTCACCCGCCCCGGCCGCCAGCTCCGCGCGGACGCGCGTGCCGAGCGTCGCGGAGACCGCGGCGCACTCGGCGGCCAGTCCCGAGGCGTCCGGGTCCCCGCCGGCCAGCTCCCAGCGCCCGGCGGCGGCCACGACCTCGTCCAGCAGCGCGACGAGCAGCGCGGTCCGGTCGATCTCGCCGAACCCGGCCAGGGCCAGCGAGGTCGCGGTCTCGACCGGGAGCTCCTGCTCCGTCTGGGACACGTTGAGGCCGATCCCGAGGACGACGGCGGCGCGTTCGCCGGGTCCCGTCCCGGTTCCGGGCACGACCTCCGTCAGGATGCCCGCGACCTTGCGGAAGGTCCCCAGGCCGTCCCGCGGCGGCTCGGCCTTGACCAGGACGTCGTTGGGCCACTTCACCGCCAGCGGTCCCGTGCCGTCGTCGTCCCCGCTGCCCGCCACGGCGGCGCCGCCGTAGGCGCCGTGCCCGGTGTCGTACCGGGACAGCACGCGCACGACCGCGGCCCCCGCGAGCAGCGGGAGCCAGCCGAGGCGCTCGGCCGGGACGGCCGGGCGCAGCAGGACCGACACGGTCAGCGCGGCCCGCGGCGGCGCCTCCCAGCTGCGGCCGGCGCGGCCACGCCCCGCGGTCTGATGCTCCGTGACCAGGGCCGACGGCGCCGGCCAGGCGCCGGGGTCGGCCCGCACGGCCGCGACGAGCGCGGTGTTGGTGCTCGGCGACTCGCCGACGACGTCGACCCGCCCGAAGCCGCTGACCTTGATCTCGTCCGTCCGCAGGGATTCCCTCATGTCCTCATCCTGCCGTCTGACAGGGTCCAGCGCCCTGACATGTAGGCATCGCACAAAGCCGAGGGGTGTCAAGGTGCTGACGTACCCATCGAGTTGGGTGGAATCGCCAACTAGGCTCAGGTGCGTGAACGACGCCATCGCCACCGCGGCACCTGCGGGAACCCAGGCCAAGCTCGCCGATCTCGACGCCCGCCGCGCCGCGGCCGTCACCGACCCGGAGGTGACGGCACAGTCCAAGCAGCACAAGCGCGGCAAGAAGACGGCGCGCGAGCGCATCGACGAGCTGCTCGACCCGGGCAGCTTCGTCGAGCTCGACGCGCTCGCGACGCACCGCAGCCGCAACTTCGGGCTGGACAAGAAGCGCATCCCGGGTGACGGCGTCGTCACCGGGTACGGCACGATCGACGGCCGCCAGGTGTGCGTCTACTCGCAGGACTTCACCGTGTTCGGCGGCAGCCTCGGCGAGGTGCACGGCCAGAAAATCACCAAGGTCCAGGACCTCGCGCTGCGCACGGGCGTGCCGATCATCGGCATCTCCGACGGCGGCGGCGCGCGTATCCAGGAGGGTGTCGCGGCCCTGACGCAGTTCGCGGAGATGTTCCGGCGCAACGTGGCGGCGTCCGGCGTCGTCCCGCAGATCTCCCTGATCCTCGGGCCGAGCGCGGGCGGCGCGGTGTACTCGCCGGCCCTGACGGACTTCATCGTCATGGCGGACGGCACGTCGAACATGTTCATCACCGGGCCGGACGTGATCCGGTCGGTGACCGGCGAGGACGTCGACTTCGAGACGCTGGGCGGCGCGCGCACCCACAACGCGACCTCCGGCGTCGCGCATTACATGGCCAGCGACGAGGACGACGCCCTGGACTACGTGCGTCACCTGCTGGGCTACCTGCCGCAGAACAACCTGGGCGACGCCCCCGCCTTCCCGGCCGAGGACACCCCGCTGGAGGTCACGGCCGACGACGAGGCGCTGGACGCGATCATCCCGGACTCGGACAACCAGCCGTACGACATGCGCACGGTGGTCGAGGCGGTGCTGGACCCGGAGTCGTTCCTGGAGGTCCAGCCGATGTACGCGGCGAACGTGCTCACGGGCTTCGGCCACGTGGAGGGCCAGGCCGTCGGCATCATCGCGAACCAGCCGCTGTCCATGGCGGGCACGCTGGACATCTCCGCGGCGGAGAAGGCCGCGCGGTTCGTGCGCACCTGCGACGCGTTCAACATCCCCGTGCTCACCTTCGTGGACGTGCCGGGCTTCCTGCCGGGCGTCGACCAGGAGCACCAGGGCATCATCCGCCGCGGCGCGAAGCTCATCTACGCCTACGCCGAGGCGACGGTCCCGCTGGTCACGGTCATCACCCGCAAGGCGTACGGCGGCGCGTACATCGTGATGGGCTCCAAGCAGCTCGGCGCGGACGTCAACCTCGCCTGGCCGACGGCCCAGGTCGCGGTCATGGGCGCGGGCGGCGCGGTGAACATCCTGCAGCGCGGCGCGCTGAAGAAGGTCGCCGAGGAGGGCGGGGACGTCGAGGCCGAGCGGGCCCGGCTCACCTCCGAGTACGAGGAGGCGATCGTCAACCCGTGGGACGCCGCCGAGCGCGGCTACGTGGACGCCGTGATCCGGCCGTCGGAGACGCGTGTGCAGGTGGTGCGTGCGCTGCGGGCGCTGCGCACCAAGCGCGCGAGCCTGCCGCCGAAGAAGCACGGGAACATCCCGCTCTGATCCGCCGCCGGCGCTCACGCCCGGGCACCCAGGCACGCCCATTACCCTTGACCTCTCACGGCCCGTCCCCGGCCGGTCCCTTCGGAGGAAACCCATGAGCCACGAGGACGCCACGCACGGCCCGGCACCGCTGGGCTCCGTGGATCCCGAACCGCTGCATCGCGCGGTGGACGAGCTCGCCGCCGCCCTGCACTCGTACGTCCGCACCGCGGTCGGCGTGCGCTCGGAGTTCGGCGCGGCCGAGGCCGACCAGGATCCTCGCGTCCACGCCCTGGAGGAGAAGGTCGGCGAGCGCAACGCCGCCCTGTTCGACACGCTGCACGGGGCCCTCGGCATGCACCCGGACCTCACCTCCTCGATCTGGGAGCCGCACTCCGACACCCCGGACGCGGAGGACCGCGCACGGGAACGCGCCGACTCGTTCTACCTGAGCTTCCTCGTGGTGCCGGGGCACCTGGAGTCGTCGCTGGACGGGGCGCTCGCGGAGCTGGACGCCGCCGGTGAGGCGGTCGCCGAGCGGCTCAACGCCGTCGGCTACGACGTGCTGGAATGGGTCTCCTCGCGCGGTGCGGCGGCAGGGTTCGACGACGAGCTGGCCGAGGACGGCCCGTTCGGGGACGACCCGCGGTACGACGGCGGGCCGGACGACGCCGACGGCGGGCGGGAGGGCCGCGACGGTGCCGGGCGGGACGACGTCGTCGGCTCCGACGACGACAACGGCCGGGACGACTTCAGGGAGGACGAACGGTGAACGCACAGGTCCGGGTGGTACGCGGGGCGCCCGACGACGAGGAGCTGGCCGCGCTGGTGGCGGGCCTGGCGGCCGTGGCCGCCGCCGTCGAGCCGGAGGACGCCGCGCCGATCGACGAGTGGACCAACAAGTCGCGCGTGCAGCGCGGCAACGGTGCGGCCACGGCGCAGAACTTCGGCGGCCGGTCCGGCCGCCACAACGCGGACGCCTGGCGCTGGAGCCTTCGCTCGTGACGGAGCGGCCCCGGGTGGCCGGCGCGCTGGTCGAGTCGCCGCTGCAGCTGCTGTGCACCATCGAGGCGCACGCCGCGGGCCTCGGCGGGCACACCACGCGCGTGCACGTGCGCGACGACGTGCCCACGCTCGCCCAGGCCCGCAACGCGCTCGAACGCGCCGCGCTGCCGGACGGCCTGCACACCGACGTGCGGCCGGTGGGACACGAGATGTGGTCGTGGCACCGCAACCGGATCGTCGGCGAGATGTTCTCCGGGATCGTGCAGACCGCGCTGCTGACGCGGCCGGTCACGTCGGTCACGATGGTCGACGACGGCCTGGCGGCCCTCGACCTGGACCGGATCCTGACCTCGCCCACCGGCGCGTTCGTGCGTTCCGCGGTCCCCGCCGGCGCGGCGCGGCGGGCGCTGGGCCGCAGGACCGCCGCCCGGCTGCGCGCGCTGGCCGAGCGCGGCGGGCTGACGCTGTTCACCGCGCTGCCGCTGGCGGCCGAGGCGCTGGCGCGGCTGTCCGGCGCCGGGGTGCGCGTGGTGCGCAACGAGTTCGACTGGTACACCTCGCAGCCGCTGGAGAGCGCGCCCGCGGAGCCGACGGTCGTGGTGGGGTCCGGTCTGGTGGGGGCCGGGTTCGTGGACACCGACCCGTACCTGGAGTGGGTGCTGTCGCTCGCGGCCCAGGGGCCCGTGCTCTACGTGCCGTACCGGCGTGACGAGCCCCTGGTGCGGCGGGTGCTGCGCACCACGCCCGGCGTGACGATCGCGGATCCGGGGGCCGTCCTGGAGCTGCGGCTCTCGGGGATGCGCTCGGGGCAGCGCGTGCTGAGCCTGCCGACGACGTCGAGCGTGCTGCTCACCTCGATGCTCGGGCGCCGCGGCGTCGCGGTGGACGTGCGCCCGGTCCCGGACGACTGGTGGACCGAGGGCGTCCCCGACCAGGTCCGCAAGGACGCGGCGGCCCTCGCGGACCTGGCGGGCGACGCCCGGGCGGCCACGGACCGCCCGTAGGAGACTCCTGTAGGGGACTCCCGTAGGGACTACTCGGCGGCGTCCGGGTAGACGGTCAGGGCCTCGCGCAGGACGTCCAGGCCGACCGAGCCCAGGTTCAGGGCGTTGGCGTGGAACGCCTTCGCGTCGAACTGCCCGGCGCGGGCCTCGGCCGCGGCCTTCGCCTCGTCGCGGATCTCCTCCCAGAGGCGCTGCCCGATCTTGTACGACGGTGCCTGGCCCGGCCAGCCCAGGTAGCGGTTGTACTCGAACCGGATGAACTCCTCGGGCATGTTGACGTTGGCGCGCAGGAACTCCCAGGCGGTGTCCGGGTCCCAGGTGTTCCCGCCCCAGGCCGCCGGCGCCTTCAGGCCGAGGTGGACGCCGATGTCGAACACGACGCGGGCGGCGCGCATCCGCTGCCCGTCGAGCATGCCGAGGCGGTCGCCCGGGTCGTCCAGGTAGCCGAGATCCGCCATGAGCCGCTCGGCGTACAGGGCCCAGCCCTCGCCGTGGCCGGAGACCCAGCAGGCCAGGCGGCGCCAGGAGTTGAGCGTGTCGCGCGCGTGCACGGCCTGGGCGCACTGCAGGTGGTGGCCGGGAACGCCCTCGTGGTAGACGGTCGTCTTCTCGCGCCAGGTGTTGAACTCGGTGACGCCCGGCGGCACGGACCACCACATGCGGCCGGGCCGGGAGAAGTCGTCGCTGGGCGGGGTGTAGTAGATGCCGCCGTTCTGCGTGGGCGCGATCATGCACTCCAGCGTGCGGATCGGCTCCGGGATGTCGAAGTGGGTGCCGGCCAGGTCGCGGATCGCGGCGTCGGACGTCTCCTGCATCCAGGCCTTGAGCGCGTCCGTGCCCGCGAGCTTCCGCGCCGGGTCCTCGTCGAGCTTGCGCACCGCGTCCTGCACGGTCGCGCCCGGCCCGGCGATCTCGCGGGCGACGGCCTCCTGCTCGGCCGTGACGCGGGCGAGCTCCTCCACGCCCCAGGCGTAGGTCTCCTCGAGGTCGATGGTGGCCCCGAGGAACCGCCTGCTGAGCAGGGCGTAGCGGTCCCGGCCGACGGCGTCGGCCTCCGGGGCCAGCGGCGCGAGCTCGGTCTCCAGGTAGTCCGCCAGCTTGCCGTAGGCGGCCCGTGCGCCGTCGGCCGCGCGGCCGAGATCGGCGGCCAGGGCGTCCTGCCCGTCGCCGAGCGCCGCGCGCGCCGCCTCGCCCGTCACGAAGGAGGTGAAGAACGAGCCGTCACCGGCCAGCTCGCGCGCCTGACCGACGCACTCCCGGACCTGCCGGATCGCGGCGACGTCACCGCGCGAGGCCGCCAGCCGGAGCGACTCGGTGAAGCCGTCGATCGCGCCCGGCAGGCCCTGCAGGCGCGCGGAGATGTTCTCCCAGGCCTCGACCGAGCCGGTGGGCATCACGTCGAAGATGTCCCGCAGGCCCTGCACGGGCGAGGCGATGTTGTTCAGCTCGGCCAGGTCCTCGCCGGCGTCGTGCAGCTCGAGCTCCAGGCCGAGCCGTTCGCGCATGGCGGCAATGGTCACGTGGTCGATCTCGTCGACCGGGTCGACGGCGGCGAGGTCGTCGAGCGTGGCCCGGTTCAGCGCGGCGAACGCCTCGCGCTGCGCGGGATCCAGGGGGTCGATCAGGTGGTCGTACCCGGCAAGGCCCATCGCGGTGGCGTCCATGGGGCTCAGCGCGGCGTGCTTGCGCAGGTGGGTGTCGGCGACGGCGTCGACGGCGGTCGGTTGTCTGGTGCCAGTGGGTTCGGTCACAGCGTGAGGTTACTTCCTCGTGAAGTCGTGGTGCCCGTGCCCGGCGGGCACGGGGTCAGGGTCTACAGCCACACGGGCTCGGGGTCGCGCGGTGCGGTGTCGGGTGCGATCAGCTCCGGCCCGTCGTTGCGCACCGAGCCGACGGCGGCGCCCACCGGGAGCGTCGCCAGCTCCACCCCCGGGGCCTGGAGCAGCGCGGACGCCTCCTGCGCGCCGACCCGCGGATCGAGCCAGCGGTCCCAGGCGCCGGGCGTCAGGTGGGCGGGCATGCGGTCGTGGATCCGTTCCATCTCCCCGGTGGCCGCGCGGGTGATCACGGTGGCCGTCACGAGCCAGCGCGCCGGGTCGTCGTCGGCCCGCGAGGGGTCGCGCCAGAACTCGTAGAGGCCCGCGAAGGCCGCGAAGCGGCCGGTCGCGGGGTGGATCCAGTACGCCTGCTTCGGCGTCCCGCGGCCCTTCGCGCCGGACGACGACGCCGCGCCCCCGGTGCCTGCCGCCGCCGCGCCGCCGGAGAGCTTGCGCCACTCGAAGTAGCCGTCCGCGAGGACGAGGCAGCGCCGGGCCGCGAACGGCTTGGCGAAGGCCGGCTTGTCGAGCAGCGACTCGCTGCGGGCGTTGATCATGCGCGCGCCGACGCCCGGATCCTTCGCCCAGGACGGCACCAGGCCCCACCGGGCCACCCGCATCGACCGCGTGACCTCGCCGGAGGCCCGGTCCGGCCGCTCGACGACGATCCGCACCGGATCCGTCGGCGCCACGTTCCACGACGGCCCGAGCAGCCGCGCGTCCTCGGCGAGCTCCGCGACCGCGAGCTCGTCGGCAAGATCCTGGGCGTCACTGAACGACGCGAACCGTCCGCACATGGGACCCAGTCTGCCCTGGCTGTCTGACACCGGATCGGAGCTTCTTAACCCCGCGGGGTGACCGAAATTACCGTGACTTCGTCGTATCGATTCGATACGGTGGGGGCACCGCTCTCGCAACGTCGCGTGCCCCACACCCCCGTCGTGCCGTCAGGAGACCTGTGTCCGCCGCGCAAATCGCCAGCCCATCCGTCGTTCCCGCCGTCGCCGTGCGCCCCGGCGCGCGGACCGTCGCGCTCTGGGTCCTCATGCTGGGCTCGCTGTGCGCGCTGCCCGCGTTCACCACCGACATGTACCTGCCGGGCATCCCGCAGGTCGCCGCCGATCTCGGCACGACCGAGGCGATGGCGCAGCTCACCGTGTCGGCCATGCTCGTGGGCGGTGGCCTCGGCCAGCTCGTGATCGGCCCGCTGTCCGACAGGTTCGGCCGCCGCGCCCCGCTCCTCGTGGGCCTCGTCCTGCACGTGGTCACGTCGCTGCTGTGCGCCGTCGTCCCCACGATGAGCGGGCTCATCGCGCTGCGCGTGCTGCAGGGCTTCTTCAACGCCGCGGCCGGGACCACGGCGATGGCCGTCGTCCGCGACCGGTTCACCGGGTCGGAGGCCGCGCGCATCCTCTCGCGGCTCATGCTCGTCATCGGCATCGCGCCGATGTTCGCCCCGACGATCGGCTCCGCGATCCTCGGGACGGCGTCCTGGCGCTGGGTGTTCGTGGTGCTCGCGGCCATGGGCGTGGTGCTCGCGCTTGTCGTGGTGCGGTTCATGCCCGAGACGCACGGCCCGGCGGCGCGTGCGGCGGTGGCGGCGCTGTCGTCGGGTACGACGACGTCGGGCACGGCGACGGAGGGTGCCTCCGCCGGAACCGCCGCGCCGGAGGCCGCTCCGGCCGGGCGCCCGCGGCGCGGCCTCGTGCGCACCTTCGCCGGCTACCTCACGCTGCTGCGCGACCGGCAGTTCATGGCCCTGTCCGTGCTGCCCGGCCTGTCGTTCGGCGTGCTGATGAGCTACGTCGTCAGCTCGCCCGTGGTGTTCCAGCAGGAGTTCGGCCTGTCGCACGGCGAGTTCTCGCTGCTGTTCGCCGCGAACGGCGTCGGCCTCGTGCTCGCCGCGCAGGTCAACGCGGCGCTCGTGCGCCGCATCGCCCCGATGCGCATCCTGCGGTTCTCCGTCGTGGCGCAGGCGGTGCTGACGGCGCTGCTGCTCGTCGTGGCGGTGTCCGGCGCCGGAGGCCTCGCGGGCCTGCTGGGCGTGCTCTGGCTCGCCCTGCTGTTCGCGCCCATGATCCAGCCCAACGCGGCGGCGCTCGCCATGTCCCGGCACGGGGAGATCGCGGGGACGTCGGCCGCCGTGATCGGCGCCGTGCAGTCCGGCACCGCGGGCGTGGTCAGCTCGCTCGCCGGGTTCCTGGGCGGCGGGGCGGTGGCGATGGCCGCGGTGATGCTCGGCGCGATCGTCGTCGCGCTCGTGGTGCTGCTGGCCACGCGGAGCGGGGCGCACCACTGAGCTGCCGCTGTTCCGCCCCGAACTGCCCGTGAACTGCTCCCGGACCCGCGCCGCGGGTCCGCGTCCCTGACCGGGTGCGCGGACCCGTTTTGTCGCCGGGGTCAAGGAGATATCGTGAAGTAGTCTGGGGATCCGGCACAACCATTTGTTCCTGACAAGCGTCTGAACAGATGTGAAACGTCGTGGCGCTATTCTCCGCTCCATGCCCCTGCCTGAAAGGCCATCGGCCCAGCACGCCTCGCTGCCTCCGCATCCGGTCCCGAAGCGTGCCGACCGGCCGGCCAACCGGCACTCGTCGGGCAAGGGCTGGTCGCGCAAGCCGCGGATCGTGGCGATGGCGGCCGTCGGTGTGCTGGCCCTGGGCGGGGCGAGCGCGTTCGCCGTCGTCCAGGAGCTCATGGGCGAGGTCGAGGTCTCCGATGTCTCGGGCATCATCGGCGCCACTCCCGTGGCACAGGGCCCCGGCGACCCGTTCGCGGACTCGCCGGTGAACATCCTGGTGATGGGCACCGACCACCGGGACGCCGCGAACGCGGCGATCGCCGGGGCGGGGGACGAGACCGGGATGCGCTCGGACACGACGATGCTGGTGCACATCTCGGCGGACCGGTCCTGGATCCACGTGGTCTCGATCCCGCGCGACTCGATGGTGTACCGGCCGTCGTGCAAGCTGCCGGGCGGGGGGATGTCCCAGGGCTTCGAGATCGGCCAGTTCAACGGCTCGTTCGACGCGGCCGGAAGCCTCACGGGCGAGGGGCCCGACGATCTCACCTACGGCGCGGCCTGCACCATCCAGACCGTCATGGAGAACACGGGCATACCGCTGCCGAACCACGTCGTGGTGAAGATGAACGGCGTGATCGACGTCGTGGACGCCATGGACGGGGTGCGGGTCTGCCTGCCGTACCCCATCGTCACGCCCGCGAACTACGGCGGCGTCAACCTCCCGGCGGGCGAGCAGCGGCTGGACGGCATGGACGCGATCGACTACCTCCGCGCCCGGCACGTCGAGGGGACCAGCCAGAGCGACCTCGAGCGCATCGACCGCCAGCAGGGCTTCATCAACGCCATGCTGCGGCAGCTGCTGTCGGCGGAGACCCTGGCGAACCCGGCCACGATGCTGAACCTGTCCAAGGCGGTGCTCGGATCGGTGAGCCCGGACCCCGCCCTCGGCGACGCCCGCCACCTCGCGGGCCTGGCGCTCAGCCTCAAGGACATCCAGCAGAACCGGATCAAGTTCACGACGATCCCCAACCAGCCGTGGACCCAGGACCCGAACCGGGTCGAGTGGACCCCGGACGCCGATCAGGTCTGGGCCGACATCACCAACGACGTGCCGCCGGCGGGGCTGCCGCCCCTCCCGGGGGAGAAGAAGGAGGGCGCCGCGAGCAAGAAGACCGCCGGCGCCCAGGAGGCGTCGGCCGAGGTCGAGGTGGACGGCGGCGCCGCGGGGACCGAGGGCGGCGCGGAGGCCGACCCCGCCGGCGAGGCGACGCCGGACGCGACGGCCGGCGACACCGCGAAGCCCTCGGCGTCGTCGTCGCCGGAACCCAGCCAGCCCACCGGCACCTGCGCCGGCTGACCCCCCGCGCCGGGAGCGGGCCCGCGGCCTGAGGCCGCGGGCCTCGTTCTGCTGCCCGCACGCGGCGGCTCCACGGTTGCGGGTGAAAGATTTGCGCCCGGCGCGCGTACTCCGAATTTCAGCTGTCAGGTGATGGTCATTCACCGGGTGTTTGCGGGCGCGGGGCGGGCGGGCCAAGACGCGGGATATCGCCACCAACGGCATCACCGGCCGGTTCGCGAACGCCTCCGCCCTCATCGGCCACGCCGTCTCCCTAAGCCCGTACCGGCGTGCCCTTCGTCGGTGAACCCGCAGGTCACGGGCTATCCTGGGCGCTCCATCCGGTGCCGAACATTCACAAGCCGATTACACAACCGGCGGGATGGCCATGTCTACGATTCCAGGGGCACGGACTCAATGCACCTTAATCATTTCGGGATGTACTGATGCGATTTCAATTACTGGGTCCGTTGGAAGTTCGGGACTGGGACAAGGTCATTCCGTTGGGCGGGACCAAGCAGCGCGCGACGCTCGGCCTGCTTCTTCTCCATGCCAACAAGGTGGTGGCCACGAGCAAGCTGCTCGATGCCCTCTGGGCGAGCGGCGAGGCGCCGGTGACGGCACGCAAGATCCTGCACAACGCGATCAGCGGGCTGCGCCGCGCGCTGGCGCACGGGGACCAGGCCGCGGGCGAGGAACTGCTTGTCACGAGACCGCCCGGTTACCGGATCGTGGCCGATCCGGAGGAGGTCGACCTCTATGTCTTCTACCGGCTGCTCGGGGAGGGCCGTGCCGAGCTGAAACAGGGCAACCCGGAGCGCGCGGTGGGCACGTTGCGCCAGGCGCTCGACATGTGGCGCGGGCCCGTGCTCTGCGACCTGGTGGAGACGGGGATCTCCTGGCCGGAGCTGGCCGCGGTGCGCAACGCGCGGCTCGATGCCATGGAGGACTACTTCGAGGCCGCGGTGGCCTGCGGCCGGGAGCACGACATCCTGCGCGAGCTCGAGGCGATGGTGGAGGCCGAGCCGCAGCGGGAGCGGGCGTGCGCCCAGCTGATGATCGCGTTGTACCGCACGGGACGGCACGCCGACGCGCTCGAGGTCTACTCCCGGACGCGGTCCGCGCTGGTGGACGAGCTCGGCCTGGACCCGAGCCGCGACCTCCAGCTGCTCCAGCGCTCCATCCTGAACCACGACCCGGCCCTGGCCGGCGGGCAGGTCGTCACCGAGGCCGGGCCGGCGCGCGCGCCGGTGGTGCGGGAGGCCGTGCCCGACAGGGGCAGCGTCCTGCTCGTCCGCCGGCAGGCCAGTCCGGGCGCGGGGCCCGGGCAGGCCGACCGGCTCATGGAGGACGCCGCCGGGCTGGTCCGCAGGGCCGTGCACTTCTTCGGCGGGAAGCCGACCGTCTCGTTCGGCTCGACGTCGATGGCGGTCTTCGAGGCCGGCACGGAGGACGGCGCTCCGTGCGCGGTGCGTGCCGGCTGGGAGATCCGGCGGCAGCTGGCCGCCGCGGGGGACCGCGGGGCCCGGATCGCCGTCGCGACGGGAACGGCGCTCGTGCGCAGCGACCCGGAGATGAGCGGCTGGCTGATGGTCCGCGGCTCCGCGGTGGACCGGTGCCAGGACCTGCTCGCCACGGCGGCCGAGGGGGAGATGGTCGTCTGCTCGGACACCCGCCGGGACGCGGGGGAGCAGTTCCTCTTCGCGCGCGCGCCGCACACCCCGGCCGGGTGGCTGGTGCAGGGCGCGGCCGAGGAGGCCGGGCGCCGCAACCTGACGCCGGGGGCCGGGGAATCGGAGCTGTCCGTGGTGAGCTGCCTGCTGGAGTGCGCGAGGTCGCGGCGCAGGCCGCATCTCGTCACCGTCCTGGGCGACCCCGGGGGCGGGAAGTCGCGGTTCCTGGCGGAGTTCGAGGGCCGTCTCGCCGGCCAGCTGCAGGCCGTGGAGTTTCTGGTGAGCTACAGCCTGGCGGGAGGGCTGCGCGTCCAAGGGGACGCCGGGCCCACGCGGCTCGCGGGCGTGACGGCCCGGCTGGAGGAGATCTTCCGCGAGGCGTCGCTCGAGCAGGGCTCGATCGCCCGGATGCGGCGGCTGGGCAAGGAGTTCCTCGCGGAGACCACCCTGGACCGGCCGCTGGTCGTGATCGTCGACGACCTGCACCGGATGCCGGAGACGTTCCTCGACTTCGTCGAGCTCCTCGCCGGCGTCTCCCGGGGCGTGCCGCTGCTCGTGGTCGGGGCGGCGGGTCCGGAGCTGCTGCGCCGCCGGCCCGAGTGGAACGGGGGCAGCCCGCACTCGACCACGATCACCCTGGACCCCCTGTCGGGGGCGGCCCTGGACCAGCTGCACGTGCTCCGCCGCCGCGCGTGGCACATCGCGGACCGTCACCTCGGCGTGGCCCTGGGGGCGGGTTCCCGTGCCCGCGTCGCGAGCGGCCGGGCGCACCTCGACGGCTGACGGGGCAGGTGCGGCCGCCCTCCGGGGCGGCGTTCGCCCGGATGTGTCAGCTCTAGGCGTTCGGTAACGCCCGCAGTTTCCGCGCGATGACCGGCCGGTGATGCGGGTGCGGCTACCTTGACCGCGGAACGGGCGCAGAAGGGGCGGGTGGTCTGCGCGGACCACCGCGAGATCTGCGAGAACACCAGAGTCCCAGAGGAGAGTCGCAATGAACAGCAGTAAGTCGACGAGCGCTGTCGTGCTCGGCGGAGGAATCTCGGGATTGTTCGCCACTCGCGTGCTGGCCGAGCACTACGACACCGTCACCCTGGTCGACCGTGACCACCTGACCGGGCCGAACCTGCTCCGTCGTGGCCTGCCGCAGGGGCACCACCTGCACGGTCTCCTCGCGCGGGGCCAGGAGATCACCGAGGAGCACTTCCCCGGCATCACCGACCAGATGGTCGCCGACGGCTCGGCGATCGGCGACGCGTCCAACGACGTGCGCTGGATCATCGCGGGCAAGCCGCTCGTGCAGACCGACTCCGGGCTCACCTGCCTCACCGCGTCCCGGCCGTTCTTCGAGTCGCACATCCGCGACCGCGTCCTCGCCCTGCCGAACGTCGTGCTCTCGGAGCAGACCGACATCAGCCGGCTCGACGTCAGCGAGGACGGCAAGCGGGTCCAGGGCGTCTGGGTGTTCCCCGAGGGCAAGCACGAGACCCTCCTGCCCGCCGACCTCGTCGTCGACGCCTCGGGCCGCGGCTCGCGCCTGTCCGTGTGGCTCGACGACCTCGGCTACGGGAAGGTGCCCGAGGAGAAGCACAAGATCGGGATGGGCTACGCCACCCGGTACTACGAGATCCCGGACGAGGCCTTCGAGGGCAACATCTCGGTCAACACCGTCGCCTCCCCGGAGGTCCCGCGCGGGTGCATCTGCCAGAAGATCGACGGCGGCCGCGCCATCGTGACGGCCTACGGCATCCTGGGCGACCACCCGCCGACCGACCCCGAGGGCTACCTCGACTTCATCAAGTCCCTGGCCGCGCCCGACATCTACAACATCCTCCAGCAGGCGAAGCCGCTCAACGACCCGGTCGCCTACAAGTTCCCCACGAACCTGCGCCGGCACTACGAGCTCATGTCCGACCTGCCCAGCGGCATCCTGGCGATCGGCGACGGCGTCGCGAGCTTCAACCCCAGCTACGCGCAGGGCATGACGGTCGCCGCGCTCGGCTCGGTCGTGCTGCGTGACCACGTCGCCGGCGGCGGCCCCGTCGACACCCTCGCCTACTTCAAGGACCTCGCCCAGAACGCGGTCGACGGCTGCTGGGACGTGGCGGTCAGCAACGACCTCGCCTTCCCCGGCGTCGAGGGCGAGCGGACGCCCGAGATCACCGAGACGCACGAGTTCATCGCGAAGGTGCAGGACGCCGCGGCGGTCGACGCCGAGGTGTCCCGCGCGTTCCAGCGGGTCATCGGCCTGGCCGACCACTACACCGTGCTGCACGAGCCGCACCTCGAAGCCAAGATCCTGGGGGCCTGAACGCGCCATGACCCTCCAGCAGATCACCCTCGGTGACCTCACCTTCGACGTCGAGGTCGACGGCCCCGCCGACGGCCCCGCCGTCCTCCTCCTGCACGGGTTCCCGCACAGCCGGGCGTCCTACGCGGACGTCGCGCCGATCCTGAACGGCGCCGGCTTCCGCACGATCACCCCCGACCAGCGCGGCTACTCCGACGGCGCCCGGCCGGCCGACGTCGCCGGGTACGCCCTGCCGCTGCTGGCGGGCGACGCGCTCGGGATCCTGGACCACCTCGGGATCGGGTCCGCCCACGTGGTGGGGCACGACTGGGGCGCGGCGGTCGCCTGGTACCTCGGTGCCCGCCACCCGGAGCGGGTGCGCACCCTGGTCGCGCTCGCGATCCCCCACCTGGACGCCTACCAGCACGCCTTCCGCGTCGACGAGGAGCAGCAGCACGGCTCGCAGTACGTCGAGATGCTCATGGCGGCCGGCTCGGCCGACCAGTTCCTGGCCGACGACTCGGCCGGGCTGTGGGCCTGGTTCGCGCAGGCGGGCGAGGACATCCTCACCCGCGAGCAGGTGGAGCGCTACGTCACCAAGCACTCGCGGCCCGGCGTCCTGGACGCGGCGCTGAACTGGTACCGGGCGAACAACCTGCTCGGTGAGCCGTTCGGGTTCGGCCCGGTGACGGTGCCCACCACGTTCGTCTGGAGCCCGTCCGACACCGCGGTCAGCAAGCTGTCGGTCGAGAAGACCCAGGAGTACGTGACCGGGCCGTACCAGCTCGTCACGCTGCCGGAGATCTCGCACTGGCAGCCGCAGCAGGCGCCGGAGGCGGTCGCCGGGGAGATCCTGCGGCTCGCCGCGACCGAACAGGAGGCGGCACGATGACCGAGGTCGCAGTCGAGGAACTCGCCGAGCCGTACCTCCGCGGGGTGCTCGCCACCGCCGGCCTGGACGTCGAGTACGTGCGGGGCGAGGGCGACACGCTCTACTACCGGCGCGGCGACGAGGAGGTCCCCGTGCTGGACCTCGTGGGCGGCTACGGGTCGACGATGTTCGGCCACAGCCACCCGGAGCTGGTCGCCTACGCCCGGGAGCTGCTGGCCGCGGGGACGCCGATCCACGCCCAGTTCTCCCGCCACCCGTACGCGAACGACGTCGCGGCCGGCCTGAACCGGATCATCAGGCGCGAGACGGGCTCCGACGAGTCGTACTTCGCGATCTTCGCCAACAGCGGCGCCGAGGCCATCGAGGCCGCGATGAAGCACGCGGAGCTCGAGCGCTACGCCCGCGTCGAGGGCCTGCGGGCCGAGATCGCCGCGCACGCCGAGGCGGCGCGCGCGGCCGCGGCGGACGGCGTCGTCGACGCCGGCGAGGTGGACGCGGCCGTCGCGGAGGCCACGGCGCACAACGAGGCGCTGTTCGCCGCCACGCCGCTGTTCCTCGCCCCGGTGGGCTCGTTCCACGGCAAGCTCGCGGGCAGCACGCAGCTCACCTACAACCCGGTCTACCGGGCGGTGTTCTCGGCGCTCGCCGCGCAGGCGCGGTTCGTGCCGGTGGACGAGCCGGGCGCGATCGACGACGTCGTGCGGTCCGAGAGCCGCTGGCTGCACGACGTGGTGGCCGACGGCGGCCGGGTCACCGTCGTCCGGCGCCCCTTCCCGCGGTTCTGCGCGGTGGTGCTGGAACCGATCCTCGGCGAGGGCGGGATCCACGAGATGCCGGAGGCGTTCGTCCAGGACGTCCAGCGGCTGGCCGGCGAGCTGGACATCCCGGTCGTGGTGGACGAGATCCAGACCGGGATGGGCCGCACCGGCGCCTTCCTCGCGAGCAGCCACCTCGGCCTGCGGGGCGACTACTACGCGCTGGCCAAGAGCCTCGGCGGCGGCATCGCCAAGGCCGCGGTCATGCTGGTCAAGGCGTCGCGCTACCAGAGCAGCTTCGAGATGATGCACAGCTCGACGTTCGCCAAGGACAGCTTCTCCTGCCTCATCGCGGGCAAGGTGCTCGACCTGCTCGAGGCCGGCGACGGCGAGGTGTACCGCGCCGCCGAGGAGCGCGGGACCGAGCTCCTGGACGCCCTCCGGGGGCTCCGGACGGAGTTCCCGGAGGTCCTGACGGACGTGCGCGGGCGCGGCCTGATGATCGGCCTGGAGTTCGCCGAGCAGGGCGAGGCCGGCTCCGGCATCCTGCGGGAGCTGCACGGCTCCGGGTTCTTCGGGTACTACCTCGCCGGGTTCCTGCTCCGCGAGCACGGCATCCGGACGTTCCCGACGTCGAGCGCGGTGCACACGCTGCGCTTCGAGCCGTCGGCGCTGATCAGCAGCGCCGACATCGCCCGGCTGACCGAGGCGCTGCGCGACCTGTGCCGGGAGATCCGGGACACGGACGGCGGGCGGCTGGCGCCGGTCGGCTGAGCGACCCGGGCCCGCCCGGCTCACCGAGCCCGGCGGGTTCCACGTCCACGACGATCATCAAGGTGAGGATTGCATGCCCAGTTCCCAGGTCGAGGTCATCAAGCCCGGCGACGAACGATACGCACCACTGACCGCGAGCTTCAACGGGAGGTGGGGATCCGGCACGCCCGACTACGTGCTGCTGCCCGCCACCGCCGACGAGGCGGTCGAGGCCGTCCAGCACGTGATCGACAACGGGGATCGGTTCGCGATCCACAGCAGCGGCGCGTGCTACGAGGACCTGCTCACCAACAGCGCGGTGCGGGCGCTGGTCAGCACCTCGGCGCTGAACTCGGTCGAGTTCGACCCGGAGCGGTCCGCGTTCGCGGTCGGGCCGGGCATCTCGACCGCGGACCTCTACCTGAAGCTGTACGAGGGCTGGCAGGTGACGGTGCCCGCGGGCGCGGGGCCGCCGGTGGCGCTGGCCGGGCAGCTGACCAACGCCGGGTACGGGCCGCTGACCCGGAAGCTCGGTCAGCTCGTCGACTACCTCGAGGCGGTCGAGGTCGTCGTGGTCGGCGACGACGGCCGCGCCCGCAAGGTTGTCGCCGGCCGGGGCGCCGACGACGAGCACCGCGACCTCTGGTGGGCCCACACCGGCGGCGGCGGCGGGACGTTCGGGCTCGTGACCAAGTTCTGGCTGCGCTCGCCCGGTGCGGACGGCGACGACCCCGCCGCCCAGCTGCCCCGGGCGCCGCAGGAGCTCATCGTCTCGGAGGTCGCGTGGTCGTGGGACGGGATGACGCAGGAGTCCTTCACCCGCCTGCTGGCGAACTTCGGCGCGTGGCACGTGGCGAACAGCGCCCCCGGCTCGCGGGCGGCCGCCCTGTTCAGCGCACTCAAGCCGCGGCACGTCTCGGCGGGTGAGTTCCTGATGTCGACGGAGGTCGACGCCGCGACGCCGGACGCGGCCGGCCTGCTCGACGAGTTCCTCGCCGCGGTCAGCGAGGGCACCGGCCTGACCCACCGCGAGGAGCGCCGGACGGTCGGCTGGCTGGAGCACGTGACCGCCTGGGCGGGCCTCGGCGGGGACGGCTGGGAGGGCAAGGGCCGGTTCAAGGCGAAGTCGGCGTACCAGCGCACGGCCTTCACCGGGGAGCAGCTGGGCGCGATCTACCGGCACCTGTCCGACCCGGGCTTCGACAACCCGGCGACGATGGTGGAGATCGGCGGGTACGGCGGGGCCGTCAACGCGGTCGAGGAGGGCGCCACGGCCACCCGCCAGCGGGACTCGGTGATGAGGTTGCTCTACCTGACCATGTGGGCCGGCGAGGAGGAGGACGCGGCGCACCTGGCCTGGCTGCGGCGCTGGTACGCCGACGTCCACGCGGCGACGGGCGGGGTGCCGGGCCTGCGCGGCGCCACCGACGGCGCCGTCCTCAACTACATCGACGCCGACCCGCTCGACGAGGAGCTCAACACCTCGGGCATCGCCTGGCACGAGCTGTACCACGGCAGCACCTACCCGAGGCTGCAGGAGATCAAGGCGAAGTGGGACCCGCGGGACGCGTTCACGCACGCGCTCGCCGTGCGGCGACCCGACTGAACCACCGGCACACATCCCCGACCCGAAGGAACCCCATGTCGACCACCCAGCACACCGACTACCTCGACGAGGCCTACAGCACCGCGCGGGCCCAGCTCGGCGGCTCCCTGCCGGAGTCCCTCGCGGGCTTCATGACCCGCTGGTTCGAGGCGGTCAACGCCCAGGACATCGACGCACAGCTCGAGATGTGCACCGACGACATCCACGTCGAGGACCCGGCCATGCAGGGCCGCTTCACCGACGGCAAGGACGAGTTCCGGCGCTTCGCCGAGATCACCTACATCGCGTTCCCGGACATGCGCTTCACCGAGATCGGCGCGCCGTACCTCGCCCTGGACGGCGGCAGCATCGCGGTGCGGTGGCGTGGCACGGCCACGCTGACCGGTGACATCTCGGGCTGGCCGCCGGAGAACCCGGGGCCGGTCGTCAAGGCCACGGGCAAGTCGTTCGACCTCGAGGGCTACGACATCTACGAGTTCTCCGGCGGAAAGATCTCCACCTGGCTGATCCGCTACGACAACCTGGAGATGGGCACGCAGATCGGCCTGATCCCGCCGATCGGGTGACCGAGGCAGGACGTGCCGGCGTGTCGGCCGGGCCCGGTTCGCCGGGCCCGGCCGGCGTCGCGTCAGCTGCCCAGCGCCTTGTGCAGCAGCGCGGTGAGCTGCTCGCGCTCCGCGGCGGTGAGGTTGGCCGCGGCCGTCCGGGGCAGCTCGAAGGACTCCTCGAAGTCGCCGTACAGCTTGTCCCCGTCCGGGGTGCGCACGATCTGGCGGGACCGCCGGTCGTCGGGATGGGGCTCGCGGTGGACCAGATCGCGGGTCTCCAGGCGGGCGACGATCTGGGTGATGTTGGAGGCGTCGCAGCGCAGTTCCTCGGCGAGCTCGCCCATCCCGCGGCGGTGCTCCACCCGGCCCAGGACGCACGCCTGGGCGGTGCTGAGGCCGTGGTCGCTCGCCGCGGCGTCCCAGGCCTGGTTGTAGGCGTCGACGAAGGTGAACAGCGCCTGCTCGAGGTCGGTCGAGGCGCTCGCGGGGACTGAGGGCACTGCCATGAAGAGATGGTATTCCACATGCGTGAGCGAATAAAGGATCGGTGCTTGATCCACTCAAGGAACCGTGCCAGGATGTCGCTTGAGTTGATCAAGCAACTCGAGTTCAGGCATGTCAGTGAGGAGAAGTCGTGAGCACTCTGTTCGAACCGGTGACGGTTGGCGCACTGCAGCTGCCGTCCCGTCTGGTGATGGCCCCCATGACGCGGAACAGGGCGACCCAGCAGGGTGTCGTCACCGAGATCACCGCCGAGTACTACGCGCAGCGGGCCGGCGCGGGCCTGATCGTGTCCGAGAGCATCCAGCCGAGCGTGCTCGGCCAGGGCTACATCCTGACCCCCGGCCTGCACACCGAGGAGCAGATCGCGGCGTGGCGCACGGTCACCGACGCGGTGCACGCCAAGGGCGGCCGCATCGTGGCGCAGATCACCCACTGCGGGCGCATCGGCCACCCGTCGCTGTACCCGAACGGCGAGCTCCCCGTCGCCCCGTCCGCGGTCGCCTCGGGCGAGCAGATGATCAGCTTCGAGGGTCCGCTGGACCACCCGACGCCGCGTGAGATGACGACCGAGGACATCACCGGCGCCGTGGCCGAGTTCGTGCAGGCCGCGCGCAACGCCATCGAGGCCGGGTTCGACGGCGTCGAGGTGCACGGCGGCAACGGCTTCCTGGTGCACCAGTTCCTCGCGGACAACACCAACCTCCGTACCGACGAGTACGGCGGCTCGGTCGAGAACCGCATCCGGTTCGCGGTCGAGGTCGTGCGCGGCATCGCCGACGCGATCGGTGCCGACCGGGTCGGCATCCGGGTCTCCCCGGGCAGCCCGTACAACGGCATGGTCGAGAGCGACCCGGCCACGGTGTACACGGCTCTGCTCGGCGAGCTCGCGGCGCTCGGCATCGCCTACCTGCACATCATCGAGATGGGCACGCGCGGCCTGACCAAGCAGCTCCGCGACGTCTGGTCGGGTGTGCTCATCCTCAACCCGCACGAGACCATGGAGATCTTCCCGGCCACGGCCGAGGTCGCGCAGGAGACGGCGGAGTCCGGCATCGCGGACGCGGTGTCCCTGGCGGCGCTGTGGCTCGCGAACCCCGACCTGGACGCGCGCATCCAGGCCGGCGGCCCGTACAACACGCCGGACCAGGCCACCTTCTACGGCGGCGACCACACCGGGTACACGGACTACCCGACGCTGGAGAACGCGAAGTAGGACGCAGGAATCCGCCGCGCGTCCCGCGCGGCGACACGGGGCTTGTCCGGGCAGGGTCGCTCATCCCGCCGGGCAAGCCCCGCCGCCCTGCCCGGTAGCCGGACCGCCCCGCGGTCCCGGCGCCCGGCCCGGGAGGGCATTCCCCCGGCGGTGAGGGCCGCCACTCATTCAGTCGGACCAGGAGGTCTCGCGTCATGCACGAAGGTTCACCGGTTGCCGTGTCGAGCGGAGCGACGGTCCGGCCCGGCGATGCCCGCTACCGGGGACTGATCAGCGGCGCGAACACCCGCTGGGTCGGGACGCCCGAGTACGTCCGGCTTGTCTCGTCCGCCGCGGAGGTCGTGGCGGCCGTGCAGGAGGCCGTCGACCAGGGCCTGCGGGTCACCGTGCGCAGCGGCGGCCACTGCGACGAGGACTTCACGACGTCGTCCGGCATCCAGGTCGTGATCAACGTCGCGGGCATGGACGCCGTGTACTACGACGAGGAGCGCCAGGCGTTCGCCGTCGAACCGGGGGCGACGCTGGGCCGGGTCTACGAGACGCTGTACCGCGGCTGGGGCGTCACCCTCCCCGGCGGCACGTGCCCGACGGTCGGCGCGGGCGGGCACATCGCCGGCGGCGGCTACGGTGCGCTGTCGAGGCTGCACGGGCTGACCGTCGACTACCTGCACGCCGTCGAGGTCGTCGTCGTCGGCGCGGACGGGCGGGCCCGCACCGTCGTGGCCACCTCCGAGCCGGACGACCCGCACCGCGAGCTCTGGTGGGCGCACACCGGCGCCGGCGGCGGCAACTTCGGCGTCATCACCAGGTACTGGCTGCGGGCTCCCGGCACCGCGTCGGCGGAACCGGCGGATCAGCTGCCGGCCCCGCCCGCGGAGCTCCTCGTGTCCGACGTCGCGTGGTCGTGGGACGACCTGACCGAGGAGGGCTTCACGCGCCTGGTGCGCAACTTCGGCGAGTGGCACGAGGCCAACTCCGCGGCGGGCTCCCCGGGCGCCGGGCTCTACAGCCAGCTCAAGACGCAGCACCGGTCCGCGGGGGCGTTCCGGATGAGCACCCAGGTGGACGCGAGCGTGCCGGGTGCGCCCGAGCTGCTGGACGCGTTCCTCGCCGCCGTGAACGAGGGCACCGGCGCGGAGTACTCGGTCAACGACCGCAGCGTCCTGCCGTGGTTCTACGTGGTGCGGGAGTGGTTCGGGTTCGTCGAGCCGTCGCTCCCGCGCTGGAAGGCCAAGTCGGCGTACCTGCGCCAGGCGATGCCGGCCGACCAGCTCGCCGCGCTGTACCGGCAGCTCACGCGCGAGGACTACGACAACCCGTTCTCGATGGTCGCCCTGGTCTCCTACGGCGGGCGGATCAACGACGTCGAGGCCGGGGTGACCGCGGTGGCCCAGCGCGACTCGGTGATGAAGCTGCTGTACGTGACGCTCTGGACCGAGCCGTCCGAGGACGACCGGCACGACCGGTGGATCCGGGAGTGCTACACGGACGTCTATGCCGCGACCGGCGGCGTGCCGCGGTCCAACGACGTCACCGACGGGTGCTTCATCAACTACGCCGATGCCGACCTCGCCGATCCCGCGTTGAATGAGTCCGGGGTCCCGTGGCACGAGCTGTACTTCGGGGCGAACTACCCCCGGCTCCAGGCGGTCAAGAGGCAGTGGGACCCGCGTGGCGAGTTCGGCCACGCGCTGGCCGTCCGCCCCGCCGGGTGACCCCCCGCCCGGCCGGATCGCCGGGCGCCGAGCAGACCAACCAGACCAGCAGTGGGGAAGGACCCGATCAACATGACCCGAACCGTTTTCGTCACCGGAGCGCGCGGCAAGACCGGCCGCGAGGTGGTGGCGCAGCTCGCCGGACGCGGTGACACCGAGGTCCGCGGCGGGTCCTCGCAGGCCCCGCAGGCGCCGACCACGATCGCCTTCGACTGGCGGGACCAGTCGACCTGGCCCAAGGCGGTGGGCGGGGCGGACGCGATCTACCTCGGCCGGCCCGACGTCCAGGACTCTCCCGAGCTGATCACGCAGCTGATCGCCGCGGCGCCGGGCGCGCACATCGTCCTCGTCTCCGAGCAGGGCGCCGAGCAGGCCACGCCCGGCGGCTGGGTGCAGCAGGTCGAGGCGGCCGTCACCGGCAGCGCGAGCCGCTGGACGATCGTGCGCCCGTCGTGGTTCCAGCAGGTCATGACCGACCCGCGCTACTTCCTGGACGCGATCCGCGTGCACCGCAGGCTCGTCCTGTCGACCGGGGGCACGCCCATCGCCTGGGTCGACACCCGCGACATCGCGGCCGTCGCCGTGCAGGCGATCCTGGACCCCGGCACGCACCACGGCAAGGCGTACACCGTGACCGGGCCCGAGGCGGTCACCCTGGACGGCGTCGCGACCGCCCTCTCCGCCGTGACCGGCGCCCAGGTCACGGCGTCGGACGTCCCGCTGGACCAGGCCGTCGCCGGCATGCCCCCGTGGCTCTCCGAGGTCGTCGGCGACATGTACCGCCGGGTGCACGACGGGACGTTCGCGGCCGTCAGCGGCGACGTCGAGGCCGTCACGGGCACCAGGGCGCGCGCGATCGGGGACTTCGTCACCGAGCACGCCGCGCAGTGGCGCGCCTGAGCGCCGCGCGCCGCCCCCACGACACCGGCAGATCGGACTCACGATGAAGGCACTGGTCCACCACCGGGCGAGCGCGCACATGCTGCGCATCGCCGACGCGCCCGACCCCGCGCCCGGCCCGTCGCAGGCGCTGGTCGAGGTCGCCGCGTTCTCGTTCAACTTCGGCGAGGTCGTGTTCCGGTCGCCGGACGCGCCGGACGGCAGGATCCCGGGCTGGGACGCGGCGGGGACCGTCGTGGCCGCGGCCGCCGACGGCTCGGGGCCGCCCGCCGGGACCCGCGTGGTCACCTTCGGCTGGGGCGGCGCCTGGGCGGAGCTCCGGGCGGTCGAAACCAGCGAGATCGCGGTGGTCCCGGACGGCGTCGGCCTCGCGGCCGCGGCGGCCCTGCCCGTGGCCGGGGTCACCGCGCTGCAGGCCGTCCGGCGGCTCGGTTCCGTGCTCGGCAAGCGCGTGCTGGTCACGGGCGCGTCGGGCGGGGTCGGCGGGTTCGCGGTGCAGCTCGCGAACCTGAGCGGTGCCGAGGTCGTCGCGTCCGTCGGGTCCCCCGAGCGGGGCGAGGGCCTGCACGAGCTGGGGGCGGCGGAGATCGTCGTCGGCCCGCGGGCCCTGACGCGGCGGGTCGACGCCGTCGTGGACAACGTGGGTGGTCAGCAGCTGGCCGACGCGTACCAGCGGCTCACCAGCGGGGGCATCGTCTCGGCCGTGGGGATGGCCTCCAAGGAGCCCACCACGATCGACTTCGAGGAGGCCCGGATCGCGCACGACCGCGGGCGGATCGAGACGTTCAGCATCTCCGTGCCGCTCGGCCGCGACCTGCAGTACCTCGTGGACCTGGCGGACCGCGGGCAGCTGCGGATCCCGCTCGGCTGGCGGGGCGACTGGCACTCCTACGAGGACGCCGTGACGCAGCTGGTGAACCGGAAGGTGCGCGGGAAGGCCGTGCTGGAGGTCCGCAACGCCGATCTCTGATCGCCCGGGAATGCTGATCCCGTGACGCCTTCGTGAAGGCGTCACGGGATCCCCGCGGCGGTGAGGAGAAAGCCCCGCACAATGCGCCGCCGTTCGAGCGGCCGCCGTATCGCTCGTCCACGCCGGCCCGTGTGGCCCACGCGCCGCGAAAGACCGCCGCCCTCGAAACATCACCCCAGGCCGTTCCGCTCAGCGGACGGTCTATGATGCGTTCCCGTAAGGCCTTCGCTGCCCTTTTGTGAATGCGCCGTGATTCTTCGGCGGGCAACCGCTTCCTCACCTGCCCGCCATCGCTCGCTCATTGCCTGGAATTACCAAGTGATGACCTGTGAGGCTGGAGGTCTACGGGGTCGCCGGGCTAGTTTTCCGGCGTGTCGACAATCATCGATGGTCAGACGGCGATTGCGGTCACCGGGATTTCCTGCCGCCTACCCGGCGCGGGGAATCCGGGCGAACTCTGGGACCTGCTCCGGCAGGGCCGCGACGCGATCCGCGAGATGCCCCCGGAGCGGCGCGGGCCCGGCGGCGCGCGCTGGGGTGCGTACCTCGACCAGGTCGACGCCTTCGACCCGGCCTTCTTCGGCATCTCGCCGCGGGAGGCCGCCGTCATGGACCCGCAGCAGCGGCTGGCCCTCGAACTGGTCTGGGAGGCGCTGGAGGACGCGGCCGTCGTCCCCGGCACCCTGACCGGCAGCCCGACGGCCGTCTACGTCGGCGCGCACCGCGACGACTACGCCGCCCTCACCTACCAGCAGGGCGCCGGCGCGATCACCCAGCACACCTTCACCGGGGTCAACCGGGGAGTCATCGCGAACCGGGTCTCGCACACCCTCGGCCTGCGCGGCCCGAGCCTGACCGTCGACTCGGCGCAGTCGTCCGGCCTCGTCGCGGTCCATCTCGCCTGCGACGAGCTGCGCTCCGGCCGGTCCACCCTGGCCGTCGCGGCCGGCGTCAACCTCAACCTGCTGGCCGAGGCGGCCGTGACGGCCGAGCGGTTCGGCGGGCTGTCGCCGGACGGGACCGCCTACGTCTTCGACGCCCGCGCCAACGGCTTCGTCCGCGGCGAGGGCGGCGGCGCCGTCGTCCTGAAGCCCCTCGAGCGGGCGCTCGCGGACGGCGACCGCGTCTACGGCGTCATCCGCGGCAGCGCCGTCAACAACGACGGCCCCGCGGACGGCCTGACCGTCCCCAGCGCGACCGCGCAGGAGCAAGTGCTCCGCGCCGCCTATGCCGCGGCGGGGATCGAGCCCGCGGCGGTGCGGTACGTGGAGCTGCACGGCACCGGCACGCCCGTCGGCGACCCGATCGAGGCCGCCGCCCTGGGCGCCGTGCTGGGCGACGGGGGCGACCTGCCGGTGCGGGTGGGCTCGGTGAAGACCAACATCGGGCACCTGGAGGGCGCCTCCGGGGTGGCGGGCCTGCTCAAGGTCCTCCTCAGCCTGCACCACCGCGAGCTCCCGCCGAGCCTGAACTTCGCCACGCCGCACCCGGACATCCCGCTGGACCGGCTCGGCCTGGCAGTCCAGGACTCCCTGACCCCCTGGCCCGGTGCGGAGGGGCCCCTGGTCGCGGGCGTCAGCTCGTTCGGCATCGGGGGCACCAACGGCCACCTCGTGCTCACCGAGGCGCCGGCCGTGCCGCGCACGCCGCCGGCGGAGCAGCGCCCGCCGATCCCCTGGATCCTGGCGGCCCGCACCCCGCAGGCACTGTCCGCGCAGGCCGCCGCGCTCGGCTCCGCCGAGGGCAGCCCGGGGGACATCGGATGGTCGCTGGCCACCGGCCGGACCCGGTTCGCGCAGCGCGCGGTCGTGATCGGCGCCGACGACGCCGGGCTGCGCGCGGGGCTCGCCGCGCTGGCGGACGGCGCCGCCGCGCCCGGGACCGTGACCGGGTCCGTGACCCCGGGCACGACGGCGTTCCTGTTCACCGGCCAGGGCGCGCAGCGCACCGGCATGGGCGCGGGGCTCTACGAGCGGTACCCGGTGTTCGCCGCCGCGTACGACGCCGTCTGCGCCGAGTTCGATCACCTGCTGCCCGGCGACCTGCGGGACGTGATCGCAGGCGGCGACGAGCTGCACCGGACCGGCTGGACCCAGCCCGCCCTCTTCGCCCTGGAAGTGGCCCTGTTCCGGCTGGTGGAGTCCTGGGGGCTGCGCCCCGCGCGGCTGGCCGGCCACTCGATCGGCGAGCTGGCCGCCGCCCACTGCGCCGGCGTGCTCGACCTCGCGGACGCCTGCGCCCTGGTGGCCGCGCGGGCGCGGCTCATGGAGGCGCTGCCGCCCGGGGGCGCGATGCTCGCGGTCCAGGCGGCCGAGGACGACGTGCTGCCCCTGCTCACGGGCGATCTCGGGATCGCCGCGGTCAACGGCCCCACCGCCGTCGTCGTCTCCGGCGGGACCGGCCCGGCCGCGGAACTGGCCGCCGAGGCGGAGCGGCGCGGCTGGCGCACCCACCGCCTGACGGTCAGCCACGCCTTCCACTCGGCGCACATGGAGCCGATGCTCGACGAGTTCCGCCGGGTCGCGGAAGGCCTGACCTACCACCTCCCGTCCGTGCCGGTCGTCTCGACGGTGACCGGCCGGGCGGAGACCGACCTCCTGCGGTCGCCGGACTACTGGACCGACCAGGTGCGCCGTCCGGTGCGGTTCCTCGACGCGGTCCGCACCCTCGAGGCCGCCGGGACGTCGACCTACCTGGAGCTCGGGCCCGACGCCGTCGTCGCCGCCCTGGCCTCCGCGTCGCTGACCGCCCCGCAGGACGCCGTGTGCCTGCCGCTGCTGCGCGCCTCCCGCCCCGAGCCCGAGACCGCGCTGACCGCCGTCGCCGGGGCGTACGTCCGCGGCGCGGACGTCGACTGGGCGGCCTTCTTCGACGGCGCCACGAGGGTCCCGCTGCCCACCTACCCGTTCGAGCGCAGCCGGCACTGGCTGCCCGGCGGTCCCGGGGGCGCGGCCGGCCGTGCGGCCGGCGACCTGCTCACGGCCCGCCCGGAGCCGGACGACGCCGGCCGGCCCGCGCCGGAACCGGCCGCCGGCCCGGCGGCGGGTGCCACCGGGCCCGGCCCGGGCTCCCGCCGCCCGGCGGGCGCCGTCCAGGACCTCGTCCTGGCCGAGGCCGCCGCCGTGCTCGAGTACGCGCCGGGGCAGCGGGTCGAGGCGACCCTGCCCTTCAAGGAACTGGGCTTCGACTCGATGATGTCCGTCGAGCTGCGCGACCGGCTCGCCCGGGCCACCGGGCTCGGCCTGCCGAGCGGGCTGCTGTTCGACCACCCCACCCCGGCGGACCTGATCGGGCACCTCACCGCCGAGCTCGCCGGTGAGATCGAGGACGCCGCGCCGTCGCGGACCACCTCCGGCGACGACGACCCGATCGCGATCGTCGGCATGGCCTGCCGGTACCCGGGCGGCGTCGCCTCGCCCGAGGACCTCTGGCGGCTCGTCGCCGAGGGCCGCGACGCCACCTCCGCCTTCCCGGCCGACCGCGGCTGGGACGTGGACCTGCCCGTCACCCGCGGCGGGTTCCTGCACGACGCCGGCTTGTTCGACGCCGCGTTCTTCGGCATCTCGCCCCGCGAGGCCCTGGCCATGGACCCGCAGCAGCGCATCCTGCTCGAGCTGGCCTGGGAGGCCGTCGAGCGCGCGGGCCTGGACCCGCGCACCCTGCGGGGCAGCCGCACCGGGGTGTACGTCGGCGCCACCACGCTCGACTACGGCCCCCGGATGCACGAGGCCCCGGCCGAGGTGGAGGGGCAGGTCCTCACCGGCAGCACCAGCAGCGTGATGTCCGGCCGCATCGCCTACCAGCTCGGCCTGAACGGACCCGCGGTCACGGTCGACACCGCCTGCTCGTCGTCCCTCGTGGCGATGCACCTGGCCGTCCGGTCCCTGCGTTCGGGGGAGACCGGGCTGGCGCTCGCGGGCGGCGCCACGGTGATGTCCGGGCCCGGCATGTTCGTGGAGTTCACCCGGCAGGGCGGCCTCGCCCTCGACGGGCGCTGCAAGCCCTTCGCCGCCGGGGCGGACGGCACGGCCTGGGCCGAGGGCGCCGGCCTGCTCCTGCTGGAGCGACTCTCGGACGCCCGGCGCAACGGGCACCCGGTGCTCGCGGTGATCCGGGGCTCCGCCATCAACCAGGACGGCGCGTCCAACGGCCTCACGGCCCCCAACGGCCTGGCCCAGCGCCGGGTCATCCGCGACGCGCTCGCCGACGCCGGGCTCGCCCCCGCCGACGTCGCCGCGGTCGAGGCGCACGGCACGGGCACGAAGCTCGGCGACCCCATCGAGGCCGAGGCGCTCATCGCGGCCTACGGCGACCGCGCCGCCGGCGCGCCGCTGTACCTGGGCTCCCTCAAGTCGAACGTCGGCCACGCCCAGGCCGCCGCCGGGGTCGGCGGCGTCATCAAGCTCGTCCAGGCGCTGCACGCCGAGACCCTGCCCAGGACCCTCCACGTCGACGCCCCCACGCCCCACGTCGACTGGTCGGCCGGGACCGTCAGCCTGCTCACCGCCCCGCGGCCCTGGCCCGCCTCGGACACCCCCCGCCGGGCCGCCGTCTCCTCCTTCGGCATCAGCGGCACGAACGCCCACCTCGTCCTGGAGGAGGCCCCGGCGCCCGCCCCGTCGTCCGGCGGCCCGGCGTCGTCGTCCGTGTCAGGTCCGACGACGTCGCCGGCGCCCGGCTCCGGGACGCCGGAACGCCCGGCCCCCGGCGCCGTGACGCCCGAGCGGCCGGACCCCGCCGCCGGCACCCCCGCGGTCCCGGTGCCCTGGGTCGTCTCGGCCCGCGACGACGCCGCGCTGCGCGCCCAGGCCGCCCGGCTCCGGGACGCCGCCGGCACGCAGGCCGTGGACGGCGTCGGGCTCGCGCTCGCGAGCGGGCGCACGCTGTTCGAGGAGCGCGCCGTCGTCGTCGGCCACGACCGGGCCGAACTGCTCGCCGGGCTGGACGCCCTCGCCGCGGGCGACGCCGCCCTGCGCGGCACGGCGCAGGAGGGCTCCACGGCGTTCCTGTTCACCGGTCAGGGCGCGCAGCGCCTGGGCATGGGGCGCGAGCTGTACGCCGCCTTCCCGGTGTTCGCCGCCGCGCTCGACGAGGTGGCCGCCCTGCTGGACGCGCACCTGGACCGTCCGCTGCTCGGCGTCGTCTTCGGGGACGACGCCGCCGCGCTCGACCGCACCGACCTGGCCCAGCCCGCGCTGTTCGCCCTCGAGGTGGCGCTCGCGCGGCTCCTGGCGGCGCACGGGCTCGTCCCGGACCTGGTCGCCGGGCACTCGATCGGCGAGTACGCGGCGGCACATGTCGCCGGCGTGATGTCGCTCGAGGACGCCGCGCGGCTGGTCGCGGCCCGGGGGCGGCTGATGCAGAGCGCCCCGGCCGGCGGTGCCATGACCGCCATCCAGGCGACCGAGGACGAGGTCGTCACCGACGGACGCACCACGGTGCTGGCCGCGGTGAACGCGCCGGAGTCGGTGGTCGTCGCCGGGGACGCCGACGCCGTCCGCGCCCTCGCCGAGGACTGGCGCGGCCGCGGCCGCCGGGTCAAGGAGCTGCGCGTCAGCCACGCCTTCCACTCGCCCCACATGGACCCGGTCCTGGCGGACTTCCAGCGGGTCGTGGAGTCCGTGACCCTCAACGAGCCGTCGATCCCGCTGGTCTCGACGCTGACCGGGGCGCTCGCGGCCCCCGGCGAGCTGACCGACCCGACCTACTGGGTGCGGCAGATCCGCAGGACCGTCCGGTTCGCCGACGCGGCGGCGGCGTCGGCCGCCCACGGCGCGGTCCGGTTCGTGGAGGTCGGCCCCGACGCCGTCCTGGCCGGGCTCGTCCCCGGGGCGGTCCCGCTGCTCCGGGCCGGGCGCCCGGAACCCGAGAGCGTCGTGCGGGCGCTGTCGTCCGCGCTGGCCGACGGCGCCCCGGTCGACCTGGCGCCCTTCTTCCCCGGCGCGGTTCCGGCCGAGCTCCCGACCTACGCCTTCCAGCGCGAGCACTTCTGGCTGCGCCCCGCCGAGCGCGCCGACGCGCTCGGCCTCGGCCAGGAACCGGGCACCCACCCGTTCCTCTCCGCGACGGTCTCCCTGGCGGACCGGGACGAGCACGTGCTCACGGGCCGGGTCAGCCGCTCCGCCTGGCCGTGGCTCGCCGACCACGCCGTCGGCGGTGCCGTGCTCCTGCCGGGCACGGCCTTCCTCGACCTCGCCGTGGCCGCCGCCGGCGGCACGGGCACCGGCACGCTCGGCGAGCTCACGCTGGAGGCCCCGCTGTTCCTCGCGTCGGACGCCGCCGTGCCGGTCCAGGTCACGATCTCCGCGCCCGACGCCGCCGGGACCCGCCGCCTCACCCTGCACAGCCGGGACGGCGACGACTGGACCCGGCACGCCTCGGGCACGGTGGTCCCGGCCGCGTCGCCCGCCCCGGTGGCCGCCGCGGACGACGAACTGCGCAGCTGGCCCCCGGCCGGCGCCGTCGCCGAACCGCTCGGCGACCTCTACGACCGCCTGGCCGCGCTGGGCTACGACTACGGGCCCGCCTTCCAGGGCGTCCGCGGCCTCTGGCGGCGTGGCGACACCGTGTTCGCTGAGGTCGCGCTGACCACCGAGGCGGGACCGTTCGGGCTGCACCCCGCCCTCCTGGACGCGGTGCTGCACCCGGTCGTGCTCGACCTGGCCCAGGACGGCCGGGTCTGGCTGCCCTTCACCTGGTCGGACGTCCGCGTGCACCGCCCGGGCGCCGCGACGGCCCGGGTCCGGGTCACGCCGAACGGCCCCGGGGACGTGGCCATCGCGCTGGCCGACGACGCCGGCGCGCCGCTCGCGTCCGTCGGCTCCCTGGTGCTGCGGCCGGCCGCCGCGACGTCCGCGCCCGGTTCCCTGCTCACGCTCGGCTGGCAGCCGGTGGAGGCCGGCGCCGTCGTCGAGGCGGGTGCCGCCGAGCCGGGCGGCGCCGAGTACGTCGTGGTCGACCTGGACGGTCCCGGCCCGCACGAGAACGCGCACCAGGCTCTTGCCGCCGTCCGCACTCACCCGGAGACCGACCCGCGCCCGCTGGTCCTGGTCACCCGCGGAGCCGTCGCGGTCGCCCCCGGCGACCCGCTGCCCGCGGTCGGGCAGGCGGCCGCGTGGGGCCTGGCCCGTACCGCGCAGTCCGAGTACCCCGGCCGCGTCGTCGTCGTCGACGTCGAGTCCGACGACGACGTCGCGCCGGCCGTCGCCTCCGGCGAACCGCAGGTCGCGGTGCGCGGCGGGCAGCTCTACGCGCCGCGCCTGGAGGCGGCGCCCGCCGCCCCGGACACCGCCGCCCCGTTCGGCCCGGACGGCACCGTGCTCGTGACCGGCGGGACCGGTGGCCTGGGGCGCATCCTCGCGCGTCACCTGGCCGAGCGGCACGGCGTCGTCGACCTGCTGCTGGTCAGCAGGCGCGGGGCCGACGCGCCGGGCGCGGCCGAGCTGGTCGCGGAGCTGACCGCGCTGGGTGCGCGGCCGGTCGTGGCCGCCGCCGACCTGAGCGACGCGGGCGCCGTCCGCGACCTGCTCGCCGGGATCCCCGCCGACCGGCCGCTGACCGCGGTGCTGCACGCCGCCGGCGTCGTCGCGGACGGAACCCTGGCCGCGCTCGACCCGGCGTCGATCGACGCGGTGCTGCGGCCCAAGGCCGACGCCGCCCGGATCCTGCACGACCTGACCCTCTCGTCCCCGCTGCGGGCGTTCGTGCTGTTCTCCTCGGTCACCGGCCTGACCGGGACCGCCGGGCAGGGCGCCTACGCCGCGGCCAACACCTACCTGGACGCGCTCGCGCTGCACCGCGCCGGGCTCGGCCTGCCCGCCACCTCCCTGGCCTGGGGCCTCTGGGCCGACGGGATGGGCGAGGCGCTCGGCGAGGCGGACCTCGCCCGGTGGCGCAGGTCCGGGTTCCTGCCGCTCGCCGCGGACGAGGGGCTGCGGCTGTTCGACGCCGCGCTCGCGGACGGCGGGCCCGTGCTCTCGCCCGTCGCCCTGGACCGCGCCGCGCTGCGGACGCTCGGCGCCGACGCCCCCGCGATCCTGCGCGGCCTCGTCCCCGCCCGGGCCCGGCGCGCGGCCCCGGCCGTCGCGGCCGGGGCGTGGCCGGACGCGATGCGCGAGCTGGCGGCCGCGGAGCGCGAGGAGGCGGTGCTGACCCTGGTCCGCACCACCGTCGCCGGCGTCCTCGGGCACGCGGGCGCCGCGAGCGTCCCGGCCCGGCGCGCGTTCCGCGACCTCGGCTTCGACTCCCTGGCGGGCGTGGAGCTCCGCAACCGGCTCGCGAGCGCGACGGGCCTCCCGCTCCCGGCGACCGTCGTCTTCGACCACCCCTCGCCGACGGCGCTCGCCGCCTACCTGCTCACGCGGGTCGACGGCCCGGCCCGGGCCGTGGTCCGCGCCAGGACGTCGGCCGCGGACGACGATCCCGTGGCGATCGTGGGCATGGCGTGCCGGTTCCCGGGCGGCGTCGGCTCGCCGGAGGACCTGTGGAAGCTGGTGACCGAGGGGACCGACGCGGTGTCCGGCTTCCCGGTGAACCGCGGCTGGGACCTCGGCGCCCTGTACGACCCCGATCCCGAGCACCCCGGCACCTCGTACGTGCGCGAGGGCGGCTTCCTGCACGACGCCGACCTGTTCGACGCCGACTTCTTCGGGATCTCCCCGCGGGAGGCGACCGCCACCGACCCCCAGCAGCGGCTGCTGCTGGAGGTGGCGTGGGCCGCCTGGGAGCACGCCGGGATCGTCCCGGCGTCGCTGCGGGGGAGCGGCACCGGCGTGTTCGTCGGCGCCATGTACGACGACTACGCGTCCCGGCTGGCGCTGGCCCCCGAGGAGTTCGAGGGCTTCCTGCTGGCGGGCAACCTCTCCAGCGTCGTGTCCGGGCGCCTCGCCTACACCTACGGTCTGGAGGGCCCGGCCGTCACCGTCGACACGGCGTGCTCGTCGTCGCTCGTGGCGCTGCACCTTGCCGCCGCCGCGCTGCGCAACGGGGAGTGCGACCTGGCGCTCGCCGGCGGCGTGACCGTGATGTCGTCGCCGAACACCTTCGTCGAGTTCTCCCGGCAGCGCGGCCTGTCGCCGGACGGGCGGTGCAAGTCGTTCGGGGCGGGCGCGGACGGCACGGGCTGGTCCGAGGGCGTGGGCCTGCTCGTGGTCGAGCGGCTCTCGGACGCCCGCCGGAACGGCCACCGCGTGCTGGGCGTGCTCAAGGGTTCGGCGGTGAACCAGGACGGTGCGTCGAACGGTCTGACGGCGCCGAACGGCCCGGCGCAGGAGCGGGTCATCCGCCAGGCGCTGGCCAACGCCGGGCTGGAGCCCGGGGACGTGGACGCGGTGGAGGCGCACGGCACGGGTACCCGCCTCGGGGACCCGATCGAGGCGCAGGCGCTGCTGGCCACCTACGGTCAGGATCGCGACGAGCCGTTGTGGCTGGGTTCGCTGAAGTCGAACATCGGCCACGCGCAGGCTGCCGCGGGCGTGGGCGGCATCATCAAGATGCTGGAGGCGATGCGGCACGGCGTCCTGCCCCGGACCCTGCACGCGCAGGAGCGTTCGCCGCACATCGACTGGTCCACGGGATCCGTGGAACTCCTCACCCAGGAGCGGGCGTGGCCGGAGACCGGGCGTCCGCGCCGGGCTGCGGTGTCGTCGTTCGGGATCAGCGGCACCAACGCGCACGTCGTCCTCGAGGCGCCGGAGCCGGAGGCCGCCGAGCCGGCCGGGGCCCCCGAGGCCGCGGCGCCGTCGGCCCTGCTGCCGTGGGTGCTGTCGGCCCGGAGCGAGCCGGCGCTGCGTGCCCAGGCGGAGCGCCTGCTGCTCGCCGCCGGCACCGGACCCGACCTGCAGGTCGGCCGTACGCTCGCCGAGCGGACGCGGTTCGAGCACCGTGCCGTCCTCGTCGGCGCCGACCGGACCGCCGCGCTGACCGCCCTGGCCATGGGCCAGGAGGTGCCGTGGCTGGTCACCGGCGTGGAGCGCGAGGGCGGGACCGCTTTCGTGTTCACGGGTCAGGGGAGTCAGCGCCTCGGGATGGGGCGTGAGCTGTACGGGTCGGAGCCGGTGTTTGCGTCGGCGTTCGACGACGTCTGCGCGCATCTGGACCCGATGCTCGAGCGCCCGCTGCGGGACGTGCTGTTCGCGTCCGGGCCCGGTGAGGGTGCGGACGGCGGTCCGGCCGGGGACTCGGCGGACGCCGCTCTGTTGGATCAGACGGTGTTCGCTCAGGCGGCGCTGTTCGCGGTGGAGACGGCTCTGTTCCGGCTGGTGGAGAGCTTCGGGGTGCGTCCGGACTTCCTGCTGGGTCATTCGATCGGTGAGGTGACCGCCGCGCACGTGGCCGGGGTGCTTGACCTGGCCGATGCATGTGCGCTGGTCGCCGCTCGTGGTCGGCTGATGCAGTCGGCTCCCGCGGGTGGGGCGATGGTCGCGATCGAGGCGTCCGAGGACGACGTCACCCCGACCCTGGTCCCGGGTGTGGAGATCGCCGGGATCAACGGTCCGACGGCCGTGGTCGTGTCCGGTGATGTCGAGGCCGCCGAGCAGGTCGCGCAGATCTGGCGTGAGCGTGGCCGCAGGGTCAAGCGGCTCTCGGTGTCGCACGCGTTCCACTCCGCGCACATGGACGGGATCCTGGCGGAGTTCGAGGAGACGATCTCGTCGCTCACGTTCCGTGAACCGTCGATCCCGGTCGTCTCCAACGTGACCGGCCAGGCCGCCACCGAGCTGACCGTGCCCGCGTACTGGTCCCGTCAGATCCGTTCGGCGGTCCGGTTCCACGACGGCGTCGAGACCCTGCAGGCGGCGGGCGTCGTCCGCTACCTCGAGCTCGGCCCCGACGGCGTCCTCAGCGCCCTCGTCCCGGACACCGCGGCCCCCGCCCTGCGCGCCGGCCGCCCCGAGCGGGAGACGTTCCTGGCCGCCCTCGCCGTCGTGCACGCCGACGGCGCCGGCGTCGACTGGCTCACCGCGTTCGACCGGCACGAGGCCGGCACCGTCGAGCTGCCCACCTACCCGTTCCAGCGCAGCCGCCACTGGCTCGAGGCCGCCGCGGACGGGTACCCGCTGCTCGGCGCGCCCGTCGGCCTGGCGGGCCGGGACGAGCAGGTGCTCAGCGGCACCGTCTCCCGCGCCGCGCTGCCCTGGACCGCGGACCACACCGTGGGCGGCGCGACCCTGTTCCCGGGCACCGGCTTCGTGGAGCTGGCCGTCCGGGCCGCCGAGCTCACCGGCGGCGGCCACCCGGACGACCTGACCCTGACCGCGCCCCTGGTGCTGTCGGCCCGCGAGGCGACCGAGCTCCAGGCCGTGGTCACCGCCGACGGCGACCAGCGCGGCATCGAGATCTTCGCCCGCACCGGCGACCGGCCGTGGACGTCCCACGCCCGGGGGGTGCTGACCACGGAGGACGACGCCGCCGCCGCGCCCTTCGCCGGCCTGGTCTGGCCGCCGCCGGGCGCGACCGAGGTCGACCTCGACGGCGTGTACGACCGGCTCGGCGACCGCGGCTACGCCTACGGCCCCGCGTTCCAGGGCCTGCGCAAGCTGTGGCGGGACGGCGACGACCTGTACGCCGAGGTGGGCGGCGCGGACGGCCCCTACGCCCTGCACCCGGCGCTCCTGGACGCCGCGCTGCACCCGCTCCTGCCCGGCGTCGCCGGCGAGCCCGGCCCGAACTGGGTCCCGTTCTCCTGGTCCGGCGTCCGCGTGCACCGCACGGGCGTGACCGCCGCCCGGGTGCGGATCACCGTGCTCGCCGACGCCCCCGACTCCCGCGAGGTGTCCCTCGCCCTGTTCGACGACGCCGGGTCGCCGGTCGCCGAGGTGGCGTCCCTGACGCTGCGCCCGCTGACCACCGCGGGCCTGCGCGCCGGCCTCGAGGGGCTGTCGTACGTGGGCTGGGCGCCGGTCGCGCGCCCCGACGCCGCGGCGGCGCCCGGCCCGGTCACGGTGCTGCGCCTGGACCGCAGGGATCCCGCGGAGGCCCGCGTGGCCGTGCGCGAGGTCCTGGAGCGGGTTCAGGAGCGGCTGCGGGAGGAGACCTCCCTCGAGCGCCGCCTGGTCGTGGTGACGAGCGGCGCGGTGGCGACCCGCCCGGACGAGGACGTCCCCGACCTGGCGCACGCCGGGGTCTGGGGCCTGCTCCGCTCGGCCCAGACCGAGAACCCCGACCGGATCGTGCTCGCCGACCTGGACGACCCGGACGCGGACCTCGATCCGCTCCTGGCCTCCGGCGAACCGCAGGTCGCCCTGCGCGACGGCGTGCTGCTGGCCCCGCGGATCGTGCGGACCACCCCGGCCGACGACGAACCGGAGACGTCCCTCTGGTCGGACGGCACCGTCCTGATCAGCGGCGCCACCGGCACGCTCGGCCAGGTCCTGGCCCGGCACCTGGTCACGGCACACGGCGCCCGCCGGCTGCTGCTCCTGAGCCGCCGGGGCGCGGACGCGCCCGGCGCGGCCGAGCTGGCGACGGAGCTGGCCGGCCTGGGCGCGGAGACCGCCTTCGCGGCCTGCGACCTCGCGGACCGGGACGCGCTGCGCGCCGTGCTGGCCGGCATCCCCGCGGACCGGCCGCTGCGCGCCGTCGTGCACACCGCCGGGATCGTCGACGACGGCGTCTTCGCGGACCTCGCCGCCGAACGGCTCGACGGGGTCCTGCTCCCGAAGATCGAGGCCGCCTGGAACCTGCACGAGCTCACCCTCGACCAGGACCTCACGGCCTTCGTCCTCTACTCCTCGGTCGCCGGCCTGCTGGGCACCGCGGGCCAGGCCAACTACGCCGCGGGCAACACGTTCCTGGACGCCCTGGCCCAGCACCGGCGGGCGCACGGCCGCCCCGCGACGTCCCTGGCCTGGGGCCTGTGGGCGCAGTCCAGCTCGATGACCGACCAGCTCGCCGACGTCGACCTGGTGCGGATGGCCCGCAGCGGCCTGGTCGCCCTGGAGTCGGGGGAGGCGATGGCCTTGTTCGACGCGGCGCACGGCGCCGGGCACCCGGTGCTGGCCGTCACGCGGTTCGACACCTCGGTGCTCGGCCCGGAGTCGGCGCCCGTCATGCTGCGCGGCATGGTCCGCGCCCCGGCGAGGGCCGCGTCCGCCGGACCCGCGGGCGGCTCCCTGGCCGACCGCCTGGCGGCGCTGCCCGCGCCGGACCGGCGGCGCGCGGTGCTCGAGCTGGTCGTGGCCCAGGTCGCGAGCGTCCTCGGGCACGCGGACGGCGGCGGCGTCGGCCCGGACCGGGCGTTCCGTGACCTCGGGTTCGACTCGCTGACCGCGGTCGAGCTGCGCAACCGGCTCGGCAAGGCGACCGGCCTCCGGCTGCCGACCACGCTCGTCTTCGACCACCCGAACCCGGACGCCGTCGCCGGCTACGTCCTCGGCCAGCTCGAGGTCGACCGGCCCGCCCCGGTCCTGGCCGAGCTGGACCGGCTCCGGCCGCTGCTCGCCGACGCCCTGGCCGGCGAGGAGCACCGGGAGCAGGTCGCCCGGATGCTGCGCGCCCTGCTGGACGACGGCGGCGACGACCGGACCGACGACCTGGCCACGGCCAGCGACGAGGACCTCTTCGCCCTCGTCGACGGCCTCGACTGACCCCTTGCCCTGCCTCGACTCGCGGAAGTGAACCCCCATGGCTGACGAGCAGAAACTGCGCGACTACCTGAAGCGAGCCATCGCCGATGCCCAGGAGGCACGCAAGCGGCTCCAGGACCTGGAGGACCGGCGGCAGGAGCCGATCGCCGTCGTCGGCATGGCGTGCCGGTATCCCGGCGGCGTCGAGTCGCCGGAGGACCTGTGGCGGCTGGTCGCCGAGGGCACCGACGCCGTGTCCGGGTTCCCGGTGAACCGCGGCTGGGACCTGGAGAGCCTGTACGACGCCGATCCGTCGCGCCCGGGCACGTCCTACATCCGCGAGGGCGGCTTCCTGCACGACGCCGACCTGTTCGACGCCGAGCTGTTCGGCCTGTCCCCGCGCGAGGCCCTGGCCCTCGACCCGCAGCAGCGCCTGCTGCTGGAGAGCGCCTGGGAGGCGTTCGAGCGGGCGGGGATGGACCCGCGCGGGCTGCGCGGCAGCCGCACCGGCGTCTTCGCCGGAGTCATGTACAACGACTACGGCTCCCGGCCGCACCTGCCGCCGGAGGATGAGGGATACCTGTTCAACGGCAGCGCGGGGAGCGTCGCGTCGGGCCGGCTGTCGTACACGTTCGGGCTGGAGGGCCCGGCGGTGTCGGTGGACACCGCGTGCTCGTCGTCGCTGGTGGCGCTGCACCTCGCGGCCGCCGCGCTGCGCAACGGGGAGTGCGACCTGGCGCTGGCGGGCGGGGTCGCGGTGATGTCCACGCCGGTGGCGTTCGTGGAGTTCTCGCGGCAGCGGGGCCTGGCGATGGACGGGCGGTGCAAGTCCTTCGCGGCGGCCGCGGACGGCACGGGCTGGGCCGAGGGTGTGGGCCTGCTGGTGGTGGAGCGGTTGTCCGACGCGGTGGCCAAGGGCCACCGGATCCTCGGCGTGCTCAGGGGTTCGGCGGTGAACCAGGACGGTGCGTCGAACGGTCTGACGGCGCCGAACGGCCCGGCGCAGGAGCGGGTCATCCGCCAGGCGCTGGCGAACGCCGGGCTGGAGCCCGGGGACGTGGACGCCGTGGAGGCGCACGGGACGGGGACGAAGCTGGGCGACCCGATCGAGGCCCAGGCGCTGCTGGCCACGTACGGGCGGGACCGCCAGGAGCCGCTGTGGCTGGGGTCCCTCAAGTCGAACATCGGCCACGCGCAGGCTGCCGCGGGTGTCGGCGGGATCATCAAGATGCTGGAGGCCATGCGGCACGGCGTCCTGCCCCGGACGCTCCACGTGGACGCCCCGTCCCCGCACGTCGACTGGTCGGCCGGGGCGGTGGAGCTGCTGACCGAGGAGCGGGCGTGGCCGGAGACGGGCCGTCCGCGCCGGGCTGCGGTGTCGTCGTTCGGCATCAGCGGCACCAACGCCCACGTCATCCTGGAGGCCCCGCCGGAGCCCGCGCCCGCGGAGCCGGTCCCGGGTCCCGCGGAGCGGATCACCGCCGGCCCGGCGGACCCGGCCGCGCCGGGCGGGCCGGACCCCGCCGTCCTGCCCCTGTCCGCCCCGGACGACGCCGCGCTCCGCGACCAGGCCGCCCGCCTGGCCCGGCACCTGCGCGACCGGCCCGGGATCTCGCCCGCCGCCGCCGGCCGCGCCCTCGCGGAGACCCGCACCCGGTTCGACCGGCGCGCGGCCGCGATCGGGCCGGACCGCGCGGCGGTCCTGACGGCCCTGGACGCGCTCGCCGCGGGCGAGGCCACCTCCGTGGACGCCCGCGACACGACGGCCTTCCTGTTCACGGGTCAGGGGAGTCAGCGTCCGGGGATGGGGCGTGAGCTGTACGGGTCGGAGCCGGTGTTCGCGTCGGCGTTCGACGACGTGTGCCGTCATCTGGACCCGATGCTGGAGCGTCCGCTGCGCGAGGTGCTGTTCGCGGACGACGCCGCCGGCTCGGGTGATGTCGCGGTGGGCTCGGCTGACGCGGCCGGGGACGCCGCCCTGCTGGATCAGACCGTGTTCGCCCAGGCGGCGTTGTTCGCCGTCGAGACGGCTCTGTTCCGGCTGGTGGAGTCCTTCGGGGTGCGTCCGGACTTCCTGCTGGGTCATTCGATCGGTGAGGTGAGCGCCGCGCATGCGGCCGGGGTGCTGGATCTCGCGGACGCGTGCGCGATGGTGGCTGCCCGTGGTCGCCTGATGCAGTCGGCCCCGGCCGGTGGCGCGATGGTCGCGGTCGAGGCGTCGGAGGACGACGTCACGCCGACCCTGGTTTCGGGCGTCGAGATCGCCGGGATCAACGGCCCGACGGCCGTCGTCGTCTCCGGTGACGTCGACGCCGCCGAGCAGGTCGCCCAGATCTGGCGTGAGCGTGGCCGCCGGGTCAAGCGGCTTTCGGTGTCGCACGCGTTCCACTCGGCGCACATGGACGGCATCCTCGCGGAGTTCGAGGCCACGATCTCGTCGCTCACGTTCCGTGAGCCGTCGATCCCGGTCGTCTCCGACGTGACCGGCCAGATCGCCACCGAGCTGACGTCGCCCGCGTACTGGTCCCGGCAGATCCGATCGGCGGTCCGGTTCCACGACGGCGTCCAGACCCTGCAGGCCGCAGGCGTCGTCCGCTACCTCGAGCTCGGCCCCGACGGCGTCCTCAGCGCACTGCTGCCCGACGCCGTCCCCGCCCTGCGCGCCGGCCGCCCCGAGCGCACGACGTTCCTCACCGCGCTCGCCACCGTCGCCCCCGACTGGCGGACGTACTACGCCCGGACGCCCGGCGCCCCGGTCGAGCTGCCCACCTACGCGTTCCAGCGGCGCAGCTACTGGCTGCACCAGGTCGCCTCCGGCGACGCGTCCGGTCTCGGGCTCGACGCCACCGGCCACCCGCTGCTCGGCGGCGCCCTGCCCGCCGCCGACCGCGACGAGATCCGCCTGACCGGCCGGATCTCCCGGAACCACCCGGCCTGGCTCGCCGACCACACCGTCCACGGCGCCGCGATCCTGCCCGGCACCGCGCTGCTGGAGCTGGCCGCCTGGGCCGGGGACCGCATCGGGTTCGGCACGGTCGCCGAGCTCACCCATGCCGCCCCCGTCGTCCTGGGGGAGCGGGGGGCGCTGCGCCTGCAGTGCGTCATCGGCCCGGACGACGGCGGCACCCGCCGCATCGGCCTCTGGTCCCGCGCCGACGGCGCCGAGACCTGGACGCCGCACGCCACCGGCACCCTGACCGACGCCGCACCGCCGGCCGACGAGGACCTGCTGTCCTGGCCGCCCGAGGGCGCCGACGAGATCGACCTCACCGACGTGTACGAGCGCGTCGCCGCCGACGGCTACGGCTACGGCCCCGCCTTCCGGAACCTGCGCCGGCTCTGGCGCCGCGGCGGCGACCTCTTCGCGGAGGTCGGGCCCGCCGAGCTCGGCACCGGACACCTGGTGCACCCGGCGCTGCTCGACGCCGCGCTGCACCCGCTCCTGCCCGGCGTGACCCCGGGGCGCGACACCGCCCTGCTCCCCTTCTCCTGGACGGGAGTGCGCCTCCGCGCCGCCGGGACCGGGGCGCTCCGCGTCCGGCTCACCCCCGGCGACGGCGACACCGTCGCGCTCCTCATCGCGGACGGCAGCGGCCTGCCCGTCGCCTCGGCGGAGTCCCTGGCCCTGCGGCCGCTGTCCGCCGCGGACCTCCGCGCCCCGGGCCGCGACAGCCTCCTGGAGGTCGTCTGGGAGCCCGCCGGGCCGGCGGCGTCGTCCGGGCGCCTCGCGGTCCTGGGCGAGGACCGCCTGGGTCTGCCCGCCGGCACCCCGCTCGTTCCCGGCCTGGCCGCCCTGACCGACGTGCCCGACGTCGTCGTCCTGCCCGTTCCCTTCACGGACGGCACCGTCTCCGCCGGCGACGGGGCCGTCTCCGCCGAGAGCGACGCCGCCCCGGCCCAGGGCGGCACCGCCTCCGCCGGGGACCGCGGCGTCCCCGCCGGCGACGGCGCCGGTCCGGCGGAGCGTGCCCGGGCCGCCGTCCACCACGTCCTGGCCGTCCTGCAGGAGTGGCTCGCCGACCCGCGGTACGCCCACGCCCGCCTGGCCGTCGTGACCCGCGCGGGCGACCTCGCCCGGTCCGGCGTCACGGGCCTGGTGCGTGCGGCGCAGACCGAGCACCCCGGCCGCTTCCAGCTCGTCGAGCTGGACGCCCCCGGCCCGGCGCTGGGCGAGGCCCTGGCCGCCACGGCCCCGGAGACCGCCGTCCGCGGCGGCACGATCGTGGCACCGCGCCTGGCCCGGGTGCCGGCCGGGGCCGCCGAGGCGGCCCCGGTGGCCTGGGACCAGGGCACCGTGCTGATCACCGGCGCCACCGGTGCGCTGGGGTCGGCGCTCGCCCGGCACCTGGCCGGGCGGCACGGCGCCCGCCGGCTGCTGCTGGTCAGCCGCCGGGGCGCGGACGCGCCCGGCGCCGCCGAGCTGGCGGCCCAGCTGGCGGACCTGGGCGCGGAGGCCGTGTTCGCGGCCTGCGACCTGGCCGACCGCGACGGGCTCGCGGCCGTGCTGGCCGGCATCCCCGCGGACCAGCCGCTGTGCGCCGTCGTGCACACGGCCGGGATCGTCGACGACGGCACGCTCGCCGGGCTCACCCCCGAGCAGGCCGACCGGGTGCTCCGGCCGAAGGTCGACGCCGCCTGGAACCTGCACGAGCTGACGCTCGGCCAGGACCTCACGGCGTTCGTGCTGTACTCCTCGCTGGCCGGCCTGCTGGGCAACGCCGGGCAGGCGAGCTACGCGGCGGGCAACACCTTCCTGGACGCGCTCGCGGCGCACCGCCGGGAGCTGGGCCTGCCGGGTCTGTCGCTGGCCTGGGGCCTGTGGGCCGAGGGCAGCGAGCTGACCGGCGCGCTGACCGACGTCGACCGGCGGCGGCTGGCGGCGACCGGGATCGGCGCGCTGGAGACCGCGGCCGCCCTGGACCTGTTCGACGCCGGCGTCGGGCACGGCGGGCCGCTCCTCGCGCTGACCGGCCTGGACCCGGCGGCCGCGCGGGCAGCGGGCGGCGTGACCACGCCGATGCTGCGCGGGCTGCTGCCGGCGGCCCGCGCCGCGGGAGCCGCCGCCGGATCCGGCAGGTACGACGCGCTGGCGCCCCAGGAGCGGGCCGCGGCGCTGGCCGATCTCGTCCGGACCCGGGTCGCGGGCGTGCTCGGGCACGCCGACGCCGCCGGGCTCGACGGCGGCAGGCCCTTCCAGGAGCTGGGCTTCGACTCGCTGACCGCCGTCGAGCTGCGCAACCAGCTCGCCGCGGCCACGGGCCTGAGCCTGCCGAGCACCCTCGTCTTCGACTACCCGAGCGCGGACGCGCTCGCCGGGCACCTGGGCGACCTGCTCGCCGGGACGGAACGCGGCCCGGCCGTGACCGTCGCCCCGCGGGACGAACCCGTGGCGATCGTGGGCATGGCGTGCCGGTTCCCGGGCGGCGTCGGCTCGCCGGAGGACCTGTGGCGGCTGGTCGCCGAGGGCACCGACGCGGTGTCCGGGTTCCCGGAGAACCGCGGCTGGGACCTGGACTCCCTGTACGACCCGGACCCCGGCCACGCCGGCACCTCGACCACCCGGCACGGCGGCTTCCTGCACGACGCCGACCTGTTCGACCCCGAGTTCTTCGGGATCTCCCGGCGCGAGGCCCTGGCGACCGACCCGCAGCAGCGCCTGCTGCTGACCGCCGCCTGGGAGGCGCTGGAGCACGCGGGCATCGACCCCGCCGACCTGCGCGGCAGCCGGGGCGGCGTGTTCACCGGCATCATGTACCACGACTACGGGACGCTGACCCGGCCCGTCCCGGAGGACCTCGAGGGGTTCCTCGCGGGCGGCAGCGCGGGGAGCGTCGCGTCGGGCCGGCTGTCGTACACGTTCGGGCTGGAGGGCCCGGCGGTCTCGGTGGACACCGCGTGCTCGTCGTCGCTCGTGGCGCTGCACCTGGCCGCGGCCTCGCTGCGCAGCGGCGAGAGCGACCTGGCCCTCGCCGGGGGCGTGACCGTGATGTCCACCCCCACCGCGTTCGTGGAGTTCTCGCGGCAGCGCGGCCTGGCGCCCGACGGGCGGTGCAAGTCGTTCGGTGCCGGCGCGGACGGCACGGCCTGGGCCGAGGGCGTGGGCCTGCTGGTGGTCGAGCGGCTGTCCGACGCCGTGGCCAACGGGCACCGGATCTACGGCGTGCTCAAGGGCTCGGCCGTGAACCAGGACGGCGCGTCGAACGGTCTGACGGCGCCGAACGGCCCGGCCCAGGAGCGGGTCATCCGCCAGGCGCTGGCCAACGCCGGCCTGGAGCCGGGGGACATCGACGCGGTCGAGGCGCACGGGACCGGGACGAAGCTGGGTGACCCGATTGAGGCCCAGGCACTGCTCGCGACCTACGGGCAGGACCGGCGCGAGCCGCTCTGGCTCGGGTCCCTGAAGTCCAACATCGGTCACGCGCAGGCGGCGGCGGGCGTGGGCGGCATCATCAAGATGCTGCAGGCGATGCGGCACGGCGTGCTGCCGCGGACGCTGCACGCGCAGGAGCGTTCGCCGCACATCGACTGGTCGGCCGGGTCGGTGGAGCTGCTGACCGAGGAGCGGGCGTGGCCGGAGACCGGGCGTCCGCGGCGGGCTGCGGTGTCGTCGTTCGGCATCAGCGGCACGAACGCGCACGTCATCCTGGAGGCCCCGCCCGAGCCGGTACCGGCGCAGCCCGCGCCCGTGGAGCCCGTTCCCACGGGTGCGGCCGCCTCGGACGCGGCGGCCTGGCCGGTCTCCGGCCGCACCGCGCAGGCCGTCCGGGAGCAGGCGGCCCGCCTCCTCGACCACCTCCTGACCCACCCCGATCTGCCCGTCCCCGGCGTCTCCGCGGCCCTCGCCGTGCGGAGCCGCTTCGAGCACCGCGCGGTCGCCGTCGGGCAGGACCGTTCCGCCCTGCTCGACGCCCTGGCCGAGATCGCCCGCGGCGACACCGCCGTGACCGAGGCCCGGCCCGGCCGGACCGCGTTCGTGTTCACGGGTCAGGGGAGTCAGCGTCTCGGGATGGGGCGTGAGTTGTACGGGTCGGAGCCGGTGTTCGCGTCGGCGTTCGACGACGTCTGCCGTCACCTGGACCCGGCGCTGGGGCGTTCGCTGCGCGAGGTGCTGTTCGCGGGCGACGCCGCAGACGGTCCGGTGACCCCCGGCGGCAGCTCGGGCGATGCCGCAGGCGGCCCGGCCGGCGTGGACGGCGGCCCGGGTGAGGTGTCCGGAGACTCGGCTGCCGCTCTGGATCAGACCGTGTTCGCTCAGGCGGCGCTGTTCGCGGTGGAGACGGCCCTGTTCCGGCTGGTGGAGAGCTTCGGGGTGCGCCCCGACTTCCTGCTGGGGCACTCGATCGGTGAGGTGACCGCCGCGCACGCGGCCGGGGTGTTGGATCTGGCCGACGCGTGCGCGCTGGTGGCCGCCCGCGGGCGCCTGATGCAGTCCGCCCCGGCCGGTGGCGCGATGGTCGCGATCGAAGCCGCCGAGGAGGACGTCGTCGCGACGCTGGTCCCCGGCGCCGGGATCGCGGCGGTCAACGGCCCGGCGGCCGTCGTCGTCTCCGGGGACGACGCCGCCGCCGAGCAGATCGCGCAGGTGTGGCGCGACCGAGGGCACCGCGTCAAGCGGCTCTCGGTGTCGCACGCGTTCCACTCGGCGCACATGGACGGGATCCTCGCGGAGTTCGAGGAGACCATCTCGGGCCTGACGTTCCGTGAGCCGTCGATCCCGGTCGTGTCGAACGTGACGGGCGAGGTCGCGACGGAGCTGACCGTGCCCGCGTACTGGTCCCGTCAGATCCGTTCGGCGGTCCGGTTCCACGACGGCGTCGAGACCCTGCGGGTGGCGGGCGTCGTCCGCTACCTCGAGCTCGGCCCCGACGCCGTCCTCAGCGCCCTGCTGCCCGGTACCGCGGCCGCCGCCCTGCGCGCCCGGCGCCCGGAGCGGACCGCCCTGCTCACCGCCCTCGGCACCCTGCACGCCGACGGCCTGGACCTCGACTGGCGCCGCCTCGCGGCGGGACCCGCCGTCGAACTGCCCACCTACCCCTTCCAGACCCGGCGCTACTGGCTCGAGCCCACCCGGGCCGGGTCCGCCCCCGCCGGGCCCGCGCTGCCCGGCGAGCCGGAGCCCGGCGCGGGCGACGAGACCGGCGGGCCCGGGACGTCGTCGGACCTCCCCCTCACCGACCGCCTCCGCGACCTGTCGCCCCAGGAGCGCGGCCCGGAGGTCCTCGACCTCGTGCTCCGGCAGGTCAGCCACGTCCTGGGCGGGATGGCGGCGGCGCCGGACCGGCCGTTCCGCGACCTCGGCCTCGACTCGCTCACCGCCGTCGACCTCCGCAACCGGCTCGCGGCCGCCGCCCGCACCCCGCTGCCCGCGACGCTCGTCTGGGACCACCCGACCCCGGAGGCGCTCGCCGCGCGGCTGCTGGAACTGGTGCTGCCCGAGGACGGCCCGGCGGAACCGGGCCGGGCCGAGCTCGACCGGCTCGACGCCGTCGTCGCCGGGCTGGGCCAGGACGACGACGCGCGGTCGTCCCTGACCGTCCGGCTGCAGACCCTGCTGGCCCGGCTCACCGAGACGCCGGCCGCCGCCGGGGCGGCCGGCGTCGAGGAGCGGCTCGAGTCCGCGTCCGCCGACGAGATCTTCGACTTCATCGACAACGAGCTCGGCCGCACGGCCGGCTGACGCCCGCGGTCCGAGGAGAGAGGCACACCATGTCCGTTGAGCCCACCCAGACGAACGAGCAGAAACTCGTCGACTACCTCAAGTGGGTGACGGCCGACCTGAAGAAGACCCGCGAACGGCTGGCGGAGGTGGAGTCGGGCGCGCAGGAACCGGTCGCGATCGTCGGCATGGCCTGCCGGTTCCCCGGCGGGGTGGCCTCGGCCGACGACCTGTGGCGGCTCGCCGAGGAAGGCCGCGACGGCGTCACGCCGTGGCCGGACGACCGCGGCTGGGACGTGGACGCGCTCTACGACCCCGAGCCCGGCAAGCCCGGCCGCTCGTACACCAAGGACGGCGGCTTCCTCGCCGACGCCACGGTGTTCGACGCCGACTTCTTCGGCATCTCCCCGCGCGAGGCCCTCGCGATGGACCCCCAGCAGCGGATCCTGCTGGAGACCGCCTGGGAGACCTTCGAGCACGCCGGCATCGACCCCACCACCCTCCGCGGCGAGGCCGTGGGCGTGTTCACGGGCGTGGTGGAGCAGAGCTACCTCGGCCTCGACGGGCCCCAGGAGCTCGAGGGCTACTTCATGACCGGGCGGCTCAGCAGCGTCGCGTCCGGCCGCATCTCGTACTCCCTCGGGTTCGAGGGACCCGCGGTCAGCGTGGACACCGCGTGCTCGTCGTCGCTGGTCGCGCTGCACCTGGCGGCGCAGTCGGTGCGCTCGGGGGAGTCGAGCCTCGCGCTCGCCGGCGGCTGTACGGTGTCGGGTCACCCCGGCGGCTTCGTCGACTTCTCCCGGCAGCGCGGCCTGGCGCCCGACGGCCGCTGCAAGTCGTTCGCGGCTGCCGCGGACGGCACCGGCTGGTCCGAGGGCGCGGGCCTGCTGCTGGTCGAGAAGCTGTCCGACGCCCGCCGGAACGGGCACCGCGTCCTGGCCGTGCTGCGCGGTTCGGCGGTCAACCAGGACGGCGCGTCCAACGGCCTCACCGCCCCGAACGGCCCCTCCCAGGAGCGGGTCATCCGGCAGGCCCTGGCGTCCGCCCGGCTGGCCCCGGCCGACGTGGACGCCGTCGAGGCGCACGGCACCGGCACCCGCCTCGGCGACCCGATCGAGGCCCACGCGCTGCTGGCCACCTACGGCCAGGACCGGGAGCGGCCGCTCTGGCTCGGCTCGCTGAAGTCCAACATCGGCCACACCGTGGCCGCCGCCGGCGCGGGCGGCGTGATCAAGATGATCCAGGCCATCCGGCACGGCTTCCTGCCGCCGACCCTGCACGTGGACGAGCCCACCCCGTTCGTGGACTGGTCCGCGGGCAACGTCGAGCTGCTGACCGAGGGCCGGCCCTGGCCCGAGACCGGCCGCCCGCGGCGGGCCGCGGTCTCGGCCTTCGGCGTGAGCGGCACCAACGCGCACGTCATCCTCGAGCAGGCCGAGCCGGAGGAGCCCGCCGCCGAGCCGGACCAGTTCCTGCCCGCCGTGCCGCTCGTGCTGTCGGCACGGACCACCGAGGCGCTGACCGCGCAGGCGCGGCGGCTGGCCGACGTCGTCGACGACGGCGCCGCGCCGCTCGACGTCGCCTACACCCTGGCCACGGCCCGCGCCGTCCTGCCCGTCCGGGCCGCGGTCTCCGGCCGCGACCGCGCCGAGCTCGCCGCCGCGCTGCGCGCCGTCGCCGACGGCGAACGGGCCACCGGCCGCACGGCGTTCCTGTTCGCGGGCCAGGGCAGCCAGCGTCTCGGCATGGGCCGCGAGCTGTACGAGGTGTTCCCGGCCTACGCGGCCGCCTTCGACGCCGCCTGCGCGGAGCTGGCCCTCGAGCTGCCGCTCAAGGACGTCGTGCTCGGGTCCGACCCGGACCTCCTGGACCGCACCGGTTACGCCCAGCCCGCGCTGTTCGCCGTCGAGGTCGCGCTGTTCCGGCTGCTGGAGTCCTGGGGCGTCCGGCCCGACCTGCTGGCCGGGCACTCCGTGGGCGAGCTCGCCGCCGCGCACGTCGCGGGGATGCTCACCCTCCCGGACGCGGCCCGCCTGGTGTCCGCCCGCGCCCGGCTCATGCAGGCGCTGCCCGCCGGGGGCGAGATGTTCGCGGTCGAGGCCCCCGAGGCCGACGTGGAGGCCGTCCTGGAGGGGGCCGCCGTCGTCGCCGCCGTCAACACGCGGACCTCCGTCGTCGTCTCCGGCCCGGCCGACGACGTCCGCGCGACCGTCGCGCTGCTCGCCGCCCGCGGCGTGCGCACCAAGCAGCTGTCCGTCAGCCATGCGTTCCACTCGCCGTTGATGGACGGGATGCTGGCGGAGTTCCGCCGGACGGCGGAGAGCCTGACCTTCACGGCGCCGTCGATCCCGATCGTCTCCACCCTGACCGGCGCCTCCGGCGCCGACCTGACCGACCCGGAGTACTGGGTGCGGCAGGTCCGCCAGGCCGTCCGGTTCGCCGACGCCGTCGGCGTGCTCGTCCAGGAGGGTGCGACGACGCTCGTCGAGCTCGGTCCCGGCGCCGTGCTCTCCGGGCTGGCCGGCGCGATGCTGCCGGACCTGCCGGGCGCGGACACCGCGGCCGTCCCGCTGCTGCGCCGCGATGCCTCCGAGGTGGACGCGTTGGTCGCCGCGCTCGGCACGCTGCACACCCGCGGGGCCGGCGTCGACTGGGCCGCGTTCTTCGCCGGCTCCGGCGCCCGCCGCGTCGACCTGCCGTCGTACGCGTTCCAGCGGCGGCGCTACTGGCTCAGCTCGACGAGCGGCGAGGCCCAGGGCGGCGGGCACGCCCTGCTCGGCCCCGCCGTCCCCGTCGCGGACATCGGCCGGATCCTGTTCACCGGACGCGTGCCCCGCACGGTGCCGTGGGCGGCGTCGGGCGAGATCCCCGCGGCCGTCCTGGCCGAGCTCGTGCTGCACGCCGCCGCCGAGACCGGCTGCACGGCCGTGGACGAGCTGCACGCCCTGCTCCCGCTGACGCAGCCCGCGCACGGCGCGCTCCAGCTCCAGGTCGACGTGGCCGGCCCGGACGACGACGGCCGCCGCGACGTCACCGTCGGCGCCCGGCCCGAGGGCTCCGACGCGCCCTGGACGCCCGTCGCGCGCTCCCGGATCAGCCCCAGCGCCCCCGTCCCGGCCGGCATGCTCGACGACGGGCCGGAGACCGCCCCCGCCGACCTCGACCCCGAGGGCTTCGGCGTGCACCCGGCCCTGCTGGCGCAGGCGCTCGGCGACCGGGCCCCCGTGCGGTGGAGCGGCCTGCGCCTGCACGCGACCGGCGCGACCGCCCTGCGCGTCCGGCTGACGCCGGTCGGCGGGGCGCCTGTCGCCGGGGCGCCTGTCGGCGGCGCGAACGACGGCGGCGCGAACGACGACGGCGCGGGTGACGCCGGAGTCGCCGCCGAGGGCGCCGGTGACAGCACCGGCACCGTCTACCGCCTGCTCGCCGCCGACCTGTCCGGCCAGCCGGTCCTCACCGCCGACGAGGTGGAGCTGCGCGAGGTCCGCGCGGCCGTCCCGGTTCCCCGGGACGCGCTCTTCGACCTGGCGTGGACGCCGCTGACGCTCCCGTGGTCCGGGACCGTCCCGTCGTCGGGCACGGCCTCGCCGTCCGGCACGGCCTCGCCGTCCGGCACCGACCCGGAACTCGCGGGCACCGACCCGGGACTCGCGCAGATCGGCCCGGACCTCCCGTCCCCGTCCGCCGTGGCGGCGGCCGGGATCGGCGGCCCGGTCCTGCTCCGGCTCACGGACGACGGCGCCGCGGGTGACGCCGCAGCCCTCGGGGACCGCCTCGACCGCATGCTCGCCTTCCTCCAGGAATGGCTCACCGACCCGCGCCTCGAGGAGGTGCCGCTGGTCGTCGCGACGCGCGGCGCCGTCCTGGACGTCACCGACCCGGTCGCGACCGCCGTCTGGGGTCTGGTCCGCTCCGCGCAGGCCGAGGCCCCCGGCCGGATCGTGCTCGCCGACCTCGACGACGCCCCGGCCTCGGCCGCGCTGCTGCCGCGGCTGGCCGGGCTGGGCGAGGCCCAGCTCGCGGTGCGCGCCGGACGGGTGCTGTGCCCGGGCCTGACCCCCGTCACCCCGGGCACCACCGCACCCCGCTGGCGCCCGGACGGCACCGTGCTCGTCACCGGCGGCACCGGCACCCTCGGCGGGCTGTTCGCCCGGCACCTGGCCGCCGAGCACGGCGTGCGGAACCTGCTCCTGGTCAGCCGCAGCGGCCCCGCCGCCGCGAACGCCGCGGCGCTCGTCGCCGACCTCGCGGCCCTCGGCGCCACCGCCACCGTCGCGGCCTGCGACGTCGCCGACCGCGACGCGCTCGCCGCGCTCCTCGACGCCCAGCCCGCGCCGGTCACCGGCGTCGTGCACACCGCGGGCGTCCTGGACGACGGCGTCGTCACCGAGCTCACCCCGGCCCGCCTCGCCGCCGTGCTGCGGCCCAAGGCGCTCGCGGCCCGGAACCTGCACGATCTCACCCGGGACCTCGACCTCGACGCGTTCGTGCTGTTCTCCTCGATCGCGGGCGTCGTGGGCGGCGCCGGCCAGGGCAACTACGCCGCGGCCAACGCCTACCTCGACGGGCTCGCCGCCCACCGCGCCGCGGCCGGGCTGCCCGCCACCTCGCTGGCCTGGGGCCTGTGGGAACAGGACTCCGGGATGGGCGCCGGCCTCACCGAGGCCGACCGGGCCCGGATCGCCCGCGCCGGGTTCCGCCCGGTCGAGGTCGCCACCGGTCCCGCCCTGCTGGACCACGCCCTCGCGCTCGGCCGGCCCGCCGTCGTCGTCACCCCGCTCGACCTCGACGCGCTCCGGTCCCGGCCGGAGCAGGCCCCGGCGATCCTGGCCGGGCTCGCCCGGCACACCGGCCGCCGCAAGGCGCAGAACAACGCCCACCGCACCGTCGCCCTCGGCGACACGCTCGCGGGCCTGGACGAGGCTGCCCAGCTCCGGCTCGTCCTGGACGCGATCCGCGCCGAGACCGCGGCGGTCCTCGGCCACGGCGACCCGCAGGCCGTGCCCGCGGACCGGGCCTTCCTCGACCAGGGCCTCGACTCGCTCACGTCGGTCGAGCTGCGCAACCGCCTGGCCGCCGCGGCCGGGCTGCGGCTCGCGGGCCCGGTCGTGTTCGACCACCCGACGCCGGAACGGCTCGCCGCCCACCTGCACGCCGAGCTGACCCGGCGGCCGGGCGACGCGGCGGCCGCGAGCACGGACTTCGCCGCCGAGACCCAGCTGCCCGAGGACATCGTGCCCGCCGGCCCGGTCCATCTCACCAGCGACCCGCGCGAACTGCTCCTGACCGGCGCGACCGGCTTCCTCGGCGGCTTCCTGCTGCGCGACCTGCTCCGCACGACGCAGGCCCGCGTGCACTGCCTGATCCGGGCCGACGACGAGGAGCGCGCGGACGCCCGGCTCCGCGACAGCCTGGAGTGGTACGGGCTCGCGGACGAGATCGACTTCGGCCGCCTCGTCCTGCACACCGCCGACCTGTCCCGGCCGGGCCTCGGCCTGGAACCCGCGGTCCTCGACGCGCTCGCCCGGGACGTCGACGCCGTCTACCACGCGGGCGCCACCGTCCACTGGCTGCACCCGTACGAGGCGCTGCGCGGCCCCAACGTCGGCGGCACGATCGAGATCCTCCGGCTCGCCGCCCGGCACCGCACCGTCCCGGTGCACCACGTCTCGACCACCGGCGTCTTCGCCGGCGCCCTGGCCGACGGCACCCCCCTGCGCCCCGAGGACCCGACCGGCCCGCCCGAGGCGCTGGCCAGCGGCTACCTCCAGACCAAGTGGGTCGGCGAGCAGCTCGTGGCCGCCGCCCGCACCCGGGGGCTGCCCGTGTCGGTGTACCGGGTCGACGTGATCTCCGGCGACCAGCGCACCGGCGCCTGCCAGACCAAGGACTTCGTCTGGCTCAGCCTCAAGGGCATGCTCCAGGCCGGCGCCTCCCCGGCCGGGCTGGGCGGCGTCGTGCACATGCTCCCCGTCGACCACGTCAGCGCCGCGATCACGGCGCTCGCCGCCGGCCCCGGGACGCCCGGCGGCACGTACCACCTCTACAACCAGCACGGGCTGCCGTTCACCGAGCTCGTCGCCCGTGCGCGGGACGCGGGCCACACGTTCGCCGAGCTGCCCTGGGACGAGTGGGAGCGGCGGGTCCGGCAGGACCCGGCGAACGCGCTCCTGCCGCTGCTCGACGCGTTCCAGATGATGAGCGAGAACGGCGCCGCGTTCTACCCGGCCATGGAGACCGCGGCGACCGAGGCCGCCGTCGTCGCGGCGGGCGGGCCGGCCCAGCCGGAGATGACCGCGGACCTCGTGTCCCGGTACCTCGCGTTCTTCACCCAGGTCGGGTTCTACCCGGCCGCCACCGAGAAGGGACAGTGATGGACGGCTTGTGGTTCCGCCGGTTCACCCCCGAGGCCCAGGGCAGGCCGCGCCTGATCTGCTTCCCGCACGCCGGGGGAGCGGCCAGCGCCTACAGCACGCTCGCGCGTGCGCTCGGCCCGCACGTGGAGGTGCTGTCGGTCCAGTACCCCGGGAGGCAGGACCGCAGGAACGAACCGCTCGTGCCCGACGTCGCCGAGCTGGCCACGAGCATCGCGGGCGTGCTTCCTGAGGGGCCGTACGCGTTCTTCGGGCACAGCATGGGCGCCGTGGTCGCGTACGAGGTGGCGCGGCGGCTCGCCGATGCGGGGGGCGCGGGCGGCGGAGTGGCCGGCGCCGGGCCGGTGCGGCTGTTCGCGTCGGGACGGGCGGCGCCGTCGGTCCCGAACAGCCGGTTCGTGCACAAGCTGGACGACGCCGGGCTGCTCGGTGACGTCCGCTACCTGCGGGGCACCGGTGCGGACGTCCTGGACGACCCCGACGTACTGGCGATGGTCCTGCCCCCGTTGCGCGCCGACTACACGGCCATCGAGACGTACGAATGGACCCCCGGCCCGCCGCTGGACGTCCCGGTCACGGTCCTGATCGGCGACGACGACCCCTTGGTCGACGCCACCCAGGCGCGGGCCTGGGACCAGCACACCACGGCCGGCACCACCCTCCGCCCGTACCCGGGCGGCCACTTCTACCTGGACGACCAGGCCCCCCGGCTGGCCAAAGACATCCTGACCGACCTGCAAACGACAACGAGGTTCGGCTGACGACCACGAGCTTTCCGGGCATCGGCCGAGAGCCCTCGACGGAAAGCTCGTGGTCCCGGAGCAAACCTCGTGACCAACCCGGGTGAAGCCTCCCGGAGTGGTCCTGGGGAGGCGCTGTGAACCGTACGATTTCGGTCATGGGAAACGAGCATGCGTCTGCTTCGCTCTTCGCGGTCAGTGACCTGCACGTCGCGTACGAGGAGAACCGCCGCGTCGTCGACGCGATCGTGCCGGAGTCCGACGACGACTGGCTGATCGTGGCCGGCGACGTGGGCGAGCGGTTCGACGACATCGGGGCGACGCTGGGCCTGCTGCGCGGCCGGTTCCGCCGCGTGGTGTGGGCGCCGGGCAACCACGAGCTGTGGACGCACCCGGGCGATCCGGTCCAGCTCCGGGGCGTGGCGCGCTACGAGGCCCTGGTCGGCCTGTGCCGCGAGCTCGGCGTGGACACGCCCGAGGACGAGTACCCGGTGTGGCAGGGGCCGGACGGGCCCGTCGTCGTCGCGCCCCTGTTCGTGCTCTACGACTACTCCTTCCGGGCGCCGGGCGCGACCACGAAGGAGGAGTCGCTGAAGCTCGCCTACGACGCGGGCGTGGTCTGCACGGACGAGTCGCTGCTGCACCCCGACCCGTACCCGGACCGGGAGTCCTGGTGCGCGGCGCGCGTCGCGGAGACCGAGAAGCGGCTGTCCGAGATCGACCCGGCCCTCCCGACCGTGCTGGTCAGCCACTGGCCGCTGGTGCGGCAGCCGACCGACGTGCTGTGGCACCCCGAGTTCGCCCAGTGGTGCGGCACGGTACGCACCGCGGACTGGCACACCCGCTTCCGCGCGGCCGCGTCCGTCTACGGCCACCTGCACATCCCCCGCTCGACGACGTACGACGACGTCCCCTTCGAGGAGGTCTCGCTGGGCTACCCCCGCGAGTGGAAACGGCGCACGGAGACCCCGGCCCCGGTCCGCCGCATCCTGGGCGGGCCGGCCTGATCGGCGCGAGGTCCCGAGCGCCCGGATCTCGCGGTCGATGACTTGCTGATGGTGTGCACCGGCGGGAGGGAACCCCCCGCCGGTGCACGGCGTCGTCCGGGATCAGACGGCCTTCTCGAGGTGGATGCAACTGTTGCTGGCGCGTTCGTCGATGACCCGGTCGACCCGTGTGGTGACGGCATCGGTGAAGGCGGTCAGGCGGGCGCCGGTGAAGGGGGAGACCCCGACGTCGATGACGGAGCGGACGGCCGGGTCACCGCAGTGCCGGCTGACATTGGTGCAGCCCTGGTTGTTGATCTCGGTGAGCATGGCGTCCCTGATCGTGGCCGCGTTCGTCGTGATCTGCTCGCGGGTCATGCCCTGGGTCCGGGCGGCGAACACGTTGATGACGGCGTCACCGGGTGCGGCGTAGATGCCGAGTTGCGTGGTGATGTTCGCGGCGATCGGGCGGGCGGGGGAGACGAGGTTGTTGAACATGGCGCGGACCTGGTCCTCGGGCCCGCGGGCTGTGCTGGAGATGGTGACGGTCGTCTGCCCGGCGATGCGCAGGCTGTCCTTGACGGCGTCGAGCATCCCCGCGGAGACGGCGGCGCGGTCGGCGTTCGGGCCGTAACCGATCGAGACGTCCTGGACCGCTCCGATGTCGTCCGGGCCGGCCGCGGCGACGAGGTGCGTGGTTCCGGCGGGGTCGGCGGTCAATGCGGTCCCGGGGATGTGGAAGGGGCCGTACTCGCCCTCGGCGGTGTCGGCGGCCACGTCGTGGGTGTGGAGGGTGGCGCCGGTGCGGGCACCGTAGGTGGGTCCGGTCGCGAACCGGACGGTGACGGGCGTGGCCTCGGTCGTCGGGCCGCCTTCGACGCGGTAGCGCAGGTCCAGGCCGCCACGGGTGGTGTTCCAGGTCAGGGTCGGCACGACGCGTCCCCCGCGCTCCTCGACGACGTCGACCACGACCGCGGAGTCGAGCGCGCCGTCGGCGACGTTCGCGACGGCGACGTCGACCTGGACGACGTCGCCGGCCTTGTCGGTGTCGATCGTCAGGTCGCGCCACCGGGTGGAGCCGCTCGCGTCGAACGCGGGCAGGCCCATCGCGTTCATCGAGTTCGCCTCCAGGCCGAGGCCGCCGTTCCCGGCGCTGCGGATCGCGACCCGGTAGTAGTCGTTGTACCGGCTGCCGAAGTAGCCGCCGGGCACCTCAGAGGTGATGAAACGGTAGCGGACCTTGACCGCTGTGACGCCCGGGTCGGTCTGGAACGTCCGCGATGCGTTCTGCTCGCCCTCGCTGACGGTCGCCAGCGCGAGGTCCGTGTTCGTCGTCGTGGAGCCTGAGGTCGCGGACGCGATCCCGGCGGCCTCCTCGGTGGCGTCGAGTTCCAGGGCCGTGTTCCTGGCGGCACGTTCCTCCGGCGTCTGACCGGCCGGTGCAGGGGTCTGCTCGCTCGTCGGCCCGACGACGTCCTGGGCCGCGGACGGCGGGCCGGCATCCTCGGTGTGGTCAACCGTGTATGCGGTCCCGGTGCCGGTGAAACTCCAGCCGTCCAGGCCGAGGGAGAAGTCGTTGTTGTCGATCGGGGACGGGTCGCCGATCGGTGCCATACGAACGGTCAGGCGGCTGCCCGCCAGGCCGCCCGAGCCGCCGGTGAGGTTGTCCGGGGTCGTCGCGGTGACCACGAACGTCCGGTTGGGCAGGTCGGGGAACGTCAGCGTCGTTCCGGTCCACGACTGGTTCGCGCCGATGGAGTGGTTGTCGGCGAACGCCAGGCGCACGTCAGCGGTACCGGTGAACGGCAGTCCGTCCTCGCTCACGAGGTTCACCTCCACCGACGAGGACCCGGCCCAGATCACGGCCTCGTGGTAAAGGTGCCGGTCAGCGCTGTCGTAGCCCTCGTACCGGATCACGTTCCGGCCGGCGGTCAGTGCCGAGGCCACCGCCACCTCGGTCTCGGAGACCAGGAAGCGGGCCGCCGGGACGGGGCTGTCGTTGATCCAGACCCGGTGGTCGACGGCGTCCGGGGCGAACGTCGTTCCGGTCAGCGTCCAGCGCAGGGTCGCTCCCGTCGGGTTCGGCCGGGACTCGCTGACGCCCGAGAGCAGCAGCGCACCATCGGGCAGCGGGACGTCCTCCTCCGGCGCGGGCGAGGCGACCGCCGCCCCGTGGTTGGCCTGAACGAGTTCCAGGTCGTGCCCGGTCACGTGACCGTTCGCGTCGATGTCGGTACCCTCGCTGTACCCGGCCTCGCCCGGCAGCGCGCCCTGCGAGCCGACCACGGCCTGCACGTCGGCGTCGTCGACGACACCGCTGCCGTCCACGTCGCCGGCCAGGTCCACGTTCGCCACGTACGACCCGGTCGTCTTGCGATCGGACCCCACGCGCAGGTCGTAGGAGGACCCCGGCTCCACGCGCACGACGGTGTAGCTGTCCGACGTCCCGTACGCGTTGGCCCGGGACATGATCTGCTCCACGGCCCCGGTCTCCGACAGCACCTGGACCTTGCCGACCTCCAGCCCGTCGTCACCGTGGGCCCGCACCGCCAGCAGGACGCCACCACCTGCGGCAGCGGTGACGCGCTCGGAGGACACCTCCAGGACCTGGACGTCCACGCCGTTCGGCTCGGTGATCGCGCCTGCGAAGGACCACGTCGAACCCGGCTCCCCGGGTGGGAGCTCGTCGGCGGCCGCGGGTGCCGTCAGGGACAGGGCCAGGACGGCGAACCCGGCGACGACGGCGTGCTGCCGCCTGCCGCCGGGACGAGTGGATAGGTAGCGCACAGTGCCTCCATGGATCTTGAGGGATCAGGACGACTTGCTCACCTTGCGGCCGAATGACCAGGCCATAGGTGAATCTAGTGCGGAACATGACTTAAGAGATATACCGGCATGGGTGAACCCGAGGGTGATTTCAGTGCCTTGGCGTCGCCGCGTGAACCCCGGCTCCGGTGCCCCGGATCGTGCGCGGACGGCCTGATCAGCGCCGGGCGCGGAGGCCGGACAGGCGCCGCATGCCTTCCTCCAGGGTGGCGCGCTCCTTGACGAAGGTGAAGCGGACCCAGCTGCGCAGGGACTCCCAGGTGGGGGAGCCGGGCGTGCAGAACGCGGAGACGGGGACCGCGACGACGCCCGCGAGTTCCGGGAGGCGGCGGCACAGGTCGACGCCGTCGTCGAACCCGAGGCTCGAGGCGTCGGCGGTGACGAAGTAGGTGCCGGCGGGGACCGCGACGTCGAACCCGGCCGCGGTCAGGCCGTCGCAGACCAGGTCGCGGCGCCCGGCGAGCGAGGCGGCCAGGGCCCGCGGGACGTCGTCGTCCCCCAGAACGCCCGCGATGGCGGGCTGGAACGGCGCGCCCGACGTGAACGTGAGGAACTGCTTCACCGTGCGCACCGCCGTGATGAGGTCCGCCGGGCCGCACACCCAGCCGATCTTCCAGCCGGTGAAGGAGAACGTCTTGCCCGACGACGACACGGTGAGCGTGCGCTCCCGCATGCCGGGAAGCGTGGCGATCGGGAGGTGGGCGACGTCGTCGAACACGAGGTGCTCGTAGACCTCGTCGGTGACGACGATCGCGTCGCGCTCGCGCGCGACGGCGGCGATCGCCTCCAGCTCGGCGCGGGTCAGGACGGCGCCGGTGGGGTTGTGCGGCGTGTTGAGGATGATCATGCGCGTGCGGGGCGAGGCCGCGGCGCGCAGGGCGGCGACGTCGAGGCGGAACGCGCCGTCGCGCGGGACCAAGGGCGCGGTGACCTGCGTGGCGCCGGCGAGGGCGACGCACGCGGCGTGCACGTCGTAGAAGGGCTCCAGGGTGATGACCTCGTCGCCGGGGGAGACCAGCGCGAGGATCGAGGCGGCGATGCCCTCGGTGGCGCCGGTGGAGACGAGCACCTCGGTGGCCGGGTCGAGGGTCATGCCGTAGCGGCGCTGCTGGTGGGCGGCGACGGCCTCGCGGAGCTCGGGGATGCCGTCGCCGGGGGCGTACTGGTTGCGGCCCGCGCGGATCGCCGCGACGGCGGCCTCCTTGACGGAGTCCGGGCCGTCGACGTCGGGGAACCCCTGGCCGAGGTTGATCGCGCCGGTGCGGACGGCGAGGGCGGACATCTCGGCGAAGATCGTGGCGGCGACGGTGCCGTCGGGTGCGGTGAGGCCGACGGAGCGCGCCACGGACTGCCAGGGACCGGAGGGGCCGACGAGGGTCATGGGGCGACAGTAACCGGTGTCGACGAGGTGTCCGCGGAGTGTCGCGGCGGGGTTGTCCACCGGGTGTCCCCTGACTTTCCACAGGCCGCCGGTCGTCGCGCCGGCCCCACAACCCTCCTTACCTCGGTATATGTGGAAAACCCTGTGGATCTGTGGATAACTCAGGCCGGGCCCTGGCATGTCGTCCACAGGGCGCGGAAATCTCGGCCCTCGGGGCGGGCGAGCGTGCACAAAAGTTATCCACAGGCATCTCGAGCGCAGTGAGCGGATCCCTCCGGACGGGCCCGGGTGCTCAACCCACGGGCACTCGGGTGCCGGCGCGAGGCGCGTTCGGCCGGGTTTCAGGGACCGAGCAGTTCCGCCGGTACGACGGCTATTCCGTCGTCGCGTCGGTATGCGGCGGGGCCGGTCGTGATGAGAACGGCGTCGAGCAGGTCGTCGCCCAGCTTGTCCTGGAGCCACCTCAGGTGTTGGACGTCATCCCCGTCGGGGATCGCCGTGAGCTTCACCTCGATGGCCACGATCTTGCCGTCGCCGCGTTCGACGATGAGGTCGACCTCGTGCTCGCCGCGCTTGGTACGCAGGTGGCTGACGCGTGCTCCATGGGCTTCCGCGTAGACCTGGACGGACAGCGTGACCAGGCTCTCGAAGAGCGCGCCGATCAGCGAGCCGTTGCGTGGGAGCGGGACGGTGCCGGGATGCGCGCGTTCCAGGAGCGCATCACTGCTGACGTTCAGAAGTCGTGCCGCCAGTGCGGGATCACACATCTGGTGCTTCGGCGAGGCACCGAGTGCAGTCATGATGCTGCCGATGCCCGTCCACGCCGGGACCTCTTCGACAAGCCACATGCGTTCCAGGATCTCGCGATAGGCGACCGTCGTGGTGCGCGCCGGCTTGTCGGCGTCTCCGGGTGTCGCGGCCTCGAGTATCGAGTTGTACGAGGTGGTCGTCGATGTCGCGGCCGCGTATGCCCGCAACCAGGCACGTAGTGTTCCGGGACGGCGTACGACGTGACCGAGCTCCGCGAAGTCGCGGTCCACCACAGCCGCCAGATAGCCGTCAAGAGCGTCCTTCCGGAACCGCTCCGGTAGGCGTCGTATCCCTGGAAAGCCTGAGGAGGTGATCTCCCGCGCGTATTCCTCAAGGCCCACCGAGGAGCCGCCCGATAGTGCCGGGCGCCCTCCTGCGAGCAGCGTGCCCAGCGACACGGTGGGCTCGCCGAGCGCCCGCTCCGCGAGTGACATCGGACGCATGCGCATCTGGACGATACGGCCCGCGCCGGAGTGCATAGGCTTCTTCGTCGGGGCTGCCGAGCCGGTCAGCAAGAAGTCTCCGGCGTCCGCGCCGCGGTCGACAGCGCGCCGGACCGCATCCCAGACGGGCGGATGCACCTGCCATTCGTCGACAAGGACCGGGCGTTCCGCCTTCGTCAGGCGGCTCGGATCGTTCTGGAGCAGGCTCAGCTCGAACTCGTCGCCCAGGTCCAGGACGGACCGGGCCCGACGCGAGGCGGTCTCGGTCTTCCCTACTGCTTTGGGGCCGACGATCGCCAGTGCGGGGAGTCCTTGGAGAAGGTCGTCCAACTGACGGTCGAGGATCCGAGGGATGTAGTCCACGGTCCTAGGCTACAGATTTGCAGGGTCCTACGCTACCGATTTGCGCCTCCCTACGCTACCGATCTTCGGCTTTCTGGACTACCGATGTGCGTTTTCCACAGGCATTCGGGTCGTGGTGAGCGATCTGGGGCCGGGGTGCCTAGGCTCGTCGCGGCGGTGATCGATCTGGTCGTCGCCACGGGGCACGGCCAGCACATTTGCTCAGGGGGGCGAGTCATGCCGGTTGCGGTGGAACGAGCGGAGAACCCGGCGGAGGGACAGCGCGACGCCATGCGTGCCGCGACCGCGTCGGTCTCACCGGACGAGGGTCGCGTGGCCGCCCTCGAGGCCGAGGTGCGTGAGCTCGTCCGTCGCCGCGGCATCGACCCGGTGGCGGAGCCCGACGTCTTCGGCGACCTGGTTCGTGAGGCCGTGGCGGACTACCAGGATCGCGGCGCACGCGGCGTCGTCGAACCGCTCCAGGATGCGGGACGGGCCGCCCAAGAGGTCCATGCCGCCATCGGCGGCCTCGGTCCTCTGCAGTCGTATCTGGACGATCCCAACGTCGAAGAGATCTGGGTCAATTCGCCGAGCCAGGTGTTCGTGGCGCGTGGTGGGGCCAGCGAGCTGACGACGACGATCCTGACCGCCGAGCAGGTGAGCGACCTCGTCGAGCGGATGCTGAGGTCCACCGGGCGGCGGCTGGATCTGAGCAGCCCGTTCGTGGACGCGTGCCTGCCCGGCGGGGAGCGGCTGCACGCCGTGCTGCCCGGGGTGACGCGTGAGCACCTGAGCGTGAACATCAGGAAGCACGTCGTGCGCGCCTCCGGGCTGGAGGATCTGGTGCGGCTCGGGTCGCTCACGCCGCACGCGGCGGCGTTCCTCGGCGCGGCGGTGCGCGCGGGCCTGAACGTCCTGGTCTCGGGCGCGACGCAGGCCGGGAAGACGACGATGCTAAACGCCCTGGCGGGGTCGATCGCGGCGCACGAGCGGGTCATCGTGTGCGAGGAGGTCTGGGAGCTGCGGCTGCCCGTGCGGGATCAGGTGGCCATGCAGTGCCGCCAGGCCTCGCTGGAGGGGACGGGCGAGATCCCGCTGCGGCGGCTCGTCAAGGAGGCGCTGCGGATGCGCCCCGACCGGATCGTCATCGGGGAGGTGCGCGAGGCGGAGGCGTTCGACCTGCTCATCGCCCTGAACTCCGGGATTCCCGGGATGTGCACCGTGCACGCGAGCTCCGCGCGCGAGGCGGTGACCAAGATGACCACGCTCCCGCTGCTCGCGGGGGAGAACGTGACCGACAGGTTCGTGGTCCCGACGGTCGCGTCCGCGATCGACCTCGTGGTCCAGCTCGGCGTCGAGCGCGGGCGGCGCGTGGTGCGGGAGATCCTGGGCGTCACCGGCCGCGTGGAGGACGGCGTCGTCGAGACGGCGACGATCTTCCGGCGGAACGGCGGCGACCTGCGGCGCGGCGACGGGACGCCGCCGCGGCCGGAGCGGTTCGCCGACGCCGGGATCGACCTGCGCGCGGTGCTGGCCGGGCAGGCCGGCTACCTGGAGGCCGCCGATCCGGGTTCGGTGTGGGGCGGACGGCCGGCTTCGGCCTCCGCGCCCGCACCCGTGTCCGCCTCCGGACTTGCGTCGGCCTCCGGACCCGCGTTCGTCTCGGGACCCGCTTCCGCCCCGGGGCCTGCTGCTGCGGCGGGAACCCGGTCGGGCGCGGGTGCCGGAGCGGACCTGACAGCCCGGGAGCCCGCGTCCGAGTCGCCCTGGACAGCCGCGGCCCGCGGCCGGGTGGGCTCCTGATGGGTGTCGTGGCCGGCCTGCTGCTCGGGGCGGGCGTGTGGTGCCTCTGGTGGTCGTGGTGGGAACGCCCGGCCGGCACGGCTGGTGGTTCACGGGCACGGCGGACCCGCGAGCTGCTGGCGCAGGCCGGACTGCCGCAGTCCTCTCCGAGATCGCTGTACGCCGCGATGGGCGGCGCGGCCCTGGTCACGGGACTGGTCACCCTCGCGCTGACCCGGTCGCCGGTGGTTGCGGCGTGCTTCGGGGTGATCGCGGGCCTGGCGCCCGGCGCCGCGCTGCGTGCCCGCGCCCGGGCGCGGATGCGAGCGCTGCGCACGGTGTGGCCCGACGTCGTCGACCACCTCGCGTCCGGTGTGCGGGCCGGGCTGTCGCTGCCCGAGGCCGTCGCGCAGCTCGCCGAGCGCGGGCCCGTTCCGCTGCGGGAGCCGTTCGCGCAGTTCGCGCAGGACTTCCGGGCGTCCGGGCGGTTCGGCGACTGCCTCACCGCGCTCAAGGACCGGCTCGCCGACCCCGTCGCCGACAGGATCATCGAGGCCCTGCGGATCACGCACGACGTCGGCGGCCGTGACCTGGGCAGGCTGTTGCGCACCCTGTCCGCGTTTCTGCGCGACGATCAGCGCACGCGCGGTGAGCTGGAGGCCCGTCAGAGCTGGACCGTGAACGGGGCCCGCGTGGCCGTCGCCGGGCCGTGGCTCGTGCTCGGGCTCCTGGCGACCCGGCCCGGCGCGGCCGCCGCGTACGACTCCGCTGCCGGGGCGGCGGTGCTCGTCGCCGGAGCGACCTGTTCGCTGGTGGCCTACCGCCTGATGCTGCGGGTCGGCAGGCTTCCCGCCGAGGCCCGGGTGCTGCGGTGACCGGCTGGGCGAACGTGCCGGTGACCGAGTGGGTCAGTGGCTGGGCGCACGGCTGGACCACCGGGTGGGCGGCCTGGGGCGGCGTCGCCGGTCTCGGGATCGGCGTCGGCCTGTGGCTGATCCGGGCGGGCCTGCGCGCCCGCAGCCCCGGCCTGGCCGAGCGGCTCGAACCGTACCTTCGCCCGCGCCCGGCCACCTCGTCCCTGCTGCACGACGACGCCCGCGGGCGTCCCGGACCGTTCGGCCTGCTCGTGGAACTGGTCGGCCTGCCCTCGGTCGCGGAGCGCCTGGAACGCCTCGGCTCGCCGGCCGCGGGTCTGCGCCGCCGCCTGGATCGCGCCGGAACGGGACAGTCCGTGGAGCACTTCCGGGCCCGGCAGCTCACCTGGACCGTGCTCGGGCTCGCGGCCGGGCTCGCGCTGGCGCTGGTCCTCGCGCTGGTGCGGCCCGCGCCCGTCGTGGTGCTCGGCGCCCTCGTCCTGGCGAGCGGCGCGGCCGGGTACGTCGCCTGCGATCAGGCGCTGACCTGGACGATCCGGCGCCGCGAGGAGCGCATGCTCGCCGAGTTCCCCGCGGTCGCCGACCTCCTCGCGCTCGCCGTCGCCGCCGGCGAGGGACCCGCGGCGGCGCTCGACCGCGTCGCCCGCGGGACCACCGGCGAGCTCTCCCGCGAGCTGACCCGGGTGGTCCGGGCCGTCCGGGCCGGCGCGTCCGTGCCCGACGCGCTCACCGCCATGTCCGCCCGGACCGGCTGCGTCCCGCTGAGCCGGTTCGCCGACGCGGTCGTGGTGGCGCTCGAGCGCGGTACCCCGCTGGCGGGCGTCCTGCAGGCACAGGCCCAGGACGTCCGGGAGGCCGGACGCCGCTCCCTCATCGAGTCGGGCGGCCGCCGGGAGATCGCCATGCTCGTCCCGGTCGTCTTCCTGATCCTGCCCGTCACCGTCATGTTCGCCGTGTTCCCGAGTCTCGCGGCCCTGCGAGTGGGGTTCTGACGCGGGGGCCCGGCCGGGAAAGGGGCCCGAGGCGTTCCGGCCGGCCGGAGTTATCCACAGGATCCCCGTTTGTGGCGGGCGGAACAGGTCGGATACCCATAAAGTCGGCTCGGCGGCGCACCGTCCGGGCGCCGGAGGGAATCACCCGGACCAGCTCAGGGGGAGCACGATGGTGAAGAAGAGCGACGTCACGCCCGTCACCCGGGATCGTGCCCGCGATCCCGAGAGAGGCGACGTCCCGGGTTGGGTGCTCGTGACGTTGATGACCGCGGGACTGGTCGTCGCGCTGTGGGCCGTCGCCGGCCCGCTCCTGGAGGGCGCGTTCCGGCAGGCGATCTCGTCCGTCACGGGCCAGGGGTGAACCCGTCCGGCGAACGCGGGTCGGCGGTCGCCGAGGCGCTGGTCGTGACGGCGTTCGTGCTGGCGCTGTTCCTCGGCGTGGTCCAGGTGGCGCTCGCGGCCCACGTCCGGGCCCTGGCGATCGACGCCGCCGCCGAGGGCGCGCGGGTGGCTGCCCGCGCCGACCGCGGCCCGGCCGACGGCGTCGCCCGCACCCGCGAGCTCCTGGCCGGGTCCCTGACCGCCGGCTACGCGCGCCGGGTGACCGCCGCCGAGACCACGCTGAACGGCCTGCCGGTGATCGAGGTCGAGGTCACGACGCCGCTCCCGGTCGTCGGCCTGATCGGCCCGCCGGGCGGCGTCACCGTCCGCGGCCACGCCCTGGAGGAACCGTGACCGGGAGTCCGGCGGGTTGCCGTCGTCGGCCCGCCGCCGGCCGGCCGCCAGCCGGGGACGCCCGGCCCGTCCGGGGTCGCACGCGGCGGGACGAGAGCCTTCGGCTCGTGCGGGGGCGCGGGCCGCGGGACGGGGACGCTCGGCCCGTCCGGGGGCGCGGGCCGCGGGACGGGGACGCTCGGCCCGTCCGGGGGCGCGGGCCGCGGGACGAGGCCGGATCCGCCGTGGTCGAGGCACTGCTCGCGATCCTGCTGCTGGTGCCGCTCGTGTACCTGGTCGCCGTCGTCGGGCGGGTGCAGGCCGGGACGTTCGCGGCCGGGACCGCGGCGCGGGAAGCGGTGCGCGCCGTCGTCACCGCGGACTCCGCCGCCCAGGGCGCGGCCCGTGCCGACGCCGCGGTGGGCCTCGCGCTGCGGGACCAGGGCCTGCCTCGCGCGGCGGCGACCCTCGACCTGGAGTGCGAGCACCAGCCCTGCCTGACCCCGGGCGGCGACATCGCGGCGGTCGTCCAGGTCGCGGTCCCGCTCCCGTTCGTCCCCGGCCCGATCGGCACGGGAGCCCCGCCGTCGATCCGGGTCGAGGCCGCCCACGCCGGGACGGTCGACCGCTTCCGGGCGGTCCGCGGATGAGCGGCACCCTCCGGCGGATCGCTCACCTGGTGTGTCCGCCGCCGGCGTCGCCGCAAGCGCCGTCGTGGGAGCGGTCGCCGAGTCCGCCGTCGCCGTCGGGGCGGCCGCCGCACGTGCCGCCTCCGCGCCAGCAGTCGGCGCCGTCGCCGCACGCGCCGCCGTCGTCGTCGGGCATCAGCGCGAGGCCGGCCGGCGACGACGGCCGGATCCTGCTGCTGACCCTCGCCTTCGTGGCGTTCGCCGTGGCGCTCGTGGGGGTGATCGCCTCGGCGTCGGCCGTGCACCTCGACCGGAAGCGGCTCGCGGACCTGGCCGACCTGCTCGCGGCGGACGCCGCGCAGGCCGTCTCCGAGGAGCGGCTCTACGCCCGGGGGCTGGGCGATCCGCGCGCGGGCACCGGCCTGCTCGCGCTGGACGACGACGCCGTCGCGGCCGCCGTCGACCGTTACCTCGCCGAGCACCCGGCCGCCGCACCGGAAGGGCTCGTCGTGACCGAGGCGGGCTCGCCGGACGGCAGGTCCGCCCGGGTCTCCCTGGCGGCCCCGAGCCGCCCGCCGCTCCTGGAGTGGTTCACCCACGAGACCGCCCCGATCGTGCTGACGGCCACGTCCACGGCCCGGGCCTGGTAAAGCACTCCGCGGCTGTCAGCCGGGCCGGGTAGGCTGGATCCTCGTGGCAACCATCGACTTCCCGTCCGAGATCAAGGCCCTCCGATCGACCCTCGAGTCGATCGAGGCGGTCAGCGACCCCAGCGCGCTGCAGGCCAAGATCACCGAGCTGTCGGATCAGGCCGCCGCACCCGACCTCTGGGACGACCCGGAGAACGGCCAGAAGGTCACGTCCGCGCTGTCGGCCGCGCAGTCGGAACTGGACCGCATGACCAAGCTCGGCGCCCGCATCGACGACGTCGAGACGCTGGTCGAGCTCGGCGAGGAGATGAACGACGCCGACTCGCTCGCCGAGGCCGAGACCGAGCTCGCCGGGATCCGCAAGGACCTGGAGGTGCTGGAGGTCCGCACCCTGCTGAACGGCGAGTACGACGCCCGCGAGGCCGTCGTCACGATCCGCGCGGGCGCGGGCGGCGTCGACGCCGCGGACTTCGCCGAGATGCTGCTGCGCATGTACCTGCGCTGGGCCGAGCGGCACGGCTACCCCACCAAGGTGGGCGACACCTCGTACGCGGAGGAGGCCGGCCTGAAGTCGGCGACGTTCGAGATCAACGCCCCGTACGCGTTCGGCACCATGTCGGTGGAGGCCGGGACGCACCGCCTCGTGCGCATCTCGCCGTTCGACAACCAGGGGCGGCGGCAGACGTCGTTCGCGGCCGTCGAGGTGGTCCCGCTCATCGAGACCACCGACCACATCGACATCCCCGACTCCGAGCTGAAGATCGACGTGTTCCGGTCGTCGGGCCCGGGCGGTCAGTCCGTGAACACCACGGACTCGGCGGTCCGGATGACGCACATCCCCACCGGCGTCGTCGTCTCCATGCAGAACGAGAAGTCCCAGATCCAGAACCGCGCCGCCGCGTACCGCGTGCTGCAGTCGCGCCTGCTGCTGCTGCGTCAGCAGCAGGAGGCCGCGAAGAAGAAGGAGCTCGCCGGCGACATCAAGGCGAGCTGGGGCGACCAGATGCGCTCCTACGTGCTCCAGCCGTACCAGATGGTCAAGGATCTGCGCACCGAGCACGAGCAGGGCAACACCCAGGCGGTGTTCGACGGCGCGATCGACGACTTCATCGAGGCGGGCATCCGCTGGCGGCGCAACCAGGCGATCGCCAATTCCTGAATCCCGGATATTATCCCGATAATTCACCCGAAAATTACCCGCGCCCGGCCCGGCAGGAAACGGGCGCCTGGGCGTGTCCCGCCGTGTGCGACGGCCATATCACGCTTAGCCTCTCAATGAGGGTCATCGCCTGATCCACCATCTGGTGGCATGGCCGAGTGCACCGTCTGGTGTCACTTCGGCAAGGCGATTCCCTCCGGTCCCGGACCGGGGCCGTGCCAGACCCGAGGGAGTCCGCGTGATTCGGTTCGAGAACGTGTCGAAGGTCTACACGCGTGGTGCGCGGCCCGCCCTCCAGGACGTCTCCGTGGACGTGCAGCGCGGCGAGTTCGTGTTCCTGGTCGGAGCCTCCGGCTCCGGCAAGTCGACCTTCCTCTCCCTGATCCTCAGGGAGCACCGCCCGACACGGGGCGACGTCTACGTCGCGGGGCGCGACGTCGGGAGGCTGTCCGGCTGGCGGGTGCCGAAGCTGCGCAGGCAGCTCGGCGTCGTCTTCCAGGACTTCCGCCTGCTGCAGAACAAGACCGTCTACGAGAACGTCGCGTTCGCGCTCAAGGTGATCGGGAAGCCCCGGTCCGTGGTGCGCGCCGCCGTCCCCGAGGTGCTGGAGATGGTGGGCCTGGCGGGCAAGGAGAAGCGCATGCCCACCGAGCTGTCCGGCGGCGAGCAGCAGCGCGCCGCGATCGCGCGCGCCATCGTCAACCGGCCGCAGATCCTGCTCGCCGACGAGCCCACCGGCAACCTCGACCCCACCACCAGCCTCGGCATCATGCGCCTGCTGGAGAGCATCAACAACACGGGCACCACGGTGGTGATGGCCACCCACGACGACGAGATCGTCAACGAGATGCGCCGTCGCGTCGTCGAGCTGTCCGACGGCGTCGTCGTGCGCGACGAGGCCTCGGGTGCCTACGGGGAACGCGAGTCCATCCTTCCCGGGCTCGGCCGCCCGCCCGTGCTCGCCGGGGAGGCCTGAGGTGCGCTTCCAGTTCGTCGCCGGCGAGGTCTTCGCGGGCCTGCGGCGCAACACCACCATGGTGGTCGCCGTCGTCCTCGTGACGTTCGTGTCGCTCACGTTCGTCGGCGCGGGCGCGCTCCTGCAGACCCAGATCGGCAAGCTCAAGGACGACTGGTACGACCTCGTGCAGGTCTCCGTGTTCCTGTGCCCCGAGGGGTCGCTCGCCCCCACCTGCGCCGGCGGCGAGGCCACGGAGCAGCAGGTCGACGCCGTCCGCGAGGTCATCGACACCGAGCTGGCCGACGAGGTCGGCGCCGTCTACACCGAGACCAAGGCCGACGCGTTCGAGGCCTTCCAGGAGCGCTACCCCGACGGCTACCAGGGCACGCAGCTGACGCAGGACGACATGCAGGCCTCCCTGCGCCTCGAGCTCGTGAACCCGGAGGAGTTCGCCGTCGTCAGCGACGTGCTCACCGGCCGGGCCGGCGTCGAGCTCGTCGAGGACCAGCGGGCCGTCTTCGAGCCCCTCTTCCGCACGCTCAACGTGGCGACCCTGCTGGCGGCCGGCCTGGCCGGGGTCATGCTCCTGGCCGCCGCGCTGCTGATCACCACCACCATCCGGCTGTCCGCCGTCTCGCGCCGCAAGGAGACCGAGATCATGCGGCTGGTGGGCGCGTCCAACCTGTTCGTGCAGCTGCCCTTCCTGCTGGAGGGGGCCATCGCCGCGGTCACCGGCGCGCTGTTCGCCGGAGCCGGGCTCTGGCTCGCGGTCCGTTTCCTGGTCACCGACTGGCTGGAACAATCCGTCGACTGGGTGGCCTATGTCGACGCCGGCGACGTGCTGACCGTCGCGCCGTTCCTGGTCCTGGGGGCCATGGCGCTCGCCGCCGTCAGCTCGGTCGTCACGCTCAACCGGTACACGAGGATCTGATGATGTCCCGTACGACGTTCCGCAAGGTTCCCCGCACGCCGTCCGGCGCGCCGTCCCGCACGGCCTCCCGGACGAGTTTCCGCACGATGCCCGGCGCCGTCGTCGGCCTGACGGTCCGCCTGGCGCATCGCGCCACCGCGGCCGTGATCGCCGCGACCCTGATCGCGGGAGGCGGCGCGGCCGTCGTCGTCCCCGCGCTCGCGGACGATCTCGACGACCAGCGCGCGGCCGCCGAGGCGGAGGCCGCCGCGAAGGAGGCCGAGCGCGAGGAGCTCGAGGCCCACCTCGAGCACACCGACGCGAAGCTCGCGCAGGCCGCGCTGGAGCTGAACGACGTCGAGGGGCGCCTGCCCGTCGCCGAGGCCGAGCTGGCCCAGGCCGAGGCCGACCTGGAGCGGGCCGAGCGCGAGGCCGCGATCCTCGCGCAGCGGCTCACCGCCGCCGAGGCCGAGGAGACGCGGGTCACCGGCCAGATCGCCGACGACGCCGGCAAGGCCGACCTCGCCCGCGCGGACATCGTGCAGATGGCCCGTGAGGACTTCCGCTCGGCCGGGAAGACGACGGCGTTCGGGCTGGTCACGGGCGCGCAGAGCACCGAGGAGTTCCTCGACGGGTATGCGGTGTCGTCGTCCGCGGCCCGCAGCCAGGCGCGTGCGCTGGCGGAGCTGCGGGACTCCGAGGCGCAGGCCCGCAACCTCAGGGCCCGGCTCACCGCGATCCGCGAGACCGTCGCGGAGCTGAAGCGGCTCGCGGACGAGAACGTCGAGCGCCGGGAGGTCGCCCGCGGGCAGGCGGCCGAGAAGAAGGCGGAGATCGAGGACCTGATCGCCGAGCAGACCGAGCTCAAGAACCGCATCGAGGGTCGCCGGCAGGCCGCGAAGCGGTCGCTGGACGAGACCGCCCAGGCGATCACCGACATCGAGGCGGACCTCCGGCGGATCATCGCCGAGCAGGCGGAGCAGGCCGAGCGCGAGCGCCGGGCGGCCGAGCGGGCGAGCCGCGGCGGCGGGGGCGGCGGCAGGAGCGTCCCGGAGGCGGGCGGGGAAGCGCCGCAGGCGCCGTCGTCGTCGTACCTCTCGTACCCGACGGCGAGCGCGATCGTGACGTCGCCCTACGGGATGCGGTTCCACCCGATCCTGCACTACTGGCGCCTGCACGCGGGCACGGACTTCTCGGCCTACTGCGGGACGCCGATCCTGGCCGCGAGCTCCGGCACCGTGCTGTACTCGCGGACCGTGGCAGGCCTGGGGAATCAGGTGATCCTCGACCACGGGTACACCAGCGGCGGCGACAGCCTGATGTCGAGCTACAACCACCTCACGAGCTGGGCGGTGTCGCCGGGCCAGACGGTGTCGCGCGGCCAGGTGATCGGCTTCTCGGGCACCACGGGCACGTCCACCGCCTGCCACCTCCACTTCGAGGTCTACCGGAACGGCTCCACGGTCGACCCGATGATCTACCTCGGCTGAGGGCCGCCGGTAAAGACGTGGCGGGCGCGGGCCAGGCGCGTATCCTGGAGCGTCGCTGACCCGGTGCGACGACGGAGCGCCGGCGTGCATGCGGTGACGGTGGAGGGAGATCATGGCGAAGGGCGCCAAGAAGCAGAAGTCCGAGGACCCGCGCAAGGTCGTGGCCAACAACAAGAAGGCGCGTCACGACTACGTGATCGAGGACGTCTTCGAGGCCGGGATCGTGCTGTGGGGCACGGAGGTCAAGGCGCTCCGTGAGGGCCGGGCGTCGCTCGTGGACGGCTACGTGCACCTGGACCGCGGCGAGGCGTGGCTGGAGGCCGTGCACATCCCGGAGTACTTCCAGGGCACGTGGAACAACCACTCGCCGCGCCGCAAGCGCAAGCTGCTGCTGCACAAGGACGAGATCCTGCGCCTGGAGGCCAGGTCCCACGAGAAGGGGCACACGGTCATCCCGTTGCGCCTGTACTTCCTGGACGGCCGGGCCAAGGTCGAGATCGCGCTCGCGCGCGGCAAGAAGGAGTACGACAAGCGGCAGACCCTGCGCGAGCAGCAGGACAACCGCGAGGCCCTGCGCGCCATGCGGCACCACGAGAAGCTCAGCTGAGACCTGAGCTGAAACGCTACGCGCTCTAGGCGCGTGATCTCGCGGTGCGAGACGGTCCCGTCCGTGTCAACCGCAACCCGAGCCGGGCAATGGCGCCACGGCCATCCCGCCGACCTCGCCGAGGTCGCACCCCTTCCCAGCCGGCGTGCCCGGCGCCTGGTCGAGCGCCGACTGCGCCCCGCGCCGTGGCGTGCGGCGGTCCGGTACGGCGTCTGGGGCGGCGGAGCGGGGGTCGTATCGTTCTGGTACGTCACCGTCGCCCACCCGGTGCTGCCGGATCCCGCGCCGGCCGACGTCGTCGCCGGGCTCGGCCGGCTCGCCGGGCTGCTGGCGTCCTACCTCGTCTGCGTGCTGTTCGTGGCGGTGTCGCGGGCGCCGTTCGTGGAGCGGGCGTACGGGCTCGACGTGCTCGTGGCGTGCCACCGGCGGCTCGGGTCGGGGGCGATGCTGCTGGTCGTGGCGCACGTCGTGCTCGCGGTCACCGGCCGTGCGCTGCGCGAGGCGACCGCCGTGTGGGCGCAGGTCCCCGCGCTGCTGGCCGAGCCGCGGCTCCTGGAGGCCTACCTCGGGACGGCGCTCGTGACGGGCGCCGGGGTCGTGTCGATGCGGTGGATCCGCAGGCGGCTCTCGTACGAGGTGTGGCTCGCGATCCACCTGACGATGTACCTCGGGATCTACCTGTCGTTCTGGCACCAGATCCTGGCCGGGACCCAGTTCGCGGGGCATCCGGTCACCACCGCGGTCTGGACGGCGATGCATGTCGCGTCCGGCGCGGTGCTGCTGACGTGGCGGGTCGTGCGGCCGCTCGTGATGCTCGCCCGGCACCGGTTCCGGGTCGAGGCCGTGGTGGCCGAGTCGCCGCGGGTCACGAGCGTGTGGGTGCGGGGCCGCGCCGTGGACCGGCTCGGGACCCGGCCCGGGCAGTTCTACCTCGTGCGCTTCCTGGACCGCCGGCACGCCGTGACGGCCCACCCCTATTCCGTCTCGGCCATGTGCCCGGCCGAAGGGCTCACCAGGTTCACCGTGGGCGCCCTCGGGGACCACTCGAGCGCGGTCGCCGCGCTGCGCCCGGGGACGCGCGTCCTGCTGGAGGGGCCGTTCGGGCTGTTCACGTCCGCGCGGGCGCGCGGCACGGCGGTGCTGCTGGTCGCCGGCGGGTCCGGCATCGGGCCGGTGCGGGCGCTCGCCGAGGAGTTCTCGCGGGAGGGGCGCGACGTCGTCGTCGTGCACCGCGCGAGCACCGCCGAGGACCTGGCGCTCGGGCAGGAGCTGCTGGCCGCCCTCGGTGCCGGGTACGTGCCCGTGGTCGGACGACGGGCCGACCTGGGCCGCGACCCGCTCGACGAGCAGGGCCTGCTGGCCGCGGTCCCGGACGTGGCCGGCCGCGAGGTGTTCGTGTGCGGGCCGCCGGGCCTGGTCTGCTCGGTGGCCCGGGCCTGCAGGCGGCTGGGCGTGCGCCGTCGTGACCTGCACCACGAGCGGCTCAGCATCGGCTGAGGGGGGCGGTCCGCGCGTTGTGCGCGCTCCGGCGGCCCGCGCGTTGCGCGGTCCGTGCGGAACGCGCGGCCGCGCGGCGTTCCGCCGGGGGAGGTCCGACGACGACGGCGTCCGCGGCGGCTCCTGCGGAAATAAGGTGTGGTCCCGGCGTGTTGACCGACTATGATGATGATCTTGCCGGGCCCTCGCGGGCACGGCGGGACACGCAGTACGTTGTCAACTCAACATGGGGCTGATCGGTTTCGACGGTGGTCGTGCTTCGAGGAGAAGCGGGCCGAGGATGCAGGCTTATCTCGTTAACGATGCCTGTAAACCAATAGTTGCCGATAACACGCGCAACGACTTCGCCCTCGCCGCCTGAGCGAGCCCGAAGTCCGTGGGCCCGGGGATTGCTTCCGCCCCGGTCGCCTGCGTCATCTAGGAAGCCACTGCCTGTAGTCCTCGTCATCGGGGCCACAGGGACACTTAGGTGACTGAGCCCGTCCGCGAATGAGTCTGCGCTAGCGCGGGGGCCGAGAAAATCCCAGCAGACTGCGCCCGGAGAAGTCCTGGAAAAGCGTCACCGGACCCGGGTTCGATTCCCGGCAGCTCCACTCGACGAGGGGCGAGGTGTGACCGGCGAAGCCGGACCACCTCGCCTTCGTCACGTCTTTCGGGGGCGGAACCTTCGGCCCCGTCCCGGGGGACTGCGTCCCGGCCTCCTCGGCCCCCCGAGTTCGGACCTTCGGTCGGCCGTGTCCGCGGGAGATCTTTCAGGCTCTGCGACGCAGGTACAGCTCGGCCACCACCAGGTTCGGCACCCAGCACAGGAACGGCATGAACGCATAGGCGCGCTCGAAGGCGACGTCCGCGGGGATGCCCGCCGCCCCCTGGGCGGTCAGGAGGAGCACGAGCCACAGGCGCAGCATCACGCCGGCATAGGTGAGCGCGAAGCCCCGGACCATCCACCGCTCGTGGGCGCGCACGTCGCGACGCCGGATCGCGCGCAGCGCGAGCACGGGGAACACCACCCAGAGGGCACCCAGCAGGCCGAACCCGGCGACGCCCACGGGTCCTGCCGCGTTGACGCCGGACAGCACCATTCCCGACAGCCCGCCCATCGTCATCGCCGCGATCACGACCCGTCCCACCACGCGGTGGAGCCGTGGCGCCCGTGCCCGGACCCGCCGCGCGAGCTGCAACGGAGACAGGCCGAGAGCGAGCCCGCCGGCCACGATGTGGAGGTAGAGCGCCGCCTGGATCGCCGGCGGGCGCGAGACGTAGTTCGCCGCCAGCCCGCCGTCGTCCACCGCGAGCGAGGCCAGGGAGCTCGTCAGGTAGGGAAAGGGCGCGTACACCGCGATCGCGACGGACGTCAGAGCCAGCCAGACGAACCATCCTCGCCGCGTGCGGACGGAGCGGGGACGTTCGAGGTCAACGGACATGAGTACTCCCGGAAGGACGGCGGCCACGACGCGTCACACGCTAGGCGCGCGACGCCGCCGGGCGCGTCCTCCGGCCGGGTCGAGCGGACGTGCTTCTCCGGGGGAGCCGGCCTACCCCATGCGGGTGATATCCGGCCGCCGGCCGGTTCGGTACTGGCGGTGACGGACCGGCGTGGCGCAGGATGCAGCATGCGCCCCGGTCCTGACGACGCGCCCCACGCAGACGGCCAGGCCCCTGTGGCAGCCCGCGCGCGTCGCCCCGCGTGGGCCCTCACGGCAGCCGCCCTCGCCCTGATCATCATCCTCACCGGGCTGAACCCGCTCGCCCCCGAGGACGCGTCCTTCCGGGAGCCGGACGCGCTCGGCGTCGTGCTCGTCGTCGTCTCCCTGGTGGCGTTGCTCGGACTGCGCCGCGCACCGCTGGTCGTCCTGACGTGCTGCAGCGGCGTCGTCGTGCTCAACGCGTTCGCCGGCTACAGCGTCTCCGCCGTGCAATGGCCGGTCTGGATCGCCCTGTACGCCTGCTTCGCGGCCTCCGGACGCGGGCTGCGGGTCCCCGCCGTCGTCGTCACGGCGGCCGGCGTCCTCGGCTACGGCGTCTTCGGCCCCGGCCGCGTCACGACGGACGAGGCCGCGAGCATCGCCCTGTGCGTGCTGTTCGCGACGATCGCCGGCGAGGTGGTCCACGCGCGGCGTGTCGAGGCGGAGGCCGTCCAGGCGCGGCTGCGCAGCGAACGCAGCGAGCGCGCCGCCCAGGCCGAGCGCGCGGTCGAGGCGGAACGTGCTCGGTGGGCCCGGGACCTGCACGACGCGCTCGGGCACGCCGTCAACGTGATGGTGCTCCAGGCCGGGGTCGCGCGCCGCGTGTTCGACGTCAATCCCGCCTTCGCCCAGGAGGCGCTCGGCCATGTCGAGACGGTCGGGCGCGATGCCCTGCACCGCCTCGACCTGCTGGTGCGTGCCGATCCCGCCGTCGCGGGCGACAGTACCCTCGCGAGTGACGGCACCACCGCGGACCTGGCCCTCCTCGTGGAGCGCGTCCGCGCCACCGGCCGGGACGTCGTCCTGGAGCTGTCCCCGCCCGAGCTCGGCCCCGGAGCGTCCCGTGCCATCCATCTCATCGTCCAGGAGGCCCTGACGAACGCCCTCAAGCACGCGAGCGGTGCGATCGTCGTCACGGTGACCGAGGCCGACGGCCGGGTGGTCGCCGAGGTGCGCAGCACCGGTGCCCGGCCCGTTCCGCCGGGCCACGTCCCGGGAAACGGGCTGGTGAACATGCGCGAACGTGCCCGGCTGGAGGGCGGCGCCTTCGAGGCGGGCCCCGACGAGGACGGCTTCCGGGTCCGTGCGGTGCTGCCCCTGCGCGGGTTCGTCGCGGGAGGTCCCTCGTGACCACGGTGGTCCTCGTGGACGACGACGCCCTGGTCCGTGGCGGCCTGCGCGCGCTCGTGGACGCCGAGCCGGATCTCGTCGTGGCGGGTGAGGCCGCCGACGGCACGAGCGGTGTCGAGCTCGCCCGGCGCCTGCGGCCGGACGTCGTCGTCATGGACATCCGCATGCCCGGACGGGACGGGAACTCCGCCACCCGGGAGATCGTCTCCTGGGCCGCGCCGCGTCCGTCCGTCCTCGTCCTGACCACCTTCGATCTCGACGACGTCGTCGACGACGCGATCGCCGCCGGCGCCGACGGCTTCCTCCTCAAGCGGGCCACCCCCGACGAGCTCGTCGCCGGGATCCGCACCCTCGCCGCGGGTGACGCCCTCCTGTCCCCGTCCGTCACCAGACGTCTGTTCCGGCTTCATGCCCGACGACGTCCCGCCGGCGAGGACGTCCCGCTCACCGGCCGGGAGGCCGACGTGCTGCGGGCGCTCGCCGCGGGTCGCACCACGAGCGAGATCGCCGCCGCCATGTTCATCTCCACGGAGACGGTCCGCACCCATGTCAAGCACCTGCTTGCGAAGATCGGCGCGCGCGACCGCACGCAGGCGGTGGTCTGGGCCTACCGGAGCGGCTTCATGGACCGCGCGGAGCCCGTCGCGGGCACGACGTGAGGTGCCTCGGGGTCGACCGCCCCGACGACCGCGCCGGCGACCGGCGCGGCCGGGTTCAGCGGGTGACGAGACCGTGCGCGATCAGGCTGTCACCCGTGTCGGCGAGGGTCTCGCGGATCGGGCGCATCGTCCAGCCCAGGTCCTCGTGGGCCCGCCGGGCGCTGACGAGTTCCGGACGGCCGGCGAAGGTGAGCGCCAGGCGCAGGTTGGCGTCGAACCGAGAGGCTGCCCACAGCATCGCGTAGGGCATGTGGCGGGTGGGGACGCGGTGGCCGCGCGGCCCGAACTCCTCGGCGAGCATTCGCGCCATGTCGCCGAACCACAGGTTGTCCCCGGCGCAGACGTACCGCTTCCCGGCGGCGTGCGGCGTCTCCAGGGCGAGCCGCTGCGCGCGGGCCACGTCGCGCACGTCGACGGGACAGAACCCCAGCCGCGGCACTGCCGGGAGATCGCCGTTCAGCAGGCGCCGCACGGTGTCGACGGAGGTGCCGGCCGCCGCGTGCCGGATCGGGCCGAGCACCATGCCGGGGTTGATCACGGTCAGCTCCACCTCGGGGTGCTCGCCCGCGAACCGCCAGGCCGCGCGCTCGGCGAGGATCTTGCTGCGCGGGTAGGGCGGGGCGAGCTCCGGGTCACCCCAGTCCGACTCGTCCCGCACCCGCGTCTCGCCGCGCGGGCGGCCCGCCGAGACGGCGGCCACCGATGACGTCGTGACCACGCGGCGCACGCCGGCCTCGGCGCTCGCCCGCAGCACGCGCAGCGTGCCGTCCACGGCGGTACGCTCCAGCTCCCGCGGGTCCCGGGGCATCGTGGCCGGGAACGGCGAGGCCACGTGCAGCACGTACTCGCACCCCGCCACCGCATCGGCCCAGCCGGCGTCGTCGAGCAGGTCGGCCTCGACGAGTTCCAGCGACCCCCCGGTTCGCGCGGCGAGCGCACGCAGGTGGGCGACGCGTTCCGGGTCGTGGAGGGACCGGACCGTGCCGCGCACGCGATGGCCGTGGGCCAGGAGTTCCTCGATGACGTGTCCGGCGACGAACCCGGTCGCGCCGGTCACGAGTGTGGTGGGCATTCGACGACCTCAATCTGAACGGTGATTAGAATATGAGCACTGTACAGATTGGGGTGGCGGCGGTGTCAAGCCCTGGGTCCGACCTAGGATCGGCGTGTGTCCACCACCGGGAAGAAGCGCGACACCTATCACCACGGCGCGCTGCGCACCGAGCTCGTCGACGCCTCGGTGCGTCTCATCGAGTCCGAGGGCATCGGCTCGGTGAGCCTGCGCCGCGTCGCCCGCGAGGCCGGCGTCAGCCCTGGTGCGCCGTACCACCACTTCCCGAACCGGGCGGCGCTGCTGTCCGCCATCGCGGCACAGGGATTCCGGGAGCTCGCCGCCGACATCGACGCCGTCGGCCGCACCACGAGGGCCGCCGCCGCTCCCGCCCTGGTGCGCTGCTACCTGGACTTCGCGCGGCGGCGGCCGGGCCATTTCCAGGTGATGTGGCGGCACGAGCTGTCGGAGCCCGAGAAGCATCCGGACGTGCAGTCCGCCATGGAGGAGGCGTTCGGAGCGCTGGCCAGGCTGCTGCACGACGTCGACGCTGAGGACCAGGCGGGCCTCGGCACGATGTTGTGGGCCCTGGGCCACGGCCTGGCCTCCCTGACCCTCGACCACCAGCTCGACCACACGGCCCTGAAGTGGGACACGACGGCCGACGACCTCGTCGAGCGCTGCCTCACGCTGGTCTCCGGCCTGGCCGGCCGCTCCTGAAGGAGATTCTCGATGTGGACGCATGACGCTCGCCCTGCTGCTGGGCCCCGCCTGGATCCCGACCGGCCCCGTGCCCGCCCGGCGACCCCGAGGTAGGCGTCGTGGCGCTCGTGTTCGACCTGCTCGGGGTCTTCTTCTTCGCGTTGTCCGGGTCGCTGCTGGCGGCCCGGCGCGGGTTCGACATCGTCGGCTCGCTGCTGCTCGGGTCCCTGACGGGGCTCGGTGGCGGCGTCGTCCGCGACATCGTGCTCGGCGTGACGCCGACGGCGTTCGACGATCCGGTGTATCTGCTGCCGCCATTGGCCGCCGTCGTCGTCGTGTATTTCCTGCACGGTCCCGTGCGCCGTTTCCGGCGCCCCATTCTCGTGTTCGACGCCGCGGGCCTGGGCCTGTTCTGCACGACGGGCGCGGTGACGGCCCTCGAGCACGGCATGAACCCGGTGGCCGCGGCCCTGCTCGGCCTGACCACGGGAGTCGGCGGCGGCCTGCTGCGCGATGTCGTTGCCAACCGCGACCCGCAGCTCTTCGACCCCGGCGACCTCTACGCGCTGCCGGCGATGCTGGGCGCGGCGCTCATCACGGCGTTCTGGGCCGTGGGATGGCGCGGCGTCTGGCTGGAGGCCGCCGTCGCGGCCCTCGTCTTCGCCCTGCGCATCCTCTCGCTCCGCTTCCACTGGCACGCCCCGCACGCGGCCCGCACGTCACATCCTGCCCGAACGGAGCCCGCACCTCCTCGCTGACCGTGTCGACTCCAGGTCTCATCGGATCGCCGTTCTCTTCGACACCTCTGGTGGGCGATCCTCTGGATCACTCATGGGGATGAAATCGGCTCCGGCCTGCGGCGATGCCCTGCCACTCATGTCGGAATCCGGGTACATTTTGCGCCATGGCGGACTCCCAGCTGAACCTGACGGAACGGTCGGCGCTGCTAGCGCTGATGACGCTGACGCGAGAGGCGTCCAACGCGGAGCTCGCCGACGAGCTGGGTATCAAGATCGAGAAGAAGGTGCGGGATCGTCTGCTCGCGCTGGGCTATATCAGGGCATGGCAGACCGGCCGGTACCGCGCATGGGTGCACGAGCTCACGGACGAGGGCTGGCGGCGTTGCGGGGGCGAGCTGGGTAGCCCAGCTCCGGCGGGCGCGCCGAAGGCGACGCGGCTGCAGTACGGGCTGACCCGCCGGTTCGCGGCCTATATGGCGCGAAACGATCTACGGGTCGCGGATGTCTTTGTGCTCGACGACGAGTTCGTCGCACCTGTCACCGACGTCGCGGACCGGATCCGCTCGGTGTATGCAGAGCTGGCCGCCGAGCCGGGTGCCTGGGTGAGCCTGAGACGGGTGCGGAGCGCTGTCGGCGACGTTCGGCACGCCGATCTGGATGCTGCATTGCTGCAGCTGGTCCGGGAGCCGACGGTGCGGCTCAACCCGGAGTTCAACCAGAAGACGCTGACCGCGGAGGACAGGGCGGCCGCGCTGCGTGTGGGTGGTGCTGACGTGCACCTGCTGTCCATCGGACGGCCATGAAGGCCGCCGAGCGCGAAGCATTGAAGGAACTGACCAGGACCACCTGGGCGCTCGGAAAGGACGGCGTCTGGGAGAACCCGGAAATCCACGTCGCGGGCCTGAACGGTCCGGCGTTCGGCACGGTCATGGGTGCTTTCGACGACGCCAAGCTCAGCGCGGGCGACAGCCCGATCGGTGTGGTGGTCACCGGACGGCCTGGTTCAGGCAAGACGCATCTCATCGCGACCGTGCGGTCGAGTGTGCTCGCGGCGGGCGGGTACTTCTTCGCCCTTGACCTACGCCATGAGCGGGAGTTCTGGCCGCGGGTGGTGCACGACGTGCTCAACGGCCTGTTCCGGCCCGGCAAGGACGGAGTCCCGCAGGGTGAGATCCTGGGATTGGAGCTGTCCCGGACACTAGGTCTGCCCGATCACTTGCACCGGCAGCTCACGGGCCTCGACAAGCCCACGCGGTCAGGACTCGACGAGATCGTCGAGGCACTGGGCCGAGTCCACCGGCGGATCGCCCTCGAATGCGCTCACACGTTGCGAGCCTTGGTGCTGCTGCTGGCGGGCAGCGTGACGACCAGCGAGGTCGGACGTGCGTACTTGTCGTCAGAGATTGAGTCGGTGGCCGACGAGCGGGCCGAGTGGGGCCTTCGTGCAGTCCCCGGCACGCCGCACGAGATTGTCGGCGAAATCTTCGAGCTGATTGCTCTCGCCGGACCGAGCGTGATTGCCCTGGATCAGATCGACACGCTCATCCAGCAATCGGAACACTCGACCGAGCGAGCCGCATCCGAGCTCGCGGAGCCTGAGGTCGAATCTGATGCGATGGGACCCAGGAAACGGCTCTTTGAGGAAGTCGGCAGCGGTCTCATGCAGTTGCGCGAGGTTACTCGCCGGTCATTGGTGCTGGTTGCCTGCATGGATTCGGTCTGGGAAGGAATCCGGGCCTACGCGCCGGCCTCCGTTGAACAGCGCTTCCGCCGCGCCGAGCAACTGGACACCATCCCGGAGCCAGGCGTGGGGCGGGTGCTCATCGAAAGGCGGTTCACCCGCAAGTTCTCCAAGGTCGGATTCACTGCGCCGTATCCCAGCTGGCCCGTGCGACCGGAAGCGTTTGCCGACGCCGACCTGTTCACCCCTCGCGATCTCATCCGAGAGATCGACGCCCATCTTCGGGTGTGCCTGGCAACGGATGAGGTCGTCGAGCTGACCAGCCTTGTCGAGGCGAACCGCGCCGACCTACCGGCGCCGGCCGTGCAGCCGGCATCGCTGCCTGCAGACGACGGCATGCTCAGCCAGATCGACGGGCAGTTGATCGCCTTGGTGAACGATCCCGGTGTCGTCGCCGAGACTGTCAGGGCGTTCGAACCGCGCCAGGAGGATCAGCGCGTCCCGGAACTCATTCGGTCCGCCTTGAAGTGGTGGGTCACCGAGCAGGGCGAGGAACGCTACCAGTACGAGGTACCGGTGCCGATGATGGCCGCCGGTAACCCAGCCCTGCACGCCGAACTGCAACAGACCCTGGACGAGAGCACCGAGGACAAGGTCTTCTGGTCGTTCCGGGCGATCGCATGGCGGGACGGGCGAGCGGTCATCAACCGCATCGACCGGGTCCTGAACACGACCGGTCTCGATCCGTCGGCGCCCAAGCGCAAGGCTTACCTGTTGCGCACCGGTGAGTGGTCGAACGGCATCAAGACCCGCCAGAAGGTCCAGGAGTTCGAGGCGGCCGGCGGAGTCGTGATCGAACTTCCGAGGGAGTCGTTGGAGGCCGATCTCCGTACCTTCATCGCCTTGGAGAGGCTTGCCCCTACCCAGCCGCCGGCCCGGTTCAGCGCGTGGTTGCTCAGCCGTCGCCCGGCCGGCCGCACCGGGCTCCTGCGCGCCGTCTTCGGCAACGCCCAGGACGCCCCGGAAGTGCCGCATCCCGGACCCGGACCTGGACGGTCATCGGATGCAGTCGTGCCGCTCGCTGTGCCCGGTATCACCGGCCCGGTGGCGGACGCCCCAGGCGAGACGGCGTCGGGCGCGATGCCGACGGAACCGGTGACGACCGACTCGGCGACCCTGCACCTGGGCAACCGGATGGACACCGGGGCGTCCATCGAGATCGCCCTGGAGGCGTTGCGGAAGCACACCGCGATCTTCGCCGGGTCCGGATCGGGCAAGACGGTGCTGATCCGCAGGCTGGTCGAGGAGTGCGCGCTGCGGGGCGTGTCCGCGATCGTGCTCGATCCCAACAACGACCTGGCGCGGCTCGGCGACGCGTGGCCGCAGCCGCCGCAGGCCTGGGGACCTCACGACGCGGCACGCGCCGACGACTACCTTCGCGACACCGATGTCGTGGTCTGGACGCCCGGCCGGGAATCCGGGCGGCCGCTGACGTTCCGCCCGCTGCCCGACTTCGCCGCCGTCACCGACGACCCGGACGAGTTCCGCCTGGCCATCGACACGGCCGTGGCCGCGCTCGCACCCCGAGCCCGCGTCGACGGCGCGACGGCGAAGGCCGAGAAACATCGCGCGGTTCTCAACCAGGCGCTGCGGTACTTCGCGCGTGAGAACGGCGGCGGGCTGAGCCACTTCCTGGATCTGCTCGGTGACCTGCCCGAGGACGTGACACGGCTGGCCAGGGCGGGCGAGATGGCCTCGGACATGGCGCAGACGTTGCGCGCGGCCATGATCAACGACCCGTTGTTCGGCGGGGTGGGCGAACCGGTCGATCCCGGTGTGCTGCTCACGCCGGCGGACGGCAAGCGCGCCCGGATCTCCGTGATCAGCCTGGTGGGCCTGCCTGCCGAGGTGCAACGGCAGAGCTTCGTCAACCAGCTCCAGATGGCCCTGTTCGCTTGGATCAAGTGGCACCCCGCGGGTGACCGGCCGCTCGGCGGGCTCCTGGTCATGGACGAGGCGCAAACCATTGCTCCGTCGGGCGCGCTGACCGCCAGCACGCACAGCACCCTCGCGCTGGCCTCGCAGGCACGCAAGTACGGGCTCGGCCTGGTGTTCGCCACGCAGGCGCCGCGGGGCATCCACAACCGGATCGCAGGCAACGCCGCCACACAGTTCTACGGCTTCCTCAACAGCCCGTCGCAGATCGCGGCCGCCAGGGAGATGGCGGCCGCGAAGTCCAGTTCGGTGCCGGACATCTCCCGGCTGAGCGCCGGGCAGTTCTATGCAGTTGCCGAAGGGCTGGCGTTCCAGAAGGTCCGCACTCCCATTTGCCTGAGCCACCACCCGTCGAGCCCGCTGACCGTCGAAGAGGTCATCGACCGCGCCCGGCAGGGATCGACGCCCGTGCACGCACTGGAAAAGGGGACCAGCCGTGGAGAGAGTGATCCAGAGCCTGCTGGAGGCGTTCCAGCAGGACCAGGACCTGACCAAGCTGCCGGAGCCTGAGGCGTTCGAGGCGTTCGCCGCCTACTGCGTGCTGAGTTCTTACCACAACGATCCCTTCAACCCCGACGCATACCGCACGGGCGGGGGCAACGACCTCGGTATCGACGCGTACGCCGTGCTGATCGACGGGGATCTGTACCGGGACCCGGCGGACGTGCGCACGGCGATGCAGCAGCGCAAACGGCCGCAGGTGCAGGTGGTGATCATCCAGGCCAAGACCAGCAGCAAGTTCGAGACCAAGGTGATCTCGGACCTCGCCGAGAATCTCGGTCATCTGTGCGGTGCGGGGGAGATCCCCTACGAGGTGTCGGCCGACGTGAGGAGTCTGCGCGAGTGCCTGGACGCGGTGTACGAGGAGCCGGCCCGCCTGGCCGGCCGGCTTCCGGAACTGCACGTTCGTTATGTGACGACCGGCGATCAGATCGCGGAGATGGTCCGCAGGAAGGCGCGATCGGCCGAGAAGAGCCTGGATCGGCTCCACCGATTCGAGGCGACCGACGTGCGGTGCGTGAACTGGCGGGAGTTGCGCGAGCTGTATCAGCAGGCGACCAGCACGGTGCGCGTCGATGTGCCGGTACCCAAACAGTTCGCGGTGCCGGTCGCCCCGGGAGTGGAACAGTCGTTCGTGGGGCTGGTTGCCGCGCCGGACCTCATCCGCACGATCCTGGACGACGGCACGGGGAAACTGCGCGAGAACCTGTTCGAGAGCAACGTGCGGGCCTTCCAGGGATACAACGCCGTGAACAAGGAGATTCGCAGCACGCTCCGAGATCCGGTCAAGCGGCAGCGATTTGCCGTGATGAACAACGGGATCACGATCGTGACGCGGAAGATGGATCGGGTCGGTGACAACTTCGTCCTCGATGACTTCCAGATCGTCAACGGATGCCAGACCTGTCACGTGCTGTTCCACGAGCGCGATCAGCTCACGGACCAGGTTTTCGTCAGCGTCCACATCGTTCACTCGACGGACGAGGACGTGATCCAGGGGATCGTCGCCGCGACCAACCAGCAGACCCCGATCAGCGCCGAGGATCTGTCCGCACGGCAGGACTTCCACAAGGAACTGGAAGACTTCTTCGCCCTCGGCCAGGAGAAGTCACGGCAGCTCTTCTACGAGCGTCGTGCCAAGCAGTACAGCGAGCGCAAGGACGTGGAGAAGACCCGGGTCGTGAGCCGCACTCAGCTCAGCAAGGCGTACCTGGCGATGTTTCTCGACGAACCGTCTCGCGTGGGCCACCTCCAGGATCTGCTGAAGGCGCGGGGTGGGGAGCTGTACCGGGAGGGCCAGCCGCCGATCGTCTATTACACGGCTACGGCGACCTGGTACCGGCTCGAGTGGCTGATCCGGACCCAGCGCCTCAGCCGCGGCTACCGGCCTGCCCTGTACCACCTGATGGCGTTGATCCGGCAGCAGCTGGCTGGTTCGGCGAAGCCGCCGTCGGACGGCAAGGCAGCCGAGAAGTGGTGCAAGCGGATCCTCGACGTGATCTGGAACGCCGAGGCCGCGGAAAGGCTGGTCGTCCACGACCTGCTACCCGCGATCCAGCGGGTGATCAACGTCGAACGGGAGGCTGGGGTGCCCCTGGGGGAGGCAGTACGCAACGCCCGGTTCGCCGAGCGGGCCCGCAGGGAACTTGCCGGCAGCTGAGGTTTCCGTGGCCCGGGCGGCGTCGGGCCGCCGCACTCCGTCGTTCCGGGTGCGGCCCGCCGCGCCCGGCGCCGGCTCAGTCCCGCTTGGTCAGGTCCGATACCTGCGTCGTGATCTTGCGGCTGCGCAGCAGCCCCCGGACCTCGATGACCGCCTCCTGGCCGCACCAGCCGCGCCGCACCGCCGTCACGACGCCCACCGTCCCGCGCTCGTAGTTCGCCGCTCCGGTGACCTGCACCTTGGCGCCCTCGGTGATCTCCTCGCCCATGGCCTTCCCTCCGCCGTCGTCCGAGCGGGTCCGGGTCGCGCGAGATTTCCTCGTGAGGTGTGGGCCGAGCTCGTTGGGTGCCGGTGAGCTTTTCACCTCCTGCTGAGCGGCGTCAAGAGTATTGAGAGGGTTCTTTTTGAACACACGTCCATCACCCTCGACCGTTCTTTTTCTTGCAATGGATTTGTATTCTTGTAGATCTGGGACGTTGGCTGGCCGCGGCCCTGCGCCACGGGTCGCTCGGTAGGGGGCATCGCCGGCCCGTTGTCGTCGCAGCACCGGCTCGGCACACGTCCGGATGTCATCGGGGAGGGATGGCAGCCAACCGAACGGCTGAGGTTAGGGTTGCGTCTCGTGACCGACGGCGCCTCAGGGATCCTGCCTGCCGCTGTATGGATGCAGCGGCACGACGGCGTGGTCCTGCTGCGCCCTGGTTCGCGGATCTCGTGCACCCCGAGCTTGCTCCCGGCAGCGCGCTGGTGGCGGCGCGTCCTGGACGAGGCGTTCGCTCTCGACGTGGAGCTGGTCTCGTCCGATGCCGCGGAGATCCTGTTCCGGGACGACGGCGATCTCCCCGCCGGCGGATACGCCGTCGATACCGTGGCGCCGGACCCGGGCCGGTGCCGGAATGGTCCCCGGCTCGTCGTCCGCTGCGCCGACCTACCCGGTGCCCACGCCGCCGTCCAGACGCTCCGGCAACTCGCCGGCGCCGCGGCCTTCCGCCGCGCACCGGTGAACAACGCCCCCGGATCCGCGGAGGACCCGGGCGCCGTCGTCGCCCTCCCCGCCGTCACGATCACCGACCACCCGCGCTTCGCCTGGCGGGGCGTCCTGCTCGACGTCGCCCGCCGCTTCCTGCCCAAGCACGACGTCCTGCGGTTCGTGGACCTGGCCGCGACGCACAAGCTCAACGTGGTGCAGCTGCACCTCACCGACGACCAGGGCTGGCGTTTCGAGGTGCGCCGCTACCCCGAGCTGACGCGCACCGGCGCCTGGCGCGCGGAATCCACGGTCGGCACCTGGCGCACCGGAACCCCGGACGGGACACCCCACGGCGGCTTCTACACCCAGGACGACCTGCGCGAGATCGTCGCCTACGCACGCGCCCGCGGTGTCCAGATCGTCCCGGAGATCGACGTCCCGGGCCACGTCGAGGCGGCCCTCGCCGCCTACCCGTTCCTCGGCACCCGCAAGGAACGCCGCGGCGTCCGCACCACCTGGGGCATCAGCGAGGACGTCCTCGACCCGTCCGACGAGGCCCTGTCCTTCTTCCGCCACGTCCTCGACGAGGTCGCCGACGTCTTCGACACCCCCTGGATCCACCTCGGCGGTGACGAGGTCCCCACCGACCGGTGGGAGTCGTCCCCCACGATCCGCGCCCGCGCCGAGGCGCTCGGCTTCGTCCGCCCGAGGGACGACGACGGCCGCGGCCGCCCGCCCGAGGAACCTGCGGTCGCGGGCTCCGACGCCGACGACGCCCGCCGCGCGATCCGACCCGACGGTGCCGGTCGCGTGGTCCGACCCGACGACGCCGGCCGTGCCATCGAACCCGACGATGCGCACCATGCGGTCACACCCAACGATGGCCGTGCGATTCAATCCGACGACGCCGGTCGCGCGGCCGCACCCAACGATGCCGGCCGCGCGGCCGCATCCGACGACGCCCGCCGCGCCGGCGAACCCGACGTCGCCCGCCTGCACGGCTGGTTCGTCGCGCGCCTGGCGGACCACGTCCGCGGGCTGGGCCGCCGGGCCGTCGTCTGGGACGAGGCGTTCGGGCCGGACCTGCCCGCCGACGTCGTCGTCATGGCCTGGCGGTCCGGCAGTCCCGGGGTCGCCGCGCGGGCGCTCGCGGCCGGGCACGACGTCGTCGTCGCGCCCGAACACGCCTACTACCTGGACCATCGCGCGAGCGATCGGCCGGACGAGCCGGTCCCGGTCGGCTTCGTCCGCACCCTCGAGGACGTGCTCGCCTACGACCCGGACGAGGACGCGGCGTCGGCCGGCAGGCGGGCTTCCGACCCTGATGGCCAGGTCGGCACGGGCCCGCGGCGCGCTCGCGGCGCGGGCGCCGGTCGCCTGCTCGGAGGCCAGGCCCAGGTGTGGACCGAGCACCTCGACTCCGCGCGGCGGATCGACTACGCGACCTTCCCCCGGCTCGCCGCCGTCGCGGAGACGCTGTGGTCACCGCGGGCCGATCGCGCGCCCGGCTCGCCGTCGTCGGCGGAATTCCTCGACCGGCTGGCCACGCATCACCTACCCAGGCTCGACGCCTACGGCGTGGAGTACCGACCACCGGACGGACCGCGCCCCTGGCAGCGACGCCCCGGCGTGCCGGGCGCACCGCGGGACCTGGTCGGTCGGTTGTCGCGCGAGGTCGGTCCGATGGCGAGCAGTCGGCTCCCCGGGGGACCGGCCGCACGGACATCCGGCCGACCGCTCGACAAAGCACCGACCACACCTGCCCACCTTGATCCCCGGGGCGTCGCCGTCGTCCGCGGCGTGCGGATCCCGCAGCCCGGCGGCGAACTCTCCCCGCCGAGGGACCTGCGGATCTCCGCCGGCCGGATCATCGCCGTCGAGCCCGCCCGGGCGGCGTCGGGCATCGACGGGTGCGTGCTCGACGGCGCCGGGCGCGTCGCGCTGCCCGGGCTGATCGACGCGCACTCGCACGCAGAAGGCGCGGTGTTCGACCCCGACGTGCAGCACGCCCTGCTGCGGCAGGGCGTCACGACCGTCGTGACCGGGCAGGACGGCGTGTCGTACGCGCCGGGCGACGGGCGCTGGGCGGGGGAGTACTTCGCGGGGATCCTCGGCGAGCACCCGGGCTACCGCGGGCCGCGCGTGCGCGAGCTGCTCGCGACGTACGACGGCGTCGTCCCCGTGCACGTCGCCTACCTCGCCCCGCACGGGACCATCCGGCACGAGGTGCTCGGCGGCAACCCGAAACGCGCCACGCTCAAGGAGCTCGCCCGCATGTCGCGCCTGCTGCGGCAGGCGCTGGACGACGGCGCCTGCGGGCTCTCGACCGGGCTGGAGTACCTGCCGGGCGGGTACGCCGACGAGCGCGAGCTGGTCACGCTGGCCACCGTCGTCGCGAAGCGCGGGCTGCCGCACGTCAGCCACATGCGCGGGTACGAGGACAAGGCGGGCGACGCCTTCGCGGAGCTCGTGCGGGTCGCGCGGGCGTCCGGGGCGGCGACCCACGTGTCGCACTACCACGGGCCCGCCGGGGAACTGGCGGGCTACGTCGACGAGGCCCGCGCGGACGGACTCGACGTCACCTTCGACTCCTACCCCTACCTGCGCGGATGCTCGATCCTCGCGATGGTGGCGCTGCCCGGCTGGCTGCCGCTCGCCGATCCGGGGGCGACCCTCGCGGCGCTCGGGGACGACGACGTCGTCGCGCGCCTGCGCCGCGAGCACTTCGGCGACCTGGCCGCCTTCTGGCCCCGCGTCACGTTCGCGTCCGTCCCCGCGCGGACGGGCCGGCGCAACCTGACCTGGGCCGAGGGGCGCACGCTGCCCGACGTCGCGCGCCTGCTCGGGCTCGACCCCGCCGCCGCCGTCGTCGAGGTGCTCACCGCGACCGAGCTGCGGGCGACGTGCGTGTTCGAGCAGCCGCCCACGAACTCCGCGGAATCCGTGCGGGCGCTCGCGAACCACCCCGCCCACCTGGGCGGCTCCGACGCGATCTACCTGGGCGGACGCCCGCACCCGCGCGGCTGGGGCGCGTTCGCGGCACTGCTCGCGGAGCGCGTCGGCTCCGGCGACTGGTCGTGGCACGACGCCGCCGAGCACCTCTCGGGCCGCGCCGCCCGCCGCTTCGGCTTCGCGGGGCGCGGCGCGCTGACGGCGGGCTCGGCGGCCGACGTCGTCCTGGCGGACCCGGACACGATCCGCGCCCGCGCCACCTACGCCCTGCCGCGCGTGGTCGCGGCCGGCATCGACGACGTCCTGGTCGCCGGGGTCCAGGTCCTCCGAGCGGGCGCGCTCACGGGCGCCACCCCGGGCGGCCCTCTCCGCCCGTCCGGTCGCTGAGAGATCGCGGGGGTGGGCCGATGCCGTCGGCCTGCTGTCGAGCAGTCGGTCTGCTGTCCGTGCGGTCGGTTCCTTGAGGGGCCGACTTCTCGACTTCGGACCGACCTCCCCCGACGGTCGGCCGACTGCATCGCCCGCCCCGTCTCCACGGTCAGTTGATGGCGAGGGCGTCGATCTCCACCAGCATCTCCTCTCGCGGGAGCCCCGCGATCACCGTGGTGCGGCCCGGGAGGACTCCCGACGAGGAGTGCTCCCGGACGAACGCCCCGTAGGCCTCGTTCATCGCGGCGAAGTCGTCGCGGGTGGTGAGGTAGACGCGCAGCATGACGACGTCGTCGAACGTCGCGCCCGCCGCCTCCACGATCGCGCGGACGTTCTCCAGGGTGCGGGTCGTCTGGGCGCCGACGTCGCCCGGGTACAGGTACTCGCCCGACGCCGGGTCGACCGGGCCCTGCCCGCTCACCTGCACGAACGGCCCCTTGCGCACCCCCTGGTGGAAGGTGTGCGCGGGCGCCGGCGCGGCGTCGGTCGAGATGGCTTCCTTGCGCATGGCGATCCTCTCTGCCCGTGGCGGGCGTTGTCCGGCCGTAGCCCGGGTGTGTCCGGTTGTGGTGGGCTGTCTACTCGTGGCTGGGCCCGTCCGGCCGTGGCGGGCTGTCTGCCCGTAGCCGGGCGTGTTCACTCGTGGCCGGGCGTGTCCAGCTGTGGTGGCTGTCTACTCGTGGCCGGGCCCGTCCGGCCATGGCGGGCTGTCCGCCCGTAGCCCGGCGTGTCCGCCCGTAGCCTGCGTGCGGTCAGCGGTCAGTGGAAGGCGAGCGGCAGCTGCTCGATGATCTCGTCGCCGTCGGTCAGGTAAGCCGTCCGGTAGAGCTGGAACGTGGTGCACGGATGCGAGATGCCGAGGCCGGCGACGTCGCCCGGCCGGACGGCGGCCGTGACCGCCGGGTCCGCCTGGACGTAGGCGTGCTGGTCGTTGAGGGCGGTCACGCGTCCCCAGCCCTCGGGCAGGTCGCGCGGCGCGCCGAGGCGTCCGGCGTCGTCCACCGCGCGGACGGTCAGCGGCACCGGCAGGTCGATGTCCGACGACGCGTCACGGCGTCCGGCCCCGCAGATGATCCACCCGGGCTCGGGGACGGACAGCACCTGCGCCCAGACCGTCAGCGCGGGGCGCAGCGGCGCCACGCCGAGCCGGGTCCACGGGTCGGCGCGCCGGTAGTGGCCGTGATCGTGGGCGACGTAGGCGCCGGAGCGCAGGATCACCCGGGCCGGCACGGGAGCGCCCGCCGGGTCGGCGAGCGGCCTGGTCAGCTCGCGCAGGACGACGTCGGCGTGCGCGGAACCGCCGGCGCTGAGCACGACGTCGCCGTCGGCCATCCCGGCGATGCGCGCCGCGGCCGCCCGCAGGTCGGCGCACCAGCCGGCGACGGCCTCGAGCTCGGCCGCGCTGGTGCCGGACGCGACCGGGCCCTCGTAGCCCGCCACGCCCACCAGCCGCAGGCCGGCCTGCGTGACCCGCCGCGCGAGGGCTGTGACCTGCGCGATCGAGCGCACCCCGGTGCGGCCGCCGAGCACTCCGACCTCGACGAGGACACCGAGGCGCTCGGGGTAGACGGCGGTGGCGAACGTCCTCTCCAGCAGGGCGACGCCCTCCGCGGAATCGGCGTAGACCCAGACCTCCTCGACGTCGCCGGAGTCCAGCGCGTCGCGGAGCCAGGCGGCGTCGCGCGGGTCGGTGAGCTCGTTCGCGAGCAGCACCCGGGCGCGGATGCCGACCTTGCCCCACCACACGACCTCGCGCAGCTGGCCGGGAGTCGCGACGGTGGCGCCCCACGTCCCGGCGGCCGCCTGACGGCGGTAGATCCCGGGCGACATGTGCGTCTTGACGTGCGGCGCGAACCCGATGCCGGCGCCGGTGTACAGCTGCGCGACCGTCGCGATGTTGTGCTCGATCGCGGCCCGGTCGACGGTGAGCAGGGGCCAGGACAGCGAAGGGTCGTCGATGCGCACGGGGCCATCCTGCCGGATGGGCGCCGCCGGGCCTACGGACGGTAACGGTCGGGTAACGGCGGAAAGTGGTGGTGGACACGATCCGCGTTAATGAGGTGTACTAACAAACATGCCGACGACGACACGCAGCAGTGGCCGGGTCGGGGCACGCCTGAGGGCGACCTCGAAGGTGCTCCCCGAGCACGCACGCGCCCACAACCGCTCGCTCGTGCTGCAGCACCTGTTCCACGAGGGGCCGACGTCGCGCGCCGACCTGGCCCGGGCCACCGCCCTGACCCGCGTCACCATCTCCGACCTCGTCTCCGTGCTCATCGCCGAGGGCCTGGTCGAGGAGCTCGGCACGCGCCCCGGCCAGCGGGTCGGCAAGCCCGCGATCCTCGTCGGCCTGCGCGGCGACTCGTTCCAGATCGTCTCGCTCGACCTGACCGACGAGGCCCAGATCCGCGGCGCGGTCGTCAGCCTCACCGGCGAGATCGTCGGACGGCGCACGCTCGAGGTCGACGGCCGCACCGGCGAGGACCTCACCGACCTGGTGGCCCGCTTCGCCCGCCTGCTCGTCGCGGACGCCACGCACCCCGTGCTCGGCATCGGCGTCGGCTCGCCCGGCGTCATCGACGAGCACGGCCGCGTCATCGAGGCCCCGAACCGCGGCTGGTACGACGTCCACCTCGCCGACGTGCTCACCGACCGGATCGGCCTGCCCGTCCAGGTCGCCAACGACGCCAACACCGCCGCGCTCGGCGAGTTCACCTACGGCGGCGCCGCCGCGGGCACCCTCGTGATGCTGGTCGGCCTCGGCGTCGGCGGCGGCATCCTCGTCGACGGCATCCGGGTGCACGGCATCCACCACGCCGCCGGCGAGCTCGGCCACACCACCGCCGTCGACGACGGCCTGCCGTGCGCCTGCGGGCGCCGCGGCTGTCTCGAGACGGTCCTCGCCACTCCCGCGCTGCGCCGCGCGGTCGAGGGGAAGGACAAGAAATCTGCCGACGCCGGCCTCGCCGAGGCCGGAAGGGTGCTCGGGGTGACCCTCGCGCCCGTCGTCAGCGCGCTGAACCTCGCCGAGGTGCTGCTGAGCGGTCCGCCGGACCTGCTCGACGGCCCCCTGCGGGAGGCGGCGCAGGAGACCCTCCGCGAGCGGACGATGCCGGCGGTCAGCGCCGGGCTCCAGCTCCGGATGGCCTCGCTCGGCCAGGACGTGGTGCTCCTCGGGGCGGCCGTCCTGGTCCTGTCCGCCCAGCTGGGGGTGTCGTAGGCACACGGCCGTGCCGACGACGGCGAGGCAGGAAGCTCTCCACCGAGAACTCGACTCACGACCCAGAACCCACACCCCAGAACCCACACCCCACACATGTGGCGAGAGGAAGACCTCGTGAAGAAGAACCGGCTCGTCGCCGTTTCGGCGACGCTACTGATGACTGCGACTCTGGGTGCCTGCGGGACCGGCACCAACAGCGGCGACAGCGCGGACACCGAGGTGCGCGTCTGGCTCGTCGGCACCGACACCCCCGACGAGGCCCGCGACTACCTGAAGAAGACGTTCGAGGAGCAGAACGAGGGCGCCACCCTGGTCATCGAGGAGCAGACCTGGGACGGCCTCGTCGACAAGTACACGACGGCGCTCGCGGGCTCAGACGTCCCGGACGTCGTGGAGGTCGGCAACACCCAGGCGTCGGCGTTCACGTCGTCGGGCTACTTCAGCGAGATCACGGCCGAGGAGTTCGAGGAGCTCGGCGGCAGCGACCTGCTGCCCGGCTTCGTCGAGGCGGGTGACTGGGAGGGCAAGCACTTCGCCCTGCCGTACTACGCCGGCTCGCGCGCGGTGTTCTACAGCCCGGAGCTGGTCGAGGACGAGCCGCCGGCCACCCTCGACGAGTACGTCGACCAGGCGAAGGACCTCTACAAGGAGGGCAAGTTCTCCGGCCACTGGTGGCCCGGCCAGGACTGGTACAACGCCCTCCCGTTCGTCTGGGAGAACGGCGGCTTCATCGCCGAGCAGGCCGCGGACGGCACGTGGGAGGCGGGCTTCTCCAGCGAGGGCGGCATCGCCGGGCTCTCCCAGGTCCAGGACCTCATGCTGAACGCGTCCAACGCCCCGGCCGACGCGCAGGAGACCGACCTGCAGATCCCGTTCTGCGAGGGCAAGATCGGCTACCTCTCGGCCCCGACCTGGATCCAGTGGTCCATCAACGCGCCCGAGGAGCCGGAGACCGAGGACGGCGTCCCCGGCTGCGCGTCCACCTACGGCGGCGACCTCGAGGCGTTCCCGCTGCCCGGCAAGGACGGCGGCCCGGCGCAGGTGTTCGCGGGCGGCTCGAACATCGCCCTCGCGCAGAAGTCGGCGAACCGTGAGCTCGCGTACGAGGCGCTCAAGATCATCCTGAGCGACGAGTACCAGACGATCATCGGCAAGACCGGCCTCATCCCGGCCAAGGTCTCCCTGGCCGGAGAGGTGCCGCAGGACACCTCCATCGGCAAGGCGGGCGTCGAGGCCGCCGCCACCGCCAGGCTCACCCCGGCCACCCCCAAGTGGGCCGACGTCGAGGCGCAGACCGTGCTGCAGACCCACATGACGCGCCTCGCCAACGGCGACGACGTCGAGCAGGTCGCCGCCGACCTGGACGCCGAGATCGAGTCCATCCTCAACGGCTGACCCCGGCAGGTACCCACGGTCCCCCGCCCGGCCGCACCCGGAACGGGCGGGGGACCGTACCCATGACCCCAAGCCACGAAGCGAAAAGGCGTCCCTCATGACCCTCGCCACCGAACGCGCGGCCCCCGCGCCGCCGGCCGCGCCCCCGCCGGTGCGGCTCCGGCGCAAGACGCCGGTCGTCCCCTGGCTGCTGCTGGCCGGCCCCGTTCTGATCCTCGGCGTCCTGACCGGCTACCCGGTGCTGCGGATGCTGGTCATGTCCTTCCAGGAGTACGAGCGCGCCCAGGTGATGGGCCTGCCGCCGGAATGGGTGGGCCTCGACAACTACACGAAGGTGCTCGGCGACGCCGAGTTCTGGGAGGTGCTCGGCCGCAGCATCGTGTTCATGGTCGTCGCGGTGGTGCTGACGATGGTGTTCGGCACGCTGATCGCGCTGCTCATGATGCGGCTGCGCAAGGGCCTGCGCCTGCTCGTCGCCGTCGGCCTCCTGCTGGCCTGGTCGATGCCGCCGCTGAGCTCCACGACCATCTGGGGCTGGATCTTCGACACCGAGTACGGGCTGGTGAACAACCTGCTCACCCGGATCACGGGGGAGCGGTGGTTCGGCCACTCGTGGCTGCTCGACCCGATCGGCTTCTTCACGATCCTCACGTTCGTCATCGTGTGGGGCGCGATCCCGTTCGTGGCGTTCACGATGTACGCCGGGCTCAGCCAGATCCCCGGCGAGGTGCTGGAGGCCGCGCAGCTCGACGGCGCAGGCTCCTTCCAGCGCTTCCGGCTCGTCATGCTGCCGTACGTGCGCACCATCGTCACCGTGCTCGTGGTGCTCTCGATGATCTGGGACCTGAAGGTGTTCCCCCAGGTCTACGCGCTGCAGGACATCGGCGGCGACCGCGAGAAGACCAACACCATCGGCGTGTACATCTACCAGATGGGCATGGGCCAGGGGCACTTCGGGGTCGCCAGCGCCATCGCGTTCATCTTCACCGCGATCATGCTGCTGCTGTCGGTCTACTACGTGCGCCGCACGATCAAGGAGGAGGAACTGTGACCCGCAGATCACCCGCCCGGCGGGTCGCGGACGCCGGCTGGGGAGCCGTCGCCGTCGTCGTCTTCTGCCTGTTCGCCTTCCCCGTCTACTGGATGCTGAACACGTCGTTCCTGCCCAACGACAAGATCCGCGGCGAGGACATCGCGTTCTTCCCGACGCCCGACGTCTTCACGCTCGACAACTACCGCTCGGCGATGTTCAGCCAGGAGCGCGCCCCGTTCGAGCCCGCGGTGCTGAACTCGATCACGGTCACGGCCCTGACCCTCGTGGTCTGCCTCGTGCTGGGCTTCGTCGCGTCGATCGCGCTGACCCGGTTCTCGTTCAAGGGGCGGCGCACGTTCCTCGTGCTGATCCTGGTGGTCCAGATGATCCCGGGCGAGGCGATGATCATCTCGCTGTTCCGCATCATCGACGGCTGGGCGCTGATCAACTCGGTGATCGGGCTGTCGCTCATCTACATCGCGGGCGTGCTGCCCTTCACCATCTGGACGCTGCGCGGCTTCGTCGCGGGCGTGCCCAGGGAGCTGGAGGAGGCGGCCCAGATCGACGGCTGCTCCCCGGCGGGCGCGTTCTGGCGCGTCACCTTCCCGCTGCTGGCCCCGGGCCTGGTCGCGACGGGGATCTTCGCGTTCATCAACGCGTGGAACGAGTTCGTGATGGCATTGGTGATCATGCAGCGCCCCGAGGTGATGACCCTGACCCTGTGGCTGCGGACCTTCCTGTCGGTCACGCAGGCCACGAACTGGGGCGCGGTCATGGCGGGCGCGACGCTCGTCGCCGTCCCGGCGATCATCTTCTTCCTTCTCGTCCAGGGCCGGATGTCCGGCGGCCTGGTCGCCGGCGCGGTGAAAGGCTGATGAGCACCATCGAACAAGCAGCGGAGCGCCGCGAGGATCCCGGGTATACCGTCGGCCTGGACATCGGCGGCACCAAGATCCTCGGGGCGCTGCTCGACACGTCCGGCGCCGTCGTCGCGACCACGCGCCTGGCGACGGAACTCGGCCCCGACGGCGTCGTCCGCTCCGCCGCGCGTGCCGTCCGCGAGCTCGCGGACCCGGCCACGGTGGGCGGCGTCGGTCTGGGCATCCCCGGGATCATCGACGTCGCCGCCGGGACGGTCCGGCACGCGGTCAACCTCGGCATCGCCGACGAGCTGCCGCTCGCCGACCGGCTGTCCGCCGCGCTGGACGGCGTCCCCGTCGTCGTCGAGAACGACCTCAACGTCGCCGCCGTCGGTGCCGCCCACGTCCTGGAACGCGAGGCGATGTCCGACGACGCCGCGCGGGAACACGAGGATCTCGCGTTTCTCGCGCTCGGGACCGGGGTCGCCTCGGGGCTCGTGATGGACGGGCGGCTGCGGCGCGGGGTGACCGGCGCTGCCGGGGAGATCGGGCACGTGCCCATCGATCCGGCCGGGCCGGAGTGCCCGTGCGGCCAGCGCGGCTGCATCGAGACGTTCGTGTCGGGCACGGCGCTGGCGCAGGCCTGGCCCGCGCGGCACGGGAAGCCCGCGCCCGTGGAGCTGTTCGAGGCCGCGGCCTCCGGCGACGCCGAGGCGCTGCGGGTGCGGGCGCGGTTCGCCGACGCCGTCGCGGCCGCGGTGCGGCTGCTCGTGCTGACGGTCGACGTGCACTACGTGGTGCTGGGCGGGGGGGTGGCGCAGCTCGGCGAGCCGCTCCTTGATGTCGTCCGCGAGGCGCTCCGGGAACAGGCGAAGGTGTCCGGGTTCCTCGCGTCGCTCGAGCTGCCGGGGCGGGTGCGGCTGGCGCCGTCGGACATCCCGGTGGCGGCCGTCGGGGCCGCGGTGCTGGGCCGCCGCGACGAGGAGGCGGAGGCCGGGGGCGCGGCGTCGTCGTCGGACACGGCGTCGTCGTCGGGCAGGACGGCGTCGTCGGAGACGGACATGCGGGCCGATGACCGAGGGGGAGCGCTGACATGGAGGTCGTGATCGCGCCGGGCGACGAGCTCGCCCGGCTCGCCGCCGAGGCGATCGAGACGCTGCTGACCGGACGGCCGCAGGCCGTGCTGGGGCTGGCCACCGGGTCGAGCCCGCTCAAGGTGTACGACGAGCTGGCCCGGCGGCACAAGGACGGGCTCTCGTTCGCGCGGGCCAGGGCGTTCATGCTGGACGAGTACGTCGGGCTGCCGGACGACCACCCCGAGCGGTACCGCAACGTCATCGAGAAGGAGATCGCCTCGCGCGTCGACTTCGCGCCGGGCGCGGTCCGGGGCCCGGACGGCAACGCGGCGGACCTCGCGCGGGCCTGCGCGGACTACGAGGAGGCGATCGCCGCGGCCGGCGGCGTGGACCTGCAGCTGCTCGGGATCGGCACGGACGGGCACATCGCGTTCAACGAGCCCGGCTCGTCGCTCGCGTCGCGCACGCGCATCAAGACGCTCACCCGGCAGACCCGGCAGGACAACGCGCGCTTCTTCGGCGGCTCCGTCGACGACGTCCCGCGCCACTGCCTCACCCAGGGCCTGGCCACGATCATGTCGGCGCGGCACCTGGTGCTGCTCGCGACGGGCCGGGCCAAGGCGGAGGCGGTCCACCAGCTCGTGGAGGGCCCCGTCTCGGCGATGTGGCCGGCCACGATCATGCAGCTCCACCCGCACGCCACGATCCTGGTGGACGCCGCCGCGGCAAGCCGCCTGCAACTAGCGGACTACTACCGCGAGACCTACGCGGCGAAGCCGGAGTGGCAAACCCTCTGACCCGTCTGATCCCATCCCCGGCCCCCTCCGCGGGCTGAGGTGAGGTCAGTAGCAGATCGAATCCATGCGAAGTCGGGATTCCCGGCCCCAACGTGCTACTGAGGCCCACCCAGTACCCCCCCGGCCGGGGGAGGGGGTTGAGGTGGTGGTGGGGGTTCCGGTCAGTGGGTCAGGGGGAGGTCCGTCGTCGGGACCGCCGGTTCGCCCCAGGAGAGGCGGCGGGCGCCGCGAGGTAGCTCGGAGCGGGCGTTGGCGTGGGCGCGGGCCGCGTTCTCGACGCCGTACGCACCCACCCAGCGCGAGTCCACCGCGCCCGCCACCACCAGGGGCGCGTGCAGCTGGCGCAGGTCGCGGGTGTCGGGGGTCCAGGCGGCCACCAGCTCGTCCGGACCGGTGACCAGCACCTCCTCGGTCGCCCGGCCGTCCGGCCCGTACCGCCGGCCCGCGGCCTTGCGGCCGCCCCGCGACTTCTTGCCCGACGACGTCTTCTCGACCGGTTCCAGCAGCCCCGCGGAGTTCTCGCGGGCCACCAGCTTGTAGACCATCCCGCAGGTCGGCGCCCCGGACCCCGTCACGAGCCGCGTCCCGACGCCGTAGGAGTCCACCGGCGCGGCCGCGAGGCCCGCGATCGCGTACTCGTCGAGGTCGGAGGTCACCACGATCCTGGCCTCCGTGGCCCCCAGCTCGTCGAGCCGCTTGCGCACGTCCACGGCGAGCCCGCCCAGGTCGCCCGAGTCGAGCCGCACCGCGCCCAGCCCCGTCCCGGCGGCCTCGACCGCGTTCTCCACGCCGCGCATCACGTCGAACGTGTCGACCAGCAGGGTCGTGCCCGGGCCGAACGCCGCGACCTGGGAGCGGAAGGCCGAGAGCTCGTCGTCGTGCAGCAGCGTGAACGCGTGCGCGGCCGTGCCGATCGTGGGCAGGCCGTACCGCATGCCCGCCTCGAGGTTGGAGGTGCCGGCGAAGCCGGCGATGACGGCCGCGCGCGACGCGGCGATCGCCGCCTGCTCGTGCGCGCGCCGGGAACCCATCTCCAGCACCGGCCGGTCCACGGCAGCGCTCGTCATGCGCGACGCCGCCGACGCGACCGCCGAGTCGTAGTTGAGGATCGACAGCACGAGGGTCTCCAGCAGCACCGCCTCGGCGAACGTGCCCTCCACCTGCAGCACGGGAGAACCGGGGAAGAACATCTCACCCTCGGCGTAGCCCTGGATCGAGCCGTTGAACCGGTAGTTCGCGAGGTACTCCAGGGTGGGTGCGTCGACGATGCGCTCGCGTTCCAGGTAGCGCAGCTCGTCGTCCCCGAACCGGAAGTGCGGCAGCGCTTCCAGCACCCGCCCGGTCCCGGCGAGGACGCCGTACCGGCGGCCCGCCGCCAGCCGGCGGGTGAAGACCTCGAAGACGCAGTGCCGGTGCGCTGTGCCGTCGGCGAGGGCGGCCTGCAGCATGGTCAGTTCGTAGCGGTCCGTCAGCAGCGCGACCGACGGCCGTGCCGCCGGGCGCGGCGCCGCGGGGAAGTCCGCGGGAAGTGGCGGCCGGCCCTGAGGGGACACAGTGTCCGAGGAGATGTCCGCCGAGAGGTCCGACGACGTTGTCGGCTCGACGAGGCGCAGGGCAGGCCAGTCGGTGTGCGGGGCGACGATGCCCCGGGGCTCGCTGGTCATAGGGCAACGGTATGGCCTGCGGCCCGGCTCGGCCGGTCGAAAACACAGCTTCCTCGCACTCGTCTCACGATCCGGCCCCGTGCTGTTCATCACGGGTGTCCGTCACGTCCCGCCGGGGACCAGGCTGTGGTCAGCCTGGGTTCAGCCCGACCCCGGCGTGGGAACCGCTCATCTCGTGCCGACGAACCACCGCCGGATCCTGGTGACCCGCTCCTCCAGCTGCGCCGAGGTCGCGAGCGGGACCTCCGGCCCGCCGCACTCGCGCCGCAGGCGCGTGTGGACGACGCCGTGCGGCTCGCCCGACCTCTTGGACCACGCGCCCACCAGCTTGGACAGCTCCTTGCGCAGCTCGCCCGCGCGCCGGTGCTCGTGCTCTGCCTGCTCGGCGGCCCGTTCGCGGTCGGTCGGCGCGTCGGCCGGCGTCGTGTCCGACGTCGCGGCCTTCTTGCGCGCCTTGAGCTGGTCCGCCTGCCGCTGGCGCAGCAGCGTGGTGACCTGATCCGGCTCGAGCAGGCCGGGCAGGCCGAGGAAGTCCAGCTCCTCGGCGGAGCCGGCGTCCGCGCCCGTGCCGTACTCGCCGCCGTCGAACAGCACGCGGTCGAAGGAGGCCTGCGAGTCCAGCGCCTCGAACGTGCCCTGCAGCTCGCCCGACGCCTTCTCCTCGCGGTTCGCGGCGGCCAGCAGCGCGGCCTCCGGGTCGTACTCGATGCCCTGTTCCTCGGGGGTGGAGGGCCGGTCGAGCGCGTGGTCGCGCTCCAGCTCCAGCCCGCCCGCGAGCTCCAGCAGCGGCGCGACCGACGGCAGGAACACCGACGCCGTCTCCCCGCGCGAGCGGGCACGCACGAACCGGCCCACGGCCTGCGCGAAGAACAGCGGGGTCGACGTGGACGTCGCGTACACGCCGACGGCGAGCCGGGGCACGTCGACGCCCTCGGACACCATCCGCACCGCGACCATCCAGCGGTCGTCCGAGGACGTGAACTCCTCGATGCGGCCGGACGCCCCGGCGTCGTCGGACAGCACCACGACCGGGCGCTGCCCGGTGATCTCGTGCAGGTGCTGGGCGTACGCGCGGGCGGTGGTCTGGTCGGTGGCGATGACCAGGCCGCCGGCGTCGGGGACGGCGCGGCGCACCTCGGCCAGGCGCTTGTCGGCGGCGCGCAGCACGCTCGGGATCCACTCGCCCTCCGGGTCCAGGGCGGTGCGCCAGGCCTGGGCGGTCATGTCCTTGGTCATGGCCTCGCCCAGGCGCGCGGAGACCTCGTCGCCCGCGCGGGTGCGCCAGCGCATGTCGCCGGAGTAGGTCAGGAACAGGACCGGGCGCACGACGTGGTCCCGCAGGGCGTCGCCGTAGCCGTACGTGAAGTCCGCCTTCGAGCGGCGGATGCCGTCGCGGTCCTCCTCGTAGACCACGAACGGGATCGGGGACGTGTCGCTGCGGAACGGCGTGCCGGTCAGGGCCAGGCGGCGCGTGGCGTCGTCGAACGCCTCGCGGACGGCGTCGCCCCAGCTCAGGGCGTCGCCGCCGTGGTGCACCTCGTCGAGGATCACGAGAGTGCGGGCGGCGTCCGTGCGGGCGCGGTGCAGCGCGGGGTTGGCCGCGACCTGGGCATAGGTCAGCGCGACGCCGTCGTAGTGCGAGCCGTGCCGGCCCTGCGCGTTGGTGAAGTTCGGGTCGATGCCGACGCCGACGCGCGCGGCGGCGTCGGCCCACTGGTGCTTGAGGTGCTCGGTCGGCGCGACGACGGTGACGCGGCGCACGATCCCGGCCTCGAGGAGCTCGGTGGCGATGCGCAGGGCGAACGTCGTCTTGCCGGCGCCGGGCGTGGCGACGGCGAGGAAGTCGCGCGGGGCCTTCTCGCGGTAGAGCTCCAGCGCCGCGGCCTGCCAGGCGCGCAGGTTCGACGCCGTACCCCAGGGGGCACGGCGCGGGAACGCGGGACTCAGGTGCGATGCGGCCGCAGACGACGGTGTGCGCGGAAGCTGCGGCGTGTTGGTCACGTGCCGGAACCGCCCCCGGAGTCCTTGCCGCCGGAGCCGCCGGGCTTCAGGCCCTCGTAGATCTCCTTGCACTTCGGGCACACGGGGAACTTGCTCGGGTCGCGGCCCGGCACCCAGACCTTGCCGCAGAGGGCGACCACCGGCTTGCCGGACAGCGCCGAGTCCATGATCTTCTTCTTGCTGGCGTAGTGCGCGAAGCGTTCGTGGTCCCCCGGCTCGGCCTGCTCGCGGGTCTCCTCGCGCTCGAGAAGGCCGGTGGAGCCGCTGGTCCGGGGATCGTCTGGCGGGCTCGAGAGGGGGTCGCTCATGACGGGAAGTCTACTGACCCCCACTGACATCGACGAGAGATGAGGCGGAGGGTGAGGGCCGCGGAACGCGCCGTGGACGCACGACGGCGCGGCACCCGCCCGGAGCCGGATCCGAGGAGACGGCAGCGGCAGGCACCGCCGGCCGCCGGGCAGGCGATGCGAACATACGTGCCGGTCTGTGTGACACTCGACGCCGTCGTGGTACCGCCGAATCTGCCCTGCCGCCATGCCACGTTTCGGCCTTTACCAGGCCGTTCCCGGCTGGTAAACATCGTCGGTGAGCACACGAGACGAGAGGATCGCTCTGAACAACGCTTCCGGCCCGGAGAACTCCGGGCTGACCCCTGAACCGCACCCCGCGCCCGCCTGGCCGGACCTCGGCCCGCACGACGAGGCGGCCCGCGCCGCCGTCGCCGGGATCGCCGCCCTGCTCGGGCGCCCGATCCCGGAGAAGGAGACCGAGCCCCGGACGGCGTCGGAATGGCTCGCCCGCACCTGGAAGGTGAACGAGGCGGTCCTGGAGACCGTGTCGCGGCCCGTGTCGCCCGTGCTGCACCTGCTGTACGGCTTCGTGCTGGGCCGCTGGATCGCCGCGCACGCCGACGAGGTCACGCAGCGCGGGCCGGAGCGCCGGGCGCCGCAGATGGCCCGGCTGGACCTCGGCTCCGGGACCGGCGTGACCGTCCCGACCGCGGGGACCGTGCTCTTCCCGGCCGGGACCCGCGACGAGCAGCCCGTCGCGATCGAGACCGGCTACCAGTTCGGGGACCCGTTCCTCACCGCGCACGCGATGCCGGGACACCGGGACGTCGCGGAGCGGGCGCTCGACGCCCTGTCCGCGGATCTCGCCGCCGACCACCCGTACCGCGGGCGCACGCTCCAGGCCGCCGCCCCCGGCAGGCTCACGATCAAGCCCGTCACGCCGACGCCGCAGGGCCGCGCGGATCTCGTGCTGCCGCGCGAGGTGTGGCACGAGGTCGACCTGTTCTGCGCGGGGGTCACGACGCGCCGCGACACGCTGCGCGCGCTCGGGCACTCGACGTCGCGCGGGCTGCTGCTGGCCGGGCCGCCCGGGGTGGGCAAGACGAAGCTCGCCCGGGTGATCGCCACGGAGCTCAAGGGCACCCTCACCGTCGTGCTGGTGACCGCCGACGTGCTGCGCACCTGGATGACCGAGCTCTACGAGGAGGTCCGCACGCTCGGGCCGTGCCTCGTGGTGCTGGAGGAGATCGACTCGGTGGGCGGCAAGGACAGCCGCGGCTCCACGAGCTTCGGCGAGTTCCTCGACGCGCTCGACGGTGCTCGCACCACCGACGACGTCCTGACCGTGGCCACCACGAACGACCCGGGCTCCCTCGACCCGGCGGTCAAGCGACCCGGCCGGTTCGACACCATCCTGGAGGTCCCGCCGCCCGACGCCGAGGGCCGCAAGGCGATCCTCGACCTGTACCTGCCGCCCCGGGCCGGGGTGGACACCGGGCTGGTCTCGTCGTTCCTCGACGGCGCCACCGGCGCGGACCTCCGCGAGGTCGCCCGGCGCTCCCTGCTGGAGCACGGCGCGGACGAGCTCACCACGGACCAGGTCCTGGACATCGCCACCTCGGGCCGCTGGAAGCCGGCCCCGGTCGCGGGCAACTACCTGTGACGACCGAGCCCCAGGGGACCGCCGCCGTGCGGGGAGCTCACGCCTGGGGCGACGGGCGCCGCCGGCGCATCGCACGACCGGGCGACGGCTGACCGGACGATCCGGCCGGCCGAATCGACCGGTGCCGGCGACGGCGAACGGCTCGCTCTCAGTTGTCCTCGAGCGGACGTGGCCGTCCTCGTAGGTCCGCGATCATGACCTCCATCAGGGTCTCCAGCGCGAACCCCGCGGCCACGAACACGCCCGACCAGAACCGGCGCGCGGCCCGTCCGTCGGCCGCGACCGGGATCTCCTTGCCGAGCTGCTGGTCCCACATCACCTGGTCCGTGAGCGAGTTGACGTCGTCGTCGGACTCCAGGCCGAGGCGCTGCGCGATGACCAGGCGCAGGTCGGTGAGCGCCCCCGCCACCGACTCGGCGGACTCGCGCGAGACCCGCACCGGCGGCGGGGCGCCGTGCTTGCCGAGGGCCTGCCACGGCGCCTTCTCCGGTTCCGGGTCCTCCTCGGAGACCGGCGGTTCCAGCAGGTCGGCGAACGCCTCGAGCCGCTCGGCCTTCTCGCGCGCCAGGTCGTTCTGCGTGAACCGGCGGAACTCGGCCGCCACGGCCGCGTCCTCCTTGCTCGCGTCCGGGAGCAGGCGGCGCACCGCGGGATCCTGCGGCGTCGGGCCGACCGACGAGATGCCCGTCAGCTTCGCGAGGTCGCCGTCGGTGATCTCGTCGGGCGCGAGCAGGCCCTTGTTCCACACCCGCGTGGTGCTGCCGGTGTGCGGGGCGGGCTTGTCGTTCGGGTCGGGATCGGGGGCCGCCGAGGGCAGGCCGGTCTCGGCCCGGACCATCTCCGCGACGTCCCGCGCCACGCGCGCCAGCACGGCCCGCTCGACGGGGTCCATCCGCGACTCGTAGCCGCGCCGCATCGCGCGGAACGGCGTCATGCCGCGCCCTGACCCGTGCCGGACCCGGACTCCTGCAGCGTCGCCCACAGCCCGAACCCGTGCATCGCCTGCACGTCCACCTCCATGCGCTCCCTGCCCCCGCTGGACACGACCGCCCGGCCGTCGTTGTGCACCTGCATCATGAGCTTGTGGGCCTTGGCCGTCGGGTAGCCGAAGTAGCTCTCGAAGACGTAGGTCACGTAGGACATGAGGTTGACCGGGTCGTTCCAGACGATGGTCACCCACGGATCGGCCAGCTCCTGGGCCGCGTCCTGAGCGGTTTCCTCACTTGTGGCAGTCCTGGCCGAGACCGATCCCGCGGGCGCGGAGCGGGGCATCTGCGCGGCGGAGATTGTCACCCCCCTACCTTATCTAGTAGCTGGGGTGGGATTCACCTTCCGAGGAGGGCGTTCCCGGGCGGTACCGGTCGTCCGGCGCGCCCGTTCCCGCCCGTTCTGAGGCAACGTGGCAGGCGTCACCCGTATCACGTGGCGTCGGTAACGGATCGGACACACCCGCGCGGTTAGCATCGCACCCGTGAACGACGCGCCCATCGGCATCTTCGACTCCGGCCTCGGCGGCCTCACGGTCACGCGCGCCATCCTCGACCAGCTGCCCAACGAGCAGGTCCGCTACCTCGGCGACAACGCGAACGCCCCCTACGGCCCCAAGCCGCTGGGCGCGATCCGCGCCATGGCGCTCGACGTCATGGACAGGCTGGTCGCCGACGGCGTGAAGATGCTGGTCATCGCGTGCAACACCGCGGCGTCGGTCGCGCTGCGCGACGCGCGGGAGCGGTACACCGACCGGCACGGCATCCCCGTGATCGAGGTCATCCTGCCCGCCGCCCGGGCCGCCGTGCACGCGACCCGCTCGGGCAAGATCGGCGTGATCGCCACGAAGTCCACGGTGCAGTCGCTCGCGTACGACGACGCCTTCCACGTCACCCCGGGCCTGCAGATCATCACGCAGGCCTGCCCGGAGTTCGTGCGGCTCGTCGAGGAGGGCAGGACGTCGGGCGACGAGGTGATGAAGTACGCCCGCGAGTACCTCGACCCCGTCAAGGCCGCCGGGGTCGACACGCTCGTGCTCGGCTGCACGCACTACCCGCTCCTGCGCGGCGCGATCAGCTACGTGATGGGCGACGACGTCACGCTGGTGTCGTCCGCCGACGAGACCGCCAAGGACGTCTACCGCAAGCTCGTCGAGCACGGCCTGGAACGGTCCGCCGGCGCGGGCGCCCCCGTGCACACGTTCCTGACCACCGGCGAGCCCGCGCGCGTCCAGCCGCTCGCGCACCGGTTCCTCGGCCCCGAGGTCGCACTGGTGGAGGCCGTCTGATGCGACTGATCACCCTCGGCGTCTCCGGCTCGGGCCCGGGGCCCGGGTCCCCGGCGTCGTCGTACCTCGTGCAGGTGTCGGCGGCCGAGGCCGCCGCGGCCGGTTTCGAGGCCCGTGACTGGACGGTCGTCATGGATCTCGGCAACGGCGCGTTCGGGGCGCTGCAGCGCGTCGTCGACCCGTTCGACGTCGACGCCGTCGCCATCTCCCACCTGCATCCGGACCACTGCGCCGACCTCTCGGGCATGTACGTCTACCTGCGCTACCACCCCGAGCACGGGTCGCTGAAGCACGGCAAGGGGAAGAGCCTGCCCGTGTGGTCGCCGTCGGCGACGGCGCAGCAGGCCGCCCGTGCCTACGGGCTGAGCGAGGGCGAGACGATGGACGCCGACTACGACTTCCGTTCCTGGGCCGAGGGCGCGCCCGTGCGGGTCGGGCCGCTGACGCTGGAGGCGTTCCGGGTGTTCCACCCGGCCGAGGCGTGGGGGATCCGCGTGACGGGCCCGAGCACGCTGCGCCCGGACGAGCGTGCGGTCATCGCGTACTCGGGCGACACGGACTACTGCGACGGCGTGGTCGCGCTCGCGCGCGACGCCGATCTGCTGCTCTGCGAGGCGGCGTTCGTCGAGGGCAGGGACGACGACGTCGCGCCGGGCGTGCACCTCACCGGGAGGCGCGCGGGCCGCGTGGCGCACGAGTCGGGCGCGCACCGGCTGCTGCTGACGCACCTGCCGGTGTGGAACGAGCCGGCGATCTCGCTGGCGGAGGCGCGGGACGAGTACGACGGCGACGTGCGGCTGGCGCAGCCCGGGGCCACGTACACGGTCTGACCCCGGGCGGGTCGCTCAGGCCGACACGGTCAGCTTGGTCCGGGTGGCGCCGGAGAGCGGATCGGTGGCGATCACCGTGCAGTCGGTGCCCTCACGGACCTCCGGCACGACGAGGACCGTGGCGAAGGCGCCCGTGTGATCGGCCGAGGTGCGGTGGGACAGGATCGAGTGGCCGTCGGGCGTGCGGAGCTCGACCGTGACGGACGCGTCGGCGGTGAACCCGTTCCCGGCCACGGCGACCGTGTCCAGCGAGCAGACCCGCCCCGGCTGCAAAGTGATTTTCAAGTGTTCCCCTTGTTCCCGAGATTTCTTCCCACCAGGGCAGCAGGAGTGAACGGCATTCGCACCACGTCGCTGTGATCATGCGCACGCGAACGGCGGCGCAGCCCAGCGCACCCACTCGGCGTAGGCTTTCGCACGTGACCACCAGTGCCTCGACCTCCGCCGTCACGCGCGCCGACGGCCGCGCCACCGACCAGCTCCGCCCCGTCAGGATCACCCGCGGCTGGCTCGACCACGCCGAGGGTTCCGTGCTCGTCGAGTTCGGGCGTACCCGGGTGCTGTGCGCGGCATCGTTCGAGGAGGGCGTGCCGCGCTGGCGCAAGGGTTCCGGCGAGGGCTGGGTGACCGCAGAGTACGCGATGCTGCCGCGCGCGACGAACACCCGTTCAGGGCGTGAGTCCGTCAAGGGCAAGATCGGCGGGCGCACCCACGAGATCTCGCGCCTCGTGGGCCGCTCGCTGCGCGCCGTCGTGGACATGTCCGCCCTCGGGGAGAACTCGATCGTGCTCGACTGCGACGTCCTGCAGGCCGACGGCGGCACCCGCACCGCCGCGATCACCGGCGCCTACGTGGCGCTCGCCGACGCCGTGGCCTGGGGCCAGCGGCACGGCCACATCACCTCGCGCGGCAAGCCCGTGCTGACGGACTCGGTGTCGGCGATCTCGGTGGGCGTCATCGACGGCGTCCCGATGCTCGACCTGCCCTACGAGGAGGACGTGCGCGCCGACACCGACATGAACGTCGTGGTCACGGGCCGGGGCAAGTTCGTCGAGGTGCAGGGCACCGCCGAGCACGCCCCGTTCGACCGCGCCGAGCTCGACTCGCTCCTCGACCTCGCGATCGCGGGCACCGCCGAGCTCGCGACGATCCAGGCCGCGGCCCTCGCCCAGGAGCTCGGTTCGTGACCGTGTCCGACGGCGCCCCGGGACGCGTCCCGGTCGCCCCGGCGATCGTGGCCGACGCCGTCGCCGTGCTGACCTTCGCGATCATCGGCATGAACACCCACGGCACGCTGCTGCTGGAACTGGGCCGCGTCGTCTGGCCCTTCGCCGTCGGCGCGGCCGCCGGCTGGGCGTGGACCCGGGCCTGGCGCGACCCGTCCCGCCTCTGGCCCGCCGGCGTCTGCATCTGGTTCACGACGGTGATCGTCGGCATGATCCTGCGCATCGTCACCGGCGGCGCCTTCGTCCCGACGTTCCTCCTGGTGACCACCCTGTTCCTCGGCATCACCATGCTCGGCTGGCGCGCCCTGGTCACGGCCCTGCGCCGCAACCTCGACCGCAGGTCGGAGGCCTGAGATGAACACCGCCCGCCTGGTCATCGCCACCCACAACCGCAAGAAGCTCGTGGAGCTCCACGCCATCCTCGCGGCGGCCGGCGTCGACCTGCCCGACGGCGAGCTGGTCACCTCCGGCGACATCGGCGCCCCGGAACCGGTCGAGGACGGCATCACCTTCGAGGAGAACGCCCTCATCAAGGCCCGGGCCGTCTGCCGGTCCACCGGCCTGCCCGCGGTGGCGGACGACTCCGGCCTCGCCGTCGACGTCCTGGGCGGCGCGCCCGGCATCTTCTCCGCCCGCTGGTCCGGCCGGCACGGCGACGACCAGGCCAACCTCGACCTGCTCCTGGCCCAGCTCGCCGACGTCCGCCCCGAGCACCGCTCGGCGGCCTTCGTCTGCGCCGCGGCCCTGGTCACCCCGGACGGCACCGAGGAGGTCCGCCGGGGCGAGATGCGCGGCACCCTGACCGCGGCCCCCCGGGGTACCCACGGTTTCGGCTACGACCCGATCCTGGTCCCGCAGGACCAGCCGGCCTCGTCGTCCCCGCTCACTTCCGCGGAACTCGACCCGGCCGTCAAGAACTCCATCAGCCACCGGGGCAAGGCCTTCCGCTCCCTCGCGCCGGTGATCCTGGGCCGGCTCGCCGTGCGGTAGGGCCCAGGTCGCCCACCCGGCGACCTGGGCCCCGCCTCACGACCCGGCCGACGGCGGGATCTTGTACCCGGCGAACGCCGCGGCCACCTGGAACTCGTCCAGCCCGTAGCGCTCCAGCGTGTACTTGTGCCCCGTGTGGTGCGGCCTGTCCCGGGCCACGGCGAGGTTCGCGTCGTCGGCCTCGGTCCACCGCATGCCCAGCTGCTCGAACACCCCGTGCATCATCTTCTCCGGCTCCTCGACCAGGTCGTTGTAGGAGACGTCGACCATCACGCCCTCGTCGAGCCGCTCGCGCTGCTTGATCGCCTTCTCCACGCCGCGCGACGTCAGGTCCAGCCACTCCGCGCCGATCGCGTTCAGGTCCACCGTTCCCTCGACGTAGTGCATGTGCCGCAGCACCTCGGACATCGAGCAGCCCGACGCCAGCGCCTTGCCGGGCGCGCGGTGCGTCCAGACGAACTGCGCGTCGGGGAACGCATTGAGGATCTCCGGCATCCGCCACAGGTCCGCCGGGTGCTTGAGCACCCAGCGCCGCGGCTCCTGCCCGTACGACATCACCTGCAGGGCCTCGCGCAGCAGCACGTAGTCGCTCGTGAGGTCGGCGCCCTCGACCCAGGCGCGGTACGCCGGCACCGACGCCGCCGACGTGTGCATCTCCGAGTGGTCGCGCAGGAAGAAGTCCTCCTCCTCGCTCGTCGGGATGAGCGGGTGCACCTGCGACCAGTCGCGGCTGAACTTGTCCATGATCGACAGCCGCTTGGTGGTGGCCGCGATGATCTTCTCCTGCTGGGCCGGGTCGGTGACCGGCAGCCCGAGGTTGAGCATCTCCCACAGCAGCGGGCCCCGGTTGCCGACCGAACGGGAGATGAGGTTGTAGGTGAACGTGGTGCCCGTGCGGGGCAGGCCGATCACGAAGATCGGGGCCGGCACCGGCTGGTCCTTCACGTCCGGGTGCGTGCGCTGGAGGTCCCGGACGACGACCCGGTTCAGGATCCGGCTCTGCACCCCCTCCTGGACCGTTCGCCAGCCGAACGGGCTCAGATCCGGGTTCGCCGCGTTCGCCCGCAGCAGGAGCCGGAGCGGCTCCAGGGCGGCGAGGTCGTCGTCGCCGAGCGGGGCGCGCCCGCGCTGCGCGGTGGCCAGCAGCTTGTCGAAGGCGGCGTCGGGATCGTTGCGCGTGCGCATCCCCGGGCGGAGAAGCACGTTCATCATGCGGAGCATGGGCGGGGCTTGGGACATGGCGAACATACTGCCTATATGTGCAGGTCAACACAAGGGGGAACACCGTGTTCGGGTGAATTTCTTGTTTTCGGGGTGTTGCCGCGTCGAAGTATGCCCTAGTGAGAGCTGTTCGCGAACCCTTGCGCGTCCGCGACAGGAGAAGTTTCCCCGGGCCCCCTCACGGGCCCGTTCCCCGGGCGCGGGCCCGTACCGCATAGGGTTTCACTCATGCATCTCGTGGCCGACGACCTCGCCTTCTCGTACCCCGGGCGCGACGTCCTGCGCGGGGTGAGCGTCAGCGTGAACGACGGCACGCGGCTCGGCGTCGTCGGCGAGAACGGGTCCGGGAAGTCCACGTTCCTGCACCTGCTCGCCGGCCGTATCGACCCGTCCGGCGGAGAGGTGCGCCGCGACGGTGTCGTCGGCCTCGTCGAGCAGGAGCTGCACCCCGCGCCCGGGCAGACCGTCGGCGACCTCGTCGCCGCCACCCTCGACGGACTGCGCGCCGCCACGGCCGAGCTCGAGGCCGCAGCCGCGGCCTTCGACCACGACACCGGCGACCTCGCCGAGCTGCAGCGCACGCTCGGCCGCGCCGAGCACCTCGCCGCCTGGGACGCCGACCGGCGCGTCGACGTCGCCCTCACCCGCCTCGGCGCCCCCCGCGATCCCGGCCGGCGTCTCGACGAGCTCAGCGTGGGCGAGCGCTTCCGCGTCCGGCTGGCGTGCCGGATCGCCGAACGCGCCGACATCCTGCTCCTCGACGAGCCCACCAACCACCTCGACGCCGCCGCGATCGAGTTCCTCACCGGCGAGCTCGTCGCCTGGCGCGGGGGCGTCGTCGTCGTCACGCACGACCGCGAGCTGCTCGACGACGCCGCCACCGCCATCCTCGACCTCGACCCGTCCTGGGACGGCAGGCCCGTGCTCTACGGCCAGCCCGGCTACCTCGCCTACCGGTTCGCCAAGAACCAGGCGCTCCACCGCTGGCGGCAGCGCTACCGCGCCGAGCGCAAGCGGGCCGCGGCGCTCGCCGCGGTCCTGGACAAGTCCTACGAGGGCCTGTCGGACGAGTGGCGCCCGCCCAAGGGGTCGCAGACCCACCGGCGCGCCACGCGCGCCCGCATCCACGTCAAGGCCGCCGACCGGCTCATCCAGAAGCTGGGGGCCGAGGCGATCGAGGTCCCGGTCCCGCCGCCCGTCCTCACGTTCCCGGACCTGCCCGCGATGTCCCCGGGCTGGGACCCCGCGGACCCCCTCGTGGAGGTCCGCAGCCCGCGCGTGGAGGTGCGGCCCGCCGCCATGACGTCCGACGACGACGGCGCCACCCGCGACCTGGGCGCGCACGGCGCCGCTGCCCAGGGCGACCGGGACGACGACGTCGGGGTCCGCTGGAAAAGTATGCCAAGCGTCCTGTTGGATCTGCCAGGCACTCGGATCGCGATCCCGCCGTCCGGCCGATTGCTCGTCACGGGCCCGAACGGGACCGGGAAATCGACGCTGCTGCGGGCGCTGGCCGGGGAACGGCCCCTGGGCCGCGGCACCCGGACGATGGCCGACGGCGTGCGGGTCGGCGTCGTCGGGCAGGAGAGCCTGGCCCTGACTCCCGACGCCGCGCGGCGGACCGGCTTCGAGACCGCGGCCGACGAGGCGCTGGCCCTGCTCGCCGCCGGCGAGCTGGACCCGGAGTACGTGGTCCCGGTGGCGTCCCTGGGCCTGCTCTCCGAGGAGGACCTCGACCGCCCGCTCGGCGAGCTGTCGGTCGGCCAGCGCCGCCGCTTCGAGCTGGCCCGCGCCCTGGTGCACGTCCCGCACCTGCTCCTGCTGGACGAGCCGACCAACCACCTGTCCATCGACCTGGTCGACGAGCTCACCCGGGCCCTGATCACCACCCCGGCCGCCGTCGTCGTGGCGACCCACGACCGCCGCATGCGCGAGGAGCTCTCCGACTGGCCGGAGCTCGAGCTGACCTGACCCGTGCGCGAGGTGGGACTCGAACCCACACGTCCGAAGACACCAGGACCTAAACCTGGCGCGGCTGCCAATTACGCCACTCGCGCGCGGGCCGAGTCTATGGGATCGCTCAGTCCAGTCCCAGGAGTTTCCGGACGCGGGCCACGTGGCCCGTCGCGCGCACGTTGTACAGGGCCTGGGAGACCGTGCCGTCCGGCGCGACGACGACCGTGGAGCGGATCACCCCGGTGTACGTGCGCCCGTAGTTCTGCTTCTCGCCCCAGGCGCCGTAGGCCTCCAGGGTGGCGTGGTCCTCGTCGGCGGCGAGCGGGAACGTGAGCGACTCCTCGCCCGCGAACCTGTCGAGCTTGGCGACGGGGTCCGGCGAGACGCCGACGACGGCGTAGCCCGCGGCCTGCAGCGAGGCCAGGGAGTCGCGGAAATCGCACGCCTCCTTGGTGCAGCCGGGTGTGGACGCGGCCGGGTAGAAGTAGACGATCACGCCCTTCTCGGCGCCCTCCCGCAGCTCCGCCAGGGAGACGGAACCGCCGCCGGCGGCCGGGAGCGCGAAGTCAGGAGCCTTGTCACCGATCTCAAGCCGTTGAGTCATGCGACAACGCTAACCCGCGCGCTGCTCATGCCGACGGGTCGCGTAGCGTTGGGCCCGTGAGTACCGCTGTGACGAATCCCGGGGGCGCGCAGGCGTCGTCGGGCGACCTTCCCATCCGCATGCTGCACGACCGGCTCCTGGTCGAGCCCGAGGCCGACAGCTCCGAGCGGCAGTCCGGGGCCGGCCTCGTCATCCCGGCGACCGCCGCCGGGCCGAAGCGGCTCGCCTGGGCGGTCGTCGTCGCGGCAGGCGAGCACGTGCGGCAGGTCGCCGTCGGCGATCGGGTGCTGTTCGACCCCGAGGACCGCGCCGAGGTCGAGTTCGGCGGCACGGACTACGTGCTGCTCCGCGAACGCGACGTGCACGGCGTGCACACGGTGGGCGACGGCGAGAGGTCGGCGGGCCTGTACCTGTAGGCCCTCGTCGCTCCCCGGCTCGGGCGGCCTGCGCCGCTGTCACGCAGGTCACGTCAATTCCGGTTGTGAGCACCGGCCCCGCGCCTGCTAGTGTTTCTCTTCGTTGCGCGTCATTAGCTCAATGGGTAGAGCAGCTGACTCTTAATCAGCGGGTTCGGGGTTCGAGTCCCTGATGACGCACCATCACGACGTTCGTCGTGACCCAGGAGCAGGTAGACTGCTCCCGCGCGCCATTAGCTCAATGGGTAGAGCAGCTGACTCTTAATCAGCGGGTTCGGGGTTCGAGTCCCTGATGGCGCACGAGACGGATGGGCGGAGTGTGCTTGGCGAGGCCAAGCCCGCTCCGCCTCGTCATTTCCCGTGGGGCGCAGCCCCAACCCGCCCGGGGACGAGCCCCGGCCGTCGTGTGAGATCGCACTGTTACCGGATTCGGGGCCCCGATGCTGGTAGAAAAGGCTCGTGACCGACACCGCGGATTACCCCGAGGACGACTTCTACGACGACACCACCCAGGTCTCCGGGTGGCTGACGGAGGAGGACCTGGCGGTCGTCCGGGCCCAGCTCCCGCTCGTCTACGTCGACGCCGTGCCGGTGCGGGTCGACGACTCCGGTGACGTGATCTCGGTGGGCCTGCTGCTGCGGGTCGACACCCAGGGCGCGATCACGCGGGCGCTCGTCTCGGGCCGGGTGATGTACCACGAGCGCGTCCGGGACGCCCTGCTGCGGCACATCGAGAAGGACCTCGGCCCCGTGGCGCTGCCGCAGGTGCCGCCGTCCCCGCAGCCGTTCACCGTCGCGGAGTACTTCCCGACCCCCGGGATCACCGCCTACCACGACCCGCGCCAGCACGCGATCTCCCTGGCGTACGTCGTCCCGGTCACCGGCGACTGCCGCCCCCAGCAGAACGCGCTCGACCTCGCCTGGCTGACCCCGGAGGAGGCCTGCGCCGACGCCGTCCAGGCCGAGATGATGAACGGCCAGGGCATGCTCATCAAGCAGGCCATGGCCCACGTCGGCCGCCTGCCCTGAGCCGAGCCGGCGGCCGGTCCCGGCCGCCTCGACGCCGGGATTGCTCTGGCATACAGTCCGGGACATGACCGACGTCGTTCGTCCCGCCGCAACCGCGTCGCCCGCCGACCTGCTGGACCTCGAGTCCGAGTTCAGTGTGTCCGAGCTGGAGGTTCGCGACCGGGTGCGTGAGTTCGCCGACCGGCGCATCCGGCCCCGCATCGCGCGGTGGTTCGCCGACGCCGTCTTCCCGCGGGAGATCGTCCCGGAGCTTGCCGAGCTCGGTGTGCTGGGGATGCACCTGGACGGCTACGGCTGCGCCGGTGCGTCCGCCGTCGAGTACGGGCTCGCCTGCCAGGAGATCGAGGCGGCGGACTCCGGGATCCGCACGTTCGTGTCCGTCCAGGGTTCGCTCGCGATGTCCGCGATCCACAAGCACGGCTCCGAGGCGCAGAAGGAGCAGTGGCTCCCGCGCCTCGCGCGCGGTGAGGCGATCGGCTGCTTCGGCCTCACCGAACCGGGCGCCGGCTCCGACCCGGCGGGCATGACCACCCGCGCCCGCCGCGACGGCGGCGAGTGGGTCCTCGACGGCGCCAAGCGGTGGATCGGTCTCGCGTCGATCGCCGACGTCGCGGTCATCTGGGCCAAGGTGTCCGACGACGACGCCGCGGCCTCCCAGGGAGCACGGAGCCGGGCGGGGGCGTCGTCGTCCGGGGTGAGCACGACGGGCTGTGAGCGCGTCCGCGGCTTCCTCGTGCCGACGTCGTCGGCGGGCTTCACGGCGACGCCCATCGAACCCAAGCTGTCCATGCGGGCCTCGATCCAGTGCGACGTCACGCTCGACGGCGTGCGCCTGCCCGACGACGCGATCCTGCCCGAGAACCCCGGCCTGGCCGGGCCGTTCGCGTGCCTCGACGAGGCGCGGTACGGCATCGTCTGGGGTGCGATGGGTGCCGCGCGGGACGCCTTCGAGGCGGCGCTGGGCTACGCGGGCGAGCGCGAGCAGTTCGGCCGCCCGATCGCGGCGAACCAGCTCGTCCAGGAGAAGCTCGCGAACATGGCGCTCGACATCAGCAAGGGCCAGCTGATCGCGCTGCGCCTCGGCCGTCTCAAGGACGCCGGGAAGCTCCGGGCCCACATGATCTCCGCGGGCAAGCTCGACAACGCCCGCACCGCGCTCGACGTCTGCCGCACCGCCCGCACCATCCTGGGCGGCAACGGCATCACCCTGGACCACTCCCCGCTCCGCCATGCCCTCAACCTGGAGACGGTCCGCACCTACGAGGGCACCGACGAGGTCCACACCCTCGTCCTGGGCCGCCACCTCACCGGCCTCCAGGCCTTCCGCTGAACGGGTCGCGGCCATGACCCGCCGCACCTGAGCCCTGCTCGCCGCGAAGGATCCCGGCCGCGACCCGGAGGCACGGCGGGCCCAAGGTTCTCGCAGGCTTTGGTCCCTGATCGCCTCGCGTTCATCGCCTGGGTGCAGCGTGTGGCCGAGTCACAGGCTAGTGCTAGCGGAGGGACGTGGGGATGCGGGCGATCAGGCGATCACGCAGGAGAGGGCTGCAGGTGGCGGCCGCCGCCACGGCGGCCGCGGTGCTGTTCGGAGGGTGGGTGACGACGACGTCGGCCTCCGCGGTGACCGGCGCCGCGTCGTCGGGGACGACGTCGTCGGCCGAGGATCCTCTGACGGCGGGGAAGGACCGCCCGGGGAAGCCCGGTACCTCCAAGGGGAGCGGGCCGATCCTGACGCCGGGGCGCGGGGCCTATCTCGAGGGGACCGTCACCGTCGCGGCGACGCCGACGGCGCCCGGCGCGAGCGTCGCGAGCCTGCGGGTGGACGGGGCGGAGATCCCCGGCGCGACCGCGACGCACGGGACGTCGGCGCTGCGGTTCGAGGTGGGCAGCAACTCCGCGGACGCGACGTTCGGGAACTGGTTCGAGATCAACGGGCACCGGATCGACCAGCCTGAGACGTGGGCGAGCGAGCGGGCCACGCTGGAGGTGCCGAACCAGTACCTGACCAGCGGCGAGAACGTCGTCGTGGTCCACGTGGGGCCCAAGGAGAACACCTCCTGCGGCACGAACTACGACGACTTCGCGTTCTCGGACTTCACGCTGGAGCTGCTCGGCGAGACGGCCGACGGCGAGGAGAACGAGTACGGCTACGACTTCGGCGACGGCAACTGCGGTTCCAGCAAGAAGCTGCTCACGGCCGAGCTGAGCTTCTTCGTGCAGCACGACCCGCAGGCCACCACGGGCCTCACCGCGGAGCTCGACACCACCACCCTGAGCAACGGCGAGCACGAGCTCGCGGGAGTCACCGTCGCCGGGGCGGACACCGAGCACGACATCGTCGTGAACAACGCCCCGGCGGGCGCGCCGCGGCTCACGCCGGCGGACGGCGTGCTGGTCAACGGCGTGCAGCCGGTCGTCGCGGCGACGGCGGCGGGCGGCGACGGCGGCGTCGCGACGCTGACGGTCGACGGCGACGCGCCGCCCGCGACGGCGACCCTGGGCGGGCAGGCCGCGGTGCTGTCGTTCGACGTCGGCTCCAACTCGATCGACGACGCCTTCCACAACTTCCTGCGCGTGAACGGGCACCGGGTCGAGCTCGGCGGCGACTGGGCGAGCCGGCGCGTGGACGTCACGCTGCCGGGCGGCATCCTGGTGCCGGGCGAGAACACGATCGAGGTCGTCACCGGGGACTACCCGTCCGACTGCGGCGCGAACCGCGACGACTTCACGATCTCCGGCCTCAGGCTGACGTTCGACGGCGCGGCCGTACCGGGCGACGCGGCGGCGAGCTACGCGATGGGCGACGGCTCCTGCGGCTCGAACGAGTCGCTGCTGCGGGAGGCCGCGACCACGTGGACGATCGACGCCCCGGCGGTCACCGCCGCGGACTCGCTCGGCGCGGGCGACGCGACCCTCGCGTTCGGCATCGGCTCGAACTCGATGGAGGCGCGGTACGCGTCCTACCTGACGATCAACGGGAACCGGCTGGAGCTCACCGAGCGTGACTACGTCTCGGAGCGCGTCGAGATCACCGTGCCGAACCAGTGGCTGCTGGCGGGGTGGAACCGCGTGGACCTGGTCGCCGGGACGCTGTACGGCACGTCGTGCGGGGACAACCGCGACGACTACACGCTGTCCGCCCCCGAGCTGCGCCCCGCCGAGGGCACGGCCCGCCACGTGAGCCTGCGCGCCGCCCACAACCTCGGTGACGGGAACTGCGGGTCCAGCGTCAGCCCCGAGGTCGAGGTGGACTGGGTCTTCCACGTCGACGCCCCGGCCCGCGGGCTGCTCGCGCAGGTCCGTACCGACCGGCTGCGCGACGGCGAGCACGCGCTGGCCGCGACCTCCGTCGCCGGGCGGACCGCGACCCGCACCTTCTTCACCGACAACGCCGGCCCGGCGGTCACGTCGAGCACCCCGGCGGCCGGCGAGCGGATCACCTCGGCCGTGTCGCTCGCGGTGGAGCTGGAGGACGCGTCCGGCGTCGCCGACGGACCGCACGTCACGCTCGACGGGGACGAGATCGCCGTCGGCGATCTCGTCGGGCCCGGCCTCGCGGCGGGCGAGCACACGCTGCGGGTCACCGCGCGCGACGGGCTCGGCAACGAGACCGAGCGGGCGATCACCTTCACGAGCGCCGGGATCCCGGACGCGCCCGCGGAGCTCACGCCGGCGTCCGGGAGCCGGGGCGTCGAGGCGCCCGTCACGTTGTCGGCGCGCGTCGGCGAGCCCGACGGCGGGGACGTGACGACCACCTTCACCCGCGCCGAGGCGGTCACCCCGGGCCGTGCCTGGCAGGGCGAGGCCGCCGCGGTGCCCACCACGCTGCAGGTCCCGGGGGAGAGCGCGATCGGCGACACCGGTGCCTTCGCGCCGGGTGACGAGCGGATCGTGGCGTCGCCGTCGTCCCGCGACGTGACCTACCAGCGGTTCGACGTGCCGGCCCGGACCGGCGGGCCCGCGCCCGTGCTGCGCTGGGAGGGCGCCGTGGACCCGGCGCGCCTCGTCACGCTGCACGCCTGGAACCTGCGGACCCATGCTTGGGACGAGCTGGCGGCGCGCCGCGGGGCCGCCGGGGGCGACACCGCGCTCGAGGCCGTCGTCGGCCCGGAGCACGACGACGCGGGGACCGTGCACGCCATGGTCACGGGCACGGACCCGTTCGCCGACGACATCGACCCGGGCGACCCGGACCGCTTCGCGGACCCGTCCGGCTACGACTTCTCGATGGTCCACTACACGGACACGCAGTACCTGAGCGAGGGGGCGGTCGAGCACGACGACGCCGCCGAGCGGGAGGTCTGGGCGCGCGGCTACACGAGCGTCATGGACTGGGTGACCCGGAACGCCGCGGACCGGAAGATCGCGTACGTCGCGCACACCGGCGACATCATCGAGAACAACATCCGGCCGTTCGGCCCGGAGCTCGAGGCGCAGGTGAGGGGCGAGTTCGAGTTCGCGTCCGGTGCCCAGGGCCGGATCGACGCTGCCGGCATCCCGAACGGCGTCGTCGCCGGGAACCACGACAACCAGTCGGGGCAGGACCCGACGCTCTACGACGAGCACTTCGGGCCCGGCCGCTACGAGGCCGCGGCCCGGAACTGGGAGAACGCCTCCTACGGCGGGACGATGACGCCGGGCTCGAACGAGAACCACTACGACCTGTTCACGGCCGGCGGCCTCGACTTCGTGGTGGTGGGGCTGAGCTACGGCGTGACGCGCGCCGAGGCGGAGTGGGCGGCGTCGGTCCTCCAGCGGTACCCGGACCGCAACGGCATCCTGCTCACGCACGACTACATCGAGCCGTCCGCCTCGCCCGACGGGCGCGGGGCCGCGTTCGGCGGGTCGGACGGGCCGCTGCTGTACAACCTGCTGGTGCGGGACAACCCGAACCTGTTCCTCGTGCTGGCCGGGCACCGGCACGGCGTCGGGACGAACGTGCGGCCGCCGGTCGCGGACGAGATCGGGCACGGCGTCGTCGAGCTCCTCGCCGACTACCAGTTCTACACGGTGCGGGCGGACCGGCTCGGGCTGCAGGCGTTCCACGACCCGGCGACGCGGCTGCGGTTCGGGGCGTCGTTCTTCCGGATGCTGCAGTTCGACGTCGACCGCGGCGAGCTGCACGTGGACACGTACTCGCCGCTGCTGGACGAGTTCGGCGCGACCGAGTACGACGAGGACCGGCGGTTCAACGGCCTGGAGGACAACATGGTGCTCCCCGTCGACCTGACGAGCCGGGCCACCAGCTTCGCGACGGAGTCGCTGGTCGTGTACGACGGCCGCGAGGAGATCGGGCGGGTGGTGACGGCCTCCGGCGAGGTCGCGCGGGCGGAGTGGACCGGGCTGCAGCCGGGCCGCACGTACGCGTGGTTCGTCACGGCGGAGACCACCGGCGGCGGCCGCTCGACTGCGTCCCCGTCCTGGTTCCGCACGGCAGGCTGACGGCTGGGGGTGATGGTCGGTCCGTTGTCAGTGCAGTCGGCCGCTCGGGCGGCCGATCGCACCGGCAACGGACCGACCACATAGGATCTTCCGGTGAGTCAGCCTTCCTCGTCCTTCGAGCCGCCCCGTTTTCGGTTGTCGCCCGTGAGCTTCTCCTCCCGGTCGGGGCGGTTGACCGACGCGCAGCAGCGGGCGTGGGACACCCGGAGGGACGCCTATCTGGTGGAGGTGCCGCGGGGTGTCGGGCGGATGTCGCTCGACACCTCCTGGCGGTTCGACGCCGAGCGGGTGTACGGGCGGGTGGCGCCGCTGGTGCTCGAGATCGGATCGGGGCAGGGGGACGCGATCGTCGCGGCCGCGGGCCGTGACCCGCAGCGGGACTACCTGGCCGTCGAGGTGTACAAGCCGGGGGTGGCGCAGGTGATGGTCCGCGCGGATCGCGCGGCGGCCGAGGCCGCGGCCGGCCGCGGGGCGGTGGACGACGACGTCGCCGGCCTCCCGAATCTGAGGGTGGTCCAGGTCAACGCGGCGGAACTGCTCGAGACGGCGGTTCCGGCCGGGTCGCTCGACGAGCTGTGGACGTTCTTCCCGGACCCGTGGCACAAGTCGCGGCACAAGAAGCGGCGGCTGGTCACCCCGAAGTTCGCCGCCACCGCGGCGCGGGCGCTGCGGCCGGGCGGTACGTGGCGGCTCGCGACGGACTGGGCCGACTACGCCGGGCAGATGTTCGACGTGCTGGACGCCGAGCCCGCGCTGGCCGGCGCGCACGGCCCGCGCACGGCGGCCCCGCGGTTCGAGGGCCGGATCGTCACCGGTTTCGAGCGCAAGGCGCACCGGGCGGGGCGGGAGATCACCGACCTGACCTACACGCGTGTGTAGCGATCCGGCGGGGGCCGTGCGCGGATCGTGTCGGCCGGGCCGCGACCGGATCCCGGACCGCGCGTTCTCCTGATAGTTTTCCGACACCTTTGGTAGGAAACGACGAGAGAAACGCCATGGCCCTCGACATCGCCTCACGGCCCCCCGCGGCGCCCGGAACGGTCCGCACCGACCGCTCGCGCGGCCGCATCGAAGAGATCCACGGCCTGCGCGGGATCGCGCTCGCCCTGGTCGCGGCCTTCCATCTGTTCGGCAACGGGCGGGTGTCGGGCGGCGTGGACGTCTTCCTGGTGCTCTCCGGCTTCCTGGCGACGCGCTCGCACCTGGGACGCGTGACGCGCGGCGACCTCCGCCTCGTCGAGTACTACGGGCGCACGTTCCTGCGGCTCGTGCTCCCCGCGCTCGTGGTGCTCGCGGCCTGCTGGGTGCTGACGCTCCTCGTGGCGCCGGAGATGTCCTGGCACCAGACGGGCCGCGAGATCATCGCCTCGGCGCTGTACTACCTCAACTGGGAGATGATCTCCGGCCAGCTCGCGTACGGCGCCGCGGGGCCGGAGGCGAGCCCGCTGCAGCACTTCTGGTCGCTGTCGGTGCAGGGGCAGTTCTTCCTGGCCTGGCCGCTGGTCATCCTCGCGTTCGGTGCCCTCGCGGGCCGGGCCGGGAGCCGCGCGACCCGGGTGCTCGCCGCCGCCGTCGTCGGCCTCGCGACCGTGGCGTCCTTCGCGTTCGCCGTGCAGCTGTCGCGCGCCAACCAGCCCGAGGCCTACTTCCACACCGGGGCCCGGTTCTGGGAGCTGGGCGCCGGCGCCCTGCTCGCGATCGTGCTGCCGCGGGTGCGGATGCCCGCTCCGGTCGCGGGGTTCCTCGCCGCCGCCGGCCTGGCGCTGGTCGTGTCCTGCGGGTTCGTGATCGACGGCGGGGCGGTGTTCCCCGGCCCGCTCGCGCTGTGGCCCGTGGCCGGGGCCCTGCTCGTGGTGCTCGGCTCCGTGAGCGAGCGGCCCACGCTGGTGCGCCGGGCGCTGAACCTGCGGCCGGTGACGTTCGTCGCGGACATCTCCTACGGGCTGTACCTGTGGCACTGGGTCCTGCTCGTCGCGTTCCTGCAGTGGCGGCAGCACGAGACGATCTCCGTCCCGGACGCCGCCCTGCTGCTCGGAGTGGCGGGGGTGCTGGCGTGGGCCACGCACAAGGCGCTCGACCCGCTGCACGCCGCCGCCGTGCGCCGGTCCCGCGCCACGCCGCTGATCGCGGCCGTGGCGGCCGTCGGGCTGGTCGCCGGCGGTTCGTACGCCGGGCTGCAGGCCGTGGACCGCGCCCAGGCGGCCGAGCAGGCGCGGATCGACGAGCTCGTCTCCGGCGGCGAGCACCCCTGCCTCGGCGCGGCCGTGCTGGACCCCGCCAAGCGGCCCTGCGAGGCCCCCGAGCTGGAGGGCGTGATGGTCCCGGCGGTCGCCACGCTGGACACCGACCAGCACAGCGTCGAGGGCTGCTGGTCCAACAAGGAACGCCCCGTCGAGCTGCGGATCTGCACCGTCGGCCCGGCCACCGGGTACGACAGGCATCTGTTCGCCGTCGGCGACTCCCACAACCACGCCCTGGCCGGCGCCTACCAGTGGATCGCGGAACGCTACAACTGGCGCATCGACGTCGCCGGGCGCGCCGGGTGCCACTGGAACTCGCGCTCGCGCCTGGCCGCCGGGACCGAGCTGGCCGGGCTCTGCGACCAGTGGAACCAGCAGGTGACCGAGCACCTCAGGGCCATCCCGGAACTCGACGCGATCATCGCGACGCATTCCGCGCGGACGTCGGTGCAGAACGCACCCGGTGAGGGCGACGACCGGATCGTGGCGCTCGCGAACGGGCTCGCCGAGCAGTGGGCGCTGCGCCCCTCGGGCGCCACGCGGATCATCGCGCTCAAGGACGTGCCGGTCTTCGAGTACAGCGCCACCAGGTACTGGAGCGAGGTGGTGCCGTGCGTCACGGAGGCGGGGCCCGGCAAGGCCGCGGCGGCCTGCAGCAGGCCGCGGGCCGACGTCGTCGCCGGCGACGGGCTGCGTGAGGCCGCCCGGCGGGACCCGAACGCCGTGTTCGTGGACGCCACGGACCTGTACTGCGGGCCCGAGACGTGCTCGCCGGTCATCGGGCACGCGATCGTGTACCGCGACGGGTTCCACCTCACCGGGGTTTATGCCCGGAGCGTCGCTCCCTACCTGGGCGAGCTCTTCGCCGACGCGCTGTCCGGGGAGCCCGGCAGGGTGGTGGAGCACCGCTGGGGCTGACGGCGGACCGGCGGCCGGGCCCGGCGCCGGGCCCGGCGGCCGGACCCGACCGGGCAGTCCTGCCTGGCCCGCCCGGCGGCGGACGGCCGTGAGCCCGGGCCGTCAGCTCGCCTCGCGGGCGGTGGCGAGGCGGCGGTCGCGGGCCTTGAGGGCGGCGTCGGTCATCGCGTAGATCGCGCACGCGCCGAGGGCCTGGACCAGGACGTCGTCGAACGACACCACCCGTCCGCGCCCGAGGAGCAGCTGCAGCAGCTCGTCCGCGACGGCGACGGCCGCCGCCGCGCCGAGCACCCGCAGGCCGGTCGAGAGCCACCGCCAGCGCAGCGGCGCGACGGCGCCGAACGGCGCGAGCAGCAGGAAGTTCACCGCGACGAGCATGACCTGCGGCGGCACCTGCGTCAGCCCGTGCTGCGGGATCCACTCCGTGAACCAGGCGGTCAGGGTGGGGCCGACGTCGGCGAGCGGGACGAGGCTCAGCTCCCCGCGGTTGACCTCGCGCGTCGCGAGCGTGAGCCAGACGTAGACGGCCGCGTGCGCCGCCAGGAGGACGTCGAGGATCCAGCCGGACTCGGCGGCGCGGTCGTCCTCGGGTCCGGCGGCGCCGGACGTGGCGCCGGACCGCAGGCTCGAGTGATGGATGACGGCGATCGCGGTGGCGGCCAGCGTGATCATGAAGGCGATGGGGGCGAGGCCGGGCATCTGCGCTCCTGGGGAAGTACTGAAACGGGGGATGACCAGCGTATCCAGGCGGGGTGCGCGACCGTGGTGGCGACGCTCCGAAGTTGTCCCCGGGCCCTTGGAGATAGTCCCAGTCGTGACCTGAGCATTGCCGTTGGCCCCGACCTGCCGGGACAGGTGTTTGCCAGAAGCATGTGAGGTGCGGCACATTGGGCCACGGTGCGAAGGGCGCACCGGGTGGCGGGCCGACGGCGCGCGCCGCATGGGCCAATGGAGGCGTCATGAGTGAGACACAGGCCGGCAGTTCGCCGGTCGAAACCGATTACCAACGTGTCGAGAGATCAGAGGAGTTCCAGAGCCTGCGCCGGGCGTTCCGGAACTTCGTCTTTCCCATGACGGCGCTCTTCCTGGTCTGGTACTTCCTCTACGCGGTGATGAGCGTCTACGCGACCGACTTCATGGGCACGCGCCTCGGCGGTTCGAACATCACGGTGGGCCTGGTCTTCGGCCTCCTGCAGTTCGTGTCCACGTTCGTGATCACCACGCTCTACGCGCGGTGGGCCAACGACAGGTTCGACGCGCGGGCCACGGCCCTGCGTGAGGAGATCGAGGAGGGCGAGCTGTGAACGGCGTCGTCATGGCTGCCGAGGCCACCAACGTCGGCAACACCTGGATCAACATCGGCATCTTCGCCGCGTTCGTCGTCGTCACGCTCGTCGTCGTGTTCCGCGTGTCCGGGCAGAACAAGTCGGCGGCGGACTTCTACGCCGGCGGCCGCAGCTTCACCGGGACCCAGAACGGCACCGCGATCGCGGGCGACTACCTGTCGGCCGCGAGCTTCCTGGGGATCGCGGGCGCCATCGCCCTGCAGGGCTACGACGGCTTCCTGTACTCGATCGGGTTCCTGGTCGCCTGGCTCGTCGCGCTGCTGCTCGTGGCCGAGCTGCTGCGGAACACCGGCAAGTTCACGATGGCCGACGTGCTCTCGTTCCGGCTGCAGCAGCGGCCGGTGCGGCTGGCGGCGGCCCTCTCCACGCTCGCCGTGGTGTTCTTCTACCTGCTGGCCCAGATGGCCGGCGCGGGCGGCCTGGTCGCCCTGCTGCTCGGCGTGACGGACCTCGCGGGGCAGGGCGTCGTGATCGCCGTCGTGGGCGCGCTGATGATCCTGTACGTGCTGGTGGGCGGCATGAAGGGCACCACCTGGGTGCAGATCATCAAGGCCACCCTGCTGATCGTGGGCGCCGGCGTCATGACGGTGTGGGTGCTGGTGCTGCACGGTTTCGACCTGTCGGGCCTGATGCAGGCCGCGGTCGACAAGGCCGGCACGGACGCGATCCTGGAGCCGGGGGTCAAGTACGGCGTCTCCGACGTCACCAAGATCGACTTCCTGTCCCTGGCGCTGGCCCTGGTGCTCGGCACCGCGGGCCTGCCGCACGTGCTCACGCGCTTCTACACGGTGCCGTCCGCCAAGGACGCCCGGAAGTCCGTGGTCGTGGCGATCTGGCTGATCGGCCTGTTCTACCTGTTCACGCTGGTGCTGGGCTACGGCGCGGGCGCGCTCGTGGGCCCCGAGGTCATCAAGGCCGCGCCGGGCGGAGCCAACTCGGCCGCGCCGCTGCTGGCGTTCGCCCTGGGCGGCGAGATCCTGCTCGGCGTCATCGCGGCGGTCGCCTTCGCGACCATCCTCGCGGTGGTGGCCGGCCTGACGATCACGGCGGCGACGAGCTTCGCGCACGACATCTACGCGTCGATCATCAAGAAGGGCGAGGTCTCCCCGGACGGCGAGGTCAAGGTGGCCCGCTGGACGGTCGTCGTCATCGGTGCGGTCGCGATCGTGGGCGGCATCTTCGCCAACGGCCAGAACATCGCGTTCCTCGTGGCGCTGGCGTTCTGCATCGCGGCGGCGGCGAACCTGCCGACGATCATCTACTCGCTGTTCTGGAAGCGGTTCAACACGTCGGGCGCGCTGTGGAGCATGTACGGCGGCCTGATCTCGACGGTCGTGCTGATCATCTTCTCGCCGGTGGTGTCCGGCAAGGTCGACCCGGTCACCGGGGCGAGCCTGTCGATGATCAAGGACACGTCGGTCGACTTCCACTGGTTCCCGCTCGACAACCCGGGCATCGTGACGATCCCGCTCGCGTTCGTGCTCGGCGTCGTCGGCACGTACCTGAGCAAGGAGCAGTCGCACCCGGAGAAGTACGCGGAGATGGAGGTCCGCTCCCTGACGGGCGCGGGCGCCGAGAAGGCGACCTCGCACTGACCCGGGCCCCTGGCCCGGATCGATCGCAGGATCCCTGAGGACGAGTGGCCGCGATGCGTCGCAGCCGGCGGGTGCCGGCTGCGACGCATCGCGGCCGCTGTCGTGAGGTCAGCGCCTGGGGGCGACCTGCTCGTGGTCGATCGGGCCGTGGGCCCGGCCGGCGACGGGCTCCCGGACCGGGCGGTCCCGCGTCACCCCTGAGGCACGACGACGCCGAGCCGCCGGGCCAGGAAGCTCGCGGCGGCGTCCATGGCCCGGGCCGCGGCCGGCTCCGTGGTGTGGTTGTGCTGGAACACGTGCGCGCTGCCCGGGTACGTCTCGAGGACGACCTCGACGTCCGCGGCGGCCGCGCGGGCGGCGAGGCCCGTCGTGTCGTCGAGCAGCACCTCGTGCGAGCCGGCCTGGAGCAGGAGCGGCGGCAGGCCGCGCAGGTCCGCGAGCAGGGGGCTCGCGAGCGGGTCGGCGGGGTCGGCGGCGTCGGGCAGGTACAGCCCGGCGTACCCCGCGATGTCGGCGGCGTCGAAGAGCGGGTCGACGCTCTCCTTGGCGGTCAGGCTGGCACCCGACAGCGTGAGGTCGAACCAGCCGGAGAACGCGACGATCGCGGCCGGCAGCGGCAGGCCCGCGGCACGGGCCGCCAGCGTCGTCGCCAGGGCAAGGCCCGCGCCCGCGGAGTCGCCCGCGAGGACGACACGGGCGGGATCGACGTCGCCGATCAGAGCGCGGTACGCGGCCAGCGCGTCGTCGACCGCCGCGGGGAACGGGTGCTCCGGGGCGAGGCGGTAGCCGAGCGAGAGCGCCCGCAGGCCCGCCCGGTCGGCGAGCGCCGCCGCGAGCGGTGCGCCCGTGTGCGCGCTGCCGATCGCGTAGCCGCCGCCGTGCAGGTAGAGCAGGGTGCCCGCGGCGTCGCCGGCTCGTGGTGGGGTGATCGCGAGCGCGGGGACGCCGCCCAGCGCGGTCTCGGTCACGCGGGTGCCGCCGGGGAGTGGCAACCGGCCGAAGGACGCGTAGAACGTGCGGAGTTCGGTGAGGGACTGCTGGTCCATGGTTCTCCTCGTGCGGCAGGATAGCTTCCATGGAAACTAAACAAGATTCCGAGGAATCTATTCCGCCCGGCGGGCCGGACCTCGTGCGGCTGCTCGACGACCTCGTGCGGGTCGAGGTCCGGCTCTACACCCTCCTCGACGCCCGGCTGCGGGCCGCGACCGGCCACGGGATCGGCCGCCTCGACGCGCTCCGCACCATCGCGGAGGTCCCGGGCTGCCGGGTGTCCGACGTCGTGCGCCGCCTCGGCATCACCGTTGGCGCGGCGAGCAAGGGGGTCGACCGGCAGGTGCGGGACGGCTTCGTGCGCCGGATACCCGACCCCGAGGACGGCCGCTCCTCGTTCCTCGCGCTGACGCCCGAGGGGCGCCAGGTCCTGGACGACCTGCTGCCGGCCGCCGCCCGCGAGGTCGGCGCGGTCGTCCGCGCCACGGGTCTGCCCGACGACGACGTCGCCCACCTCTCGCGAATCCTCCCGGTTCTCCGGGCCGCCCTGGAATCCGGCCCCACCGCCTCCGCGACCCGGCCCTCACCCTGACAGGCGTGGCATACAGGCCGCGGCGTCGGCTGGGGCGGCGTCAGGAGAGCGACAGGGTCATGAAAATGCTGTGGGGGTCCTCGACGTAGTCGGCGAACGGCCCGCATTCGGTGAACCCATGGCGTTCGTACAGGCGGCGTGCGGGTGCAAAGAACTCCTGGGATCCGGTCTCCAGGTTCAGGCGCTGGTATCCGCGGGTCCGGGCTTCCCGGAGGATCTCCGCCAGCACGGCGGCGGCGACGCCCTGCCCGCGGGCTGTCGCCGCGGTCCGCATCGACTTGATCTCCCCGGACTCCCGGTCGAGTTCCTTCATGGCCCCGCACCCGAGCAGGGTCCTGCCTTCCCGCGCGGTCCAGAACGTGACCGACGGCGCGAGCAAGGCCGCGAGGTCCAGGGCATGCACGCTCTCGGCCGGCGACGTCGCGAACATGTCCGCGAGATGCTCGTCGAGCAGCCGCACGACGTCGGCCCGGTCCGGGGAATCCATCGACACGATCACCGCCGCAGGATACCTAGTTACCAGGTGCCTGGTGCCGGTCTGGTGCGTGGCGATACGCTGGATCCGGTTGGCGAACGGACGTACACCGGAAGGAGGGTGACCGATGGCCGCTGAGGACGTGCATGCTCGCGGGCGGGTCGCCCGAGGATCCCGGTACGCGGAACGCATCGCGTATCACACACCGCGATCTCTCGATGCCTTGCACGGTCCGACCCAGGGTGTGGTGCGTGTGGGGCCACCGATCAGTACTGCTCCCGATCCTGTGTACGACCTCTCGGACGAGGCCATGCGATGGCATCTCTACAGTGCGGTCGTTCGTGACGGCACCGGGCAGGAACAGGAACAGCTGCTTGATCGCGCGACGCTCATCGCGTTGTGGCGCGAGCTCAATCTCCCGGTCGCATGCAGGGCGCTGTGGGAGCGAGAGTTCCCCGAGTTGTCGCACGATGCAAGCTCGTCCAAAATCATCTAGTGCTTCACTTTCACGAGCGTCTGACCCGAATTGGGCTGGAGGCGCTTGAGGCGTACGGATTCGTGCTCGCCGGCGGCTATGCGCTGTCTGCCAACGGTATGGGCGACCGGCCCTCGATGGACGTTGATCTCTTCACCGACCAGGGCGACCCAGAGCGTTTCGCAGAGGCCGTGCTTGCTCTGCGAGAGGCCCTGAGCGAGTCCGGTCTCGAGGTCAGCGACAACCGGATCGGCGCAACATTCGCGGACCTCAAGGTTGTCGATCCGCAAGACTGGCAGCAGAGTGACATTCAGCTCGGGTGGGACTGGCGGGAGTTCCCACCCCGTCGCATCGCGATCGGTCCGGTGCTCGACCCGCGGGATGCTGTGGCCAACAAGATGGGAGCGCTGTGGTCACGCGGCGAGGCGCGCGACTTCGTGGACATCGACACCGTGCTCGGTTCAGGTCGGTTCACGAAGGCGGACCTCCTCATGATGGGCGACACCATTGAAGCGACGCCCCTCGACCGTGCCTTGCTGGCTGATCGATTCCGCATGATTGCCCGGCATCCGGCGGCCGTCTTCGGGCAGTACGAGGTCGATCCCGTCCGGCGTGATGCGATGATCGGTCGTTTCACTGCGTGGGCGGACGAGATCGACCCGCGGTAGGTGTCGCGGGGGCGCGGAAAATCCCTGGCCGGGTCGGCGGGCGCGGCGCATCCTGTGAGGATGCGCATCGTCGAGGCCCCGCACCCCGTGTCCGTCGACCATCCTGACTCCTGGGCCTACCGGGGGATCGCGGAGGTCGAGCGCGGGTTCGCGGTCGAGACGTGGGGTGCGGCCGATACCGCGAGGAGCGTCGTCGACCTCCACGTGCAGATGTCGAACCAGCGGTACGCCGACTTCTGTCGCCTCGTGGCGGTGGAGGACGACGGCGCGCGGCCGCGCGTCGTCGGGCACGGATTCCTGTTCCTGCCGACGTCGTCGAACACTCACCTCGCGCAGTTCGAGATCCAGGTGGCACGCGGGTACGAGGACGACGCCGACGCCGTCGGGCGGGCGCTTGCCGAGGCGCTGCTCGCGCGGGCTCGCGCCGCCGGGCGCGACACGGTGCTGTACTCGGTCGACTTCGGCGACGAGGATCCCGCGACGGCCGAGTGGGTGACGGCGTCGTCCGGGAAGGGGCGGGTCGCGGCAGGGCTGCCGGGGATCCGGCGGGCGCTGTCGCTCGGGTTCGAGTGCGCGATCGTGGAGCGCAAGTCACTGCTGGAGCTGCCGTTCGCCCCGGGCGCGCTGGAGGCGTTCGAGGCGGAGGGCCGGGCGGTGGCCGGTGAGACGTATCGCCTGCACACCTGGCGTGACCGGATCCCCGACGAGTGGATCGACGCCTACGCGGCCCTGGAGACGGCGCTCGCGGCCGACGAGCCGCGCGGCGACCAGGACGTCGAGGACGACCCGTGGGACGCGGAGCGCGTGCGGAACGCTCACGAGCAGCTTGCCGCGCGCGGCAAGGGGTATCTGATCACGGCGGCCGAACACGTGCCGACGGGTGAGCTCGTGGCGATGACGATGCTGGCGTTCCGGGCGGAGGCGGCCGGCGAGTACGCCGAGCAGAACACCACCGTGGTGCTCCGCGCCCACCGCGGGCACCGGCTCGGCCTGCTCGTCAAGGCGGTCAACGCCCAGGCGCTCGTCGTCGCGCGGCCCGGCGTGAAGCGCGTCTGGACCTGGAACAACGAGGAGAACCCCTACATGCTGGCCATCAACGTGGCCATGGGGTTCCGCCCGGCCGGCGGCTGCGCCGAGATGCAGCTGAAGCTCGCCTGACAGGTGACTCGTTCCCCGGCCCTCGCCCTGCGCGGCGTGCTTCGTGGATGTCGGTGTCTCCTGGCATGATCTGATCCGGTCCCGAGGCGGGGCCGTGGAGACGACGAGGTAGGGGACAGTGCAGAGCATCAACGCACGCATCGCCGAGGAGCTGGGCGTCCGGGAGAACCAGGTCGCCGCGGCCGTCGGCCTGCTGGACGGCGGGGCGACGGTCCCGTTCATCGCCCGGTACCGCAAGGAGGTGACGGGCACGCTCGACGACGCGCAGCTGCGCACGCTCGAGGAGCGGCTGCGTTACCTGCGGGAGCTGGAGGAGCGCCGGGCGGCGATCCTGCAGTCCATCGACGAGCAGGGCAAGCTCACCGACGAGCTGCGCGCGCAGATCCTCACCGCCGACACCAAGTCGCGCCTCGAGGACATCTACCTCCCGTACAAGCCGAAGCGCCGCACCAAGGCCCAGATCGCGCGCGAGGCGGGCCTGGAGCCGCTGGCCGACGCGCTGATCGGGGACGCGACGCTCGACCCGGAGCGGCAGGCGGTGTCGTACGTCGACGCCGAGCAGGGCGTGGCGGACGTCAAGGCCGCCCTCGACGGCGCGCGCGCCATCCTCGTGGAGCGCATGGGGGAGGACGCCGACCTCATCGGTACGCTGCGGACGCGCCTCTGGGCCCGCGGGCGTATGGTCTCGAGGCTGCGCGACGGCGCCGCCGAGAAGGGCGCCAAGTTCTCCGACTACTTCGACTACTCCGAGGAGCTGTCCAGCCTCCCGTCGCACCGCATCCTGGCGATGTTCCGCGGCGAGAAGGAGGAGGCGCTCGATCTGGTGATCGATCCGGAGCCCGACGCCGAGCCCGGCGTGCCGACGTCGTACGAGGCGGCCATCGCCGACCGCTTCGGGATCCGGCAGGAGGGGCGCGCCGGCGACCGCTGGCTCGGCGACACCGTCCGGTGGGCCTGGCGCACCAAGATCCTCGTGCACCTCGGGATCGACGCCCGGCTGCGGCTGCGCACCGAGGCCGAGGACGGCGCCGTGCAGATCTTCGCCGACAACCTGCGGGACCTCCTGCTCGCCGCACCCGCCGGGACCCGGGCCACGATGGGGCTCGACCCCGGCCTGCGCACCGGCGTGAAGGTCGCGGTCGTGGACGCGACCGGCAAGGTCGTCGCGACCGACACGATCTACCCGCACGCGCCCGCCAACCGGTGGGACGAGTCGCTGGCGAAGCTCGGGGCGCTCGCGGCGCGGCACCAGGTCGACCTGGTGGCGATCGGCAACGGCACCGCCTCGCGCGAGACGGAGCGGCTGGCCGCGGATCTCATGAAGAAGGCGCCGCAGCTCGGGCTGACGAAGGTGGTGGTGAGCGAGGCGGGCGCATCCGTGTACTCGGCGTCCGCCTACGCCTCGGCCGAGCTGCCGGAGCTCGACGTGTCGCTGCGCGGCGCCGTGTCCATCGCCCGGCGGCTGCAGGACCCGCTGGCCGAGCTGGTCAAGATCGACCCGAAGTCGATCGGCGTCGGCCAGTACCAGCACGACATCACCGAGACGAAGCTGTCGCGGTCGCTCGACGCGGTGGTCGAGGACTGCGTGAACGGCGTCGGCGTGGACCTGAACACCGCGTCGGTGCCGCTGCTGAGCCGGGTCTCCGGGATCACGAGGACGCTGGCCGAGGCGATCGTCGCGCACCGGGACGCACGAGGGCCGTTCGCGTCGCGGGCCGGGCTGAAGGACGTCGCCCGGCTCGGGCCCAAGGCGTTCGAGCAGTGCGCGGGCTTCCTGCGGATCCGCGGCGGCGCCGAGGCGCTGGACGCCTCGTCGGTGCACCCGGAGGCGTACCCGCTCGCCCGCAAGATCGTGACCGCGGCGGGCGTGGACGTGACCGGCGTCGTCGGGAACGCGGGGGCGCTCAAGGGCGTGAAGCCGACCGACTTCGTCGACGAGACGTTCGGCCTGCCCACCGTGACCGACATCTTCGCCGAGCTGGTCAAGCCCGGTCGTGACCCGCGGCCGGAGTTCACGACGGCGACGTTCACCGACGGCGTGGAGAAGCTGACGGACCTGGTGCCGGGCATGATCCTGGAGGGTCAGGTCACCAACGTCGCCGCCTTCGGCGCGTTCGTGGACGTGGGTGTGCACCAGGACGGACTCGTCCACGTCTCGGCGATGAGCGACCGGTTCGTGGAGAACCCGCGCGACGTCGTGAAGTCGGGTGACGTGGTCAAGGTCAAGGTGCTGGAGGTCGACGCCGCCCGCAAGCGCATCTCCCTCACGCTGCGCCTGAACGACGAGCTCCCGGGTGCGGGCGGCTCCGCCGGTTCCGACGACGACGCCGCCGCGCGCGGGGCGGTCCGGGGGCGTCCCGGCAGCGAGGGCCGGGGCGGACGTGGCGGGGACCGTGGCGGACAGGGCGGCGGTCAGCGCGGCAGACAGGGCGGCCGAGGAAACGGTGGCGGCGGCGGCCGGGGCGGCCAGCCCGCGGCCGACACGGCCCTGGCGGACGCCCTGCGCCGGGCCGGCCTCGCCTGACCCCGGCCGCACCGACACCCGGGCGCACGACGCCCGGACGCACGAACACGTGAACGCGAACACGTGAACGCGAACACGTCGGAGGGGCCACCGTCAGGACGACGGTGGCCCCTCCGACGCGTGTCCGGCGGGTCTACCCGGTGCGCGGAGCGCGGGCCGGGGTCAGCTCGCGGGGGAGAGGGCCGGCTTCGGGCGGCCGACGAGGGCCGTGGCGCTGGCGGCCAGGCCGATGACGGCTACCGCCGTGACCAGGTACAGGCCCGGCCGGTACTGGGCGATCGAGGTGGCGACGCCACCGGAGATCAGGCCCGTGACGATCGCGAGGACGACCGCCCCGCCGATCTGGCCGGAGGTCTGGACCAGGCCCGAGGCCAGGCCCTGCTCGTCGTCGGAGATGCCCTCGGTGGCCTGGACCATGACCGCCGAGAACCCGATCGCGAACCCGAGCCCGAGCAGCAGGAAGGCCGGCAGGTAGTCGGTGACGTAGTTCGGCTCGGGCGAGCCGCCCCGCACGATGAACCACGTGTAGCCGAGCACGAACGCGGCCATGGAGGTGATGATCATCGACGTCGTGCCGAAGCGGTCGATGAACCGGCCCGCGAGCGGCGACAGGATCGCGACGATGACGCCGGCCGGGGCCAGCGCGAGGGCCATCTCGATCGGGGCCCACTGCAGCGTGTTCTGCAGGTACAGCGTGACGATGGTCTGGAACGAGACGTACGAGCCGAAGATCGCCAGGGCGGCCAGGTTGGCGCGCACGATGGACCGGACCTTGAAGATGCTCAGGCGCACCAGCGGGTGACGCACGCGGTTCTCCAGCACGAAGAACGCGCCCAGGAGCAGGACGGCGGCCACGGTGGTCGTGGTGACCAGCGGGGTGAAGCCGGTCTCGGGGACGGTCACGATCGTGTAGACCGCCGCGAGCATCCCGCCCGTGAGGGTGGCGGCCCCGGCGAGGTCGACGGTGCCCGCCTCGCGCTGGGTGGTCCTCGGGACCACGATGAACGCGGCGATGATCAGGGCGATCACGACGGCGACGGGCGCGAAGAACGTCAGCCGCCAGTCGATGCTGGTCAGCGCGCCGGACGCGACCAGGCCGGAGGCGTAGCCGGTGGCGCCGAAGACGGTGAAGATCGACAGGGCCCGGTTGCGGTCGTGGCCCTCCTTGAAGGTCGTGGTGATGATCGAGAGCGCGGCCGGCGCCGTGAACGCGGCGGCGACGCCCTTGACGATGCGGGACGCGATCAGCAGCGCCTCGTTGTCCACGAGCCCGCCCACGAGCGAGGCGGCGCCGAAGACGACGAGCGCGGTGAGGAACACCTGGCGCCGCCCGAGCAGGTCCGCCAGGCGGCCGCCCAGCAGCAGCAGCCCGCCGTAGCCGAGGATGTAACCGTTGACGATCCATTGGAGCGAGGCCGTCCCGAGACCGAGCTCGGCGCCGATCGACGGGAGCGCGACGCCGACCATCGACACGTCGAGGGCGTCGAGGAACATCGCGAGGCCTGCCACGACGAGCACGGCCCAGAGCCGCGGGCTCCATGTCCGCGGGGCGTGCGGGGCGAGATCGCGGGCGTCGGTGGCCGGGGTGGCCGGTGGTTCCGTTGCGGTGAGAGCCATGGCGCCAACATAAATGCGCGCGCATGAGATGTCAACGCATAAAATGCCTGGACATAAAATGCTCGGGCATGGTAGGGTCCCGGTCATGGAGGCTGTATCGGAGTTCGCCACACCTGAGTTCCGGGTGGACGCGCAGTGGTCCGACGTCCTGCACGCCTACCACAGCGTCTCCGGCCAGCTGGAGCACGCGCTGCAGTCCGGGCACGGCCTGGGCATGAGCGACTTCGAGCTGCTCAAGATCCTCTCCAAGAGCTGCGGCAAGGCGAAGAACAAGATCCTGATGAAGGATCTCGAGGCCCAGATGTACCTCAGCCAGAGCGCGTTCTCCCGGACCGTCACCCGTCTGGAGAAGGCCGGGCTCGTGGAGCGCGGCGCCTGCGACAACGACCGCCGCTCCAACTTCCTCGCGATCACCTCGGAGGGCTGCGACCTCCTCGATGCCGCCGGCCCCACCTACCGGGCGGTCCTGAGCAAGCACTTCGCCTGACCGGCGTGCGGCATCCGGCCAGGACGCCGGCACCTCGCGCGTGATCTCGCGGGGAGCCCCGGGCCCGCGCCAGGGCATGCGCTTCGTCCGGTAATGTCACGGTGTGCATGTCAGACTCATGGCCCCGTTCATGGTTCCCAAGGTCCTCGACCGCATCTGGCGCGAGGACGGGTCGATGCGCGTCGAGCGGGACAGCTTGATCGGCAGGCTTCTCGCGGATCTCGGCGCGACGATGAACATGCCCGTCGAGTCCGACCTGGTCATCGAGGACCACAAGCCGGGCGCCGGGGCGGGCCTCGTCTCGCGGCGCGCGCTCGCGCGCGTCGCGGTGCGGGAGCACGAGGCGTCGCTGCACCTGTCCGCCCTGGGCATCGCCACGCTCACCCTGGACGTCGAGGTGGCCGGCCTGGAGGAGCTCAGGAGCCTCGAGACGCGGCTGCGCGGGGACGTCGACCGCATCGCCGGCGAGACCGTGGCCGTCGTCCGCCGGCACCTCGGCACCGACGCCGGCGCGGCCTTCGAGGGGCAGATCATCTGGTGGCACCGCCTGCTGGTCGCGCCCGCCCCGGAGGTCTGCGCGGTCCACGGGCTGACGCACGGCGGCGACCGCGTCGAGGTGGGCGACGGGTACACGTACGTCCCCGACGGGGCCTTCCTGGACGACGTCGAGGAAGGCGTGCTCGCCGCCACCGAGGAGTGGATCATCTTCGACGGCGCGTACCGGGGGATGCTCGACCAGATGGGCCGGATGCGCAACGCGTCGCGGCGGCGGCGGACCGACCGCCTGGACGAGCTCGTGCTCGAGGGCGCCGAGGCGGCCGCCGATCTCGAGTACCAGATGCTCGTGATGGACGAACGCGCCCGCTACCTCACGCACGCCGCGGCGGCGACCCGCGCCTCGGCCGTCGCCGCCTGGCGCCTCGACGAGTCCCGGGAGGGGTTGCGCGACCAGGTCACGTCGGTCCGGTCCGTGGCGTCCGACGCGCGCGACGCCATCGGCAGGAAGATGGATGTGCGCCGCAACAACCTGCTCTACCTGTTCACGCTGATCGCCGCGATGGAGATGGCCCTGATCGTCTACGAGTTCCTCGTCGAGCGCGACGCGCCGATCACGAGCATCCTCAGGGTGGTGGTGGCCGGTGCCATGCTGATCGCCGCCGGCGCGAGCACCTACCTGGTGATGACGGGAGAACGACGTGGCTGAGACGCTCGATCAGTTGCTGGCGCGGGTCGACGGCGGCAAGCCCCTGCCTGCCTGGACCCGTGCGTCCCGCCGCATCGCGGCGGAGCACAAGGCCCTGGCCGAGCTGGTGGCCGGCGGCACGGACGGATACGGCGTCACCACGCAGGTGGGTCACCGCGACAAGAACCGTGTCCGCGACATCGAGGCCTTCCAGCAGGACCTGCTGAGCAGCCATCTGCTGCCCGGCCTCGAGTGGGCCACGCGCCTGCAGTCCCGGTGCATTTCACTGGCCAAGGCGCACCAGCTGAGCCGTGGTGGCACCGGATGCCCGCCCGCCACCTACCGGGCCGTCTGCGAGGCCGCGGTGGACCCCGGGTTCGCGCCCCGGGTCCCGCTGGACGCGTCGTACTCGTCGGGCGACGTCATCCCCGGCGCCTGGTGGGCGCACGGCCTGGTGGAGCACTCGCGTGCGGATCTCGGCGCGAAGGGCGCGCTGACCCTGATGAACGGCTCGTACGTGCACCTGGGGCTGGCGCTGGCGCTGGTGCCGCGGATGCGGGGGGCGCTGGCCGACCTCCGGCGGGTGGCCGCGGCGGCCCTCGTGGCGGGACGGGCCAAGAACGCCGACGCCGCGCACGGCGTGCGGATCGAGCCCCGGCTGGGACAGGACCCCGTGGCGATCCGCGCGACGGACGAGGTGCTGGCGAGCCTCGCCGAGGTCGTCGCACGCTTCGAGGAGGCGCTGGAGGGGGATCTCGCGCGGCCGTCGGACAACCCGCTGCTGGTCGACGGCAGGTTGGTCGAGCAGGCGTCCTTCCTGAGCCCGCGTACCGCGCTCGCGGGATCCTCGCTCATGGACGCGTGGATGTACGCCGGCACGTGGCTGGACCGGGCCGTGACCTGGCTCTGCTCGGGCGCGGGAGGGCTGCCGCCCGAGCTGGCGGAGGGCGAGAGCCTCGGCCTGATCCAGGTCCCGAAGCTGGTGGCGGCCCGGGTGCACCGGCTTCGCGAGGTCCTCGCCCCGCGCCCGTTCAGCGCCGGCGGTTCCACCTCACGGGACATCGAGGACCTGTGGACGCACGGTGTCATGCAGGTCGTCGCGCTCGAACAGGGCCTGGACATCGTCCACGAGCTGCAGGCGCTGCTCACCGCCGTGATCCGGCGGGCCGTCGCGGTCGGTGCGCCCGACGCGGCGGCGGCGGTGCTCGGCCGCGGCCCGGCCTCCGGCCGCGACTTCGCCGAGGAGGTCGCCGCGGCCCGGGAGTCCCTGACCTGGTGACCGCCGGAGCCCGGCGGCGTCGTCGTGCCGCGGCGGCCCGGGCGCCACGGGTCGACGCCGTCCTGGAACGTGGACCGGGCGAGGCGCGCGTCACACCGCGGGGCTACGCTGGCATCCCGTGACTGAGAACCGCCGCGTTGCGCTGGCCACCTGCTCCGTCCTGCCCCAGCTCGACAAGGGGGACCAGCCGCTCGTCGGCGCCCTGACGGAGCGCGGGATCACCGCGGAACCCGTGGTCTGGGACGACGACGCCGTGGACTGGGCGGGCTACGACCTCGTCGTCGTGCGATCCACCTGGGACTACTCGGCGCGTCGCGACGAGTTCGTCGAGTGGGCCAGGAGCGTCCCGAACCTGCTCAACGGCGCCGACGTCCTGGAGTGGAACACCGACAAGCGCTACCTGCGGGTGCTGGAGGAGTCCGGCGTCCCGGTGGTCCCCACGATCTGGCTCGACCCCGCGCGCCACCTGTCCAAGCGTGCCGTGCACACGCGGATGCCGGCGTTCGGCGACTTCGTGGTCAAGCCGGTGGTGAGCGCCGGCGCCGCCGACACGGGGCGGTACCAGCCGGTCGACGCCGAGTCGCGGGCGCTGGCGATCAAGCGGGCCTGCCGCCTGCTCGACGACGGTCGCTGGGTCATGATCCAGCCCTACGTCACGTCCGTGGACACCGCGGGGGAGACCTGCGTGGTGTTCGTCGACGGCGAGCCCACGCACGCCGTGCGGAAGAACGCCCTGCTCAACGGACCGATGCGGCCCACCCAGGGCCTGTACCTGCTGGAGGAGATGGCGCCGTTCGCGCCGTCGGACGAGCAGGTCGCCGCGGCCCGCCGGGCGCTGGAGGTCGCGACCGCGGCGATCGGCGTCGCCGAGCCGCTGCTGTACGCCCGCGTCGACCTCGTCACCGGTGACGACGGCACCCCGCTCGTGCTGGAGCTGGAGCTCACCGAGCCGTCGCTGTGGCTGCACCTCGCGGGCGACGTGGACGCCTTCGGCAGGCTCGCGGACGCGATCGTCGCCCGCCTGGGCTGAGCCCGGGCAGAGCGCGAAGGCCCCTCTCGCCGAGGCGAGAGGGGCCTTTCACATGGGGTGAGCGACGGGACTTGAACCCGCGACCCTCGCGACCACAACGCGATGCTCTACCAGCTGAGCTACGCCCACCATGCCCGCCGATCCTGGACCGGCGGCCGACGAAAAGCATACATGAGGCCGGGCCCCGGCCTCGCATCTATTCCGCCGCGGACAGCAGCTTCGTGACGGACGTCTCCTTGACCGACGCCGCCGTCGCGCGTGCGGTCTCCGTGTCCGGGCCCGGCTGCGCCGGGAAGAGCGCCGCGCGGTAGTACCGCAGCTCGTCGATCGACTCCAGGATGTCCGCCAGCGCCCGGTGGCCGCCGTCCTTCTCCGGGCTGGCGAAGTAGACGCGCGGGTACCAGCGCCGGGCCAGTTCCTTGATGGAGGAGACGTCGATGATGCGGTAGTGGAGGTGGTTCGTCAGCGCCGGCATCTGGGCGTCGAGGAACATCTTGTCGGTGCCCACCGAGTTGCCCGCGAGCGGGGCCTTGCCCCGGGCGGGCACGAACTCGCGGATGTACTCCAGCACGCGGGACTCGGCCTCGGCGAGGGAGAGCCCGCCGGCGAGGGCGTCGAGCAGGCCGGAGGTGGTGTGCATCTTGCGGACGAAGTCCGTCATCTGCGCCAGCGCCTCGGCCGGCGGTTTGACGAGGACGTCGATCCCGTCGCCCAGCGGGTTCAGTTCGGAATCGGTCACGACCGCGGCGACCTCGACGAGCGCATCCGTGCGTACGTCGAGACCGGTCATCTCGCAGTCGATCCACACGATGCGGTCGGCGGGACTGGTGCTCACGGCCCCACCCTACGACGCGGCCCGGCCAGGTGGCGCAGGGACGCGGCACGACGGCGCGGCCTCACCGGCGGATCGACGGGCGTTCCGCTGGTGAGGCCGGGCTGTGCGAGGGGGTCGGTGTCGTCAACGGGTCGCCCCCCGGCGTGCGCCGGCGGCGGTGGTGCGCGAGCCGGTGGCGTCGCGCGACGTGCGGCGCTTCTCCTCCGCGTCGCGCTGGGAGCGCTCGCGCCGGAGCTCGGCCGCATGATCGATGCGTTCCTGCTGGATGGCCTGGAACAGCTGATGGTCGATGGTCAGCACGTGAGTGCCTTTCGTGACGTGGGAGTGCCGGGATGTCCCGGCGTGAGGTCTGGCCGGACCTCTCCACCGCCCGGTCGTGGGGAACGGGCGGACGTCACCGCGGTGTGTCCGCAGACTCGCACGTCAGGCATGCCGGGCGCACGGCTTTTTCCTCCGGGCGGATCCGCGCTCGTCCCGGACGGCGATAAGGCTTTGACTGACACAGTGGCAGGGTTGTTACCGTCCGGGCATGACTCACGAGGCGGCCGCCGTCGTCGGCCCCGAGACTGACGACGCGTCCCCTCCTGCCGCGGGCACCGCGGCCTCCGGTCCCGGCACGGATCCGGCGGCGCACCTGCGCACCCCCGCCTTCCGGTGGCTGACCACCGGCTGGGCCGCGACGAACTTCGCGGACTCCGCGCTCACCTTCATCCTGGCGATCTGGATCGCCGACCTCACCGGTGACCCCATCGCGGGCGGCCTCAACTTCGCGATGCTCGGCCTGCCCGCGCTGGCCTCCCCGTTCCTCGGCGCGCTCGCCGACCGGGTGTCCCGCCGCAAGCTGATGGCCTGGGCGTACGTCGGGGGTGCGGTCGTGCTCCTCCCGCTGTTCTGGGTGAAAGACGCCGCGACGGCCTGGGTGATCTACCCCGTCACGGCCGTGTACGCGCTGGTGGCCTACGTGACCGCGGCCGGGCAGTCGGGACTGCTCAAGGACCTCATGCCGGACGCCGCCCTCGGGCACGCGAACGCGCGCCTGGCGACCATCGACCAGGTGTTCCGAGTCGCGATGCCGTTCCTCGGCGCGGGCGTGTACGCGTTCCTGGGCGCGCACTTCCTGGTCGTGACGACCGTCGCGGCGTTCGCGGTCGCGGCGGTGGTGTTCTTCGCGCTGCGGATCACCGAGACGATGGTCCCGCCGACCCAGCGGGTCAGCCCGCGCGAGCTCGCCGACGGGTTCCGTCAGCTCTACGCCGTCTCGCCGCTCGGCGGCCTCACGACCGCCATGACGATCGCGCTGGCGTCGGTGGGGCTGATCAACGGCGTGACCTTCGCCATCATGGAGGACCTCGGCATCCCGAACGCCTGGCTGCCCCCGATGCTCGTGCTGCAGGGCGTGGGCGGGCTGCTCGCCGGCGCCCTCCTGCCGCGGATGATGGCGCGCTGGGGGCGCGCGCGGGTGGTGGCCGTGGGCCTGCTGCTCGCGGCCGCCGGGCTGGGGCCGGTGCCGCTGGGGCTCGTCGTGCCGACGGTGATCGCGCAGTTCGCGATGGGCTTCGGGCTCACCTCCGCCGTGGTCGCGTACGTCACCGAACGGCAGGTCGTCACGGCGCTGGAGCTGCAGGGGCGCACCGGCGCCGCGAGCGCGCTCCTGCTGAACTTCCCGCAGGTGCCGGTCACGGTCGGGGCCGCCGCCCTGCTGGCCGTCTGGGACTGGCGGCTGATCGTGGTGGTCAACGTCGCCGCGCTCCTGCTGTGCGGCCTGGCCGGGCTCCGGGTCAGGCAGGCGGCTCCACCCGCGCCAGAGCCACGGTGATGTTGTCCCGGCCGCCGGCCGCGTTCGCCCACAGCACCAGCGCGGCGGCGGTCTCCGACGGGTCGGTCGTGCCCCCGGACAGGCGGCGCACCAGCGCGGCGACGTCCTGGGCCTCGGAGCAGTAGTTCCACAGACCGTCCGAGCACACCAGGATCCAGCCCGGCACCTCCGGCAGCATCGCCGCGCAGTGCGCGTCGTGGTCGGGCGCGCTGCGGCCCAGCCAGCGGGTGATCGCGTGCGAGTGCGGGGAGTTCTCCGCCTCCTCGCGGGAGAACCCGGCGGCCATCATCTCCTGCGCCCAGGAGTCGTCGACCGACAGCTGATCGGCGGTGCCCTCGTCCGGCAGCCAGTACACCCGCGAGTCGCCGAGCCAGCCGGCCACGACCAGCCCGGAGTCGACGACGGCGGCGGCGAACGTGCAGGCCGGCGGGTCGAACGCCGGCCCGCTCACCTCACCCGAGATCGCGGCCTCCCGGGCGATCTCGTCGCCCACCCGGACCACGGTGCCCCCGGCCTCCCGGGAGGCGGTCACCATGGCGTGCGTCCACTCCGCGACGCGGCTCTCGATCTTGCCGCGTACCGGCATCGAGCCGGCGGGCTCGAACGTGACCAGCACGTCGCGGGCGACGCGGGCGGCGGCCAGCGAGGCGACGTCGGAGTTCGGGGCGCTGGAGACGCCGTCGCACACCACGAGCACGGCCGTGCCGAGCGCGGAGTCCGGGCCCGCGGCGGCCAGCGCCATCCCGTCCTCGTTGCGCGCGTGCCGCACGCCACGGTCGCACATCCCCGCGACCCACGCCGCGGGCTTCTCGGTGAAGTGGTCCCGCTCGGACAGCCCGGCCGGCGGCGGGGTCACCGACGAGTCGGGGTCCGGGTCCACGACCGTCACCACGGGGATGGGCTCGGTGGGCGGCAGGCCGGCGTCGTCGGCCCCGAACGGCGGCGCCTGCGGGCGGAGCTCGGTGCCGCACTGCTCGCAGAACCGCGCGCCGGGCGCGGACAGCTCGCCGCAGCGCGGGCAGCGGGTCTTTCTCGGGTTCTCGTCCGGGGTAGTCATCGCAGCGTCCAGCGTCGCACGGAATTGGCGCGGTCCACGAGCGTGACACGAGCGGGGCGGTTCTCCGTCAGCTGAGCCAGCCTGCGCAGCCCCGCCTCCAGCGCGTCCCGCAGGGCCGGCTCGGTGGCCTCCGCCCCCGCGATCCGGAGCTGCGGGGCCTCGCCGTGCCGCAGCACGTGGTCGAGCGCGCGCTGCAGGGCCTCGACCACCACCTGGGCGCGCATCCGCAGCGGGACCGGCGCGTCGTCGATCACCTCGGCGGCCTGCGCGAGGGCGGGCAGGCCACGGCCGGACGCGATGAGCAGCCGGGCGCGCGCCAGGCGGGCGTCGCCGTAGGAGCCACGGGTGGGAACCACGAAGTCGAGCGCCTCCAGCGCGCCGTCGAGGTCGTCGCCCGCGAGCCGCACGCGCGCCAGGCCGAAGGCGGCGGCCCCCGCGTAGTTCGCGTCGGTCCGGGCGCACACGGCGTACATCTCGTGCGCGATGCCGAGCTCACCCGACTGCTCGCACGCGCAGGCCAGCGCCAGCTTCGGCGCGGGCTCGCCCGGGATCTGCCCGTAGACGGCGTTGAACGACGCCGCGGCCGCGTGCGGGTCGCCGGCGGCGAGATGCGCCCGCCCGTCGATCCAGGCGGCGCGCCAGTCCCACGGGTCCAGCACCAGGATCTGCCGCACGGTCTCCCGCGCCAGGCCCAGCTCGCCGATGCCGAGCGCCGCGTGCGCCTCGGCCAGCAGCACCTCCACGGTGCGGCGCGGGGCGAGGGCGAGCTGGTCCATGCGCGCGGCGGGATCGGTGAGGTTCACGCCCGCGAGCCAGGTCGTCATCGGGTCGGCCGGGTCGGGCAGCAGGGCGGGCAGCTCGTCCCAGGCCAGCGGGCCGTCCGACCCGTCCGCGGGCGGCACGCCGAACAGCGCCGAGGCGGCCGACGTCGTCGCGCCCCCGTTGCCCGTCCGTTCCAGCGCGACCACCTCCCGCAGCACCCCGAGCAGCTGGCGGCGCGCCTCGTCCACGGTCAGGAACCGGTCGTCCCGCGAGGGGTGGCACGCCTTGACCAGCCAGCGGTGCAGCGAGTCGTGGCGCTGGAACAGGGGCGTCTCGTCCACCGGCGGCAGGGTGTGCACGTGCACGCTCGTGCTGGGGAAGTCGAGCACGAGCGTGGCCAGCGTGCGCCCGATCGTGTAGATGTCCGAGGCGACCGACGGCCCGACCTTGCCCACCTCGGCCGCCTGGTACCCGCGCGTGCCGTAGATCAGCGACGTCATGTCCGACGTGCGCCGCACGCCGCCCAGGTCGATCAGCTTGACGGCGTCGCCCTGCACCACCAGGTTGTCGGGCTTGAGGTCGCAGTACAGCAGCTCGCGCTCGTGCAGGTAGGTGAAGGCGGGCATGATCTCCAGCAGGTACGCGATCGCGTGGTCCGGCGCGAACGGCCCGCCCTGCTCCGCCCGCAGCTCTCGCAGCGAGCGCCCGCCCACGTACTCCATCACCGTGTAGGCCGCGCCCTCGTGCCGCGCGAAGTTGTAGATCTCCACGATCAGCGGGTGCTCCACCTCGGCGAGGAACTCGCGTTCGGCGACCGCGACGTCGTACGCCTCCTTGCTGTCCGCGTTCAGCAGGCCCTTGAGCACCACCCAGCGGTCGGCGACGTTGCGGTCGCGCGCCAGGTAGATCCAGCCCAGGCCGCCGTGCGCGATGGCGCCCACCACCTCGTACTGCCCGCCCACCAGGTCGCCGGCGGTGAGCGCGGGGACGAAGTCGAACGGCGTGCCGCACGCGGCGCAGTACCCCTTGGTGCGCCCCGGCAGGCCGTCGCGCGCCCGGCCCACGGCCTCGCCGCACGCGGAGCAGAACCGCTTCTCCTCGCCGAGCTCCGGGCGATGCATGACGGATCGCAGGGGATCGGTCACCTCGGGCGTCGGGACGACCGTCAGCCCGGCGCCGAGCCGGTTCTCCCGCAGCCGGGGCGACGAGGTGCTGTGCAGCTGGGTCTCGCGCGAGCCGTTCGCGATCGCGGAGCCGAGCGCGGCGGTCCGCAGGCGGGCGGAGCTGGTCGCACCCGGCGCGTACGTGCGCGTCGTGTCGGGTTGCCGGCCGGACCGCGGGCCGGCGGTGTCGGACGGCGCCGTCACGGGACCCTCCGCCCGTACACGGGCTCCGGCGCCCCGGGCGCGTGGCCGAGGACGTCCGTGAGCCAGCGGTCGTGGCTCGCCCGCCAGGCGCCGTCGTCGGCCCTGCGCTCCAGCACCGCGTTCACGAACCGCACCATGTCCACCTGATCGGCGGGGATGCCGACGCCGTACGGCTCGTCGCCGACCGCGTCCCCCACCACCTTCGCGTAGGGATCCTGCGCGGCGAAACCCGCCAGGACGGTGTCGTCGCCGGTGACGGCGTCGACACGCCCCTGCTGGAACAGCGCCAGGCACTCCGTGTGGGTGTCCGCGGCCACCGGCGTCACGCCGCCCCACGTCTGCAGCAGGGCGAGCGACGTCGTGTCCTGCGGCGCGCACACCCGCTGTCCCTGGAGCCCTTCGGCGTCCGTCACCTTCGAGGACATCGGCACCAGGAGCTTCTGGCCCGCGTGGTAGTACTCGGCGGAGAACGCGATGTCCCGCCAGCGCTCGCACGTGATCGTGAACGTGCGCACGACGACGTCGACCTCGTGCGCCTCCAGCACCTCCTCCCGCTGGGCGGAGGTGATGACGCGGAACGTCACCTTGCCCGGGTCCCCGAGGATCGCCTCGGCGATCGAGCGCGCGACATCGATGTCGAACCCCTCGATCTCACCCGTGAACGGGTTCCGGGCGCTCATCCGCAGCGTGTCGGCGGAGATCCCGACGCGGAGCGAGCCGCGCTCGCGGATCCGGGCCATCGTGGAGCCGTCGGGGATGGTCCCGGGCCTGGCGCCGTCCGGCGCGTACGACGCCGTCGCGGGCCTGCCGTCCGCGCAGGTCTGCCTCGTCTCCAGCAGGTGGCTCAGGTCCGACGACGGCGTCCGGGCGGCCGCGCGCGGGGCGCCGCGGCTCACGTCGTGGCCGCCGTGCAGGGCGTACGACGGCGTGGGGGCGGCGCCCGGGACGGCGCAGCCGGCCAGGACGGCGGCGAGCAGCCCGGTGAGTGCCGCGGCCGCGAGGCGCCCGGCCGAGGCGGCGGCGGTCACAGGTATTCCTTCTGCCGGGTCCAGATGCCCGTGGCGGTCATCCCCGCGGCGAGCAGGCCGGTCACCAGGGCGATCCAGCCGCTCGCGGCGGCGAGGGCCGACGCCTTGGCGAGACTGATCCCGGCGTGGCTCCCGGTGCGGGCGATGTCGTCGTGGGCGCGGGTCGTGAAGGCGTCGAAGGCGTTCCCGGCCGAGCCCTGCCCGGTGGCGATCGCCCGCTGCACCGCCTCCTCCCAGCGGCCGGCGTCGTCGGCCTCGCGGATCCCGGCGTGGTGCGTCACCCACTCCTCCAGCAGGTCGCGGGTGGGGCGGTCGGTGCCGGCGGCGTCGTCGGACGCGGACAGGAGCTCGGTGGCGCGGGCCGTCGACCTCTGGAAGCGGCGTTCGTGCTCCTGGCCGGAGCCGCGCTTGATGAGCGTGAGCGACTCCTGCGACTTCGCGTCCGTGGCCTCGGCGAGCGCGGCCGACGTCGCGACCGTCGCCGCGTAGGGGCCCGCCGCGACCTCGCGCGCGACCGTGTTGCCGCCGATCACCCCGGCACTGACCGAGACGCAGCCGATCAGGGCGAGCACGGTGGCGACCACGAGCCACGGGCTGATCATGCGGTGCGTGCGGCGGGCGAGCCACCACTGGACCAGCAGGAGCACGACGAGTCCCGCGACCACGACGATCAGCGCGGACTGCCGGGCCGCGACGTGGTCGAGGTGGGAGCCCATGCGGGTGGTGAGGCGGGTGGCGACGTCGTCCAGGACCGGGAGGACCTCCTCGTGCAGCGTGGCCGAGGCGAGGTCCAGGTAACCGGTGCCGACGGGGAAGCCCTGGCGGTTGTTGGCGCGGGCGGACTCGATGAGGCCGGAGTAGCGCTGGACGGCGTCGGAGATCGCCGCGAGGTCGTCCGAGCGCTCCGGGGCGCGGGCGGCCAGCGGCGGGATCGAGCGGGCGCCCGCGGTGAGGTGGCGGGAGTAGCTCTCGCGGGTGGCCGTGGGTTCGAGGCCGCCGACCAGGAACGCGCTGGTCGCGGCGGCGTCGGCGGAGACGACGTGGTTGCGCAGCTCCTGGGTCGCGACGAGGTCGACGGCGTCGGCGTGGGCGGTGTCGAGATCCTTCGACTGCCCGCTGCCCGCGAGGTATCCCGCGATGCCGATCGCCAGGCAGGCCAGCACGGAGGCGATCTGCGCGAGCCCGAGGCGCCCGGGCGTCCCGGCCATGGCGTTGGCCGCACGCTGCGCGAGCCCGTCAGAAGGGGTGGGTGAACCGGGCCGGGTCGGGGCGGCCACGGTCATCGGCGATACCTCCGGTGCTGGGGCAGTGCTTTCCGCGCCACCGGGGGCGCCGGAACATAGTTGCTCAGGACACGGTAGATCCAGGCGGGTGATCCTGCTACCGCTGCCCGGGTGAAAAACACAGGGGCGGTCGCTTCAGTGGACGGGCGCCCCCGGCAGGATTCGAACCCGCGCCACCCGGAGTAGAAAGCCGGTGCTCTATCCAACTGAGCTACGGAGGCATGCGCCGCGAAGGCGCGCGCCTATCGTATCGATCCTGGCCGCGGTTGTGGAATGTGTGTCGTGAACCTGGTTCCTCCGCCCGGTGCCCTGTGGCCTGAGTGATGAACTAGATGTGAGGATCATGGCGGTACGCACGGCTCGGATCTGCGGCTCGTCCTCGAACCGGCCGCAGATCGGTGGTGTTTCCCGGTTGGCAACCTTCAGCCGGACCTATCAGGATGAACCCGTGACTCTCGGAACGCGCTCTGCCGCGCTCAGCCGCCGGGGTGGAGTCGACCCCGACGTGGCCGAGCAACTCGGCTTCACGGTGCACGATGTCGTGACGGACCTTCGTCGCGACATCGAGGCCGTGAGGCTCCCGCTCCCGATCGAGGGGGCCGGCGACGCCGAAGCCTCCCGGGTGCGCCTGCTCGCGCAGCTCGACGAGCATCTGCTGCCACGGCTCGCCGAACTGTCCAGCCCTGCGCTCGTGGTGCTCGCGGGCTCGACCGGCGCGGGCAAGTCGACCATCTTCAACAGCCTGCTGCGCGGCGACATCTCCGACGCCGGCGTGCTGCGCCCCACCACCCGCGAGCCGGTGGTCGGCATCCACCCGCGGGACCGCCCCACGCTCAAGGCCGGCCCGGTCACCGAGCTCGCGCGCGTCGTCGAGCATCAGGGCGTGCCGCGCGGCACGGCCCTGCTCGACGCGCCCGACCTCGACTCGTTCGTCTCGCAGAACCGCTCGACGGCCGCCAAGCTGCTCGAGGGCGCGGACCTGTGGCTGTTCGTCACGACCGCAGCCCGGTACGGCGACGCCCTGCCGTGGGAGGCCCTGGACCGGGCGCGCGAGCGGGGCGCGAGCGTGGCCATGGTGCTCAACCGGGTCAGCCCGGAGGACCTGGCGGAGATCCGGGCCGACCTCAACGCGCGGATGCGGGAGCGCGGCATGACGGACGCGCCGCTGTTCGTCATCCCGGACGTCGGCCCGCACGAAGGGCTGCTCGACACGCGGCTGGTCGCCGGGATCGGGCGCTGGCTGGCGATGATGGCCGGGCCCGAGCGGTCCCGGACCGTGGTGCTGCGCACCCTCCGGGGCGCGATCAAGGCGCTGCCGGGCTGGGTGGACAGCCTCGTGGAGGCCGTCGACGCCCAGGGCGCGGCGGCCCGGGAACTGCGGCGCGTGGTCGACGCCGTCCTCCCCGGCGCCCAGGACGAGGCGCGCTCCGCCGTGCTGGCGGCCACGAGCGGCGGGGCGCAGGTCGCCGCCAGGTTCGGCGAGCTGGTCGCGAGGCAGCGGATCGACAGGGTGACGGTCAAGGACGGCGTCGTGCGCTCCACCAAGCGGGGCGGGCGCGCCCGCGAGGAGGCGCTGGGCGGGCTGCGCGACGTCGTCGTCCAGGCCGCGGAGCGTGCGCTCGCCGCGGCGGGTGCGCGGACCGAGGAGAAGCTGCGGGCCGCGCTGTCCGGGCCGGGGGCGCCGCCCGGCGGCGCGCAGGCGGCCCCGCAGGGCGGGGAACGCGAGTCCGCGCGCGCCGGGCGGGCCGCCGCCGGGGCGGCGGAGTGGGTCGCCGACGGCGACCGGCTGGTCGCGGCGCTCGGGGCTCGGGTGACCGGGGGCGCCGACGGCGCCTCGGCGGAGGCGAGCGCCGCCTCCGCGGGTGCGAACGGTTCCGCCGGTGCGGGCGACGCCCCTGCGGGCGCGAACGGCGATCCGGCGGACGCGAACAGCGATCCGGCGGGTACCGGCGGCGGCGCCGGGGGCGCGGACGCCGCTCCGGCCCGTGCGAACGGTTCCGCCGGTGCGGGCGACGCCGGCGGGCAGGGCGTCCACGATGCGGACGCCCTGCCCGCGATCGACGCCGCCGTCGTGGACGCCGCGCGCAAGGCGTTCGGCCCCGCCGGGCTCTCGGCCCTGCTGCTCGCCGCGGCCCTCGGGAACGAGGACGCCGCGCGGCTCGCGGGCCGCGTGCTCGGGGAGCCGGCCGGCGAGCTCGCCGCGCGCCTGCGGGCCGGGCTCGCGGACCGTACCGCGCTAGCAGTTGCGGATGAGGCCCGATCTGTCCAGAGTGCGCTTGAGATCCCCGCACTCGCCGACGACGCGGCCGCCCCGCTGCGCGTTCGGCTCGCCGAGCTCAGGAGGCTGACATGACGAGCGTGACGGGCAACACGGTGCGGGCCACGGGCCGTGCCGACCACGACGCCGCCCTGCGGGCCCGCACCGAGGACCTCGGGCGCGCCCTGCAGGTGGCCGGGTCCCGCCTCGACGACGCCGTGTTCGGGCGGGTGGCCGGCGCCGTGGCCGGGGTGCGCGAGCGCATCGCGCTCGGCGTCGGCCACACGGTCGTGGCGCTCGCGGGCGGCACCGGCTCGGGCAAGTCGAGCCTGTTCAACCGCGTCTCGCGGCTGTCGTTCGCCGACGTCGGCGTGCGGCGGCCCACCACCGCGAAGGTGTCGGCCTGCTCGTGGTCCGACGACGCCGCCGCGCTGCTGGACTGGCTGGGGGTCGAGCGCGAGCGCCGCATCATGCGCGCGGGCGAGCTGGACGGCGCGGACGAGGAGGGCCTGGGCGGGCTGGTGCTGCTCGACCTGCCGGACCACGACTCGGTCGCGCCCGGGCACCGCGACATCGTGGACCGCGTGCTGCCGCTGGTCGACCTGCTCGTGTGGGTGGTCGACCCGCAGAAGTACGCGGACGACGCGCTGCACTCGGGATACCTGCGCGGCGGTGGCGCGCGTCCCGGCTCGATCGTCGTGGTGCTGAACCAGATGGACACGGTCCCGCCGGGGCAGCAGGACACGCTGATCCGCGACGTGGCGCGGCTGATGCGGGACGACGGGCTGGGTGACGTGCCGGTGGTGCCGGTGTCGGCGAAGACCGGCTACGGCGTCCCGGAGCTGCGGGACCTGCTCGAGGAGGCGGTGGCACGGCGGTCGGTGGCGGCCGGGCGGGCGGCGGCGGAGCTGGACGGTGCCGCGGCCGCGTTGCTCGAGGAGACCCCGGCGGAGGTGCCCTGGCACACGACCGCGGTGCTGGCCGCGGAGACGGAGGCGCTGGCGGAGGCGGCCGGGCTCGGGCCGGTCGCGGCGCAGGTGGCGGCCTCGGTGCAGAACGGGTACGGGCGGCCCGAGTTCCCGGCGCCGGACCCGGACGCGGTGTCGCTGTCCCGGGCGCGCTGGCTGACGACGGCAGGGGAAGCGCTGCGGCCGGGCTGGCAGCGGTCCCTGGCGGAGACGGTCGCGTCCGCCGATCAGGTCGCGTCCGCGCTTGGGGCGGCGCTGCAGGGCGTGACGCTGGACGTGCGCGGCCCCGCGTCGGCGAAACCGCTGCGTCGGGTGGCGCTGGCGTTCGTGGTGCTGGCCGTGGTCCTCGGTCTCGCGACCGTCCTGGCCTCGATGCGCGTGCTGCGGCTGGGTGACCCGGGTACGACCGTGCTGGGCGTGGCGGGGGTGGTCGCGGCGCTGGCGGCGCTCGGGGTGTTCTTCGCCTCGACGCGGATCCGCCGGACGCTGGCCCGGCGGCGGGAGCAGGCGGTGCTCGCGGCGGGCCGGGCGGCGGTCGAGCGGGTGCTGGAGCAGACGCTCGGCGTGCCGACGCAGGCGCTGCTCGACGATCACCGCAAGGTCCGGGAGCTCGCGCAGTCCGCGCGTGACGAGGGACCCTCAGTGAGCGATCAGGCCGATCCGACGCCGACCACAGGGCCCGGATCCGGCTCTGCGTACACAGCCCCGGTTCCGGGACGGTCCGTGGCGGCGGCCCGCGCGTGATGCTGGATCCGTCGGGCGGCACGGGGCCGCGCGACGGATCCGGGAGGAGCACGTGGTGAGCAACGAGGTGATGGTGACGGTGACCGGGAACGCCGGGAGCACGCCGGTGATCAACCGGTCCGCGCGGGGCACCGAGTGGACGCAGTTCTCGGTGGCGAGTACCCGGCGGATCCGGGGCGCCGACGGCGGGTTCCACGACGGGCAGACGCTGTGGTTCAAGGTCAAGGCGTGGGGGCTGGCGGCGTCGAACATCGCCGCGAGCGTCGAGAAGGGGCAGCCGCTGGTGGTGACGGGCCGGCTCGAGGTCGACGAGTGGCAGTCGGAGCTGGGCCCGCGGATGGGGCTGGTCATCAACGCGGAGACGGTGGGACACAACCTGGCGCGCGGCCGGACCGCGTTCACCCGGGTGGTGCAGGCCGCGGAGCCGCCCGGCGCGCCGGTGGAGCACGGCGGGGGCATGGCCCGCAGCGGTGCGCACGGGCAGCCGCCGGACCCGTACGCGACGTCGGTGCCGCGGTCCGGGCCGCACGGCCTCGACGGGGACGACGATGCCGGGGGCCCTGACGCCGAGGATCACGACGCCGAGGATCACGACGCCGGCGACAGCGGCGGTGACCTGGCCGGTGGCGAGCCGGACGGCGTCCTGGAGCCCGTCGGCGCGGGCGCCGGGCGCGACAGGGACCTGACCGCGTAGGCTGGGGGCCGACGACGCCCGCCGCGCGCGACCATCTCAGGAGCACGTCGTGCGCGAGCACGTCGCGGCGCGGCGGGCGCAACCCTCTCTCCCTACCTGTTGAAACGGTGGAACGAAGGCAGTGGCTGAGTTCATCTACTCCATGTACAAGGCGCGCAAGGCGCACGGCGACAAGGTCATTCTCGACGACGTGTCGCTGAACTTCCTGCCCGGCGCGAAGATCGGCGTCGTGGGCCCGAACGGGGCCGGGAAGTCGACGATCCTGAAGATCATGGCGGGCCTCGACACCCCGTCCAACGGCGAGGCGCGGCTCTCGCCCGGCTACACGGTGGGGATCCTGCAGCAGGAGCCGCCGCTCAACGACGACAAGACGGTGCTGGGCAACGTCCAGGAGGCGGTCGGCGACATCCTCGCCAAGAAGGCGCGCTTCGACGAGATCTCCGCGCTCATGGCCGAGCCGGACGCCGACTTCGACGCCCTCATGGCGGAGATGGGCGAGCTCCAGGAGGAGATCGACAACGCCGACGCGTGGGACCTCGACAACCAGCTCGAGCAGGCGATGGACGCGCTGCGCTGCCCGCCGCCGGACGCCGACGTCAAGGTGCTCTCGGGTGGTGAGCGGCGTCGCGTGGCGCTGTGCAAGCTGCTGCTGGAGAAGCCGGACCTGCTGCTGCTCGACGAGCCCACCAACCACCTGGACGCGGAGTCGGTGCTCTGGCTGGAGCAGCACCTGGCGAACTACCCCGGCGCCGTCCTGGCCGTGACGCACGACCGCTACTTCCTGGACCACGTCGCCCAGTGGATCTGCGAGGTCGACCGCGGCCGCCTGTACCCGTACGAGGGCAACTACTCGACCTACCTCGAGAAGAAGGGCGAGCGCCTGGAGGTCCAGGGCAAGAAGGACGCCAAGCTCGCCAAGCGCCTCAAGGAGGAGCTGGAGTGGGTGCGGTCCAACGCCAAGGGCCGCCAGACCAAGTCCAAGGCGCGCCTGGCCCGCTACGAGGAGATGGCCGCCGAGGCGGAGCGCACCAGGAAGCTCGACTTCGAGGAGATCCAGATCCCCGCGGGCCCGCGCCTGGGCAGCCTGGTGCTGGAGGCCGAGGGCCTGAAGAAGGGCTTCGGCGACCGCGTCCTGATCGACGGGCTGAGCTTCACGCTGCCGCGCAACGGCATCGTCGGCGTCATCGGCCCGAACGGCGTGGGCAAGACGACGCTGTTCAAGACGATCGTCGGGATGGAGCCGCTGGACGGCGGGTCGCTCAAGGTCGGCGACACCGTGTCGGTGTCCTACGTCGACCAGTCGCGCGGCGGCATCGACCCGGACAAGACGCTCTTCGAGGTGGTCTCCGACGGGCTCGACTTCATCAAGGTCGGCAACGTGGAGATCCCGTCCCGGGCGTACGTCGCCTCGTTCGGGTTCAAGGGCCCGGACCAGCAGAAGCCGGCGGGCGTGCTCTCCGGTGGCGAGCGCAACCGCCTGAACCTGGCGCTCACCCTCAAGCAGGGCGGCAACCTGCTCCTGCTGGACGAGCCCACCAACGACCTCGACGTCGAGACCCTCGGCTCGCTGGAGAACGCCCTGCTCGACTTCCCGGGCTGCGCCGTCGTGGTCTCCCACGACCGTTGGTTCCTGGACCGGGTCGCCACGCACATCCTGGCGTACGAGGGCACGGAGGAGAACCCGGCGAACTGGTACTGGTTCGAGGGCAACTTCGAGTCGTACGAGCAGAACAAGGTCGAGCGGCTCGGCGCGGACGCGGCCCGCCCGCACCGCGTCACCTACCGGCGCCTCACCCGCGACTGACACCGCGACCGAGGCCCGGCCGGTCGTGACCACTTCCTGATTCACTCCGTTCCCGCGACCCCATTGCCGGGAATGGGGTGAATCAGCGAAGATCACGGCATGGCGAATTCTCTTCCGCTCCCCAGCTGGCCCGACCTGCCGCCCCCGGTCCGCGCGCGGATCTCGAAGGAACTCGGCGCACGGGTGCTGGGCTGGAAGAACCTTCCCGCCGACGTCGTACCGGGCGCCAAGCTGCAGGTGCAGACCAGCCTGGGCAGCGTGGTCCTGACGGTCGTGAGCATCTCGGACGCGGACGGTCTCGAGGTGGCACGGCGGGAGATCGCCGTCGTCCGCGCGCTTCCGAAGGGCGCGCCCGCGCCCGAGCTGTTGTGGTCCTTCGACGAGGACTTCGGGGACTTCGGGCACTGGATCGTGGCGGGCTGGGGCATGCGCGTGGTCCGCCCCGTCGGCCCGGAGTGGACCCAGGAGGAGGTGGCCGCCACCCTGGGCGTGCTGCGGCAGGTCAACGAGATCGAGGCGCCCCCGGGCGCGCCCTATCTCGAGGCGCGCGAGCTGTTCGCCGCGGGGTCGTGGATCCGGCTCGCGAACGAGCGGCCCGACGGGCTGCGGGGCTTCTCGCCCTGGCTGGAACCGCGCCTGGACGCCCTGGCCCAGATCGCGGCGCACACCGCGGAGGCGGTCTCCGGCTCGCACCTCCTGCACGGCGCCCCGGACCGCCGCACCCTGATGATCCCGCTGTCCCCGCAGGAGCAGGGCATCGCGGTCGGCTGGTTCCGCGCCGCCCGCGGGGCCCCGTTCGTGGACGTGATCCAGCTCCTCGCCCAGATCCGCACCGACGGCGGCCCCGCGCCCGAGGTCGTCCTGGCCCAGCACCCGCTGCCGCCCACGGTCGATCCGGACGCCGTGACCTGCCTGGTGACCGCGCTCACCGGCCAGTACATCGAGCAGGCCCTCGGCCCGGTCCCCGCGGCCGGGACCACGCAGCGCGCGCCGGCGCAGCACGCGCTGGCGAGAGTCTGCGTGGAATGGCTCCGGCGGCGGCTCGGCTTCTGACGGCCCGCGCGAGCCTGGCCTGCGTGCTTGCGGCAGACTGTGCGCCATGACCCAGCAGCCCGAGGACGCGCGCACCGAGCCGGACGCCGGTGATCTGCCCGACCCTGTCGGCGAGCTGACCACCTCGCTCGAAGGGCTGCGGACGCGCCTCGGTGCCCTGCGCCTGCCCCTCGAGACCCCGGACGCGGCCGCCACCCGCGACGCGCAGCGGCGCTCGGTCGACCAGCTGGACGACTACCTGCTCCCGCGCCTGCGGTCGCAGCAGGCGCCGCTCCTGGTCGTGGTCGGCGGTTCGACGGGAGCGGGCAAGTCCACCCTCGTGAACTCCGTGCTGGGCGAGGACGTCACGCAGCCCGGCGTCCTGCGCCCCACCACGCGCGCCCCGGTGCTCGTGCACCACCCGCTCGACGCACGCTGGTTCACCGGCGACCGCGTCCTGCCCGGCCTCGCGCGCGTGACCAGCGGCGCGTCGTCGTCGGGCAACGGGCCGGCGAACCGGACGTCGTCGGGCACCGCCGAACCCCGCACGCTGCGCATGGTCTCCAGCGAGACCCTCCCGCGCGGCCTCGCGCTGCTCGACGCCCCCGACATCGACTCCGTCGAGCAGGCCAACCGCGACCTCGCGGCCCAGCTCCTGGGCGCTGCGGACCTCTGGCTGTTCGTCACCACCGCCGCCCGCTACGCCGACGCCGTCCCCTGGGACCTGCTCAAGACCGCCGCGGAACGCCGCGCGCAGGTCGCCATGGTGCTCGACCGCGTCGACCCCGGCGCCGAGGCCACCGCCGACGACCTGCGCGACCTCATGGCCGAGCAGGGCCTCGCCGACGCGCCGCTGTTCGTCCTGCCGGAGGCCCCGCTCACGGCGGAGGGCTACCTCCCCGAGGAGGCCGTGGCCCCGGTCTCCGACTGGCTCACCGACCTCGGCGGCGACGCGGGCGCCCGCGCGCACGTCATCGCGGCCACCCGCGACGGCGTCGTCGACGACCTGATCCGGCGCGCCGGAGACCTCGCCGACGCCGCCGACCTGCAGCAGGAGGCCGACGCGCGCCTGCGCGCGATGGTCGCGTCCGCCTACGCCGACGCCGTCGCGCACGTCCGGGCCGCCACCTCCGACGGCGCGCTGCTGCGCGGCGAGGTGCTCGCCCGCTGGCAGGACTTCGTGGGCACCGGCGAGTTCTTCCGGGCGGTCGAGCACGGGATCGGCCGCGTCCGGGACGCGATCGGCGCGTTCTTCAAGGGCAAACCGAAACAGGCACCCCAGGTGGAGCAGGCCATCGCGCACGGCCTGGAGTCCGTGGTGCTGGACGCCGCCGAGGACGCCGCCGAACGCGCCTACGCGGGCTGGCACGGCGACGCCGCGGGCCGCGCGCTGCTGGAGGGGCTCGAGCTGTCCCGCGCGTCGGGGGCCCTGCGCGGGCAGGTGAGCGAGCAGATCCGCGGCTGGCAGTCCGACGTGCTCGGCCTGGTGCGCGAGCAGGGCGAGGCCAAGCGTGGCACGGCCCGGGCGCTGTCCCTCGGCGTCAACGCGCTGGGCGTGGCGCTGATGGTCGTCGTGTTCGCCTCGACCGGCGGCCTCACGGGCGTGGAGGTCGGGATCGCGGGCGGCAGCGCCATCCTCGCGCAGCGCCTCCTGGAGGCCGTCTTCGGGGAGGACGCCGTGCGCCGCCTCGCCGTGGAGGCCAAGGAACGCCTCACCATCCGCACGCGCGCACTCATGGACGGCCAGGCGGCCCGGTACACCGCCCAGCTCGACGCGCTCGGCTCGGCCGACGCCGGGGGCGCGCCGCTGCGCGCCGCCGCCCGCCGGGTCGCCGACGCCGCATCTGCCGAGCGCGGCGCCCGCGGATCCGCCTCCGCCCCAGGAGCCGACGACGCCGCGGCCGGCACACCCGCCCAGCGCCTGCGCGGAGCCGGGCAAGGCGGCGTCGCCGGACGACATCCCGACGACACCGCGACCGCCGTCGTCCCCGGCAACGGCGACGCCGCGAACGGCGCCGCGACCTCCGACGACGAGAACGCCCCCGGCCGCCGCCGCGGCTTCTGGCACCGGCTGTTCGGGCTCCAGGAGGGGGACCGATGAGCAGGCTCGACCTGGCCGCCCGCACCGCGGCGCTGGAGCACGCGGCCCAGGAGGGCTCCGGGCGGATCGCCCAGGACACCCTCGACGCGGCCCGCGCCGTCGCCGAACGCGCCCGCGAACGCGGGGGCCTGTCCGCCGAGCACACGGTGGTGGCGCTCGCGGGCGCGACGGGGTCGGGCAAGTCGTCGGTGTTCAACGCCGTCGCGGGGCAGGACGTCGCGGTGCCGGGCGTCCGCCGCCCGACGACGTCGCACGCGCTCGCGGCCGTGTGGGGCGACGGCGCCGGGGCGCTGCTGGACTGGCTGGACGTGTCCCGCCGCCACGACATGTCCGGGCCGCTGCCGTCCGGCGACGGCGACGGGCTGGTGCTGCTCGACCTGCCCGACCACGACTCGGTGGTGGTGGACCACCGGCTGCGGGCCGAGGCGCTCGTCGAGCGGGCGGACCTGCTCGTCTGGGTCGTGGACCCGCAGAAGTACGCCGACGCCGCCCTGCACGAGGGATTCCTGCGGCCGCTGGCCGGGCGGGCGGACATCGTGGTCGTGGTGCTGAACCAGATCGACCGGCTGGACGCCGCCTCGACGAAGGCGATGCTCGCGGACCTGAGGCGGCTGGTCGCGCAGGACGGGCTGGACGGGGCGAAGGTGCTCGGCCTGTCCGCGAAGACCGGCCAGGGGATGGACGAACTGCGCGCGCTGCTCGCCAAGGCTGCGCGCAGGCGCGAGGCGGCCACGGCGCGCCTGGTCGCCGACGAGCGCGCGGCGGCCACGCGCATCGTGGACGCCTGCGGGGCGCAGCCGCCCGTGCGGGCCGGGGAGAAGGCGAAGGGGGCCCTGCTCGCCGCCCTGGAGGACGCCGCGGGCGTGCCGACCGTCGTCGACGCCGTGCGGGCCTCTGCGCGCCAGGACGCGGCGGCGGCCACGGGCTGGCCGCTGACCCGGTGGATCGGGCGGCTGCGGCGCGACCCGCTGCGGCGGCTCGGCCTGCGCGACTCCGGCCGGCGGGACGCGGGCCGGCGCGTCCCCGAGGGCCGCGAGGACCTGATGCGCACCTCGATGCCGACGGCGAAGCCCGCGGTGCGCTCCGCCGCGGCGTCGGGCGTGCGGCAGTACGTCGAGGCCGTGACCGACGGCGTCGCGGACTCCTGGGTGCTGGCCGCGCGCGGACGGGCGCAGCGGGGGATCGAGGAGCTGCCGGACGCGCTGGACCAGGCCGTGGCGAGCACCCGGCTGGAGGCCGGGAAGCGGCCGCTGTGGTGGCGCGTGGTGAACGCGGTGCAGTGGGCGCTGATCGTGGCGGTGGGGGCCGGGCTGCTGTGGCTGGCCGTGCTGTTCCTGTTCAGCTACCTGCGGCTGCCCGCGCCGCCCACCCCGGTGTGGACGGTGCCGCTGCCGTCCGGTGCCGGGAACGGCGACGTGGTGTTCCCCGGCGCGCCCGACGGGCCGGCGGACGGGCTCGGCGTCGATCCGTTCCAGATCCCCTGGCCGACGCTGATGGTGCTGGGCGGGCTGCTGCTCGGCCTGCTGGTGGCGCTCGTCTCGCGGATCCTGGCCGGGATCGGCGCGCGCCGCCGCGCCGCGGTCGCCCGGCGGCGCCTGCGGGCGTCCGTGGCGGAGGTGGGCGACCGCCTGGTGCGGAATCCGGTGGGGGAGGAGCTCGCCGCGCTCGGCCGCTGCCGGACGGCGGCGACGATCGCGGCGAGCTGAGCCGCCCGGGCGGCCTACTTCTCCTTGTACTCCGGGAGGTCGAGGGCCTTGCGGATGTTCGCCGCGGCGTCGCCGGCGTCGACCTCCATCGCCAGGTCGACGGCCTTCAGGATGTCCTTCGTCTTGGTCTCGCCGGCGGCGTGCTCCCAGTGCGCGGCGGCCTCGTCGTTGGCGGCGGCCAGGGCCTGGGCGTCCTCGGCGACGTCCTCGGGCCAGGCGATGTTGCGCAGGCCCTCCGCCTCGGCGCGCAACGCGGCGCCGGTCGCGGCCGCGAGCCCGGCCTGCTCCTCAACCGGGGCGTCGGAGTTCACCGCCTCCTCGAACTGTTCCAGGACGCCGTTGTAGGGGGCGACGATCTGCGAGAACTGCGCAGCGGCCTCCTCCTTGCTCAGCGGCCCGGCGGGCGCACTGCTGGCGGCGTCGCTCCCGTCGCCGGCCCCGCCGGGGCCGGCCGACGTCATGGAACAGCCGGTCAGCGCAAGGGTGGTGACCAGGGCGAATACCGCGACGGTGCGGCGCATGCTTCCTCCAGGAATGTGGTCGTGCAAGCGGAAACGCACTGTAGCGGCGCACTGTTGCCCAGGGGAGCGGGCGAGGGCTCACGAAACGATTAATCCAGACGATGGGCCAAGATGGACCCATGCGCCTGCACATCCCGATCTCCCTGCGCTGGTCCGACCTCGACGCGTACCAGCACGTCAACAACGTCGAGATGCTCGACCTGCTCCAGGAGGCCCGCATCGAGGCGTTCTGGCGGCGCGACGACGTCGTCGACCCGCTGCCGACGGCCGTGGTCGACTCCGGGCCGTCGGCGAAGACGCACACGTTCGTCGCGCACCAGGAGATCGAGTACCTGCGCCCGCTGCCGTACACGCGGCGGCCGGTGCTGGTCGAGATGTGGCTCGGCAGGGTGGGCGGCGCCGCCATCCAGGTCTGCTACGAGGTGCACGACGGCGCCCCGGGCGTGCCGGTCGCGGCGGGCACCGCGCTGGGCGGCGCCCCGTACGCCCGCGCGACGACGACGCTCGTGCTCGTCGACGCCGCGACGGGCGCTCCGCGCCGGCTGACCGAGGACGAGCGCGCGGCGTGGGAACCGTACGTGGAGGAACCCCCGAAGTTCCGCAGGCGCTGAGGGACCCGAGAGCGCAGCGGCCCGAGGGCTTCTCAGGTTCCGGACCGGTAGCCGAGAGCAATTTTTGTGAACTGGGTCACCGTGCCCCGGCGTGGCGGCGTGAGAGCGATTTCGCGCCACCACGCCTTTTTGCGGCACAGGGCGATTGAAAATATTCATCCTCTCATAGAGGCATTTGGTGGCTGTGGCGTCTTTGCCGGACACCTGAGGTATTTCTGCGCATGGCAGGATCCGGTCCGCTGATGCGCGGCGCTGCCTTGATCGAGTGCTGCCCGCAGGTCGGTGCATCGTTGTCGCTCTCGGTCCGGAGGCCGTGTCATGCAAGTGGGTCCCGTTGCGCCAGGAAACGCTGGTTCGTCGTCGGACGGCGTCGTCGGGCGCGTGCGTGCCGCCGGTGCCCGCGTGAGGACCGCGCTGCGTTCGCGGTCCGGTGCGATGATCGCCGGGCTGCTGGTCCTGGTGCTCGGTGCCGGCGCCGCCGCCGCGGTGGAGCCGGTCACGGGCCGGTCCCTGGGCGAGGTGCTGGCCGCCGACGCCGAGACGGATCCCGCCACCGACCCCACCGCGGCCCCTGCGGACTGCGACGAACCCGCAGCGGACCTGCCTGAGGCCTGGGTACGTGCGAAGGCCTGCGGTCACGAGGTCGAGTCGCTGGCGGACCGCACCGAGTACCGCACGTACTTCGGGACCCCCGAGGGAATGGTGCGTCAGGAGACGTCGACGGCGGCGGTGCGCTCCCGGACCCTTGACGGCACCTGGACGGACATCGACACGTCGATCGTCCCGGGCGACGACGGCCGCCTTGAGGTCGCGGCGCCGGGTCTGCAGGCGATCTCGTTCGCCGACCCGTCGGCGGCCGGCGCGGATCCGGACGCCCCGCTGGCGATCCTGCGCCGCGACGGGCACGAGCTGGTGTTCGACGTCCCCTTCGAACTGACGGACCCGGTGGTCGAGGCGGACCGGGTGACGTACCCGGGAATCCTGGGCGACGAGGGCATCTCCTTGACGGTGACGCCGGACGGGGACGGCACCGGCATCCGCGAGGTGATCACGGTCGACGACGCCGAGTCCGCGTCGAACCCGGGCCTGGCGGAACTGGACTTCCGGGTCGAGGTCTCGGGTGGCCTGCGCCTGGAGGCCGAGGCCGGCGGGTTCGTCGCCGAGGACGAGGCGGGCACGGAGGTGTTCCGCGCCCCGCAGCCCACGGGCTGGACGGCCGAGGGGCACGAGCCGGCCCAGGGGGCGCAGGTTTCCGGCGGCGAGGCGATGGAGCCGACGTCGTCGTCGCTGACCGCGGCGGAGGAGGACGCCACGGGCGCCCGGGCAGCGGAGGCGACGACGGCGCCGCGGGAGCCGGAACCGCGGACGCCGGACGTCGTGGACGGTCCGGGTCGCTACGACGCGATCTTCGAGATGGACACCCGCGTCCAGCTCGACGAGAACGACGCCGGCCGTTCGGCGACGGTGCGGGTGCGCCCGGACCAGGAGATCCTGACGGACCCTGACACGGAATTCCCCGTCGCGCTGGACCCGAGCGTCTCGGGCACGCTGAACGAGTTCACGGCCGTCAAGTCGTTCTGGCCGACCTCGACCTCGGGCTACGGGTTCAACGACACCGTGGACGGCACGCACGGCACCGGCCTGTGCGACGCGTCGGACCCGTACGGCTGGGAGTGCGCGGGTGCGACGTCGAAGCACCGGGTGATGTACGAGTTCGACGGCCTGTCGCAGATCCGTGACGTGGACGCGATGGAGGTGAATTCCGCGACCCTCCAGGTGTACGGAACGCACTCGTACAACTGCACGGCGCATACGGTGGCCGCCTATCGGCTGGGTGCGATCAGTTCGGCCACCAACTGGGACAACATGCCGTCTTGGCTGTCGGAGAACCGGCTTGACGGCGTCGATATCGCGCACAAGTTCGACGAGTGCGGTGGCCGTAAGTGGGTCGAGTTCGACGTGACGCAGGCGATGAAGGATCTCGCGGCGAACAACTGGTCGACGATGACGTTCGGTCTGAAGGTCGACGAGACCTCGATGGCGTACTGGAAGCGGTATGCCGGCCGTCAGGTGGGGTACGGGGACACCTGGACGGAGTACGCGCCGAAGCTGTCCGTCTGGTACAACCGCACGCCGAAACCTCCGGTGGGGCGTGAGACGTGGTCGATCGATCCGGCCAAGAACTGGGGCTGCGAGACGGAGTCGTTCGCGCCGTGGGTGCCGGCGAACAAGCCGCGGTTCAAGGCCAAGGCGTCGGATCCGGACGGTCAGTCGGTGAAGGTGCACTTCCAGGTGCAGCGTGTATCCACCGGGTCGACGGTGTGGTCGGCGTGGTCGTCGATGCAGACCACCGGCCAGGTGCACTCGGTGCGCCCCGGGGACGAGGATGCACTGCTGAGCGGCGTCAAGTACAGGTGGCATGCCAGGACGCAGGACTCCACGGGTAACACGAGTCCGTTCTCCGGCTGGTGCTACTTCACGCCGGACGTGTCGCGGCCGAACTCTCCGACGATCACGCCGGTCGACGACGGCTCCGTCTGGTACGAGGCGGTGTACCCGGACTGCTCGCCTGGCGTGTCAGGTTGTCTGGAGACAGGTGGTGTAGGCAAGACGGGTAAGTGGCGCCTGGGCGTGAACGGGTCGCAGGACGTGGCCAGGTTCGAGTACTCGTGGGGCTCGGAGTCCTATCGGCAGGATGTGGCGCCGTGGTGGCCGTCCGGGACGCACATCATCGGGCTGACACCGCAGGCTCCTGGCCCGATGACGTTGTACGCGCATTCGGTGGACCACGCGGGGAACGTCTCGGAGCGGGCCACGTACAAGATCGACGTTGCGTATCCGCTGGCGACCGGGTTGTGGAAGCTGGACGAGGGTTCGGGGACGACGGCATACGACTCGGCGCTCACGACGACACCACAGCCGCTGACCTTGTCGGGCTCGGGGGCGTTCTGGGCCGACGGGCCGCACGAACTGTTCGACTCCGGTGACGGCGACAACGCCCTGCGGTTCGACGGCGCAGGTGCGGCGGTCACGGACGGGGCGGTGGTCCGGCTGAAGGACTCGTTCGTGGTGTCCGCACATCTGATGCCGGAGTCGGCGGCGGAGATGACGGGTACGGAGGCCGCGCTGGCGCAGGAGGGCGAGGTGGGCTCGGGATTCGTGGTCGGCACGCGCGAGTGTCAGCAGGACTCCGACTCGGCCACGGAGTCTTGCTGGTCCTTCGGGATGTACGACGCCGACGGCGGTGACCCGACCTGGGTGACGTCGGAAAAGCAGGTCCTCGCGAACGAGTGGACTCACGTCCTTGCCGAGCACGATGCCGCCAGGAACCACCTTCAGCTCTGGGTGTGCCCGGTGGGCACGCCGTCGCACCGGCTCGACGGTGAACCGGTCGCGACGAGCCCGGTGACGTTCACGTCCACGTGGGGGTACCTGGGCCGCTTCACCGTGGGGCGCGCCGGGACCACCGCCAACAAGTGGGGCCACTGGCACGGACGCGTCGACAACGTCCGGGTCTGGGATGGTGCGGTCGTGGCGTCGTCGAAGATCCGGCGGCTGTGTCAGGGCGCGGGCGGCGACGACTTCGCCGGCGACGTCGGTCTGGACCCGACCGAGCAGATCGACATCGACGAGTGAGCGGGCCGGGGCGCGACGCGCCGGAATCAGTGGTGAGTGAAGTGGCCGGCACGAACGGGCTGCCGGCGATGCCGCGCAGACGAGGTAGGGGAGCAGCAGCGATGACGGGCAAGGTCCGGTTCGTTCGGGGAGCCGTCGCGGTCCTCTCCGTGGTGTCGGTGGGCGTCGCGCCGGTGTTGACCGCCGCGCCCGCCATGGGCGAGGAGTGCCTGGCGCAGCAGGCGGACCGCGGGCCCGCGCTGGAGATGGCCGACGCGTGCGACGCCCCGGTTGCGATCACGAGCGAGTCGACCCCCTGGTCGACCGCCGTGGCGACGCCTGAGGGCACCGTTCGCCTGACGGTCACGCCCGCGGCGAAGCGCACCCGCCTGAGCCCGCATGCGCCCGGCGATTGGGCGGGGATCGACACCCGGTTCACCGACCTCGACCCGGGCGACGGTCGCATCGACGTGACTGCGCCGGTCTTCGGTATGAGCGTCTCCGACGGCGGCAAGGATCAGCCGCTGGCCATCTTCACCACGGAACAGGGCGTCGTCGTCGTCGATGTCCCGTTCAGGCTTCCCGCCCCGCGGGTCGCGGAGGACACCGTGACGTACGACGATGTCGTCACCGATGGTGTGAACCTTGTTGTCACCGTCACGCCCGACGGTACGGGCCTGGTCCCGTCCCTGAGCGTGGACTCGCCCGATGCGTGGCGCGAGGCACGCGACCAGATCGGTGGACTGGAGCTGGCGGTCACCACGACCGAGGGCCTGAGCCTGGCGCAGGCGGGTGACGGCCTGTCCGTCTCCGACCTGGCCGGAGTCGCGGCATTGTCGTGGACAGGGCAGGTCGCGGTCGCGTCCGATCCTGGCGCGGGAGCTGGGGCGCAGGCTCTGGAGACGGATCTCGTCGAGGCGGGTGCCCGGTCGGCGGCCAACGGCCGTGACGCGCTGGCGGATCTCGCTGTCGATGCCTTTGCTGCCGGCAGGTCGGTCAGTGATGCGGCCATGGGCAGTGCTATCAGCGCGGCTCAGTCCGGCCGGACAGGCGTGGAGGGGTCGAACGGCTCGGTGTCGGGTCTGCTGGGCGAAGCTGTCGACACGTCCGGCGATGGTGCCAACGGCCTGGGGTCGGACCCCAATGCCAACCGGATCGCAGAGGCAGTGCGGGCCGACGCGTTGTCGAAGGCGCAGACCGTCGGCGTGCGAGTCGATGCCGCTGCCGGGTTCGCGGCGGTACGGCGTGCGGCTGACGGCGCGTCCGAATGGCCGATGCGGCTCGGCCTGGGCACGGTGGCGGGCACGCAGGCGGGCTGGTCCAGCCTGTCCGATGACCGCAACGCCGCGCCGGGCGCCGGGTTCCTGGCCGGGCCGGAATTGCCCGCGGGCGGACGGTCCGACGTGGACCGGCGGATCGCGTGGACGCTCGCCGGGCTGGGCGAGATCGGCCTGTCAGACCCGGGCCAGGTGCGGGGAGCGCGTTTCACTGTCCCTGCGACGGCCGGTTGCGGTGCCACGGCGGAGATCTCGTCGGCGGGTGCCATCGATCCGGATCTGACGTTGGTCGAGCAGGCCGGAGCCTGGAAGAAGGTCGCCGCAGGCGCGGTGACCGGTACCTGTTCCGATGACGGTGAGGGAACGTCCGGACACGTCAGCTTCGACGTGACGGAGGCGCTGGTCGAGGTCGCCGAGACCGATACCACCAGCACCACGCTGGGGCTGGCCGTCCCTGAAACCGGTGAGACAGTAGGTGTCGTCGAAGCCGACGTCGCCCCTGAGGACGGCGCACTCGCCAAGGGTGCGATGCGCTCCGGTGCGAAGACGCTGGAAGAGGCCGTCGTCGCCGATCCGTCGATGACCACCTTCGCGGCGGATGAGGCCACGCTGACGGTGGAGTTCACACCGTCGGCGGAGACCCTGGCGGCGTCGGAAGCGTCGTTGACGACAGATCCAGACTCGCTCGAGGCGCGCAAGGTCCACGAGGAAACGGCGACCAGCGACCTCCCCACACCGTCCGCGGCGCCGTCGGCAGAGGCTACAGGGACACCGGTTGCGGAGCCCTCCGTGGACCCGGATCTGGTTCCCTCGGACGACCTGCCCGTGGCGGCCTCAGCGACGATCCCGGTCGGCACGACCGCGACCACGCAGGACGTGGGCGGCATGAACGTCACCGTGCAGGCGCCCGCGGATGGCTCCGCTGCCCCGAGCAGTGTCGAGGTGACGGTGCACGACCAGACGGTCGCCGATGCCGAAGGCGTCACGGGCGTCGTCCTCGCGCTCGACGACGCGTCGGCCACGACCCCGGCCGCCGGTGAACCGGCCCACGCGGTCGACGTCGCGTTCGACTACACCGACTTCGCCGACGTCGCCGGAGCCGGCTGGGCAGACCGTCTCGGCCTGCTGCGGATCCCTGCCTGCGCGGAGATCACTCCCGACGCGCCCGAGTGTCAGCCCGAACAGATCCCCACCAGTAACGACCCGGTGACCTCCACGGTCACCGCGACCGTCGAACTGCCCACCCAGGCCGGCGTGCAGGCCCTCGCCGCGGCCGAGTCGGAGGCGGCTGCCATCGACGAACCGAGCTCTGTCCCCAGCCCGAGCGTGTCGCCCACGGCGTCTTCGGTACCGAGCCCGCAAACGTCCGCAGATGTTGCTGAGCCCGCCGATTCGCCGTCGGACAACGCGTCGTCGTCCGGAGGTGGTTCACCGTCTCCTGAGGTGGCGTCCATGACGGAACCGAGCCCTTCACCTTCGGGTTCCGCGAGCACGAGCACCAGCACCGCGAACGCCGGCGTCAAGCCTGCGTCCTACCGGAACACGGAGTCGGTCGCGGCCACCAGCCTGGCGACATCGTCCGACACCCCCGCGCCGCCGACCGCGCAGGACCGGTACGCGATCGTGTCCGGGACCCAGTCCAAGACCGGGAACTGGGGCGCGACCCCGCTGTCCGCGTCGAGTTCGTGGAGTGTGTCCGGGAACACCGGCTCGTTCTCCTGGTCGTACCCGATCGGTGTGCCGAAGCCGATGGGAGGCCCGTCGCCGGACCTCTCTCTCGGCTACTCCACGGGGTCGCTGGACGGCATGGTGACTGACTCGAACACGCAGTCCTCCGCTGTCGGTCTGGGCTGGGACATGACCTCGGGCTTCATCGAGCGCAGGTTCGTGCCGTGCTCGCAGGACAGAGAGGCATACCCGGGTAGGACCGCTGAGCCGAACAACAGTGACCGCAAGACCGGTGACCTGTGCTGGGGCCCGGCCGACGCGGTCTCGCTGGTGTTCAACGGGCACAGCGGGGAACTGATCCGTGAAGGCGCGGTGTGGCGCCCGAGGAACGACGACGGAACCCGTGTCCGCCTCCTGACCGGCGGCGACAACCGGGACAAGGGCGTCGTCGGCGTAACGGCCGGCGAGCAGGCTGCCGATGGTGAGTACTGGGAGGTCACCACGACCGACGGCGTGCGCTACTACTTCGGCAGGGACCGCCGGTTCGAGGGCGACACGCTTGTGCAGGACTCCACCTGGACGGTGCCGGTCTACGCCAACCACCCGGGCGAGCCGGGGTACGACACCGCGTTCAAGAACTCCGATACGCGGCAGGCGTGGCGATGGAACCTGGACTACGTGGTGGACCCGGCGGGCCGGTCGATGACGTACCTGTACACGCGCGAGCAGAACCGCTACGGCGCGGACCTGGATCGGGACGGCGCGCAGGAGTACGACCGCGGTGGGTATCTGGAACAGATCAGCTACGGCACCCTCGCGGGTAGGGAGGCCGACGACGTCGCCCCGTACCGGGTGGAGTTCACGTACGCGGAACGCTGCCTGCTGACTTCAGGCTGCGGGTCCGGCGACCTGGCCAAGGGCACGGCATGGCGGTGGCACGACACCCCGACCGATCTGAGCTGCACGTCCTCGACGTCGTGCAAGCAGGTCATGTCGCCGGCGTTCTTCACGCGCAAGCGTCTGACCCAGGTCACCACCAAGGTTCGTGATGCCGGGGCGTACCAGCCGGTGGACCAGTACAACCTGACTCATCGGTGGAAGGACCCGGGGGACGGGACGAACCGTGTCCTGTGGCTGCAGTCGGTCACGCACAACGCGATCGACAACACGCCTGCGGACGACACGGACAACTTCGGCGGGCAGAAGACCTGGTTCACGCCGACCGCCGAGCAGTTGCCCGGCCGCGCAGAGGATACGGTGCACGACGGCTGGCCGCGGATGTACAGGCTGGCGATGCAGGCGGTGCACACCCCTGCGGGTGCCACGATCTCGGTGAACTACCGTCCCGTGGGTACGGAGTGCGCGGCTCTCCCGGCCGATCCGACGCTCGCCGAGCAGAAGGCGAACAACGCGGCGTGCCTGCCGGTGACGTGGACACCCGCCGGGCACGATGACGAGGTGACCGAGTGGTTCCACAAGCACCTCGTCGAGTCGATCGTGCAGAACCCGGGTGCCGCCTCGACGCAGCCGGCCGTGGAGACCAGTTACGAGTACCTGGGCGGCGCCCACTGGGCTCGAACCCCGAGCGCGCTGAGCCCGCTGAAGGACATCAACTATGCGGAGTTCCGCGGCTTCCAGTCGGTGAAGACGTATACCGGACAGGCGGGCTTGAACCTCGACCGTAGCCCCCGCGGGAAGTCGGTGACCGAGTACTTCCGTGGTACGGGTGGCAACCTGGAATCCGACATCGACGGCGGTGTCAAGGCGTTGGACCATGAGCGGTTCGCGGGCATGCCTTTCCGGACCACGGTCTACCAGAACGCCGCGAGTGCGACTCCGGTGAGCGAGACGATCGCGGAGCACACCGTGCCGATGGCTGACGTCGCCGGTTCTGAAGAACAGGTTCCGGTTCCCTCCGCGACGAACAAGGGCTGGAACGACACGGATAGTCATGATGCGGATGACACCTACGCGTGGCGGATCACGTCCTCGACGTCGTGGACGAAACTGTTCCGTGCCGACGGTGCCACGTCGTCGATCGCAAGGACCACATCGAGTTTCGACCAGTACGGGCGCACCACGCAGGTAAGCGACGTCGGTGGTGTGTCCGTGACCGGCGACGAGCTGTGCACGACGACGTCGTACGTGGAGAACGGCGCCAAGCATCTCCTGGCGGCAGTGCAGCACACGCGCACGATCGCAGCGGCGTGCGAGAGTTCGGGCAGTCTGGTCTCTGCGCAGCAGTTCGCGTACGACGGCGGGCAGGTGGGAGACGCGCCGACGCGGGGCCTGCCCACCAAGTCGCTGATGCCTGACCCGGAGAACCCGCCGGGTGACCCCGTGGGCGCGGGTACGCCGCTGACGGCGTGGGTGACGGCGCAGTCGGTCACCTACGAGAGCGAGTCGGAGGGTCGGGCGCGACCGCTTCAGGTCTCCGACGCGCTCGGGCGGATGTCGGAGACCGCGTACGCGGACAGCGCAGCAGGCGTCCTGATCGGGACGACGACGACGTCGCCGGATCCGGACGGTGCGGGGTCGCTGACCCCGCACACGACCACGACCGTGCTGGACCCGCTGCGTGCGCTGCCGGTCAAGGTGACCGACCCTAACGGACGGGTTACCGAGGCGCAGTACGACATCGGCGGCCGGCTGCTGAAGGTGTGGATGCCGGACCGTGACCGGGCGACGCAGTCGTCGTCGATGTCGTATACCTACACGATCCGCCCGGGCGGTATCAACGCGGTGCGGACGTCGAAGCTCGGCGCGGACGGCACGACCAGGCACGAGTCGTCGGTGATCTACGACGGCCTGCTGCGCCAGATCCAGACGCAGCGGGAAAGCGCCAGCACGAAGGCGCCGGGCCGGGTGGTGACGAGCACGGTCTACGACGAGATGGGCCGAGTCCATCTGACCGCCGGGGAGTGGTATCTCAAGGGAGACGCATCGGACAAGTTCCTGAAGCTGGCGGTTTCGGATGAGGTCTCTCCGGTGAAGAAGATCTTCGAGTACGACGGCACAGGACGTGTCACCGTCGAGATCCTGCACTCGGGGAACATCAACAACTCGGATTACGAGCTGTCGCGGACGACGACGGTGTACGACGGGAAGTTCACCCGCGTGACTCCTCCGCAGGGCGGTACACGGACAACGACGGTGACCGACGCGCGCGGACGCACGGTCGAATTGCGGCAGTACACGAGCGACTCCGCGTTCCAGGCCACGACCTACGGGTACGACCCCGAGGGCCGTCTGGCCAAGGTCGTGGAGAAGACCACGGCCAAGGCGATCTGGCAGTACCGGTATGACTTGCTGGGGCGTGAGGTGTGGTCCGAGGACCCGGCGCGCGGGGTGACGACGACCATCTACGACCTGGCGGGACAGATCCGAGCCGTCACGGATGCCACAGGTGACATGGTCTCCTACAGGTACGACAAGCTCGGCCGGAAGACCGCGATGTACGACGCGAACCTGGAGAACGGGGTCGTCACGGATGATGGTTTGCCGCGTGCGGAGTGGGTCTTCGACCGGATCACCAGCGCGACCGGCGTGCCGGGTGAAACCGTGGTGAAAGGTCAGGCCACGGCAACGATCCGGCATCTGGACGGGTACGACTATGTGACGTCCGTATCCGGGGTTGACGCGATGGGTCGGCCGACGGGTTCGCGGGTACATATTCCGGCTCGGGATCTGCACGCGGGTGTGTCCGGCACGTATGAGACGAAGTACTCGTACATGGCTGACGGACAGGTCGAGGCGGTGACCTTGCCGGCTGCGGGGAGCCTCGGCAAGGAGACGGTGACCACCTACTACGACTCGGCGTCCATGCCGGAGTGGATGGGTGGCGGATTCGGCTGGGGTACCTATGTTGCGGCGTCCGAGCGGACCGTCTACGGGGAACAGTCGTGGATGGACCTGGGGAACACGTACGCGGCCGTCGTCTCGTACGAGTACGACGAGTTCACGCGGCGCCTGTCGAACATCAGCGTCGACCGGGAGCGGATCTCCGGGACGGACCTTGCCGTCTCCTACACGTATGACAAGGCGGGGAACGTACTGTCCCAGACCGACATGCCGTCGGTGAACGACTATGGGGTCAGTGCAGACGGGCAGTGCTTCGAGTACGACGCCCTGGGGCGGATGACCGAGGCATGGACGCCCGCGGTGATCCGGACGACCGGAACGGCCGGTAAAGCCGGCACGGCGAATTGCACCACCAACCAGCGCCAAGTCGCCCTGCTCGAGGGGCCGGCGAAGTACTGGGACTCGTGGGAGTTCGACGGAAGCGGGAATCGTACGAAGTGGACGCACCAGACCCCGTCCGCTGACGAGACGATCACGACGTACACGTATGGGAACGAGTACCGGCCGCACCGACTGACCGGTGTTTCCACGAACGCGCCCACCAGGACCGTCACCGACACGATCACCTACGACGAGGCCGGCAACACCAAGGCGCGTAAGACCAAGACGCTGAAGAGCTCGTCCACGTCCTCGGGCGCGACCCTGTCCGCGGTGGACGACCAGCAGTTCGAGTTCGACCCGGAATCCGAGCTCGCCAAGATCACCACCGAGACCACCGTCACCGAATACCCGGCAAATGCTCAGTGCAAGGTGCCCGTCGGCGAGAACGAGGACACCTGGTGCCTGGAGCAGGCGGCGGAATCGTCGTCCGGCACCCAGATCGAGAACGACTCGACCTCCACGGCGAACATCTACTCCGCAGACGGGGAACGCCTGCTGCGGATCAACCGGGCCGGAGGCACGGTCACCGGTGTGACCGCCTACATCGGCGGCGGTCAGGAACTCCGCCAGGACGCGGCCGGTGAGGTCACCACGACCCGTTACTACACGTTCGCCGGACAGAACGTCGCGATCCGCACCGGCAAGGGCATGAAGAACGTGCACTCCATGGTCGCGGACCATCACGGCACCCCGCTGCTGTCGATCCCGAACACGGACTGGGCCTCCAGGAGCGTCATCCGGCACCGCACCTATCCCTTCGGTGCTGGCCGCACTATCGGTGGGCTCCCGGGCGACCACCGTTTCCTGGGCAAGACCCGCGACGCCACCACCGGCTACACCCTGGTCGGCGCCCGCTGGTACGACGAAGACCTCGGAAGATTCCTGTCCGTCGACCCCATCCTCAACCTGACGAACCCGCAGGCATGGAACGGGTACACCTACTCCAACAACAGCCCTGTTACACACTCCGACCCCACCGGCCTCGAAATGTGCCTGGCCGATTGTGACTACATGTACGCGGGGGAACGTAAAGTTACCGAGGTTCATGTCGATGGCGGAAATGGGGGCGGCCTCGAAGTCGAATCGGTCGTTGTCAACGTCACCCCCGCGCCCCCGGAACTCCCCGCAGGAGCGATGGCTGAGACCTACCAAAACATCTACGACGAGGCTGGCCCACGAGCCGCCAGAGACTGGCTCCGCCCCTTCTTCGAGCGCCCCCTTCCTTACGGCTTCATGGAGACCACCGAAGAACTCCAGTGGTCCGAAGACGTTGCCGCCTTCTACTGCTACTACCACGGCGAACCATGGGAATGTGGTGAGTCGTCAACGGCGGTAAATGTCGCAAACACCGCCCTGATTGTTTTTAGCTTCTTCGGCGTGAGGGGCGGTCCAGCGAAATCAACCACGGGAGGAAAGGCTGGATCCGCAAGAGGAGCCACAAATACCGCAGCCGGAGCAGCGGACGATCTGGCGGCGATGGCTGCTCGGGTCGATGTCGACGAGATGACGATGACCAAGACCGTCTCCAACCATTTCGGCGATATAATCAAGAAGGGTGTGCACAAGGGTGATCCGGTGCGCCCATTCATGAAGTCACGACTGGTTGTTAAGGAGATCATGGCGGGGAGTAGTCCGAAGCCAGATCCGCAGGGTGCTGCCGGGGCCTTGCGGTGGGATACACCAGGGAGGTTCCGTGGCAGCGATGGCATGTGGGAACTTGTCGTTGATACGGAGGCCAACCAGATTATGCACTTCAACTTTGTCGGCGGGAGTTGATGATGTTCGAAGTCTCACGGCAGTTCAAATGTCTTAAGGGTCAGTTGGTCTATTCCCGAAGAGATCGAGGTTTTGACTTCTTTCCGGATGGTGATTTTGATCAAGGAGTCCTCGGATCTCAGGAGGGAACCACGAGCCTCGCGGGCTCTGCCATTCAGATAGAGGTTTCAGTCGGTGATGGCAGGATTCTCTACCCATGGGGATATTGCCCGCAGGTTTCATGGGAGACATCGACCGTACGCCTTCCTCAAGCACAAGCGGGTGCTGTTCTTGATAAATCACTCATTGGTGAACTTGTACCGGGTGTGTCAATCCGTCTCGTTCCTGACCTTGCGAGGGTGAAGTACGATCCAACTGCTGGTGTCGTTTGGATTGCGTCGGGAGTCGCAACACGCGATGTAGTCACGATTGCGGACGGTGTCTGCATTGGGCTTGCCGATGGCGCAGTATCTGATCTCTGGCTCGTTCCTGAATTTCGTGACTAGGGCCACCGTAACGGTCAAGTGCTGTAGATCACCGGAGATGTCTCGGGGATGGTTCTCGAACTGGTCGGGATCATCGGAATCAGGAGTGGCGTCATTATGAAGGTGCGATTAAGTTGCCCGCGATCCGCCGCTGCGTTCGCTCGCTGGTTGCGGTGAATCGCGGACGTGATTGTGCGGACAAGTTGCGTCACAGCCGTTGTCGTCAGCGTGCCATGTTGATCGTCGAGCGCTCCAGTGATCGCTTGGAGCGAACAGGATTGGATGAGCAGACAAAGCTCGCCCTCCGCAGTCCCTTGAGGACGGTCAGCCTTCCTCGTTGAGGACCGCCACCAGCGACCGCAGCCGGGCGCTCGTGAACAGATCCTCCAGCATCACGAGCGCCCCCGACCCGTCCGCCAGCGGCACCCGCCAGCTCGGGTAGGCGTCCACGGGCGCCCCGAGTTGGGCCTGAGTTCGCCGCTCGCCCACCGCGTCCGCGAGGCTCACCCCCACCATCGCCGCGGGCGTGTCGCGCAGGTACCGGTACAGCCCCTCCACGAGTTCCCGCTCCGACGGGTCGAACGTCGTCATCCCCATGCGCGACAACGACGTCATCACGCCCTCCTTGCGCGCTCGCGCACGCGAGCGCTGCACCTGCGCGTCCTCACCCAGGATCCCCAGCCGCTCGGCCAGGTCGATGTGCTCGCCCGCGAGGCAGCTCGCCGTCGGCGGCAGATCCGGCGGCGTGGGCGTCACCAGCCCACGCGGAGGCAGTTCAGAAGGCGTCGGCAGCACGCCGTCCCCGCCGTGGTCCGCGAACAGTACCGTCGCGCCCAGCACACCCCGCGACGCGAGGTACTCCCGCTCGTCAGGGGAAGCCAGCCCGTCGTCGGCGATCAGCGGCACACCGGCCCGGTGCGCCTCCAGGCACAGGATCCCGACCAGCGCCTCGTGGTCGTACGTCACGTACGCCCCGGCGGTCGCCTTCGTGCCGCCCGGGATCCACCAGGACCGGAACAGATCCTCGGCATGCCCCACCCGCAGCGCGCCGCAGTGCCGCAGCGCGGTGCGCAGCAGGTCCCGGAACGGCGCGTACCCCGCCCGGGCCAGCTCCCGCGGATGCCACGGCGGCAGCCCGCGGTTGCGCCCCTCGGCCCCGATCGCCGACGACGGCGGCACACCCACCGACACCCCACGCGCCAGCAGCCCGGGCTGAGCCCAGACGTCCGCACCCTCCGGATGCACCCCGGACGCCAGCTCCTTCACGATCCCGACCCGCATCCCGGCCTCAAGCCCCACCCGGTGCGCGCGCCGCAGCTGCTCGTCGGCCACCCACTGCAGCCAGCAGTAGAACTCGACCCGATCCTGCAGCGACCCGCGCAGCATCGACACCGCCGGGGAGCCCAGGTCCATCAGGTCCGGCGGCCACTCCTGACCCCCGAGATGCTCCGCGATGGCGCACCAGGTCGCGAAGTCCACGAGCCCGCGCCCCTGTTCCAGCACGAACTCGTCGAACGCCGTCTGCCGGGCCGCCGAGCGCCGGAAGGTGAACACCACCTCCAGCGCCGACTTCTTCGCGTCCCACACGGCCTCGCGGTCGATCGGCGCCGAGTCGGCCGACATGTCCCGCACGGGCTCACCCGCCCATTCGACCAGCGACCGGTCGGCCGCCGACAGGTACGCCGTCTCGCGGATGTCCTCGATCCGGATGTACAGCGGCGACAGGAACCGCCGCGACGTGGGCAGGTACGGGCTGGCTGTGATCGGCGCCGTCGGCTCGGTCGCGTGCAGCGGCCCGGGCGCGACGAAGTCCGCGCGCGCGTTGTTCGCGGTCAGCCAGGCCAGGTCCGCGAGATCGGCCAGGTCCCCGAAGCCCCAGGAGTCACGCGAGCGCACCGCGTAGAGCTGGGTCAGGAAACCCCACGTCTGCCGCTCCGCGATGACGGCCGGCGCGTCCAGTCGTTCCGGCGTCACTACCAGCACGCCCGTCGCCGTCGTCCCCTGCGACTCGGCGTGCAGCGTGTGCCAGCCGAGCGGCAGGTCGTCCGGCACGACGAACGTCGCCCGCCCGATCTTCCGCCCGTCCACCACCTGCGGTTCCACGACGACGTCGGCCTGCCGCAGGTGCCGCGGCGCCGGGGCGTCGTCGTCCGCGGTACCCCGCGGGACCGGCGCTGCCGCCGCGCGCCGCGGCGTGACCGCGGGCGCAGGCCCGACCCGCCACGGCGTCGCGTTGTGCGGGAGCACGGGTTCGGCCGGTTCGAGCTCGACCCAGCACGAGACGCTCGCGCCGTCGTTCACGTGCACGGGGACGTGCGCCTCGGCGCCCTGCCGGACGACGACGGCCGGCGGCAGCATGTCCCGCCAGGCGTCGTCGCGCATCCGCAGGATGCTCGCGGTGATGTCCGACGGCGTCGCGGCGGGCACGCCGAGCGCCCCCAGCACGGACACCAGGGTGGAGGGGCTCACGCGCCGCTCGGTCCCGGCGGCGTCGGTGAACACCGTCTGCACGCCGCACAGGGCCGCGAGCTCGGCGAGATCCTCGGGCAGCGAGGGCAGCGCCGAGCTGCCGTGTCGCTCCGTGGCGCCGTGCTCACCGGACGCGGCGCGTGTCGTCTCCTCGTGCCTCACAGGCCTGATCTTGCCATCAGTGACCGACACTGCCGGGTAAGCGGAAGCGTGTGGTCACGGAACGTGCAGTATCAGACCTCTTCGGACGACGACGTCGCCTCGACGCCGGAGGACTCGCTGCTGCCCGCGGCCTGCACCATGATCCCCTCGCGCAGCAGCTCCAGCTGCGCGGCGACGCGCAGCGCGCGGGCGATGACCCACTGGTCGCCGGGCCGCACCTGCGCGTGCAGGGTGAACGTGAGCGACAGGGAGTCGACGTTGTCGACACCGCGCACCGACGGCGCCTCCAGCAGGGACGACGCCGTCTCCGGGTCCTCCTGGACCCGGGTGACCGCACGCCCGAGCGCGCTGCGCACCGTGTCGACGTCGCTGCCGACCGGCACCAGGACCGGCGCCACCGCGCGGCTCCACTGCTGCGTCGCGTTACCGGCGCGTAGGATCTCGCCGTTGCGGACGTACCAGAGCGTGCCGTCGAAGTTGCGCACCTGGGTCAGGCGCAGGCCCATGGCCTCGACCGTGCCGGTGACGCCGCCGCCGAGGTCGACGTGGTCGCCGACACCGAACTGGTCCTCGATCATCAGGAAGATCCCGCTGAGGAAGTCCTTGACGAGGCTCTGCGCGCCGAAACCGATGGCGACGCCGACGACGCCCGCACCCGCCAGCAGGCCGGTCACGTTCACCCCGAGCGCGCTGAGCGCCCACAGGATCGTGATGGTGCCGATCACGATGTTGGCGGTGGAGCCCAGCACCGAGCCGACGGTGCGGGCGCGCTGGGCGGCACGGTCGGCCTGACCCGGGCCGGTCGTGAGCACCTCCGTGAGCGCCAAGGGCGTGATGCCTTTGCGGCGCCGGCGCTTCTTGTGCGCCTGCCCGACCTCGGCCGCGGCCGTGGCGGCCGCGGTCTCCGCGGCGGCCTGCGCCGCGCGGTTCTGGTCGCGGGTCACGCCGTGCGCGATCCGCTCGGAGAGGTGGGCGATGACGCGCCGGACGACGGCGAGCGCCACGAAGCCGACGGCGAGGGCGATGAGGGCGGGCAGGCCGCGTTCACCGAACCAGGCCCAGAAGTCCTCGGCGCCGTCGAAGAAAGCCGCGGCGAGCTGTTGGGGTGTCACAGGGCAGCACCGTAACGGCTTTGACCATGTGAGATCCATGTGGTCCGTCACGGGTTGCGGCACTGCAACGCGACCTTCACAGGCCTCACGCGAACGGGTCACCCACTGGTTGCCCCGGGTGGCGCGGAAGGCCGCCCGAGGCGTGCATCACGCCACGTTCAGGACGCGCGCAGCCCGTCCAGTTCCGCCGCCAGCTCGTCCGCCTCCGGGCCGACGATCACCTGGACCACCCGCCCCGACCGGACCACGCCGAACGCACCCGAGGACTTCAGCCCCGGCTCGTCGACGAGGGACGGATCACTCACCTCGACGCGCAACCGCGTGATGCACGGCTCCAGCTCGACGACGTTCGCGTTGCCGCCGAGTGCTGCCAGGATGTCGTTGGCCTTTGACATGTACCACTACTCCCCGTGCGTCGTTGCCGGACCTAGGGCCCACCCTAGCTGCCCCGGACGGCTCTCGGTACGGGAAACGGTGCTGGGTTGAGAGTGCTCTCAGGTTCACGCATCAGTGGGAAGATGTCCGGGTGACAACGTTCTACGAGCAGGTCGGCGGCCACGAGACCTTCGTGAAGCTGGTCGACACCTTCTACGAGGGCGTCGCCACCGACGAGGTGCTGCGGCCGATGTACCCGGAAGAGGACCTGGGCCCCGCCCGGGAACGCCTCACCATGTTCCTGGAGCAGTACTGGGAGGGCCCCAAGACGTACTCCGAGCAGCGGGGACACCCCCGGCTACGGATGCGGCACATGCCGTTCAAGGTCAACCCGGACGCCCGGGACCGCTGGCTGAAGCACATGCGCACGGCGGTCGACGCCCTGGACCTCGCCCCGGTCCACGAGGCCGAGCTGTGGGACTACCTGGAGCGGGCGGCCCACTCCCTGATCAACACCTTCGAGGACTGACGACGGGCGCCGCGCAGGGTGGGACCGAGGAACGAGGTTCCCGCCCGGAGCGAAGCCCGAGGAAGTCCTCGTGAACACGTTCGAGGACTGAAGCCGACGACGCGGCGACCCGGCGTCGTCGTACAGATACGAGGAGCACCACCCGTGGACCGAACCGCTGATCCGGTGACCGAGCCCGCCGACGACACGCCGTCGGACACCACCCCCGACCCGCTGACGCACCTGCTGGAGGTGCTGGACCTGCGGACGGTGGACGGTCCGGGGCCGCGAGGCGAGGACGACGTGTTCGAGGGCGACAGCGTCGCCGGGCCGGCGCAGCGGGCGTACGGCGGGCAGGTGCTGGCGCAGGCGATCGTGTCGGCGGCGCGAACCGTGCCCGAGGGGCGGATGATCCACTCCCTGCACGGGTACTTCCTGCGGGAGGGGTCGCTGGAGGCGCCGATCGGGTTCGCGGTGGAGCGGCTGCGGGACGGGCGGTCGTTCAGCGCGCGGCGGACGCACGCGATGCAGTTCGGCAAGCCGATCCTGTCGATGATCGCGTCGTTCCAGGAGGATCAGCCGGGGTTCGAGCTGGAGCTGCCGATGCCGGACGGTGTGCCGGCGCCGGAGGAGGTGCCTTCGGCGTTCGAGGAGCTCGCCGCCGCGGGCGGGGAGGCAGCGCGGGCGTTCGGAGCGCAGCGTTCCGCGTTCGAGCTGCGGCATGTGGGTGGCTCGGTCTATCTGCCTCGCAAGGTGTCCGACGACGACGCGCCGCTCACGCAGATGGTGTGGATGCGGGCGCGGCGGGAGATCGCAAGCGACGACCAGATGCTGCACCGGGCGATGCTCGCCTTCGCGTGCGACCAGGTGATGCTGGAACCTGCGCTGCGGGCGGCCGGGAAGTCATGGGCCGAGGTGGGCGGCGGCCAGGTGCCACTGGCCAGCCTCGACCACGCCATGTGGTGGCACCGCGACGTCCGCGCGGACGAATGGCTCCTGTACGTCCAGGGCGCGGCCTCGGCCCAGGGCGGACGGGCGCTGGGACACGCGCGCGTGTACAAGCAGGACGGGACGCTGGTGGCCTCAATGGCCCAGGAGGGCATGATGCGGCTGCCGAGCTCGCCATGAGGTGAGGGAGCAAGGATGCGAAACAGATCCTCGAACCCCTCAAGTCGCTGATCCGCTCCATTCAACCGAGCGAATCAACGTCCCCGGGCCTCCGCAAACGCTTCGAGTAGGTCTAGCAGCATCGCCGTCGCTTCAGTATCTCGAGACCGACTCTCTGACGAGACCGACTCAAGCACCACGCTCCACCATCCCCGCGCGGTCCGATGTCCAAGGACCCGCTCGGCGACCCAATCGTCGAACCCATCGAGTATCCGGCCACCATCAGCGCATGCGAGTCCGGTCACGAAGGCAACGACCGAGGCATAGCGATCATCAAGCAGATACATGCCCCTGCGGTGCCGCAGATGGAAGCATGCTTCCTTCAGATCCATCAATCACTCCTTGGGGTCGAAGCGGAGGTGTTCACCGTACTCCCATTGCCTTCGATACTGATCCAGTGGCATACCGTCTCGGCCTGCGAACCCGTCAACTACGACCATCACCAATAGTTCGGAGAAAGTTGAACGCCAATCCAATCCGCTGATTTTGACACTGCAAGGTCTTTTGCTTCCAGCGAACGTGTCAAATCCGACCAGTAGCACTCAGACAATTCCAGCACCACATGCTGGCAGACCCGCCTCTGATCCGTGGGAATTCCGTCCGCGTCCAGCGCCAGGTTCGCCTTCCAACCCGCCTGGCAGGCAACCTCTATAAAAGGGTCTAGAAGCCCTATTTTTAGCATTTCGTGCGCCTCAGAGACTCGCAGCAGTATCCCAAAATTCCCGGTCACGTGAGGATGGAGATCGCCAAGACAGTCGGCCAATGCATCCCAGTTCTTTCCGAAATACCCCGGGAAGCTCAAGGAAGTTGCCATTGATTCAAACAACGCATGCTCACTCGAAAATCCGACACCCTGAAAGTCCACAACCCTCCCGCCTTGCTTTTTGAACTCAGATACAGCCTCCTTGAGCTTCCAGCTAGATGACTCGATCAGATATACCCACGGTGGGGCGAAATTGTTGATCCTGATGCTGTGGTCAGCCATTGAACTCACCAACATGTACGAAGGTTCGATAGTGATCCGGTGTGTAGTAGGCACTGTCGCCCTCGCGCAGCGTAAGAAGCCGCTCCGGCACGCACGGTGACTGCCGCTTGTGAAGGCTGAAGAGCTCGGCCGCTGAATCGCAGCGGCGGGGGTCGTTCCTGAGGGGGTGATCACTCGTCGGCTGCGGCCGCGGCCAGGGAGATTTTCACACGCTGCCCGGCGATGGCCGCGGGTGCCCCTACCTGACCCGAGCTGGGCGGCCACCTCCTGCTGGGTGAGGTGGCCCGCCTGCCGCACAGCCGCGAGCCACATCTTGTACGCCCGGTCAACCTCCACATCCCTGGAAACTCGCGCGCTGTGACCGATACACGTAACCGCCAGCTCGCTCAGTTGTGGATCGTGGCAGTTGTCGGCCACTTCGACAAGCAACCTGGACAGCCACTCAAGATCTTCCTCATAATTTGCGAGGAATATTAGCTCGTTGTAGGCGTCGCGACCCTCCAACTCGCTGCGACACTGTCGTCGAATGGTCTCAAGTGCCTCGGATCGAGATTGTTGCCAATTCGGATCATCCGTCATTTTGGTCATGGATCGACCCCGGAAATGGAGCTGCGGATCGTACCGATCAGCTTGGTCAGTGAAGCATCCAGCACCACCAGGAACAGCGAATCCCCGACGGCAAGAGATACAACGCCGACGGTACCGTCGTGGCTGCTCATCGCAGCGACCGTTGCTTCGACGCCGTGGACGACTGCGCCCAGCGACCCTCGGATCGCGTAGATGTCGGAGAGTGTCTCACCCCAGTCCGGACTCGGACAGGTGACCCGGAGCTGTTTCGTGCCGATGTCGTCCAGGCATGCCAGGAGGTCTCCGGTCAGCTCGGAATCGTGCTGGGCGACGATGCCCCCCAGGTCCTCGGCCAGGATGAAGTCATCGAGGACCTCTCCGATCGCGTGGAATCGCGAGACCAGGCCCCGGGCGTCCTCGGATCGTCGCAGGAGCAGGACGGCGAACTCGGCCGGCGGACGTCGACCGCCCGGGTTGTCTGGTGAGAGGGCCCAGGCCGCTCGGCGCAGGGCGCGGATGAGGAGACGGTGCGGGTGACCCGCTGCCAGGTCCAGCCGGCCGCTGTTCTCGATCGCGACGACGTACCGGTCGGCAGGAATCCAGCTGAGGTCGCCGAGGCAGTCGTGGACGGCGTCCCAGTTCCAGCCGAAGTAGGCCGGGAAGCGGAACTGATCGTTCAGTGCCTCGAGGACCTCGTACTCCGTCGTGAGGCGCATCGCGTCGAGCAGAGCGACGGATGTCACTCCTGGACGCAGGATTACCCGGCCCGCCAACGAGTCCCGGACGTCGTCGACGAGCTGGAAGACGCCGGCTGTCCCTGTCATGCCTACCTTCCGGATGCGCCGGGCGGGCGACCAGCCGTCTGCTGGTCGCCCGCCCGGACCGACTACAGGGTTCAGACCCCGTCCGCCACCTGCGCCGTCAGCGCCCGCGTCGTTCCCGCCAGCGCCTCCGTCACGAGCCGGCGCAGTGCCGGCGCCGCGTCGGCGTTCGCCGTCAGCCACGCCTCCACCGCGTCCCGCAGCTCCGCCGAGGCCAGCGGCGCCGGGTAGAAGCCCTCGATGATCTCCTCCGCGATGTGGTAGCTCCGGTCCTCCCACACCTTCAGGAGGGCGTCCAGGTACCGCCCCATCGCCGGAGCCAGCACGGCGGCGTCGTTCACGTGCAGGAACCCGAGTCCCGTGTACCGGATGATCGCGTTCGGCGCGTCGTCGTCGGACACCACCGACTCCAGCGCCGCGAGCTTCGCCTCCACCGTCGGGACGGAGGCGCGCGCACGCGCGGCGGACTGCCGCCCCGTGGCCGTGTCGTCGTCCGCGAGGGTCGCGGCGATCTCCGCCTCGCCCGCCGCGCCGTTCAGGACCAGGCCCTCCAGCAGCTCCCAGCGCAGGTCCGTGTCGATCTCCAGGCCGTCCAGCGAGCTCGACCCGTCCAGCAGGCCCCGCAGGATCGCCACGTGCTCCGGCGTCGAGGCCAGGTGCGCGAACACCTTCACCAGCTGGAACTGCAGGTCCGAGCCCGCCTCGGCGGCCCGCGCCAGCTCCGCCAGCCGGTCACCGACCCGCTGCAGGGTCTCGGCGCGAGCCGACGGCGCCACGTACTGCCGCACCGCCAGCACCAGCTGGTTCAGTGTGGTCCGGACCGTCGTCGACTCGGTCTCCGCCGCGATGTTGCTCAGCACCAGGTCCACGTACGCCCGGGCCGGCGTCTCGCCGTCACGCACCGCGTCCCAGACCGAGCCCCACACGAGCGAGCGTGCCAGCGGGTCGCCGATCTGCGAGAGGTTCTCCACCGCCACGGCCAGCGACTGCGGGTCCAGGCGGATCTTGGCGTAGGCGAGGTCGTCGTCGTTCAGCAGCACCAGCGCGGGGCGGTCCAGCTCGATCAGGTCGGCCACGTCCGTGCGCGCGCCGTCGACGTCCACCTCGACGCGGTCGGTGCGGGTCAGCTTCCCGGCGTCGTCCATCGAGTACAGGCCGATCGCGAGGCGGTGCGGCCGCAGCGTCGGCCAGCCCTCCGGCGCCGTCTGCTCGACGACGAACGACGTGAACCGCCCGTGGTCGTCCACCTCGAACGACGGCCGCAGCGTGTTCACGCCCGCCGTCTCCAGCCACTTCGCGGACCACTCCTTCAGGTCGCGGCCCGAGGTGGCCTCCAGCTCCGTCAGCAGGTCCGGCAGCTCCGTGTTGCCCCACGCGTGCTTGCGGAAGTAGGCCGACACGCCCGCGATGAAGGCGTCACGCCCCACCCACGCCACGAGCTGCTTCAGCACCGAGGCGCCCTTGGCGTACGTGATGCCGTCGAAGTTGACCTGCACGTCCTCCAGGTCGCGGATCTCCGCGACGATCGGGTGCGTGGACGGCAGCTGGTCCTGCCGGTACGCCCACGCCTTCTCCATGGCGGCGAACGTCGTCCACGCCTCCGTCCACTCCGACGCCTCGGCCGTGGCCAGCGTCGAGATGTACTCCGCGAACGACTCGTTCAGCCACAGGTCGTTCCACCACTTCATGGTGACCAGGTCGCCGAACCACATGTGCGCCAGCTCGTGCAGGATCGTCACGACGCGGCGCTCCCGCACGGCGTCGGTCACCTTGGAGCGGAACACGTACGTCTCGGTGAAGGTGACGCAGCCCGCGTTCTCCATGGCGCCCATGTTGTACTCGGGCACGAAGAGCTGGTCGTACTTCGTGAAGGGGTACGGCACCCCGAAGAGGTTCTCGAAGAACTCGAAGCCGCGGCGCGTCGTGTCGAAGATGTAGTCGGCGTCGAAGTGCTCGGCGAGGGACGCGCGGCAGAACGCGCCGAGCGGGATCTCCCGGCCGTCCGACGACGTCAGCGTGCTGCGCGTCACCGTGTACGGGCCGGCGACGAGCGCGGTGATGTACGAGGAGATGCGCGGCGTGGCCGGGAAGTCCCAGCGCGCGGTCTCGACGGAGGCGTCGGTCGCGTGGGTCGCGGGCACCGGCGACGGCGTCGGCTCGTTGGAGACGACCTGCCAGGCGGCGGGAGCCGTCACGGAGAAGGTGAACGTCGCCTTGAGGTCCGGCTGCTCGAAGACCGCGAACACGCGGCGGGAGTCAGGCACCTCGAACTGGGTGTAGAGGTAGACCTCGCCGTCGACAGGGTCGACGAACCGGTGCAGGCCCTCGCCCGTGTTCGTGTAGGCGCAGTCCGCGACGACGGTCAGCTCGTTCTCGGCCGCCAGGCCGTCCAGCGTGATGCGCGAGTCGGCGAACACCGCCGACGGGTCCAGCTCGCGCCCGTTCAGCACCACCGAGCGCACCGACGGCGCGACCAGGTCGATGAACGTGCTCGCCCCCTCGCTCGCGGTGAAGCGCACGGTCGTGGCCGACCGGAACGTCGTCGGTCCGGTGGTCAGGTCCAGGTCGATCGCGTACGAGCCGACGGTCACGACTCCGGCGCGCTCGACGGCCTCGGCTCGCGTGAGGTTCTCTCCGGGCACGGGCCCTCCAGTCTTGTCGGGGCGCTCGTGCGCCAGGTTCAGCGGTTGCCGGTTCGATCATGCCACTGCTCACGCCGGGAACGGACCCTGAATATGCCGGTACGACGGCGCCGGGCGGGGTGAGATCCGCCGGTACGACGACGCGGGGTGGGAGGAGATCCTCCGGCACGACGACGCGTGGCGGGGTGAGATCCGCCGGCCCGACGGCGCCGGGCGGGATCGGCGCCGCCGGGTACGACGACGCCGGGCGACGTGATCCGCCGGTACGACGACGAGCCAGGAGCACGAGTTCCGGCCGGATCCGGCGAGCGAGGTGCTGCGGTTCGGTGGCGGAATCGTGAAACGTGCCCACGAGCGCGGACCGGGCGATATGTGGACACCGGACGGCGATATCCTCGCTGGGTCGTATGATCCAAGGTCGATCGTGTCCCGGTGACCGTGTCCGAGAGAAGGAGCCGCATGTCCGCAACCGTGCCCCCTCCGCCGCCCCCGCAGGGGCGGCCCGACGAGGGCACCGGCGGGGCCGAGGAGACCCCCACCGCCGCCAACCCGGTGGTGCAGGGAAGCCCGCAGCGTGTCTCGGCCGCCACACGGATGCCCCCCGCGATCTCGCCGACGTCACAGTTCACGGACGCGGTGACGCCCGCGCCGGCCCCGCCGGTGCAGCCCGGATATGTCCCGTCACAGCCCGGGTACGCCCAGGGCTACCCGCAGCAGGGGTACGCCCCGCAGCCCGGGTACCCGCCGGCGCAGGGTTACCAGCAGCCGGGTTACCAGCAGCAGGCTCCGCAGCAGCCGGGTTACCCGCAGCAGGCCCCTCAGCAGCCCGGCTATCCGCAGCAGGGCTACGCCCCGCAGTCCGGGTACCAGCAGGGCTACCCGCAGCAGGGGTACCAGCAGGAGCAGCCCGCACGGCGCCGGCTGAGCCCGGGGTGGATCGCGTTCATCGCGCTCGACGTCGTTCTCGTGGTCGCGGCCGTCGTGTTCGCCGTGAGCCTCATGTCCGGCGGCGACACGCCGGCGGCCGACCCGGTCGGCACCAACCCGGACGCGACCACCTCGGCAGGGGCCGGCTCGGGCGGCGGGGAGGACGACAAGCCCGCCGAGCCCGAGTTCGCCAAGGGCCTCGAGACCGGGGCGCCGGGTGCCGAGATCTTCGCGGCGCCGTCGGGCAACATCACGTGCACCGTCACACCCGACGCCGCGACCTGCGGCATCGTCCAGCTCAACAACCCGCCGGCGGCGGGCGAGTGCAAGGGCTCGCAGGGGCACCTCGTGCGGGTGGACAAGTCGGGGAAGGTCTCGGTCCCGTGCGTGGCCGCGGCGGACAAGCCGGTCCAGGCGAGCGGGCTGGCCTACCTGGACTACGACAAGGACATGAGCGCCCACGGCTTCAGCTGCGTGAGCCGCGAGACCGGCATGTCGTGCAAGCACGACGCGACCGGCGCCGGTTTCACCGTCGCCCGGGCGGGCATCACCCGGTCCTGAGCCGCGACGACAGCGAGGCAGCATCCCGCGTGGATGCTGCCTCGCTGTTTTCCTGCCGGTGCTGCGTCGTCAGCCCGCCGAGGCGGTGCGTCAGCCCACCGATGCAGCGCGGTCAGCCCGCCGATGCAGCGCGGTCAGCCCGCCGATGCGGCGAGGGCGGCCTGTAGCTTCGCGACGTCGCCGTCCTTCTCGAAGGCGACCGCCGCCGCCGTGATCTTCGTGAGCTGCGAGACCGGGACGGCCGCGCCGTGGGCGACGGACGACACGATGGGGTCGTTGTTGAACGACTCGAACGCCGTCTTCTGGTACTCGTTGAACTGTCCCGGGTCGACGTCGGTCCGGGCCGGGATCGAGCCCTTGATCCGGTTGAACTCGAGCTGGCCCTCCTTGGAGCTGACCGTCTCGAGCCACGCCCTGGCGGCGTCCTCGTCGAGGATGCCCGTGGACATGGTGAACGAGTCGGCGAGGAAGTCGAACACGCCGTTCGTGCCGGGGGAGGGGACGACGACGTAGTCCTTGCCGTACTGCCTGCCCTCGGCGGCGTAGACCGGCAGGGCCCAGTCGCCCATGATGTTGAAGGCGGATTTGCCCTCGACGACCATCGTCGAGGCCGCGTCCCACTCCATCTCGTTGCGGGTCGGGTTGCTGAAGCTCAGGAGCTGCTTGTAGTCCTCCAGCGCCGCGGTGACCTCCGGGCCGTTCCAGTCGGTGGTGCCGTCCCAGAGGCCGTCGTAGGCCTCCGCGCCGAGCTCGCCCAGCAGGACGGTCTCCAGCAGGTGCACCTGCGGCCACTCGTTCGCCACCGACAGCGGGTACTCGACCCCGGCCTGCTTGAGCGTCTCCAGGTCGGCGATGAAGCTGTCGAGGTCCTCGTACTGTCCTGACGTGTCGAGGCCGTGCTTCTCGAGCACCGCCGGGTTGGCCCACAGCAGGTTCGCGCGGTGGATGTTGGACGGCACCGAGTAGATCTTGCCGTCCTGGGTCTTCAGCTGGTCCATCAGGGACTTGGGAAAGACCTCCTTCAGGCCGAGCTTCTTGTACAGCGGAGTGAGGTCCTGGATGAACCCGCCCTCGATGTAGTCGTCGAGCTCGGCGCCGGCGTGGGCGGCGAACGTGTCGGGCGGGTCCTGGGTCTCCAGCCGCGTCTGCAGGTACTCCTTGGACGTGCTGGAACCGCCGCCGCCCATGACGCCGTCGTTGACGAACGTGATGCCCGGGTGCTGCTGCTCGAACACCTCGGCGAGCTTGTCCAGGCCCTGCTTCTCCACGCCCGAGGCCCACCACGTGTAGACGGTGACGTCCTCGTGCGTCCGCAGGGACGGCTTGTCGCCTGGGGTGGAACCCGCGGCGCAGGCGCTCAGCACCAGGCTCAGCGCGGCAGCGGATGCCGCGACCGCGGCCAACTTCCGATTAACGTGCATTTCGTGTCCGAAATCCCCTTCATCGTTGGAAGTCCGGGATGAGGTGCCGGAGCCCGGACTTCCAGCAGTGCGTGTGAAATCACCCGCTCATTTCAGCTGGTGGGGTGGTGCACGCAGGAGCATAACGGACAGCCGACGGCGGCCGGTCCCGGGCTTGGCTCAGCCCTTGACCGACCCCGACATCAGCCCGCCCACGAAGTACTTGCCGAGGATGACGTAGACGACCAGGGTGGGCAGGGAGGCCAGCAGCGCCCCGGCCATGGACACCCCGTAGTTCTGCAGCAGCGCGCCGTTGGCCAGGTTGTTCAGCGCGACGGTCACCGGGCCGTTCGCGCTCGAGGAGAAGAAGACCGCGAACAGGAAGTCGTTCCAGCCGTTCGTGAACTGCCAGATGAGGACCACCACGAAGCTCGGGACCGAGATCGGCAGCAGCACGGACCAGTACGTCCGCAGCATGCCGGCGCCGTCCACGCGGGCGGCCTCGATGAGTTCGTGGGGCACGGTCCGGTAGTAGTTCCGGAAGATCAGCGTGGTGATCGGGATCCCGTAGACCACGTGCAGCAGGATCAGGCTCGGGATGCCGTTCGGGATGCCCAGGTTCAGCACCAGCTGGTTCAGCGGGATCATCACCGCCTGGTAGGGGATGAACATGCCGAACAGGATGAGCGCGAACACGACGTCGGCGCCCTTGAACTGCCAGCGGGCCAGCACGAACCCGTTCAGCGAACCGAGGAACGCGGAGATGATCGTGGACGGGACCACCATCTCCAGCGAGCGCAGGATCGCGGGCCACAGCGTGGTCCAGGCGGTCTGCCAGTTCGCGCCGGTCCACTGTGCCGGGAGCGCCCAGGCGCGGGCGGGCGCGGCGTCGCCCGGTCCCTTGAAGCTCGTCACGAGCAGCACGTACACGGGGATCAGCACGAGCACCACGAAGAACAGCAGCAGGGCGTAGCGCGCGGTGCGGCCCGCGGAATACCGGTCGCCGGCGCGCGCGGACGGCGGCGCGGGGGCGGCCGGGGATCCGGGCGGTGCGGGGGCGGCGGGAGCGGCGGTGGTCGTCAACGCTTCCCCTCCCGGTGCGTGTGGGCGAGGTACGGGATCATCACGGCGGCGACGATGACCAGCAGGATGGCGCCGACGGCGGCCGCGTTCGCGTAGTCGAAGCTGGACTTGAACACGAACATGTCGACGGCGGGGACCTTGGTCTGGTAGTTCGCGGGCTTGGAGATCGACATGATCAGGTCGAACGCCTTGAGGCTCATGTGCCCGATGATGATCAGCGCCGACAGCGCGACCGGGGACAGCTGCGGGAACAGCACGTGGCGGTACAGCCTCCACTCCGAGGCGCCGTCCATGCGGGCGGCCTCGCGCAGTTCGTCGGGGATGCCGCGGAACCCGGCCAGGAACAGGGCCATGACGTAGCCCGACAACTGCCAGATCGCGGGGATCGCGATGGACAGGATGCCGATCGTGACGTCGTTCCACCACGGGTTCTGCAGGAAGTCCAGGCCCACGAGCTGGAACAGCCGGTTCAGGCCGGAGGCCTGCTCGTCCTGGTTGGAGTTCAGCAGCCAGCGCCACACGACGCCGGAGGCGACGAACGAGACCGCCATGGGGAACAGGTACACCGACCGGAAGAACCCCTCGCCCTTGATCGGCTTCTCCAGGATCCACGCCCACACGAAGCCGAGGGTCATCGCGCCGGCCAGGAACACGACGGTGAACAGCAGGAGGTTGAGCAGGGAGTGCCGGAAGTCGTCGTTGCCCAGCAGGGCGAAGTAGTTCTCGAGGCCCACGCCGGCCGTGGGCTCCTGCCCGGTGGCCTGGGCCGCGGTGTGGTTGTCGGTGAACGACATCCGGAAGTTCACTGCGATCAGGCCGTACACGAACACGCCCAGCAGGATCAGGGACGGGGCGAGCAGGAGCAGGGGAGGCCCCACCCTGCGCAGGATCTTCGGCATCAGGGGTTCCTTGGTCGGTCGCGGGTCGGATTCAACGATAGGTTGAAACGCACCAGATGACCGGACGGGGGGTGGATACGCTCCCGCGAAGGCGGCGCCCCGACAGGGTGGTGTCACGGGAAGGGGCGGCGTCGTGAACGGAGCGGTGGCGTGAGGGCGACGGGCCGGCCGACGCTCGCCGGGGTGGCCGAGCGTGCGGGCGTGAGCCTGAAGACCGCCTCCCGGGTGCTGAACGGCGAGCCGAACGTCGCGGACGGCACACGGGAGAAGGTGCGCCTGGCCGCCGCGGCCCTGGGGTTCCGGCGCAACGCCGTGGCGGCGGACCTGGCGCGCGGCGGGGCGTCCCGGCTCCTGGGGTTCATCTCGGGGGACATCGCCAACCCGTTCTACTCGGCGGTGGCGGGCGGGATCGAGCGCGTGGCCCGCGAGCACGGGCTGCACCTGATCACGACGTCGTGCGAGGAGGACCCGGCCCGCGAGCGCCTGCTGACCGAGGAACTGCTCGAGCGCCGCGTGCGCGGCCTCGTGGTCACCCCGACGCCGGCCGGCCACGACCATCTGGCCGGCGAGCTGGCGGCGGGCACCCGGCTGGTGTTCGCGGATCGCCCGGCCGCGGGCCTGGCGGCGGACAGCGTGGTGATCGACAACCCCGGTGGTGTGCGCGCGGCGGTGCGTCACCTGACCGCGCACGGCCACCGGCGGATCGCGTTCGTGGGCGACAACCCGGAGGTGTGGACGTTCCGGGAGCGTCGCGCGGCGTTCGCCGGGGCGATGTCCGACGCCGGTGCGCCGGGCGCGGAACGGTGGGTGCGCCCGGGCGCGCACGACGCCGGGACGGCCCGCGCCCTGGTCACGGACCTGCTGACGGCCCCGGAGCCGCCGACGGCGATCCTGGCGGAGAACAACCGTGTCACGGAGGGTGCGCTCCGGGCGCTCCGCGCCGTTCCCGGGGGCGACGACGTCGCGCTGGTCGGGTTCGACGACTTTCCCCTGGCGGATCTCCTGGGCGTGACGGTCGTGGCCTACGACGCCGCGGAACTGGGCCGCCGCGCGGCGGACCTCGTGGTCACGCCCGGCCCCGCGGCGTCGTCCCCCCGCACCGAGACGGTGCCCACTCGCCTGATCCCCCGCGGAACGGGCGAACGCCGGCCGCGGGCGTAGCGCCGATCGGCGTGCTGGTGCCGGTCGCTGACGTAGTTCCGGCGGCCGGCGTCATGCCGGCCGCCGGGTGGCGCCGGCCCGGCATCACCCGGGCCCGGACCCCGCGGCGCCGCGCTCCGGTGGCGCCGCGGGGGAGTTGCGGGCCGGTCACCAGATCTTGACGCGCTCCTCCGGCGGGAGGTACAGGGCGTCGCCGGGCGTCGTGCCGTACGTCTCGTGGAACTCGTCGAGGTTGCGGACGACGCCGTTGCAGCGGAACTCGTTGGGGGAGTGCGGGTCGACGACCAGGCGCCGCTCCACCTCCTCGTCGCGGCCCTTGGACTGCCAGACCTGGGCCCAGCCGAGGAAGATCCGCTCGAGGGCCGTCAGGCCGTCGACGTCCGGGGCCTCGGCGATCGGCTTGCCGATCGCGATCGCGTACGCCTTGATCGCGATCGACAGGCCGCCCAGGTCGCCGATGTTCTCGCCCACCGTCAGGGAGCCGTTGACGTGCGTCCCGGCGTGCTCGGGGGCGTCGAGCTGCGCCGGGCGGAACACGTCGTACTGGGCGATCAGGGCGCCGGTGCGCTTCTCGAACTCGGCGCGGTCCGCGTCCGACCACCAGTTCTCGAGCTTGCCGTCGCCGTCGTACTTGGAGCCCTGGTCGTCGAAGCCGTGGCCGATCTCGTGGCCGATGACGGCGCCGATGCCGCCGAAGTTCACGGCGTCGTCGGCGGCCGGGTCGAAGAACGGCGGCTGCAGGATGGCGGCGGGGAACACGATCTCGTTCATGCCCGGGTTGTAGTAGGCGTTGACCGTCTGCGGCGTCATGAACCACTCGTCGCGGTCCAGGGGCCGGCCGATCTTGCCGAGCTCGCGGTCCTGGTCGAAGACGTTGGAGCGGCGCACGTTCCCCAGGAGGTCCGCGGCGTCGATCGTCAGGCCCGAGTAGTCCTTCCACTTCACCGGGTAGCCCACCTTGGGCGTGAACTTCTCCAGCTTGACCAGGGCCTTGGCCGTGGTCTCCGGCGTCATCCAGTCGAGGTTCTCGATGGACTCGCGGTAGGCGGCCACGAGAGCGCCGACCAGCCGGTCCATCTTCTCCTTGTGCTCCGGCGGGAAGTGCCGGGCGACGTACTCCTGGCCCACGACCTCGCCGAGCGCGCCCTGCACCAGCGCGACGCCGCGCTTCCAGCGCTCGCGGACCTCCTGGGCTCCGGTGAGGGTGCGGCCGTAGAAGTCGAAGTTCGCCTCGACGATCTCGTCGGTGAGGTACGGGGCGCGGGCGGTGATCAGGTGGTACGCCATCCACAGCTGCCAGTCCAGCAGCGGGACCTCGGGCCAGAGGGCCGCGAAGCCCGTGGCGTAGTCCGTCTCGCGGACCACGAGCTGGTCGAGCGAGCCCTCGGGCGCGCCGAGGGCGTCCACCCAGGCCGCCCAGTCGAAGCCGGGGGCGCGCTCGACGAGCTCCGCCAGCGTCATTGGGTTGTAGACGAGCGTCGCGTCGCGCTTCTTGACCACGTCCCAGTGGTGCTCCGCGAGGCGGGCCTCGAGGGCCACGACGCGCGCGGCGGCGTCGTCGGCCGTCACACCCCAGGCCTCCTGCACGCCCGCGAACCCGAGCATGCGGGCCACGTGCGGCGTGTACCGGGCGTATACCTCGGCGTGCTGCTCGTCGCGGTAGTACGACTCGTCCGGCAGGCCGAGGCCCGCCTGGGTCAGGTAGACGACGTAGCGCTCGGTGTCCTTGGCGTCGTTGTCCACCCACATGCCGACGGCGCCCGCGCCGCCCGTGCGCTGCAGCGCGCCGAGCGCGCGCGTGAGGGCGGCGTGGTCCGCGGCGTCGCGGATCAGGGCGAGGTCCTGTGCGAGCGGCTCGGTGCCGAGCGCCTCGATGTGCGCGGTGTCCATGAAGCTCGCGTACAGGTCGCCGATCTGCGAACCCGCCGGGGCGTCCGTGATGATCTCGCGGACGTGCTCCTCGGCCTGGTCGAACAGGGCGCGGAACGCGCCGTCCATCGCGCGGTCCGCCGGGATCTCGTGGGCGTCGATCCAGCGGCCGTTGACATGGCGGAACAGGTCGTCCTGCGGGCGGACCCCGGGGTCCAGGGCGTCGAGGTCGATACCCGACCTCAGTGGGGTGGCTTCGGTCGTCATGCGGCCACCCTACGCGCGGGATCCTGGGACGGAGCTGGATTCGGCCGTCGGCAGACGCGGGGCGGGACGGTGGTCCCCGGCGGTGCCGTCGGTCGCCGGAGAACGGCGGATCGTGCGAGCGGCGTCGTGCTCGGCGAGCGATGTCGCGGCAGGCGGCGTCGTCGTGCACGACGAACGACGTCGCGCCGCGGATCGGCGTCGTCCATCGTGCGGAAGCGGTCGAGAACGGAGGCGCGGTTGCGAGAAGATATGACCATGCACCTGCACATCGCCGCAGACCACGCTGGTTTCGAGCTGAAGGCCCACCTGGTGGCGCACCTGACCGACGCGGGGCACGAGGTCACCGACCACGGCGCCCACGAGTACGACCCCGCCGACGACTACCCGTCCTTCTGCCTGGCCGCGGGCGAGGCCGTGGTCGCGGAGCCGGGGTCGCTCGGCATCGTGATCGGCGGTTCCGGGAACGGCGAGCAGATCGCCGCGAACAAGGTCAACGGCGTGCGGTCCTGCCTGGCGTGGTCGGTGGAGACCGCGAGGCTGGGTCGCCAGCACAACAACGCGAACGTGGTCGCGGTGGGCGGCCGGATGCACTCGGCCGAGGAGGCGACGGCGATCGTCGAGGCCTTCGTCGCCGAGCCGTTCAGCGGCGACGCGCGCCACCAGCGGCGCATCGACCAGCTCGCCGCGTACGAGAAGACCCGCTGACTTGCCCGAGGGTCACACCGTCCACCGTCTCGCCCGTACCCTCCGGGACCTCTTCGAGGGCGAACCCCTGCGGGTCACCAGCCCGCAGGGCAGGTTCGCCGACGGCGCCGCCCTCCTGACGGGGCGGCGCCTGGTCGAGGTGGAGGCGTGGGGCAAGCAGCTGTTCTGCGCCTTCGTGCCCGACGACGGCGCCGGCTCGGCGGGGGGTTCGGCCTTGCGTACGGAGGCCTTGCGCACGGGGGCCTCGTGTAGGGATGCCTCGCCCACGCCGGCCTCCCGCGCGTCCGGCTCCGCCGGCTCGCCTCGGCCTGCGGATTCACCCGGATCCGACGACGTGCTCTGGCTGCGCACGCACCTCGGCCTCTACGGCGCGTGGACCTTCGCGGGCGACGGCACCGCCGAGGTGGCCCACGCGATCGGCGCCCCCCGCAAGCGCATCGGCGAACGCGAGTCGATCCTCGCCCCGGCCGCGGACCCGGCCGGACCCACCGCCCCCGCACAGGAGACACCCTCCACCGGCAAGGAAACCTCTGCGCGAGAAGGCGCTTCCACACGCGAGGCCGGGGCCGAGCGGGCCGCTTCGCCGCGCGTCGCCGGGCCTGCGCAAGCAGCCACTTCGGCGGACGTGGTCGGTCCCGTGCGGGCAGCTGTATCCGCGCAACGGATCGGTCTCGCGCAAGCAGCTGCTTCGGCGCCGGGTAGTGCCCTGGACCCGGGCGGGGTGCCTTCGGCGGGACGGGAATCGGAACCGCCCGCGCCGCGGGGTCAGGTGCGGGCGCGGCTGGTCGGCGCGCATGCCGTCGCCGACCTGACCGGGCCCGCAGCCTGCGAGGTCATCACCCCGGACGAGAAGGACGCCGTCACCGGCCGCCTCGGTCCCGACCCGATCCGCGACGGCGAGCCGGGCCACGACGCCGCGCGCTTCGTCACCAAGGTGGGCGGTTCGCGCGTGACCATCGGCCAGCTCCTGATGGACCAGGCCGTGATCGCGGGAGTCGGCAACATCTATCGCGCCGAGGCCCTCTTCCGTGCGGGCGTGGACCCGCTCAAGCCAGGTCGCGACGTCCCGCCGTCGTCGGCCCGTGCGATCTGGGACGACCTCGTCACCCTGATGCGCGACGGCGCCCGCACGGGCGCGATCGTCACCACCCGCCCGGAGGACCGGTCCGGGCACAGGTCCGGTGAACCGAACGAGGACCGCCGCCGCACCCGCCAGAACACCGACGGCACCCCCGGCGCCGTCCCCTCTGACCAGGCCTTCTACGTCTACCACCGCGACGGCCTGCCTTGCCGCACCTGCGCCACCCCGGTCCTCCTGAAGACCTTGGCCGGCCGCAACCTCTTCTGGTGCGGCACCTGCCAAACCTGACGGGAGATGGCCACCTGCCGGGAGAAGTTCGGCCCGATCCGCGCGCTGGTCGGTCGAAAGTCGAGCAGTCGGCCCCGCGGGGGACCGATTCCATTGACATCCGACCGACTATTCGACACCCAACCGACCGCTCGATCTCCAGCCGCGTGCTTTGACGACGGGCCGACTGCTTGACACCGAGCCGACTGCTCGACGTGCGCCTGACCGCTCGATCTCCAGTCGCTTGCTTGATGCAGGGCCGACTGCTTGACGTCGAGCCGACTGCTCGACGTGCGGCCGACTTGTCGGCACCGGGGGAGCGATCAGTGGCCGGCCGGGTGCTCGACATGGAATCGGGTGCGCCTACGATGCTGACGTGTCGGATGGTGTGGGGGCTGTGACGCCCGGCGAGGAGTATGCCGCTGCCGTGCTCGGGATCGTGCGGCGGATTCCGGTCGCGCGGGCTATGACGTACGGGCTGATCGCGGAGATCGTCGCCGAGGAACTCGGGCGGGGCGGGCCGCGGCAGGTCGGGAACGTGATGGCGGGGTCCGGCGACCGGTACAAGCATCTGGTGCCCGACGACGCCGTCGTCATCGGCCCTGCTCAGGACACGTTCGAGGTGCCGTGGTGGCGCGTGGTCAACGCGGCAGGCTCGCCGCCCGCCCGGCATCTGACCGCAGCGCTTGAGGCCCTGCGCGCCGAAGGCTGCCCGCTGACCAAGGACGGCCGACGGGTCGACCTGAAAAGCGCGATCTGGTTCCCACCCCCTGCCGCGACTTGACCCGGCCAGCTCCCTGCCGTGCGGTCGGTCCGATGTCCTTGCAGTCGGCCGCCCGAGGGGCCGACCGCTCGACTTCCGGCCGACTCGGACCGCCGTCTGGGCCGTCCGCTCGACATGTGGCCGACTCGGACCGCCGTCTGGGCCGTCCGTTCGACATGTGGCCGACTTGGACCGCCGTCTGGCTCGTCCGTTCGACATCTGGCCGAGTGGCCTGCGATCCAGTCGTTCGCTTGGCATCTGGCCGAGTGGCCTGCCATCCGGCCCTTCGTTCGGCATCCAGCTGGCCTGGATCGCCGTCGGCCCGCTGCCCGGCGTCCGGCCGGCCTGGCCCGCCGTCCGGCCGACCGCGTACCTCACCGGGATGCACGCTACAGGGGTGGAGGCATGCGGCGGTCGATCCTGAGGGAGGCGCGCATTTCCGGAGGCAGGTGGCGCGTGACCCGGTCGACCAGGGCCGCGGGCTGGTCTGCGGCAGTGGTCCGCACCATCGTCACGACCTCCGCGATCGCATCTCCGCGGCGCTTCTCGCGGAACAACTCGTCCGCGCCGTCGTGCTCGGCACCCAGGGCCCCGGTGCGGTACTTGATCTTGCCGTCGAACTCGATGGCCAGGCGAAGGCCGGGGATACCGAGGTCGGTGTGGAACGTGCCGAGCCTTGTCGGGACCGGCATCTGCGTGACCAGGTCCGGAACGCCCGCGCGGAGCAGGATGTAGCGGGTCCGGCTCTCCCACACCGATTGCGCACCGCCGTCGGCGCTCGAGATGACATGACGGGCGGCTGCGGTCCCGCGGCGGTTGCGTCTGACACCCAGGAGCTTTGCCGCCTCGTCGACGTCGAGGCCCGCTCGGACCGCGGCATCCGCGATGACCAGGGCTTCCATAGGGTGGAGTGCGAGCGCGCAGTCGACCACGGTCCGTGCGAGGTTCGTGACCGGGACGCCTGCGATCGTGACGACGTCGTCGAACGGGAGGGGGATCCGGTGGCGTGCGATGTCGGCGGACGATTTCCCTCCGGCACGGTACTGCTGGATCACGTCGACGCGCTCCGGCAGGGTCCACATCGGCAGGCCGTGGAGTGCCGCGGCGGACTTGTGGGAGAACACGTGCTCGGCCCGTAGCTGCCGGTGCAGCGCCCGGATCCTCAGGAGAAGGAGGTCCCGCGGGCGCAGGCTCGCCGGCCCGGTGTACGCCCCGCGGCGCACCCGCACCAGTTCGCCCGCCTCCGCGGACCGCCGGAGCCGGTCCCGGTCGCCCTCACGCGCAAGAAAGATCTCACTGCTGGTCACCCACCCAGCCTGACACCCCCCAACCGCGACCCCCGCCCACTATCCACACCTCCATCCCACCATTGACCCCCCTGCGCGCCCCGTGCGCCCTGTGCCCCTGTACTCCGCCGACCCCCCTAGCCCCCTAGAAGCGGTCGGCCCCATGTCGTGCGGTCGGCCGGATGTCATTGCGGTCGGTCGCCCGAGGGGCCGACGGCTCGACTTCGCGCCGACCTTGCTCGGCAAGGAGCCGACCGCTTGATAGTCCGCCGACCATGCTCCGCAATGGGCCGACGGGGCTCGGCGTCACGCCGACCGCTCGGCATCGGGCCGCCTGCCCGGCATCGGGCCGACGGCTCGACGTCGCGCCGACCCTGCCCGGCGCCGCGCCGACCTGCTCGACACCGCGTCGGCCCTGCCCGGCATCGGGCCGACAGCCCGGCGTCGGCCGGCCGTGCCCGGCAGAAGGCCGACGGCTCGACGTCGCGCCGGCCCTGCCCGGCAACGGCCCGCCGTATCGCAGGCCGTCAGCGGCCGCCCGGGATCTTCGACGGCGCCAGCTTCGACAAGGCCCGGCCCGCCGCCGCGCGGGCACCAGCGGCGCGGCGGGCCGACGGGGACGTTGTCTCGTCCTTGGCCGCGTGCTCCTGGGCGATCGACAGCACCGTCAGGACCGACGCCGGGTCGCCCTGCAGCAGCATCGTCGTCAGCAGCGTGTCCTCCCAGGCGGCGAAGCGCTCCCGGATCCGTGCGGCCGGGCCGATCAGCGCGACCTCGTCGACCAGCTCCGTCGGCACCGCGCGGGCCGCGTCCTCCTTGCGGCCCGCCAGGTACAGCTCCTGCACCTCGTCCATCGCGGACTCGTACCCCATCCGGTCCAGCGCCCGCTTGTGGAAGTTCGCGCCCTTGGCGCCCATCCCGCCCGCGTACAGCGCCACATAGGGCCGGATCAGGTCGGCGGACGCCTCGATGTCGTCGCGGACCACCACCGGGACGGTCGCGATCGCCTCGAAACCGCTCGCCGGGGAACGTTCCTCGCGCCGCTCGGCGAACCCGGCGTCCAGCTGCTCGCGGAACTCCCCGTCCAGCCGCGGCGCGTAGAACGACCCCATCCAGCCGTCCGCGATCTCCGCCGCGAGCGCGATGTTCTTCGGCCCCTGCGCCGCCAGCACGACCGGGATCTCCGGGCGGAACGGGTGGACCGTCGGCTTCAGCGCCTTGCCCAGCCCGGTCGCGCCGGTCGCGTCGGCAGGCAGCGGGATGGTGTAGAAAGAGCCGTCGTAGGCCACGGGGCGCTCGCGGGCGATCACCTCGCGCACGATCTCGACGAACTCGCGGGTGCGGGCCAGCGGCTTCTGGTACGGCTGCCCGTACCAGCCCTCCACGACCTGCGGGCCGGAGGCGCCGAGCCCCAGCACGAACCGTCCGCGCGACAGATGGTCCAGCGTGATCGCGTGCATCGCCGTGGCCACGGGCGTCCGCGCCGCCATCTGGGCGATGCCCGTCCCGAGTCGCACGTTCCTGGTGCGCGCGCCCCACCAGGCCAGTGGCGTGAACGCGTCGGAGCCGTACGCCTCCGCGGTCCAGATCGAGTCGAGGCCGAGCTTGTCCCCGAGCCCGATGGCCTGCTGGATCCCCTTCGGGGGCTTGCGTGACCAGTAGCCGGTCTGGAGGCCGATGCGCATGGTGGAGTCCTCGTCGTCGAGCGGGCAGGTTTCTGCGACTGCGCGTCCCAGGTACTGCGGACACCTTACCGTGGACGACGACGACGCCGCCCGGCTCGGTACGACGTCGGCCCAGGTGCCCGCCGGGCTCGGCAGGACGTCCGTCCACCTACCGCCGGGCTCGGCAGGACGTCGGCCCACCTGCCCCGCCGGGCTCGGCAGGACGTCCGCCCACCTACCCCGCTGGGTTTGGTACGACGTCGCCCCACGTGCCCCGCCGAGGGCAACACTCCCCGCGTACGCTGCGGCGCATGGCGACCTACGACGACGTCGAACGCCTCGTGGCGAAACTGCCGGAGGTGTCCGAGGGCACGCGCTTCCACCACCGCACCTGGTACGTGGCCGGCAAGGCGTTCGCCTGGGAGCGCCCGTTCACCAAGGCGGACCTCAGGCGCTTCGGCGAGGCCCCCGTGCCGCCGGGCCCGATCCTCGCGGTCGGCACCGACGACCTGCAGGACAAGGAGGCGATCCTCGCCGCGGCCCGCCCGGGCTTCTTCACGATCCAGCACTTCGACGGCTTCCCCGGGGTGCTGATCCAGCTCGACGCCGTCTCGGACGAGAACCTCGCCGAGGCCCTCGAGGACGCCTGGCTGGCCAAGGCCCCGCCCGCGCTGGCGGAACGCCACCTACGCGCCTGAACCCGGCTCCGCGCTGGAGGCCCGCTCCGCACCTGAGCCCGGCTCTGCACCTGAGCCCGGCTGGACGCCGGAACCCGGCCGGACGCCGGAACCCAGCCACGATCGCGGACACCCCGCGGATCCGATCACGCGTTGACGGACGGTGGCCACGGGCGGATGATCTCTAGGAGGGGGTAGTTCGGTTCTCCGGAGGTGCGCCATGAGGCGCTGGAAGTCACGAGGTCTGGCCGCGATCGGCGGCGTCCTGGCGTTCCTGGTCGTGGGCCTCGCCCCGCCCGCGGCGGCCGAACCCGAGACCCCGGTGGCCTACCCCTCTGGGTCGACCGTGACACGCGCGGACCGCCTCGGCTTCGACGCCTGCACCGCCCCCTCCCGCGCCGCGCTCGACGCCTGGAACGGGACCTCGCCGTACCGGGCCGTCAACATCTACTTCGGCGGCAACAACCGCGCGTGCGCGCAACCGAACCTCACCAGGGACTGGGTCCACGACGTCACGGCCGCCGGCTGGAAGCTGCTGCCCACCTACTTCGGGTACCAGCCGTTCTGCATGTTCGGCGACAAGCCGCACCGCTACACCGTCACCAGCGCCGCGGCCCGCGGGAACAGCGACGCCGACGACGCCGTCGCACGCGCCGCGGCGCTCGGCGTCCGGCCGGGCAGCGCCCTGTACGCGGACGTGGAGCACTACGACCGCGAGAACTCGACGTGCCGCACGGCGGTGCGCCGCTACGTCTCGGCCTGGACCAAGTCCCTGCACGCCGACGGATACCTGGCGGGCGTCTACGTCCACCAGGACTCCGGCCTGCGCGACCTGTCCAACTCCTACGACTCGACCAGCTACGCCCGTCCCGACGCGGTCTGGATGGCCCGCTGGGACGGCTCGACCTCGCTCCAGGGCTGGCCCACCGCCCCCGACTCGCACTGGTCCGCCTACCAGCGCGCCAAGCAGTACCGCGGCGACCACGACGAGACCTGGGGAGGGGTGACCATCAACATCGACTCCGACGTCCTGCGGGCTCCCGTGGCCACCGTCGCCCGCACCTACCGGGTCACGAGCACCAGCCCCCTGAACGCCCGCAGCGGGCCCGCCGCCTCCTACCCGGTCGTCCGCACCCACGAGCCGGGAGCGACCCTCTCGGTGCTGTGCCAGGCCACCGGCCAGCAGGTCGGCACCACCAAGGTCTGGGACCGGCTGGCAGGCGGGGCGTGGGTCAGCGACTACTACGTCTCGACGCCGTCGGACACGACCTTCACCTCCTCGATCCCGCGCTGCCTCTACCCGGGACAGGTGACGATCGACACGCTCAACGCCCGCACCGGCCCCGGCACGTCCTTCCCCGTCACGGGCAGCCAGCTGCGCCGCGGCGCGCTCGCCCACGTGATCTGCCAGAAGGCCGGCGGCACCGTCGGCACCACGAACGTCTGGAACAAGCTGCGCGACGGCCGCTGGGTCACCGACTACTACGTCGCCAACCGCTCCAACACCACGTGGAGCGCCCCGGTCCCGCGCTGCCCGTGACGGGCCGGTCACCAGGCGGCGCGCGCCGCGTCCGATATCCGCTCGCCGCGCGGCCGCCGGCCGGGGCAGGATCGCCCGGTGACATCATCTCCACCCAGCGGGGCCCTCGGCTTCTGGCGCGAGCTCCCCGTGAGCGGCCGCTGGCTCCTGTCGACCGTTGTCCTGCAGTTCTTCGGCCGCGGCCTCACCCTGCCGTTCACCATCATCTACCTGCACGAGGTCCGCGGGTTCTCCCTCGACCTCGCGGGGACCCTGATGGGCGTGCTCGCCGCCGTCGGCCTCGCCGTCACGGCGCCGGCCGGAACGCTCATCGACCGCCTCGGTGCGCGCGTCGTCATCCTCGGCGGGCTGGCCTGCGCCGTCGTCGGCTACACGGTGCTCGCCTTCGCCACCGAACCCTGGACGGCGGCGCTCGGCCTGGCGCTCGCGGGCGTCTTCATGGGCGTCTCCTGGCCCGCGAACAACAGCCTCGTCGCCACGATCGTCACCGGCGACCTGCGTCAGCGCTACTTCGGCGTCAACTTCGCGCTCCTCAACCTCGGCATCGGGGTGGGCGGCGTCGTGGGCGGCCTCGCCATGGACGTCGACCGGCCGGTCACCTTCGTCGCCGCCTTCCTGGTGAACGCCGCGTCCTTCGTCATCCCGGCCGTGGTCCTGTTCGGCCCGCTGCGCGGCCTGTCCGGCCGTGCGGTCCGCGAGGTCCGCACGATGCCCGACGACGACGCCGCGGGCGGCACCGCGACCTCGCCCGCCGGATCCGCCGCGGGCCAGGGGGAGACGGCACCCGCGGCGGGCGGGAGCCCGGCGTCGTCGGGCGCCGCCGCGACCCGCCCCGGAACCGAGAGCTACCCGGCGATCCTGCGGCGCCCCGAGGTGCTCTGGCTGACGGTCCTCACGCTGCTCGCGTCGTTCGCGGGATACGGCCAGATGGAGGGCGGCTTCCCGGCCTACGCGCGCGGGGTCGCCGGGGTCTCGACCCAGGTCATCGGGTTCGCGTTCGTCGTCAACACGGTGGTCATCGTCGCCCTGCAGTTCTGGGTCATGAACCGCACGCGGGGCCGGCGCCGCACCTTCGTCCTCGCCCTGATGGCGATCGTGTGGGCGGCGGCCTGGGTGCTGCTGGGCCTGACCGGCCTCATGCCGGGCGGCGTGGCCGCGGCCGCGACGGTGCTGCTCTTCCACGCCGTCTTCGCCCTGGGCGAGACCCTCCAGCAGACCGCCCTGCCCGCCCTCACCAACGACATGGCCCCGGATCACCTCCGGGGCCGGTACAACGCGATCAGCTCGGGCGCCTTCCAGGTCGGGGCCATCGCGGCCCCGGTGGCCGCCGGGTTCCTGCTGGACCGCGGCCTGTCCGTGGCCTTCATCGCCCTCGTCACGCTCGGCTGCCTGTCGATCGCGGGCATCGCCCTCGCGCTGCGCCGCCGGATCACGGCGGAGGTGGACGGCTCCCCGCAGCCGGCGCTGTCGCCGCACACCTGACGGCCGGCCGGCGGGGAGCGGCGCGGGCCGCCGCGACCCGCCGGTCCTCAGATGGCGTACTCGATCAGCTGGGACGGGTCCTGCAGGGGTTCCGTCCCGCGGTCGGTGGCCGGCATGCGGTTCCGTGCCGGGACGCCCACCGCCACCGCCCCGTTCGGGACGTCGTGGGTCACCACCGCGTTGGCGCCGATCTTCGCGTCGTCGCCCACCCACAGGGGGCCCAGCACCTTCGCGCCGGAGCCCACCAGGACGCGGTCGCCGAGGGTCGGGTGGCGCTTGCCCGGGCTCATCGAGCGGCCGCCGAGGGTCACGCCGTGAAACAGCAGGCAGTCGTCGCCGACCTCCGCCGTCGCGCCGATCACCACGCCCATGCCGTGGTCGATGAACAGCCGCCGGCCGATCCGGGCCGCCGGATGGATCTCCACCCCGGTCAGCATCCGCGAGACCAGCGACAGCACCCGCGCCGGCAGCCGCAGCGCGGGCCGCTGCCACATGGCGTGGGCGAACCGGTAGTGCCATACGGCGTGCACACCGGGGTACGTCATCACGACCGCGCCGAGCGAGGTCGCGGCCGGGTCCTGGGCACGCGCGGTCTCGGCGTCCTCCACGAGGAGCCGCCAGAAGGAGGGTGCCCAGGACCGTGCCATCAGTCGACCAGGCCCTCGAACAGCGGGGTGGACAGGTAGCGCTCGCCGAAGTCCGGGGCGATGACGACGATCGTCTTGCCCGCGTTCTCCTCGCGCGCCGCCACCTGGAGCGCGGCCGCGAACGCCGCGCCGGAGGACGAGCCCACCAGCAGGCCCTCCTCGGCGGCCGAGCGCTTCGCCGTCTCGATCGCGGTGCCGAAGTTGATGTCGATGACCTCGTCGTACACCTCGCGGTCGAGGATCTCCGGCACGAAGTTCGCGCCGATGCCCTGGATCTTGTGCGGGCCGGGCTGGCCGCCGTTCAGGATCGCGGACTCCTCGGGCTCCACGGCGATGATCTGGATGTCCGGCTTGCGCTCCTTGAGCACCTGGCCGACGCCCGTGATCGTGCCGCCCGTGCCGATCCCCGCCACCACGATGTCGACGTTGCCGTCGGTGTCGGCCCAGATCTCCTCGGCCGTGGTCTCGCGGTGGATCTTCGGGTTGGCCTCGTTGGCGAACTGGCGGGCCAGCACGGCGCCCTCGCGCTCCTGCGCGATCTTCTCGGCGGCCGCGACGGCGCCCTTCATGCCCTCGGCGCCCGGCGTCAGCACGAGCTCCGCGCCGAACGCCCGCAGCAGCGCGCGGCGCTCCTTGGACATCGTCTCCGGCATCGCCAGCACGACCTTGTAGCCGCGCGAGGCGCCCACCCAGGCCAGGGCGATGCCCGTGTTGCCCGAGGTGCCCTCGACGATCGTGCCGCCCTCCTTCAGCTCACCCGACTCCTCGGCGGCGTTGATGATGGAGACGCCGATCCGGTCCTTGACCGAGTTGGCCGGGTTGTAGAACTCGAGCTTGGCGAGGACCGTGGCGGGCAGGTCCTTGGCCAGGGAGTTGAGCTTCACCAGCGGGGTGTTGCCGATGAGCTTGGTCGCGTCGTCATAGATGCGGGCCATGGTGTCTCTTCCTTCGTGTCGTGCGGCGGTTGGGCTGGTCCGTGTCCGACGACGTCGCGCGGGTGCGCGCGCCGCCGGTTGTCCCTGGGGTCGATGGTGGGAAAGATCGGGAGCGTCGCACGGGCGTCACGACCGGTGGACCGTGGGACACGGTCTCGACACAGGTCAGACGTGGCGTGGACGCTCTACCGACAGCGGCGGCACATTCGCAGCATGCGCATGCGGGGAGCCTAACCCCGCCGCGACCGATCGACAAGATAGGTCTCACTGATTGGTCACGTCGATGTGTGACGCACCCTCACCCAGCCCTCCGCGCGGTCTCCGGGTGCGGTGTGCGCGACCGCACCCGGAGACGTGGGCCATCAGGCCGGGGTGCAGGTGGCGCTCAGGCCGGTTGCGGTCCCGTTCGCCACGAAGCCGGCCGTCGTGGTGCCGCCCGCGGGCAGGCTGCCGTTCCAGCCCGCGTTGGTCAGGGTGTTCGTGCCCGACAGCGTCGAGTTCCAGGACTGGGTGATCGTCGTGCCGCCGACGACGACCTTCCACCCCGTGATCGCGCTGCTGCCCGCCGTCACGACCACCTCACCCTGGTAGCCGCCGCCCCAGGAGTTGGTCACCCGGATCGCGGCGGCGCAGGAGCCGGTGCCGGGGTTCGACGGCGTCGGAGTGGCCGACGCGGTCGGGGTACCCGGCGAGCTCGGCGTGGGCGTGGCGGACGGCGTCGGCGTGGCCGACGGCCTGGGCGTGCCCGGGGACGGCGTGATGTCCCCGCCGCCGATGTTGATGTCCGAGCAGAAGAAGTAGACCTGGTCGGCGTGCGACGCCTTCCACAGGGTGAACAGCACCGCACGGCCGGAGCGGCCGGGCAGGGAGATGTCGGCGCTGTACGACGACGCCGGGGCGTACCGCGCGGTCTTCTTCAGCAGCTCGAGGTCGTCCCAGCCCACGGCCTGCGTGGTCGGGTCGAACCCGGCCCTGGTGACGTAGATCCACAGGTAGTCGGCGCCGTGGCTGGCCTGGTCGGTCAGCGTCATGGTGAAGGTGTTCGGCACGCCCTTGGCGACCCAGTCGCCGGGGACGTCCAGGGAGTTGTACCGGCCGTCGCCGGTCTGACCGGCCGAGCAGACCTGCCCGTTGGGGACGAGGGTCTCGTACTGGCCCGCGAGGCCCTCCTCGTACAGGCCGTTCCAGTTCCACATGGCGGTGGTGTCGTGCTGCCAGGCCTGCCAGCACATGGGGTCCTGTTGTTCCATCGCGGGGTTCTGGAAGTCGTCGCCCCAGCGGTTCCAGCAGCCGTAGTTGCGGGTGGGCGGGTCGGTGACGCTGCCGTGCGCCGCCGCGGGGGGTGCGGTGGCGGTGTCCGCGGCGACGACGGCGACGAGCCCCAGCGGGGCTGCCAGCGCCACGGCGGCGGTGAGAACAAGACTGCGCAGGCGCGCACGTACGGTCATGGGCTCCTCCTCGAGCTCGGCCGGCCGGCTGGCCGGCCGTGGTGACGACGCCAGGCTGGGCGAGGATCGTTGAGGAGCGCCAGCAACTTAAGCCATTAAGTGGAAAGCGCTCGCCATCGCGGGGGCGAGGCGAGCGGGTCCCGGGCACAGCTCAACGCCGGGGCGGTGACCGCGCGTGAAGTGGTCACTGCCCCGGCGTCTTCGAGATGCCGGTGGGTGGCGTACCTGGAACGTCACCTCACCGGCGCTACCGCCGGATGTGTGTCGTCAGGAGGCGGTGCAGGTGGCGCTGAGGCCACTGGCGCTGCCGCTGGCGATGAATCCCGCGGTGGTCGAGGCGCCGGACGAGAGGTTCCCGTTCCAGCCGGCGTCGGAGAGCTTGTTCCCCCCGGAGAGCGAGGCGTTCCACGCCTGGTTGATCGTCGCGCCGTTGACGGTGACGTCCCAGCCGCTGATCGCCGAGCTGCCCGCGGTGACCTTCACGTCGGCCTGGTAGCCGCCGCTCCAGGAGTTCACGACGGTGATCGCGGCGGTGCAGGACTTGGTCGTCGGGTTCGGCGACGTGTTGGGCGTCGACGTGGGCGACACGCTCGGGCTGGCCGAAGGCGTGGTCGGGTCCGGCGACGGCGTGGTCGGGTCGGGCGACGGCGTGCTGCCGGAGTTCGGGTACCAGTCCGAGCCGCCGATGTTGATGTCCGAGCACAGGTAGTACGGCTGGTCGAGGTGGCTGGCCTGCCAGATCGTGAACAGCACGGCCCGGCCGCTGCGGCCCGAGAGGTTCACGTCGGTCACGTACGGCGACTGCGCCGGGTAGCGGCCGGTCTCCTTGACCAGGTCGAGGTGCTCCCAGCCCAGGCGCGTCGTCGACGGGTTGAAGCCCGGCTTGGTCACGTAGATCCGCAGGTAGTCGGCGCCGTGGTTGGCGCCGTCGGTCAGCGTCAGCGTGAAGTTGGTCGGCACGCCCTTGGCGACCCAGCCGCCGGGGGTGTCGAGGTAGTCGTACCGCGGCGAGAACGTCTTGCCGCCGGAGCACAGCGTGCCGCTGGGCACGGCCGCCTGGTGGTTGCCGCCGACGTTCTCGCGGTACAGGCCGTTCCAGTTCCACATGGCGTTGGGGTCGTGCTGCCACGCGCCCGCGCACATCGGGTCCGTGTCCGCCATGTTCGGGTTCAGGTGGTCGTCGCCCCAGCGCTCCAGGCAGCTGTAGTTACGCGTCGGGGGGTTGGTGACACTGCCGTGAGCGGCCGCAGGGGGCGCGGTAGCGGTGTCCGCCGCGACGACGGCGACCAGGCCCAGCGGGGCGGCCAGTGCCATCGTGGCGACGAGAACGATACTGCGCATTCGCGCACGTACGGTCATGGGGTGCTCCTCCTCGAGCTGTTGCTGCCCGTGCGGGCAGCGGACTACGTGCCGCAAGGTTGTGGCGGCCGGCGGGCGGCGAGCCAGCGCTCGAATCGTTTAGCGGCGGCAGCCGGGACCACCGGGGATGTCGGTGACCCGCGGTAGGGTCTGGCTCGTCCGCCAGGCCGCCGCGAAGGAGGTTCGCCACGATGTACGACGCCGGACCGCCCGCCCGGCCCCGCGCCGCCACGGTGCTCACGTGGGTCGTCGCGGGGATCCTGTCGGCCGTCGCGGTCGTCACGACCGCGTGGGTGCTGACGCACGACGTCGGCTTTCCGCGTGCGGACGCGCGCCCGTCGCCGTCCGCCACGGTGCAGGAATCCGGCGCGAAGAAGAAGGAGGGCGACGGGAGGTCTCCGGCGAAACCGAAGCCCAGCCCGGCACCGTCGCCCTCACCGCCCCCGCCGGCGGTCGTCACGATCGCGGGTGCGGGGTCCGAGCGGTGCCTCGACGTCCCGAACGCGGCGTTCACCGACGGCGCCGCCCTCCAGATCTACGACTGCAACGACAGCGTGGCGCAGCAGTGGACGATCACCGCGACCGGGGAGCTCCGCGTGGGCGGCACCAAGTGCCTCGACGATGCGAGCGGCGGCAGCAGCGGCGTCCCGGTGGCGATCCACGAGTGCCACGGCGGGGCCAACCAGCGCTGGAGCTCCCCGGGCGACGGGAGCCTCCGCAGCGTCGCCACCGGCTTGTGCCTGGACGTCGAGGCGGCGTCCGAGGACAACGGCGCCCGCGTGCAGGTCTACGAGTGCCACTTCGGGGACAACCAGCTCTGGGACATCGGCTGAGGATCGTGCTCGAGCCCTGATCGCGCGGGGCCGCGGCCGGAAAAGCGTTGCGCCCGGACCCGGCCGATCGGTGAGGATGAGCGGATGAACGCTCCCCGCACCGTCGTCGTCGGCCCCGCGTCCTGGAACACGCTCGTCCGCCTCGACGCCCTGCCCGAGCCGCGGCCCCAGACGGTCTTCGCGCGCGATACCGTCCGCACCGTCGGCGGGACGAGCGCCGGCAAGGCGCTTCACCTCGCGGACCTGGACCTGGACGTCACGCTCGTGACCGCCGTCGGCGACGACGCCGAGGCCGAGCGCGTGCTCGGCGCGCTCGCGCGCGCGAGCGAGAGGCTGGAGGTCCTCGCGCACCGGGCCCCTGGCCCGAGCGAGCAGCACCTCAACCTCATGACCGACGACGGCGAGCGGGTCTCCATTTATCTGGCGACGCCGTCCGAGCCGGTCCGCCCGGACGACGCCCGGGTGGCCGCCCGCCTGGCCGCCGCGGAGAACATCGTCCTCGACCTCAGCCCGAGCGGCCTGGACCTGATCCCGGCGGCCCGCGCGAGCGGCGCCGACCTCTGGACGGACCTCCACGACTACGACGGCGAGGCCGCGTTCCACCGCCCCTTCGCCGACGCCTGCTCCCACATCTTCCTGAACGACGACGGCGTCGACGGCCCGGACGAACGGGCGTCCCTGATGCGCACGCTCGTGGACCGAGGCGCCACCACGGTGGTCTGCACCCTCGGCGCGAAGGGCGCGATCGCCCTCACGAACCACGGCTGGTCGGAATGCCCGGCCGAACCGGCCGACGTCGTCGACACCAACGGCGCCGGCGACGCCTTCTTCGCCGGCTTCCTGGCCGCCCACCTCACGGGCGCGACCACCCCGGAATCCCTCCGGGCCGGCGCCCGCCAGGCCACCCGGGCGCTCGCCACCCACCACCTGAGCCCCGCCCTCGCCTGACCGATGCGGGGCAGGCAGTTATCGCCGATGAGAGCGCGCTCATCCGCGATGACTGCCTGCCCCGCGACTTCTGCCTGCCAGGAAGCACCGGCCGCGGAGCGGGCAGATGGATCGCCGACGCGATCCGGGCGGGGTCAGGAGACCTTGGCGAGGCGGAACCGCTGGGTCGCGGCGCCCGTGCACGGTTGCTGGGTGAAGCCCGTGCCGTCGGCGGTGGTGGCCGCGCCCAGGGCCAGGCACTTGCCGCTGTGGCGGGCCGTGAACGTGTGGCCGTCGCCGGAGCGGGCGGGGCGCCACTGCTGGTTGGTGCCGCCCACGTAGGTCCACAGGTGGATGCGGGCGCCGTCGGCGGTCGTGCCCGGGCCGCCGTCGACGTCCCAGACCTTGCCGGCGTGCTGGTTGACCACCTGGTAGTGGCCGTCGGCGGTAGCGCGGAACTGCCAGCGGTGGTTCGCCTGGGTGGCGGCGCCGCAGGTCCACTGCTGGAGGCGGGTGCCGTCCGCGGTGCCCCAGTCGGCGGCGTCGAGGCACTTGCCGCTCGCGGCGGGCCGCACCTGGTACCAGGCGCCGGTGTCGATGCCGGGGTCCGCGGGGTTCGTGGCCTGCGGGTCCCAGGTGAACGTGGCCACGGATCGCGCGGGCAGGGCGTACCGCAGCGAGCGGCCCTCGTCCGTGACCGAGACGGTCTGCCGGGCGGACGTCGCGTTCACGACGTACGCGACCCGCGTCCCGTCCGGGTTCTGCAGGACGACGTTCTGCACGCCGCCCGGGCCCTGGCCGGTGGATCCGATCCGCCGGGCGCCCGGGTCCGCGAACTTGGTCAGGTGCCCCAGCGTGTAGAACTCGGCGTTGCGCCGCACCGTGCCGCCCGAGATCTCGACGACGCCGTTGCAGCGCGTCCCGCAGTGGCCCTGGTGCGGGCCGCCGTTCTGGTCGAGCGCGAGGTTCCAGTTGATCACCGTCTCGCCGCCGTTGCGCAGGTTCCGCACCACGAGGTTCTCCGCGTGCCACAGGAGCGTGTCGCCGAACGTCGTCGCGGGATCCGTGCTGTCGGTGCCCGAGCACTCGGTGAAGTACACCCGCTCGCCCGCGGCCACGAGCTGCGCCTGGGACTCGGGGGAGCCGCCGTAGCAGTGGAACGCCGCGCCCTGCACGCGTGCGATGTCGCGGGTGGCGGCCAGCACCTCCAGCGGGTAGTCCGGCCGGTCCCAGTTGTGGTCGTAGGACCACAGCTGGGTGTCCAGCCCCGCCGCGGTCAGCCGGCGGTCGAGCTCGCGGAGGAACTCGGCCTGCTGGGCGGCCGACATGCTCGTGGACGGGTAGCTCGTGGCGAACAGCGGCTCGTTCTGCGCGGTCAGATCGGCCAGGTGGATCCCGGCGGCGTCGTACGCCTGGATCGCCTTGACCAGGTACGCGGCGTAGTCGTCGTAGTGGTCCGGCAGCAGGCTGCCGCCGTTGAGCGAGCCGCCGGACTTCATCCAGGCGGGCGGCGACCAGGGCGACCCCATGAACCGGAGCCCTGAGTTCACGGCGCGCGCGTCGCGCAGCACCGGCAGGATCTCCTGCTCGTCCCGCGCGATCGAGAACGCGCCGCGCGTGTCCTCGTAGGTGTAGAAGCCGCCGGAGTTGAAGTCGCTGCTCCCGAGCGGCTGACGCAGGTAGCTCAGCCCGATCCCGTCGCCGTCCCGCGAGAACAGCGAGCGCAGCAGGGCGGTACGGGCGGTGCCGGGCAGGTCGTTGATCAACGACGCCGAGGCCTCGGTGACCGACGCGCCCGCGCCGCTGAACCGCTGGTGCGTGGTGCCGGCGTCGACCGCGATGTCGATCGCGGCGGGCGCGGCGTCGAACGGCACGCTGCCGGCGTGGGTCAGGCGGCTGCCGCCGTCGGACGTCGTGATCCAGACGTCGGCGCTGATCGGGACAGCGGAGGCGGGGACGACGGCGGTGGTGGCGGCGGTGACCGCGGTGACGGCCGCCGCGCCGAGCGCCGCGAGTGCGGCCCGCGCGGGCAGGTGACGGGTGGTGCGCTTCATTGCGACTCCCTCGGTCGATGGACGTGAGGCAGCTTATCCGACTTGCTTACAGATAGGTAAGTATTCTCCCGGACGCGTCCTCGCGCGGGGAGGGCGGCAGGCTTCCGCCGGTCGCTCCCGAGGAACCTCCCGGAGACACAGAATTTACATCGGCGCAGGTAGAACGTGTCCTAGTCTGGTCTTACGTCGGGCGATGGTGCGTCCAGGGGGCGGCGTAGGTCTCAGCGTTTGGAGCGCACGGTGATCGAAACCTCGAACGACCTTCCGGTGTCCGGCCTGCAGGATCTCTCCAACGAGTCGCGCATGATCGTCGCACCCTGGAGCAGGCTGATCCGTGGCATCGGGCTCGGCCAGTACGTGATCGACTTCGACCCCGCGATCGCGGGACACGTCCGCACCACGTTCGACCAGCTGTCCGGGAAGCTCGGGGGTGCTCAGCCCTACGCGGACTTCTGCCGGCAGCTGGCGGAGTTCACGCTGCTGGTCGCCGACCCGGCGCACGCGGTGAACCAGGCCGAGATCCTGCGGTCCGTGGGTCCGCTGCTCGACGCCGCCCGGGCCGAGCCGAACCCCTACTTCCGGGCGATGGCGGGCAGCCTCGTCATGGACACGTTCGCCAAGCTCGGGGTCGACCGGTCGCTGCTCGTCGACGGGACCCTGGACTTCCCCGCGGAGGTCCTCGCGGTGCTCGACGAGATCGCGCCCGACGGGATCGCCGACGAGAACCGCGGGCGTCACGGGGACTACGAGCGGCTGTCCGCGAGCTCCACCGTCTTCCTCGCCATCGGGCAGCTCGGCCTGCGGGAGCGGCTGGTGACACCGGAGCGCAACCACGTCGTCGAGGGCCTGGATCTCCTGGAGAACATCCCGGCGCCCTACTTCCGCGGCCGGGCCGGCTCGATGTTCCTGAGCGTCGTCACGCTGCTCGGGTACGACGAGTACATCTTCGACGGCGACCGGGACTACATGCGCGAGACGCTCGAGTACATGGCGCGGGCGGACGAGATCGGCATCTTCCCCGCGTTCCCGCAGGCGATCCCGACCGAGTGGAAGAAGGCGTACCCGCTGCTGACCATGCTGAACGCGATCGCGATGAGCGGCAGGGCCGAGTACCTGCGGACGCCGGTCGACTGGCTGGCCGAGGCCCGGACGCTGCTCGACGCGGTGCCCTGGGAGGACCGGGTCCACATGAGCCAGTACTACGTGACGGCGCTGCACAACCTCGGGCGCCTCGGGGACGAGCTGCCGGACCTGGACTCGTACATGGACGAGGTCGTCGCGGTGCTGGACCTCGTCGATCCGGGGGCGAACTTCTTCCCCAGCGGGATCGCCTACCCGTACATCGTGGAACTCGCGATGCTGACCGGCCGGATGCACCTGATCCCCGCCGCCGCCCTGGAGCGCATGGCCGACGCGCTCGGCGACCTGGACCACGGCATCGACCGCGCGAACAACGCCTTCCCGGTGAGCTACGTCCTGAACGTCCTGGGCGAGATCGGCCGCCCCGATCTGATCTTCCAGCCTCGTGAGCGCTACGACGGCAGGTCGGCCATCGCCTGGGTGATCGACAACATCTCGGAGGCCGGCGAGGAGGAACGGCTGCGGCTCTACATGATCCCGCACGCCCTGCTGAGCTACGCGCTCCGGATGCGGGGCTCGGAGGCCCGCGAGACGGAACTCTTCGAGAACTTCCGGTTCGGTCTCGCCGCCCGCTGACCTCGTCCGGCGCCCCCGGCCCGGCTCCGGGCCGGGGGGAAGCTCACGACGTCGGCCGGGCGGCCTCGACCACCGCGTACACGCCGCGGAGGTCGACCATCCGGCCGACGTCGTGCGGTGTGACGGTGATCCCGAGGGTGCGCTCGAGGGCCCCGACGATCTCGACGAGCACGAGCGAGTCGGCGCCGTGGTCGGCGAGGAGGTCCGTCTCGGCGAGGCACGCCGGGTTGATCTCCAGCATGTCCGCGATCAGGTTCCTGATGTAGCGCCTGGTGGTCTCCTCGGAGTCCGGCATGCTCGCTCCCTTGCGGTCCGCGGCCTGGCTCGTCGAGGCAACCTTAGGGCTCCGGACCCGATATCGGCTATCGGGTCCGGAGCCGCGGTGGCCGCCGCGCGACGGGCGGGGCCGGGCCGGGAGACTCAGGAGAGCCTGGGCGCGGGGACCCCCAGGAACGAGGTGCGCCGGCCTTCGAGGAGGTCGGCGGCCCAGTTCAGCCACTTGACGCCCTCGCAGTAGATCGCGACCGGCCGGCGCTGCACGTCGTACGTGTCGACCATCGTGCCGTCGAGCTCCGCCTGGAAGTGGAAGGGCGGCATGGCGGTGAAGTGCGTGCCCATCATGAAGACGAACCGCACCAGCCAGTAGGGATCCTCGGCGGGCACCGGGGACGTCCCGTCCGGCGTTCCGGCCGCGCCTCGCATGACCCGGGCGAAGTGGTCCTCCATACCGCGGGGGTGCTCGGGATCCACCTCCTCGCCGTGCTCGACGACGTCGCGCACCCGGTAGGCGCGCTGGAACGGGTTTCCCTCGTCGAACGCGATCCGGACCTCCGGCGCGCGGCCCGCGCCGGTCCGGACGTCGAGCTGGAAGTGCTCGAAATGGATCTCGTCGTAATGGCCGATCGAGTTGTGCCAGGGCTTGTTGTCGTACATCGGGTCGTCCACGGTGTCCCGCCCGGTGCTCCGGAAGCCGATGGCCCGCGGGTCCAGGAACTTGATCCCGAGGGTCCGGGCGGTGATCGCGGCGAGGGCCGCGTCGATCTCCCGGCGCGGGGCGCCCTGCTCGATCAGCTTCTGGGCCACCACGAGCGGCCGCGTGCGGCTGATCTTGACGTTCTCGGTGTTGGTGTCGCCCATGACCAGGGAGTGGAACCGGGGTTCGAGCACCTGGTGATGCGCGGGGTGGTCGCGGAACCACCGCACGAGGGCCAGGGCGTTGCGGAAGGTGTTGCCGTTGATCGTGATCGTCTCCGGGTCGAGCAGCGCGGGCCCGAACGTGTGCGGGGCCGTGCGCCGGCACAGTTCCAGGCGGTCCTCGATCTTGCGGAAGTAGGACTCCTCGAGCGTCCCGGCCGGCACCGGGACGCGGTTGACGGTGTGGACGTGGTGGTCGAGCACGTCGTAGATCGCCCCGTAGATCCGCGCGACGACGGCCGGCGGCGGCGACCACCGCTCCACGTACCGGCTGACCTCGGCGCCCTCGACGAAGCTCATCTCGTAGATGACCTCCTGACGGGGCCGGCCGGTCTCGTCGCCGGGCGGCGCGGGCAGCTCGTGTTCGAGCACGTCGAAGACCTCGGGGAAGTACGGTTTCACCGGTTCCGGCAGGTGCCGCAGGTACTCGGCCTGCTGCCGGGCCTTGGCGAAGGGCGGCAGCATGACGCCGGTGCCGTCGGGGCGCCAGGCCGCGGTGACGAGGGCCTCGCTCAGGATCTTGCGCACGACGACGCGCGTGCTGCCGTCCCGCACCAGGAACATCGTCATGGACTCGCTTCCACCCGCCCCGAAACCCACGACCCGCTCGTCCGCCTTGATGTAGCCGCTGATCGTGGTGCTCAGGATCCGCCGGCCCTGGGCGTGCCGCAGGATCATCTTCTTCTCGGTGGTCAGGCCGAGGGCGGAGAGGTCGTCGAGGTGGTCGAGCGCGGGGTTCACGCCGCGGGCCGACACGTCGAGATCGGACCGCAGGGTGACGGAGAACCCGCCCTCGCCGTCGCGCGGGACGCGTCCGAGGCCGGTGGCGGCGGGATCGAACCGGACGGTCCAGGTGTCGCCCGCGAGATGCGACCGGTCCCGGTGCCCCTCGAAGGCTCCGCCGAGCACGATCGCCCGCACCGCGAAACCGAGGTCCCGCCGCGAGTACAGCGGTACGCCGTCGGGCGAGATCACCGGGGTCACCGCATCGCGCATCGTGGCGGTGAGCCGGTCGACGGCGGCGCGGAGCGCCGCGCGGTCGGTGCTGCCGCGCAGCACCAGATCGTGGACGACGACGACGTCGGCCGGCCCGGCGGCGCCCGACACCGCGAGCGCCGTGAGCCAGCCGAGCGCGTCGTCGCCCCGCAGGTAGCGGTCGCGCTGCGCCACGACGGACGGGCGGCGCAGGCGCAGCAGGTGGTACAGCGTGTACTGGTAGGCGATCCTGTCGGCCGAACCCGTCCGCGACGCCCCGGGACCGGACGGCGTCGCGGCGATCAGCTCCGCCAGCTGGTCGTGGACCATGCGCGCCAGGGGCTGCCGGGCGACCATGTGACCCAGCTGCCGCTGCATCGTGCCGTCGTCGACGTGCGACAGGCCGTCGAACCGGATCACCGTCGTCTCGGCGCTCAGCACGCCCTCGACGTGGCGGCTCGACGGTACGCCCCGCGCGTCGAGCGTGCGGAGCTCGGCGTAGGTCCCCTTCGGCCCGCCGGGCTCGCCGGGGCGTCGTTTCCTCAGCCGGGCGCGCAGGACGAGCTCGCCGGATCCGACGTCGACGCGGTTCCGGTACGCCCAGGTGTGCTGGAAGGCCTCCAGCAGGCGGTAGTAGGCGGGGGATCCGTCCTGCTCCGGCCGGAGCATCTCGCGGACGATGATCCTGCCCAGGGCGCGGACGGTGTAGTCCTCGGTGAAGGAGCTCTCCGCGCAGGAACGGAAGATCGCCCGCAGCATGTCGTGGTGGCGCGGTTCGAGATGTTCTCCCGCGGGCCGGGTCCGCTCGAGCTCGCGCCGGAGTCCGCTGACGCCGTTGATCGTCCGGAAGATCCGGGCCGTCTCGGCACCGGCGCCCGTGTAGGCGGTCACCGGGGTCTGCAGGTTGTTGTCCTGGAGCAGCTCGACGGACCGGCCGCCCGGGCCGAGCTCGACGGCCAGGTCGGCGTGCAGGGTGTCCAGGATCTCCGACGTCGCCCGGGAGTCCATGACCTGGTCGGTCATGGCGAGGATGGCCTCGCGCACCTCCGCCGCGGTGGTGAGCACCGCGGGCCGGTGGTTCGCGATCAGCGGGACGCGGGGAACCCCCACCTCGATGCCCTGGCGGTCCATGAACTGCTCCAGCCCGGTACGGACCGCCCGCAGGCGCCGGGAGTGGGCGAGGAACGTCGTCGGCTCCTTGAGCTCGGCGACCTGGATGCCGTCCAGACGGGCGGCCAGCCGGCCGAACGCCGGCATGACGGCGCCGCGCACGTAGACGTTCGTGCGGGTCGCGGAGTAGCGCTTGTGGATCTCGACGTCGTCGACGGCGAAGTGGCGGCCGATCTCCTCCAGCGCCCCGGCGAGCGACTCGGGCGTCCCGCTGACGCCGATCACGTGGAAGGGCTCGGGGACCAGCGGCCTGCCGGCGGCCCGGCGGGGCAGGTAGGCGGACAGCTCGCGGGCGATCGGCTCGCCGTCGCGCAGGCCTTCGGCCGCGACCAGCGACAGGGGCGTGAAGGCGCGAGCGATCCGGACCCCGGCGGCGACCGAGATGCTGCCGCTCGCGACCGCCGAGGCAAGGATCCCGAAGCTCTCGCCGGTGTACGCCCGGAACGTCAGCGCCGTTCCGCTGCGCTCGGCGGTCGCCCGCAGGTGCGCCTCGAAGGCCAGGCTGTGTGTCAGGACCTGCGCGCCGATCCGTGCCTGCCGTTCCAGGCGCCCGGAGCCCGCCGGCATCTCGAGGACGCTCTCGGGCGGCTTGCCGGGGCTCAGGGCATGCGCGGCCTGCCGGTACACGCTCGTGACCTCGTCGATCCCGGTGTCGAGGAGGAAGCGGCCGAGGTCGCGGTACGCGGCGCGGCTGCCCAGGCCGGGGAACACCCCGACGAGGCGCGCCTGGCGGCCCTGCGCGAGGTACTCGGTGATCGACATGGGGGATGCCGGCACCCAGTCGTGCCGCAGGGCCGCCGCGAGGACCGAGCGCTCGGGATCGGCGTGGCGGAGGTCGAGCTCGTCGTGGGCGAGGGGGGCTGTCGTGGTTCCGTGAGTCATGGTGCACACTCCTTGAACGCGGAATGGTGCGGTCTGGGGGATGAGGCAGATCCGGCGTGGTTGCCGGGACGTGCATGACGGAACGTCGCCGCGGCACACCGGCGCGCGGCGGGAGGAGCCGGGAGTCCCGTTCCTCGCGTAGATCTAGTGGGGGGTGCGCCTAGAGACTTGCAGACAACAAATACCACTACATGCCGTTTATGTATCGTCGGTGTTAAACGCTGGGGTAGCTCCGCCTGGCCTGCCAAGCAGATGTCCGGAGCGTTCGCGGCACGGCCGGGCCGCAGGTCAGGGTGGTGCGATCGACAGGAGTTCATCGCAGCACGTGGCGCGGCCGGACGCCAGGAAAGTCGGGGTGATTCTGAGCGGCCGCCGTCCGCCGCACCCCGGGCGGACCGGGCCCGGCTCCAGCCCCGGGCCCGCCGTTAATCGCTTCGGGATCACACACCCTGCCGTGCCATGTCGGTGGCGAGGTCTAGATTGCCCTCCATGGCCACGGACCTGCTGCAGGCGGCGCACCTGACGCGCACCGCCCTGCTCGCGTCCGTGTCGTTCGCGCTCGCCGCCGGCGCGCACCTGCTCGGCGGGGGCACGCTGCCCGGCGTGCCGGGCCTCGTGCTGTGCGCGGCGCCGACCCTGGTCCTCGCGGGGATCTGCGGCCTGGTCCGGGCACGACTCTGGCTCGTGATGCTCTTCTTCGGGGCCGTCCAGGTCTTCCTGCACCACGGATTCGCGCTGCTCGCCGCATGCGAGCAGCTGGGACACGGGCCCTCCGCCGATCTGACCCACGGGATGCCGCCGTCGATCCCGGCGGTCCTGGCCATGCTCGGCGATCCCGGGCATCACCTGACCGGGGAGTCGCCGCAGCTGCTCGCCGGCCACGGCCTGGCCGCCGTCGCGACGTCGGCGGTCATCGTGCTCGCCGAGCACGCCGGGATGATGGCGCTCCGCCTCTGCGCCGCGATCCTCCCGGCGCTCGCGGGCCGGTTCCGGCCGCTCGTGGCGACCAGGCTCCGGGTCCGGGGCGTCGTCGTGCGGCCCGACGTGACGCCATCGTCGCTCGCCCGCGTGACGGCCGATCCCCGGCGGGGGCCGCCGCCGGTCCCGGCCGTGGCCTGAGCGGTCGCGCGCGGAGCGGGCCGGGCGCGTCCCGGTGGTCCCGGCAGGGGCGTCACCGGATGGTCTCGGCGCCTGATCCTGCGTCGTCGTGACCCGGCGGCGTCGTGATCCCTGCGTTGTGTCGACCCTGCGTTGTGTCGACCCCGCGTCGTCGTGACCCCGATCCACGGCCTGACGGCATCTTCCCCCTTCCGTGCGTGACGTGCGCGTTCCGCCCGTGAGCCCACGGGCGACCGCGCGTACCCTCGCGCTGCCCAGAAAGCCCTGGTGACACATGTCTTCGTCGACCCTGGAAACGACCAGTCCGCCGCCCGGCGCGGCGCCGGACGCACTGCCGGACGGTCCCGGCCCTACCGGGCCGCCCGGCCGCGGCGGCCTCTGGCACTACCTGCGCCCGGTCCTGCTGCGCCTGCACTTCTACGCGGGCATCCTCGTGGGGCCGTTCCTGCTGCTCGCGGCCCTGACGGGCCTGCTGTACGCGTTCTCCCCGACCCTGGAGGACGCCGTCCACCGCGACGTGCTGTTCGTGGCCGACGTCGCGGCCGAGCCCCTGCCCGTCGCCGACCAGGTCCGGGCGGCGCGTGCCGCGTACCCGGACGGCGTCGTCGAGAAGGTGGTGCTGCCCGGCGAGGACGACCGCACCACGCGCGTCCTGATCGCCGCGGACGACGTCGCCGAGGGCATGAGCCGGACCGTCTTCGTCGACCCGTACACCGCCGAGGTCTCCGGCGCGCTGGAGACCAGCGGGGACAAGCTGCCGTTCCGGTCCTGGCTCGCCGACCTGCACACCAGCCTGCACCTGGGCGACCCGGGCCGGATCTACTCCGAGACCGCGGCGTCGTGGCTGTGGGTGATGGTGCTCGGCGGGCTGGCGATGTGGATCGCGCAGGTGGCGCGGCGGCGCAAGCTGCGGGCGCTCGTGGTCCCGGACGTCGCGGCGGCCCGCGGCCGGCGCCGGACGATGTCCTGGCACGGCTCCGTCGGCACGCTCGCCGCGCTCGGGCTGCTCGGGCTCTCGGCCACCGGCCTGACCTGGTCGGTGTACGCGGGCGCGAACGTCGATGCGCTGCGCGCGGCGCTCGCGTGGGAGACGCCGGCGGTGGACACCACGCTGACCGGGCCGGCGGACGGCGGCGCGGGCGCGCACGAGGAGGGGCACGGCGGGGCCGGCGAGGCCGCGGCGGGGCATGCGGGGCACGGCGACCACGCGGCGTCGTCGGACACGGCGGCGGACACCGAGCTGTTCGGCGGGCCGCAGATCGGCGTCGGCGTGACCGGCGTGCTCGCCGCCGCGCGGGCCGAGGGCCTGCGCGACCCGCTGGAGATCGTCCCGGCCGCCGAACCCGGCGAGGCCTGGACCGTCATGGAGGTGCGGCGCAGCTTTCCCACGCAGCGGGACGCGATCGCCGTCGACCCGATGCGCGGGCTCGCCGTGGACCGCGTGGACTTCGCGGACCACCCGATCGCCTCCAAGCTCAGCCGGTGGGGGATCGACCTGCACATGGGGCTGATGTTCGGGATCTGGAACCAGCTCCTGCTCGCGGGTGTCGCGGCGGGGCTGATCACGCTCGTCGTGATCGGGTACCGGATGTGGTGGCAGCGGCGGCCGCGGGGCGCGGACCGGTTCGCCTTCGGGCGGCCGATGCCGCGCGGCGGCTTGCGCAGGGCGCCCCTGTGGCTCGCCGTGGGGCTGCTCGCCGTGGCGGCGGGGATCGGCTGGTTCCTGCCGTTGTTCGGGATCTCGCTGGCGGCGTTCCTCGTGGTGGACCTGCTGGCGGGGGTGCTGGCGCGGCGGTCGGCCGCGCGGCGGGCCACGGCCGGAGCGTAGCCCGCCGCGCGGATCGGTGCGGGAGGGTCAGGCTGCGGCGGCCCGGCGGTACGTGAGCCGCCGCAGCAGGACCTCGGCGGGCCCGCGCAGGCCGCGCTTCTCCTGCCAGACGGCGAACGCCAGGGTCAGGCCCCACACGGCGATCGCGTACAGCAGCATGGACGAGGACGTCAGGTGCTGGCCCAGGCCGAGCCCCCAGGCGGTGAGCACGGGCGCGCACAGCACCGACTGCAGCAGGTAGCACGTCAGGGACCGCTTGCCCACGGCCTGGATCGCGCCGGCGACCGGCCCGTCCACGTCGAGCGTGGTGCGGGGTCCCGCGGCGGGGGCCGGGGTCCCGGAGCGGCGCCGGGCGACGGCGTGGCCGATCAGGCCGAACAGCGCCACGTAGCCCAGGCCGCCGAAGAGTCCGGTGGTGATCTGGGTGAACATGAACATCCACTCCGCATGGCGGGGGATGTCGATCGCGCCGACGTGCATGAGCGCCTGCGGCAGGGCCCCGGCCCAGGCGACCGGGATGCCGATCGCCGCGACCCGGCGCAGGAGGGGGAGGTGCTCGCCCGGCGTCTCCAGGATGCGACGGCGCCCGGCCCAGAAGGCCAGCAGGATCATCAGCGGGACGACCAGGCCGGCGACGCCCTGGCCGAGGGCGACGAACACCCAGGTGCTCAGGCGCGCGGGGATCGACGCGAGGTAGGAACCGGCCGTCATGGACTGGTCCTCGGACGACGCCGCCAGGTCGGCCTGGATCTGCGCGGCGATCTCGGGGGGTGCCTGCGCGGTGAACCAGCCGCCCACGATCGCCAGGGCGGCGGTGAGCGTCAGCAGGCCCAGCAGCACCCACGCCCACGCGATCAGCGTGCGGTCCTTCCGCCGCAGGAACAGCCACACCATGATCAGGCCCGCGATGCCGTAGGCGCCCAGCACGTCGCCCATCCAGAGCAGCGCCGCGTGCACGAAGCCGAGGACGAGGAGCCACAGGTTGCGGAGCTGGAGCAGACCGTGGGCCTGCGCCTCCGGGGTGCCGGCGGCGGTCTGCCGGGAGTAGATCTGCCACATCCCGTAACCGAACAGGAACGCGAACATCGGGTAGGTGCGCAGGTCGACGACGGTGATGACGAGGAAGTCGATCGTCATGTCGAGCCAGGAACCCTCGGCCGGATGGCCGCCGGCGAAGGTGTGGCTGCGGCCCCAGAGGTAGAAGGGCGTGTTCGCGACGGCGATGAGCAGCAGCATGAAGCCGCGCGCGAGGTCGGGCGCGGGTGATCGCTCGGTGGCGCGGACGGGACCTCGGGTCAAGGTGGTGGACACCGGTCCATCGCAGCACGTGAGGTGGGTGAAAGCCAGGAAAGTCGCCGGCTTGCTGAGATACCCCTGAGATCGGCCGGATCTCACCCGCCCGATGAGGGTGAGGTCGCCGGAATGTCACCGGACGCCCAGGAGGCGGTGGCAAGCTTGCGCCGTGGCAAGTCACCCCGGTGAAGCCGTCCCAGCGGCCACTGACAGCGAGAACCACGCGGCCGAGGCCGCCAGCGAGAAGGTCGCCGAGCCGGGCGGGCCCCGGGACTCGGCGGCGGCGGCGCGCTTCGCGCGCTTCTGCGAGGCCGTCACGCGCCGGCTGCCGTTCGGGCTCTCCCGGGTGGTGCCGCCGACGCTGCTCGGGTTCGCGATCATCAACGGCAGCACCTTCAGCTTCGACCTGCTGCTCCTGACGGCGCTGCGCAGCGGGCTGGGATGGCCGGTCGAGGTGGCGTTCACGATCGCCTACTCGTGCGCGCTGGCGCTGGCGTACGTGCTGAACCGGATCTTCAACTTCCGGTCCCACGCGCCGGTGGGGAAGCAGGCGGTGCTGTACGTGGTGGCCGTCGTGATCAACTACGTCGCGCTCGTGCTCGGCGTCGGCGCCGGGCTGGCCGGGCTGGGCGTGCCGTACCAGCTGTCGCGGCTGCTGGCGGGGCTGTGCGAGGCGGCGTTCATGTACTGCGCGATGCGCTGGGTGATCTTCCGCGGCGAGCGGGGCCGGCAGGCACGGGAGTCCTGACGTCCTGCGAGTTCAGCTGTCGGGGTGACAGGATTTGAACCTGCGACCCTCTGCTCCCAAAGCAGATGCGCTACCAAGCTGCGCCACACCCCGAGTGCCCGGCCGGACCGGGCAGGCCCAGTGTAGTGCCACTGGTCACGAGCGCGACCACCGTGGCGTGGACCACGCCGGGCGGTCCGCGGGGGACCGGGAAGGTTTGCTATCGTTGGCCCGCGGTTCGACGACGGACGGTGCGCTCGGAGGGGTTGCCCCAACCATGGCATATACCGTCGTCGGGACCCACGCGGATGTAGCTCAATGGTAGAGCCTCAGTCTTCCAAACTGATTACGCGGGTTCGATTCCCGTCATCCGCTCCGACGGTGGGAGCGCAGGTCAGAGTAGGTTTCTGACCTGCGCTTCGCTGCTCTCCGGGGACCTGGAAGCTGGTGCCTGTGCCCTAACGTGCCCTTAGCTCGCAACGGCGAGGGCAGATTGGGTCTCTCCGATGCCAACCCCAACCGCATCGCCTGGCTCCCCCGCGTCTGGCGCCAGCGCCTCACCTGGGGGCATGACGTCCCGACGACGGGCGCCGCGAAAGCGATCCGCATACGGCAACATCCGCGAGGTTCACCCTGGCCGGTGGCAGGCCCGCTACACCGGGCCCGACAAGAAGCGCCGCCCGATCGGCACGTTCGGCAGCTACGAGGAAGCGAACACCGCTCTGGCGACTGTTCTCGCTGACGTCTATCGGGGCACGTACCGTGAGCCCGAGGCCGGCGACGTCCTCCTGAGTGACTACGCGCGGACCTGGCTCTCCGTTCGCGAGCTCAAGCCCCGGACTCGACGTGGATACAGCGACCTGCTGTCGCACTGGATCCTCGCGCCGCTCGACGTGCCCGGCACCGCCCGCACGATCAACCTCGGCGAACTGCCGCTGCGTTCGATCACTCACGGCGTGATCACCGAGTGGTACGGCGCGCTGAAGGTGGCGACTGCGGCCTCGGCGAAGGCATGGCTGGAACGGTCGACCGGGCCGTCCGACGCGGCCAACGTCCGGGCCTGGGCGCGACAGAACGGACAACCGGTCAAGGACTCTGGGCGGATGCCGGCGACGCTGTGGAACGGTTGGCGTGCCGCGGGATCGCCGCAGGTCGTCGAGACGGTCGAGCGATCCGATGCCGTGACAGGACGGACCCAAGCGGCCCGCGCGTATTCGTTGCTCCGCACCATCTGCAACGATGCGGTGCGCGACCGGCACATCGATGCCAACCCATGCACGATCCGCGGGGCGGCACAGACTCGACCAGCCGAGCGCGTCATCCCCGCCGGGAGCGTCGTCGACAACATCGCGGCTGCCTGCACGGGCGGGTCGGAGCGTTACAGGGCAGCGGTTGTTGTCGCAGCCTGGTCCGCGCTACGGGCTGGCGAACTCTTCGCCCTGCGACGTCAGGACGTCGAGCGGACGGCGTCCGGCGGAGTTCGGCTTCGAGTTCGCCGGGCGATGGTCGACGAGCCAGGTAAGCCGGTCTCGTACGGGCCACCGAAGTCCGAGGCAGGGAAACGCCCCGTCCACCTTCCACCTCCAGCCGCCCGAGCTCTCCTGACGCACCTCGAGAAGTTCACGGGCCCCGGCCCGCAGGCGCTGGTCTTCACCACGAGTACCGGGCGGCCCGTTCGCGGAGGCCAGCGCTCGCAGATGTTCCGACGGGCAAAGGCTCGAGCCGGGATGCCCCCAGAGATCCGCTGGCACGATCTTCGGCACCTCGCCGCGACACGGGCAGCGGAGGCGGGCGCAACACTGGCTGAACTGAAGCAACGCCTTGGGCACTCGACGGTCGCAGCCGCGATGATTTACCAGCACGCAACGAACGAAGGCGATGCTCGGCTCGCCGAGCGCATGGCAGCGTTGGACGGGGGCAACGTCCTGCCGTTCCCCGGCCAGCGCTACGCCTGAGGTCACGGCTCAGCCCGGCCCCAGGACCGGGAGTCGGGAGCCGCTTCGCCAAGCCAGCTACCGGACTGCGACGGCGCACACGGACAGCGGGCGGACACCTCATCGTGAGAGATCACACGAGGAGATGTCGCCATGCACCCCGAACCCATGCCGGTACCGGCCGACCGCCTGCTCGACGCGAAAGAAGCGGCCGAGCGTCTCGGGATCTCGCGCTGGTGGTTCGGGGAGCTCGTTCGTCGGGGCAGCATCGGCCCGTGCGTGAAGATCGGCAACCGTCTGCGGATCCGAGTCTCCGTACTCGATGCGTACCGCGCTGACCGACAAGGTAATCCCGATGACCCCTATCTCACGTACGACGACGTCGCCAGCTACCTCGGGATATCCGCATGGACCGCAGGCGAACTCGTCCGACACGGGGAGATCCCGGGGCGCCGCATCGGACGGCGTGTCATGGTGCTGCTTTCAGACGTCGATGCCTTCATTGCGCGTCACGCTGCATAAACCGCGAGCGCGTTAGATGCGCGCTGAGTCCTGCTGCGGCCAGGCGTGCGTGACGTGCTCCAAGCACTCGTGGAGTTCGACACCCGGCACGAACCCGGCGTCCGCGGTGGAGCAGGAGACGAGTGCCACGGCGCAGATCATCCCGCTCGCGGCGAGGTGGGCGGCGCGGGGGGCACCTGCACGTGGTGTAGCAGGTCCAGCCGGTTCCCGGATGTGGCCCGTGACCGTACTGAGGTCACGGGCCACAGCGTCGAGCGTCCACGGCATCGGTCGGAGGCGACAGGCCGGGGCTTAGAGGCCAGGGCTGTTCGCTGTCGTTGACGGTGGTGCGGGCCAGGGAGCCGGCGGCGCGGTGCGCCGGCTTCGCGCACGATGTCGAGTTCCTGGGCGGCGGCGTCGGTGACGGCGGCCAGGTTGATGGGCCGCCTGGGCGGGTCGTTCATGACGGCCGGATACTCGGGCGTCGGATAGCCGTCGTCCTCGTCGACGTGGACGTGACCTTCGCTGATGCGTGCGTGGAGACTGCCCGCACGGATGTCTCGGACTTTCGGAGGCTGGGTTGTCGGGTTCGTGACCCCGAGGTGTGCGGTGGGGTTCCGCGGCGACCGGGTCGGGTCATCGTCGGGTGACGGCGTTGGCCCAGACCCACGCGAAGCCCTCGTGCCGGCCGGAGCGGTGCAGGTAGCGGACGTGCACTTGGCGGTCGGTCCAGGCGATCGCGTGTCCCTCGGCGCGGAACTCGCCCGACACCTTGGCTCGGAGCCATACCAGAACCGGTAGAGGCTCGGACGCTTCGACGATCCGCTCGCCCACCCGGGCGGAGTGAGGTGCTTCCTCGGCACGGTCACTGAGCGGGACCTGCGGCAACACCGCGCGGCCCTTCGAGCCGGGCATCCGACGTTCACCCATGGCGCGCTGCCCACCTTGCAGATCGATCGAACACTTGTTCGCATTCTAGCGTGACATCCCGCTGCCGGGACTCGTGTGGCTTTCTCCGGCGTCGATCGGTGCCGCCGGACCGTCGCGGAGTGCCACCCTCGTGAAAGTACGAGCGGGGTCCTTGCCCGAGCGGGCCGGCACGACGGGCGGGACATGGCCTATACGTTTCTCTCGGTTGGAGGACCACGCGTCCAGGTCACAGGATTCCCGTCCCGTGTCGGCGGGAGTCGGGAGACGCCGTTGCGGGCGGTTCGTAGCCGACGGATTCCTGCTTGGGGCGGTTTTGCGGGCTCGGTTTTTGTCCGGGTCCGGAGCCGCGTGCGAACGGGTCGATGGCGCGGATGCGGGCGTCCCAGTGGGTCTGCCGGGGTGAGGCGGCGTGGCGGGCCTGGTCGGTGATCCATGCTGCGACCTGGTCGGCTGGCATGTCGAGGCGGAGGCCGGAGTCGGTGATGCGGGTGAGTTCGTGGCTGGAGAAGTGCCATGTGGAGTCGAGTTCGCCGTCGATGTCGGCCTGGTCGGGGGCGCCGTCGGATTCGCGGGACCCGAAGGAGATCGTCCAGACGCTGCCGTATCGGCTGTCGACGGAGCCGGGAGGGTCGGCGACGAGTTCGGCGGCCAGGATATAGCGGGCGACGTTCGCGACGGTGGTGTCGATGAGTTCCTTGACGAGTTCGTCGGCTGCTTCGATGGCGTGGCGCAGTTCCTGTCGCGGGGAGGAGTGCGGGACCGGGACGGGCGTGTCGAACCGGTCGCGGATCGTTCCGACTGCCTCTGAGGTCGGGACGAAGCCGTTGGTCTGGAGGGCGTGGGCGAGCTGGTCGCCGCGATGCTGGGAGAGCAGGTGGTTGAGCAGTTCACGGACTTCGATCCGGTGCAGGATCGGGTCGGTGATGTGCCCGTACATGTCGATGCTCCACCACGCTGCGGGGTGGTCGGGATGACGCGTCGTCTGTGTCTCAAAGTGTTGGACCAGGGCGTCCTGGATCGGGTTGGGTGCGGTCGGGCGGCTGGCTACGATGCCGCGGTTGGCGAGCTCGTCGTGGATGAGGACTGCCTGGTAGGCGGCTTCGGCTTCCTCGGCTGGTGTGGGAATGATCGTCCCCCAGCGGGTGCCGTCCTCGTCGGAGACGATCTCCTCACGCCATCCGCGGCCCATATCCTTCAGAACGCTCCGGGCGAAGTCGGGGTCGTCGACGACTGCCTGCACATCGCCGCGCGCCTGAAGCAGAGCGTCGAGCCCGAACGGACGGATCGGGTCCGGGTCGACGGTCGTGCGCTGCGCGGCTGCTTCGGCGTAGACGGCGGCGTCGTACTGCACCTGTTCCTCGTGGATGCGCGCGGCGGCCGCGAGCCGGGCGCGGTTCGCGGCGGCGTCGCAGCCCGGGATGCCCAGCGTCAGCGCATCAGGGCGCGACATGGCGAACATGTCGCGGCGGGTCAGGGGCTGCTGCGGCCCGCTCATCGCAGAGCCCCGATATGCGGGCAACCTGCGGGGACGTGGCGTGTCTGGGGTGGTTTCGCTGCGATGCTCATGGCTCCCAGGTGTGCGGCGCGTCCCACTGGCCGCCCGGGTTCACAACCTGGGCCCCGAGAGCCCCTTCGCCGGGTTCACTGTTACGGACGGACCGGTCTGCGCCTGCCGGAGCAGCCGTGGGCTTGCGCGCGGTGGCGCGTGGACGCCGGGTCGGGCGCTGTCCGTCTGGGCCGGCAGCGAAGGTGCAAGAGACCTGTTCGCCGTGGTGCACCCCGGTGCAGGTGATGGTGGTCAGGGTGCGGTCCGTGCGTGTCAGGGCGCGGCGGGAGCTGGTCTCCAGGACGTCGATGGCGGACCCTTCGATCGCCTCGTAGTGGTCACCGAGGTCGGTGACGGGCACGCCGGGGAACGCTTTGGCCCACATGCGCAGGTACAAGCCCGTTACCGCAGACGTGAGTGGTGCGGTCAGGCTGGCGTCGCAGCATGCGCAGCAGATTTCCGCGGCGGTGCCAGGGCGGGTGTCGGCGCCGATGGCGAGCCGCTCCAGCAGTTCCCGGAAGTGTGAGCGTGCGACGAACTCGGTCGACATCAACGCGTGGGTCGGGGTGAGCAGTGCGAACCCGTGGAAGAGCAGATCGCGCTGTGCGGGATGGCGGCCGATCGCGGCCGCGATCTCCTGCTCGGCCCATTTCGCCTGCGAGAGGGGACCTTCGGCGAGACCGATGGCTTCCCGCAGCACTTCCGACAAAGGCTGTGCGCCGGGGGCGGCTCCATGTCGGCCTGCTGGCGCGGTCACAAGGAAGGCCCGTTCTGATATGTGCCGACCCGGGGATGCGCAGGCGGCTGGACGGGTCCCGCACGGACGCCGGAGTCGTTGACCGGTCCCGTCGACAGGTCGTCGGCGGCGGCGCGACGGGCGTCATGCTCCTGTTCCTGCCGCTGGAGTCCTTCGACGGCTCCGTCCCGGACGGTGTCGTGCGCCTGGCGCGGGTCGAAGTTCGACTCCAGCGCGGACTGGACCAGGTGTGTGAGCCGGGCGATCGGGTCCGCGTGCCGCAGGAGACCCACGGTCTTGGGCGTGTGCCAGCAGGCGAAGTAGGTGGCGGCTGCAGCCAGGGTGGCAAGCAGGGGCTGCTGGCGGGCCGGGGCGGCACGGAACGTGCGCACGAGCGCCTCGACCCGGTCGTGGCGAACCCCGCCGTCGAGGGTGTAGGCCAGGATCACATCGCGGATCACCAGGTCGGTGGTGGCCAGATGCGCCAGGACCCGCATCTGGCCGATCTCGTCCGGGCCGCCGTCTGCGACGCGTTCCAGCACGTCCTGGGCGAGCCCGGCGCGCTGCCGCGGCGCCAGGGCCGCGAGCCGGTCGGCGGTCTGGTCGTCCAGCGGATCGAAGGCCGGGACCCGCAGCGGCGCCACCGAGGCTTCAAGATCCGCCGGGGACCCGGCGGGGATCGGGAACCCGGCCACGACCAGCTCGGCGGTCAGGTCCGGGACCGGCTGCCCGTGCGTCCACTTGCCCTCCAGAGCGCGCCAGACGCCGTCGTGGACGTGAACGGGCATGACGAGGCTCGGCATGGTGGCCCGCAGCCCATCGGCCAGTGTCCCGGCGCGGGCCCGACCGTGGGGCCCGAATCCGACGACGATCAGGCTCGCCGGCGGTTCGGTGCCGGCCAGGATGCGGGTGACCTGGTCGGCGATCCGTTGAGCGTGCACGGTGTCGTCCCAGTCCAGCACGATGTGCACGATGTCCTGCCGGTTGGCCTGGACCGCGCCGACCACGACCTGCTCGTCGGCGATCTCGTGGCCGACAGTGAAGGGGATCTTGGCGAGGTAGTCACCGATCTGATCGCGTGAAGTGTCCATGACCTGCTCCTTCGAAGACGTTTCTCGCTTACCGGGTGGGGCCGATCCCGTCGTCTGGGCGCGGCGCTGCTGGACCTGGTCCCGGGATCTGTGGCTCCTGGCTGGCGGCGTCGCGCAGGCGAGAGATCTCCCGTCGGGCGGAGTCGAGGTCGTCGTGATGCACGAGCGTGTAGTCGATGGGCGCGTCCACGTCGAGGGACCGCTCGGTCGCTGCGGTGAGCCCTGTCCGCCGGGCGTGCGCGGTGACTGCTGCGAGGCCGGCGGTCAGGTCCCGGTTGAGTCCGAGCCCGGAGGCGTGCACGACGAGTTCGGCCTGCCCCCACGGCGTCGCCCGGGCGGAAAGACGGCCAAGGACCTGGTGGGGGTTGTGCCGGAAGTAGTCGTTCACGCGCACCCACTGCCCGCCCACCGTCCGAGTCGGAGCCCGCAGAAACTGATGCGGCGCCAGGGGCGTTCCGTCATGGCGACGCAGCACGAGCAGGTCCACGACGGCGTCGGTGCCCGGGTCCTCACGCAGTGCACCCGACGGCAGCCGCACCGCTCCGACGAGTTCTCCGAACTCGGTCAGCAGCCGGCGCGCGTCGCTGTCGGGGCCGTCCATGACGTCGTGCGAGACCAGGCCGACGGTGAACCCTCCCGGTTCGGTGTTCGCCAGACAGCCAACCAGCCCGAGGATCTGCTCGACCCTGCGACTGGCGACCGCATCAGCTCGGTGCAGAGCGACGTCGCAGTACCCGGGTACCGCGACCACCACGTCGTACCGGTCCGGATCGCCGCTGCCGCCGTGCCAGGCGCGCAGGCGCAGGTTCGGGTGCGGCGCCAGCCCCGGCCGCCGCGGAACGGTGGCCGGGATCGTGGCAGTGAATCCGGCGCGCTCGCCCGGGGGCAGGCGGCGTTCGTCCACTGGAACGCCGGCGAACAGCTCGGCGTCCTGCCCGAGCACCAGCATCTGCCCGCCGCCGATCCCGAGGTCCCGCAGGGCCGTCCAGACCTTGCGGGCGATCAGGGTGTGGGCGGGCGCGGTGTCGGTGGTGTCGTGGTCGTGCATCGCGACCAGGTCGGCCCGCATGGCGGACTTGGCTCGCTCGTCGTCGCCGAACTCACGATCGAGTTCCCGTTCGAGGTCGTCGTCGAACATCACGACCGCCTCCGCGGCGCCAGCCTGCCTGCGAGCGTCGGCAGCGTCGCCCGGACCTGGTCCTCCACCGCGCGGCGCGCGGCGAGGTCACCGGCCAGCCACGCCTCGAAATCGACGACCCGGTCAACGACCGGGATCGTGACCGCCGCGTCCTGCCAGGAGCCCGTGGTCCCGTATCCGGGTTCGCCCGGCCAGAGCGTCACCTGGGTGGGCCGGTCCTCCGCGAGCGTGGTTCCCGACTGCCCGATCCAATCGTGCAGCCGCCGCAGCGACTCGGCCAGTTCGCGGTGCCAGGCCACCGGCGCGAGCGCGGACGCCTCGGAGTCGTAGGAGGCGAGCCAGGCGGTGTGCAGGGCGGACAACTCCCAGCGCAACTCGGCGTGCCGATGCCACAACGGCGGAACCTGAGCGACACCCAAGCCGTAGTCCCGGCGCAGCCAGTCGACCCAGTCGTCCAGCGCGCGCCAGTAGAGCTCGGCTTCCGCGCTGGTCAGGGCACGCAAGTTCATCGGCTGCACCGGAATCAGACCGTCCAGACCTGGCCCCGACGGCGAACCCGCGCGGGCTACACCGGAGCCCGCCGAAGCCCGGTCGTCCGCGTCGTCGTCGGGCTTCAGGCCGATGACGTCGGCAGGCAGCGCGAACCTGTCGGCGAGGTACGCATCCAGCAACGACTCGGCCTCACGCGACGACGCCGCGTCGCTGTCTTCGAGAGGGGTGTCGTCGATCGCGTGCGGTCCGACGGCGTCGCGATCGGATTGGTGGCGGGGCTCAAGGTTCTCGTCCACGGTCCGGTTCCCCTTACGCGCTGCGGTCGTCCGCACGGCGATCCACAGCGGTCCCTGAACCCGCCGGCTGCAGGGCGGGCCCGGTAGACCGGGCGCGCACGGGGCGCGGGCGCGACCGGCGCAGCGTGTAGCTCGTGCGGGTGGCGTCGTGCCCGATCCGCCGCGCGATGAACGACACCGGCGCGTTGCTGCGACTCGCCTCGAGCCGGCCGGAGGCGACAAACCAGTCCCCGAACCGGAACCGCTGGCACAGCACGGTGGCGACGGCGTCGAACGTCACCAGCTCGACGGTGACCGGTTCGGGCCAGCTCGCGTCCGGCCCAGCGTGGCGTGGCCGGCGCGGGAAGACGTGGACTCGGACACGTACGTAGACGGTGCCGGAGCCGGTCTCCCGCAAACGCGGAGCGTCCGCGAGCCGTCCGGTCAGGCTGGCGGACACCGGGATCGGGATGGTCATGGCTGAGCCTCCTGAGTTCGCGGCGCGCCCGGCGGGCGCGCTCACGATCCAGGTATGCGGGCCGTGTCGCCGCGAGAGCGTCCACGATCGCGTCCGCGGGTCACGGCGCCGGGCTGTGACGACTCAGCTGACCGAGGACAGCGCGCCGCGGCCGCACAGCTCACCGGATGACGCGCACCTCGTCGACGCCCACGCCGTCGGGCATCTCCTGACCATCGCGGCGTCAGATCCAGGCCTACCCGGTGATGTCGATGGAGCGGTCCCATTGCGTCGCTGGTGTCGCGAAGGTATCGGCGTCGGTGAGAAGGATTCGGCAGTCGCCCAGGACAGGCCAGTCTTGCCAGGGCAGCTCGAGCGCCTCGAGATCGCCATGTAGCCGGGCGATGTCGCCACCGGTGCCGTAGGCGAGCGCGAGGTGGGCGTCGGGACGCGGGTCGGGGACCTGGTCGGCGCCGAAGACCACCCGGAGCGCCGCAGTGGCCGCGGCCGCGTAGGCATAGATCAGCCGTCCGCCTTCGGGCTTGTCGTCCTCGGGGACCTCGCAGCGCACCCCGTACGCGGCGACTCGGGCCGGCTCCACAGTCCTGTCGGTGAGTGTCGAGATTGGATCGAGGTCGGCGAACCGGGTTCGGAGCTCGTCGGCGACGTGCTGCCGGGCCTCGGGCGTGATCGCGGCCGCGACCGGGGCACGGAGCCAGGACAACGTGGCATGGACCTGGTGGGCCGGCACCGGCCGTAGAGCGTGCTGCCAGGCGTGCATGACCAAGCCATACTCCTCGGTGAGCTGGGGTCCGACCTCTGGAACCAGCAGCACATGCAGCCTGGCGCCCTCTGGCTCCCAGCGGCGATCGGTGTAGAAGTCACCCATGTCCCGCTGCCGGAGCCGCGACATCCACCAGGCCCGACCCAGCGTAAGGTTGTCAATCCACCGGTCGGCCCTCGCGCACGCCGCCGCTTCGCTCAGCCCGAGCCTCGAATCCAGAAGTCGATCAACTCCTTCGCCGGGCACGGCCAAGAAGGCATGCCACTGGTTCGGCAGATCCCGCCGACCCTTCAGGTCGACGATCTCGGGCCCATCATCGGGAGGCAGCCAGCGAGCCTCGACCGTGGTCCCGTCATCGGCGACGACGATCCAGCCCGGCCTCGACGCCAACTCCGCAAATGACTTCGGAATGCCCTCACGACTGCTCATGGCGCCTGAGTCTGGCACGGGACCATCGGTCCACGAACTGGCTCACGCTGCGGCCGCGCGGATCACGAGGTGCCGCGCAGCCCGGGCGCGCTGGGCCCTGTCCCACGGGGACTGAGCCGTCACGGCTCCTGTCCGGTGTCCTGTTGGCCGCGTCCGGTCTCGAACGCGGCCCGTCCGGCGGCGAGTTCGGCGGCGTCGTCACGTTTGGGCCAGGGCCGCAGGCGGGCGGTGATCGGTGGCGCTGATCGCAGGAGCAGCAGGCCAGTTCCGAACGGGAGGGTCCGAACGGTCTCGGGTGGCATCACCGGGACCTTGCGCAGGGACCGCTGCACCGAGCGCGTCCCGTCGGGTCCCATGGTGACAGAGTCCGTGACCTCGTCCTTCTCACCAAGCAGTGCGGACAGGTCACGCAGGTCGGATGCCGATGATGCGCCGCCGAGGATGATCTTGACGATCGACGAGTCCCAGATCGCCGCAGCGGCCTCGGGGCCCCACTGATCGCGGGCCTGGGCGAGTGATTGGAAGACGGGGATGGTGGTGATGCCGGTGCCGCCGCCGTCGGCCATGAGGAACCGCAACGAGGGCAGGGGCGTGATGTTCCCGATCTCGTCCAGCGCCAGCAGCAGCGGCGGGTCCAAGCGCTGGCCGGGCGACCGGGCCGCGAGCCGCCGGGCGGTCTCGGTCAGGTCTTCGATCAATGCCGCGACCAGGGCCGAGGACGCCGAGGCGCCCGACCCGGTGGCCAGCAGGTAGAGCGTGCCTCGTTCGCGCAGGAACGCTCCGGGGTCGAAGATCTCGTCCGGGCCCGGGCTGACGGCGTCGAGCACGTCAGGGTCGGCGAGGCATGCGAGTGCTTGTCCGACGCCCATCCAGAGGCTGTCGCGGGTGCGCGGGTCGCTGTTGATCATGCCGTCCAGTCCGTCGCCCCACCCGTGTGCGGCTTCGGGGTGGGCGCGCAGGATGGCAACCGCATCCTGCGCTGCGGCGGGCGACAGTGACCACAGGTACAGGTCCCTGGGCGAGCGTCCCGCCAGGGCCGCGGCGTGGAGCATGGCCTGCAGTGCGCCGCGGGTGGTGTTCTCCCAGAAGCCCCCGTTCTCCACGCCCTTGCCGCCCAGGCCGGTTTCTTTCGCGAGGCCGGCGGCGCGGACCATCGCGCGCCGCGGGGTCTCGCACCCGCGGATCGGTGACCAGCGCAGCCCAGCGCCGGCGTCGGCGGCCAAGCCCTGCGGGTCGAACACGGCGACGGGTCCGATCTTCTGGCGTGCTGCGATGGTCACCGCGAGGGTGTCGGGGCGCGTGCTGGTGGTGACCACGGCGCCGGGCGCGTCGAGGACCATGTTGATGACCAGGTGCAGGCCCTTGCCCGACCGGGGCGGACCCAGGACGAGCATCGAGTCCTCGACCGACGCCCACAACTCGCGGCCGTGCCCGTGCCCCAGCAGGTACCCGACGTCCGACGGTGCCGCCTTCTCGAGCGACGGCCGGAGTGTTGCGGACCGTTTGACCAGCGCCCGGCGGGATGCGGCGCGGGCCAGGTCCGACGACGACGCGAGGCCAGCGCGGCTGCTCGCGTGCGCGGACGGCGTGCGCAGACCAGCGGTGAACCGCCACACGAACCACACCGCCGCGCCGACGGCGGTGAGCAGGATCGCAACCGTGATCCAGTACAAGACCGAGTTGAGCCCATCGGCACCGAGCGCCGCACCAGGATGCGCCGGGTCGGTAAGGACCTTCAGCCCGGCGGCGGGTTCGCTCTCGGGCGGGGCGTGGCCGGTGAGGAACGCGGTCACGTTGCCCGCGACCCGCAGGACCACCCCGACGACGATCAGTGCGGCCAAGGCCAGCAAGCCGAGATTCGTGAGCTCGTCGCTGCCTGCACGCGTCGTGGGTTGGGCCGTCATCGCAGCCCGCCTTGAAAGTCCGGGCCTCCGGCGGGGCGCCGGAATCCGGGATGAGGGCTGTTGGTTCCACCGCCCGGCGCGGTCGCCGGGCCCAGCGACGCGGGGGCGTTGAGCGTAGTGCTGAGAACGTGCAGGCCAGCCGGGGCGTGCGCGGCTTGGTCAACGGTGATCTGGCGGGATTCCTCGCCGATCACGAGCAGGTCGCCGACCATGGCCCGCAGCGCCGCAGGCAGCGTGAACCCGGCCGCACCGTCGGCGTCGGCGCGCACGCGGGCCACGACGACCGCGACGGCGATCTGTTCGCCCGGCGTGTACCCGCCCGCCTCGAACCAGCCCGGCCGGGCACGATCTGCACGGCCCGGACGGCGCGACAGCGCGTTCCCCACCGGCTCCACCGGCGCAGCGGACGTCGCGTTGGGCTCGGGTCGCGGTGTCAGAGAGGCGAGATGGTCGCGGGTGACGATGTCGGTGAAGTCGCGGCCGCCGTCGTGCAGGACGACCCGCAAGGAGCGGTCGTCGTGCTCGGTCAGGAGCTGGTCGAGGATCCATGGCACATCGCGGCGTCCCAGACGGATGCCCGCCTCTGTCTCACTCACCGTCAGTGGCGGCACCCACACGGCGCCGGCCACCGTCACGGCTACGACGCCATCGGGATCGACGTCCATGACCACGTCGAGGGGTCCGGCGCTCATCGGCCCGGCCCCTCGATCGGAACCGCCGCGCCAGCGGACTCCGGAATAACCGGTAGCCGCGCCGCGCCGCGTCCGGTCGCGGCCGGGCGGCGGTTGCTCGGCGCGGCACCGTCGATCGCGGCGGGGGCGCGTGTCTGGTCCGGGCTGCCATTGCGGGCGGCGCGGTCCAGGCCGGGCGGGTCGCCGTCGGGCACCATGGTCGTATCGAGGCCGTCGAGGATCGTCAGCGCGATGGTGCGGACCCGGGTAGCGGTCTGCTGGACCGCAGCGACCGGGTCGACGCCCTTGACCCGGGACGCCCAGGTGGAGACGTACGGGACGGTGTAGTCCGCCGAGTCGACGCCGTGGGCCGCCAGCACGAACGCGGCGACGGACTCCGCTTCGATCTCGACGATGCCCCGGTGCGCGGGAACGTCCGGGTCCCCGGGGGTGTGCGCGACCAGGTGCCCTGTTTCGTGGGCGAGGGTCTTGACCCGGGCGAGCGGGTCCATGTCCGCGCGGACCAGGATCTGGTCCGGCCCCCACATCGTGACGCCGTTCGCGCCGCCGATCTGCGCGGCGGTGGAGACGTCGTCGAGCGTGAAGCCCCGCTGCCGGATCAGTGCCGCCAGGCCGTCCCACAGGCCGGGCGGCGCTTCGCCCCGCAGCAGCTTCGGGGCCGGTGGCTCCGGCAGCGGCTCGGAGCCCTCGGTGAACTCCGCGGGAAACACGTGCGCGGGGCGGACCCCGACCAGCCGGGTCGCGACGGTCTCGCCCGCCTCGGCTCTTTCGCCCTTGCCGAGCCTGCGCGCCGATCCGTCGTCGGTGACGGCGAACCTTGCGGTGGTCGGGGCCAGGATCTGGAACGCGCGCGAGCCGCGGATCACCTGCCGGCCGAGTGACTGCCACTGCCGGTACCCGGCCACATACCGCGGGTACGGGGCGGGCAGCAGCCCCTTCTCGTAGGCCGCCTGGCTCTGCACGGCCAGCAGCAGGCAGTTCCCGAAGCTGTAGCGGCGGAATCGCGCGGCGAACGTCATCGCCCGCTGCCAGTCCTGACCGGAGACCAGCGCCTGCACCGCGTCGGTGAGGGCCTCGTGCAGGGCGTCGAGTTTCGGGTCTCGCTCGGCGTTCGCCTGTCGGGTTGCGGGGTTGGTGCTCATCGTGGCCTCCTGTTCGGGTCAGGAGGCAGGTGCAGGCCCGTTGCCATCGCGGCCCGGCTTCAGGGCGCTGGCGCGGCTTGCCGGGCGGCGGAGGGGGGTCAGATGCCGAGGTCGAGGCAGCCCTGCGCCAGACGGAGCGCGGTCATCTCGCACTGCTGCTCGCGCGCCTCGACCAGGACGGCGCGTCGTCCGATGTGCCGCGCTGCGACCGCCGTGGAACCGGATCCCGCGAACGGGTCCAGGACCACACCCTCCGGCGGGGTGGCGTAGGCGATAAGGAGTTCCAGGAGCCCCGTCGGCTTCTCGGTGGGGTGGATCGGCTGGCGCCGGTGCAGGTTCGCCGCGTCGATGACCGATGGGGCCTGCCGGGTTCCGTCGTCGGACCACGACGACGCACCCTGTGTGTTCTGCGTGGCCGGTCCCGCGGTCCGGTGGATCGCCCGTTGCTTGCGAGGACCGAGGCCCGGCACGCGCGGGGTGGCGTGGTAGGTGTCGGTCCAGGGGCCGCGGTACCAGTGCGTCGCGGTTTCGTGGACGCGGCGGAACCGGGCCGGGGCGATCCCGGTCCCGTTCGGTTTTCGCCACACGACGTCCTGGGAGAAGCGCCACCCGGCCGCGTCGAACTCGGCTGCGCGTTCGAGCAGCACCCGCACCGGCGCAAAGCACCACATCGACGTCGCATGCGCGGCGACCAGTGCGGGCCAGCCCTCAGGCCACACGTCCCAGGCCAGCGGAGTCACCCCATACGGTGGGTCGGTCACCACGGCGTCGAACCGTCCCAGGGCCGGCACGACGTCATGTGCATCGCCGCAGTAGAGGGTGACGGTCTCGTCCTGGTCGTACGGGTCCACGGTGGTGCCTGCGGTCGGGTCAGAGTCCGGGGCCAGGAGCGGGGCGCGGTGATGAGGACGGGCCGGGCAGGCCCGGGGTGGGACGCGGCGGCCGGCCGGCTCCCTGTCGCGGCGCAGGCGTGCTGGTGGTGCCGTCGTGGCGGACCGGTGTGGTCAGGCCCGCCAGGACCCTGTTGGCAACCAGCCGGGCGCCGTCGCCGACCATGAGCACCAGGCTGACCTGGGTGCCCTCGACCGGCTCGACGGGCACTCGTACCGGCGCGGAGGCCGCGTGCTTCGGGTCGAGTCCTGCTGCGGCCATCACGATGTGGGCTGCCGATTCCGCGATGGCGGTCACCGTGTTGTAGACGCTGTCCTTGGTCGTCTGATCGAACACCTGGCCCAGCGCCGCCCGTGTGGCGGCGTGCGCCAGATCCCCGGCCCGCTCGGCCAGCGGGACCGCGTCGGGGATGCGGACCGTCTTGTCGACATGATCGATGAACGTCACCGGCAGATCCGCGGGAGCCATGGCGACGTCGTAGCCGTGACCGCGCAGCTGCGCGGTCAGGTCCTCGCACACCCGCCGCTCCAGCTCGGCCCGCCCGACGAGCTCGGCGGGTTCAACCGGCTGGAACATGTCGTCGTCAGCGAGGTCGACCGGGGCGACCTCGCCGAGCGAGTACAGGCGCGGGCGGTGGGCGAGCATCTCGTAGCCGAGGACACCGTCCAAGACCCGCCAGCCGGCCTGCCGCCACTGCCGTTCGGTGCCCAGCAGGCGAGGGAACGGCTCGTTCGCCGGGCGCAAGTCGGCGTCGATGTGCTGCTCGTGCTGCTGGGCGACGATCATCACGTCGGTGAATTCGTGCCCGCGCAGCCAGGCGAGACGTCCGAGCATCTCGCCCCACAGGTCGTTCGGGTCGAAGACGGCTTCCGGTTCGATCCTGTCCATGGTTCTCCTACCTCCAAGAGTCGATGTGGCCTGGGGAGCTCAGATGCCCGCGGGGCGGTGCCGGTCGGCGGTGGGTGCGTTCACACCGAAGGGCGCGGCGCGTGCGGCGGCCTGCAGGCGGTGCCCGGTGCGGGCCAGCCGGCGGCCCGCCGAACCCGCGCCCCGTCGCTGACGGCGGCTCCGGACAGGTGGTCGCGAAGGGCGGCGAGTTCGTCGTCGTTCATGTACGCGGACTCGGGCACCCGGGCGGGGAACATGGCGAGGGTTTCCGGGTGGGTGCCGGGGTGGCTGATCGCCGACCGGTAGCCGTCGGCGGCCGCGGACAGGAACGAGACCAGGGAACGCAGCGCACCGGCCGCGTCGACAGGGTCCCCGACTCCCGACTCGAGGTCCGTTCCCTGGAACGTCTTGTCGGCCAGTCCGTCCCAGTCGGTGATCTCGTAGAAGTAACGGTGCCGCATCCCGCCGGAGCCGCACTGGTCGGCGTCGTACCGGACGGTCAGGCGCAGCGAGCCGGCGATACCGGTCGCCCGGCGAGAATCGTTCGGGGCGTGTTCATCGGTGATGTCCATGTCGCGAAGGTGCGCCGGTCGGTCCGCGCTTAACACCGTCAGTTCGGGCGCGCTCGATCAGGCAGGTGAGCGTCGAAGGTGCAGTGGACTCCCAGCGCCCTGAGCAGCTTTAATGTCCCGGGTGGATGCGCAGGCAGTTGAGGCACGAGCAACGCGTCGAAGGGAATTTTGGGCCGGCAGCGTGGCAGGTCTCAGTGTCGCGATTCTGACGCTCTTGTCACTGTTCAACGGTCCCGCGTGGGTTCCTTGGGCCCGGGCTGCCGCATTCGCTGTCGGAGTCGTCACCGCAGCCATGGGGGCGTTCTGGCACCTGCAAGCGAACAAAGCAGCGGCACTCGCCGCTGCTCAGGAAGCGCAGGAGCGCGCCGAGGCCGAAGCACGCGCCGAGGAAGCACGCCGTACTGCCAGGGCTTCGTGGGTCCGTATCCCCGTAGCACCCATCGGTGATCTGTCCCCTGACGCGCCGTTGCGCCTCGGCGTGGACGCGGCAGCCCAGGACTTCCTGGACGGAGGTCGAGTACCCGCGTACGTGCCGCGGGACAAGGACGCCGCGGTCCGAACTGCGGTCCAGGCCGCGATGGCTGATGACTCCGCGCCTTGGCTCGTCCTGCTGCACGGGCACTCCAAGACCGGAAAGTCCCGAACCCTGTACGAAGCGCTACGCGCCACCCACGACACCCGGTCGGCGCTCCTGGTCGCCCCGACCAGCCCCATCAGCCTGCACCACATCCTTGACGACGACGAACCCGTCGACCAGGGCAAGCCCGCTGTCCTGTGGCTCGACGACATCGAGGAATTCCTGTTCGAGCACCCACTCGCCATGACCGACCTGCACCGATGGCGCCAGGCAAGCAACGGCCGTCTCGTGGTAGGCACCCTCGGAGGCAAGGGCCGGGCGAAGTCCCAGCACAAGGCAAAACAAGAGACCGTCGACCTGCTGTCCACAATTCGCAGCAACCCGGCGACCATCGAGATCCCCTTGGATCGGACCACTGATCGCGAACTGGAAGCCCTCGACCTTCCCGCGAAGCTACGCGAGGCGATCGGCCCCTATGGCCTGGCCGCATACCTCGTCGCAGGCCCGCTACTCATGAACAAGATGCGAGACCAGCGCACACGACACTACGACCAGAAGAACCCCGGCGGCGTCGCCCTCGTGGAGGCCGCCGCGGACTGGGCCCGCTGCGGACGCATCGACCCGATCTCCCGCGACTCCCTGCGTGCGCTGTGGCCCGCGTACCGGCGTGAGCCCGACCGGATCTTCGACGACGCCGACTTCGACCGCGCCGTCGAATGGGCCTGCGCCCCCGTCGACGGCGAAACGAAACTCGTCATCAAAGACATCGACACTGACGGTTTCCGTGCCTTCGACTACACAGTGCATCTCATCGACACGATCCTGCGCCCCGACACCGAACCAACGCCCGCCGCCTGGGACCTTGCACTCGCAACCACCGCAGTCGATGCGAAGCTGGCAGTCGGCGATGCAGCCTTCGATCGCTTCGACTTCAACCGAGCCATCACCGTATACGACCACGTCGTCGAGCAATGTGGAAACAGTCCCGACCCAACCATCCGCACCGCGGTTGCCCAGGCGCTCGTCGGCAAGGGCGCCGCCCTGGGACTGCTGGGCCGGCTGGACGAGGCGATCGCGGTCTGCGACGACGTCGTCGACCGGTTCGCCGACGACCCGACCCCCGACATCCGCACCCGAGTGGCCAAGGCGCTCGTCAACAAGGGCATCACCCTGGGAGAGCAGGACCGCCATGACGAGGCGATCGCGCTCTACG
>NZ_BAAANL010000002.1:0-82540 GCF_039529775.1 Myceligenerans crystallogenes
CAACTAGGACAAAAACCACGGCGGAGGGGTCAATTCCAATCCGTCGCCAGGGGGTCAGTTCTAACCCGTCGTTGACAGGGCCGACCTGATCGCGTCGGCGGTGACTCTTGCGGACGGTTCCATGTATCGCACGCCGCTCGACAAGAAGGTGCGCCACGTCCAGTCGGCGTTGAACGCACTATCTGCCGCTCACCTTGTCGAACTCGTACCCGGGAACAAACGACGCGTCTATGACGGCTTTCGCCTGCTCGACGAACGCGCGGGCCTTAACCGGGAGGGCAGCGCACTGCTGCCGTACGCCACACCAGATAGTGAAGATTCGTGCCTGGCGTTACCTGCCTCGTTCATCAACGAGGGCTGGATCCACGTACTGGAGGACAGCGAGATCGTCCTGCTCATGATGGTCGCCTGCGGTATCGGGAACCTGGAGACGCTGCCGCAGGTCGCGATTCCCAGCAGGGTCCGCCTGCTGAAATACGGCATCGGCCGCGACTCCTACTCCACCGCCCACCCGATGCTCGCCCAGTTTGGGCTCCTCGAAGTCGAAGAGATCGGACGGCAAGACGACGGCCGCGTCCTCGGATACGGCGACGACGACGGCGCAGCGCACGTACACCGCCTCCGGCTGATGGACGACGCCTTCGAGAAGCCGGCACGCGAGACCGTCACGAAAGCGATCAAGGACGCGCTCGATCGAAGCTAGCAGCCGCCCCAGCTCTGACTGTTCGACGGCCAGGAACGCTCCGCGATGGCTCCACCGTCCCGGGCTAACTGCCAAAAGGCAATGGAGGTTGTCCGTTTGGCAGGTCGGAGTGCACTACTCTGGTTCCGTTCGAACCAGGGTTCGGTGAATCAGTTCGGGTAGGGCCTTGAGGGCGTACTCGCCTATGTGCTCGATCGTCACAGCCTCGTCGCTTCTGTCGACGTCGACCATGGCCGCCCACTTGGTCGGTTCGTATCGGATATGATGCGCCATCGCGAACAGGACAGCCCACCACAGCAGGTACGGATGGACGGCAAGGTCGGCCCCCGCGCCGCGGGGGTAGATCAAGACCGAGCGTCCATTGTCGTCACTGAACTCGTGGAGGGGGGCGCCCGAGTCTTCAAAGCCAGGGTGTCTGCGCCCCGGCCAGGCGAGCCCGACCCAGCGAGTGCCGCCTCCTCCTCGGAGATCGAAGTGTTCTGGTGTCGGGTCGTACAGTTCAGCATCGCGCAACGTGGGGTATTGCTGTAGTTGCTCTCGCACATGCGCGCGATAGGCGTCGTAGTGCTTGGCCAGGCGTTTGCCAATGGGCGGCAGCTCCATCGCCCAAGTTGCCGCTGGCACCGCAAGATCTGCCCGCAGTGAGCCACCCACCTTCGTTTGCTCTGGGCTTGTGAGCTCCAGACGAAGAGGCATATGCGCATGCTCGGGACTGTCCAGCGCGAACCGGGTACCGAGGGAGAGCAATCGAGAAAGAGAACCGACCGTCTGTTCCTCCGGGACCGACGCGCGGCCGAGAGCGGCCGCAACATCGCGAAAGTGACCCTTCTTCTGGTCCATAACCAGAGCCTGAGATAGGTGATCGCCGATGGACGCACCTACCACGGTCAGTCCATGCCCTCCCGATCGGTGCCAGTCGGAATCCTCCTGAGCCACCGCCCTCAGCGCTCTGCCAGTCTGAGCGAGACCATAGAACACGAGCAGCGCTCGCGTCTCTGGACCGACCGCCGCCGCTGCACGAAAGAACTGCTCGGCCTGCTCCAGCGCGGCGGAGAACAACATGCGTCGCTCCTGGTCACGGCGAGCCAGGCCGGGTGGATCCTGGCGCAATGCCCTCAGCATGCGCCAAGCCGTCCCGCGTGGAGTCGTTCCAATCTCGCCCCACGACGTCCCATATACGTATTTCACGATGTCAGGGTGCCACAAGCAGCCTCTCTCATGGTCACGGACGCGCCGAGTCAGGGGAACGACTGGCCCGCGTGGCTGGCGAGTGCCCCCAGGACACGCGCTGGGGGATTCGGCCGCACTCCAATAATTCCGACCGCCCAGAGCTGTCACTTTGGCTCCCGGTTCAACCCGGCCTGGCGAGCACGGCTCGGATCCGCTGCCATAAGTGGCGTTGGTCAGCGCAGAGTGCCAACGATCGTCAAATCGCGTGACCTGGCTGGCCGTCGAGATTATGGTCTCTCCATGACTTTGACGGTCGAAGCGTTCCGAGCGGTTGCCTCGCAGGTCAGCAAGGCCGAGGGGACTCCGAGTGATCTCCACGACATGGAGAGAGACCTTCGCTCCGTGCCAGCCGAAGCGGACGATGACCAACGTGACGTCCAGGCGCTGTTGGCCGACATCTGCTCCTACGACCTCGCGCAGCCACTAGATGCCGCGGAACCGTATCGGGCCGCTATCTGGCTCGTCGACGGGCGACGTACCGCGATGCCTGAGGACCTGACAGAGGAGCAGATCGGTTTCTTGGCGACGATCCGCGACCAGATCGGCTCCCCATGGCTTCGCGCCAGGATCTGTGATGTGTTGTGGATCAAGAATCGTGACCATCTCGCCGCCCGTACCGCTGTGGTGACCTGGGCGGGCATCCCTGTCGACGAGAACGCTTGGTTCGAGGGTGGGGCAGCAGCCTGGGAACGTGCGCTCGATCTTTCTCAGCGGCTCAACCTAGCTGAAGGACATCAGCTGCAGCAGGCGTTGCATGATGCGGTTCTGGTAACTGAGCAGTTCGCCTTTGCGGGCCAGGTGAGCGACGTCCTGCTCGGGGCGCGGGTGCCGGCGACTGATGGGCTCGCGCTCCTGGAGCGCTTGGCGGCACTGGCGGAGGCGCGTTCAGGGGGAGAAGAGCGAGATCTCCTCGAAGCGGCCAAAGCCTGGGCGCAGCGGCTGCGAAAAGAAGAGACCCGCGCTGACTTGCTGTACAGCATCGTGCAGTCTTGGATGGCCGAGAGCGAGGAACATGCGCGTGGCGAGAGGCCTAGTGCGATGCTTGCAGCTCGCTGCCTCGAACAGGCGCTCCAGACGTTCCGGAAGATCCCACGGAAGGAGCGCGAGCGGCTAGGGATCGCGGACCTCGAACTGCAGCTCCGTGCACGACACAAGACGGCGACATCGAGCATTAACGATGAGCTGACGGCGATCCGGACCGAGTTTCCCGCCGACGGCGAGAAGATGGCAGAGCATACGAGACAGCGCATCGCCGGATGCGACCGAGGTGACGTACTTGTCGTGCTCGGAACCCTGTTCCCCGCCCGGCCATACGCGGAACTGTTCGATGTCGCACAGGCCACAGAGGAAGGTTCGATCAGCAGCCTGTTCGAGTCCGTCAGCCTGACCCCCGAAGGGCGCAAGGCGCGGGTCACGAGGGCGGATGACGAGATTCACGGGGTCCGGGCACCTGTGTGGAGGGTCATGGAGCGCGCCTTCAACTTGATGGCCGCACTAACGGTTCGTGAGGGCCTGGCGCCCGCGCTCGCGGTAGTCCAGGCCGAGCATGCCCTGCGGGAGCAGGACTTCGCCGATCTCGTTGCGGAGTGCGGGCAGGTTCCGGCCGACCATCGCTATCTCTTCACCCATGGCCTCTGGTGCATCTACAAGGGTGACATCGCGGCGGGCATCCACATCCTGGTGCCCCAGATCGAGGCTTTCGTGCGGACACATCTCCAGTTCCACGGTGTGGCAACGACGACGATCGACAAGGAGGACAGCGTCGAGAACGAGGTGGGCCTGTCCACCTTGGTTCGGAAGGACGAGATGGAGCAGGTCTTCGGACCGGACCTCACGTTGTACTTCCGAATGATGTTCGAAGGCCCGGCAGGCTTGAACGTGCGAAACACGGTAGCGCACGGAGTCTTGACCGACGATGCCGTGGAGACCGTAACCAACCTCTTCGTCTGGTGGTTCGCTCTCTATCTCGTGACGATGCCAGTGGCAGTGAGACGTCGTACCCGATCTGACGTGGGCTCGACAGAGGAAGATCTTGCGGGAGGAGGCCCGGTCGCGGCGAACGACGAGTAGGACGTGACGCCTGACGTCACCGGTAGGGGTCTACGTTCGCTGCGCGTCTAGCTGGTGGAGGCGCCGTAGGGATGTCAGGGCGGTGGCGGCGCGCTCGTCGTGGTGGGGCTAGTTTCGAGGGATGGCGACGATTCTTGAGCAGCCCTCGGGCAAGGGCATTGGTTCGGCGGAGCACACGCGGTCGGTTCCGCGGAAGCGGTCGGCGTCGACGATGGTGTTCACCGACGGTGCGGGCCGGGTGTTGTTGTGCGAGCCGACGTACAAGCAGGTGTGGGAGGCGCCGGGCGGCGCGGTCGAGGTGGACGAGTCGCCGCGTGACGCGGCCGGGCGTGAGGTGCGTGAGGAACTGGGCTTGGTCGTCGAGCCGGGCCGGCTGGTCGCGGTGGACTACGTGCCGCCTCTGGAGGGTCGTACGGAGGGTCTGATCTTCGTGTACGACGGTGGCCGGCTGAGCGAGCAACAGGCCGCGTCGATCTGTCTAGCTGACGATGAGCTGCGCTCGTGGGCGTGGTGCACTGTCGTGCAGGTGCGTGAGCGGATGCGTCCGCTGGTCGCGCGTCGTGTGGAGGCCGCGCTCGGCGCGATCGCGGGCGGTGGTGTGGTGGAGCTGGAGAACGGCTACCCGGTCGGCGTGAAGCCGCCCGAGTAACCGCCCGCCGTTTCAGGCGGCTTGCAGGCGCGGTCTTCCTGTGGCCGCGCGTAGGAGTTCGGCGCCGCCGGAGCGGTACAGGGAGTCGTGGATCCCGTCGGCGTACTGCAGTGCGGCCAGGTCCGTGCGGGCCTTGGCGATGGGGTGGTCGTGCTGGAACCCGACCGCGCCGACAAGTGGTGCCAGGGCCTCGGTGGTGCGGCAGGCGGTGTCGACGCCGTGGGCTTTGCCGAGCCGGGCGGCAAGGTCGTGGCTGTCGGGGTGGGTGGCGTGCAGGGCGAGCAGGGTTGCGGCGTTGATCTGCGCCCAGGCGGACCCGAGTGCGATCAGCGCGTTGTCCCGGATCCGCGGTATGACGCCACGGGCCGAACGGTCGGCCAGGAGCCCGCGTACGCGGTCGTGCACGCTGGCGGCCGTGCCGAGCGCGCACAGGGTGACCAGGGGCCGGAACCGGGTGAAGTGCTCGCGGAAGATCCGCAGACCCTGCCCGGCCTCGCCGATGAGTTGGGTGGTGGGGTCGACGTCGACGGCGTCGAACGTGAGCATGCCCCACGACCAGCCGCCGAGCCCGGAGGGTGTCCGGGGTTCGCGGACCAGCCCGGGTGCGGTCGCGTCGATGACGACGGCGGAGATCGTTCCGGCGGGGTCGCGCAGGAACACGACGAACGCGTCGGACTCGGTCAGGCGTGAGACCCAGCACTTGCTCCCGCTCACCCGCCACAGCCCGCCTGGCAGTGGGTGGGCGGTGGTGGTGATTTCCTGGATGCGGGAGCCGCCGTGCGCCTCGGTCGCGGCGATCCCGACCAGTGCCCCGCGTGCGAGCCGGTCCGCCCAGCTGCGGGCCAGCGGGCCGGGGGCGTGATCGAGGATCATCTGCCCGTGTCCGGTACCGGTGGCCTCGCGCAGGTCCAGGTCGCGGTATCCGGCGAGGAACTGTGCTCCGGCCTGCCACAGCCCGCTGCCGTGGTGCGTGGAGAGCTGGGTCCGGACGCGGCGCAGCCACCGCGACCGTGCCGCGGGATCGCCCGGCCCGGGGTCGCCGACGGCGACGTCGTCGAGCGCGGCGTCCAGGCGCTGCCAGCCAGCCCACAGGTTAGGGTCGAGGTCGAGGTCGAGGCTCGGGCGTAGTGCCTGGAGCCAGTCCAGGCCGGTCATGACCGGCCTGCGTTCTGGCGGGCGGGGTTGCCGAACACGGTGACGCCGGGGGCGACGTCGCGGGTGACGACCGAGCCCGCGCCGACCAGCGCGCCGACGCCGATGATGACGCCGGGCAGCAGCACGGCCCCGGTGCCGACCTTCGCGCCGGCCTCGATGCGCGGCGGGCGCAGCGGCTCCTGGTGGTCGGGGTCGCGCCAGATGAGGTGCTTGTCGTTGATCGTGGCGACCCGCGCGCCGATGAACGCGTCGTTGCCGATGTGCATGCGCGCGGTCAGGTGGGTCAGCGGGGAGCAGCGCACCCGGTCCCCGATCCGGGTTTCGCGCTCGACGGTCATCAGGTGCCCCAGCTGGCTGCCGGCACCGACGACGACGCCGGTACGCAGTAGCGTGCTGTGCCCGATCACGGTCTCGGCACCGATCCGCGCGCCGGCGTAGACGACCGCGCCGGCGCGCAGGACGACGCCATCGTGCAGGATCGTGGTCGCGCCGTGCCCGTCGTGGTGGCCGCGCAGCGCGTACCTGGTCTCGGGTTCCCCGACGATCGCGTGGTGCCCGATCTCGACGCCGTCGCCGAGGCGGGTCCCGCCGTGCACGACGGCGAACGCTCCGACGCGCGCTCCGGCACCGATGACCACGGGCCGGTGCCGGCCGAGTCGGTCGGCTGTGATCAGGACGGCGGTGGGGTGGATGAGCGCGTCCGGGGCGATCTGGGCTCGGCCGTGATCGATCGCGTCGGCCCACTGTGGTGTTGCCATCTTCGATCTCCTTCGCTCGGCTTTCCTGCCGCTGGCCCTCTTTCGCCGGCGTCGGCGGGTCCGTACCCTCAGAATGTCGGCTCACCTGGGGAGACGGAACAGATGGCACGGTCACAACCGGTCACAACGACAGGAGCGCGGCTGCGCCTGGCCCGTGAAGCCGCAGGTCTGAGCCGTGAGCAGATGGCAGCGTTGACTCACTTCGGCAAGACCACCCTCACCTATGCTGAACAGGGCAAGCGCCGGATCACCCCCGAGCTGGTCGCCGCCTACGAACGGCACCTCGGCACCGGGATCCTGGATCCGATCGCCAACCTCGAGCACGTGGGAAGAGGAGACGTGGACAGACGGTCCTTCATCCGCACCGCCGCCTACACCGCGGGCCTCGGAGCCCTCGCACTAGCCGGCGGGGACGACCTCGCGCGCCTGGCCGCCCACACCGACACCTCAGCCACCGGCGCCACAACCATCGAGGCCCTGCGCCGCATGACCGACTCGATGATCGCCGTGGACGAGACTCTCGGCGGTGGCGTGGGCCGGACCGCGGTCGCGGAGTTCCTCGCGACCGACGTCGCCGCCGTCCTGCGCGGCCGGTTCATCTCCGAGCAGGTACGAGCCGACGCGTTCTCCGCCGCGGCTGAGGTCGCCTACCTCGCAGGCTGGAAAGCACACGACGCGGGCCTGGACGGGCTCGCGCAGCGGTACTACCTGTCCGCGCTCGACCTGACCCGCGAATCCGGCGACGCCGGACACGAAGCATTCGTGCTGCGGATCCTGGCCCTGCAGGGCTGCGACGTCGGCCAGAAGACCTACTCGGTCCGGCTCGCCGAAGCCAGCCGCGACCGCGCCCGGCAGGCAAGGCTCGACCCGGACACCGAAGCACTGTTCTACCTGGTCGTCGCACGCTGCCAGGCCGAGACCGGCGAACACGCCGCCGCGGCACGCACCATTGCCCGCGCGCCCTCGCTCAACGCCGAGGTGAGCGAGCAGTTCCCGCGCTGGGCTGCCCAGTGGGGACCGCACAAGGGACCGGTACTGCGCCAGTCGTCCAAGACGTTCACCGCGATGAACGACACCGCCGAGGCCGCGAGCTTCCTGACCGAGGTCACCGGGATCTGGGACCCTGCCGGAAACGCCCGCATCTGGGCGCTGTCCATGGCCGAACTCGGACACGCCCAATGGCGCAACGCCGACCCCGCAGCCGCCACCAGCACCTGGAACACCGCACTACCCGTCCTGGACCAGATCAGCTCCGACCGCACCCGCAAACAAGCCGCGAAAATTCGCCACACCCTCCGGACCGCCTGAGGTGGGTCGGTAGGCAAATGCCGGTTGCGCCGGCATGCCTGTTGCCTGCGACTCGGTCGGCCCTGCCCCACGGTGCATGCGTGTGCGGGCCGCAAGCGGCAGACTCGCCGTCATGTGGTCACGGCTCAAGAGCCGCACGGTTGCCCGTGCGCGCACAGCGTGTGCGATTCATGCACGCGTCGATTGGTTAGGCGTGCGAGCGCATCGCTGAAGGTGAAGGGTCTGACCGAGGCTATGGTACTAACGTCGGTGTCTATGAGGGATGACTTCCTGTATCCGTGGACCACATGTGGGCGCGAGGATTTCGATCGGGTAGTTGAGCTGCTACTTCAGCGCAGGCACCAACCAGGCCCGGGACATGCGCAAGCAGTCGACGGTCGCGGCGGTGATGAGGGTATCGATGTCGACGTGACGCTTCCCGGCGGCGCGATCACTACGATCTACCAGCTGAAGTACTTTCCTGAAGGTTTCTCAGGCGGCTGGTCAAAGACGCGACGTGCGCAGATCAAGAGTTCTTTCCAATCAGCGATGGCGCACCAGCCGAGGTCTTGGGTACTAGTCATTCCCGCGAGGCCGACGCCGAAGGAGCGCAAGTGGGTCCGCAGTCTCGTCGGGAAGCAGCCAGTCAAGGTTGAGATCCTTGGCAGGGACAAGCTCGATCGGATGCTTGCGGAGAGCCCAGATATCCTTCGGATGCTCATGAAGGGTCCGCTTACGGAGGCCCTGCGGCTCGCCGGAAGCGAACATCAAGCGCTCTCGACGCCTGCCGATGTTGAGAATGCGGCTATCGACTTCGGGCAGCGCGTCAACGCCCGCAGTGCATTCTGGGGCGCGAATGTCATCGTCGGAGCTGACGGCTCCGTAACGCAACAGTTGGTCCCCAAGCGTCCCGACGCGATGGAGCATGAGCCGCTCTCCTTAAAGCCGCAGTTCCGGGACGACGAAATAGGGCGCAGTGCCCAGGATCAGTGGGACGAGCTACACGGTTACGGCGGACCCGGAATCGCGATTGGCGCCGAAGCGCTTGCCTCCGTGGAGATGGACGGCCCTATGTGGTTTGCACAGGATCTCACGGACGCCGCCGTAGGCGTGGGACCCATCAACATGTCTCGAAACATGGAAATTGAGCTCCGGGTGGCCAACCGGGCGGGTGCGACGCTGCAGAGCCTGGGAGGACGTTCTCGGCTGTCTTTCGGCCAGCGCGGAAAGCGGATGGAGGTCGAACTCGAATGCGGGCTTGACGCGGTCTTCAAGATGCCCAACGGTTCCCAGGAGGGCACCGCCATGTTCATCTCGAAGCTGGACGGCCATCGCGTCACCAGCGTTGCAGACGCCCTGACGTTCATGGATTGGTTCACGCTTCACAGCAACTTGAGGCTTGAGGTGTGGGTGGACGGCAAGTTCATCTGGGTGTTCGAACTGCCGGACTCGGCCTTCGGGGACCTGGCTCCCGGTGCCACCATTAGGCAACTGGTCGACGACCTGTGCGTGCTGAGCCGGCACTTCTCAGTCTCGTTCCGTCTGCCGCACGAACTCACGTGGGCTCAGCGTGAAGAGATACGTAAGTGCCGCCTCGTCATCGACGGAAAGGTCGTAGAGGAACGCGGATACCAGGAACTCGCCGTCACACTGAACGGCTCGACCAGCGTCGCCTTCGAAGAGACGATCCACTCCGAAGCCATGGCAGTCGTCGTGGAGACCGACCTGCACTACCTGGTCCAAGGCCACAAGCTGCCGCTCAGGGCCAAGGTGTTCCATCCGCGAGCCCGCGTCACTGAACCGGATGCGGTGCTTGACGCGCTTCGGGACGGGACCGCTGCTGGAAAAAGTGTCCGCATCCGTGGCGCCGACGATTCACCCTTTCGCGTCTTCCTTGCCGAGGACCACCGGCGTGACCCTGACGAACCGCTTGCCGTTGAGCCACTGGGAATCGTCGGGGCCGAAGCATCCGCTTGAGAACATCGTTGCGAATCCTCCTTGCGCCACGGCCGTATGACGGTCCCGCATGGGCGTCATCAAACCGTTGGCTTTGGCGCACTTCCGTCGGCCGGGGACGTCGTCGTCCGCTCCCCGAATTCACGGCGTCAAGTACTGTTCCGTCCGTGGTCCGACCATCAGATGTGAGGCTGGCGCTGTACGGACGAAGCATCATTCTCGCGACGGGATCGTTGCCTACCATGGGGGTATGTCTCGGCTGGAGCGGATCACGTCGGATTCGCAGGTGTGCCACGGCAAGCCGGTGATTCGTGGGCTACGCATCCCGGTGGTCACTGTGCTGGAACTGATGGCCGGAGGCATGACACCGGAAGAGCTGCTGGAGGACTTCCCGGACCTGACGCGTGAGGATCTGCTGGCCGCGCTGGAGTACGGGGCGCTGATGGCCGGCGGTCAGGTAGCCGTGCCGCTCAATGAGGGGACTCCCCCCCCGAGTGGTGGACACGTCAGTGTGTTAACCAGCAATCGGTAGTGTAGCAGTGCTATGAGCGTTTTCGAACCGATAGGACTCATCTGGTTGCAGTAGGAGTGTCGTCGTCGCGTGCTGTAGCGGGTGACCCATCGGAAGACGGCCTTGCGGCACTCTCGGGCGCCGTTCCACCGCCGCTCACCTTGGAGGGTCTCGCGTTTGAGGGTGGCGTTGAAGCTCTCGGCCAGCGCGTTGTCCGCGCTGGTCCCGACCGCGCCCCGCGAGAGGGTCAGCCCGAGCCGTGCCGCGGCGGCGACGAAGTCGGTCGAGCAGTACTGCCGGCCGTTGTCGGAGTGGAAGACCGCTCCGGCCAGGCTCCCGCGTTTCCGGGCGGCGGCCTCCAGGGCGTCGATGACGAGCGTGTCGTGCATGTGGTCGGCGATCTGCCAGCCGACCAGGCGCCGGTTGAAACAGTCGATCGCGGTGGCCAGGTACAGGAACTGGCCGTCCCCGATCGGCAGGTAGGTGATGTCACCGACGTACCTCTGGTTCGGGCCGGCCGCCGTGAAGTCACGTTCGAGCAGGTCAGGAACCTTCACGGGGTTCTTCGCGGGCACGGTCGTGCGAACTTTCCTGCGCAGGTGGAGCCCGACGATGCCGTGCTCGCGCATCACCCGGGCCACCCGTTTCTCGTTCACGACCAGCCCGGACGCGCGCCGCTCGGCGGTCACCCGCGGGGACCCGTAGGTCCCGTCGAACTCGCCGGTGATCTCCGCGGCCAGGGCCGCGAGCCGGGCGTCGCCGGCAGCACGCTCGGCACGACGGACCGCGCCGTCACACCACTTGTAGTAGGAGGACCTGCCGACCTGCAGGACCTGACGCAGCCGCTTGACCCCGTAGGAGTCCTGGAACTCGGCAACGAACTGGAAACGGCTCACCAGGTCGTCTCGCCTGCGAAATACTTCGCGGCCTTCCGCAAGATCTCGCGCTCGGTCTCCAGCAGCGACTTGTCCGCCCGCAGCCGCTCGTTCTCCGCCCGCAACCGCTCCAGCTCCTGCACCGGCGTCTCCCGCGAACCCGCCGAACCCCCGCCGCCGCCGTCCGTCTCGGCTCGCCGAGCCGCCCGCGGCGACGTCGACACGCCCGCCGCACGCAACCACGACGACAACGTCGCGTCATGAACACCCAGGTCAGCAGCGATCTGCTTGATCGTCGCCCCCGGCGTCGAGGAGTACAACCCGACCGCGTCAGCCTTGAACTCCTCCGGGTAAAACTTCCGCACCATGCCTCGAACTCGTTTCCTCCGGACCAAACCAGGTCCAGTCTCTCGCGTGTCCACTACTCAGGGGGAAGCCCCAGGTGTGAAGCACCTCCCGGATGTCGACGGAAGTCTGCGCGGTGCGAGTAACACTCGCTCGCAACAAGCAAACTACGCTTGCGACACGCGATGGCTCTAGGATCCTATGAGAGTGCGCTGGAGCTCTGACCAGGGGCCATTCCTGTGTCCGTCATGTCGGTCAAGCGAATCGCCCTATCGCGCTCGGACATCATCCTGAAGTCGCTGACCAGGGGCAATATTGCGTTTGCACCCTGTCGGCCATGCAGTTTCACCCCTTTGCGCTCGGACATCACGAGGTTCGTCTGGTCGGTCGGGCACTGCATGGTGCGGACTCCTTCGGTCGGGGCGTTCTCGGTGGGTTCCAACGTAGCCGGTCGGGGGATGGTTCCGGCCGGTGTTGCGGTTACGGTGGGGCCGTGGGATTCGAGGATGCCGACGCGGCCGGGAGGCCGGCGGAGTTTCCGGGGGTGCTCGCGTTCGTGGTCTTCCCGACGGCGCTCGGCGAGTGCGCGATCGTGTGGCGGCAGGGCGGCGGCGAGGACGACGCCGTCGTCGGCTCCACCCTGCCGCAGGGCGGGCCGGACCAGGTGCGCCGGGCCGTGCGGCAGTGGTACCCCGGGGCCGTGGAATCGCGGCCGACGCCGATGGCGGCCTCCGCGCTGGAGGCGGTGACCCGGCTGCTGGCTCACGGAGACGGCGTCGTGGACGTCCCGCTCGACCTGAGCAGGGTTCCTGTGTTCGACCGCCGGGTCTACGAGGTGGTCCGCGCGATCCCGCCGGGGGAGACGCTCACCTACGGTGAGGTCGCCGCGCGGGTCGGTGCTCCTGGTGCGGCGCAGGCCGTCGGGCAGGCGATGGGCCGCAACCCGTTCCCGCCGCTCGTGCCGTGCCACCGGGTGCTGGCCGCGGGCCGGAAGATCGGCGGCTTCTCGGCGCGGGGCGGCGCGCTGACGAAGCTGCGGATGCTGGAGCGGGAGGGTGTCTACCTGGAGCAGCCGACGCTGTTCGACCTGTGAGCGGCGTCCGACCTGTGAGCGACGTGAGCTCAGCCTCGGACGTTCTGCTGGTAGGTCGCTGAGGGCCGCCGCGCCACGATCAGCGGGCGAGCGCCGCCTCGAACGCTGTGAGCACGCGCTGGTCGAACAGGACGAAGCGGGTCTCCTCGATCGGTGGCCCGTGCCAGCCGGTCACCGCGTCCACCGCGATCCGGGAGACGTCGTCGGCGGGCCATCCGAACGCTCCCGCGCTGACGGCGGGAAACGCGATCGACCGGGCGCCGAGTTCCGCCGCGACGTCGAGCGAACGGGTGAAGCAGGAGGCGAGGAGCGTGGGGTCGGTCTGGCCGCGGTTGCGGTTGGGGCCCACCGTGTGGATCACCCAGCGGGCGGGCAGGTCGAAACCGGGTGTGGCCACGGCGTCGCCGACCTCGAGGCCGTCGCGATGGGTGGTGTTGCGCAGCCGGCGGCAGGCCTCCAGGAGTTTCGGGCCCGCGGCGTGGTGGATGGCACCGTCGACACCGCCGCCCCCGAGCAGCAGCGAGTTGGCCGCGTTGACGATTGCGTCGGTGCCGGCGCGCGTGATGTCACCCTGTTCGGCGATGATCCGCATCAGCGCCATCCGAGCGCCGGGGCGACGTGCCGGACGACGTTCTCGATGACGTGGGCGTTGTAGTCGACGCCGAGCTGGTTGGGGACGGTCAGGAGCAGGGTGTCGGCGGCGGCGACGGCGGTGTCCGCGGCCAGGTCCTCGACGATCTCGTCGATCTCGCCCGCGTAGGTCTTGCCGAACCTGGCCTGGCCGCCCTCGAGGTTGCCCACCTGGTCGGTGCTGAAGCGTTCCATGCCGAAGTAGGCGCGGTCGCGGTCGTCGGTGATGGGGAAGATCGAGCGGGAGACCGAGACGCGCGGTTCGCGGGTATGTCCCGCTTCCCTCCAGGCGTCGCGGAACATCTGGATCTGCTCGGCCTGGAGCTGGTGGAACGGGACGCCGGTGTCCTCGGTCAGGAGCGTCGACGACATGAGGTTCATGCCCTGCCGGGCCGTCCACTCCGCGGTGGCACGGGATCCGGCGCCCCACCAGATGCGGTCGCGCAGGCCCTGGGACCACGGTTCGAGGCGCAGCAGGCCCGGCGGGTTGGGGAACATGGGCCGGGGGTTGGGCTCGGCGAAGCCCTCGCCTTCGAGCAGCTCCAGGAAGCGGGCGGTGCGGCGGCGGGCCATGTCGGCGTCGGACTCGCCGTCGCGCGGCTCGTGGCCGAAGTGCCGCCAGCCGTCGATGACCTGCTCGGGTGACCCGCGCGAGATGCCCAGCTGCAGGCGACCGCCCGCGATCAGGTCGGCGGCGCCCGCGTCCTCGGTCATGTACGCGGGATTCTCGTAGCGCATGTCGATGACGCCGGTGCCGATCTCGATCCGGGACGTCCGCGCCCCGACCGCCGCGAGCAGCGGGAACGGCGAGGCGAGCTGCCGGGCGAAGTGGTGCACGCGGAAGTATGCGCCGTCGGCGCCGAGTTCCTCCGCCGCGACGGCGAGTTCGATCGACTGCAGCAGGGTGTCCGCGGCCGATCGTGTGGACGACGACGCATGCGGCGTCCAGTGGCCGAACGAGAGGAATCCGATGTGCTTCACGGGTTCAGCCTGCCTCTCGTCGGGTGCGGGGCGCCACTCCTGGTCATGTGTGATTCCTGGTTCTTGAGTCACCGAGGTCAGAACGGTGGTTCTTCCGGGGCTTCGGGTGCGGGTCCGTTGGCGTCGGGTGGCGGGTTGCCCGGGCGGCGCCTGGGCGGGTCCGGTTCGGCGCCTGCCTTCCGGTCGACGGCGTCGGCGAGGGACGCCCGCGTGCGTCGTGGTAGTGGGGTCATCAGCTCCTTCAGCGTGGCGGGCGTGGGGTCGAACGGCGTCGGCGCCGTTTCGTAGCGCCGCCCGGTGGGCGCGGTCCAGTGCGTGATCCCTGTGTCCGGGTCGCGGGTTACCTGCCAGCCGTGCCGCGTCTTGAGGCGGTGGTGCGTCCGGCAGAGCGAGTGCAAGTTCTCCGCTCTGGTCTGGCCGGGCTCTCCGGGCGTGTCCGGGCGGTCGTGGTCGTAAGGCTCGATGTGGTCGAGGTCGCACCAGCGGGCGTCTGCCGTGCAGCCGGGGGCGCGGCAGGACCCGTCGCGAAGGCGTACGGCCTCGGCGAGCCGGGCCGGCGGGCGGTAGGCGCGTGTGGAGTAGTCGAGGAGGATGCCGGTGACGGGGTCGGTGACCATGCGATGCCAGACGGCGTCGGAATCGAAGGCGATACGCCTGGCGGTCGCCACGCTGATCGGCCCGAATTCGTCGAGCCACGCGGGGCCGGTGCGGTGCACGGTGCCCGTGGTGTCGTGATGTTCGGCTTCAGGTTCAGGCCCGGTGCCAGGTCCAGGTCGGGGTCCCTGTGGAGCGGGGGCGTCCAGGGAAGCTTCGGTGGTCCGCAGCGCGTCGAGTGGGACGGTGACGCGTATGACCGGGCGGCTGGGAGTCAGCCGCACGATGGGGCGCTCGTCGCGGGCGGCCACCAGGTCGTCGCCGACGTGACCCTGCTGGTCGGTCGTGCTCGGTACGGCCCCGTCGTCCCCGGTGTCGTTACGGTGCTCGGGCACGAGGCGACCGGTCAGGATCGAGGTGAAGACGTCCGCGCGAAGCTGGCCGAGAGTGCGGGAGTCCTCGGTGCGGCGCATCTGCTGGGCAAGATCGTCGACGACTCCCCACACGGCCGCGCTGTCCTGGGCCGGCAGGAACGCGGTGATGGTGCCCATCTCGTCCTCGCACACGTCATGGAAGACCCCGCGTGACGCGGCCGCGACTCTGCTCGCCTTGTCGGGATCGCAGGCACGGGCGAACTTGCGCATCTCGGTGGTGAGCCATCCGGCCGATCGTTCGGGGGCGATGGGCAGCAGCTTCTCGATCGCCTCCGCGCGCAGGGCGTCGGTCAGTGACCGGCCGGTCAGCAGCAGCGCGTCAGCGCGCGGCACGTCGACCCGTCCGGCCGACAGGTGCTCCAGCACGACCGGATGCCGCAGGCAGGCCTCGGCGCGGACCATGACCTTCCGGGCGGTCTGACGGGTCTCGTCCAGCTCGGCGGCGACCATGGTGGTCGTCTCCTCGAACCCGGTGAACCCCTCCGCACGCCTCACGAGCGCGCCGGCCGCCTGTGCCTGCAGCCCGGCGGCCCACCCGGCGACGTCGGCCGCAGCGCGGACCATCATCCCCAGCACGTCGTCGGGAAGATCCGGCACGTGCCGGGCCAGTAGGTCGAGCAGCGGCCCGGTCCGGGCGCCGTAGCCGGGGAGCAGGTGCTCGCGGGCGTGCTCGACCAGCAGCTCGACGGACGAATCCTCCTGCATGGCACCTACCCCCCCCTGACGCCCGTTCGATCGATGCGATGTTCGAATCTGATGCAAAGCTACAGAGGGAAATCAGCCATCGCTATCTCAGCCTCTAATCTGTGTGCAAACTCGGTTTTCCACAGGAATGCGTCGGCGTCAAAGTCGTGGGAACTGGTCGCGAGGGTCTCTGGCGGCGACATCGATCCGCGGGTGCCATCACGGCAGGATCTGCCCGTCGCCGACCCGTGACAGAGTTGGCCCATGGCATCCCCGCAGGCCCTCAGCGAGATCGACCGTCGTCGCGTCGCCCTGTGGGCGGCCGACTGCGCGGAACGCGTGCTCCCCCTGTTCGAGGCGGAGGCCCCGGGCGACGACCGGGTGCGGGACGGCATCGACCGGACCCGGGCCTTCGGCCGCGGCGACGTGGACACCGCCGGCGAGATCCGGCGCCGGTTCGAGACCAGCCGGGCGGCGCGGTCCGTGCAGGGTCCGGCCGCCGTGGCGGCGGTGCGCGCCGCCGGTCAGGCCTCGGCCGTCGCCCACATGGGCGCCCATGCGCTGGGGGCCGCCGCGTACGCGGCGAAGGCCGCCGCCCTGGCGGCGCCGGGGCGGCCCGGGGGACCGGAGCAGGACGACGCCCGGCGCGCGGAGGTCCGCTGGCAGCTCGACCACATCTCGGCCGACGTCCGCGCCGCCCTCCTCCGGCTGCCCCTGCTCGGGGCGGACGCGTCGGGGCCGCTGGGATCGGGCCTGCTGGCCACCGGCGTGCTCGCCACGACGATCCGGGAGATCCAGGCGCAGATGCCCGGCCTGACCCGGGCCGGCTGAGCCCGCACCTCCGCGTCCCTTCCCTCGCCGCCGTCCCCGTGATAGCTTCCTCCTACAAACCGACTAGCCGGTATGTCGCAGCCAAGGAGGGAACCCCAGTGCAGAGGTTCGCGGGCAGAGTCGCCCTGATCACCGGAGGAACCCGCGGGATCGGCCTGGCCATCGCCCGCCGCGTCGTCGCCGAGGGCGGATCCGTGGTCGTCACCGGCCGCGACGAGGCCCAGCTCGCCGCCTCCGTGGCCGAACTCGGCGGCCGCGCCTCGGGCGTCCCCGGCAAGGTGCACGACGCCGCCCACCGCGACGCCGCGATCGCCCACACCATCGACCGCTTCGGCGCCCTCCACCACCTCGTCAACAACGCCGGGATCAACCCCGCCTACGGCCCGCTGGCGGAACTCGACCCCGCCGCCGCCCGCAAGATCTTCGAGGTCAACGTGCTCGCCGCCCTCGAATGGGCGCGCGCCGCCGTGGCCGCGACGACGGTCCCGCCCCGCGACACGCCACCACCGGACAACGAGCGACCCGCCGACACGCCCCCGCCCACCACCCTCCGCTCCGTCCTCAACCTCGCCTCGGTAGCCGGCACGACAGCCTCCCCGGACATCGCCTTCTACGGCGTCTCCAAGGCCGCCCTCATCAACCTCACCCAGCAGCTCGCCCACGAACTGGCCCCGGCGATCCGCGTCAACGCCCTCGCCCCCGCCGTCATCAGGACCAAGCTCGCCCGCGCCCTCTACGAGGGCCGCGAGGCCGAGGCCGCCGCCCGCTACCCGCTCGCCCGCCTCGGCGAGCCCGACGACGTCGCGGGCCCCGCCGCGTTCCTCCTGTCCGACGACGCCGCCTGGATCACCGGCCAGACCCTCCTGGTCGACGGCGGCTCGAGCCTGCACCCCGGCCTCTGAGTGGGTGAGGATGAGCCATGCGCACAACCAACGTCGCCGAGCAGGTCATGAAGGCAGCCCTGGACCTCTTCGCCACGCAGGGCTACACGAGCACGAGCGTGCAGCAGATCGTCGCCGCCGCGGGCGTGACCAAGGGCGCGATGTACCACTACTTCACGTCCAAGGACGACCTGCTCTTCGCGATCTACGAGCGCCTGCTGAACCTGCAGAAGCGCAGGCTCGACGAGATCACGGCCCAGGGCGGCCCCGCCGCCGGGGTGCTGCGAGCCGTCTGCGAGGACGTCATCGTCACCTCGATCGACTTCCTGCCCGAGGGCACCGTGTTCTTCCGGAGCATGCACATGCTCACCCCGGAACGCCTCAAGGAGGTCAAGCGCCGCCGCCGCGAGTACCACGACGAGGTCGCCGAGCTGATCCGGCGCGGCCAGGCCGAGGGGGCGTTCCGCACCGACATCCCCGTGCACATCCTCATCGCGCACTTCTACTCCGACGTGCACTACCTGTCCCACTGGTACTCGCCCACCGGCCCCGAGGACAAGCACGAGGTCGCGGCCCAGCTCACCGACCTGTTCCTGCGAAGTATCGAGAAGGAGTGAGACATGGGTGACAACGACGTCACCGCACCACCCGCCACGCCCGCCCGGATGGCGGCCTGGCAGGTCACCGCCCACGGCGAACCGCGTGAGGTCATGCGCCTGGCCGAGGTCGCCGTCCCTGAGCCGGGCCCCGGCGAGGTCCTGATCCGCGTGCGCACCGTCGCGGTCAACTTCCCCGACGTGCTCCTCGCGCGCGGCGAATACCAGGAACGCCCCGAACTGCCGTTCACGCCCGGCATCGAGCTGTGCGGCGACGTCGTCGCGATCGGTCCCGCCACCACCCGTTTCCACGTCGGCGACCGCGTCGTCGGCTCCAAGATCGGCGTCCTCGCCCGGTACGCCGTCGTCCCCGCCGTCGCCGTCCGCCGCGCCCCCGCCGTGCTGGACGACGCCGAGGCCGCCGCCCTCACCATCGCCTACCAGACCGCCTGGTTCGCCCTGCACCACCGCGCGCTGCTCGCACCCGGCGAGACCCTGCTCGTGCACGCCGCCGCCGGAGGCGTCGGCAGCGCCGCCGTGCAGCTCGGCAAGGCGGCCGGCGCCCGGGTCGTCGCCGTCGTCGGCAGCGCGGCGAAGGCCCGGGTCGCGAAGGCGCTCGGCGCCGACGTCGTGCACCTGCGCGACGACGACTGGAGCTCGGCGGTCAAGGCGGCCGGCGGCGCCGACGTCGTCTTCGACCCCGTCGGCGGCGACGCCTTCGAGGGCTCGGCCCGCTGCGTCCGGTTCGAGGGCCGGATCGTCGTGGTCGGCTTCGCGAGCGGCCACCTGCCGCGCGTCCGCCCCGACCTCGCGCTCGTCAAGAACTACGGCGTGCTGGGCCTGCACTGGGCCCTCTACCAGAACCGCCGGCCGGACCTCGTCGAGGAGGCCCACGCGGAACTCACGCGACTGGCCGACGCGGGGATCGTGCGCCCCGTCGTGGCCGGCGTCGTCCCGTTCGCCGACGCGCCCGAGGCGGTCGAACGCCTCGCGTCCGGGACGACGACGGGCCGCCTGGTCATCGACGTCGCCGGAGGCGGCGCACCGGCGCGGGGCGGGGACCGATGACGCGGCGACCCGCGGCGGCGGCCCTGCTGGACCTCGCCGGACGCACCGCGATCGTGACCGGCGGCGCCCGCGGGATCGGCGAGACCTCCGTCCGCACGCTGCACGACGCCGGCGCGCACGTCGTCATCGCCGACGTCCTGGCCGACGAGGGCAGGGCGCTGGCCGGTGCGCTGGGCGAACGCGCGAGCTGGGCCGACCTGGACGTGACCGACGAGGCGGCCTGGGACCGTGTGGTCGGCGAGACGGTCGCCGGGCGGGGCGCCGTCGACGTGCTGGTCAACAACGCCGGCATCGCCAACGCCGCCCCGGTCGAGCACTTCACGCTCGCCAAGTGGGAGGCCGTGATGCGGGTCAACGTCACGGGAACGTTCCTGGGCTGCCGTGCCGTCGTGCCGCCGATGAAGGCGGCGGGCCGCGGCTCGATCGTCAACGTGTCCTCGGTGGAGGGCCTGTTCGGCAGCCCGCACCTGCACGGCTACACGGCGTCCAAGTTCGCGGTGCGCGGGCTGACGAAGTCGCTCGCGGTGGAGCTCGGCCCGTCCGGCATCCGGGTCAACTCGGTGCATCCCGGCTTCATCGACACGGCGATGACGGCGAGGATCGACCCCGGACGCCTCGACATCCCGCTGGCCCGCCCCGGGGTCCCGGACGACCTCGCGGGGACCGTCCTGTACCTGGCGAGCGACGCGTCGTCGTACGTCACGGGCACGGAGCTCGTCGTGGACGGCGGCATGACGACCGGCATCCCCCACAAGTAGCCCCCCAGCACCCCGGACCTACGGACGGACCACGACCATGACATACCGGCCAGACGGTTTATCCGGCGAATCGCCGCCGCGGCTCGCCGTGACAGGGCTGACCGTCGCCTTCGGCGGTCTCGTCGCGCTCGACGACGTCTCGTTCACCGTGCACGACGGCGAGACCGTGGCGCTGATCGGCCCCAACGGCGCCGGCAAGACGACGGCGTTCAACGCGGTCTGCGCGCTGGTGCGCCCGCGCCGCGGGACGATCACGATCGCTGGCCGCCCCGCGCCGTCGTCCGCCACCGGGCTCCTGGGCGCGGGTGTCGCCCGCACGCTGCAGGGCCTGGGGCTGTTCGAGCGGATGAGCGTGCTGGAGAACGTGATCGTCCCGCTGACGAGCCTCGGCGGGAGACCGGACGACGACGTCGCCGCCGCGCACCGGATGCTCGCCCGGCTCGGGCTGGCCGGCGTCGCCCGGAGGGCCGCGGGGACCCTGCCCTACCCGGAGCGCAAGCGCGTCGCGCTGGCCCGCGCCCTGGTGACCGGGCCGAGCCTGCTGCTCCTGGACGAACCCGCGGGCGGTCTCGGCGCCGACGACATCGCGCGCCTGGCGGACACGGTCCGTGAGGTGTCCGACGACGGCTGCTCGGTGCTGCTCGTGGAGCACCACGTGGACTTCGTGATGGGGGTCGCGGACCGGGTCGTCGTCCTGGACTTCGGCCGGGTGATCGCGGCCGGGACGCCGGACGAGATCCGCGGCGACCCGGCCGTGGAGCGGGCGTACCTGGGCGTGACGACGCACGACGCCGTCACGATGCACGACGCCGTGACGACGCACGACGCCGCGACGGAGCCCGCTCATGAGTGAGCTGATCCTGGAGCGGCTCGTCGTCGGTTACGGCGACGGCGCGCCCGTGCTCGACGGCCTCGACCTCACCGTGGCCGACGGCGCCGTCGTCGCGCTCCTCGGCGCGAACGGCGCGGGCAAGACCACCCTGCTGCGGGCGCTCGCCGGGCTGACCCCCGCCCGCTCGGGACGGATCCTGCTCGGCGGCACGGATCTGACCGGCCTCGCCCCCGAGGACCGCGTCCGCCGCGGCCTCGCCCTCGTGCCCGAGGGACGCGGCGTCGTCGTGGAGCTCACGGTCGAGGAGAACCTGCGGCTCGGCGCCCTGTGGCGCCACCGCGGCGCCGCCCGGCAGCGCGCCCTCGACGAGGCGTTCGAGCTGTTCGAGCCGCTCGCCCGGCGCCGGCACGCGGCCGGGCACACCCTGTCCGGCGGCGAGCGCCGGATGCTCGCCCTCGCTCGCGCGCTGATCGCCGGGCCGGACGTGCTGCTCCTGGACGAGCCGTCCCTCGGCCTGGCCCCGCTCGTCACCGCCCACCTGCTCGGCGTGCTGCACGAGACGGCCGCGCGCACCGGCACGACCGTCCTGCTCGCCGAGCAGAACGTCACGGGCGCCCTGTCGGTCGCGGACCGCGGCGTGGTGCTGAACCTCGGCGAGGTCGTCGCGGACCGCCCCGCCGCGGAGCTCTCCGGCGACCCCCGGCTCCGGCACGCCTACCTGGGCTTCTGAGAGGAGAACCATGGACACCCTCGTCTTCCTCGTCGCGGCGGGCCTGGCGCGCGGCAGCGTCCTGGCGCTGTTCGCGATCTCGCTCGTGATCGTCTGGCGGGCCGCCCGCGTGGTGAACTTCGCGCAGGCGGCGATGGCCGTCGTCGGCGTGTACGCCGGGTTCGCGCTCACCGCGGCGACCGGCTCGTACTGGCTGGGGGTCGCCGGCGCCGTCCTGACCGGCGCCCTCCTCGGCGTGCTCGCGGAGCGCGGCCCGCTGCGGCTCGTGCCCAGGGACAACCCCCTGCCCGGCATGATCGTCGCGATCGGCCTGGTCATGGTGCTGCAGGCGGGCCTGGCGATCGCGTTCGGCGCCGCCCACCGGCCCGTCCCGGCGCCGTTCCCGCAGCGCCCGCTGTCGCTGGGCGGCGTCCCGGTGCTCTCCCCGTACGACCTGTTCACGCTGGCCACGGCCGCCGTCGTGATGGCGGGCCTGGCCTGGATGTTCGGCCGCACGTCGCTGGGGCTGCAGCTGCGGGCGGCGGCGTTCGCGCCCGAGACCTCCCGCCTGCTCGGCGTGCGCGTGGGCCGCATGGTGACGATCGGCTGGGCCGTCTCGGTCGCGGTGGCGGCGCTCGCCGGGCTCCTGCTCGTGCCGACCGAGCTGGGCCTGAGCCCCCACGCCGCCGACATCCTCTTCGTCCAGGCGTTCGCCGTGGCCGTGATCGGCGGGCTCGACTCCCCGCCCGGCGCGCTGCTCGCCGGGCTCGGCGTCGGCATCCTGACCAGCCTCGTCACGGGCTACGTCACCGCGGCTGCGGCCCCGCTCGCGGTCCTCGGCCTCCTGACGGCGGTGCTCCTGGTCCGCCCGGCGGGCCTCTTCGCGGCACGGGAGGCGCGCACGGCATGAGCACCCGGACCCGGACCCTCGTGCGCGCGTCGCTGGTGACCCTCGTGGTGATCGCGGCGACGTTCGGCCTCGACCCGTTCCGCAACTTCCAGCTCGCCACGGCCGCCGCGGTCTTCGCCGCGGTCGCCGGGCTGACCGTTCTGGTCGGCCTCACCGGCCAGCTCTCCCTCGGGCACGCCGTGCTCATGGCCGCGGGCGGCTACGGCTACGCCATCGCGTCGTCGTCCGTGGTCGCCATGACGTCCGACGACGGCGCCGCCGCGGTCACCGGTTCCGGCGCGTCCCCCGGCGCGGCCGGCACCCTGCTCCCGTTCCTCGCCGGGCTCGCCGGCGCCGTCGTCGTCGCGGGCGTGCTCGGCCTCCTGCTCGGCCTCGCCGCCGCCCGGCTGCGCGGCCCCTACCTGGCGGGCCTCACGCTCGCCCTGGTCATCGCGCTGTCCTCGGCCGCGAGCGTGATCGGCCCGCTCGGCGGCGACCAGGGCCGCGCCGCCCCGTTCCTGCCCGTGCCGGGCGCCCTCGCCGCGCTGATCGCCGTCGAGCAGTGGCACGCCTGGATCGCGGTCACGCTGGCCGCCTGCGCCGTCACCCCGCTGCTGATCCTCCGCGCCGGCCGCGCGGGCCTGCGCATGCGCGCCGTGCACGACGACGAGACCGCCGCCCGCCTGGCCGGCATCGACCCCGGCCGCGTCAAGGCGGGCGCGTTCACCGCGAGCGCCCTGTCCGCCGGGACCGGGGGAGCGGCGCTCGCGATCGTGACCCAGAACGTCAGCCCCGGGGCGTACGGGCTCGGGTTCTCGCTGCTGCTGGTCGTGGCCGCGGTCGTCGGCGGGCTCGGCAGCCTCGGCGGCGCCGCGATCGGCTCGGTGCTGGTGGTGACCCTCCCGTGGGCCGCCGACCAGCTCGCGGGCACGCTCCCCGCCGACCTCACGGCCCGCCTCGACGGCAACCTCGCCCTGCTGCTGTTCGGCGTCGTCGTCATCGCGGTGACCCTCGCCGCCCCGGGCGGCCTGGCCCGGTTCCTCCCCAGATCCCGACACGCATGACCACAGAGAGGTGATCACCGTGCACCACCCGTCCCCCGCCCCGCTGCGCACCCCACCCCGCGATCCCCGTTCCGATCCCCGTCCTCGGCGCGCCCTGACCGCCACCGTGGCGGCCGCCGTCGTCGGCCTGATGCTCGCGGGATGTTCGACGCCGTCCGCCGCCGGGACCCCCGGCGTCACCGCGGACACCGTCACCATCGGCACCCACCAGCCCCTGACCGGCCCCGCGGCCGCGGGCTACGGCCCGATCTCGGCGGCCACGTCCGCCTACTTCGAGTACCTCAACGAGAAGGGCGGCATCCACGGCCGCAGCATCGAGTACGTCGTCAAGGACGACGGCTACAACCCCGCCGACACCCAGACCGTGGTGCGGGAGCTCGTCGGCGAGGAGAAGGTGTTCGCCCTCGTCAACGGGCTCGGCACGCCCACCCACTCCAGCGTGCTCGACTACGTGGGGCAGAACGACGTGCCCGACCTGTTCGTCGCGTCCGGCTCCGCCACCTGGAACGACCCCGGGAAGTACCCGAACACGTTCGGCTTCAACGCCGACTACGTCACCGAGGGCGCCGCCCTCGCGCGGTACGCCGCCGACACCGAGCCGGACGCGGAGATCTGCGTGCTCGGCCAGGACGACGACTACGGCGCGGGCATCCTGGAGGGCGTCACCGCCGTGGCGGGCGACGACGGCGTGGCCGCCGCCGAGTACTACTCCACCTCCAACGAGGACGTCACCGCGCAGGTCGGCGCGCTGAAGAAGGCCGGCTGCGGCGTCGTCGTGCTCGGCACGATCAACGCCTTCACCGCCCTGACCCTCGGCACGGCCGCCCAGCTCGAGTGGTTCCCGAAGTGGTACGTCTCCTCGGCCGGCGGCGACCAGGAGACCGTACTCGGCTACCTCGGCGAGGAGAACGCCGCCCTCCTGGAGGGCCTCACCAGCGTCAACTACCTGCCCCAGAGCCCGGACGACGAGTGGGTCAGGCTCTTCGAGCAGATCAACGAGGAGTACAACGACGGCGCCCCCTTCACGGGCAACACCGTGTACGGCATGAGCGTCGGCTACCTGTTCGCCGAGGCGCTCGCGGCGGCGGGGGAGAACCCGACCCGTGAGTCGCTGCTGGCCGCCGTCGAGTCGGGTGAGCTCACCGGCAACGGCGTCGTCCCGCTGTCCCTCGGCCCGGACGACCACGGCGCCTACCACGCCGCGAGCGTCACGGTCGTCCGGGACGGCGTCCAGGACTACGTCGGCGCCACCTACGCCTGGGACGGCGCGACCCTCACGGAGACGGAGTCCACCCCGGTCCCCCTGGAGAACGAGGGCATCCCGTCCACGCCGTAGACCGCCCGGCCGACCCGGGGCACGCCCCACCCCACGAGGTGGTGCCCCGGTGAGGCCGGACAACGATGCGCCCCGCGGGCGCAGGAGGAGAACGATGAACGACGACGCGACACCGGGCCTCGACGTCGCCGGCTTCGGCCGGTGGCTGGGGCGGGCGCACCCGGAACTGCTCGACGGGACGACGGCGGACGCCGCCGCACCCGGCGCAGGGCTGACCGCGAGCCTGATCACGGGCGGGCGCAGCAACCTCACCTATCGGGTGGACGGTGCGCGCGTCCCGCTCGTGGTCAGGCGCCCGCCGCTCGGCCACGTGCTCGCCACCGCCCACGACATGCGCCGCGAGCACCGGGTCATCTCGGCGCTCGCGGGACGGGTCCCGGTGCCCGGGACGGTCGACGTCGTCGATGACACCCCCGGCGACGACGGCTCCGGCGGCGACGTCACCGGCACCGTGTTCCTCGTGATGGAGCACGTCCCGGGCGAGGTGCTGGCCCGGCCCGCGCAGAACTCCCGGTACACCCCGGCGGGGCTGCACCGGCTGGGCCTGGATCTGGCCGAGGTGCTCGCGGACCTCCACGCCGTGGACCCGGCAGCCGTCGGCCTCGCGGACTTCGGCCGCCCGGCCGGCTACCTGGACCGGCAGATGGCCACGTGGCGGCGCCAGTACGACGCCTCGCGCTCGCGCGAGGTCCCGGCGCTGGACCGGCTGCAGGACGTCCTGGCCGGGTCGGTCCCGGCGGCCGACGGCGGGCGGGTCGGCATCGTCCACGGGGACTACCGGCTGGACAACGTCATCGTGGCGGGTGACGGCGAAGGTGCCGGCGACGCCGGGGCCGGCATCGCGCCGGTGGACGCCGGTACCGCTCCGGGTGCGACAGGCAGTACCGGCGGCCCGCGGGTCGCCGCCGTGCTCGACTGGGAGATGGCCACCCTCGGGGACCCGCTCGTGGACCTCGGGATGCTCGGTATGTACTGGCGGATCCGTGAGCTCGCGCCGCAGGGCGTGGTGGCGGGCGCCATCGTTCCCGGCGCCGGCTACCCGGAGTTCGCCGAGGTCGTGGACGCGTACGCGTCCCGGGCCGGGATCGGCGTGCCCGGCCTGGGCTGGTACGAGGCGTTCGCGTGCTACAAGCTCGCCGTCATCCTCGAGGGCGTGCACTACCGGCACCGCGCCGGTCAGACGGTGGGCGACGGCTTCGACGGCATCGGCGACCTGGTCACGCCCCTGGCCCGCGAGGGCCTGGCGCGCACCGGCCCCGCAGCGGAAGGGAACGACTGATGGATTTCGCGCACGACGACACGACCCTGGAGATCACCGCCCGGGTCCGGGCGTTCCTCGACGAGCACGTGTACCCGGCCGAGGCGGTCCACACCCGGCAGGTCGCGGACACCCCGGACGGCTGGGCGTTCCGCCCGGTGGTCCGCGAGCTCCAGGCGGCCGCCCGGGACCAGGGCCTGTGGAACCTCTTCCTGCCGCCCACGGCGCCGTCGGGCAGGGAGGGCGGCGGCCTGACGAACCTGCAGTACGCGCCCGTGGCCGAGCTGACCGGGCGCAGCCCGGGGCTTGCGCCGCGGGCCTTCAACTGCGCGGCGCCCGACACCGGGAACATGGAGGTGATCGACCACTTCGGCACGCCGGAGCAGAAGGAGCGATGGCTGCGGCCGCTGCTCGCGGGCGAGATCCGCTCGTCGTTCTGCATGACGGAGCCCGACGTCGCGTCGTCGGACGCCACGCAGATTGCCACCCGCATCCGGCGCGTCGGCGACGCCTACGAGATCACGGGCCGCAAGTGGTTCGCCACCGGCGGCATGAACCCCGACGCGCGGATCCTCGTCGTCATGGGCAAGACCGACCCGGACGCGCCCCGCCACCGGCAGCAGTCGATGATCCTCGTGCCCCGCGACACCCCCGGGGTGCGCGTCGTGCGCGGGCTGAGCGTGCTCGGCTACGACGACCGCGACCACGGCGGGCACGCGGAGATCGAGTTCGACGGCGCCGTCGTCCCGGTCTCCCACCTCCTGGCCGGCGAGGGGGAGGGCTTCGCCGTCGCGCAGGCCCGGCTCGGCCCGGGCCGGATCCACCACTGCATGCGCGCGCTCGGCACGGCCGAGCGCGCCATGGACCTCGTCCGCGACCGGGTGCGCGAGCGCGTCGCGTTCGGCGGGCCGCTCGCCGGCCAGGGCGTGATCCGCGAGTGGCTGGCCACCTCCCGCATCGAGATCGAGGCCCTGCGGCTGCTCGTCCTGAAGACCGCCTGGCTCATGGACACCGTCGGCAACCGCGTCGCCATGACCGAGATCCAGGCCATCAAGATCGCGGTCCCGCGCGCGGTGCAGCAGATCCTGGACCGCGCCATGCAGTGGTTCGGGGGAGCCGGCCTCTCCCAGGACACCCCGCTCGCGGCCATGTTCGCGGGCGCCCGCTCCCTGCGCCTCGCGGACGGCCCCGACGAGGTCCACCTCGCGTCCCTCGGCCGCGCGGAACTGCGGCGGTAGGCCTGGCGGAACAGGCGGGAATCGCGGATGTCAGCGCTCACACACGCGATTTCCGCCTGTCCCGCCCAGCCGAACACACCCACATCGGAAGAACCTGAGGAAGAGGAGAAGGCGATGACCCCCACCGACGTCGTCGGACATCCGGCGGACCCGGCTCTCGACGGGCCCGGCCAGGGCACCCTGTCCATCGCGAGCATTCTCGCGGAGACCGCCCGCCGCCACCCCGACCGGACCGCGCTGCACTTCATGGACCAGACCATCGGCTACGGGCAGCTCTGGGCCCAGACCCGCGCCTACGCCGGGGCGCTCGCGGCCCGGGGGATCGGCCCCGGATCGCGCGTGGCGATGATCGTGCCCAACGTGCCGGACTTCCCGCGCGTCTACTACGCCACCCTCGCGCTCGGCGCCGTCGTCGTCCCCGTGCACCTGCTGTTCAAGGCGGACGAGATCGAGTTCGTGCTGCGCGACGCCGCCGCGGACCTGCTCGTCGTGGCCGCGCCGCTGCTCGCGGAGGGCGCGACGGCGGCCGCCCGGGCCGGGGTGCCGGTCGTGACGGTGCTCGCGCCCGAGGCGTTCGCGGCCGAGAAGGGCCTGGCCCGGCTCGAGGACGAGGCGGCGGCCGCCACCCCGATCGAGCGCCACACCGGCGTGAACCCGCTGGCGCCGGCGACCGTCATGTACACCAGCGGCACCACCGGCACGCCCAAGGGCGCCGTCGGCTCGCACCTGGCGATGGTCGAGCAGGTGCACTGCTCGCTGATCGACTCCATCACGATGGACGCCGGCGACGTCATCTACGGCGGGCTGCCGCTGTTCCACTCGTTCGGGCAGATGGCGGTGATGAACATCGGCTTCCGGGTGGGCGCCTCGATCATCCTGCTGCCGCAGTTCGACCCGGACGTGGCGCTGAAACTGCTGGTCAGGCACCAGGCGACGGTGTTCACCGCCGTGCCCACCAACTTCGCGGGCATGGTCGAGGCTGCGAGACGCTCGCCCGGGCGCCCGCCCCTGAGGTTCGCGGTCTCGGGCGGGGCGGCCCTGCCGGTCGCGCTGCTCGAGGCGTTCGAGGAGGCGTACGGCGCGCAGGTGCACGAGGGGTACGGGCTGACGGAGACGTCGCCGTCGTGCACGTTCAACGTCACGAGCGAGCCGATCCGGCCCGGGACGGTCGGGCGGCCCATGTGGGGGGTCGACGTCGCCGTGGCGGCGTCCGACGTCGAGCAGCGCGTCGAGCTGCTGCCCGAGCCCGCGCCGGGGGGCACGAGCGAGCTCGGCGAGATCGTGGTGCGCGGCCACAACCTCATGAAGGGCTACCTGGGCCGGCCCGGGGCCACCGCGGAGGCCGTCGTCGACGGCTGGTTCCGCACCGGCGACCTGGGCACGATCGACCCCGACGGCATCGTCACGATCGTGGACCGCAAGAAGGACATGATCCTCCGCAACGGCTACAACGTGTACCCCACCGAGGTCGAGGCGGTGCTCGCGCGCTACCCGGGCGTCTCGCTGGGGGCGGTGTTCGGCGTCCCCCACGACGTCCACGGCCAGGAGGTGCACGCGGCCGTGCTCCCGGGCGAGGGCGTGCGGCTGGACCCGGCCGCGATCGTCGCCTACCTGAAGGAGAAGGTCGCCGCCTACAAGTACCCGCGGGTCGTGCACGTCGTCGACGAGCTCCCCCTGGGCCCGAGCGGCAAGGTCCTCAAGCGCGAGCTGGTCGAGCGGTTCGCCGGGTAGAACGCCCCGGCTCTCGACCTCAGCTGCGAAGGCCGGGTTGTGACCACGAGGTTGCCGTCCGCACCCACGAGGTTGTGTCGCATCGCCCCAGGACGGGCGAACACCAACCTCGTGGGTGCGACCGCAACCTCGTGGTCACGACCCGGCCCCCGGTCTCTCAGAGTCGTTCCAGCACCATGGCCATGCCCTGGCCGCCGCCCACGCACATCGTCTCCAGGCCGTAGCGGCCGCCCGTGTCCGCCAGGGCGTTGAGCAGCGTGGACGTGATCCGCGCGCCCGTCATCCCGAACGGGTGCCCGACGGCGATCGCGCCGCCCTTCACGTTCAGCTTCTCCTCGTCGATCCCCAGCTCCCGGGCCGACGGGATGACCTGCGCCGCGAACGCCTCGTTGATCTCCACGAGGTCCATGTCGCCGATCGTCAGCCCGGCCAGCGCCAGCGCCCGCCGGGACGCCTCGACCGGCCCCAGCCCCATGATCTCCGGCGACAGCCCGCTGACCCCGGTGGACACGATCCGCGCGATCGGCGTCACGCCCAGTTCGTCGACGGCTTCCGCGGACATGACGACGACGGCGGCCGCCCCGTCGTTCAGCGGGCACGCGTTGCCGGCGGTGACGGTCCCGTCCGGCCGGAACCGCGGTTCCAGCTCCGCCAGCTTCTCGGCGGTGGTCCCGGCCCGCGGGCCGTCGTCGGACACCACCTGCGTGCCGTCCGGCAGCGTGACCGGCGTGATGTCGCGCGCCCAGAAACCCTCGGCGATCGCGCGCTCCGCGCGCTGCTGGCTGCGCGCGGCGAACGCGTCCTGCTCCTCGCGGGTGATCCCGTGCAGCGCGGCCACGTTCTCCGCCGTCTGGCCCATCGCGATGTACGGGTCCGGCAGCTCGCCGGACCCGCGCGGGTCGGCCCACCCGGACGCGCCGCCCTCCGCGCGGCTCGCCGTGCGCTCCATCGCCGCCGCGAACAGCGGGTTCTCCAGCTCGGCGCCGGGGATGTAGTCCGACGAGCCCACCTGCATCCGGCTCACCGACTCCACGCCCGCCGACACGAACACGTGCCCCTCGCCCGCCTTGATCGCATGGAACGCCATCCGCGTCGTCTGCAGGGAGGAGCTGCAGTACCGCGTCACGGTCGCGCCCGGCACGGAGTCCCACCCGCACAGCACCGCGACGATCCGCGCCAGGTTCATGCCCTGCTCCCCGCCGGGCAGCCCGCACCCGAGCAGCAGGTCGTCGATCCGCTCCGGGTCCAGCCCGGGCACCCGCGCGACGGCGGCGCGCACCAGCTGCGCGGCCAGGTCGTCCGCCCGGATGCCGGCGAGCGATCCCTTGTACGCCCGGCCGATGGGCGACCTGGCGGTCGCCACGACGTAAGCCTCGGTCATGATGTCTCCTGGTTCTCAGACGAACGCGGCCTGGCCGGTGATGGCCCGCCCGACGATGAGCTGGTTCATGTCCTTGGTGCCCTCGAAGGTGTAGACGGCCTCGGCGTCGGCGAACGGGCGCGCCACGCCCGTGTCCAGCGTGATGCCGTTGCCGCCGCACGCCTCCCGGCACAGCGCGACCGTCTCCCGCATGCGCGTGGTCACGAACGACTTGGCGAGCGCCGCGTGCGCGTCGGTCTGCCGCCCCTCGTCCTGCAGCTGCGCCACCCGCACGCAGATCCCGAGGCTCGCGGTGAGGTTCGCCAGCGCCGTGGCCATCTTGTCCTGGATCAGCTGGAACCCGCCGATGGTGCGGCCGAACTGCTCGCGCTCGGTCACGTACCGCACGGCGGCGTCGTACGCCCCCCACGCGGTGCCCAGCGACTGCCACGAGACGCCGTCGCGCGTGATCCGCAGCACCTGCGCGACGTCGCGGAACGAGTCGATCCCCTGCAGCCGGTCGGCCTCGGCGACCTCGACGTCCTCGAGCACGATGTCGGCGTTCTGCACGATCCGCAGGCTCTGCTTGCGCTCGATCTTCGTGGCGGTGAAGCCGGGCGTGCCCTTGCGCACCAGGAAGCCCTTGACCTGGTCGTCGGCGGTGTCCTTGGCCCAGATGACGACGACGTCGGCGAACGTCGCGTTGCCGATCCACCGCTTGGCGCCGTTCAGCACCCACGTGTCGCCGTGGCGGGTGGCGGTGGTGCGCAGGCCCTTGGCCGTGTCGGACCCGGCCAGCGGCTCGGTCAGCCCGAACGCCCCGATCAGGTCGCCGGCGGCCAGCGGCGGCAGCCACTGCGCCCGCTGCTCGGGGGACCCGCCGACGCCGATCGAGCTCATCGCCAGCCCGCCGGACACCCCGATGAACGTGCAGAACGAGGAGTCCACCCGGGCGGTCTCCATCCCGACCCACCCGCGCGCGACCGCCGACAGCGGCGTCGTGGCGGTCTCCGCCCACGCGGACCCGAGCGTGCCGAGCCGGGCGAACGGCTTGAACAGGTGCACGGGACACTCGGCCCGTTCCCAGTAGTCGTCCGCGATGGGCCGCACCTCGCGCTCCATGAACTCCCGCACGCGCGCGGCCGTGGCCTGCTCGTGCGGGGCGAGCAGGGTCTGGAAGGCGTAGAAGTCGGCGTCGAGGAGTTCGGCCGCCGGCGACGTGGCCCGCTGCGCGGGCTGCTCGGGCGCCGCCTGCGGCGCCGTTCCGGATGTGAGCGTCATCGATCCTCCAGGGGGTGAGCGTCAGTGCCTTGTCCAGTATGCATCATCTCACCAGATGTTGCACCACCCCCGGTGGCACGGGTTATGGTGGCGTCCCGACAGGCACCGCAGCCGGACACAGGAGAGGCCCATGCCGAGTACGCCGAGCGTCGCGAGCGGTCCGGCGACGACCGCGCCGTCGTCGCCACCGGGCGCCGACATCACGACCGTCGGGCTGGCGGCCGCGCCGTCGCGGCTGTCCGCGAAGCTGGAGTCCAGCGCCGAGGCGCGCCAGGTGCTGGAGATCGCCCGCGCGACGTTCATCGAGGGCAACCGGATCGACATGGGCCCGCTCGCCACGCGGCTCGGCGTGGACCGGACGTCCCTGTTCCGCTGGGTCGGCAACCGCGACGCGCTGCTGAGCGAGGTGCTGTGGTCGCTCGCCGTGCCGACGCTGCGGCAGGCGTGGGACGCGACGGCGTCGTCGTCGGGCGAGCGGCGCGTCGCGGACCTATTGAGCCGCTTCGCGGCGGACCTCATCGAGGCGGAGTACTTCCGCACCTTCCTGCGGCGCGAGCCGGCGCGGTCCCTGCGCCTGCTGACCACCGCGGACAGCCCGATCCAGCGGCGGTTCCGCGCGACCGTCGAGTGGCTGGTGCGGCACGAGCTGGGCGACGCGCCGTTCGGCGGGGCCATCACGCCGGACGAGCTCGCGTACCTGCTGATCCGGGTGTCGGAGTCGTTCACCTACGCGGATCTGATCACGGGTGACGCGCCCAGCCCGGCGCGGGCGCGGACCGCGTTCCGGCACCTGCTGCGGGTCGGGTGAGCCGCGATGACCTCCCGTATCCCCTTCCTGCTGCGCTGGAACGACAACGACCAGTACGGCCACCTCAACAACACCGTCTACTACGAGGCGATGGACACCGCCGTGAACACGTGGATGATGCGCCACTGCGGGCTGGACCCGGCGGGCGACGTGATCGGGCTGGTGCGCGCGTCGTCGTGCGAGTACCTGGCGCCGGCGTCGTTCCCGGACGAACTGGAGGTGGACATCGCGGTCGCCCGCCTCGGGACGACGTCGGTCACGTGGGACCTCGCGATCCTGCGGGCGGGGACGGGCCGCGACGACGCGCTCGCGCTGGGCAGGTTCACCCACGTGTTCGTCGACGCCGCCGCCCGCCGCCCCGTGCCGGTCCCGGGGCGCGTCCGCGGGGCGATCGAGGCGCGCCTGCGGCTCGGGGGCTGAGCGCCGCGCGGCGGGCATACCGTCCAGACGGTTTGGCGTGGTGACGCGGCAACGCAGGGAGCGCGCGGTGTTCGTGAAGTGTAGGGCGATTCATACCGGGTTGAAAAATTCTCCCGTGATGTGATGTCGCGAATCTCCCCGCCTACGGTGGCTCGTGTTCCACCGACGCACCGCCCGCCCGCACGGCCACCCCTGACCGCAAGGAGAGACACGGACGATGTCGATCGCAGCCGGACACGAAGCAGCGCCGGACCAGCAGGACCCGCGCAGCCTCTCCACCCGGGCCGCCCGCAACCTGGCGACCACCACCAAGTCCGCCCCGCAGATGCAGGGCAAGAGCTCCCGCTGGGTCACCCGCACCCTGCCCTGGGTCCAGACCGACGGCGGCACCTACCGCGTCAACCGCCGCCTCACCTACACGGTCGGCGACGGCAAGATCGCCTTCGACCAGGCGGGCGCGCAGGTCCGGGTCGTCCCGGCCGAGCTCACCGAGCTCTGGATCCTGCGGGGGTACGACGACGCCCCCGTGCTGGAGGCCCTCGCCGGCCGCTTCGTCCAGCGCGACGTCGAGCCCGGCGACGTCGTCGCGCAGGAGGGCACCCCGGCCACCCACGTCTACCTGGTGGCGCACGGCCGCGTGCACCGCACGTCCGAGGGGGCGTACGGGGGGACGGATCTCCTGGGCGTGCTGTCCGACGGCGACAAGTTCGGCGAGCAGTACCTCCTGGAGGAGGACCCCAGCTGGGAGTTCACGGTCCAGGCGGCCACGGCCTGCACGCTCCTGGAACTGCCCCGCGAGGACTTCGCCGCCCTGGTGGCGGACTCGGCGAGCCTGGCCGCGCAGCTCGACCACATCCGCGCGCTGCCGGAACACAGGCAGAACAAGCAGGGCGAGGCGGAGATCGCGCTCGCGTCCGGCCACTCCGGCGAGCCCGACCTGCCCGCCACGTTCGCCGACTACCAGCTGCGCCCGCGCGAGTACGAGCTGAGCGTGGCCCAGACGGTGCTCATGGTGCACTCCCGGGTCGCCGACCTCTACAACAAGCCGATGAACCAGACCGAGCAGCAGCTGCGCCTCACGATCGAGGCGCTCCGCGAGCGCCAGGAGAGCGAGCTGGTCAACAACCGCGAGTTCGGCCTGCTGCACAACGCGGACTTCTCCCAGCGCTTCGACACGCACTCGGGCCCGCCCACGCCCGACGACCTGGACGACCTGCTCACGATGCGCCGCAGCACCCGGTTCCTGTACGCCCACCCGCGCGCCATCGCGGCGTTCGCCAAGGAGTGCAACAAGCGCGGGCTGCCCATGGACTCCGCCGACCTGGACGGCCACCGGGTCCCCGCGTGGCGCGGCGTCCCGCTGCTGCCGTGCGGCAAGATCCCGGTGTCCGCGCAGCGCACGTCGTCGATCATCGCGGTGCGCACCGGCGAGGACGACGAGGGCGTGATCGGCCTGCACCAGACGGGCCTGCCGGACGAGGTGGAGCCGGGGCTCAACGCCCGCTTCATGGGGATCGACCAGAAGGGCATCATCTCCTACCTGGTCAGCACCTACTTCTCGGCGGCGGTGCTCGTTCCCGACGCCCTGGGTGTGCTCGAGAACGTCGAGATCGCCCCGCGGGCCTGAGGGTGGCCGGCGACCGGAAGAGGGGGGTCTGACCCGTGTCACTGCTGTCCAGGATGTCAGCGCCGGGCGGGCGGGACGCCGCGGCCGTCGTCGTCGGCCGGCTGCTCGGCGACGCGCGCCGTCCGGCGCGCACGGAACTGCACGCCGTGTCCGCCCCTCGGCTTCCCGCGCATCCCGCGGGGCTGGGGTTCGCGCCGGTCGGGTCCGGCCCGGCGTCCGCGCCGGGGCGGCCCGGCGGTTCGGGGATCGTCGAGGCCCTTTCGGGGAGCGAGGCGAGTCTGCCGCGCCGCAGCGAGGCCGCCGGGGACGATCTCGTGCTGTACTGCCCGCCCGCCGTCCGGGACGACCCCGCGCTCGGGCAGGAGGTGGACGAGCGCCTCGTGGAGTGGGCGCAGGAGGTCGGGATCTATCCCGGCCGCCTCGACATGATCCGCCGGGCCGAGTTCGGCCGGCTCATGATGCTCGCGCATCCCGAGACCGACGACGTCGAGCGGTTGCTCGCCGCGGCGCGGTGCGGGCTCTCGGAGTGGGCCGTCGACGACCACTACGTGGACGGCGAGGTGGAGGAGGCGCGTCCGGAGCTGCTGGGGCAGCGGCTCGCCGTCGCGCACTCCGTCATCGACCAGGCGCACCTGCCGCTGCGGTATGCGCCGCAGCTGGAGCAGGTGGTCCAGGCCGATCCGGTCGCGGTGTCGCTGCGCTCGGCGCAGCGGCACCTGGCCGCCTTCGCCTCGGCGGCGCAGCTGCGCCGGCTGCGGCACGAGCTGGCGATCATGTTCGTCGCCTACAACCAGGAGGCGGTCTGGGCCACGGCCGGGCAGCGGCCGCCGGTGTGGGAGTTCCTCATGCACCGGCACGAGAACAGCTTCGTGCCGTGCATGGTGCTCGTCGACGCCGTGGCCGGGTACGAGCTGCCGTACGCGGAGTTCGCCGACCCGCGCGTACGCCGCGTGTTCACGCTGGCGGGCTCGGCCAGCGTGATCGTCAACGACCTCTACTCCATGGCCAAGGAGGACCCGGGCGACTTCAGCCTGCCCCGCCTCATCGCCGCGGAGGACGGGGTCAGCCTGGACGACGCCGTCGTGGCGACCGTCGAGATCCACGACGAGCTGATGCACGCCTTCGAGGCCGAGTCGGCCGCCCTGGCGGCGTCCGGGTCGCCCGAGCTGCGCCGGTTCCTGGCCGGGGTGTGGGCGTGGTGCGGCGGGAGCCGCGAGTGGCACGCCCGCAGCGGCCGGTACCACGGCCTCGCCGACGGGGAATGAACCGCGCGGCGGCCCGCCCGGCGTCGTCGTCGGCACGCACCTGACGGCGCCACGTTCCACAGCACCTTCCGGACCACCTTCGCACCACCTTCCGCACCGCGTTTTCGCCCGCACGCCCGCGTGACGCCTGTCCGCGTCCCGCGCTTCCACCGACAAAGGAGCAGCGCATGACCTCCTCCACCGTGTCCTCGCCCGAGAACGTCCTGCACACCGACTACCAGCGGTCCGTCGCCGCCTACTGGAACGCGGAGCGCGACCCGGTCAACCTCCGCCTCGGCGAGGTGGACGGCTACTTCCACCACCACTACGGGATCGGCGACTACGACCCGTCCGTCCTGGAGGGCCCGGCGGACACGCGGGACGAGCGGATCATCCGCGAGCTGCACCGCCTGGAGTCCGCGCAGGCGGACATCCTCCTGGATCACCTGGGCGACGTGCGGCCGCACGACCGCGTCATGGACACCGGCTCGGGCCGGGGTGGCACGAGCTTCATGGCCCACGACCGGTTCGGCTGCGCCGTCGACGGCGTGACGATCTCCGAGCAGCAGGTCGCGTTCGGGAACGCGCAGGCGGCCGAGCGCGGCGTCGCCGGCAAGGTCGCCTTCCACTTCCGCAACATGCTCGGCACCGGGTTCGACACCGGGTCGCTGCGCGCGAGCTGGAACAACGAGTCGACCATGTACGTGGACCTGTTCGAGCTGTTCGCCGAGCAGGCGCGCGTGCTGCGGTTCGGCGGCCGGTACGTCACGATCACCGGGTGCTCGAACGACGTGACGGGCGGCCGGTCGAAGGCCGTCAGCCGCATCGACGAGCACTACACGTGCAACATCCACCCGCGCAGCGAGTACTTCCGCGCGATGGCGGCCAACGGCCTGGCGCCGATCGCCGTCGTCGACCTCACCCCCGCGGCCATCCCGTACTGGGAGCTGCGGGCGCGGTCCTCGGTCGCCACCGGGATCGAGGAGCCGTTCCTGACCGCGTACCGTGAGGGCAGCTTCCACTACCTGCTCATCGCGGCCGACCGGATCTGATCCGGTGGCCTTCGGGGAAGGGCCCACGATGCTGGAGCTGGTCGACGAGTCCGGCACCACGATCGGCACCGCCGAGAAACTCTCGGCGCACGTCCCGCCGGGCAGGCTGCACCGGGCGTTCTCGGTGTTCCTGTTCGACGACGCCGGGGCCCTGCTGCTCCAGCGGCGGGCGTGGACCAAGTACCACTCGCCAGGGGTCTGGTCGAACTCGTGCTGCGGGCACCCGTTCCCCGGCGAGCCGCCGGCCGAGGCGGCGGCCCGGCGGGTGCGGGAGGAGCTCGGCGTGACGCCGCACCTCCTGCGCCCGGCCGGGACCGTGCGCTACACCCACCCCGACCCGGCCTCGGGGCTGGTGGAGCGGGAGTACAACCACCTGTTCACGGGGCTGGTGCGCACCCCGCCCCGGCCGGACCCGGAGGAGATCGCCGAGGTCCGGTTCGCCGCACCCGACGAGGTGGTCCGGGAAGCGGGTGAGGGCGACTTCTCGGCATGGTTCGGCACGGTCCTGGACGCGGCCCGCCCCGCGATCCGGCAGTTCCTGGGGGACGACGCGGGCTGGTGACGCTGGGCCAGGCGGAAATCGCGCGAGCAAACGCTCTCACGCGCGATTTCCGCCTGGCCCGGGTCAGTCGCGCGGCCCGCCCGCCACGTACAGCACCTGGCCCGAGACGAAGCCGGCGTCCTCCGACGCGAAGTAGGCCGCCGCCGCGGCGATGTCCTCCGGCACGCCCGGCCGGGCCACCGGGATCTGGGCGGTGGCGGCCGTGACGTACTCGTCGAACGGCACGCCGACCCGCTCGGCGGTCGCCCTGGTCATGTCCGTCTGGATGAACCCCGGCGCGATCGCGTTCGCCGTGATCCCGAACTTGCCCAGCTCGATCGCGAGCGTCTTGGTGAAGCCCTGCATCCCGGCCTTCGCCGCCGCGTAGTTCGCCTGCCCGCGGTTGCCCAGCGCCGAGGTGGAGGACAGGTTCACGATCCGCCCGAACCTCGCCTCGACCATGTGCGCCTGCACCGCCCGCGTCATGAGGAACGCCCCGCGCAGGTGCACCCCCAGGACGGCGTCCCAGTCCTCCAGCGACATCTTGAACAGCAGGTTGTCCCGCAGGATCCCGGCGTTGTTCACCAGGATCGTCGGCGCGCCGAGCTCGGCCGCGACCCGCTCCACGGCCGCGGTCACGGCCGCCTCGTCGGAGACGTCCACGCCGACGGCGATCGCCCGGCCGCCGCCGGCCACGATCCGTTCGGCCGTCGCGGTGGCCTGGTCCTCCAGCAGGTCCAGCACGGCCACGGCGTGGCCCTCCCGGGCGAGGCGTGCGGCGGTTGCGGCGCCGATGCCGCGCGCGGCTCCGGTCACGATGGCGGTACGAGAGGTCATCGTCGTCCTTTCGGTTCAGGGGTACGGCACAGTTTTCCAGCTCGTGCGGCCCGGTGTGGTGCGGTCGTCCGACCGCGGGCGGCGCGGCCGCCGGGAGGTGTCCGACGCCGCTCGGTGCGTCTGACGACGCCGCGAGTCCCGGGCACCTCGTCAGAACTCGATCAGCTGACGCAGGGCGGCCCCTGACGCCAGGCGGTCCAGCGCACCCGGCAGGTCGTCGAGCGTGATCCGGTCCGACACGAGCTTCTCCAGCGGTAGCTTCCCCGCGCGCCAGAGGTCGACGTAGACGGGGATGTCCCGGCCCGGCACCGCGGACCCCAGGTAGGAGCCGACGACGGTGCGGGCCTCCGCGGTCAGGGTCAGCGGCGAGATCGCCGCCCGCGCCCCGGGGTGGGGGAGCCCGACCGTCACCGTCGTCCCGCCCGGCGCCGTCATCCCGAAGGCGGTCTCGAACGCCCGGGCGCTCCCGGCCGCCTCGACGACGACGGGCGCGCGGATCCCGGCGTCGCCGGCCTCCTGCGGCGTGTACGCCGCGGCCCCCAGCCCCCGTGCGAGCTCCACCTTCGCGGGTACGGCGTCGACGGCGATCACCTCGTGCCCCAGCGCCGCGGCGACCAGCAGCGCGGCCATCCCGACCCCGCCGAGCCCGACCACGGCGACGGGTTCGCCCGCGGCGGGACGGCCCGCGTTCAGCACCGCCCCGCCCCCGGTCAGCACGGCGCAGCCCAGCAGGGCCGCGACGTCGGCCCGGACGTCGTCGTCCACCGGCACGACCGACGTCGCGGACACGACGGCATGCGTCGCGAACGCGCTCACGCCGAGGTGGTGGTGCACCTCCCGCGGGCCGTCCGGCCCGGAGCGCCGCAGCCGCCGCCCGCCGCCGACGAGCGAGCCGGCGGCGTTCGCGGCGCTGCCCACGCCGCACGGCAGCCGCCCGTCGGTACGGCACGCGGCGCACTTGCCGCAGCGCGGCAGGAAGGTCATGACCACCCGCTGCCCGACGCCGAACGCGGCGCCGCCCGCGGGCCCCACCTGCTCGACGACGCCCGCCGCCTCGTGCCCGAGCAGCATCGGCACGGGGCGCTCGCGGCTGCCGTCCACCACGGACAGATCGGAGTGACACAGCCCGGCGGCCTCGATCCGCACCAGGATCTCGCCCGGCCCGGGCGGGTCGAGCTCCAGCGGCCCGACCGTGACCGGCCGCGACTCGCGGTACGGGGCGGGCGCGCCGCAGCGCTCCAGCACGGCGCCGATGATCTCCACGGTGGCCTCCTTGCCGTCGGGGTCAGCGACAGCATACCGACCACGCGGTATGTAAGGAAGCCCGGGTATGGATCCCGTGGCGACTGCGCGGCGCAGCGCTGACCCGTTCGCCGCTGGTCCGTGGCCTCCGTCCGGAGGTCACGGACCATCTTCGCGTGACGGGTCATAAACGATTTTCATCCTGGCCGGGGCAGTGACGGTGGTTCACGGTGGTGCCACCGTTGAGCTCGAGGAGGAGCCATGCACGTCGTCACTGCTGCAAGGGCGCGAACCGCGGCGGTACTCGCCGCCGTCGCGCTGGTCCTATCGATGGGGGTGGTCGCGATCCAGACCGCGAACGCCCCCGACGCCGCCGCGCACGGATCGGTCACGAACCCGCCGTCGCGGAACTACGGCTGCCACAGCCGCACGGGTGCCGACTTCGACGACCCGGCCATGGCCACCTACGACCCCATGTGCTACCAGGCGTGGCAGGCCAACCCCGACGCCATGTGGAACTGGAACGGCCTCTACCAGAACGGGATGGGCGGCAACTACTCGTCCGTCGGCAGCCGGGTCTGCTCGGGCGGCGGCGCGGAGGGCGGCAAGTACGCGGCCCTCGACAAGCCGGGCAGGTGGGTCGCCAAGGGCGTCCCGACGAGCTTCCAGCTCCGGCTGGACGACCAGGCGAACCACGGCGCCGACTACCTGCGCGTCTACGTGACGCGCGCCGGCTTCGACCCGACGACGCAGCAGGTCAGCTGGAGCGACCTGCAGCTGGTCAAGGAGACCGGCCGGTTCCCGACGCAGTCGCCGTACACGACGGACGTGAACCTGTCGGGCCGCAGCGGCCGGGCCGTGCTGTTCACGCTCTGGAAGGCGTCGCACCAGGACCAGACGTACTTCATCTGCTCGGACATCAACATCGGCGGCGGGGACCTCGGCCCGTGGCCGTCGTCGAACCCGGGCACGCCGTCGACCACGCCGCCGCCGTCGTCCACGACGCCGCCCCCGGCGTCCGGCGGGGCGTGCACGGCCGCGGTCACCGTCACCAACAGCTGGAGCGGCGGCTACCAGGCGAACCTCAACGTCACGGCGGGCAGCTCGGCCATCTCGGGCTGGCGGGTCAGCCTGGCCGGCGCGACCGTCACGCAGGCCTGGAACGGGACGCTGAGCGGGTCGAACGTGATCTCGGACGCGGGCTGGAACGGGTCGCTCGCGGCCGGGGCGAGCACGTCGGCCGGGTTCGTCGGCAGCGGGAGCGCGTCGGGCGTCACGGCGACCTGCACGGCCGAGTGATCGAGCGCGCCGGCGCCCGGTGAGCCCCTCAGCCCACCGAGCGCCGGTGCAGCTCCGAGAGCTTCTGGTACTCCAGGGCGTTCTCCGCCACGCGCCGGCGCCCCGCCTCGTCCAGCACGCCGCGGACCTTCGCGGGCAGGCCCGCCGCGAGGTGGTGCGCGGGGATCTCCTGCCCCTCCAGCACCAGCGCCCCCGCCGCGACGAACGCGCCGGCCCGGACGACGCTGTTGTTCAGCAGCTTCGCGCCCATCCCGATGAGGCAGCCGTCCTCGATCGTGGCGCCGTGGACGATCGCCAGGTGGCCGACGCCGACGCCCGCGCCGATACGGGCCGGGACGTCCCAGTCGGTGTGCACGACGCAGTTGTCCTGGATGTTGCTGCCCTCGCCGAGCGTGATCTCGTCCATGTCGCCGCGCAGCACCGCGCCGTAGAACACGCTGGCGCGCGGGCCGATCGTCACGCGGCCCACGATCGTCGCGGTGGGCGCGATCCAGGCGGTGGGGTCGATCCGTGGCTCGTGGCCGTCGAAGGGGAGAATAATTGCCATGGCATGCACCATACGCCGGTGACCAGGTTCTTCGGGCGCGTCGCCGGGCAAATCGCCCCGCCTGCCTGGAGACTGTTCGTATGGAAAGTCAGTACAAGCCCGACGACTCCCGTTTCATGACGCTCACTGACGTCTGCAAGACGCTCGACGTCTCCAGCGCGATCGTGTACGGCCTGCTCCGGAGCGGGGACCTGCCGGGCATCCAGGTCGGGCCGAAGAAGGTGTGGCGCATCGAGCGCGCCATGTTCGAGGAGTACATCGAGCGCCAGTACAAGCTGGTGCGGGAGCGGATCTCGGCCGGCGAGCTGGAATGACGTGCGCGGGCCGGGCGCTGCCCGGACCGCGGACGTGTCTCACGGTGCCGCGACCCGCACCACGATCTTTCCCTGATGGGCGCCGCTCTCCAGCCGCCGCACGGCGGCGAGGGCGTCGTCGAACGCGTACACCCGATCGATCGCCGGGACGACGACGCCGCTGGTGACCAGGTCGGTGACGGCGAGCAGCTCGTCCCGGGACTGCGGGGCGACCAGCACGCGCACGTGCTTCCCGGTGAGCCACCGGAGGCCCGGGCCCGCGGCGAGGACCGCCAGCAGCACGCGCGTGCGCCCGCCGACCAGGTAGTACGCCCCGCCGGGGCGCAGCGCGCCGTGCACCCGGTACGGCGAACGGTGGCCGACCAGGTCGACGACCAGGTCGTAGCGCTCGCGGTGCCGCGCCCAGTCCTCGGACCGGAAGTCCACGGTGTGATCGGCGCCGACGGCGCGCAGGTGCCCGGCCTTGTCCGCGCCGTCGACGGCGGTCACCTCGGCGCCCGCGTGCCTGGCGAGCTGGACGACCATCGAGCCGCCGGCCCCGCCCGCACCGTTGACCAGGACGTGCTGCCCGGCGGTGACCCGGGCCGGTCCGTTGATCGCCCGCGAGGCGATGCAGCCCGCCTGGGGGATCGCGGCGGCGTCGGTGAAGGAGAGCGCGGGCGGCTTGCGCGCCAGGAGCCGGGCGGGCGTGGCCACGTACTCGGCGAGGCCGCCGCGATACCCGGCCAGCTCGCCGAACACCTCGTCGCCGGGGGAGTACCCGGTGACGTTCCGGCCGCAGGCCTCGACGACGCCGGCCACGTCGGAACCCGGGACCGGGTTCCGCGGGCGGGACAGGCCCCCGATGCGGGAGTAGAAGGGCGATCCGGCGAGGTTCTCGCGGTCGGACCCGTTCAGGGAGCACGCGTGCACCCGGACCAGGACGTCGTCGGGCCCGGGTTCGGGCCGGGGCACGTCGTCGAGGCGGACGCCGTCGGCCGTGCCGTAACGCTCCTGGACAACCGCGCGCATGCCGCCTCCCGGGGATCGAACCGCTGGCCAGAACGCTAACGGCCGCGGGAGCCGGGCGCCAGGGTCACCCCCGCCGTTCGCGCCCGTTGTCGTCGAACCGGGCGTCCTCGGACCGGCTCGACCAGAACTCCCGCAGGATCTCGTCCGGGCTCAGGATCGTGTCCAGCCGCTCGGCCGGCTCCTGCCCGCCGGACAGCTGCTTGACCTCCTCGTGGATGCGTTCCATCGAGGTGTCCAGGGACTGGGCGACGTCGGCCGCGAGCTTGAGCGAGTCGATGAGGTGCCGGGGCACGTCGCGCTGGTACTTGTAGTAGATCTTGTGCTCCAGCGACGCCCAGAAGTCCATCGCGATGGTCCGCAGCTGCACCTCGACCACCACGTCCTCGGTGCGGTCCGACAGGAACACCGGCACCTGCACGATCAGGTGCAGCGACCGGTACCCGTTCGGCTTGGGCGTGGAGATGTAGTCCCGCTCCTCGAGCAGGGTGATGTCGGCCTGCTTGATGAGCATGTCGCGCACGTGGTAGATGTCCGAGACGAAGCTGCAGGTCACGCGGACGCCCGCGATGTCGAACATGTGCTTGCGGATGCCCTCGGGCGTGAACGGGATGCCCTTGCGCCGGCACTTCGCGACGATCGAGTCGAGCGACTTCAGGCGCGACCCCACGTGCTCCACCGGGTTGTACTGCTGCATGTGCCGCAGTTCGTCGCGCAGGATCCCGATCTTGGTCATCACCTCGTCGATCCCGAACTTGTAGGTCAGCGCCAGGCGGCGCACCTCGTGCATCACGGCCCGCAACTCGTCCGGGTGAGGCGATTCCATGGGTCGATCGTAGGCAACCGCGGTGTCCGGTGCGTCCAGGCAAGACCCAGTCCGTCGCGAGCCCCGGTCTCCTGCGGACTTGACGGGGCTCCGCCCGCGGACCGAAGCTAGGCCATACGCCCGTGGAAGCGTTCCCATCGCGATAACGATTCACAGCGGAGACGAACCCACAGCGGCGTCGAACCCAGGTCGAAGGAGATCTCATGTTCCGTGCACCATCCGTCCCCCGGGGCCGGGCCCCGGGGCGTGCCGCGGTCGCCGCGGCCGTCGCCCTCGCCGCGCCGCTGGCCCTCGTCGCCGCCCTCGGGCCGAGCGCGTCCGCCGAGGGCCAGGCCGAGGGCCAGGCCAACGGCCAGGCCGAGGCCGGCCTCTACACCGACCCGTTCAGCACCACGTTCGCCGCCGCCGCGAACCTCACGGGCCAGGCCCGCGACGACGCCCAGCGCCTCGGCGCCGTCCCGACCTCGACCTGGCTCACGTCGGGCAGCCCGGCCGAGGTCTCCGCCCAGGCGGCCGACGTCGTCTCCCGCGCGAACGCCGAGGGCGACGTCGCCACCCTCGTGGCCTACAACGTCCCGTTCCGGGACTGCGCCCAGTACTCGGCCGGCGGCGCGACGTCCCAGGCCGAGTACCGCGCCTGGATCGACGGGGTCGCGGACGGCGTCGGGGACGGCGAGGCCGTCGTGGTCGTCGAGCCCGACGGGCTCGGCGTCATCCCCTGGTACACGACGCTCGAGGGCACGCAGGAGTGGTGCAAGCCCGCCGAGGCCGACGCCGCCACGGCCGCCGCGGAGCGGTTCGAGATGATCAACTACGCGGTCGACACGCTCGGCGGGCTGCCCGGCACGAAGGTCTACCTCGACGTCGGCCACAACGGCTGGCTCAACGTCGGCGACGCGACGGACCGCCTGATCAAGGCCGGCGTGGCCGACGCCGACGGGTTCGCCCTGAACACCTCGAACTACCAGTACACGGCCAACCTCACCGCCTACGGGCGCTGGGTCTCGTCCTGCATCGCGTACGTCACCGAGGTCGCCCCCGGCGACTTCGGCAGCTGCGGCAACCAGTACTGGAACGGCGGCCCGGCGAACGACTGGACGGGCGTGGCGATGTCGCCGTACGCCGAGTGGTCGTCCGGCAACCCGGACCCGGCCCTCGACACGGCCGGCGTCGACTCGCGGTACGAGCAGCAGCTGGGCGACGTCGAGCCGTCGACCCACTACGTCCTGGACACCTCGCGCAACGGCCGCGGCCCGTGGGAAGCGCCCGCCGGGAAGTACTCCGACGCCGAGACCTGGTGCAACCCGCCCGGCCGCGGGCTCGGCGACCTGCCGACGCACGAGACCGGCGAGGAACTCGTGGACGCGCACCTGTGGATCAAGGTCCCCGGCGAGTCCGACGGCAAGTGCTACCGCGGCACGGGCGGCCCGCTCGACCCGGAGCGCGGCACGGAGGACCCGGCCGCGGGCCGCTGGTTCACCGAGCAGGCGCGCGAGCTGATCGAGCTGGCGGCCGAGCCGCTGCCCACCCCGGAGTGCGCGGTCGACTACCGCGTGACCGGCCGGACCGCGACCGGCTTCACCGGCAAGCTCCGCCTGTCGGTGACCGGCGACGAGACCGTCTCGGGCTGGCGGCTGCGGTTCGACCTGCCCGCGGGGACCACCGTCGGCCGGGGGACCGGTGCGCACTTCGACCAGGACGGCACGATCGTGACCGCGACCCACCTGCGGCACAACGCGCGGCTCGTGCCGGGCGGGGACCCGGTGCCGGTGTCGTTCAAGGCGCGGGGCGCGGCCTTCGAGCCGGGCTACGTGACGCTGAACGGGAAGCCGTGCCTCGTGAGCTGATCCGCCGGTCCGCTCCCTGACCGGACCGCTGCCCGCCGCCCGCGCCTGCGCGAGCGGCGGGCAGCGGCGTTACGGTCGCAGGTATGGCAGCGGCGGCAGCGGGCAGGGGCAAGGACACGGGCAGGAACACGCGAACGGACGACGACGAGCACCCGTCACCGGAGCGGATCACCCGCAACTGGAACGAGCTCCTGCAGGAGCTGCGCGTCATGCAGACCGGCGTCCAGATCCTCACCGGCTTCCTGCTCACCGTCCCGTTCTCGGCCCGCTTCGAGGCGCTCGCGTCGCACCAGCGCGTCCTGTACCTCGCCGTGCTGGCGGGCTCGCTGCTGACCACCTGCCTCATCGTCGCGCCGGTCGCGTTCCACCGGACGCTGTTCCGGCAGCGCAAGCGCGAGTGGCTCGTGCGCATGGCCGACCGGTGCGCCCGGCTGGGCCTGGCGTCGTTCGGGCTCGTGTCGGGCGGCGTGACGCTGCTGGTGTTCGACGTCGTCGCCGGCACCACGGCGGCGTGGATCGCCGCGGCCGCCGTGGTGCTGCTGTTCGCCGCGTTCTGGTTCGGGGTGCCGAGGCTGGCCCACCGCGGCGGCTGACGGCGTCAGTTCCGCTGGATCGTGAACGTGCTCGTCTCGTTCCGGATGTCGACGGCGTTCCCGCCGAGCGTCAGCCCGCTGAACGTCGCCGACCCCACCGCCGGCCCCTGCCCGGGCTCCGGCAGCTCGTTCGCCCAGATCCCGAACCCGGACCTCGCGTCCCACGCGTCCCCGCTGCGCCGCGCCCCGCTGATCGACACCCGCGTGAACACCGTGTCGGTCACGGGATGCTGCGGCTGCCCGCCCACGTAGTTCGTCTGGAACATGATCCCGGAGTAGGTCGGGTCGACGACGTCGAGGTCGGACACGCGGATCCCGCGGAACTCCTTCGACGCCGAGAACAGCCACATCGCGGGGAACGTCTGGTTCCCCCAGAAGTGCCCGCCCGTACGTACCAGCAGGATGTCGTCGAAGTTCGTCGTCGCGGGCCCGAAGCCCTCCATCGGGTACCCGAAGTCGAGCGAGCTGATCGTCACCCCGGAGTACACGAGCGTGTCGGCGACGTAGATGTCGCGGAAGGTGTTGTCCTGCCCGCCGTACACCGCCAGCCCGGCCGCCCGCCACGTGACCAGCGACGTCAGGCTCTCGTACAGGTTGCCGCGCTGCCCGCTGCCGCCGCCGTCGGTCGCGGCGAACAGCGCGAACGAGTCGTCACCGGTGCCGCGCGTCTCGATGTTCCGCACCACGTTCCCGGAGGACCCGTTGGTCATGTTGATCCCGTCGGCCCACGTGTTCCGGATGCGGGAGTTCGTGATCGTCGAGTCGTCCAGGTTCGCGGCCCAGAACATGCAGACCATGTGCTCCACCCACAGGTCGTCCACGGTCATGTTCGCCACGCCCGAGAAGTCGAGCACCTTGCCTGGCCCGTCGATGCGCTGCGTGTAGTTGCCCCAGTAGGAGAACGACCGGAACTTCGAGCCGTTCGCCGAGGCGTCCGCCCGGAACCCGATGTCGGTGTCGTGCTGCCCCGCCGGCGCGTGGAACCGCGTGAACCACGGACCGGCCCCCACGATGTCCATGGCCTTGCCGTACACCTGGAACTTGCTCGACGTCGTGTAGTCGCCCGCCGGCAGGTACACCCCGGCCAGGCCCTCCGTGCGCGCCTTGTCGAGCGCGTTCTGCACGTCCTGGTGGCCGAACCCGGCGGGCACCGCGTACCGCGCGGGATCCGGGTTGGCCTTCGGCGCGGCCAGCTCGGTCGAGACGAGGTCCACGGCCACGGGCAGCGGGTTGCTCCCGGTCTTCTGCAGCCGGATCACCGACCCCGCCGGGACGGTCGTCCCGAGCAGCGTGCTCGCCTCGTCGTAGACGTGCCGCGCGGGCCCGGCACCCGGGTCGTTCACCGGGCTCGCCTCGTTCCCGTACACCCAGGCGAACTTCGAGGTCAGCTCCAGCCGCTCGCGGAACTGCCCGTCGACGAACACGTCCACGGAGCCGTTCTGCCCGCCGCCGCCCGCGGCGTCCGGGATCGAGAACCGGGTCACGAGCGTGTTGGTGGGCGCGTCGAGCGTCCACTCGACGTAGGCCCCGTCGGACCTCAGGTGCACGGCCTGCCGCCCCGACGCCTCCCCGGCCAGGTCGCCCACGGTCCGGTTCGGCCCGAGCTTGACGGCGCCGCCGCCGGTCACGCCCTTCTCGGCCTCCAGCAGGGTGTACGGCATGTCGGCGCCCCGCCCGTCGGGCAGCGGCGGCGTCGTCGGATCATCGGTGGGCGGGTCCGTCGGCTCGTTCGTCGGGGGATCCGTCGGCTCGCCCGACGGCGTCCCGTACACCTCGAGCTCGGCGACCTGCGCGCCGGGCGCCCCGGAGTTCGCGGTGAACTCCAGGCGCACGTCCCGCGCCGTCCCGCTCACGGGAACCGTCACGACGTTCCCCGAAGCGGGGTCGAACGTGTAGGTCGCGGGCGCCGCCAGCGTCTCGAACGCCCCGGACCCGGCCTGCCCCAGCACGGCGAACGTCTGCGTCCGCCGCGCCCACACGGTCGCCGGGTTCAGGCGCACGGTCACGGACGTCAGCTCGGCGTCGGCCGCGAGACCCGCCGTCAGGGTGGCCGGGTACTGCCCGGCCCCGGACTCCCAGTAGGTCGTTGCGTCGCCGTCCGTCGCATGCGCGGCCACGTAGGTCTGCGTGGACGACGACGCCGCCGCCGGCCGCCCCGCCGCGAGATCCGCCGGGTCCGACGGCGCGTCCGTCGTGCCCAGCACCTTCAGCCGGGACAGCTGCCCGGCGGGCCAGGTGGAGTTCGCCTCGAACCGCAGCCGGACGAACCGGGTGGTCGCGTCCGGCAGGTCGGCGGCGACCGTGTTGCCGGACCCCGGCGCGAACGAGTACCGGGCCCGCCCGGCGATCGTCGTGAACGACACCCCGTCGGCCGAGCCGAGCACGGTGATGTCCTGCGAGCGTGCCTCCCATCCCGCGGGCAGACCCAGCTCGAGCGCGGTCACCGCGGCGGGCGCGCCGAGATCCACCTGCACCCATTGGGGGAAGCTGTCGTTCGCGGACTCCCAGTACGTGGCCCCGTTGCCGTCGGTGGCGTGGGCCGCGGGGTAGCCCTGCTGGTGGGAACTGGCCGTCGTCGGCTTGCCCGCCGCGAGATCCGTGGCGTCCGCCGCGGCGGACGCCGCGCCGATCGCCACGAGCGACGACGCGACGAGGCCCGCCAGGGCCGTCGCGACGGCGAGCGTGCGCGTACGTTGTCTCATCCTCATGGGGATGTGTCCTCTCCGCTGGTCCTGCTCACGGCCGGCGACGTCGCCGGCCCGGATGATGCGCTCGCGGGAGCCTGAGCGCGTGATCGGGAAGTTGCCGATTATCTGACGACTTTGTGCAGAGATTCTGTCAACTTCTTGCGGCGAGCGTACGGACGGCCCCGGTGCGCGTCAAGGGCGGGATTTCCCGTACTCGCCCGGTGCGCAAGCGCCTCGCAAATCATGCAAGCCATTTGCGCGATCTTGGGTAAGGTCGGTGCCATGGGACGACGACTTGCCGAAGTGGCGGAGAAGGTTGGGGTCAGCGAGGCGACCGTGAGCCGGGTGCTGAACGGGAAGGCCGGGGTGTCGGCCGCGACGCGCGAGGCGGTGCTCACCGCGCTCGACGTGCTGGGGTACGAGCGCCCGGTGAAGCTGCGCGGCGATCGCGCGCGCCTGGTCGGCCTCGTGCTGCCCGAGCTCGCCAACCCGATCTTCCCCGCGTTCGCCGAGGTGGTGGGCGGGGCGCTCGCGCAGCAGGGGTTCACCCCGGTGCTGTGCACCCGCAGCGCGGGCGGTATCACGGAGGCCGAGTACATCGACCTGCTCCTGCAGCAGCAGGTGTCCGGCGTGATCTTCGCCGGCGGCCTCTACTCGGAGCGGGACGCCGACCACGCCCACTACGAGCGCCTCGAGGACCTGGGCCTCCCGGTCGTGCTGATCAACGCCTCGATCGACGAGCTGGGGTTCCCGCACGTCTCCTGCGACGACCTCATCGCCACCCAGCAGGGCATGGAGCACCTGGTCTCAATGGGCCACGAGCGGATCGGCCTGCTGCTCGGCACGGCCGACCACGTGCCCTCGGAGCGCAAGCTCGCCGCCGCCCGGGCGTTCGCGGACCGGGCGGGTCTCGACCTGCCGGACGAGTTCGTGGTGCACAGCCGGTTCGGCATCGAGCCGGGTCAGGCCGCCGCGGCGAAGCTGGTGGAGCGGGGCGTCACGGCGATCCTGGCGGCGTCGGACCCCCTGGCGCTCGGCGCGATCCGCGCCGTGCGGCGCGCCGGCCTGGAGGTGCCGCGCGACGTGTCGGTCGTCGGCTACGACGACTCCGCGCTGATGAACTCCACGGACCCGGCCCTGACCACCGTGCGGCAGCCGATCGACCAGATGGGCCGGGCCGCCGTCGACCTGCTGGCCAGCCTCATCGGGGGCGGGACGGTCTCCCGCGACGAGCTGCTGTTCGAGCCGGAGCTCGTGGTGCGGCGGTCCACGGCGGCGGCGCCGCGGGGGTAGCGCCGGGGGGGTGTGCGGGCGGGTTCACCCGCATTTCCGGAACGGGTTGCTGTCAAGTTCTTGCGTATCACTCGTTCAGTCGTTACGGTCATGCCTCATGACCGACCGCGCATGGTGGCGTGACGCCGTCATCTACCAGATCTATCCCCGTTCGTTCGCCGACGCCGACGGCGACGGGACGGGCGACCTCGCGGGCATCCGCGCCCGCCTGACCTACCTGCGTGACCTCGGCGCCGACGCCGTCTGGTACACCCCGTGGTACGCGTCGCCGCTGGCCGACGGCGGGTACGACGTCGCCGACTACCGCGCGATCGACCCCGTCTTCGGCGACCTCGCCGAGGCCGAGGCGCTCATCGCCGAGGCGCGCGACCTGGGGATCCGCACGATCGTCGACGTCGTCCCCAACCACGTCTCCAGCGAGCACCCGTGGTTCCGCGCCGCGCTCGCGGCGCCGCCCGGCTCGCCCGAGCGGGACCGCTTCTGGTTCCGCGACGGCGGCGGCCCGGACGGCGCCGCGATGCCGACGAGCTGGGTCTCCAGCTTCCAGGGCACCACCTGGACCCGCACCACGAACCCGGACGGCACGCCCGGCCAGTGGTACCTGCACCTGTTCACCCCGCAGCAGCCGGACCTGAACTGGGAGAACGCGGACGTCCGGGCAGAGCACGAGGCGGTGCTGCGCTTCTGGTTCGACCGCGGCGCGGCCGGCATCCGCATCGACTCCGCCGCCCTGCCGGTCAAGGACCCGGCCCTGCCGGAGGTCCCGGGGACGTGGGGCCCGGGGGAGCACCCCCACCTGGACCGCGACGGCCTGCACGACATCTACCGCGGCTGGCGCGCGGTCGCGGACTCCTACGGCGCCAGGGGCGGTGCCGCGGACGACGGCGCCGCCGGGGGCGGCAGCCGGGACGGCGGCGTCGCGGCTGGTCGCACGGACGGCACCGGGGACGACGAACGCGTCCTGGTCGGCGAGGTCTGGCTCCCGGACGCCGAGCGCTTCGCCCGCTACCTGCGCCCCGACGAGATGCACACCGCCTTCAACTTCGACTTCATGACGCGGCCCTGGCACGCCAAGGAACTGCGCGAGTCCATCACCCGCACCCTGGACGCGCACGCCCCGGTCGGCGCGCCGCCCACCTGGGTGCTGTCCAACCACGACGTCACCCGCCCCGTCACGCGCTACGGCCGCGAGGACTCCTCGTTCGACTTCGCCGCCAAGCGCTTCGGCACGCCCACCGACCTGGAGCTCGGCACCCGCCGCGCCCGCGCCGCGGCCCTGCTCACCGGCGCGCTGCCCGGCAGCCTGTACGTCTACCAGGGCGACGAGCTCGGCCTGCCGGAGGCCGACGTCCCGCGCGGCGCCATCCAGGACCCGATGCACTTCCGGTCCGGCGGCGTCGACCCCGGCCGCGACGGTTGCCGCGTCCCGCTCCCGTGGGCGGCGTCGGGCCCGAGCTGCGGCTTCGGCCCGGACGACGGCGCCGCCCCCTGGCTGCCGCAGCCGGACGGCTGGTCCGCGTACGCGGCTGACCGCCAGGCCGCCGACCCCGCCTCGATGCTCACCCTCTACCGCACGATGATCGCGGCCCGCCGCGCCGAGCCCGGCCTGCGCGACGACGCGTTCGCCTGGCTCGCCCTGCCCGGCCTGGACGACGACGCCCCCGTCCTCGCCTTCACCCGCGGCGTCGGCTTCGCCTGCGTGGTCAACCTCGGCCCCGAGGCCCTGGCCCTCCCGCCCGGCGCCGAGGTGATCCTCGCCAGCGCCCCGCTCGGCGGCGGCGCCGTCGTCCCCGCCGACACGGCGGTCTGGTACCGCCGGCAGGACTGACCCGCACCCTCCCGGTCCCCCCGGTTTCCCCCCGCAGTTCCAGCTCAACGAGGAGTGATGATGACGTCACGCAAGCACCCCCGCAGGGCGGTCGCCGCCCTGGCGGCCCTGACCGCCGCCGGCCTCGCGGCCTGTTCCGGCGGCGGCGAGCCGCTCACGCCCGACGACGCCGAGGCGCTCGCCGACGAGAAGGTGACCATCCAGGTCGCGATGGACGAGGGCCTGGAGCCCGACGCCGTCGAGGCCTTCGAGGCCCGCGCCGACGAGTTCATGGCGGCCAACCCGAACATCACCGTCGAGGCCCAGGAGTACACCTGGACCGGCACCACGTTCGCCGCGGACCTGGCCGGCGGCACGCTGCCCGACGTGTTCACCGTGCCGTTCACGGACGGCCGCGGCCTCATCGAGCGGCAGCAGATCGCCGACATCTCCGGCCTGATCGCCGAGCTGCCGTACGCGGGCAGCTTCAACGAGACGGTGGCCGCCGCCGGCCAGTCCGCCGACGGCGCCCAGTGGGCCGTGCCGATCGCGGCCTACGGCCAGGGCATCCACTACAACCGGGCCCTGTTCGAGGAGGCCGGGCTCGACCCCGACGTCCCGCCCGCCACCTGGGACGAGGTCCGCGAGGCGGCGAGGACGATCAGCGAGGAGACGGGCGAGACCGGCTTCGCGATGATGACGTCGTCGAACACCGGCGGCTGGATCCTGACGACCCTCGTGTACGCGCTGGGCGGCCGCGGCGAGGAGGTGAGCGAGGGCGGCGACGCGCCGGTGGTGACCGCCACGATCGACACCCCCGAGTACCGCCAGGCCCTGGAGTACCTGCGGGCCATGCGCTGGGAGGACGACTCCATGGGCGACAACTTCCTGCACGACTGGGCCACCAGCCACGCGGACTTCGGCGCCGGGAAGATCGGCATGTTCGTCTCCGGCGGCGGCGACTACGGCAACCTCGTCACGCAGAACGCGATGAACCCCGACGACTACGGCGTCACCGTGCTGCCGCTGGAGGGCGACGACGCCGCCGTGCTCGGCGGCGGCACCCTCGCCGCCGTCAGCGCCAAGGCCACCCCGGCCGAGCAGGCCGCGGCCGTGCGGTGGATCGACTTCTACTTCATGGGCAAGCTGACCACGCAGGAGGGCGCGGTGGCCGACGCCGAGGCGCTGGCCGCGCAGGACCAGCCGGTCGGCGCGCCCGTGCTGCCGGTGTTCGACAAGGCCACCTACGACCGGACGCAGGAGTGGATCGCGGGCCGGATCAACGTGCCCCTGGAGCAGTTCGCGCCGTACACGGCCGCGATCTACGACCAGCCGCTGGCCCCGGAACCGCCGTCGGCCACGCAGGACCTGTACGCGACCCTCGACCCGGTGGTGCAGGCCGTGCTCACCGACGAGGACGCGGACGTCGCGACGCTGCTCGGCGACGCCGAGAAGCAGGTCCAGACCCTGATCGACCGGAGCTGATCCATGGCGTCCACCCTCGCCGCGGGGCCGGTCCGGAGCGGGACGTCCGCTCCGGGCCGGCCCCGGCCGCCCGCGCCGCGCGGCCGGGCCGCGTCGCTCCGCCGCCGCGGCGGGCTCTCCACCCTCGTGATCGCGCTGCCCCTGCTGCTGTGCTTCGGGCTGTTCTCCTGGTTCCCGATCGTGCGCGCGGTCGTGATGAGCGTCCAGTTCACCAACCTCGTCGCGCCGCCGGAGTTCGTGGGGCCGGACAACTTCACCTACGTGCTCGCGGACCCGCTGCTGCCCGTCGCCGTGCGGAACACCCTGTGGTTCGCGGTGCTCGCCCTGGTGTTCGGCTACCCGCTGCCGCTGGCCGCGGCCGTGGCGATGAGCGAGGTGCGCAGGCTGCCCGGGATGTTCGCGGCGCTGGCCTACCTCCCCGTCGTCGTGCCGCCCGTCGTGGCCGTCCTGCTGTGGAAGACCTTCTACGGCGCCTCCGGCACCGGCGTGTTCAACACGATCGCCGGCTGGTTCGGCGCGGGCCCGTTCCCGTGGCTGCAGGACCCCGCCTGGGCGATGCCCTCGCTCGTGCTGGAGGCCACGTGGGCCGCCGCGGGCGGCACCGTCATCATCTACCTCGCCGCCCTCAAGGGCGTCGCCCCCGAGCTGTACGACGCCGCCGAGGTCGACGGCGCCGGGATCTGGCGCAAGATCTGGCACGTCACCCTGCCGCAGCTGCGCGGCGTCCTGTTCGTCACGCTGATCCTGCAGGTCATCGGGACCTCGCAGGTGTTCACCGAGCCGTACCTGTTCACCGGCGGCGGCCCCGCGAACTCCACCACCACGATCCTGCTGATGATCTACAACTACGCGTTCGGCGGCCGCGGGGACTACGGGGCGGCCACCGCGCTCAGCCTCCTGCTCGCCGTCGTCCTCGCGATCCTGTCCGCGATCTACTTCCGCCTGACCCGACGCTGGAGCACGACATGACCGGCCGCACGCGCACCACCCCGAAGGCGCCGGACCCCGCCGACCGCGGCATCGTCTCCGACGCCGATCTGCGCCGCCCCGGCATCCGGTACGGCCTGCGCGCCGTGCACGGGCTCCTGCTCGCCGCGCTCCTGGTGACCGGCCTCGGGCCCGTCCTGTGGCTGGCCAAGGCCGCGGTCACCCCCACCCAGGACACCCTGCGCACCCCGCTGGCGGTCTTTCCCCACGGCATCGACCTCGCCAACCTCGCCGAGGCCTGGACGCGGTTCGACATCGACCTGCACTTCGTCAACACCCTCTGGCTCGCGCTCGGCTCCTGGGCCGTGCAGCTCCTCGTGGCCGTGACCGGGGGCTACGTGCTGTCCGTGCTGCGGCCCTGGTACGCGCGCATCCTGAACTGGCTGGTGCTGTCCACCCTGTTCGTGCCGGCCGTCGTGCTGCTCGTCCCGCTCTACCTCACCGTGCTCGACGTGCCCGGCCTGCACGTCTCCCTCGTCAACACCTTCTGGGCCGTCTGGCTGCCCGCCGGCGCGAACGCGTTCAACGTGCTGCTCGTGACCCGCTTCTTCGACGGCCTGCCCCGCGAGGTGTTCGAGGCCGCCCGGGTCGACGGCGCCGGGCCCTTCCGGCTCGGCTGGTCGATCGTGCTGCCCATGTCCCGGCCCGTCCTCGGCGTCGTCTCCGTCCTCGCGTTCGTCACCGCGTGGAAGGACTTCCTGTGGCCGTTGCTCGTGCTGCGCGACCAGGCGGTGCAGCCGCTGTCCGTGCGGCTGCCCGCCCTGCAGGACTACGTCGAGCTCGAAGTCCTTCTCGCGGCGCTCGCGGTCAGCACCGTCATCCCGGTCCTGATCTTCCTGCTGTTCCAGAGACTGTTCCTGGACGGCGCCGGGATATCCGGGGCGGTCAAGGGCTGAGGTCAGCCGGCCTGGGTCTCGTGGAGGGTCGCGTAGCGGCCCGCGCGGGACAGCAGGTCGTCGTGGGAGCCGTGCTCGACGACGCGGCCGTGCTCCAGCACGATGATGCGGTCCGCCTGCCGGATCGTGGAGAGGCGGTGGGCGACCACGAGGGTCGTGCGGCCCCGCATGAGGCGGCCGAGCGCCTCCTTGACCAGGGTCTCCGACTCGGTGTCCAGGGCGCTGGTCGCCTCGTCGAGCAGCAGGACGCGCGGGTCGCGCACGAGCGCGCGGGCGATGGCGATGCGCTGCCGCTGCCCGCCGGACAGCCGCGCCCCGCGCTCGCCGACCACCGTGTCCCAGCCCCTGGGCAGCTCGTCGACGAACTCCAGCGCGTTGGCGTCCCGCAGCGCGGCGCGCACGACGTCGTCGGACGCGTCCGGGATGCCGTACGTGACGTTCTCGCGGATCGTGCCCTCGAACAGGACGGACTCCTGCGGGACGACGGACACGTGCCGCCGCACGGTGCGCAGGTCCAGCTCCTGGGCGTCGGCGCCGTCCACGAGCAGGCGGCCCGACGTCGGGCGGATGAAGCCGAGCACCAGGTTGAGCAGCGTGGACTTGCCGGATCCGGAGGATCCGACGAACGCGACGGTCTCGCCGGGGGCGATGGTGAGGTTCACGTCGGCGAGGGCGTCGTCGTCGGCGTCGGGGTACCGGTGGTGCACGTGCTCGAGCGTCAGCTCGCCGACGACGCCGTCGACGGCGCGGCGGCCCGCGTTCTCCTCGAGGTCGGGCTCCTCCAGGACCTCGGCGACGGACCGCAGGGACTCGGTGCCGCGGGCGGCGACCGGGATGAGCATGAGCAGCTGGGCCAGGCCCTGGGTCAGGAGCGCGAAGTAGCTGGACAGCAGCACCACCTCGCCGGGCGTGATCGGCAGGAACCCGGTCAGGGCGAAGATGGCGGCCAGGGCCAGGCAGGCGACGCCGAGCAGCTGCATCGAGACCCAGGAGAACGAGGCGACGCGGCCGTTGAGCATGTCCAGGTGCAGGCCGGCGCGGCGCAGGCCGTCGGCGCCGGCGGCGAGGCGGGAGACGGCGGTCTGCTCCAGGCCGTGCGCGCGGGTGATCGGGATGAGCGAGGCCATCTCGCCCACGCGGGACGCGAAGCCCTCGACCTCGCGGCGGAACTGCTCGTTCCGGTCCCGGGAGCTGCGGGCCGTGGCCCACCGCATGCCGAGGGCGAGCGGGACCGCCAGCAGGTACACCGGCAGGAACTCGGGGACCTTGAGCGCGGTCATCGTCACCGCGCCGGCCAGCACCATCGCCGAGGAGAGCACGGGATGGGTGACCTGCTGGAGCATGACCTCGATGTTCTCGACGTCGCGCACCACCTTGGACTGCACCACCGAGGAGCTGGCCCGCGTGTGGTACCCGATCGAGAGGCTCTGCAGGCGGGCGGCCAGAGCGTTGCGCAGCAGCGCGCCGGTGTCGCGCACGACGGTCATGAAGTGGCGCGTGTAGACCAGATGGTTGGGGATGTTCTGCAGCAGCAGGACGGCGGCGACGCCGAACCAGATCAGCACGCCCTGCACGCTGCCGCCCGTGGCCACGATGTCGATCACCGCCGCGGTGATCACCGGGAGGAACCACATGGGGACCTCCTTGGCCGTGAACGCGGCGATCGCCAGGGACATCCGGCCGGGACGGCGGGCGAGGAGGCGGAGGATCGAGCGGGTGGGGTGAGCGCTGTCGATGCGGACGTCGGTGGTAAGCGCTTTCTGGGCCATGCGGGAAATGCTACGGCGTGGGCGGGCGCCGCATCGAATCGTTCTGAGGCGCCTTGCCGAGTGGCGTGGGACACATTGCCGCCGGGCGGGAAGATAGTTGAACGTTCAGCGAGTTGCGAGGGGTATGACAACTCGCAAGATCGGCATCGTCGTCAGCTCGTCCCGCCCCACCCGGATCGGCCACAAGGTCGCGGGCTGGGTGCACGCGCAGGCCCCCGAGGGCGCCGACGTCGACCTCATCGACCTGGCCGAGGTCGGCCTGCCGCACCTCGCCGACCCCGAGACGCCGCGCTCGGGCAACTACGCCGAGCCCAGCACCATCGCGTGGGCCGAGAAGATCCGCTCGTACGACGGCCTCGTGATCACGACCCCCGAGTACAACGGCGGCTACCCGGCCATCCTGAAGAACGCGATCGACACCCTGTTCGCGGAGTGGAACGGCCTGCCGGTCGGCGTCGTCGGCTACGGCTGGGGTGCCGGGGCCGACGCCGCCCGTCAGCTCGGCGAGGTGCTCGCCCGCGTCGAGGCCGTCGTGCTGCCCGGCCCGGGCCTGAAGTTCGGCGAGGCCCTCACCCCCGAGGGCGAGTTCCTGGAGGCCGCCCCGGCCGCCGCGGCCGCCGCCCTCTTCGAGCAGATCGCGGCCGCCGCCCAGGACAAGGCTCCGGCCCCCGCCTGACCGTCCCCGCCTGACCGTCCCCGCGTCGCGTGCCCGCGATCCGGCGCAGCCTCCCGCTGCGCCGGATCGCGGGCACCTTGCGTCCCGGGGTTCCCGAGTGGCCGGCAAGGTCACGTGCTCGCCATGTTTGCGCAGGTCAGACGTCACTTCGAATTCAGCTTCCGGCAACCCTATTTTCCTTCCCCCGTCGGCCCGGCCGTGTCTACGCTGTGGCCACGTAGCCCGGGATCCCAGGTCCGGGCGTTGATCTTGGACGGGGCATGACATCAACCACCAGGCGGGTGGCCGGGCTGGTCCTCGCCGCAGTGCTCGTCGTCGGAATCGTCGTCGCGATCGTGATCGGCCGCGGGCTCGCGGGCGGCTCCGGCCCCGGTGAGGGCGGTGACCTGCGCGTGGTGACCGGCGTCATCGGATCGGAGAAGGAGCCCTTCTTCGACGACCCGCGGGTCAAGGCCGCGTTCGCCCGGCACGGCCTGGACGTCCGCGTCACCACGGCCGGCTCGCGGCAGATCGCCACCAGCGTCGACCTGGCCGGCGTCGACTTCGTCTCGCCGGGGTCCGCTCCCGCCCGGGACAAGCTCGTCGAGGAGACCGGCGCCGAGACGTCCCACGACCCGTTCTACACGCCGATGGCGCTCGCGAGCTGGCGGCCCATCGCCGAGCTCCTGCGGGACGCGGGCGTCGCGAAGGAGTCGGACGGCCGCTGGACCCTCGACATGGAGCGGTACCTCGAGCTGGTCGCGGACGACACCCGCTGGGAGGACCTGGAGGGCGCCGCCGAGGCGTACCCGAGCTCCCGCTCGATCCTGGTGTCCAGCACCGACGTGCGCACGTCGAACTCCGCGGCGATGTACCTGGCGATCGCCTCCTACGTGGCCAACGGCGACAGCGTCGTCGGCGGCGCCGAGCAGGACGAGGTGCTGGACGAGCTCGCCCCGCTCTTCCTGGAGCAGGGCTACTCGGCCGACTCGTCGGAGTCCCCGTTCGAGGACTACCTCTCCCAGGGCATCGGCTCCAAGCCGCTCGTGATGATCTACGAGGCGCAGTTCCTGGGCCGGCAGCTCGACGAGGCCACCGCCGCCGCGATCACCGACGACATGCTCCTGATGTACCCCGAGCCGACCATCCTGTCCCGGCACGCCTTCGTCACGCTCACCGACGCGGGGGACGAGATCGGCACGCTCCTGGAGAGCGACCCCGAGCTGACCCGCCTGGTCGCGGCGCACGGCTTCCGGCCGAACGACGCCGCGGTGTTCACCGCGGTGCTCGAGGAGGCCGGGGTCGAGGCGCCGCCCGCGCCCGTCGACGTCGTCGAACCTCCGGCCTACGAGACGCTCGAGTCGATGATCGCCGAGATCGAGCAGCAGTACGACACCCCCACGCCGACCCAGCACCCCACGGCGGACCAGTGAGCGGGACGCCGGCCGGTCCGAACCGGCGCGGCGGCCGTCTCGCGGGCCCGCCCGAGGGCCGGCCCGCCACCGGCTCGCAGATCAGAGTCCCCACCTCGCATCCCCGCCGCACCCCCGGAGGACGACCTTGAACGACATGCTCGATCTCTCGGCGCCCGAGCCGCGCCCGTCCGGGACGCAGGCCGCTCCCGACGGGGTGCCGCCGGCCGCCGCGGGCCCGTCCCCGCTGGTCCTGGAGCCCCCGGCCGCCGTCGCGCCGGTCGAGCCGGAGCAGGCGGGCGCCGTCGTCCCGCTGGAGGCCGCCCGCCGCACGGAACTGGCCGAGCGGGCCGGCGCGTTCGTCGGCGGCCTGACGAGCCTGGACCCGAAGGACCCGGCCTTCCAGGCGAAGCTCAAGGACGTCGCCGCCATGGGCCGCGACGACATCCGCGCCGCCGCGCAGGTCTCCAGCCGCATGCTGGAGCGCCCGGTCGCGGCGCTCCAGGCGGCCCAGGGCAAGGGCGCCGAGAGCGACCCGCAGCGCCTGGTCGCGAAGTCCCTCGTGGAGCTGCGGCTCACGGTCGAGGAACTCGACCCGGCCAAGGCGGAAGAGGGTGGCCTCGGCAGGTTCCTGCGCGACCTGGTCCCGTTCCGCAAGCAGCTGCAGAGCTACTTCGCCCGCTACGTCTCCGCCCAGGGCCAGCTCGACAAGATCATCCGCGCCCTGCAGAACGGCCAGGACACCCTGCTCAAGGACAACGCCGCCGTCGAGGGCGAGAAGGCCCGCCTCTGGCAGACGATGACCAAGCTCCAGGAGTACGCGACCCTCACCGCGGCCCTCGACACGGCGCTCGCCGGCGAGATCGAGCGGATCCGCGCCGTCGACCCGGCCAAGGCCGACGCCTTCACCTCCGACCTGCTCTTCGAGGTGCGCCAGAAGCACCAGGACCTGCTCACGCAGCTCGCGGTCTCCGCCCAGGGCTATCTGGCCCTCGACGTCGTCCGCAAGAACAACGCCGAGCTGGTCAAGGGCGTCGAACGCGCCACGACGACCACGGTCTCCGCGCTGCGCACCGCCGTCATCGTCTCCCAGGCGCTGGCCAACCAGAAGCTCGTGCTCGACCAGATCGACGCGCTCAGCGCGACGACGTCGAACATCATCGTGGCGACCTCGGAGATGCTGAAGCAGAACTCCGCGCGCGTGGCGGAGCAGGCCACGAACCCGAGCGTCAGCCTCCAGTCGCTGGAGACGGCGTTCACGAACATCTACGAGACCATCGACGCCGTCGACGGGTACAAGGCCCAGGCCGTCGAGACGATGGGACAGACCGTGACCGCCCTGCAGCAGCGCCTCGCCGAGGCGCAGTCCCACCTGGAGCGCAGCAGGCCGCAGGAGCAGCCATGAGGGCGCCGCTCGTGCGACGCAGGACGGTCGCGCTCGCGGCCGTCGCCGCGACGACCGCCGGGCTCCTCGGGGCGTGCGCGACGCCGGGCGACGACGGCGTCCTGCCGGACGACCCCGACACGATCCGCGTCCTGGCGGGCAGCGAGGTCGAGGACATGGGCCCGATCCTCGCCGACGCCGCCGAGGCGACCGGGGTCAAGGTCGCGTTCCACTACACCGGCACCCTGGAGGGCACCGAGCGCGTCGCCGCCGGCGGCGCCGACGAGGGGTACGACGCCGTCTGGTTCCCCAACAACCGCTACCTGTCGCTGCTGCCCGAGGCGGATGCCAGGACGGGCGAGAGCGTCAGGATCATGAGCTCCCCGGTCGTGCTCGGGCTGCGGGCCGACGTCGCCGCGGGGCTCGGCTGGGACGAGGAGCCGCCCACCTGGGCCGAGGTCGCCGAGGCCGCCGCCGACGGCGAGTTCACCTACGGGATGACGAACCCCGCGGCGTCGAACTCCGGCTTCAGCGCCCTGGTCGCCGTGGCGACCGCGCTGTCCGGGACGGGCACGGCCCTGCAGGAGGAGGACATCGAGAAGGTCACCCCGGAGCTGACCGACTTCTTCTCCGCGCAGAAGCTGACGGCCGGGTCGTCCGGCTGGCTCGCCGAGAAGGTGGTCGCCGAGCCCGACGCCGTCGACGGCCTGATCAACTACGAGTCCGTGCTCATGGGCCTGGAGCTCGGCGGCGAGCCGGTCACGATCGTCACGCCGTCCGACGGCGTCGTCACCTCCGACTACCCGCTGACGCTGCTCGCGAGCGCGAGCGGCAAGCAGGAGAAGTTCGACGCGCTGACCGCCTGGCTCACCACGCCCGAGGTGCAGGAGCGGATCGCGCGCGAGGTGCACCGGCGGCCCGCCGTGCCCGGGGTCGACGCCGGCGGCGAGTTCGGCGAGGGCGTGCTGTTCGAGACGCCGTTCCCCAACACGATCGACGTCACCAACACGCTGATCTCCACCTACCTGGAGTCCGTCCGGGCGCCCAGCCAGGCGGTGTTCGTGCTGGACACGTCCGGGTCCATGGACGGGGACCGCATCGAGTCGCTGAAGTCGGCGCTCGCGGGCCTGTCGGGGGCGGACACGTCCACGACGGGGGTGTTCACGCAGTTCCGGGAGCGGGAGCGGATCACGCTGCTGCCGTTCAACGACCTGCCGGGCGCGCCCGTCGTCGTCGACGTGCCCGAGGACGACAAGACCGCCGCGCTGGAGCAGATCCGCGGCACGACCGACGGGCTCTACCCGTCGGGCGGCACCGCGATCTACGACTCGCTGCGCGACGGGTACGAGCTGGCCGCGCAGCAGCGCGCCGAGCGGCCCGACACGTTCGTGTCGGTCGTGCTGATGTCCGACGGCGAGAACACGGACGGCTCGGACGCGGCGGCCTTCGAGGCCTGGTACGCGGGGCTCGGGGCCGCGCAGCGGGACATCCCGGTGTTCGTGGTGCTGTTCGGGGAGGGCGACGTGGAGGAGCTGACCCACGTCGCCGAGCTCACCGGCGGCCAGGTGTTCGACGCGACGAACGGCGATCTCGCCGGAGCCTTCCAGGAGATCCGTGGCTACCAGTAACTTCCTGGACTCGGGGCCCGCCCGGTACCTGGGCTCGCGGAAGAACCTCGCGGGCCTGGGGCTGGGCGTCGCCGCGGTGGCCGCGCAGCTGACCGTCGGGCTGGGGGAGTTCTGGCCCGCGGTGGTGGCCGGCGCGTACGCGGTCGGCGCGCTCGTCGCGCCGGGCGAGCCGCCGCTGGTGGTCACGCTGGGCGCGGGGGCGTCGGCCGAGGAGCTGGAGCGGGGGATCGCCCGGATCCGGCGCGCCGCCGCCCGGCTGGAGCCGGAGCTGCGGCCGCGCGCCGACCTGCTGCTCGCCGCGCTGGACGAGATCGTCGCCCGCTGGGGCGAGCTCGCGGGCGCGCCGGACCAGATGCACACGGTCGAGTCGATCGTGGGGGACTACCTGCCGACCTCGCTGCGCCGGTACCTGGACCTGCCCCGGCGCGTGCGGGCCGAGGTGCGGGGCGGGACGAGCCCGCAGCGGGAGCTGGCGGGGCAGCTCGACCTGCTCGCGGCGGAATCGGGCCGGATCCGGGACGCGGTGTACTCCCGCGCCCTGGACGCGATGGACGACCACGGCCGCTTCCTCCGGGAGAAGTTCCGGCGCTCGGACCTGGATCTCTAGGAGGCGGGGCCGGCCACGTCGAGCACCTCCCGGGCGAGCCGTTCCGCCCGGGGGTCGAGCTCCGCGTGGAGCCGGCGGAAGAGTTCCTGCGCGCCCGCGGCGGGCCAGTCCGCGGGAAGGTACCGGGCGGGCAGGCGCGGGTCCTGCCTGATGAGCGTCAGCCACCCGGCGGTCAGCAGGAGCTGGCGCGCCAGCGCGTCGTCCCGCGGGCCCGGCGCCGCCGACCAGCGCTCGGTGAACCGGCGGTAGCCGCCCGCCAGGGCGTCCAGGTCCCACGCGCCCGCGACCAGGTCCGCGACGTCGGTGGGATCCAGCGTCCGGGCGCGGAAGGCCCGGATCTGCCCGGCGGAATCGATGCCGTCCAGCAGGGCCGGGACGTCGACGTCGGCGGGGGAGATCCACAGCCCGCCCTGCAGCAGCCCGAACCCGGCCCACAGCAGGCGGGAGCGCAGCAGGTGGCGCTGGGCGCGGTGGGACTCGGGGATCGTGAAGCCGAGGAGGGTCCAGGCGGCGTCCGGCTCGTCGTTGACGACGCCGTCGCGCCAGATGCGGCGCTCGCCGTCGTCCAGGATCTCCCGGCTGCGCGGCGTGAGTCCCAGGTACACCTGCTTGCCGCGGCGTTCCCGGTCCAGCAGGCCCTGGGCCGTCATGCGGGTCAGCGCCGACCGTGCGGCGTGCTCGGTCACGCCCACCCGGGCCAGCACGTCCAGCAGGCTGCCGGTGGCGACCCGCAGGTCGCGGCCGAGCAGGCGGTCGCCGAGGAAGGCGAGGACGAGGGTCTGGGGGCGTACCGGGGAGTCGGTCATGAGACCGTGAGCCTAGCTAATCGCATAGGTTCGTCGCATGTCGTTGACGACCGTCACGAGACTGCCGAATGATGGCGGCGCACGTGACCGCCCGACGACGTGAAGGGTTGCACCCATGACCAGAACCAGCACCAGGAGACTGCTCGCGGCGGTCCTCGGTGGATTGCTGCTCGGAGCCACGGGGATCGGCGTCGCGCCCGCGGCGACCGCCGCGTCGCTGCAGGAGGTGACGAACTTCGGTGAGAACCCCGGGAACCTCCGGATGCACGTGTACGTCCCGGATGCCCGCCCGGCGAGCCCGCCCGTCCTCGTGGCGATGCACGGCTGCGGCGGGTCGGGGCCGGGGTTCCACTCCGGCTCGGAGTTCTCGCGGCTGGCGGACCGGTACGGCTACATCGTGATCTACCCGACCGCGACGAAGCAGACGGCGATGAGCAACTGCTTCGACGTCTGGTCGGACGCCGCCAAGCGCCGCGGCGGCGGGAGCGACCCCGCCTCGATCGCGTCGATGGTGAACCACGCGCTCCAGCAGTACGGCGGCGACCGGAACCGCGTCTACGTCACCGGCAGCTCGTCCGGCGGGATGATGACGAACACGATGCTCGCCCTCTACCCGGACCTGTTCCGGGCGGGCGCGGTGTTCATGGGCGTGCCCTTCACCTGCTTCCTGAACGAGGCCGACTACGCGCCCGGCACGAGCCAGTGCGTCAACGGGCGCAAGGACCAGACCCCGCAGCAGTGGGGCGACGCCGTCCGCGCGGCGTACTCGTACGCGGGCACGCGGCCCCGGGTGCAGCTCTGGCACGGCGACCAGGACTCGCTCATCCCGTTCCAGCTCCTGAACGAGGAGATGGAGCAGTGGACGAACGTGTTCGGGCTGAGCCAGACGCCGGCGTCGTCCGACCAGCCGCGGTCCGGCTGGCACCGGGCGCGGTTCGCGGACGCGAGCGGCCGCGTGCAGGTGGAGTCGATCCGCGTCGCCGGGGCCGGCCACGTGCTGCCCCAGAGCGGCCAGGCCCAGCTGGCGATCGAGTTCTTCGGCCTCGACCAGCCCGGGGCCACGCCGTCGGCCACGCCCACCCCGACCGCGACGCCGACGACGAGCCCGAGTCCCACGCCCACCGCCACGCCGACGACCGGCCCGTCGCCCACCGGCTCCGCGGGCGCCTGCTCGGCCACGATCCGCGTCGTCAACAGCTGGGGCTCGGGCTACCAGGCCGATGTCGACGTGACCGCTGGCCCGCGCGCGATCTCGGGCTGGACGCTCACCTGGACCCTGGCGGGCGGCCAGACGATCGCCCAGGCGTGGAACGCCAGCGTGACGACCTCGGGCTCGGCGGTGACCGCCACGAACGTGTCCTGGAACGGCGCGATCGCAGCGGGCGCGACCAGCCGCTCGGCCTTCGGCTTCGTCGGCTCCGGGACGCCGTCGGCCCCGTCGGTCACCTGCACCGCGAGGTGACCCAGGAACTGCCCTCCCGGGCAGGTGGCACGAGAGCCCGCCGTCGCGCGCAGGTCGCGCGGACGGCGGGCTCGCGTGTCAGTTCTGCCCGCCGGTGAGATCCAGGGTGTAGGCCAGGAGCTGCGTGTCGAGCTTTTCGGCCGGGCTCCAGTCGCGGTCCGGGACGCGGGTGAAGCCGAGGCGCCGGTAGAGGCGGTGGGCGGCGTGCATCCGGGTCTGGCTGCACAGGACGACGTTCCGGAATCCCGCGGCGCGGGCGCGGTCGAGGCAGGCGCGGGTCAGGGCCTCGCCGACGCCGCGTCCGCGGGCCTCGGGCGCGACCGCCAGGGTGCGGATCTCGGCCTCGCCGTCCCGGGCCATGTCCGCCATCGGGCCGGGCCCGGGAACGAACGTGATGCCACCGAGGAGCCGCGGCCCGGGGGCGCGCTCGCCGGCCTCGTCGTCGTCCCCGGGGAGGGGATCGCCGACGGCGACGAGCACCTCCGCGGTCGCGGCGCGCCGCGCGACGTCGCGCAGCTTCGGCAGGTACGGGTCCTGCTCGCCGAAGTCGAGCAGGCCACCCTGCAGGTAGGCCTGGGCGGTCAGTGCGCCGAGCGCGTCGTACTCGGATGCCGAGACCGGCCGGATGTCGAGGTCCACGGGTTCTGCCATTCGATCGGGGCAACGGTCCCGCAAGTCTGCCACCGGCCGGGCCCGCGGCGGCACCGCTGATCGAGATGGCACTCCTCACTTGACCGGTACAGAAACGTCCCGGTACTGTACCGGTACAGAGGCGTTCGGGGACGAGCGCTCGCCCACTCGGGAGGGAAGCGATGAACCACGAACCGAGCATGTCGCACCACGCGATCCAGGCCGTCGAGAGGCACGTGAACAGCGCGCGGCCCGACGCACCGGTCGTGCCGCACCAGGAGAAGGGGCGCCGGGCGGCGGTGGTCCGCGAGCAGGCGGCCGCCGCACTGCGCAAGGTCGCCGAGAAGATCGAACCGCGTGAGCCGGCGCGGCCGCAGTGTGCGCCGCGGCCCCGGGACGCCTGGTGAACCGGGGCGCGCCGCCGCCGTCCCGGGGCTGATTCCCTGCCGGGACGTACTGTGTCCCTGATGGCCAAGGTGACCCTGCAGTCGATCGCGGACAAGGTCGGCGTGAGCCGCATGACCGTGTCCAACGCGTTCTCACGTCCGGACCAGTTGTCGGCGGACCTGCGCGAGCGGATCCTCGCGGCGGCGGCGGACCTCGGTTACTCCGGCCCCGACCCGGCCGCACGTGCCCTGGCCCGGGGCCGGACCGGCTCGGTCGGCATGCTCATCAACGGGCGGGTCAGCGAGTCCTTCACCGAGACCAGCTCGGTCCAGCTGCTGGCATCGGTCGCGGACGACCTCGCCGCACGCGGCCTCGCCCTCACCCTGCTGACCCCGCCGCCGGGCGGCGGCTTCGTCCCCGCGCGCGACGTCGCCGTCGACGCCGTTCTCGTGTACTCGTGCGACCCGCGGTCGGGCGGGCTGGAATGGCTGGCCAGGCGCAAGATCCCGATGGTCACCATCGACGAGACCGCCTACCCGGGAGCGGCATCGGTCAACATCGACGACCGCGGCGGCGCGCGCGCCGTCGCGCAGCACCTGGTCGACCTGGGCCACCGGCGGATCGGCATCATCGGCGTGCAGGACGGCGGGCGGCCCGGGCCGTCCGGCGACCTGACGACGATGCTGCCGAACTACCCGATGGCCGAGCGGATGGCCGGCTGGCGTGAGGCGATCGACGCCGCGGCCGACGACGACGGCCCGGGCGTCCTGACCGAGGTCCGCGTTGCACCGCTCGCCGCGAAGCGCGCCGCCCCGGCCGGCGGGCCGCGCTCGCCGTCACTCGTCCACGAGATCGCGCTCGACCTGCTGGATCACGACGTCACGGCGATCATCTGCTTCGCCGACGTGTTCGTACCCGGCGTGTACCGGGCGGCGGCGGCCCGCGGCCTGTCCGTCCCCGGGGACCTCTCGGTGGTGGGGTTCGACGACGACCCCCTGGCCGAGACCCTCGACCCCCCGCTGACCACGGTCCGCCAGGACGTGCCGGCCAAGGGCCGCGCGGCGGTCGCGGCGCTCGCCGAGGTCATGGCGGGCAGGATGCCCGCGCCGGTCCTGCACCCGACGGAACTGGTCGTCCGCGGGTCGACGGCGCCACCCTCCTGACGGGCCCGGGAGCCGGGCGGTCAGGCCAGTCGCTGGTACATCACGTGCAGGCCGACCAGGCCGTGGGCGGGTGAGCGGAAGGCCTCCGGGACCGTGCCGATGATCGTGAAGCCCAGGGACTGCCAGAGGCGGACCGCGACGGTGTTGGACTCGACGACGGCGTTGAACTGGATCCCGCGGAAGCCCTGCTCGCGGTGCCAGGCGATGACGTGCTCGCCCAGCGCGCGCCCGGCACCGCGGCCGCGCGCGGCGCCGGAGATCATGAACGACGCCGTGCCGACGTGGTCGCCGTGCCCGGGCCGGTTGGGGCCCATCTTGGCGGTGCCGAGGATCGTGCCGTCGTCCTCCAGGACGACGGTCCGGCCCGGCGGGGACTCGATCCAGTAGGCGCGGGCGGTGGCCTCGTCGATGTCGACCGGGTAGGCGTAGGTCTCGCCCTCACGGCAGACGTCCTCGACGATCGGCCAGACGGCGGGCCAATCGGCGTCGGTGAACGGGCGGATGGCGCGGGGCATGGACCGAGGGTAACCGCGGGCTCCCAGGCTTTATCCGCAGGTGTCGCAGATCCCCGAGCCGGGCAGCGCCATGAAGCAGGTCGGGCAGATGATCTCGGGCTTCTCCTCCACGGCCGCGCGGCGCGTGGTGGCCGGGCGGGGCGCGGCGGCCTTCGCGGCGCGGCGCGTCGTCGTCCCGGAACCCGCCCCCGCGGCGGCCGGCTTCGCCGCGCCGCTGACCTCGAAGCCGCGCCTGCCGAGCAGGGTGCCGACGGCGACCTTGCCGTCGGCGAGCTCCTCGGGGAGCGCGGCACGGCCGGTGGCGTGGCGGTGGGCGACGGCGAGGATCGCCTTGGCGTCGTACGTCCTGCCGTCGTGGCTCAGGGTGATGCCGGGGGTGGGGGTGAAGCCGTACGCACCGAGGAACACGGCGGCGCCCCGGTCGTCGTGCTCGGTGATCGCGGCGAGGACATGCGTGCGGGTAACGGCGGCGAAGGTAGCCATGCTTCGAGCGTAGGCCACCGGGCGGGGTGCCCAGGACGTGATAAGGGGCTTGACAGGCGGCCGTGATCTGCCGTGTTCCCGGGCTCGCCGGCGCGACGGATCACGGCCGCCCGGCGGGAGGTCACTTGCCGCTGACGTAGTACCAGCGGCCCGCCTCCCGGGTGAAGTCACTGATCTCGTGGAGCAGGCCGCGCTCGTCGCCCGACCGGTAGCGGGCCTCGAACTCGACCACGCCGGTGTCGTCGAACGGCCCGCCCTTCTCGGTGCGGAGGATGTCGAGCCGGCGCCACACGATGGCGTCGTCGTCCAGGTCCAGCTCGCCGGGACGGGTGGCAGGGTGCCAGGTCTCCCACAGGTAGGCCGCGTCGCCGACGGCGAAGGCCGAGTACCGCGAGCGCATCAGGGCCTCCGCGGTCGGGGCGTGCACGCCGTCGGGCAGTCCGCGGTGGTAACGGGCGCAGCACGCACCGTAGGTGTCGCCCGAGAGGCACGGGCAGCGGTCGTCGTCGTTCACAGTGGGCAGGAGACCACACCGGCGGGCCGGTCCGCATCGCTGTAAACGGTTGACACGACCGTTGCCGCGGGCGTCAGGACTTATCCGTGAGGATCCGCGCGATCCGCAGGTGCGTCAGGAAGCTGCGCGACATCTCGCGGGTGGAATGGAAGTTCAGCACGACGTGGGCGCGGGCGTCCGGGTAGTAGAACATGTGGGTCGCCCAGACGCCGAGGTGGCCCACGGGCCGCGGCAGGCGGCTGAACGGCGCGAACTCGCCGAAGCGGAGCGTCATGCTCCCCGCGCCGTACCAGATGCCCTGCCGGACGCGGTGGCGGGGCCGCGTCAGGTGGGCCAGGCTCTCGGCGCCGATCAGCCGGCCGCCGTGCAGTGCCTCCTGGAAGCGCACCAGGTCGGCGGGGGCCTGCACGATGTTGCCGCCCGCGAAGTCGAGGCTGAGGCAGAGGGCGTGGCGCAGGTCGTGCCGGCCGATCCAGGCGGGGGCGACGTCCAGGTCCGCGACGTCGGCGGGGGTGCGGGCGTCGGAGTAGGGGGTCGAGCTGGTGGTCATGCCGGCGGGCTCGAGGACGTGCTCGCGCAGGGCCTGCCCGAACGTGGTGCCGGTGGCCTCCTCGACGATGCGGCCGAGCAGCACGTAGTTGGTGTCGGCGTAGTGAAACCTCGCCCCGGGGCGCCCCACGGCGGGCAGGCGGCGCACCTCGCCGAGGATGTCCGACGGCGGCCAGTACCGGTCCGGGTCCAGCGGCGCGGTCCTGATCGAGCACCCGGTGCCGTGGCCGCGGGGCGGCTCGAAGTAGTCGGGCAGGCCGCTGGTGCTGGTCAGCAGGTGGTCGGCCGTGACGTCGCGGGCGGCGTCGGCCCCGGGCGCGGCCGGCAGGCCGGCGACGTCGGAGGCCGGCAGCAGCGTGCCGATCGGGGCGTCCAGGGCGAGCCGGCCCCGCTCGGCGAGGATCGCCACGAGGGTGGCGGTCATCAGCTTGCCGACGCTGGCGGAGTGGTAGCGCTGGTCCTGGTCGCCGTAGGTGAACTCCCACCCGGGCGCCCTGACCAGCACCTGGGGTGCGGGCAGGCCGCCGCGGCGGGCGGTGAGGCGGTCGAGGGCGGTGCGGAGGGTGGTCTCGGGGGTGCGGCGCGTCATGAGGGGCCTCGGGGTTTCTCGGCGTCGTCGTACATATCTCAGAGACATGTCTACGAGACCTGTCTCTGAGAGTCAAGGATTAAACTCGCCGGATGGCGCACGTGATCCTCGGCCTCCTGCTGATCGCCCCGCAGAGCCTGTACGACCTGGTCAAGTCCTTCGAGGCCGGGGTCTCGCTCTTCTACAGCGCGAGCTCGGGCAGCATCAAGCGCGCCCTGGACGGGCTGCTCCGGGACGGGCGCATCGAGGTCGCCGAGACGTCCTCCGGCGCGCGCGGCCGCAAGGCGTACCGGGTGACCGACGACGGCCGGGCGGCCTTCCGGGAGTGGATGACCGGCGACCTCAAGGGGGACGTGGAGACCGCCGCCCTCTCCCGGCTCTTCTTCCTCGGGCTGCTCGACCCGGGCGAGCGCACCGGCGTGCTCCGCCGGGTCGTCGGGCGGATCGAGACGGACCTGGCCCAGCTCGAGGCGCTGGGCGCCCGGTTCGGCGTCGACGACGTGCCCGAGGAGTACCGCGACGTGGCCGCGTACCAGCGCGCCACCCTCGACTACGGCCTGGCCTCCCACCGCACGGCGCTGAGCCAGTTCCGCGAGATCCTGGCCCGGGAAAAGGCGGCCGATGATTCTTCCGCCCCGGCGTCGTCGGACCTCACATGGGAAACGTGACAGCAGACATGAGCGTGACGCTCGACCTGTACGGGACCGGGCTACGGCAAGGACGTGAGGACCCGTTCGGGTTCGACGGCGCGGGGGACCCCGTGGGGGAGCGGCTGCACCCGTGGATGTTCGAGCACGGGGACGCTCACAAGGCCGAGGTCGACGCGATCGTGGACGCCGGGGCGTTCGTGATGGGACGCAACATGTTCACGCCGGGCCGCGGTGAGTGGGACCTGGACTGGAAGGGCTGGTGGGGCCCCGAGCCGCCGTACCACGGGCCCGTGTTCGTCCTGACGCATCACCCGCGCGAGCCGCTGGAGATGGACGGCGGCACGACCTTCCACTTCGTCACCGACGGGTCCGAGGCCGCGCTCGCCCGGGCCCGCGAGGCCGCCGGGGACCGCAACGTGTCGATCGCGGGCGGCGTGGCGGTGCTCAACCAGTACCTGGCGCTTGGCGTCGTCGACGAACTGCGCCTCCACGTCGTGCCGTTCACCCTCGGAGCGGGGGAGCGGGTGTTCGACGGCGTCCCGCCGTCGAGCCTGCGCCTGGTCTCCGCCCGGCACACCCCCGAAGTGACCCACCTGACCTACTCGCAGAGGAGCGCGGCATGACCACCAAGCAGACAGCCACCCTCGAGGCGCCCGGCGCCACCCTCGTGTACGACGTCCGCCCCGGCGACGGCACCGGCGACCCGACGCCGCTCGTGCTCGTCGGCTCGCCGCAGGGCGCCGAGGGATTCACCTCGCTCGCGGCCCGGCTCCCCGGGCGCACCCTGGTCACCTACGACCCGCGCAGCGAGCGCAGCACCGTGCACCCCGGCACCGCGCCGGCCACGCCCGCCACCCACGTGGCGGACATCCGGCGGGTCGTCGCGGCGTCGGCCGGGATCACCGGCCACACCGGCCCCGTCGACGTGTTCGCGACCAGCGGCGGCGCCCTCAACGCGCTGGCCTGGATCAGCGAGCACCCCGGCGAGGTCCGCACGCTCGTGGCGCACGAGCCGCCCGTCGCGCACTACCTCCCGGACCGGGACCTCATGATCGCCGCGATGGCCGACGTCGCCGACACCTACCAGGCCAAGGGCCTCGGCGCGGGCATGGCCAAGTTCATCGCGCTGGTGATGCACCAGGGCGAGCTCCCGGCCGACTACCTCGACCGCCCCGCCCCCGACCCGGCGCAGTTCGGCCTCCCGGCGCAGGACGACGGCTCGCGCGACGACCCCCTGCTCGGCGTCGGCATGCGCGCCACACCGCGCTTCGTGCCCGACGACGACGCCCTCCGCGCGGCCGCCGCCTCCGGCCGGGTGATCCTGGCCCAGGGCGAGGAGTCCGCCCAGGAGATGCCCGGCCGCTCCGCCGCGGCCGCCGCCGCGCGCCTCGGCCTGCCGCTCGCCGTCTTCCCCGGCAGCCACAACGGGTTCATGGGCGGCGAGTACGGCCAGCCCGCGGGCAAGCCCGAGGAGTTCGCCGCGAAGCTCCGCGAGGTCCTGGCCGGCTGACCCGCCTGCGACCGGCCACGATCCGCCGCGGATCCGGACCCCCGGACGCGGCGGATCACGGCCGGCCGCCGGCCGGGGTCAGGGGAACTCGTGCGTCACCCGCAGGGGCTGGGTCAGGTAGCGGTCCTCGTCGGCCCGGACCACCGGTTCCGTCCGCCAGCCCGGACCCGCGTACGCCGCCAGGGCCGCCTCGTCGCGCCAGCGGCTCACGTAGGTCAGCGTGCCGGGCCCGACGACGATCTCGTCGCCGAGGAACCCGTCCAGCTCCCGGAACTCCGCCGTCCCCGCCGCGATGAACTCCCGGAACTCCGTCATCATCCCGTCCCGCACCCGGGCGGTCGAACGCCTGATGATCATCCCCGTGGCCTGCCTTCCGTGTACGTCACGATCCCGTCGATGATGCGGGCCAGGCCGAACTCCAGCTCCGCCGCCGGATCCGCCGACGCCTGGTAGGCCTGCCCCGCGGCCTGCCCCACCCGGTCCGCGAGCGGGTACCGGCGCCCCGCCGTCAGCCGCCCGAGCTCCGGTGCGTTCGCCTCCCACCACTCGGCCTCCGACATCCCCGACGCGCGCTCCGCCGCCCGCATCCGCACCTGCGACCGCGCGATGTTGCCCGCGAAGCCGGCGAGCACCGCCACCGCCTGATCCATCTCCAGGTCGGTCAGCCCGATGCCCTCGACGGCCGACAGCTGCCACTCGTACAGGTCGGACGCCCCCGGCCCGATCCCGTTCTGCAGCACCATCGCGTCCAGCAGCCACGGGTGCTCGCTGCATGTCTCGTAGTGGGTGCGGGCGACGAGCGCGAGGCGCTCGCGGACGTCGTCGGGCATCGGCGGGAGGGTCCGGCGGCCGAGCGCCTGGTCGGCCATCAGCGCGAGGAGCTCGTCGCGGCCGGGCACGTAGGTGTAGACGCTCATCGCGCCGATCCCGAGCTCGCCCGCCAGGCCGCGCATGGTGAGCGCGTCGAGGCTGTCGCGGTCCGCGACCTTGATCGCGGCGTCGACGACGTCGTCCACGGACAGGCTCTGCCTGCGGCCGCGGCGCGGGCCGGTCCTGTCGTCGTCGAGGCCGTGCCGCCACAACAGGCGCAGGACGGGGTCGGGCTGGTGTGCCATGGCGACCACGATAACTTCATCGTACGGCGTACGGAATAGATGGTACGGTGGGCGTGTTCAAAGCCGTACTGCGTACGATAAAGAGGAGTCGGACATGCCCGCACGCGCGACGGCGCCCCCGTCGGCACCACCCCTGGTCGCCCGGGGCCTGCGCAAGAGATACGGCGACACGGTCGCCCTGGACGGCTTCGACCTGGAGGTGGCGGCCGGGTCCGTCCATGCCCTGCTCGGCCCGAACGGGGCCGGCAAGACCACGGCCGTGGCGACGTTCGCGACGCTCACCCGGTGCGACGCGGGCGAGGCGCGCGTCGCGGGCCACGACGTGCGGACGGACCCCCGGGCCGTGCGGGCGGCGATCGGCCTGGTCGGGCAGCGCACCGCGCTCGACGAGGTGCTGTTCGGGGCCGAGAACCTCGTGATGTTCGGGCGCCTGCACGGGCTGACCAGGGCGGCGGCCCGGGAGCGCGCCGACGAGCTGCTCGCCGCGTTCCGGCTGACCGACGCGGCCGGCCGGAAGGTCTCGGCGTTCTCCGGCGGCATGCGCCGCCGCCTCGACATCGCCGCGGGCCTGATCCGCCGGCCCGCGCTGCTGTTCCTCGACGAGCCGACGACGGGGCTGGACCCCCGCGCCCGGAACGAGGTCTGGGGCATGGTGCGGCAGGTCGTGGCCGAGGGCACCACGGTGCTGCTGACCACCCAGTACCTCGACGAGGCGGACCAGCTCGCGGACCGGGTCACGGTGATGGACCACGGCGGCGTCGTGGCCGAGGGCACGCCCTCCGAGCTGAAGCGCCGCCTGGGCGGCGACCGGGTGATCGTCACCGTGCCGCCGGGCGTCGACCTGGACCGGCTCGCGGCGCGCCTCGGCGGCGCCGCGGACCCGGGGCTGCGGCAGGTCGTCGTCGAGGCGGGTCCGGACGGCGGCGCGGCCGCGATCACCGCCGTCGTGCACGCGCTGGACGCGTTCGACGGCACCGGCGTCGTCGTCGACGACCTCGTCCTGCGCCGGCCGACGCTGGACGAGGTGTTCCTGCACCTCACCGGGGCGCAGCCGGAGGCCGCGGACCCCGCGCCGGCCGGCCCGGCGCCGGCCGCACCGACCACGGGAGGACTCCGATGACGGCGATCGCCGCGACCCTGCGCGAGGGCTGGATCATCACCCTGCGCGACCTCAGGCACTGGCAGCGCGAACCGTGGGGCCCGATCTTCGGGATCCTGTTCTCGGTCATGCTCGTGCTGATGTTCGGCTACCTGCTCGGCGGGTCGATCGCGCTCCCCGGCGGCGGGGACTACCTGCCGTACCTGCTGCCCGGCGTGTTCGCGCTGTCGATGATGTTCGGCATCGAGGCGACGATGACCGCCGTCGCGAACGACTCCAGGAAGGGTGTCACCGACAGGTTCCGGTCCCTGCCGATCAGCGCCGCGGCCGTGCCGCTCGGGCGGGCCGGCGCGGACCTGCTGAACTCCGCCGTGGAACTGGCGGTGCTGCTGGCCGGCGGCCTGCTCATCGGCTGGCGGGCGACGGGCGGGATCGCCGGGGCGCTGCTCGCCGTCGGGCTGCTGCTGTGGTTCCGGTTCGCGATGCTGGTGGTGGGGGTGTTCCTCGGGCTCGCGTTCCGCGGCGAGGGCGGCGTGACCGCCGTCCAGGTGCTGGTGTGGCCCGTCGGGTTCCTGTCGAACGCGTTCGTCGCGCCGGAGTCCATGCCGGCCTGGCTCGGGTTCGTCGCGCAGTGGAACCCGCTGTCCGCCACGGCGGCCGCGTGCCGCGAGCTCTTCGGGAACCCGTCGGGGATCTCGGGCGGGGTGCTCGCCGACCACGCCGTGCTCCTGGCGGTCCTGTGGCCCGCGGTGCTGGTCGCGGTGTTCCTGCCGCTGGCCGTGCGGTCCTACCGGGCGCTGTCGCGGTGAGGCGGCGGGTGCGGGACCGGCCGACGGGCTCTTGACGCCGCATTTCGGGCCTCGCTAGTCTCTCGACCGTTGGATAACGCTTTCCGTCCGGCGCGGGCTCTCTCGCGCCGGGCGGCGACGCGCGCCCTGTGCACTGTCGCCCAGCCGGCCCCACGTCCTCCGGAGACCCTGATGAAGATCCGATCCGCCCTGCTCTGCGCCGCTCTCGCCGCCGGCATGGTGGCGCTCGTACCACCCGGCGCCACCGCCGCGACCGTCCGCCACGAGGCCGAGACCGCCCCGGCCACCTGCGCGGGCACCATCGACGCGAACCACGCCGGCTACACCGGCACCGGCTTCTGCAACGCCGCGAACGCCGTCGGCTCCGCCGCCCGGTTCTCCGTCTCCGCGCCCGCCGCGGGGACCGCGACGATCACGGTCCGGTACGCGAACGGCGGCACCGCGGGCCGTCCCGCGGACCTGCTCGTCAACGGCGCCCGCGTCACGTCGCTCGCGTTCGCGGGCACCGGCACGTGGACCGGATGGACGCCGGCCACGGCGACCGTCCCCGTGGTCGCGGGCGCGAACGTGATCCGCCTCAGCCCGACGACGTCGGCCGGGCTCCCGAACGTCGACCACCTCGAGGTGACCACCACCGAGGCGGCGTCGTCGGCCCTCTACGTCGCCACGACCGGCGACGACGCGGCCGCCGGCACCCTCGCGGCCCCGCTGCGCACGATCCAGGCCGCCGTCGACCGGGCCACGCCGGGCACGACGATCCACGTGCGCGGCGGCACGTACGCGCCCGCCGGCAACATCCAGCTCGTCAAGGACGGCACCGCCGGCCGGCCGTACACCCTGACCGCCTACGCGGGCGAGCGCGTCGTGATCGACGGCGAGAACATGCCGTACACGCCGGGCGCCGTCGGCAGCAGCATCCCGCGTGCCGCGCGCGGCGCGGTGCACGTCGAGGGCGACCACTGGCGCGTGGCCGGGCTGGAGATCGTCCACGGGCCGTACGGCGTCTTCGGCGTGGACACGAACCACGGCGTCTACGACCGGCTCGTCACCCGCGACAACTACGAGAGCGGCCTGCACCTGCAGGGCGCGTCGAGCGGCAACCAGATCCTGGACCTGGACTCCTCGGGCAACCGGGACCCGCGCAAGAACGGCGAGAGCGCGGACGGCGTCGCGATCAAGGAGGGGTCCGGCGCGGGCAACGTGATCCGCGGCGCGCGGCTCTGGAACAACTCCGACGACGGCCTCGACCTCTGGGAGTTCACCTCGCCCGTGCTGACCGAGTCGAGCCTGGCGTGGGGCAACGGCTACAACCGCTGGGACATCCCCGGCTACACCGGCGACGGCAACGGGTTCAAGCTGGGCGGCGGCGACCCCGACCCCGCGGCGGACCACGTCACGCGCAACTCCATGGCCTGGGACAACTCGGCGCACGGTTTCACCGACAACGGGAACCCGGGCTCGCTGCTCGTGGAGCGCGGCACGGCGTGGCGCAACGGCCGCACGGGTTTCGACCTCGCCGATTCCACCAGCACGCTGACCCGGAACCTCGCCGTGGCGAACGAGACCCCCGTCGCGCTCGGCGCGGGTTCGGGTGGCAGCGGCAACTCGTGGGACCTCGGCGGGACGTGGGACCTAGTCTCGACCGACCGGTCCGCGATCACCGGCGCACGGACCTCCGGCGGCGCCATCCCGTCGTCGGCGTTCCTGCGACCGGCCGACGGCGCGGACGTGGGCGCGCGATTCTGATCCGGCGGCTTGCGCGGTCGGTTGACGTAGCCGGCTGACGCAGCCCGTTGGGTCAGCGGGCGGTTCCGGCGGCCGGTGCGGTCGCCGGAACTCCCGGTGCGTCGTCGTCGCGGACGCGGAGGGCACGCCGGGCTCGGATACGCTCGTCGCAAGGTGGGTGCCGTAATCTTCGGGCCAGCGATCGGACCATCGGAGCTTTTCACCCCAGGAGGCAATCGTGACCTCAGCGCAGACCACGGGCGGTCCTGCCGTCGACGGGGAGGCCGGGGAGGCCGCGGAGGCGCGGGCCCGTGCCGGTGAGGTCCAGGACCTGCTCGAGGGCGAGGTGGAGGCGGTGCTCGACGGCGGGACGAGGCCGCCGGTCGGCCGGTACCGCCTCGATCTCGCCACGGGTCAATGGGCCTGGTCGGACGAGGTCTACCTGATGCACGGGTTCGCACCCGGCGAGATCGTGCCGACGACGCCGCTCATGCTCTCCCACAAGCATCCTGAGGACCGGGCGCGGTTCGACGGCGTGCTCCGGCGGGCCGCGGAGACCGGCCAGACGTTCAGCTCGGTGCACCGCATCCGCGACGCCCGGGGGCGGACGCGCACCCTCGCCGTCACGGGTCAGGGGCGGCGCGACCCGGACACCGGCCAGGTGACGGAGCTGGTGGGCTACTTCATCGACGTGACCGACTCGCACCGCAAGGCCGCCGAACGGGACGCGACGGCGTCGATCCAGGCGTCGGCGGAACGGCGGGCGGTGATCGAGCAGGCCAAGGGCGTGCTGATGGTCGTCCACGGCGTCGAGGAGCTGGAGGCCTTCGCGCTGCTGCGGGAGGCGTCGAACCGCTCGAACATCGCCGTGCGGGATCTCGCCGGGGTGCTGGTGAGCCTGGTCTCGCAGCCCGGGAACACGGTGTTCCCGACTCCCGAGGCGATCGACGCGTTCCTCGAGGACCCGAGCCGGGCGGAGCGTCAGGAGCTGCGGGGCGAGGTCTGACCGATTCGCGGTAGCGGGCCCGGCAGGGGGCGCCCCGCGAGCAGTTTGATGGCCCGGTAGGGTGTCCATTTTTCACCCGGTGCCCTATACTGGGACGCCACGGAGTCAGGAAGCGGCTCCAGGTCCACGACGGATCTGGGAGGTTCGCATGTCCATCTCTGTCCGGCAGTCGCCCGAGGCACCCGTGAACGGTGACCCGCACGGCACGCACCCGCCGCTGTCCCTGGCCGACCTGACCGACGCGCTCGGCGTCGGCACCAGCCTGCTCGTCGGCCGCTACCGCGTCGAGCTCTCCTCCGGCCACTGGTGGTGGTCCGACGAGCTCTACGCCATGCACGGCTGGGACCGGCGCGAGGTGGAGCCGGGCCTGCAGGTGCTCCGCTCGCGCAAGCATCCCGACGACCGCGTGCGCACCGTCCGCGCCGTCGGCGAGGCGCTGCGCGCCGGGCGTTCCTTCGCCTGCGGGCACCGCATCGTGCGCAAGGACGGCACCACCCGGTCGCTCATCGTGGTCGGTCAGGGGCGGCGGGGCGTCCCGGCGGGCGGCCCGGAGGTGGTCGGGTACGTCGTCGACATCACGCCGGTCCAGAAGCAGGCCCTCGAGCGCCGTGCCGCCTGGGTGGTGTCGCAGGCGTTTGTCTCGCGGGCGGTCGTCGAGCAGGCGAAGGGGGTGGTCGCGGTGGTCCGCGGGATCGACGACGACGCCGCCGAGCAGGTGCTGCACGACGCCGCCCGCTCGGTGGGCGTGCCGCTGCACGTGGCCGCGGAGCAGGTGAACCACGCGCTCCGGACCGGCGAGAAGCCGGGCGCGACGCCGGCGGCGCTGAACCGGGCGCTCGGCACGATCCACCCCGTGGAGCGGCCGCGCGGGCGCGACCCGCTGCTGACCAGGCGGCCGCGGCGCGGGCGGGGCTGACGGCTTCCGCGTGATCCGCTCCGGACAGGGCTGGCGGCCTCCGCGAGACCCCCCCGGGCAGGGCTGGCGGCCGCCGCGTGATCCGCCCCGGCCCGGCGGATCACGCGGCCGGTGCGGTGGACTCTGGCGCCGGACCCTCAGTCCGTGAGCGCTCCCGTGGCCGACTCCAGATGGGCGCGCACGAACCACTGGAACTGCTCCAGCTCGTGCAGATGGCCGATGAGCAGATCGTTCGTCACGTCGTCGAGGCCCGCGGTCTTGTCGGCGGCCTCGCGGTGGAACCGGACGACCGAGTCGTAGATGTCGTCCAGCGCCCCCAGGTGCTTGATCGCGGGGGCGCGCCCGAGCTCGTAGTCCTCCCAGGTGCGGGCGGCCACCAGGGCGCCGGGCGTGCCGATCGGGACGGATCCCAGGGTCGCGATGCGCTCCGCGATCTGGTCGACCATCTGCCGCACGGCGTCGACCTGCGGGTCCAGCATCTCGTGCACGCCGATGAAGTGCGGCCCGACGACGTTCCAGTGCACGTGCTTCAGCGTCAGGTGCAGGTCGTTGAGCGCGTGCAGCCGCTCCTGCAGGATCCCCGCGACCTCGGCACCCTGCTCGGGCGTGAGGGACGGGACGGTGTAGCGGGGCAGCTTCGGGGACATGGCGGGGTCCTCTCTCGCGTCTTGCGGGCCGTGTGCACGACCCGTGGCACCCGTCCATCGTCATCCGCGACGGAGACGCTCGCATGGCGAGGGGCTGCCGGCTGGGATGCGGTCGGCAGTTTGTCGAGCGGTCGGTTTGTTGTCCGTGCGGTCGGCCGCCCGGGCGGCCGACTTCTCGACTTCCGACCGACCTCGATCGACTTCGGGCCGACTGCAGCGGCGTTGTGTCGGCAGTGTGGGAGCAGGGAGCAGGGAGCAGGGAGCAGGGAGCAGGGAGCAGGGTTGAGGGGCGCGGCGGCCATGGTGCGAGCGGCGCAGGTCACATCCTTATCGATGCGAGATCGGGGCTCGCTTCGTGCTATGTTTTTCCACGCACCGGCTCGGAGCCACAAGGCACGGGGCGGCACCCTGTCCGGGTGGCGGAATTGGTAGACGCGCTAGCTTGAGGTGCTAGTGCCCGTATTAGGGCGTAGGGGTTCAAGTCCCCTCTCGGACACATCTGAAACCGTCGTGACCTGGTGGTCACGGCGGTTTCGTCGTTCCTGCAGAAGCCGCACCGCCAAAACCCCTGCCGCGCCCGATGGGCCCGGCACCCTGAGCGTGATCGACCGTCTGACGATGCCGCAGGACCACAAGGGACGCGATCACCCGAGCAGCGGGGTGCGGCCACTTCGGCCGACGGCCTGCTGGCGGCACGGACGGCCCCGCTGTTCGGTCACGCCAGAGGCAGAGTTCTCCGGCATCGTGAGGCACATCCTCCTGCGGGCCTGATCGCCGGTTAGCCGCGGGGTGACTCCTCGGTCCACTCGCAGAGGAGCATCCGCGCGGCCGGCAGCGCCGCGCTCACGTCGTCGGGCACCGTGCGCGGGAACGGGCCGTAGAGCCGGACGGCGACGTCGAAACCGAACAGCTCGTCCAGGAAGTACTCCCCGTCGGGGTCCGTCGCATCCGTGACCTGGACATGTCGCCCGTCGGCATCGGCACTCCAGTACAGCCCGATGTACGAGCTGTCGCGCTGTCGCAGCGTCATTCCGAGTGCGGTCGAGACGGCTCGCGCCACCACGTCAGCTGGTTGGCCACGAAGTCCGAACGCGGCGTCCAGGTTCGCTGTCATGCTGCGGCACACTACCTCCCACCCCTCCGCCGATCGGGGGCCACGCCTCGCCTGACGGCACTCCGGGATCCAGGTCGACGCGGCGTCGAGATCGACGGCACGCTCGGTCTCGGTGATCGGCTATTGCCGCTCATTTCCGCTTCGTGCTCTCATTTGTACCACTCGCACGTTTTCCTGTTTCGAAGGATCTCAAACGGGGTTACGGTCCCTTGACGGAGATGTTCCGGCGCGCTGAGCCGCTGGAGCATCCATTCACGAGCAGGGGGCACCGTGAGGACACATCGCCTTATTCGTCGCGCCCGGGGCGCGGCGATCGCCGGGACGCTGGGGCTGGTTGCCATGTCGGGGATCGCGCCCGCGCAGGCCGCGATCACCACCTACAACCCGTTCGACGCGAACGCCGGGTTCACGATCGTCTCGACCGGTGACGCGCACCTGGCGAACGGTGAGCTGGAAGGGTCCGTCGCGGTCTTCGGCACCCTTTCGTCGGACAATGTCAATGGCTATCCGGTGATTCACCAGGCGGCCGGGATGGCCGATTACACGGTGCCCGTGATCGACGGCGACCCGGTGCGCATTCTCGCCGGGAGTTTCACCGGCACCGGCTCGTTCGACCTCGCCAACCGCGACGACTCGGGGACGATCAGCTCGTCGAGCCCCGAGGCGAACGCGATCGCGAAGCTCACCGACACCACGGGGTTCACGGCGCAGGTCCGCGGCGGCGGCGTGGGGAACAACGCGGGCGGCGACTTCCCGCGGGTCACCAACACCTCGGGCGGGTTCCTCGACCTCAAGCCCCTGCCGTACGACACCTTCACGATGTCCGACATCCAGACGGCACAGAGCTCGGTCGCCGCGTACCTCCCGGACCTCGAGGCGCAGGTCGCGCAGACGAACGCCTGCCTGTCGTCCATGTACGGCAACCCGCAGCTCTCGAACGCGGTGACGATCACCGCCGAGGGCGGCCTCGTCTACGCCGAGGGTTTCTCCACGACGATGCCGAACGTCATCGACTACGCCGACGTCGCGGGCGCCACGATCAAGATGGACCGGGCCGGCGGCTACGTGCCCACGGCCGAGGCGCCGCTGGTCATCCGCGTCCCGGCGGGCACCACCACGATCAGCCGGGTCAACTTCGAGGGCTGGTCGTCCGCGAGCTCCGCCGAGCAGGACTACGCGCGCTTCATCCTGCTCGACCTGTCGGAGGTCACCGGTCCGGTCACCGTCGACGGCCTGGAGATGGGTGCGCTCTGGGCGCCGGAGGCCGACATCAACTTCTCGTCCGGCATCACGACGAACGGCCAGTGGCTGGCCTCCGGCGTCACCACGAGCGGCGGCGGCGAGATCCACCACCACACCTTCGGCGGGGAGCTGCTCTGCGATCTGGCCGGGCCCGCGCCGTCGATCACGACGAGCGTGGCGGTCGCCGGATCACCGGACGACGTCCTGCCCGCGACCGGCGGCACGGTCACCGACACGGTCTCCTACTCCGGCCTGACCGCCGGCGCGGAGTACGTCGTGTCCGGCACCGTGATGGCGGGCGACGGGACGAGCACGGGCGTCACGGCCGGCACCACGTTCACGCCCGAGGCGTCGTCCGGCACCGTGGACGTGGTCTTCACGTTCACGGCCGACGACGCCGCCGCGCACGCGGGCGATGCGCTGGTGGTGTTCGAGGAGCTGACGCTCGGCGGCGAGCTCGTCGCCGACCACGAGGACCTGACCGACCCGGCGCAGACGTTCACCGTCGCGGAGCTCCCGCTCGTTCCGGAGATCGCGACCAGCGTCGCGGTGGCCGGCACCGACGACAAGGTCATGCCGCTGACCGGTGGTGACCTCGTGGACACGGTCTCGTACGCGGGCCTGACCGCCGGGACCGAGTACGTGCTCTCGGGCACCGTCATGACGTCCGGGGGCACGAGCACCGGCATCGTCGCGAGCAGGACGTTCACGCCGGCCGAGTCCTCCGGCACGGTCGAGGTCACGTTCACTCTCGTGGCCGACGACGTCGCCGCGTACGCGGGTCAGTCGCTGGTCGTCTTCGAGGAGCTCGGCCTGGCCGACGAGGTCGTCGCCGAGCACGAGGATCTCACCGATCCGGCCCAGACCTTCGAGGTCGCCGAGCGGGTCAGCCCGTCACCGACGCCGACGCCGTCGCCGAGCGTGAGCCCGTCGCCGAGCCCGTCGCCGTCGCCGAGCGTGAGCCCGTCGCCGAGCCCGTCGCCGTCGCCGAGCGTGAGCCCGTCGCC